>NZ_JAMBNV010000001.1:0-1200000 GCF_023715245.1 Sporosarcina luteola
CAAGATGAGATTTCCCATTACGCAAGTAAGTAAGATCCCTCAAAGAAGATGAGGTGGATAGGTCCGGGGTGGAAGCGTGGCGACACGTGCAGCTGACGGATACTAATCGATCGAGGACTTAACCTTATGTTATTTAAGTACGGTTGAACTTGAAGTTCAGCAACAATGTTGGTTTTATCCAGTTTTGAACGAACAAGTATCGTTCAGTCGTCTGGTGACGACGGCGAAGAGGTCACACCCGTTCCCATACCGAACACGGAAGTTAAGCTCTTCAGCGCCGATGGTAGTAGGGGGCTTCCCCCTGTGAGAGTAGGACGTCGCCGGGCCAAGGCCATTCCCCATGGGGAATGGTTTTTTTGTGTGTTTTTTTAAAAAATAACCTTAGGTTGAACAATCATATGCAAATCTCTTTCCTAACACGGAAGATAAGTTCTTCATCGCCACTTTGCGTAATTTACGGCAACGGTGTAAATTACGCAGGGACCTGGCTTCCCCTTGTGAGAGTAGGACGTCGCCGGGCCAAGGCCATTCCCCATTGGAATGGTTTTTTTGTGTATTTTTTTAAAAAATAACCTTAGGTTGAACAATCATATGCAAATCTCTTTCCTAACACAGAAGATAAGTTCTTCATCGCCACTTTGCGTAATTTACGGCAACGGTGTAAATTACGCAGGGAACAGGGTTCCCCCTGTGAGAGTAAGACGTCGCCGGGCAAATGCCATCTCCTTATGGAGGTGGTTTTTTTGTGTTTATAAATCTTTATAAAATAGTAAATCTTTAATTTGTCAAAGGCATTTGGCGCGATTCAGGATTAGTTCAGAGATGTATTATTGTCCCCGCGCCCAAAGCGTGCAATTCCGCGCCCAAAGCGATTCCCCGCGCGCTCAAAGCGATCTCCCGCGCGCCCAAAGAGTGCAATTCCACGCCCAAAGCAAGCCCCCTCGCGCCCAAAGAGTGCAATTCCCCGCCCAAAGCGATCCCTCGCGCGCCCAAAGAGTGCAATTCCGCGCCCAAAGCAATCCCCCGCGCGCCCAAAGAATGCAATTCCGCGTCCAAAACAATCTCCCTCCTGCTCTACCATCAAAAATTCTCCTCCACGCATTCAATTTCTTCTGGAAGAATAGGGTATATTGAAAGAAGGAGGTGGGAGAAGGTGATTGTACGCAATGTGGTAATGAGATTTTTCAAAGAGCGTTTTTTCGATCAGGCTGCGCAGACGGCATATTATTTATTATTATCGATGTTTCCTTTTCTCATATTCCTGTTTTCCTTACTTAGTTATTTGCCGGTAGATGAGGAGATGTTTTTAGCATTTCTTCGACCATTTGCACCGAGTGAGGCGTATGTAATCATTGAGCAGAATGTGCGGGCGATTATTTTCAAAGTGCAGGGCAATGTTTTGTACACGAGCTTAGCGGTCGCTTTTTGGCTGTCATCGGTTGCTGTACAATCGTTGGCGCGCTCGTTGGATCAGGCGTATGGGTATGTCAGGAAATATCCTTTTTGGAAAGTGTTAATCAGGGATTTAGGTGTGACGTTATTATTCATGCTAATCCTATCCTTATCGCTGTTTCTTCCGTTAATTGAAAGGGCATTGCATGAAGTGGTGACATATTACGATACGGTCGAGCAATGGCGCGGATGGCAAACTGTGTGGCCGATGGTGAAGTGGGGCATTGGAACGCTTTTCTTATTCCTGTTTTTCCTATTGTTTTACAAAGTAGTTCCTACCGGTAGAATGAGAGTGAAGGAAGTTGTCCCGGGTGCGATATTTTCTGCTATCGGTTGGCAGCTGTTCTCGCTCTTTTTCGGAAGCTATGTGGCAAATGTCGATTATACAAGGCTATATGGACAGTTGTCCGGAATAATTCTGCTCGTCCTATGGTTTTATTTGACGGCAGTCATTCTGATGGTTTCAGGGCTGCTCAATGCAGAATTGCGGGCATTTTTGAAAGGGAAGGGAAGATAAATATGAAAATACTCGTGGTGGATGACGATCCGAATATATTGGAGTTGGTGAATATCCATCTATCCCAGGCGGGGTATGAAGTGATCAAGGCGGCCAACGGGGCACAGGCACTTGAGATGTTGGAGGAACAGCTTCCCGACTTGGCGGTTGTCGATGTAATGATGCCCGGGATGGATGGGTTTGAATTAACGAAGAGACTGCGGGCGGAAGCGGATATCCCGGTATTGCTGCTGACAGCTAAGGGTGCACTAGAAGATAAAGAGAAAGGGTTTTTGGCAGGGTCCGACGATTATGTCGTCAAACCGTTTGAGCCTAAAGAGCTTTTGTTCAGAATCAATGCCATCTTACGGAGATATGACAAGGCTGTCGATGTCCTCATACAGGCAGGTCCGCTTAAGATCAACAGGCAAAGCTATGAAGTGTCGGTCGGGAGAAAAGTACTGTTACTGCCATTGAAGGAGTTTGAGCTGCTATCAGTTCTTGCTTCCAAACCAAATCAGGTGCTTGAGCGTGATTTCCTTATCGAACGCGTGTGGGGCTTCGATTATGAAGGGGATGAGCAGACGCTGAACGTTCATGTCAAACGGCTTCGCGACAAACTGGAAGGGCTGCCGGAGGGCATTCACATAACGACGGTCCGTGGAGTCGGTTATAAGCTCGAGGTGTCCGGTACATGAGATCGCTTTATGGAAAATTCCTCTCCTTCACAACGGGCATTATGCTGACAAGTACCGTCATCGCATTTCTCGTAGTGAATACATATTATCATCAGCAATTGAAAGGGCAGAATGACGCAAAAAACATGAGTATCGCACTCACGATGGCCGACTACATTGAAACGGAGGAACCTGCCGATTTGGAAAAGTATTTCAAGACGCAGGCCGCAACCGGTTATAAATTGTTCGTCGTGAACGAGAATCTGAAAACAACTAAGTATGGAGCGCCATTCCGGGTGGAGAACTTGAGGACCGCTTCTGTGGATCAAGTGCTGGATGGCCACCCGTATCATGGAATGCGGGATTTAAAGACGGAGACGTTCATGACCGGTTTTTTCTCCGATGAACTTGCGAACACGGTAGGCGTTCCGTTTACATACAATGGGGTAACATTTGCCCTTTTCATGAGGCCTGATATTAAACTCCTGTTTACGGAAGTCCATTACCTATTAGGCGGCATGGTCGTCGTCATGGCGATTGTCAGTCTACTGTCAATGTTGATTGTAGCGAAGAAATTGATTGAACCGATTACAAAGCTGACCGCGGCTGCGAAAAAGGTCGGCGATGAAAAGTTCACGGGCTCACTTGATATTAATCGTCGGGATGAGATCGGCCAGCTCGCGCAAAGTTTTCAGCGGATGACGGAGAAACTAAGTGAAAATGACCGGGTGCGCAAGGAGTTCATCAGTGACGTGTCACATGATTTCCAATCTCCTTTGCTCAATATTAAAGGATATGCCAATTTGCTGATGGATAGCGGACTGCCTGAACGGGAGCGGAAAAACTATGCGAGAGTCATCCAATCCGAGACGGAGCGGCTTTCTTCATTGACAAAGCAGTTATTGCTGTTGACGTCACTCGACCAATTGGAGTCACCGTTGAAGCAAATGAAATTCCGTCTGGATGAGCAATTAAAAGAAGTCATCCGAAAACAAAGATGGCTTCTGGAAGAGAAACAGATGTCACTCGTCATGGAGGTGGATGAAGTGGAGATTGTAGGAGATCCTGCTTTCCTTGAAAAAGTATGGGAGAACCTACTCTCCAATGCGTTGAAATATACGGGGATGGGCGGCGAGATAGAGGTTCGCCTGACAGAAAATGCGGATGAATTGAAAGTTATCTTCCGGGACAATGGCGCCGGGATTGCAGAGGAACATTTGAGAAGGCTGTTTGACCGGTTTTACCGGGTAGACCTTTCCAGGACGCAGCAAGTCGAGGGGACAGGACTCGGACTCTCCATTGTCCATCAAATCGTGAAGCTCCACGGAGGCAGCGTTAAAGTTGAAAGTGAGGAAGAGGTCGGCACAACATTTACGGTCACACTTCCAAAATTGTAATGTCCTGTTCATGTTCCGTTCATGTTGACCTACTATGATAGGAATATAACATAAACGAAATAGGAGGAAAAGACATGCAAGAGAAATGGAGTTTACGACTTATTAGGATCTCAGCGATTTTTGGGGTAATTGGGGCATTCTTAGGTTCCCACATGGCGGGGGCCGGATCATACGCCTTCCGTCCAATCCATGCGCACATCCTTGTCGTTGGTTGGTTATCGGTCTTCGCTTGGGGCGTCTTCTACAAAGTTTTTAAAGTCCGCGCGAAAAAGATGGTTGCCGCACACGGTTGGACCGCAATCATCGGATCCATCGGTCTGACGGCAGGTATGTGGTTACAATTTATGAACCCGTTCAATGTGAATGAAACATTCTCGCTCATCTTCTATATTGTTGGTGGAAGCGTCCTGCTCATCAGCTTCGTGCTATTTGTTTTGGTGACATTCTTAATTGAGAAAGAAGGAAGACGATAGTGCTAGAAGGAAAATTAAAAGGCAGACGTCTTTGGTGGTCCTCCATAGGTATTTGGCTCCTGATGACAATTTTGCTATCCGCGTTTGCACCGGGCAGCAAGGAGAATGTCATTGCCAATAAGGACTCCGGCTTGCCTACAGAAGCACCATCCATCGTGGCAGCGCATGAGCTGGAAAAGTATTTTCCGAATGACGGCGGCATCCCGCTATTTGCAGTCTTCCATAAGGATAGCGGGTTATCGGATGAAGAGGTCTTCAACTTTGCGGAAGCTATTGAAGCTTTGAAAGAGGATAAAGCGTTTGACGAAGTGGATGTCATTCCTTTATCCAAACTGCAGTCTGAACAACGCGCATCTTTCCTATCGGAGAACGAGAAAACATTTTTCATTCCCCTAGCATTGCCGCAAAACCTTGAAGGAAAGGATTTGAACAAGTTAGTTCAATCCATTAAGGAATCTGTCGGCGATCAAGTAGCGGAAGGTATCGAACTGTCCTGGACGGGGCCGGCTGGAATCGCCTCGGATGCAGTTGAGCTATTCAGCCAAGCAGATATTGTCCTGTTGCTATCTACAGTAGGTCTGATTTTAGTCTTATTGTTAGTCATCTACCGGTCGCCACTATTAACGTTAATCCCTTTAGTGGGTGCAGGAATCGTTTACGCAGTAGTCGATCGAGTGGTCGGTTTTACGACTGCACAAGGCTGGTTCGGTGTGGACAGCCAAGCGCTGTCAATTATGACGATTCTTTTATTTGCGGTCGTTACGGATTACTCTTTGCTGATCTTCTCCCGCTATCGGGAGGAACTGAAAGTACATGAGGATGCAAATGTTGCGATGAAGGAAACGATGCGCCATGTCAAGGAGCCAATTTTCTTCAGCGGCAGCACGATTGTGTTGGGCGTAGCGACATTGTTTTTTGCCTTGTATGAGCCGTACCGTAATTTTGCACCGGTATTCGCCATTGCGGCAGGCGCAATGCTTATAGCAGGATTGACGTTATTGCCTGCATTGTTCGCGGTAATCGGCAGGAAGGCATTCTGGCCAGTCATCCCGAAATACGGTGATAAGACAGTAGAGAAGAAAACGGTTTGGGGAAAAGTGGCGGCTGTCGTCACAAAAAAGCCGATCCAATTCATGATTCCGATTTTATTATTACTTGGGCTGGGTGCATGGAATATGACGAATATGAAAGAGTCATATGATTTGATTGCATCATTTCCGGAAGATCTTTCATCCAGGGTTGGTTATGAGCGGTTAGGAAAGGACTTTTCAGAAGGAAGCCTGGCTCCGGGAACGTTGTTATTCGTATCTCAAAACGAATTAGGCATTGAAGGGCTGCAGGCGGTGATTGAACGAATTGAAGAGGATCCTGCCATCACCAGTGTCACAACGCAAGGCAATCCTATGAGCGAAGATGGGAAAGCGGCAAAATTCTCCATCACATTTGCAGGTAATCCTTATGATGAGGAAGCGTTCGATGCGGTCTTAAAGCTCCGGGAAGACAGCGAAAGGGTCTTGAAGGATGCGAACCTATCCGACACATCTATGTATATTTCCGGTGAGACGGCGGTCAATGCCGATGTACGGGATATCAATGATCGGGATACGTGGATTGTTATGATTTTAATGACCGTTTTGATAACGATAATGCTAGGCTTACAAACGAGGTCTATCATTGCTCCGGTTTACATGATTGGTAGCATATTGCTATCATTTGCAGCTACAGTGGGCTTGGCGTACTTCTTATTCGAAGTGTTTTTGGACCTGGAAGGGCTTAGCTACCGGATTCCGCTCTACGCATTTGTCTTCCTTGTTGCACTTGGCGTCGATTATTCCATCATGCTGATTGCAAGGATTCGGGAAGAGATGAGAGAGCTGCCTTTTGACGATGCGGTGCGAAAAGGAGTAGAGCGGACCGGCGGAGTCATTAGTTCGGCAGGATTAATTTTGGCGGCAACATTCCTCGTACTTGCGACAATGCCGATTTATGAATTGAAGCTATTCGGTTTCATCATGGCGCTTGGAATACTAATCGACACGTTCATCGTCCGGCCATTGCTCATTCCTGCTATATTAATTTTGCTTGGCAAATGGAGTTTTTGGCCGAAGAAGATATGACAAGAGAATAAAGTTCGTGGTTGATGGAAAAAGGGACTGTTGCAGAAAATTGGCTATAACCAACTTTCTGCAACAGTCCCTTTCCATTGGAATTCTATGTGTTTTCCTTCAGTCCCGTTCATACATTTATGAGTTCTTTTTCAAGCACTAGTTCAATATTGCCATCTGCATCCGTTGAACTGCCCAACAAGTCGCAAGGACGGCCGACTTGGTCAATTACACCGTCTTTGATCTTCACGATTCGATCCGCGAGTACGTGCGCATCATTTTGATTGTGTGTAACGAAGATTGCGGTTATGTTGGCCTTCTTTAATATCCGGCGAAGGTCTTCACGTATTTTAACAAGGAGCTCGGTGTCAAGATTACTGAAAGGTTCATCCAAAAGAATGAGCTCAGGCTGCGGTGCAAGTGCCCGTGCAAGTGCCACACGTTGTTGCTGACCGCCGCTTAGCTGATGCGGATACCGTTTTTCATAACCTTCTAGTTCAACGAGTTCCAATACTTCCTCCACACGATTCAACTTATCATTACGGCTCATTTTAGGGAGCCCGAATAATACGTTATCTTGAACACTCATATGCGGGAAGAGCGCATAGTCTTGAAACACCATGCCGATGCCGCGCTTTTCGGGTTGGACGAATATGTGGTTGTTAAATATTGTTTTTTCGCCTAACGAAAATGAACCGCCTTTCGGCATCTCAAGTCCGGCAATCAGTCGAAGAATTGTGCTTTTTCCACTTCCGCTACGCCCAAGAATGGAGATTATTTCACCCTTGTTTATTGTTAGCGTGAAATCTTCGACTGCATTTGCAGGTGAGTTGGAATAAGAGAAACTCAAATTTTGTATATCAATAAACATATTATTCCCGCCCCTCTCCAAGCAATTTGTTGAAAATAAATATTGCAATTGCACTTACACCGACTATTAGCAAGGAAGCTTGTGACGCTTCCATAATTTTTTCATCACTGGCATATTGGAACGCCTTGGTTGCAAGTGTATCATAGTTGAACGGTCGTAAAATGAGCGTCAATGGAATTTCTTTTAAAATATCGACAAACGTAAGGATGAACCCGCTTATAATGGCACCTTTCATCATCGGAATATCGATTTTGAAAAAGGTACGTAAGCTGCTTACGCCTAGCATACGTGAGGCATCACGAAAGTCTGTGCCGATTTTTGTGTAACCCGATTCAATCGAATTATATCCGATCGCGAAAAACCGTATGATGTATGCACTAATCAGCATGACAAGGCTGACACTTAAAACGAGCTCAGAATCCAAACCTAAAAATTGATAGACAGGCGCTAGGTACCGATCAATAGCAATAAATGTAGTGACAACAGCCACCGCGATGACCGCACCTGGAATGGAATAGCCAAGAACCGTTAATTTCGGCAGCACTTTCGCAAACTTATGCTTCGTAATACGGCTGAAATTTCCGATGACGAGGGAGAAAAAGATGATAAGCAATGCGGCTATTCCCGCAACAATGATCGAATTCTTCGTGTATGTCAACACTTCCTCCATCGGAACCTTGCCGAATGTGAGAACAACCCAGTCCAACAACTGAAGAACTGGAATAAGAAAGGCGATCGTAAAAATAACTAGTGTATACGCTGATACCAATGCTGCCTTTTTTCCGGTCAATTTGACGAGAGGCAGCGGTCTAAGTTTTGTTGATGAAAAGCTATATTTCTTTCCGCCGCGGAGAACCCACTCGATTACGAGGATGAAAATGACGATACCCATCAGACAAGCCGCAAGCTTGATGGAAGAATCCAAGTCTCCTAAGCCGAACCACGTTTGGAAAATTGCAGTACTGAACGTTTGAATGCCAAAATACTTCACTACGCCATAGTCATTTAACACTTCCAATATGACTAGGCTAACCCCACCAATGACAGAAATACGTGATATTGGAATAATGACTTTCAAAAAAATTTCCATTGGACCTTTCCCAAGTGTCCGTGCACTTTCAACGAGAGAGGCGGCTTGATTGGACAAGAAAATTCTTGTAATCATATAAACATAAGGATATAAGAATATCGTATAAATGAAAATGGCACCAGGGACATTCATAATGTCGAAATAGGTTTGATTTACCGTTACATCAAAGTGATTTCGAAGCGTCTTCTGAACGATACCCGTATAATTAAGGATACCATGATACGTATATGCACCGATGAATGGTGGTATCGATAAAGGCAAGATGAGTGACCATTTCATGAAGTTGCGAAGTGGGAAATCATATTGTGCAATAAGCCAAGCTAGGCTAAGGCCAATTGCAACGGTGAATAGTGCCGTGAAAAATACAAGCGTCAGCGAAGACTTAATATAGTTTAGAAGCATGAATTCGCGAATATGCCCCCAATTTTCACTTGCGGGTGTAAAAACGCCTCCAACAATTGAAAAATTAGGAACAAACAGTAAAGTTATAATGAGTACTGCACCAATCGTCCAACCATTCACGTTTGCCATTCGCCTATTCATGACCAAACCCATCCTTTGCCTTTTCCGCAATAAACCCCTACCGCAAAAGCGACAGGGGGCAATCTATTATTTCCAACCTACTTCGTTAAAAATCATAATCGCTTTTGCATTATTTTCACCAAGAGCTGTGAGTGGAATTTCTTGTTCCTTGAACTCACCCCAAGATTTAAGAAGTTCTGCTGGCTCGACATCCTCGTTTACAGGATATTCATAGTTTGCTTCTGCAAAAGTAAATTGTGCTTCTTCACCCGTTAGGAATTCAAGAAGTTTCAACGCATTGTCCGCATTTTTCGAACCTTTAACGACTCCAGCTCCGCTAATATTAACATGAGTGCCTGTCGTCTCCTGGTTCGGGAAGAAAATGCCTAGCTGTTCTGCTACTTTTACTTCTTCAGGTTCTTGAGAGTTCAGCATTTGTCCTAAGTAATAGGTGTTCATGATTGCAACGTCACCAATGCCTGCAGCAATGGCCTTCGCTTGATCACGGTCCCCGCCCTCAGGACTGCGTGCCATATTGTTCACAATTCCTTGTGCCCATTCTTTCGCTTTTTCTTCACCGTTGATTTCAATGAAAGAAGCTAAAAGAGATTGGTTATAGACGCTTTCGGATGAACGGACGAGAAAACGTCCTTTCCATGCATCGTCTGTGAGCGCTTCATAAGTTGATAACTCTTCGGGCTTCACCTTATCTTTATTATATACGAGAATGCGTGCACGTTTGGTCAAACCTACCCACATATCATCAGAATCACGGAACTTTTCAGGTATTTGTTTCGACAAAATGTCACTTGACACGGCTTGAAGTAACCCTTGCTCTTTTGCACGGTATAATCTGCCGACATCCGCCGTTAAGAAAAGATCGGCCTTCGTAGCTGTTCCTTCACGTTTTATACGCTCGATCAACTCATCAGCTTCACCTTTAATGACGTTCACTTTAATGCCAGTTTCGTCCTCAAACTTTTTGTACAGCTCATTATCGACGTCATAATGTCTGCTCGTATACAAATTCACTTCGGATTTTTCGTTTTTCTTTTGATTCTCGTTATCTCCTGCGTCGCTGCTTTGCTTCGTACTATTCCCACATGCCGCGAGAACGAGTAGCAAAGAGGCAAGCAGGAGCATTAAACTTTTCTTCATATAGTACTTCCTCTCCCAACTTATGTCTTTAGATTGATAACGATTCTCAATCTCATTCTTAATATAATGTGTAGGAGCATGAGAGTCAACAAATATTATATCAAGTATAATAAAAAGGTCGATTCACAATAATGAAAATCGACCTTTTTATTTATCTTACTACTTTGCAGTGAGCTCTAAACGCCTCTCTTATTACCCCATACAAGGGCATGCAATTGTGGCAGCACCTTCACTTCGTTCATAATTGGGGAAGCGACAGCCAAATCAATAAGCCATTCAAACCGTTTCAATAAGTTGGATACCAGATAGGCATCATCTGTTGTTGTCGTATCATCGTTACCCACTTGTACATAGAAAGGGAATGACGGGTATCGAAGATGGACTTCTTCCGCAAATTTGAAATCTGTTTCATCAAAGACGACGATTTTCAGACTTGCGTTTGCATCTGTCAACTTCTCCATGAAACGATCCAGTTTGCCGAAATCCGTTATCATTTTTGAACTAGGTGGTTTTGGTGAGAGCGTGATATCATCGATTCTCAACAACCAATCTTGCCAAAATGTAGCTTGCGTTTCGACTGCAACTTTCCAACCTTCTGCATGGCAGAGATCGACTAATTCTCCGATTCCTTTGTGCAAGGCTGGATTTCCACCCGAAATCGTTACATGAGAAAAGGATTGGCCACCGATTGCTTTCAGTTCCTCAATAATTTCCTGGGGGCGTTTCGAAACGCTTTTGCCAGTACCGTCCCATGTAAAACTGGAATCGCACCAAGCACAAGAATAATCGCAGCCCGCCGTCCGGACAAACATCGTTTTTTGACCGATGACCATTCCTTCACCTTGGATTGTCGGTCCAAACACTTCCATTACGGGGATTTTCATAGTAAATCCTCCCGTGACGGACGATAGGCAACATAGCTCGTCGGCGTTTCCCGAACGATCACTTGGAGGCACACAGGACGATTGTCTCGTGTACGAAGAACATCTTGAATGGACTTCCAAATTTGTTCTGCTAATCGTTCAGTTGTCGGAAAGGTATGTTGGAACTCAGGATGATCGTTCAATACGGAATGATCATATTTTTTATGAATGAGATCTTTCAGTTGCTTGAAATCTATCAAAAAACCGAGTGGGTCCAGCTCATTTCCTCCGATGGTGACATTAATGAAATACGTGTGTCCATGCATCACTTGGCATTTTCCTGCATCTTCATTGGGAATGAAATGCGCAGCCGAAAAATGCATGTCTTTATTTAATTCAAATCGATAGTCATGATGTATTTGCGGATAAAATTGCTGCATCATTTAGCGGCACCTGCAATCTTTCGAGCTTGATACGCAGCAAGTCCTTCATTGCGCAGCACACACGCAGGGCATTCTCCGCAACCTGAGCTTGGAACGCCGTTGTAGCACGTGAGTGTTTTCTCCTGCACAAAATCGAGTGCGCCAAGTTCGTCGGCCAGCTCCCATACTTCGGATTTATCAAGCCACATTAACGGAGTATGGATGACAAAGCGTCCATCCATGGCTAAATTCAACGTCACGTTTAATGATTTAATAAAATTGTCGCGGCAATCAGGATAACCGCTGAAGTCCGTTTCACTCACACCGGTGATCAAGTGCCGTGCGCCAATGGCATCGGCGTAAACCGCCGCAAAGGATAGAAACAGATGATTTCTTCCAGGTACGAACGTTGACGGCAATTCGCCATCCACTTCCGTCACTTCGATGTCATCTCTTGTCAGCGCATTGGCTGATAGTTGATTGATCAAATTCATGTCCAGCACTTTGAATGACACGCCAAGTTCTTCTGCAATGTTTCGGGCGCATTCGATTTCCTCCGAATGCCGTTGTCCGTAGTCGAACGTCACCGTTGCGACTTCCCGGAAATTTTCCAATGCCCAAAACAGGCACGTCGTACTGTCTTGACCGCCGCTGAAGACGACCACTGCTTTTTCATTTTTCATTGTACATATCTCCTTAGTTTTTTAGAGAGGGAGTTTGCGAACCTCTTTTTGGAACCCTGTCCATAATACCATAGGTGAGCGGGGGAACTGAACGGATACAAAAAAATGGCTGACATGAGTCCGGGACAATACCGTCTTCACATCAGCCACTCTTATTACTACTTTTATTTTTGGAACACTAAATTCAACTTACCGTTCTCTAAGGAAAGGCTAGCATCAAACTTGTTTCCGTTATTGGCGGTGAATCCTTTGATCGTATTCGTTTTGCCTTTTGTGCAAAGGAGCTTCACTTGCGCCGGTGTCAGTTTCTTTTTCAAGAAGATGCCAGGCAACGTCTGTTTACAGCCATTTTTGTAGTTGCTGCATCCGTAAAATCCTTTTCGGGCCAGAATCATGCCATTTTGACATGCAGGGCATGGGGCGACCTCCACAGCTTGATAAGAGCCGCGCGATTTCGATTGCCGCGGCGGAACTTTCGTTGCGTCGATCGGCTTTGCCTCCAGCTGCTTAGGGACCTCATCTAATAGCTTCGCAATGAACTTCGAAATATTTTCGAGGAAATGCTGCCCGCTTCCTTCGCCATTGCCGATTTTCCGCAAATACGTTTCCCACTTCGCCGTCATCGATGGACTCGCAAGCAGATTTCCTTCGATTGCCTGGCAAAGCACACGGCCTTTCTCCGTAATCGACACGATATTTTTAGACACGGTTATATATCCATGCTTTTTAATCGTTTCAATGATGCCGCTCCGTGTCGCTTCCGTTCCAAGACCCTCAATCTCTTTCAAAATATCCGTTTCCTCTTTGTCCTCGACCAACTTCCCGCAAGTTTTCATCATCGCGATTAGCTGACCTTCCGTGTATGGCTTCGGCGGCATCGTCTTGCCCTCTTTAATGCCGATATCGGATTGGACTGTCTCTTGCATACGAAGCGGCGGCAAAGCGGGCTCGTCCTTATCCTCTTTAGACCGTTGGAATAAAGCCTTCCATCCTAAATCCCTTTCCGTCTTGCCAGTCGTGAAAAACGGAAGGCCATTTACATCCGTCGTCACTTTCGTTTCGGTATACAAATAATCAGTATGGAACATCGCGAGCGTCGTACGGACGACCTCTTCATACAAATTCCGCTCAAGCGGCGACATTCTGCCGAGGACTGCCTGCGTCGGCACTTTCTTCGTCGGGATGATCGCATAGTGCTCTTGGACCTTCGAACTGTCGACATACCGTTTCTTCGGCGCAAGCGAAGCGACGGGGAAGGGATGTCCGATCAGCTGTTGGTAATCGCCGACTTGGTCCTTCAAATACGCAAATTCATTCGGCGTTATATGGCGCGCATCCGTCCGTGGGTAGGTGACAAGCTTCTTCTCATATAAGCCTTGCATCGTCTTCAAAACGTTCGCGGGGCTCATCTTCCAACGCCGGTTCGCTGTCGCCTGCAACGTTGACAGGGAATGGAGCTGCGGTGGCGGTGTCCGCTTATCGGTGTGCGTAACAGATGTGATAATGCCGGGCGAATTCGGTTGGATGCCATGTTTTGAAAGCAGTTCCTGAATGATTTCCCGTTTTGGCTCCTTCGCTTTCGCTTTACCTTTATACGTACCGTGTTCTGATTTGAACGTCGCTTCCACTTCAAAAAACGGTTCCGATACGAATGTCTCAATCTCTCGTTGCCGTTGATAGATTAAATAGACCGTAGGCGACTGCACTCGTCCGATCGGAAACACTTCCTGGACACCTTTAGCTTTCAATAAGAGTGTATATAATCGGGAAGCATTCATCCCAACAAGCCAATCGCTGATCTGACGGGATTTTGCCTCCTCATACAGCTGCAAATCCTTGCGATTATCACGTAAATTCGCAAACCCTTTTCGCACTTCATCCACCTCAAGTGAATTGATCCAAAGCCGCTTGATCGTCTGATTACGCGCACCCGTTTGATAATATATGCTATAGAAGATGTTCGAGCCTTCCCGGTCCACGTCACATGCATTGATGACTGTATCCGTTCCGCGAATCAGCTTCTTTACAACTTGAAACTGCTTGAATTTACCCTTTGCCACTTGGAACTCATATCGTTCCGGCAAGATTGGAAGACTCCCAAGTGACCAACGCTTCCAAGCGGGATTGTATGCATGAGGTTCCTTCAATTCCACGAGATGGCCGACACCCCAAGTGATATAGGCGCCAGCTGGAAAAATCATGCAAGGATTAATCTCAAGAAACCCTTCATGCTTTCGCACGGAAAAAGCGTCCGCATACGCTTTCGCTTGGGACGGTTTTTCAGCTAGGATGACTGGCTTCACACTAGCCCCTCCTTTCATTAAATAAAGAAACGTTCGTTCTGTTATTATCGCATAAATGGAAGAAGTTTACGAGTTGGGAGCAAGAATCTAAAGGGAGATTAATCTTCATGAAAGGTTGAACAAGTGGGGAAGTTCACGTTTGTTTCATTTGTTTGAGTGACTGTCATCCGATTCATGGCCGAGGTCATCTTTAAAACTACTACAGGATACTGATATCGGAGATGCTATAATAGCATTTACTGTATCATTATGAGCATAATACATAATTTGTTATATAAAAACTTACAAATAAAGGGTGGAGTATAATGCAATTTATGCTAGACCGTTCAATAAAAAAACCTATGTATAGGCAACTTGTAGAACAAATAGAGAATGCAATTATATCGGGAGATTTATCTCAGGACCAGCCATTACCATCTGAACGTGAGTTGGCAAAAAAATTACTGATTAATAGGAGTACGGTGGTGACTGCTTATGATGAGCTAGAGGCAGTCGGATTAATTGTCAGAAAGATAGGGAGCGGCACGTATATAAATACGGACATATGGGGGCTAACTCATAAAAGGGTTCCCAATTGGGGGAGATATGTAGAGGATGGCTCATTTCTTCCGAATCTTCCGTTGGTACAGAAACTTCGTAATGAAACTGAGCAAAAAGGAATGATTAACCTATCAAGCGGGGAACTTGCAGCAGATTTACTACCTAACGTCCAATTCGCTAGGATTCTTAAGGAGCATGCGTTTGATGAGCATTTAGGTTACGATCATCCTTTAGGCGATGCGGGATTACGGGAGACCATTTGTAAACATATGAAAACGTATAAAAGTATGGTAGTTGAGCCAGACTCCATATTGATTACATCGGGTGCTCAGCAAGCAATACACCTAATCGTTCAATGCTTGTTAAAACCAGGCGATACAGTAGCGATTGAAGACCCATCCTATGCATTCTCTTTACCGATCTTTCAATCATTTGGTGTTAAAACGCTCTTACTCCCAGTTGATCAACATGGTGTAAATCCTGATGATATTGAAGCTTTACAAAGAAAACATCGAATTCGTATGCTCTTCTTAAATCCTGATTATCAAAATCCTACTGGCACGAAAATGTCGCTGGAACGCCGAAAGAGAATATTGGAATTATCATCAAAGCACGGTTTCCCCATAATAGAGGATGATCCTTATAATTTGACGTCATTCGACGGGTGCATTGGACCTACGTTAAAGTCAATGGACGATAATGATAATGTTTTATACATTAGTTCGTTATCAAAAGTGGTTGCATCAGGACTGCGCATTGGTTGGATTATTGGTCCAGAAAAAGTGATTAAACGCTTGTCAGACGGCAAACAGCAAATTGACTTTGGCCATAGTGTTTTTCCGCAATGGATAGCGAATCAATTTCTAGATTCCCCCCAATTTGACGAACACGTTTCAGATTTAAGGATTCAACTGAGGGAGCGAAGGAATGCGTTAATTTTGGCATTGGACAGCTTATCTAAAGATGAGGTTACATATTTAGTGCCACAAGGCGGAATTCATTTATGGTGTAAAATAAATCACGAAATTGATGAATATAAGTTACTTGAAGAATCCATGAAAAAAGGCGTTTCATTTGTACCTGGGAGAATAATGGGCTCAAAAAATGGATACGTTCGATTTACTTATGGCAAAGGGAACGAAGCTTCAATAAAAGAAGGCATTTCTAGGTTTGTCTACGCGCTAAGAAATAACGGGGGGGATGTTTGAAAATGTCTAAATTCTAAAGAACTCCAATAACTTTTTAGTTCCCCCATTTTTGAGCAATCTTAGACGGTTCCTGAGACACGAGAACGACATGTACTATTTCACTGGTTCCGAACCGTCCTCTGTTGTTAATATAATATAAATATACCTACAAGAACTACTATAATAATGAATGGGATTGCTAGAACATAAGCCCATAGCAGAGAAGAAAAACTGTTTTTCCCCTTGTAATCTTTATTCATAGAATTAGCTACGGATATGGTCAAAATTAGTCCGACAGCTGAAACAATAAATACAAAAATGATTGAAACTATGAGAGCTACCTTCATGCCTTACTCCTCTTTATAAATATTTTTTTCTATACGTTATAATTATATAATATAAAACATTTTTGAGAACCATCCAATTAAGGGTTATTTAAACCAACCACTTTTTAAGGAAATTGAACAGTTACTAAAACTACCTATAAGCACATCATTCATCTGTTTGAAAGTATTGGAATTTTTCGATTTTGATTTTGTTAAATCAATTTATATAAATACTTGTACAATTAATAAAAACATAAAGGATAAGGTTTGGGGCAACTAACCGGAAATGGTTAAGCACTCGTGCAAATTAAATGGCAACAATTTAGGGAATTAAAGATAAAAGAAACTTGAAAATGCACATAAATCTAGATGTTAAATCTGATTATGCGCATTTTTTTTTGTGCAAATGAAAAAATAGCGAGTGATTGGAAATTGGCTTTCATAAAATCATACTCGTTTGTTATATCAATGCGTAATGTCTCGTCTAGTTCAGATAATTTCTATACAATCAATGAAGGTGTATTTATCGTCAATTATTTTCCGAATCAAGATAGTAAACTGCAAAAGAATGTATTTCATATTAAAGATGGAAAAACCGGCAGTTGGGTTTGGAAAGACGAAGAATACACCTCATTTCCGGAAATTATAGTTGCTTCAAATAGTGATGCACAATCAACTTATGCAGATCCGAAATTTAAAAATGGAAACAGAAATGATTTTAGACTGAGAAAAGGTTCATCTACAATGAAAATTATTAGAGATTAGCATTCGAAAAATCTGGCTAGCTGTTTCAGTCAATGGCGATTGGATGTCTGGCATAGCAAAAGAAGAGATATATCCTTCAACAAAATCAGTTGGTCATCGTGTGCAATAGAAGATAGATAATGCCACTCGAACTACTCGGGTGGCATTGGTACGACGAACGTCAAATTTCTAATTTCTGTGCTTGGATGAGAGTTTCCCCATGCTTCAGCAGCCGCAGTCTGCTTGAATTCAATTCTCGTCGCTCCCATTCGGCAAGCAATCGATTCAACGCCTCCTCAGTCGTGTCATCAGCCAGTCGAAATGCGCCATAATGCATGGGAATGAATGTCTCAGCCCGGACGTCAATAAAAGCCTGAATCGCTTGTTCTGGGGTGACGTGTTGCATTCCCATAAACCATTCAGGCTCATAAGCACCAATTGGCATGAGTGCATACGTAATGCCAGGGAACCTTTCGCCGATGTCGCGGAATCCTTGGAAATATCCGCTGTCCCCGGCGAAATAGATGGAATGAGACTTATGATCACCAGGTGGCATTGAATTCTGTTGGATGACCCATCCTCCCCAGTGTGACCTATTCGTATCGGTGAGCGAACGTTTTGTCCAATGCTGTGCAGGGACAAAGTGGAAATCGACGGAGCCAATGCTCATATGCCCCCACCATGGCAACTCATGCACTTTATTGCCTTTCATTAGCTTCTGTATTTTTCGTCCGAGCCCTTCGGGGACGAGTATGGTGGGCGAGCCTTTCAGTTTTCTCAAGGATGTCACGTGAAAATGATCATAATGGGAATGAGACAACAAAACTACATCGACTGGCGGGATTTCATCCAAAGACAGTCCTGGTTCTTCCAGTCTGCGGCTAAATCCCGTCCGGTAGGCCCAAACAGGATCTGTTACAATTGTTAAACCGGCAATTTGCAGAAGAAATGTGGAGTGTCCAATCCACGTTATGGTCAATTCGTGGTGTCTACTGTTCAGGAGCGCCTGTTGCTTATTGTCTGCTTGGCCAATACGGAAGCTCAGATCTTTACGTTTGCCTCTCCGCTCTTTTTGCCAGCGCAATATATCTTTCAAGGTTGCTGTCGTCGCGGCGGAATCTAGATTGCTGTATCGTTTTCGGGACATAAGCGCTCACTCCTTTAAGAAGGTACAGTTGATTTTACCGAAGCTTGTGTGCTTACTAACTATTATAAGTATAATGGATTAAAATCATATTAGAGCAAGACAACTTTCGTGCAAACTGTTTGATAAGGAGATAATGCCAATGACAACTTCAAATAAAACTCCAAGGACTTGCAGCAAAGGGCATAACTACTATAAAACCAGTGACTGCCCGACATGTCCGATTTGTGAGCAAGAACGCAAACCTGCCAATGGATTTCTATCATCACTATCAGCACCGGCAAGACGGGCATTGGAAAACAACGGGATTACTTCTATAGAACAGCTATCGGCATATAGCGAAAAAGAGATTCTGAAATTACACGGCATGGGACCAGCTTCTTTACCAAAGCTAAGAGATGCTTTAGAGACAAATGGGTTATCATTTAAAAAATAGAAAATCCGACTGAGTGGGTCAACGCTCAGTCGGATTTTTTTGCACGAAAAGAACCGCTAAATTTAGTTCTTTTGATGAATATTAGGATCTTACTATTTCTCTTTAAGTAGCAAATCGAATAGTTCAGACCAGTTCTCAATGCGTGGAATGTCCAAATGCTGATTGTAAGATTGAGTTATCGCAAACAGATTGAGCTGACAATCACCTAATGTTTCAAGTACTGCAGGCTTGTCATCGAAATAGTAGTCGAGTTCCAACTCTTTTATAATGTGAACCTTGTCCTCGTCATTCATGCCATAAAAAAATCGCTCTTTGTGGACCGGGAATCCTTGTTCAATCATCCATTCCATTGTCCGCTCGCCATGTTCTTTCGGCCTTGCGGTAATATAATAGATTTCATGTCCGTCGTGCTCCAGTTTTTGCAACGTTTCTACTGCTTCAGGATAGGCAGGGCACGATGTGAAATAAATTTCTTCTAACGAACCGTTCCACATCTTGCCGCCTTCTTCAGCTGTCATGCCGAAGAGCTCGTGGATTTCAACCTTGTCCAAGGAGTGAAAGAGCTCTATATCCACATTCTGATTCAATTTTTTATTGTATATGTGAAAAGCGTGTTCTCGTAAATTAATTAACGTATCATCGATATCAAAACCAAATTTCATAGTACATCCCTCAGTTTGTTATATATTTCGGATAGCCGGTGAACTTGAAATCTTTTCCGATTTGCGTAATGTGTAGATGCTCGATATCAACAGCGTCACGCATCATTTCAACGCCTGTACCTTCAAGAAATGTCGGTGCTAGTGCGCCGCCAACAAGTTTTGGAGCAATATAGATCTCCACTTTGTCGACAAGCTGCTTTTCAAGAAAAGCTGCATGAATCGACCCTCCGCCTTCAATTAAGACCGAAGAAACAAGTTTTTCACTAAGAATCCGAACGACATCATTCAAATCGACTTGGCGAGTGCCTGAAGTGTGGAAAACCGCAATGCCCTGTTCCTCCAGCTGATTCTTAGCATCTTCATTATACGTAGAAGAAGTGAAGATCCATGTTTCCGCTTGCCCGTCCGTTACAACCTTTGAATGGAGAGGAATGCGCAATGAGGAATCTAAAATAATGCGAATCGGATTCCTACCATTTGGGATCCTCGTCGTCAATTCGGGATCATCCTCAATGACTGTATTGACACCGACTAGAATAGCCATATGTTGATTTCTCAATATGTGTACATCGTGTCTTGCTTCGGCGGAAGTTATCCATTTACTATCTGCTGTATGTGTAGCAATTTTTCCGTCCAATGTGCTTCCTGCTTTCATCGTCATGAAAGGCTTCTGCTCGACGATGAATTTGTTGAACACTTCATTCATCTGTCGAGATTCCTCTTCCATTACACCGATGACAACTTCAATTCCTGCGTCTTCCAAAATTTTAACCCCGTTTCCGGCAACGACCGGGTTTGGATCTAGTGTAGCGATGACGACTTTCTTAATTCCCGCTTCAACAATTGCTACTGCACAAGGGCCGGTCCGCCCATAATGCGAGCATGGCTCAAGGGTGACGTAAATTGTCCCACCGTTTGCCTGCTCACCGGCCATACGAATCGCATGAATTTCAGCGTGAGGTTCCCCAGCTTTTAGATGGGTACCAACCCCGACAATTCGGTTGTCATTTACAATCACTGAACCGACAAGAGGGTTTGGATCTGTTTGGCCTTTCATTGCTTGTGCATTATCAAGAGCCAACTTCATATAAAATTCATGGTTAGTCATTATGATTCCCTTCTTCACCTAAATGGCCGGAACGTTGAATTTTTGTTTGCAAATATTTTTCATTGAACTCTGATTTATCGCCCCACAAAGGTTCTCTTTCCGTAATAGGAAGACCGGCATTCCGCATCGCTTCCAGTTTTTTTGGATTATTCGTCATAAGTTTGACAGGTTTTGTACGTAATTTCTTTAACACACGAATCGCATCGTCGTAATTTCTTGCATCATCAACAAAGCCGAGGCTTTCATTTGCTTCCACCGTATCGTAGCCGTTTTCCTGAAGCACATATGCCATCGCTTTGCTAAATAAACCAATTCCACGGCCTTCATGGTTTGCCAAATAGAACAAAGCACCAGTCCCGTGATCGACAATATTTTGCATCGATTGTTTTAACTGATAACCGCAGTCACATCTTTTACTACCGAATATGTCCCCGGTATGGCAGATGGAGTGCATCCGGATGAGTGCATCATCCGCGTTTTCGAAATCTCCGTATACGAGCACGCTCGATTGTTGGTACTCCGCTAAATTGGCGGAAGCCAGTTGATCGATAATTTCTTGGTAGTTATCCGTCACTTGGCATTGATTCAGCCAACAATACCATTGGAAAATAACGGTCTCCCCATACAAATTCACTGGCAATTTAATGGGGCCGACCAAATAGATCGCTCCTTCACCCGACTTGATCAATTGTATTTTATCTTTTAAGACCTCAAGAACTTGAGGAGCCAATTTCGCATGTACCATAAGATCATTCCTTTTATTTGAAAGATTTTTTGAAAGAGGTTTCCCCGCTTCCAAATTACACTGATGTATATGTTTAACGTAACCATTTCGGTCAGATCGTAACGACCTAAATGCAAAGTGTTTTTAGGACAAGTTATTTTTCCGTGATTTTATCAACCCCTGACTACTAGTATAACTCTCTATACTAACCAACTGAAATATTACCCGTTAATTAATTACTTGACTATTGCTTGTGTTAATTATATAGTGACTTACGTTAAGTAATCAACTTACTTTCCTTTTAATTTAATTATTAATTTACATCTTGGTTGGAGGTGAGTGCTTTTATGGGGAATGTTAGCGACATAGGTGGCGCCAATCGTGAGGAAAGCAACAAGACAAGAAAACGTACTGTAGGCGTGTAAATAGGAGTCGGAAAAAACATCTTAGACAGGAGAGAATGAATAATGGAACGTAAATATGAATTGGGTTTGTTGATTTTGAGAGTGGTTTTAGGGATAACATTTTTAATCCATGGGATTGCAAAATTCCAAATGGGTCTTGGAAATGTAGCAGGTTGGTTTGAAAGCATTGGGATTTTAGGTTTCTTAGGCTATGTAGTTGCTTTTATTGAACTCCTTGGAGGAATTGCATTAATCCTAGGAATCGGAACAAGAATCTTCTCAGCTTTGATTGCAATTGTGATGGTGGGAGCGATCTTTACATCTAAATTGTCCCTAGGTTTTATGGGAGCAGAAGCTGCAGGATTTGAATTAGATGTAGCTTTATTAGCAATGGCGGTTGTTCTATTGATTAGCGGAAGCCAATTGTTATCTTTAGATAACAAGATCTTCGGATTTGAAAAAGCCGCATAATAAGTTGATTGAAAAAAGCCTAATCTCTCTTCTGGAAACAACAGAGAAATTAGGCTTTTTCTATATTTTACGAGGGCTTTTTACTTCGCTAGCGGGTAAGCCATTTCCCCATCGACCTGTTCGAACGTTTCGATAAACTTTTCGAGTGTAGAGGTTAAATAGGCGTCTTTTCTACGTATAAACACTGTATTGACTTTACTATATTTCTCGGGCAAGTAGTGACAGTGGACGAGTCCTCTTTCTTCCAAATGGGCAACGGCTGATTTGGGGACGAACGTAATGCCAAGCCCCATCGTAACACTTCCCAAAATCGTTTCCAACGTCCCGAACTCCATCAGTTTTTGTGGTGTTATGTTCTGATCTTTATACCAATTTGCCAGTCTTGCCCGGTAACCGCATCCTTCGCTAAAGCAAAGGATCGGCTCCCCTATAAGTTGTTCAAGTGAAGTCTTCGTCTTATCTGAGATCAGGACAAGCTCCTCTTGAAAAACGTCATGGGAAACTAATTCAGGATGGTGATCGATTTCTGTCACGAAAGCACCGTCCAACCGGTGATGTAAGACATCGTTTTGGAGTTGATTTGTAACACCTGTCAGCAGTGATAAGTCTACGTTTTTATATTTTTTATTATAGGAAGCTAATATAACCGGCAATTTCATAACGGTTTCGACAGTTCCAATTTCAAGTTTGCCTGCTGGTTCAGTTTTGCTTTGAACGACTTTTTTCATTTCATTTGTTAGAGCTAGAATTTTCTCGGAGTAGACAAGTAGTTTTTTTCCTTCAGGTGTTAGCGTCATTCCGCGGCTATGGCGGTTAAATAGAGCTGTATTCATTTCATTCTCAAGCTTCTTAATTCTTGAGGTGATATTGGATTGGACGTAACTTAATTCTTTTGCAGCTTCGGTAATCGTACCTTTTTGTGCAACCATTTGAAAAATCTCTAAGTCTTTAAATTCCATATGATCACTCCTTTCAGCTGACACTTTTTCCATGATATCACTAATTGAGATAGAGGACATCATTAATGTTCATTTTAAGAGATATCGAACCTGTGGTTTAATGTTATACGGAGATAGTAAGCAGAGGAGATAGATCATCATGAAGAACACCGTAGTATGGGCTGCTATTTTATGCTTGATATCCGCAATATCCTGGGGAGCAATGTTTCCAGTAGCGAATCATGCGTTTCACCATATAGACCCATTTTATTTTACACTTTTACGTTATGGTTTTGTAACGATCATTTTAGTTGTCTGGTTGTTATGGAAGGAAGGGAAGCAAGCTTTTCGCTTTGAAGGGAAGGGACTGCTCCTCTGGTTTTTCGGAACAATGGCCTTTGCGGTTTATAATTTACTCATTTTCTGGGGACAGGATCTATTAGGCAACCCAGGTACAATGATTGCCTCTATTATGGAATCATTAATGCCGATGATATCTATCATTATTGCTTGGGTGTTTATAAAACAACGGCCTCATGCATTCACGATGTTTTGCGTGGTTATTGGCTTCGTCGGTGCATCGCTAGTGGTAACAAAAGGTGATATAGGTGCCTTTTTTACAGCATCTAATGCCATCATTCCATCTTTATTGATCTTTATCGCAGTCGTTGGGTGGGTTGTGTACACAATTGGTGGAACTCGATTCAGTAACGATGGCTGGTCTGCATTGCGTTATTCCGCATTAAGCTGTTTGCTCGGAACGGCTACTGCGGCTGTTGTCGTAATTGGAGTGACGCTTACGGGATATGTCTCGGTTCCAACCGTCGAAACGTTGACCATTACGAGCCCTCATATCGCTTTTATGGTAATCTTCCCAGGTGTTATTGCACTGGTCGGGTGGAACTACGGCGTGAGTGTTATCACACCGTTGAATGGGTTGTTATTTCTTAACTTTGTACCCGTCACAACGTTAGTCATTCAAATTTTTCAAGGCGCAAGTGTCACAGCTTATGATTATATCGGTACCGTTTTCATTATTATATCCTTACTGTTAAACAATATTTTTCTTCGGTTACAGCAGAAGAAAAGGGAATCGAAAGAAGATTTCAGAGGCAGATTGCAGGAAACGGAAGCATAACAAAGGGGCTGTCTCAGAAAATCAGTTTTCACTGAATTTCTGGACAGCCCCTAAAATTCATCTTTACTCTAACCCTCTAGCTTTTTGCGTATCTCTGACATTTTTCTGGACTGTGATAGCCGCAAATATACTCAGAACGAAAGCCATGGCATAAAACCCTTTTTCACTTAAGACAATACTGCCTGCATTGTATAGACCAATGCCCATTAATGAAATCGATATAACTAGTGCAAGCCAACTGATGCCGTAGTAAATATTCGTAACGGGAATTCCTTCGTCTTTATCCCTTACGGCTTTTTGTAAAGACACAGACGAATAGAGTCCGAATATCAATATTGCAAAATAATACCCTTTTTCATTCAGCTCCATTCCTGCATTGAACAAGCCTATCAGATAAGCCGAGCCTCCAATTAACAGAGCTGCCCAAGAAGCCCCTTTGAAAGCTGCGGTTGGTTCTCCGTCTTTTCTTTCCACTTTCATTTTCGATTCATGTGGTTTATCCCTGTCAAATAAATCTTCAATTTCATTCTTCATTGAAAATTCACCATCCCTTTACGAGTATCATATCCAAAGGGGGTTAAATCGGCAACATATTTTTCCAAGTATCGGTGTTTTCGCTAATACTCTGTTCATTCTTTGGGGGTAAATAACGTAAGCTTTTTATTAGGTCGATAGGAAAGACACAAGGAGAGATATGTAATAAGTTTCATATAGTGAAAAAAGTAGAGTAGTTATATCGGGATACAAGATATCTTTAGTTAGATTCAGTGTATATTGACAAATAGTTTAAAGCGTTAGTGTAATCAAGTGGTTTCCAATTATTTAAAAGTTATTGGAAAGCTATTGGCTATTTGTCTCATAGGAATTTGCCCAATATCATTCAAGAAATACTTATTTAGTTTAGGTTAAAGTAATTATATTACTTACATAAATAGGTAAAATATAGAGTGAGTTATCTATAACTAACCCAAAGAACCACCTCGAATGCAATATTATTTTCCCAATTTCAATTTATTTAATTGTTTGCTAAACTTAAGATGCAAGACAAATATGTTAAAACATAGGTTAAAAAAAGTTTTAGCGATTGAAGTTGTATAAACGATAGCCATGGTAATTATCCGAGAGGGAAAAAAGGAAGAATTTAAATCGGGGTTGGCTATTCATATAAGATTATAAATGTTGGATACAGCGCTAAAAGAATTTTATATTCAATTGGTAATAATTCCGCACCAAGTCATGTATCCGTTGACATAAACTCTTCCAACGGATACTGGGCAGGCGATTCAAATAGCTCTGATGAAGTAGCAGCGGACTTTTATTTCCGTATGATGGGCGGGGGTACTGGCTCTTGCTACGGATATAGTCTATCATCATCAATAATCTTTGTGGGATCACTTGGTATGCCGTATGAAGTAGCTGGTCCATCTAGCAGTAGGTGTATAAGAGCCAATTAATAAGGTGGTTGCCGAATGAGGAATTGGAAAACTGTAGTGATTTTGGTTTTAATATCAATTGGATTGCCCATCCTCCTATTAAGCTCCAAATCCAATAAGGAACCTTTTGAGAAGTATGTATTAGGTGATGCTAGTATTGAAATTTATGTTGATGGGAATAACTATCAACCCGTCCTCAGAGAAGGTTTTATTTTTAACAAGAAAACCAAAACCACTGCGTCACAAATATATCGAACTAATCAAGACGTATATTTTGATTATACTGTTTTCAATATGGGTGAAATGGATATTATAGTTGGAGCTGTGCAAAATAATGAAGTGAAGAAGATAGTCTATCAGGTATCAGATTTGAAATTAGAGAAAAATGTAGAAAGTGATAAACTGTTTGTTCTGTTTCTGCCTTCGGATGCAAATCTACGACAGCTGTCTATTGAACATCCATTAATTATATTAAAGCAAGGACAGACTGTTGAATACCCTTATAAGAAACTTCCGTAATATCTAGGAGCAGGATAGCCCCTTCTTTCATTCAAGTATTCCAAGGTGCAAGCATCGCGGCCTATGATTACCATTTTCATTATCATATCGCTGCTTTTATATAGTATGTACCTTAGATTTCGTAGTAAGAAAAAGGAACCGTATACGAGATTTAAAGGTACATTACAAGAAACGGAAGCATAACAAAAGGGGTGTCCAGAAAGTCAGTGAAAACTTACTTTCTGGGCAACCCTTTTCTGTATTATGGTGTTTTTTTATTTACCGCTAGCAATCAAATCATGCCGATGATACAGGCGGTGTCGATCCATTGAAAAAATACAAATGGCTCTTGTAATCAAAAGACTGTAGTCATCACCGCGGCTAAAGGCTCTAAATTGCCAAAATTTAGTGTGTATGGTCCGCGGGCAATCTGTATTGAGGTTTCTAAGATTGCGGGAGTAAGTTACAGTTTTATAAGGTGGTTGTCTACTGGGTTTAGTGGAAACCTAGGACACCCGCTACCTGCAAAATTTATAACTTGCGTCCTCTGCTATTTAATCGGCAATAAACGACTATTGTCAGTTTTAATATAGATTTTTCCATCTATTTCAACCGTTTTTACTATATTTTCCTTGAACATTATTATGCCACGTTCCTCAACGACTTTTGAGTCTTTTTTAAAGAGAACGGGGGTAATGGATTTATATATAGTGTACTTAGTATAAATAACATCTTCAATTAGTGGTGTTTTTGAATTCTTCTTTTCAGAGATTAAGTACGGTTTTGCAAGAATATTATTACTTTCGACATAAGCTGTATAAATAGGCTGTACGCGAAATGACCAGTTACACCACATGAGTACGATGATTGCTACAAGAATTGTGCGTACATTCAACATATTTAAGTTTTCTTTATTTATTAACATGTGAATAGAAGTAGGTAAAGAAAAGAGGGCAATCAATGCCATCCATTTATCAATAATTGTTCTATTGACTACAATAGCAAATCCAAAAAACTTCATCATAAGAAACAATAGAACGATGGAGGATAAGGTTAAGGAAGCGATATATATCATTTTTTTCATTTTGTCACTCTACCATAATAAAAAGCACCCGTAGGCTCGACTGCAATAAGTTGAAATAAGGGGTACTTCCATCGGAGTTTCCAAGGATTCCATGGTGCGAGAAGAAGTCGGGAGTTAATCAATCATCCATCCTACTCGATTTCCCTGTGCCAAAGGCTTCCATTTCGGAAACCTTGTCGCCTTTCAATAGATGGGTCACGCCAAATGTTTCGCCTTGCCCGTCATGATTAAGCGCAACGTCAAGGTCATTCGCTAGCTGCTTCAAGTATTCGAACGATTGTCTCATATTATGATGGACCGGTTTCCATTTGTCGGAAAGAGATGTATCTTCCTTTGCTCGCCCGTACGAGTCTAAATGAGCCGTGCGAACAAATTGTTCATGCAATATCCAATTCGCAAACATGGTCAAATTATCATATTCAATTCCAAATTCAGTGCCACTTAAATCTTCTGTATTTGGGTACAAGTCCTTGACTTGTTGTGCTTTCAAGTAATATTCGAACCCTTCGTCGTAGTTCGCTTCTATCAAACGAGGATCATCCAACGGTGCGGAAAGGATTGCATTTATTTCAGAAATCCACATGCCGATTTCTTCCTTGTCGTAGGC
Source organism: Sporosarcina luteola (assembly GCF_023715245.1). Lineage (GTDB taxonomy): Bacteria > Bacillota > Bacilli > Bacillales_A > Planococcaceae > Sporosarcina > Sporosarcina luteola_C. The sequence goes on from NZ_JAMBNV010000001.1 coordinate 27,957, forward strand.
TTTAGTTAGGGGTTCGGTCGATTCCTTTGTTTCTTCTACAACCTTTATGTTCTCTATATCGTTGTCAGCTTTTGCGTGCTCCATTTTTATGTTCTCTATTTCGTTGTCGGCGCTTACGTTCTTCATACCCGTGTATATACATACCACCGTGATTGAAATACCAGTCACAAGAACAATCGAACCTATTAATAATTTGGATTTCATGTAATTTCCCCTCCTCTGAATTTATATATAGAATATCAAAAATATTTAAACTACGTCTACAAAAGGACGCCAGTTTTATATCCGGAGTTCCCGAAGAACTTCACAATTTTGAAGTTCCTATTTAGCTAAGATGAAACAATCCCGTGGAACGGTTTCTAACAGCGGGGTCGGCTCTCCAACGCTATACAATTGCAAATCATGCATCGCCCTTGTGCATGCGGTATAGAAAATCCTGCGAAGGCTCTCGTCGCCGTAAACATGCTCCGATGCATCATAAATGATGACCGCGTCGAATTCGATGCCTTTAGCCAAATATGCTGGTACGACAATAACACCTTGCTCATATTCCATTGAACCGATCTTTAACAGCTTGATGTCATCAATTGCCGATAAGGCTTCAAATGCACTTCTGCTTTCCTCGGCTGATTTGCCTATGATTGCAATGGTGTTATAGCCGGCGTCTTGGTAATCAGCGACTTTGGAAACGATGCTGCGGTGCAGCTCTACATGATTATCCACTTGCTTCAGAACTGGCTTGTCGCCTTCGCGTTCGAAGGGGACGATCTGATCTCCATTTGGCACTAATTTCCGTGTGAACTCAATGATCGGCTTTGTAGATCGGTAGCTTCTTGCCATATTGATCACTTCCGTTTCATCGGAACCAAATATATTTGTAAGTATATTGAAATCAGAAGTATCACTTGCATGGGCGAATATCGCCTGATTAAAATCACCTAACACCGTCATCTTTGCTGATGGAAACAATCGCCTCAAAAACTCGAATTGAAAAGGTGAATAATCTTGCGCTTCGTCAACGACGATATGTTTAATTGTACGATTCGCCTGAAAGCCCTTGATAAGCTCATTCAATAATAAAAATGGCGTAGCATCTTCGTAATACAATTGATCTTCATCCAACATAGTTAGGGTAGCTTGGCAGATGGCTGGCCATTCCGTAGGTGTGTCCCCGTTCATCCATTGTTTTATTGCCAGAGGATCGGCGAATAGCTGCTTATAGATGCCCTTCATATCGATGAATTCAAATTCCCGAACCTGTTTCCGTAAAGGCTTTAATCTCTGCTGTACAATCAATTGGGACAGTTCTTTGGTGTCCATCTCATAATCGGCGATGGAGTCTCTTTTAAACCCGCGCTTTTTTGCTAAGTACGCATGTGCTTTGTTATATTCCTCATCGCTAAGCAGTTCGATTCTCTCCTGCACCCAAGATTCATGCTGTTCAACTTTTTGTGCTTCTTTTAGTTTGTTCAGCAGCCAATCCTTCAGCTTTTCAAGCCGATTATGGAAGCGGAGGGAAGTATCTTTCCGGTAAAACCGTTCGGCAATTTGCTCCCCGGATACAATCGTTTTTCCTCGTAAGAGTAAGTCTTTGAATAGTATGCCGGAACCCTCTAATGATTCTCTATAGGCTTCAATCGCTTCGAAGAAGAGGGGTGAAGCCTTGAATCGGATGCTTGCTACCCTTGACTGATAGGAAGGAGAATCCGTTGCAGTTAGAACGTATTCTAATTGAACATAAGGATTTTCAACTTGATAATTCTTGCTTAACCGATGATTTACATATTCCTGAAAGGTCACTTGTTGCATATTCTCTTCACCGAGCTCGGGCAGTACATTGGACACGTAGCTGTTGAACAATGTGTTCGGTGAAAATAGAATGATCTGGTCGGCATTCAGACTGTCACGGTATTTGTAGAGCAAATAAGCGATCCGTTGCAAGGCGGCTGATGTCTTACCGCTGCCGGCAGGTCCATGAACGATAAGAAGCTTTCGGTGATCATGCCGGATGATCCTGTTTTGCTCTTGTTGAATCGTAGCAACGATGCTGTGCATATGTTTGTTAGTGCCTTTGCCTAGCACTTGCTGCAGTACCTCGTCTCCAATTGTGAGACTCGTGTCAAACATCGATTGCAGAACTCCGCCGCGAATAAGATATTGCCACTTTTTCTCCAATCTGCCTTGGATTACGCCGCCGGGGGTTACATATGAAGCGTCGCCTGGCTGATAATCATAGTAGACACTAGAAATCGGTGCCCGCCAGTCGTAGATAAGGAAGTCTTCACCACTATCATCAGATAACGTGGCAATTCCAATATAGACTTGTTCTTCAGTTGTCTCGCCTTCTTCAATGAAATCAATTCGGCCAAAGTAAGGAGCTTCGCTCATCCGATGCAACGTCGCCAATCGTTTGGAAGCATGACGATGAGTCGTTTGGCTGACAGCCAGTGCTTGCGCTTCTTGTCGTAATCCGATAATTGTTTCTAGGTAATCGTCAAACGTATCCAAATTGACTTTGACTTCATCCCAGAAATGCTTTCGGATCTGTACAACCTCATTCCGTTGACGTGACGTGTCCTCCTCCAATTGGCGAATCCGTCCCGTAATGACTTTCATAACTTCGTCCACTCTTTGCTGCTCCCGTTGAAAATTTGACTCCATTGCAAACACTCCTTTAAGAAAATGAGTAAAAGGGTTGACCGATAAATAGGTTATGAGGTATACTTAAAGTAGGGATAATATATTCATATTAATTAAAATGAGGACTATCTTTATAAACTTACCATAAAATTTCGTTCTGTTCAATGGGCGAACCTAATTCTATAATTATTGATTACTACAACCTCTTCTCGAGCAACTTCGGGAAGGGGTTTTTTGTTGTGAAGTTTGAATCATCATATCAGGCAGACTACTAATAGTAAGCGTGAATTTTCGATTTTTTTATAGTAATAGGTTTATTGAAAGGCTAACTGGGTAAGTAGATAGGTAGGTAAGTAAATTTTAGTAAGAAGTGCTTCAAATTGAGGAGGAGATGAGGAAGTGTTCAGGAAAAAACTTATGCCGTTGTTCTTTGTTATGTTGCTGATCCTGTCAGGATGTGCCGGCTTCAAGACCGGAGACAGTAAGAGCGCGGACAGCGGGGATAAAGTTGTTATCGATTTTTGGAGCTTCTGGGGCTCTGAGATCAGGCGCCCGGTCATCGATAAGATCGTAGCGGATTTCAATGAATCTCAGGATAAGATTGAAGTGAAGCATACATTTGTTCCATGGGGAGACATATGGACGAAGGAGCTGGCAGCAATCGCGGCCAAGAACCCGCCTGATGTCGTCATTAACGACATCAATGCAACAGCGCTCCGCGGCCAGAAGAATCAAGCGATGAACCTATCGCAGTTCCTTGAAAAAGACGATATTTCGGATCGATTCTATGAAGAACTTTGGAATGCAACTCTTTACGAAGGAGATTCATATGGCATTCCCTTCAATACAGATACAAGAATTCTATTTTACAATAAAACAGCTTTCAAAGAGGCTGGATTAGACCCGGAAAAGCCACCTGCTACTTGGGAAGAGCTTTGGGAGTATGCGGAAAAACTGGATGTTAAGAACGGAGATACATATGATCGGATCGGGTTTTATCCACTCTGGGGAGTGAACTCGGATGTGTGGATGCTGAACTCAGACGGAAAAAACTTCTTCGATGAAGACGGTGCCCCGATTATCGATACGGAAGCGAACCGGGAAACGCTTGAATGGGTATTGGATTGGCATGAGAAGTACGGGGCCAATACGATCAATTCCTATAAGTCGCAAATCGACAGCCAGCAAGGGAACCCGTTCTTTAACGGCAAACTTGCGATGTATGTGAATACACCGACATTTTACACGCAGATCCGCGATTATGCGCCGGACCTCGATTTTGGTGTAGCGATGTTGCCTGAACGTGAGCCGGGAAGCGGCAATACAAGTTGGGGCGGCGGTTTCGTCGCTGAGATTCCGCAAGGTTCTAAGCATCCGGAAGAAGCATGGGAATTCATCAAGCATTTGACGGATGCAGAAGCGCAGGAATACTGGGCTGTGAAAAACTTCGACAACGTTGCGAATATCGAAGCTGCTGAAAATGCGGCTAAAAACAGTGAAATGCCGGACAGGGACAAAGTTGTTTACCAAATGGCAATCGATAATATGGAAAATACGCTCCTGACGCCTGTGCCTGTGAACGCGCCGGATTTCATGAATTTAGTCAATCCCGAATTGGATTCGATTCTCCTTGGAAAGAAATCTATTGAACAGGGGTTGAAGGACGCACAGCAATCCCTTGAAAAACTGATAGAGAAAAGCAAGTGAACGGAAGCATGAGGAGAGCAAAGAAGCTCTCCTCGTTTTTACTACGTAAAGACTTCACAGGGAGGGGAATTGATTGCGGAAGAAATTAAATTATAAACGGATGGAAGGGCTGCAAGGATATGTTTTCATACTTCCTTGGATAGTCGGATTTATCGCCTTCACGGCGGGACCGCTCATCTTTTCGTTTGCGGCGAGTTTCACGAACTACAATATTACATCCCAGATGGATTTCGTCGGATTTGAAAACTACGAAAATCTGTTCACTGCCGATAATCTATTTTGGACATCCTTATATAACACCCTCTATTACGTGCTGTTTTCCATCCCGCTCACGACAGCCGGGGCGATCTTTTTATCGGCCTTGCTCAACCAAGACGTACCGGGCATCCGGTTCTTCAGGACGATCTACTATTTACCGGCAGTACTCTCAGGGGTAGGGGTTTACCTTCTCTGGATGCAGTTGCTCGATCCGGGAACTGGTTTGGTGAACACCGCCCTCGGATGGTTCGGTATTCCGGGTCCAAATTGGCTGTTTGATCCCGATTGGACGAAGCCGGCACTTATTTTCATGAAGATGTGGAGTGTTGGAGGAGGAATGCTTCTCTACCTTGCGAGCATGCAAGGGGTATCGAAATCATTATATGAAGCGGCGAAAATTGATGGCGCGAGCAGCTGGCAGCAATTCCGGTTTATTACAATCCCGATGATTACGCCAGTCATTTTTTTTGATATTGTCACGAGCTTAATCGGCGGCTTCCAAATTTTCCAGGAGGCATATGTTATGTCGAATGGTGAGGGCGGACCGGTGAATTCCATGCTGTTCTATAACTTATACATGTGGAAAAAAGCGTTCGAATCGTTCGATATGGGCTATGCGATGGCGATGTCTTGGATTCTCTTTATCATCGTTTTCATAATTACAATCATCAACTTGAAGCTTGCACCGCGCTGGGTTCATTACGAAGGGGAGGAGAGATGATGGAGGAAGTTGAAGTGGCAGCAAAAAAGAGGGATGCGAGGCGGTCGGCTTCAGCACCCGCTTATTTTGACAATATACATACAAAAAGAAAGCTCCTTTCGCTCATTAATTTCATACTGCTCGCAGCCGGAAGCCTCCTCATCCTGTCACCGATCTGGTGGATGATTTCAACTTCCCTTAAATCGATGGCGGAAGTGATGACGTATCCGCCAACGTTTTACCCTCATGAGTGGAATTGGGGCAACTATATCAAAACATGGAAGGCAGCTCCATTCGATACCTATGCGATCAATACAATTACGATAACGATGCTTGTCGTGATCGGGAGCGTCCTCGTAAACTCATTCATCGCATATGGCTTTGCTAAAGTGCCATTTAAGGGGAGGGGCATCCTATTTGCCGTTGTCCTATCGACGATGATGATTCCGGGATTTGTAACGCTCATTCCGCAATATGTCCTATTCTCAAAACTGCAATGGATCAATACGTATTATCCGCTTGTTGTTCCAGCCTTTTTCGGAAGTGCATTTTTCATCTTCCTTCTCCGGCAGTTTTACATGACGATTCCGAACGAGCTGATCGAAGCGGCCAAAATAGAAGGGGCGAGCCATTTCCGCATTTGGTGGACGATTGGTCTTCCGCTTACGAAGCCGGCGCTTGCGACCGTAGCGATCTTTTCCTTCAATGGCGCATGGAACGACTTTTTAGGGCCGCTCCTTTATTTGAACGATGAGAGCCTTTATACGCTCCAGCTCGGACTGCAAGTGTTCAAAGGAGAAATGAATACACAATGGAACTATCTAATGGCGGGGTCGCTCCTCGTACTCCTACCTGTCATCATTCTGTTTTTCTTCTTCCAGAAGTACTTCATCCAAGGCATTAACTTGCAGTCTGGAGGGAAGTGACGAGTAGCCTGTGATCATTAACGAAAGAGGGTATCCGAATGTCAAAAATTGTGTTAAAAAACGTATATAAGCATTTCGATAAAAAGGTGACTGCCGTCTCCGATTTTAATCTGACCGTGGAAGACGGTGAATTCATCGTTCTCGTCGGACCTTCTGGATGTGGGAAATCGACCGTTCTGCGGATGATTGCAGGCTTGGAGGAAATTTCATCCGGTGAATTTTACATCGACGGGAAGCTGATGAATGATGTCCCGCCGAAAAACCGGGATATCGCGATGGTCTTCCAAAACTATGCTCTCTACCCGCATATGACGGTCTTTGATAATATGGCTTTCGGGTTGAAGATTAGGAAGTTCCAAAAGGACAAAATAAAGAAGCGTGTAGAAGAGGCGGCTGAACTATTAGGACTTGAGGATCTTCTTCATCGGAAACCGAAGGCGCTGTCGGGCGGGCAAAGGCAACGTGTCGCACTTGGACGATCAATTGTCAGGGACGCCAAACTGTTTCTTATGGATGAACCGCTTTCAAACCTTGATGCGAAGCTGCGTTTCCAAATGCGCGCTGAAATCGCTAAGCTACATCAGCGGCTGAAAACGACTTCGATTTATGTCACACATGATCAGACGGAAGCAATGACAATGGCGAGCCGAATCATCATCATGAAGGATGGTGTCATCCAACAGATTGGAACGCCCAAAGACGTATACGATAACCCGGAAAACACGTTTGTTGGCGGCTTCATCGGCTCGCCTTCCATGAACTTTTTTGATGGAAGGATTGTGGATAGCCAATTCGTAGCGGATGATGTATATATTACTATACCCGAAGAGAAGATGGCGTACTTGCGGGAGCAAGGTTATGCCGGCAAAGAACTGACGTTGGGAATTCGGCCGGAGCATATCCATCTGTTGACAGGCGAGGAAGAGGCGGAATTGACGAACTCAATCCTGTCTAAAATCATCGTTTCTGAGCTCACTGGGGCTGATACACTCCTTTATTCGATGCTCGGCACCCAAGAAATGATTGCTGAAGTCGAGTCGCGAACGAATGTGACTGCTGGTGAAGACGTCTATTTGACGTTCAATATGGATTGCGCCCACTTTTTTGATAAGGAAACCGGTGTCAGAATTCGTCCTGAAAAATCAGCTGTGCTAGTTGGTTAGTGGGCAGAAAATTCCGAAGTTACTAAAGCATATTGACTTTTCGAATCACTCTCTGCTAGATTGTATTGTAATAACAATAATCTGTGACGAGAAATAGTAAGAGAAGAACCCTGTTCTCTAGAGAGTCGACGCTTGGTGAAAGTCGATGGACAGATCTTATCCGAAAATCATCTCCGAGATGTAAAGCTGAAAACAGTAAGCTTTACCGGATTTCCACCGTTATATGGAACACGTATGATCGTACGTTGACTGAGCGCCGCACTGTTTCTTCTATAGGGGAACTTGCGGAAAATGGGTGGTATCGCGAGCACAAACTCGTCCCTGATTTAGGGGCGAGTTTTTTTATGTGGAAAACTCGAGAGTTAAGTCACATATTACTAGGGAGGTTCATCGTTATGAAAAATGTAGTTGTCGTCGCTGGTTCGTTAATTGTAGCATTTGCTTTCAATTTTTTTCTCGTCCCATATGGGATACTGAGCAGTGGAATTAGTGGGATAGCTATTTTGATTGGGTTGATTACTCCATTTGATATCGGTGTAATGAATCTCTTGCTAAATCTGCCATTGCTCATTTTAGGATATTTTAAATTGGGAAGGTTGATTACGCTTAATACGCTCGTGTGTGTAGTGTCACTTTCATTTTTCTTATACATGCTGCCAGTCATTGCTGTGACAGACAATATTTTGTTATCGACGATTTTTGGCGGGGTCATAAGTGGAATCGGTGTTGGCTTGATATTGAAATACTCTGGAACGTCCGGTGGGCTTGATATTATTGCAATCATTCTTTCCCGAACGAGCAATATAAGTATTGGCCTTCTTCTAACGGGCATGAACGGCGTCATCGTTCTTATTTCCGGTGCCGTATTAAACTGGGATATTGCCTTATACACACTTTTATCCATCTATTTGACGGGCAAACTGATTGATAGCATCCACACGAATCATATTAAACTGACGATGCAGATTGTCACTTCGAAGGGTGAGGCAATCCGGGAAGATTTATTGAAATCCATCTACCGAGGCATTACAATCACGGAAGGGTATGGTGGCTACACCCAAGAAAAGAAACATATTTTAATGACGGTTGTTACACGTTATGAAATGTTGCAAGTGAAAAAGATTGTACGTGATTATGACGAGACTGCGTTTATAAATATATTTGAGACTGTTGAAGTAGATGGTGTTTTCGCAAAGAATTAGGAGGGTTTACGGATGACTAGAAAAAATGTGTTATTTTCAGGGCTCATGCTTTTTTCATTGTTTTTTGGGGCGGGAAATCTTATCTTTCCACCTCTTCTAGGATTGGAATCGGGGAATAATTTCGGCCCGGCGATTACCGGATTTCTAATTACCGGTGTACTGCTACCGTTCATGGCAATCATGGCCATCGCATTGTCTGAAAATGGACTAGTATCTATTGGGAGCCGGGTGAATAGACTGTTCGGCTTGGTTTTTGCAGTTATCATCTATATGTCGATCGGGGCTTTTTATGGGATACCGAGAGCTTCAAATGTTGCTTATGAGCTTGGTGTCAAACAAATTGTAGACGTCAATGGCTGGGTCGCGCTTCTCATATTCTCATTGGTGTTCTTCGGAGTGACGTATTTCATTAGCTTAAATCCTAAGAAAATCGTCGATCGCATCGGACAGCTTTTGACTCCTATTTTATTGCTCGTATTGGCTTTGCTCGTAATCCGTGCCTTCATGAAATTTGAAAATATCGCATCTCCTGCGGCGGAGAATTATGCGACTAATCCATTTGTCAAAGGATTCGTGGAAGGATATTTCACGATGGATGCTGTGGCGGCGCTGGCGTTTGGAATTGTCGTCATCAATGCTTTGAAGGATAAAGGCGCGGCATCCAAGTCTGAGCTTGTGAAAGGAACATTATGGGCTGGTATCATAGCTGGCCTCGGACTAGCAGTTGTATATGTTTCATTAGGGTGGATCGGCAAGGTTATACCGAACGAAAATGGCTTTGCAAATGGTGCTGAAATTTTGACAGTCGCATCAGACTTATTGTTCGCCAGTGGCGGCGGGCTTCTATTTGGATTAATTGTAACTCTGGCATGCTTGACGACATGTGTTGGCTTGATCAATGCTTGTGCGAGATTCTTCAACGAAATTTATCCGAAAATTCATTACCGTTCGTATGTCGCTATTTTTGTGTTAATCGGCTTGCTAGTGTCCAATTTAGGGTTGAATACGATTCTTAGTTTAGCAGTTCCATTATTGGTTTTCATTTACCCGATTTCCATTGTGTTAGTGATTCTATCCTTGTTCCAGCATTTTGCGGGCGGAGAGAAGATGATGTACCGACTTTCGGTATCTGTGACAGCAATCTTTGCATTTTACGAGGTAATGACAAATATCGGTTATAAGAGGGAAGCCTTAACCGGATGGCTGCTAGACGTTGTACCGTTCTTCGAGCACGGGCTAGGCTGGATCGTACCGGCATTTGTAGCTGCAGTGGTTGGTTATGGGATTGATAAGTATGGAGGAGAAGTCCGAGAATAATATGCTAATTGTCCGTCCCATGCAGACCTGAGTTTAATGAAAAAGACCCGCACTCCCGTGGAAACGGAAGCGCGGGTTTTTAGTATAGTTGAAACCGCCTGATGTGCGAATAAATGGGCTACTATCATCACATAACTTGAGTCATTATCGGATAAAGTTCCCCTTTGAAAGCAAACGAAACTCTGCCCGTCTCCTCAGATACTACAAGAACGAGGGCATCACTTTGTTCGGTTAACCCCAAGGCGGCACGATGCCGCGTACCGAGTTTTTGATCACTTGTAAATCTCCCGGATAAAGGGAGGACGTTTGTTGCAGAAACGATTTGGTTCTGATTCACCATTACAGCACCATCATGAAGGGGACTTCCTGGATAAAAGATGGACTCAAGCAAGGTATGTGTCAACTCCGCTCCTATTGAAATGCCGGGTTTTACTAAAGATTCAAGGGAGTCTTCCCGTTCAATCACAATTAACCCACCATGTCTCAATCTCGACAAGTTTTGTACACATACTGACAATTCTGGATACTTGTCTGTAAACGGTGACAGATAACAATTCAAATAAAAGGTGGCAGCTTTCATTTCAATGGACAGAAAGTCTTCTTTCGTTTTTTCGAAATTGCTGAGGAGGCAGTTATTCTCATCTACGATTGCCTCCATGTTATTCTGTAATGCTGTTATGAGATTAGTAATATCCTCTATTAAGATTTCTTTCATCGGTGAGAAATCACAATTTATTCTTTCCAAGAAAGTATACCTCCCACATTCCGACCTATCGTATCTAAAGTTTGTCCATATGGGGAAATTTTAATCATGAACAATCTGCCCGGCGCAGTGGGAATAGAAAGAGGACTGATTCAGAAAGTGGAAAATAGCCGACTTTCTGATCAGTCCCCATCAATAGAAAGAGATTATCGAATTGTTTTCAAAGCAGTTGCCCAAGGGATGACTTGGTCAAGCATTTGGTTTACGGACGAGGCTTGTACTTCTGCTGGTTTGAATTCCGTTCCGTTTTCAAAGTCAGTAAATAGAGATAGAGCTGGGTGGACACGAACGTCCGCGACGGATAGTTCTCCTAGGATGCCGCGTAAATGTTCCGCAGCACGTGCGCCGCCCACTGAACCGTATGATACGATGCCGGCTGCTTTGTTGTTCCATTCTTCACGAAGGTAGTCCAACGCGTTTTTAAGCGCTCCAGTAATGGAGTGGTTGTATTCTTGGACGATGAATACGAATCCATCTTGTTTGCCAACGATTTCTGACCATGCAGCCGCGCCTGAAGCATCGCTTCCCGGCTCGCCTAGCAACGGCAATTTATAATCTGCGATATCAATAACTGTATAAGTAGCATCTCCGCGTTGATCTGCCAATTCTTTTACCCAAGCACCTACTTGAGGGCTCACACGTCCATCACGAGTTGATCCTAAAATAATACCGATATTTAAGTTTGTCATTGTTTGTTCCTCCTGTTGTTTAGAACCGAATAGTTTATTAAAAAGTCCCATCCTTTTATGTTCACCTCCTCACAAATACTCTTTTTCAAAGTTCTTTGTACTGCGGACTGTATCAATTGGTCGTACAAGCCCTTCGATTTCTTCGCGTTTTTCTTCAAAGAACGGCGGCAATGATAGTTTTTCGCCAAGCGTTTCATACGGCTCATCCCCCATGAATCCAGGACCGTCCGTTGCCAATTCGAACAAAATAGAAGGGGTGATTCTTGTATACAAAGAGCCGAAATAATAGCGTTCTACATAGCCCGAGCTCGGGAGTTGGAAGCCATGCAGGCGTTTTTGCCATGCCTCTATGTCTGCGCGGTTATCTACTCGGAACGCAGTATGGTGGACTGTTCCGAACCCTTGACGCGCTTGTGGGAGTACGGTGTTATATTCAATAACTACCTGAGCACCGTTGCCTCCCTCGCCCATTTCGAATAAATGGAATGCATCTTCTTGTGCGATTTCCTTCATTACGAAGACTTTTTCCAAGATTTCTTTCACGTGATCAAAGAAGGAAGTTCTGATATGGATAGGGCCGAGTCCTGTAATTGCAAACTCCAAAGGAATCGGTCCTTTTTGCCATGGGGTTCCAGATTCAACCCCTTCATTGAACTCGTCAGAAATGAGCTGGTAGTGCTGATCATCAAAATCCACGAACGGCAAGATCTTTTTACCGAATTGTTCCTGGATGCCTGAATGCTTCACGTTGAATTTATCAAAACGTTTTACCCAATATGCTAGCGCAGCATCACTCGGCACACGGAAGGAAGTTTTGGAAATTTCATTTGTTCCATGAACTCCTTTTTGAATCCCGGGGAAATCAAAAAATGTCATATCTGTGCCTGGATTGCCTGCATCGTCAGCAAAAAACAGATGGTACGTTTGAATGTCGTCTTGGTTCACTGTTTTCTTAACTAAGCGTAAACCTAATGTATACGTGAAGAAATCATAAATCTTCTCCGCACTGCTCGTAATGGCTGTTACGTGGTGGATGCCTTTCAATTCGTTCATATGCAAGTTCCTCCTTATGTTTATCTTGAATTCGAGATATATAAGTAAAAAAATGTGTTAGTGGATACACTAACAGTATTTTAGTTCGTTTAATGCTATTCGAAAATTTATCTTTAATTCAAGGTAATAATAACATGCTTAAAACTCACCGTCAATAAATTCATACCGAAGAATGACAAGAGGCGTCTGGAAAGGTGGTTTTCACATGCTTTCCGGACGCCTACTATATTGTTTTGCATCAGTTTAGTTAGGTTTTTTTGCAATCGCTTCGATTTCTACGTCTGCGCCCAGTGGCAACGCTAGAACTGCGACACATGTCCTTGCAGGGTAAGGTTTGGAGAACTTCGTCGCATATACCTCATTCATTGCGGAAAAATACTTCATATCCGTTAGATATACATTCACTTTTACAATGTCATCTGGAGTGAGATTCGCTGCTTCCAATGCCTCAAACAAATGATCGAAGCATAGCTCCGTTTGTGCGCTGATGTCACCTGAAATGTTTTCTGCCGAAGCGGAGTTCATTGCGGTTTGCCCGGATAAATAAACTAAATCACCTGCGTCCACCGCAGCCGAATATGGACCTGATGCTGTTGAGCCCTTTACTTCATAAGCCTTTCTTGCCATCATAATTCCTCCTCTATTTATGAGCTGATATCCCATCATAGCGTAGTCAGCACTTTTTGTATAGAAGTTGAGTGTGCCCACAATACGGAATTCCTATTTGCTGGTGATTATTGCTGTTATATGTTTGCGAGGCAAAGGTTAGTGGATATAGAAGTAAGATGAGACACATAATAAGGGCAGTTTAGTCGAACATACAAGTGCGATAAAGACTTTGCTCCAAGCATAAATTCTAATTCATCCTAACCAGGGGGTCGATCCGATTGGAGGAACTCAATCGAGAGCAATTGAAAAAAGAAGGCTTTAATGATGACATCTTGCCGACGAAACCGGAGGAACGAAGCTGGAGTATCGGAAATTTTGCTTCCGTATGGATGGGTTCCGTACATAATATTCCGAACTATATTGCCATCGGCGCACTATTTGCTTTAGGGCTGTCTGTTGGACAAGTTTTCGCTGCAATTATGAGTGCATCCGTCATTATATCGGCAGTGATGGTACTAAATGGACGGGCCGGATCGAAGTATGGTCTCCCTTTTGCAATGCTGATCCGCTCTTCATTTGGAACAAAGGGAGCAATGGTCCCGGGGATATTAAGAGGGGTAATTGCCGCCATCATGTGGTTTGGTTTTCAAACATATGCCGGAAGCCAAGCTTTGTCCATTCTCATTGCGAAGATGTGGCCGCCATTTTTGACATTAGGCGGAAACTGGAACTTTTTAGGTTTATCATTGCCTGCGTTAATTTCATTCCTTATATTTTGGCTGTTCAATGTCGCTTTAATTTATGGGGGAATGAAATTTCTTGGGAAGTTTACAAATATCCTTTCCCCGATTGTCTATTTTGTCTTCGGGGGTATGGCGATCTGGGCGATTAAACTAGCTGGAGGAGTTGAACCCATCTTGGCTTACACTGGCACTGGGGTCAGTGGAAATCAAGTGGTCATCTTTATTGCCGCTGTCACGGCAGTCATTGCTGCATGGGCGGCTCCGATGGTAAGTGTCTCGGACTTCACTAGATTGGCCAGCTCCACGAAAAGCCAGGCAATCGGTCAAACAGTAGGGCTGGTTGTAACTTATTTATTGTTTGCCGTCGCTAGTATTTCAATTATTGTCGGATCTGAGATTGCTTTTGGAACCCCCATCTGGAATGTGCTAGATGTCGTAGCCCGGTTTGACAGTACATTTGCCATAGCTGTATCCGTCCTAACCCTTTGTTTGACGACCTTATCGGTGAACGTGACGGGTAATATTGTTCCAGCAGGTTACCAATTGGCATCGTTATTCCCGAAAAAGCTGACCTTTAAATCGGGTGCGACGATTGCTGCGGTCGTTGGAATTCTTGTCATGCCGTGGAAGTTGATGGAAAATGCGACTAGCATCTTTACATTCCTGAATATTATTGGCGGCTTATTGGCTCCAATCGCAGGTGTTATGCTCGCTCATTATTATGTAGTTTCAAAAACGGAAATTGACTTGGGTGAATTGTATTCAAAGAACGGAAAATATAATTACAAGAACGGTTTTAATGAAAATGCCCTTATAACGTTAGTTGTCTCAGGGGTTCTTTGCTTAATCGGCAACTTCGTCCCGTTCTTTGAACCGCTGTACGATATGTCGTGGTTTGTGGGCATTATATCAGCCTTTGTCCTTTACAGCGTGCTGGAAATGAGAAGAGCTGCTTAGGCTTACTAATGAATTAAAAAATGTGGAGGGGTTTATTATGGAAAAATACGATTTGATCATTAAAAATGGAACGGTTGTTACAGCAGATTCAACGGCAATAGGAGATATAGCAGTCAAGAACGGTAAAATCGTGGAAGTTTCTGTCGGCAAGCCGCTGGAGGCAACGGCGGATCAAGAGATAAATGCGGAAGGGCTTCATGTCTTTCCTGGCGTCATCGACTCACATGTGCATTTTAACGAGCCGGGCAGAACTGAGTGGGAAGGTTTGGAGACAGGGAGCAGAAGCCTTGCCGCCGGCGGAGCGACATCATTTTTCGACATGCCGCTGAATAGTACGCCCCCTACGGTCAATAAAGCCAATTTAGAACTGAAGCGAAAATTGGCGGAGGAAAAATCAATTGTGAATCCATATTACTGGGGTGGGCTTGTACCAGAAAACTTGGCTGATTTAAGAGATCTACACGAAGGCGGCGTCATCGGATTCAAAGCCTTTATGTCGCCGAGCGGAATTGATGATTTCCACAATGTTGATGATGAGACGATCTATAAAGGCATGAGAGAGATTGCATCGTTGGGATCTCTATTAGCCGTTCACGCTGAAAGTACGGTCATGTGTGAACAGCTTGCGGAGGAAAGAATCGGTCAAGGCAGAGTTACGGCAAGAGATTATGTCGAATCGCGCCCGGTCATTTCTGAAATCGAAGCGGTCCGAAGAATTCTCTCCTATGCAGAACTGACGGGCTGTAAACTTCACATCGTGCATGCAAGCAGCCGGAAAGTCGTTGAAGTGATCAATGATGCAAAACAAAGAGGCGTCGATATCACGGTCGAAACATGCCCTCATTACTTGTCATTGACCGTAAAAGATCTAGAGGAACAGGGAGTCATTGCAAAGTGTGCGCCTCCGCTGAGAGATGAGAGCGAGGTGGAAGATCTGTGGAATGCGGTTGCGAACGGAGAAATCGACACGATTGGATCAGACCATTCTCCGGCGCCGGCGTCGATGAAAGTCATATCGGATAATATTTTTGATGGCTGGGGCGGGATTTCAGGGGCCCAATCCATGTTGAATATTCTTTTGACGGAGGGGCATTTCAAACGGAATCTTCCGCTAGAGAAAATTGTTGAATTGACTGCAACGAACCCGGCAAAGATATTTGGCCTCGATACGAAAGGAACAATCGCAGCCGATTATGATGCTGATTTGACTCTCGTTGATTTGAATGAAAGCTTTGAATTGAAAAAAGAAGATCTGTTTTACCGTCATCAGCATTCACCTTATGTCGGCAGGACATTTAAAGGTAACGTGAAGAAGACAATTGTAGGCGGGAAAATAGTATTCGAAAACGGACAACCAATAACAAAATAATGGATAACTGCAATTCTAAAGTGGTTTTAGAGGGGAGGGGGATTTTTAGTTATGACATCTGGGGAAGCACAACCTCAAACTGAGCAGAAAAAGAAATTTACGATCCCCTATTGGTGGAAAGTGGTTTTTGCATTCACGCTAGGGTGGATGTTTATAAACGCGAATAAATATTTTCTGAATCCTATTTTAAGTAATATCGGCTTGGAATATAACCTGAATAACTCACAGCTAGGGCTTGTCAACAGTATATTTTTCCTGACGTACACGATTGCACAAATTCCAGCCGGAGCATTCAGTGATAAATTCGGAAGGAAGAAATTGCTAGTCATCGGGTTTATCTTATACGGGGTTTTGACGGGCGTCAGTGGTCTAATGGCTGGTTTTACAGGTTTTTTGGTAGCCCGTGCGCTTGCGGGGCTCTCTTCCGCAACCTACTACGGCCCTCAATTCGCCCTGTCATCTGAAGCGATTCCGGAAAAGCATAGAACGGTCGGCAGTGCAATCATAAACAGCGGATCAGGGATCGGGATCGCATTCGGATTTATTTTATCGAGTACATTAGTTTTGGATATGGGAATGAAATGGACTGTTCCCTTTTATATCTTTGGGGTGCTCACAGTTCTTGTAGGGCTACTGATTGCGGCATTAGTGAAAGAAAAAAATCCGGATGCAGTGAAAGAAAAGCAACTCGAGCAAGTTTCTGTAACTGACGAGAAGATTTCGGTCTTATCTTTACTTAAAAATCGAAATCTGTTGGTTACCTTTCTCGTCTTATTTTGTTCTATTTACGGCTTTACAGTTGTCGTCACTTGGTTGCCGAAGTTTTTGGAGACGGAGAGAGGCTTCCACGGCAGTCAGGTCGGCTTGATATCCGCCTTGGTCCCATTGGCTTCCATACCTGGGGCGCTTATCGCAAGTTATATTTCAGATCGACTAGGCAGGAAGAAGCCATTCGCTTTCGTGCTCATTCCGATTGCGGCTGTCGCGTTATGGGCAACCGTCTATGTTCATAGTACTGCATTACTGATCACAGCCTTATTGGTGTATGGACTATTTGGCAAGATTGCGCTCGATCCGATTCTAATCGCCTCTGTGTCTGAAAACGTCCGCCAATCGGCGTATGGAATCGCCTTTAGTCTTTATAACTTCATTGGAATGATTTCATCGGTCATCGCTCCTTGGTTTGTCGGTTTTCTTGCTGACAAAACAGGTAGTATGACTGCTGGATTTTACTCGGCGGTCATTGTTCTTGCCGTTGGATTGGTCATAATGATGTTCTTTAAAGAAAATCCAAAGGAAAAAGTACTTAGTGCATAGATAAGTAAGGAAAAAGCGATTTGAACTAAATACAAAAGGGGTAGATGAATGTGACAGATATAACGCGTGAAATTACTCACCTTGAAGAATGGTTAGCCGAACACGGAAAGGATCCTGAAGGCGGTGTCACCCGGTTACTTTATACAAAAGAGTGGGTGGAAGCGCAAAAAGCGCTGGAGAATTTAATGCAGGAAGATGGATTAACAACCCGTTATGATGAAATCGGAAATCTGTTTGGACGTTTAGAAGGCAGTACGTATAAAGAAGAAACGATTCTTACCGGCTCTCATGTGGATACAGTTAAAAACGGCGGCAAGTTGGACGGGGCGTTCGGAATCTTGGCAGGGGTTTTAGCAATTCGGCTATTGAAAGAAAAATATGGCCAGCCCCTCCGTAATCTTGAAGTCGTGTCGTTTGCTGAAGAAGAAGGAAGCCGTTTCCCTTATGCGTTCTGGGGATCCAAAAACTTTGTCGGCATAGCGAAAAAGGAGGATGTTCAAAACATCACGGATTTCGACGACGTACCTTTCGTAGAGGCTATGAGGAAAGCCGGTTTTACTTTCAGAGATGAATCAATAGCTTTCCGTAATGATCTGAAGGGATTTGTTGAGATTCATATCGAGCAAGGCAATGTTTTGGAGAAGGAAGGAAAAGATATCGGCGTCGTTCATAGCATTGTCGGGCAAAGACGTTTTACGATTGAAGTGACCGGCGTTGCGAACCATGCAGGGACTACACCGATGGGATATCGGAAAGATGCTTTATATGCCGCAAGTCAAATGATCAATAGCGTTATCAGTAGGGCGAAAGAATACGGCGATCCTTTAGTTGCGACAGTCGGGAAGATAGAAGTAAAACCGAATACTGTAAATGTTGTTCCAGGGGAGGCATTATTTACGTTGGATGTTCGGCACACGGAAAAAGATGTCCTTGTAAAGTTCACAGAAGAACTGACAACTATTATCAAAAGGATTGCTGCCGAATCTGAGGTGGAAACGACTATCGATATGTGGATGGACGAGGATCCGATTCCGATGGATAAACAAATCGTTGAAGCCATCGAAAAGCAGGCGAAAGAAAATGGATTCAATTATAAGATGATGCATAGCGGCGCGGGCCACGATTCTCAAATCATTGCGCCGGTTGTACCGACAGCGATGATCTTCGTGCCAAGCCGTGAGGGGATCAGCCATAATCCTTTGGAATATACAAGCCCGGAACAATTGGCAGTAGGCGTTCAAGCCTTGATGAATTCTTTATATGCATTGGCTTATGTGGAATAAAGTATAAAACTGTTTCTATAGGGAAAGTAGTAGAAGGACACAGTTTTGAAAATACCAAAGAAACAGGTGCAGTGATGAGTTTTTTAGCTAGATTGTTTGGAAAATCAAAGGAGATGGAAAAAATGACAAATGTTAATGTAGCCGTAATTTTTTATAGTATGGGTGGTACAAATTATCAATTAGCACAATGGGCTGAAGCAGGAGCAACAGAAGCAGGCGCTGAGGTTAGAGTGCTAAAAGTACAGGAATTGGCTCCACAATCAGTAATTGACGGAAATGAAGTTTGGAAGGCAACTGTTGAAGCGACAAAAGACGTTCCGGTCGCGACTTCCGAAGATCTTGAATGGGCAGATGCGGTTATCTTCAGTGTTCCGACCCGATTTGGAAATATGCCATCGCAAATGAAGCAATTCCTTGATACTCAAGGCGGTCTGTGGGCAAGTGGAAAGACGGTCAATAAAGTCGTTAGTGCAATGACGTCGGCACAAAATCCACACGGCGGCCAAGAAGCAACACTGCTATCACTATATACATCCATGATGCACTGGGGTGCAATCATTGCAACTCCTGGCTACACAGATCCCGTCCTCTTTGGAGCAGGTGGAAATCCGTATGGAACAAGCGTAACAGTTAGTCAAGACGGTAAAATGATTGAGGATGTGCAAGCAGCTGTTAAACATCAAGCTAAACGTACAGTCACCGTTGCAGAATGGGTTAAAAAAGGAAACCAATAATTCATCAGAACTAAGAGCTGCCTACTATCGGTGGCTTTTTTATTTTTATTTGAGTATGGTATAGTTTTTATACTTGATATAATTACTATACCTAGATACACTTAAATTAATTAGTGGAGGTGAGACTCATTAAAGTATGTCCTTATTTAGAATCATGCTTCGAGATTCTGGGAAGGCGTTGGAACGGGCTCATTATTCATTACTTGTCGAATTGCCCCGAGTTCACTGCCCATTTTTCAGCTATGAAGCGCGACTTGCCCGATATTACCCCTAGATCTCTTTCAATGAAATTGACCGAACTCGCCGAATATGATCTAGTCATAAAAAAAGTGACAGAAGGAACTCCAGTCATTATTTCGTATCATCTCTCTGAAAAAGGACAACAACTGGCTCTCGCATTACAGCCAATACAAGCGTGGGCACAGAAGCATATTGACCTGGATGTATCCAATCAAACAAAAGAAAAGGGGAATTGAAATGGACAAAAACAACATGATATGTGATATGGAAACTGGTATCTGCGGACCAGCGGGGGATGACACAGGAGCAATGGAATTCATCGATTTGTCAACACCGAAAAAAACGATCGACCTGTATTATGTAACTGATCCAATCTGCTCGCACTGCTGGGCGCTGGAGCCGGTCCTTCGGAAGTTTGTGCATCAGTACGGCCATTATTTTACTATGCATACGCTTATGGGCGGATTGCTCGAAAAATGGGGGGATGGTCCTGTCGATCCTGCAAACGGAATTTCTGGACCATCAGACGTTGCCGGTCATTGGAGAGAAGTTGGGGAACACTCTCGCATGCCGATTGACGGAACGGTTTGGTACGACAATCCAATCGAATCATCCTTCATCCCTTCACGTGTATATAAGGTTATTCAGGAGAAGCATCCGGAGCTTGCAAACACATTTTTGCGCCGAGCACGTGAAGAGCTATTTGCCTTCAATAAAAACATTGCACAAGATGATATCCTGATTGAAATTGTCAACCAAGTTGGGTTGAATGGGGAAGAGGTCGTTAAGCAATCCAAACTACCGGCAGCAAATACAAAGTTGCATGAAGA
The DNA here is from genome assembly GCF_023715245.1 of Sporosarcina luteola. Classification (GTDB taxonomy): domain Bacteria; phylum Bacillota; class Bacilli; order Bacillales_A; family Planococcaceae; genus Sporosarcina; species Sporosarcina luteola_C. Next base: position 48,457 of record NZ_JAMBNV010000001.1, read on the forward strand.
TTTTGAGCTCGTCCGTAAGTTAGGAGTCCGTGGGTTCCCGACAATCGTCATGATGAATGAAGAACAACAAGGCGTCCGGATTGTCGGGGCTAGAACGTTAGAGGACTATGCAAATGGACTTCAACGCCTGTTGCCGAATGAAACGATAAAGCCGAAGGAACTTTCTGGATTGGATCAATTGCTTCAAGAGGAAAAGTTGTTGTTCTCTCGCGAAATTGAAGAATTCTATTCGATTGAAAAAAGTGAGTTGGATGACTTCCTACAAAGCCAATTAGCACAAAATGCTTACACCGTAAGTAGCATTCTTGATGAAAAATACATTCAATCAAAATAATCTTAACAAAAGCGACTCCTCACAAGGATGTCGCTTTTTACTTATCATCTATTTTTACCGTGTAATTCGGAATGGAAGGGGAAAACTAAAGAGAGGCGCAACTATGAGGAAGGAGTGGACGTAGATGAAACAAAATATCGGTACAGTGAATTCAATGGTGCGAATTGCGGGAGGACTGACTGTACTCGCATGGTCAATTGCGAAAATGGCTAGGGAGAAACCTTCTGGCGCTCAAATGTTTTTTTCCGTAATGGGTGCACAAAAAGTTGCGGAAGGAATTACTCGATACTGCCCGATGACGGATATGTTGGAATTGGATAAGTAGGAGGAAATAGAAGTGTGCGAGGCAGCAGCCTGCACACTTCTTAACAACCTTATACGTCCAGTATTCTGACTCAATCGAGCGGGGGCAGAACTAGTTTCCAGTGTGTTATTTCTCGAGCTCCAACAATTGCTTCTTCATTTCCAATCCACCCCGGAAGCCGGTCAATTTACCGTTTTTACCGATGACGCGATGGCAAGGGACGGTAATTAGTAAAGGATTGGCGCCAATAGCGGCTCCAACCGCCCGTACCGATTTCGGTTTTTGAATCCTCTCGGCAATATCTGAATAAGAAACTGTCTGTCCGAACGGGATTTCCTGCAAAGCCATCCAGACGGATTGTTGAAACGGAGTGCCATGCAAATCCAGTGGCATTGTAAACGTCTTTCGCGTCCCTTCGATATAGTCAATCAGTTCCTGTGCATAAGGTTCCATTACGGTATTATTTTCTACCAGATGATATCCGGGAAGTCGTTTTTTCGCCCATTCAGCAAGTTCCGCGAATGGGGCGTTGTGTGGACCGGCATAGCAAAGACCTTCAGCTGTAGCTGCCATATATATATTCCAATTCCCGTGGTTCAATAGCGTCCAATAGATGATACTATCATTGTTCTTTTTCATTCCTAAACTCCTTCCACTAGTTACTCAAAATCCTCTTAAAATGTATGAGCCTTTTCGACATCGAAAATCCCAACGATAGCTGTGATTATTTTATAATGAACTCTAGTCCGCAAGGTGTTTTCAATTTTCACACGTTAATGACAGTATACTACCTTTCTAGGATTTATACTTCATTTTTTCGGTACTTCGTCCAATGGTAACTTCCCCTATATTTGATTAAATTACTGGGAAACGGGAAAGGAATAGAATAGATTGGAGGTCATTTGGATGAAAAAAATAGGTGCATTATCTGTCGTAGGTACGTTATCACTCATGCTGATGGGCTGTGGTGACGACGTGAAGCAGGAGACGGACAACACTGCCGTGAAGGAAGATACCATTGTGGAAGAAAAGAATACGGCCGAATCTATAGACACTGATCAAAACAATAGCGCATCCACTCCTGCAGAAATGCTGGAGAAGATGGATGAACTGGAGTATGCAGAATTTGAATTGGAAGTTGAATATGCAGGAGGTACTGAATATGAAGTGGAAATCGATCAGAATAGTACCGGTACCGTTAATGCCAAAATTGAAGATTCATTAAATCATGTCGAGAAATATGGCAGCGATGCATTCAATGAATTGCACCCTCTTGTGCAACAGTTGACAATTACACAGGAGTCGAAGAAAGACGAGGTCATTTCAGAAGTTTTAACAACCTTCAACTTGCCGACTGACTATACGAAGTTCGATTTGGAAATTACGTTTAACGACGGAACGAAAATCGAATTTGAGGATAAGAAGAAATGAATAAAGCGATATTATCAAAACAAACGTGGGTTTTATACTCACGTTTGTTTTGATTTGTAATGGCTTCTGATCAATAATTGCGCTTCTTATCCAATAATGATATAATAGGGGTATAGGGTATATTGTGAATCGGGGTGAATGGTTTGTCTGAAACAAGTAAGAAAACAGTCCAACCAAACAAACAACAACTGTTAAATCGTTTAAAACGGATAGAAGGGCAAGTAAGAGGCGTTCATCAGATGATTGAGAATGACCGTTATTGTGTTGATATTCTCCATCAAATCAGTGCGATTCAATCTGCGATGAATAAGGTTTCATTAGCTTTATTGGAAGATCATACTCACCACTGCGTCGTGAAAGCGATTAAAGGACAAGATGGCGAAGCGGCAATTCAAGAGCTGATGAGCGTCATGAAAACGATGACCAAATAATTGTCCGGATTATTTTCTTGATATACCCGAATAGGGTATGGTATATTCAAATTAACAACACACTATTACTAGGAGGTTTTCACCATGAAAGAAGTTTTAAAAGTAGAAGGCATGTCTTGCGGCCACTGCGTAAAATCGATCGAGTCAAGCGTCGGTGAACTACAAGGTGTTTCCGTTGTTACAGTGGACCTTGCCACTAAAGAAGTAACAGTTGAGTTCGATAATAAAACAAATATCGCGCAAATAAAGGAAACGATTGAAGACCAAGGCTATGATATCGCTTAATTGAAGGCTTTTTACTAACCATATGGGGGTATATAGAAAGGGAAGTGGTTATACTACGTCGTATAATCCTTCTTTTTTCCATTCAATATACCCCTACCCCGTATAGGAGGAATACAGATGACGACAACAGAAAAAACCTTAAAAATTAACGGAATGACATGCGCGGCATGTGCAAACCGGATTGAAAAGGGATTATCCAAAATAGAAGGAGTCGAAAAGGCAAATGTCAACTTTGCTTTGGAAAGCTCCACAATCGTTTATGATCCAGTTAAAACGAATATCGATGAGTTCAAGTCGAGAATTGAAAAACTAGGGTATGACGTTATTCAAGATAAAACTGAATTTGATGTGTCAGGCATGACATGTGCGGCTTGTGCAACGAAAATTGAAAGACGTGTCAATAAAATGGATGGTGTATCAAATGCTACGGTCAATTTTGCACTTGAAACGCTGACAGTGGACTATGACAGCGGACAAACAAGCCCGAATGAAATGATGGCCAAAGTGAAGAAGATGGGCTATGAATTGATTCCAAAAACGAATGGCAAAGAAAAAATAGATCATAAGGAACAGGAAATTAAAAAACAATACCGGAAATTCATTTTTTCTGCAATACTGACTTTGCCATTATTGTGGACGATGGTAGCACATTTCGAATTCCTTTCTTTCCTTTATTTGCCGGCAATCTTAATGAATCCATGGGTGCAGCTGGCACTTGCGACACCTGTTCAATTCATCGTGGGGGCACAGTTTTATAAAGGTGCCTACAATTCATTGAGAAATCTGAGTGCCAATATGGATGTGCTTGTCGCACTGGGAACGAGCGCTGCCTATTTCTACAGCCTTTACTTAACTTTTGAATGGATGAATGCGGGTAGTGCCGGTCATCCGGAGCTCTACTTTGAAGCATCCGCAGTTATCATCACACTCATCGTTCTTGGTAAATTATTCGAAGTGAGAGCAAAAGGGAAAACGAGCCAGGCGATTCAAAAACTGCTTGGCCTGCAGGCGAAAACTGCACGAATTCTGAAGGATGGTATTGAACAAGAGATCCCCATAGAAGAAGTGGTTGCAGGGGACATCATCCTCGTAAAACCAGGTGAAAAAATTCCTGTCGATGGAGAAATTGTTTCCGGACAATCGGCGATTGATGAATCGATGATTACAGGTGAAAGTATTCCTGTCGATAAAGTACCTGGAAACTCCGTTATCGGGGCTACGATCAATAAAAATGGTTCATTGCAAATCAAAGCAACGAAGGTCGGTAAGGATAGCGCATTATCGCAAATCGTCAAAGTCGTTGAAGAAGCGCAAGGCTCCAAAGCTGAAATCCAACGTTTGGCGGATAGAATTTCGGGCATCTTTGTCCCTATCGTTGTCGGCATTGCTATTTTAACGTTCTTCATCTGGTATTTCGCTGTCACGCCGGGCGACTTCAGATCGGCACTCATTCCGACCATTTCCATTCTCGTCATTGCATGTCCGTGTGCACTTGGATTGGCAACACCGACTTCCATCATGGCAGGATCGGGTCGAGCTGCTGAAATGGGATTACTGTTTAAAGGCGGGGAGCATCTTGAAAATACCCGCTCCATTGACACGGTAGTGTTAGATAAAACAGGAACTGTTACAAAAGGTCAACCAGCGTTAACAGACGTTATCGTATCAGAAGGCTTTATTGAGCAAGATGTCCTTCAATTGGTCGCATCGGCTGAGAACCAGTCTGAGCATCCACTTGCGCAGGCAATCGTAACAGGCGTCAAAGAAAAAGGTGTCGAATTGATTGAAGTGGAAGCTTTCAACGCGCTTCCTGGATACGGAATTGAAGCGGAAGTTGCTGGAAAGCATTTATTTGTCGGTACGCGAAAATTAATGCGCAGCCGTAATGTTGACCTTCATGATATTGAATCCACGATGGAGAAAATGGAGAACGAAGGGAAAACAGCGATGCTTATCGCAATTGGCGGGAAGCTTGCGGGCGTCGTGGCGGTTGCGGATACTGTGAAAGAAACTTCCAAAGAGGCAATCAAAAGAATGCAGGAACTTGGACTCGATGTCATTATGCTGACAGGGGACAACAGACATACTGCTGAAGCAATCGGCCGGACAGTTGGACTGACTCATATCATTGCAGAAGTTCTTCCAGACCAGAAAAGCGATAAAATCAAAGAACTGCAATCTCAAGGAAAGAAAGTCGCAATGGTCGGCGATGGCATCAATGACGCTCCGGCGCTTGCTATGGCGGATATCGGTATGGCGGTCGGCACCGGAACGGATATTGCGATTGAGGCGGCAGACATTACGTTAATGCGCGGCGATCTAAATAGTGTTGCTGATGCCTTCATTATGAGTCGGAAGACGATGCGCAACATTAAGCAGAACCTGTTTTTCGCCTTCTTTTACAACACGATCGGCATACCTGTGGCGGCACTTGGTCTGTTAGCCCCATGGGTTGCGGGCGCCGCGATGGCCTTCAGCTCGGTATCGGTCGTACTGAACGCGCTTAGACTTCAACGAGTGAAACTGTAACAGCTTTCAAATACAAATACAAAAGCCCATCCATCCGGATGGGCTTTTACCTATGTTACTGAATGAGACTCTTCACAGCCTTTGACATCGTAGCGCCGTCTGTTTTGCCGGCTAGGAGCGGCTTAGCAATTTTCATTGCATCCCCCATGTTCATACCTTGGACGACTCCCGCTTCTGTCAGCAATGCCTTCACTTCATCCTCGCTTAATTGCTTCGGCAAGAATGATTTAAGCAAAACTAATTTCGCCTTTTCCTGTTCAATTAAATCTTCACGCTGCGCTTTTTCGGCACCTTCCAACGCTTGATTCGTCTGTTTGATTTCGCGGTTGACGATTGCGACTTCCTCTTCCTCTGTCAAAGCGGAACCCTTTTCTTTTTCAGCAAGGTCAAGTCCGGACTTCAAAATTGTCAACACGCCTTTGGAAAGGACATCCTTGTCTCTCATTGCCTGCTTTAGTTGTTCGAACACAGTTGTCTTTAACATCGTTCAAATCGCCTCTTTTCATTTATCGAATGCATCCAATCCACTCGAATTTGTTTAATAATTATAGAGGAGGCTGCCTTTAACTGCAACTTATGGGTATTGCAATAAGGAAGAGTAGAGAGAAAAAACACTATCACGTGAATAATTAATTACTTTACTTATAGTAAATCCGACCGATATTAGTAATCGTGTGTGGACTCGAATACAAAAATAATAGGAGATGTAGAGTATGTTTAAAAGTATAAAAAGTAAATTGTTGTTTTCTTTTTCATTGGTAATTTTATTAGTGCTTTTGTATGGCGTTTATAATATTTACGTAGTAATGAAGAGTAATGAAGAGGCAAGGAATATAGTGGAGAGAGAGCTTCCGCTATTGATTGCCCATGATAAGATGGCGTTGACAATGGCCAACCGTATTTCGACAGCCCGGGGATATGTCCTATACGGAGGAGATTTCAAGGACAGATTCAATGAGTATACTGAGCTTGGAAAGCAAAGTGAAGCAATCATTCGGGATATAAATGAAACGGAAGAGTTTGATCGTCTCATCGAGAAAACGATAGCATGGCGAACGATAATCAGTGAAGAAGTGTTTGGTGAGTATGATAAAGGTAACAAGGAGTTAGCGCTGAGAAACTTAGATCAGTCGACTCCGATGGTTCGTGAAATTATGGCAGGATATGAGAAATTGGCGGCAGATTATGAAAAAAATATTAATGCTGCAGAAGCGAAAATTATCGAAGACGGGAATCTGACGCTTAAGATTGTGAGCATTGTGACGGTTTTAGTCATCCTATTAAGTATAGCTGCTGCACTCTTAACAGCAGAACAAATTACAAAACCGATTAAGATGATAATGAATCGTATGACTGAGATGGCTAAAGGCGATTTAAGCGGTGAAAATATGATCACAACTGCCAAGGATGAGATTGGCCAGCTTGTCCATGCGGCAAATGAGATGAGCCATAACACCCGCAATTTGTTGAATACGATCAATGATATTTCAAGCTCTGTATCAGCCCAAAGTGAAGAGCTGACGCAATCCGCGACAGAAGTGAAATCCGCGACCGACCAGGTAGCTATGACGATGTATGATTTGGCGGAAGGTGCAGAATCTCAAGCGACACAAGCAGGTCATTTATCTGACTTGATGGACTCGTTCGTTCATCAAGTAGAAGAGGCAGATGAAAAAGGCGGACATATTCAAGTTGCGTCTACAAAAGTCTTGAACATGACTTCGGAAGGTCGCCGTTTAATGGATCTTTCCAATGAGCAAATGGGTAGAATTGATAGCATTGTGCAATTCTCGGTCGATAAAATACAAGGTTTGGATGCCCAATCACAGGAAATCTCGAAATTGGTTGTCGTCATTAAAGATATTGCGGACCAAACGAATTTATTAGCTTTAAATGCAGCTATCGAAGCGGCAAGGGCAGGCGAGCACGGCAAAGGGTTCGCAGTCGTAGCCGAAGAAGTGAGAAACTTGGCGGAACAGGTTTCCCTTTCCGTGACGGACATTACGAAAATTGTGGGTGACATACAATCCGAATCCAGTTCGGTGGCAGCATCCCTCATTGAAGGATATGGGGAAGTGGAAAAAGGTACAGAACAAATTACGCAGACGAGTCAAACGTTCAACGATATTAATGATGCTGTAACAGAAGTGGCCGCCCATATTACAACCATTTCAAGCAACTTATCGGAGATGGTTTCCCGCAGTCAGGAAATGCGCGGCTCAGTAGAGGAGATTGCAGCCATTACGCAAGAAACGTCTGCAGGCATTGAACAGACATCTGCTTCAGCGCAACAGACAAATAGCTCGATGGAAGAAGTGGCAATGAGCTCAGAACAGCTATCGAAATACGCTGAAGAACTCAATCGGAATGTTCTTCAATTTAAGTTGTAAACGGGAAAAGGGGGCTGTTCCGGAAATTATTCTGGAACAGCCCCTTATAGTTGACGCAAAGTGGCAGGCAAAAAGATGATATGAGTAGTTATCGATCAATCTTGTGAGGTTATCGTTCATTTCACAACGGATATCGATCAATTTCCGTGAGTTATCGTTCAATTCACAACGAATATCGACCAATTTCCGTGAGTTATCGTTCAATTCAAGAGAGTTATCGGTCACTTTCCGGAAGTTATCGTCATTTCGGGACCTTCGACTCAGTGAGAATCTGCTTAAATCTTCTTCACAAACTCTGATTTCAACTGCATTGCACCGAAACCGGCGATTTTGCAATCAATATCATGATCGCCTTCAACCAACTTGATGTTTTTCACCGTCGTTCCCATTTTGACGACGTTCGAGCTTCCTTTTACCTTTAAATCTTTGATGACAGTTACTGTATCACCGTCGTTCAATTCATTTCCATTCGCATCACGGACGACCGCAGCTTCTTCTTCGGTCTCCTGGGATTCCAATGTCCACTCGTGTGCACATTCAGGGCAAACAAACAGGTTTCCGTCTTCATATGTGTATTCGGAATTACATTTTGGACAATTAGGTAAATTATTCATGACTTGATTCCTCCATCTAGTAGTATCAATCATACTATAGCAAAGAACAGGATTAATCCAAGTCGGGCGGAAGCAAAACACAACGGCATTTGTATAAATCACAAGTATTTGCTATATTATAAGCAATATGGAATCACTGATGTGGCCAAGTAGATGAAAAATGTGAACCAGAAAGTATGGCAAATTGCTGAGAGCCGTACCACCGCTTTTCATTGAACCCTACCACGGAGATGTCATGCAAACATGACCGGGTCGTTTTCGTTACAGAACGTTCGAGGGCTTAGCATCGCTAGGCCGAATGAAGGTGGTACCACGTCTATCCAGCGCAAAGACGTCCTTATGTCAGGACAGCTTTGCGCTTTTTATTATGTATAGGGAGGAAATCAAGATGAGTAATCAGAAGAACGATTTTTCAAAATGGTATATCGACACGATCCAGAAGGCGGATTTAATGGATTATACACCGGTTCGTGGATGTATCGCATTCAAACCGGACGGCTACGAAATTTGGGAGCATATCCAAGCTGAAATGGATAAGCGTTTCAAGGAGACCGGCCACCGAAATGCATATTTCCCGATGCTAATTCCTGAGTCGTTTTTCCAAAAAGAGAAAGATCATATCGAAGGATTTTCTCCTGAATTACCATGGGTGACGGAAGCTGCAGGTGAGAAATTGGAAGAGCGTTTGGCATTGCGTCCGACGTCCGAGACGATGATCGGCCACTTGTATTCCGATTGGATCAAGAGTTATCGTGACCTTCCAGTATTGATCAACCAATGGGCGAACGTCTTCCGTTGGGAAAAAAGAACATTGCCTTTCATCCGTACGTCTGAGTTTTTATGGCAAGAAGGCCATACGGCGCATGTCGATGAAGAAGAAGCACGTGCAGAAACAATGCAGATGTTGAATATTTATAAAGAAGTCGTGGAAGAGCTATTGGCGATTCCAGTTTATGACGGACAAAAAACGCCTTCAGAACGTTTTGCAGGCGCAGTCGACACGTATTCAATCGAAGCGATGATGAAGGACGGGAAAGCGGTTCAAGCAGGTACGTCCCATTATTTAGGTACGAAGTTTGCGGAAGCATTCGACATCAAATATTTGACGAAGGAAAACCGTCATGAATTCGTCCATACGACATCATGGGGAACTTCGACGCGTTTGATCGGCTCGGTCATCATGGTTCACGGGGATGAGCAAGGACTTGTGCTGCCTCCACGTATTGCACCGACACAAGTTGTGTTAATCCCAGTCGGTCCTTGGAAGAAGAACCCAGCCATCATGGAGAAGTTGGATGAAGTCTTCGCTGAGTTGAAAGCGAAAGGCATCCGCGTGCGATTGGATGATTCCGATCAGTCTCCAGGATTCAAGTTCAATGAGTGGGAACTGAAAGGCGTTCCAGTCCGTGTTGAACTAGGACCACGTGATTTGGAGAACAATCAAGCGCTTATGAAAGCGCGCGACGAAGACGAAAAAGTCGCCATTGACTTGGCAAATATCGTCGACAGCATAGAACAGGAATTGCAAACGATGCAGACACGCCTGCTTGAAAAAGCGCGTGCTTTCCGGGCGGAGCATTCCCATACGCATATCGACACAATGGAGGACCTGACGAAGCATATCGCGGATTCGGCGGAGAAAGGCGAAATCCCTGGTTGGATTCTTGCCGGCTGGTGCGGCGAGGACGCGTGCGAAGAGCAAGTGAAGGAAGAAACAATGTTCACTACACGCAACATTCCATTCAATCCACCGGCTGAAAAGTCGACATGCATTAATTGTGGAAAAGACTCGAAACATACAGTTTGGTTTGCGAGAGCTTATTAATATTTTGAATGAATTAGGCTGCCATCCCTTGGGAGGCAGCCTTTTGCATGGAGATATTTTGTTATTGTGATCCATTTTATGGATAAAGAGAGCTGTTAAATGGTTAAGCGGTGATAAATAGATGCTGAGTGGTGATAACCTCATCGTGAGTGGTGATAAGGTGTCTCTGAGTGGTGATAAACCCATTATAAGTGGTGATAAATTTTCAAGTTGGCGTGATTCCGTGAGAATCGGTGGTAAAGCTCGCAAAGTTGATGGTAATCCCCCGATTCGGTGATAAACCATAGAGATTCGGTGATAAACCACCTAGATTCGGTGATAACGCCCCACAAGTCGGTGATAAACCGCCGAGATTCGGTGACAACTCATCCAACAGACTCCCGCCCCTCCCCATAAAAGTGTAGCCACGCTTCGTGAATGCCCCCCGCACAGTTTTCATTTGCTCGAAAAAGATTCTCGCAAGGCTCCATTTCCAGCAGCTCGGGCTGGGCGTTGCCGACGATGACGGAAGGGTGGCCGAGGGAAAGCATGTCCCTGTCATTGCCAGAATCGCCTGCGATCAGCAACTGGACCCCATCCATCGCATACCGTTCGAGTGCATATTCCAATGCATTCCCTTTGCCTGCTCCAAAAGGAAGTACGTCAATATCCCGGTTTGAGCTGAAGATGAACGTATGTGGAATCGCCTGGGCATCGAGTGCTTCCCGGAATTCATCCACCGCCCCGATATCATCAGACACAGTAAAGGAAACACGTCGATCATCGGGTAGCTCCTGTCTTTTCAAAGAAGGAAAAGTGGCCGCAATTTCGGCAATCATCTCAGGCTGCCAATCTTTCTGCATTCGCTCTTTCCAATCCGAAACTTCCATTAACCCGTCGGCATGATAAATAGACGTACCCACATCCGTTATAAGCAGATCGGGCATCGGCAACCCTTCTGCCGCGATAAGCGATTGGGCGGAGGGAAAATGCCTGCCAGTCACATAGAAGAGCGCGATCTCATGAGGCGCGCTGTTAAAGTACTCAAGCAGTCGCCCGAGCGCATCCACATCACCGACAAACGTTCCATCCAAATCAGTCGCTAGCAAATACTTTTTGTTTTTCAAACATGACCACCTCATACAATTCATCCATTTTCTTGGCGACAGTGTCCCAATCGAATTCCCGCCGCGCATAGGCAGCAGCACGCCTTCCGAGGGCACGGGCGAACTCATTATTTGCTGCAAGTAGCTTCATGGCGAATGCCAAATGCTCATGGTTTTCCTTTTCAATGTGGATGCCCGTCTCTCGATGGCGGACAACGTCCTGTAAACCTCCAACTTTCGAAGCGATGACAGGGCTTCCGCATGCTTGCGCTTCCGCAGCGACCATTCCGAACGATTCGTACGTAGAAGGTACAATGACGGCGGTCGCTTCGTTGAATAGATCAGCCAATTGGCGTTGGGTACGGGCTCCGATGAATTCGATATTCCGTTCCAATCCCTTAACCGCCTTTTTCAATTTAGGATCGGCCGGCAGTTTCTTTTGCATATCAATTTTATCCGGGTCTCCTCCTGCAATGACGAGCTTTGCGGATGGCGGCAGCTCATGCCGCTCCATTAGTAGTCTGAAGGCTTGAAGAAGCGTGTAGATTCCTTTCGTCTTTTCCAGCCTTCCCGCAAATGCGAAAAATGGCTGCCGTTTTTCCTTTTCGATAGTTGGCTTGAAGTTCTTGTCAACCCCTATGGGAATGACTTTAATGGGGGAAGGGTCTGCAACGAAGCTATGAATTAATTTCTTTTCGGTTGCAGTCGTAGCGACTACAGTGTCAGCTAACTGCAATATCAATTGCTCAGCGTCCATTCTTTTGGCTTCCCGAACGCCCGTCGCTTGCTCTTTGGCAATTGCTAGCGAGTGGGAAGTGTGAATCCATGGCAATCCATATTCCTCTGCCACTTTCGCGCCAAGAAGCCCGGAAAGCCAATAATGAGTATGCATCAAGTCATAGGACGACAAGTCGATTCGAGAACGCATTTCGTCATAAAAATCGTACAGCATGTCGTACATCTGGTTCTTCGGTACAAAGCCCTTCACCCCTGCCGATACACGGATTACTCGACATTTGGAGCCGAATTCCTCTATAGCAGGCGTTTTTGCATCAGCCCAATGGGTAATGACATCCACTGTATGGCCTTTTTTATCCAATGAAAGTGCTAACTGTTTTACGTAATTATTTTGTCCGCCTGCCTGTTCGCCTCCAAGCGGTGCAAGCGGATCGCCGTGATCAGAAATGAATACGATTCTTTTCTTCATGTAAATCTCTCCTTCGAAGATATCAGAAGTATCCTTGTATCTAATGTCTTTATATACCCTTATTGACAAATAGAAAACATAGTTAGAGAGCAAGCTTTACAATAAAATAAACTCCTCCCGGTAAGATAATCGGGAGGAGCCACATATCAATTAGTTGCCAATCGTATTCTCCATCACATTCAAGAGTTCTTCTGCAGTCATTGTCCGCTCGCCGCCACCTTGGACAAATGCATCATTTCCGCCACCTTTTCCGTTGAGTAAAGGCAAGGCTGAAGCGGAAACCAGTTTCATGCTTGTCTCGGCGGATGCGCCCCGGGCCGCAACGAATTGAAGACGTTCTTCATTTTCGGCAACGAGAAGGGCGATTGCCGAATCATCCTCCGTTACAATCATCCGTGCCAATTGTTGCAGCTCTTGTACAGTCCGATTACTAAATGAGGCTTTTACAATGTTGCCATTCTTATTATCCAATAAGTTTTTCATCTCGAAGAACAATAACTCTTCCTTTGCACTTTCCAATGCTTTTTCCAATGAATGATGAGAAGCTACTAATCGCTCGATTGCAACGCTTACACCTTCCTCAGGTGCGCTCAGCAGTTTGGAAGCTGTGGACAGCTCTTCATGCTTGCGATGCAGCTGTTGTAGAACCCGACCGCCACAAGCAAAGTGGACACGGACTTTCCGCTTCTGTTTTTCCGTGGAGAGGATTTTCAGCAACCCGATTTGCCCTGTCGAAGAAGGATGGGTGCCCCCGCAGCCGTTATAGTCGAAATCGGGTATAATGACGAGCCTGATCTCATCTGTCACGGCCAATTGTTTACGAAGCGAATACTCCGAAAGCTCGTCTTCCGTCACCCATTTTGTTTCAATAGGACGGTTTTCCAAAATGATATCATTCGCAAGCTTTTCAGCAGCAGCTAATTGCTCTGCTGTCACTTTTTCCGCGTCCAAGTCAATGGAAACGAGTCCTTTGCCTAGATGAAAACTGACTGTTTGGAATCCGAAAAGCCGGACAAAAGCAGCCGTCAAAATATGCTGCCCCGCATGCTGCTGCATATGGTCGAAACGGCGCTCCCAATCGATCTCGCCTACCACATCCTCTTTGGAATGAAGCTCTTCTTCAAGAAAATGACGGATTTCACCGTCCATCTCCTCCACATCAATCACTCGGATTCCTTCAATAGTTCCTGTATCATGCGGCTGCCCGCCGCCGGTCGGGTAAAACGCCGTGTTGTTCAATACGACATAGGGGCGCCCCTCCGGATCCATCCCATTTCCGATAATACGTGCACTAAATGACTGTTTATAGTTGTCTTGATAATAAATGCGATCCTTTAACATAAACCTGTCTCCTTGTGTAATCCGTTTACAAACAGTGTACAACAAACAGAAAAGGGCTTCCCACTTATTTCAGTGAGAAGCTCCGTACATTTTTTGTGCGAAAGGAAAGGATTCTTTCGACTAACCGATCATATTTATCTTTCCATAATACTCTCATTGCCAATGTCAGGAATAATAGAAAACCTAGAAGAACCAGTGAAACGATACTTGTTAATTGAAAGAACACCATCTCTTTGAAGCCGCCTAGCCCCATGGAGATGATAATGCTGCTGACAAAAACGATGAAACAGATCGGCAACATTTGTATGAATATATCCTGGTTCCTTCTTTTTAAATACTTCATCGTGAAAGGTGTAATGAATGCGATCAGTGTTATATATAATAAAACGATCAGCGTGTCGATGATAATCATGAAAATATCCATGCCCAAGAGCCTCCTTGCTATCTACTTCTCAATCTATACCCTATCTTCTTATAACATATGCATAAGAGCAGGCGAATCTACTTTTATACCTAAAAAAAAAGAAGGGGAAAAAGGATCCCCCCTTCTAGACTCCGTTCATTCGATAATTTCAAAGCTCTGTAGCATGTGATAGAACCTTGCACCATGGCCTTCTGCTGCTTCTAGGAAATAGTTCTCGGTAATGACAAAGCTCCCATCCTTGCCGTTGCTGATGACGTACACATCAATAACCTTTCCATCCCAAGTCGACTCAGTCAGTCCATGCAGCCAGAAACCTTCGACCGGCTCCGAGACCGTTTCAACTTCCCGCAGATCAGGGAAATCGACCTTCAACTTTTCCTCAAGCTCCTTCACAAGCGTTTCCGGTTTATCGGTTGGATATTGTTTGATTTCCATACTCACTTCAGGATATTTTTCAGGAAGAGGTTCGATTGTCGTAATGACATCGGAATCTTCCCCTTTGATCATTTTATAACGGGATTCATCCACATAAATGATATACTCGGAATCTTTTCCTTCATTCAAATGGACTTCCGTCGGCTCGTCCTGTCCTTCGATGCTTTGAATGATCTCCTTTTCGGGGACGAACATATCCTTAATGCCTTTGATCAACGCCAGGCCAGGGTCCGTCTGCAAGGTGAACGCAAGGACGAGTGCTGCCGCTGCAATGAGTATTGCAGGTATCCATCGTTTTTTTCTTTTCATTGTTGTCCTACTCCCTTCAAATAGCTCCTCGTTGATTTCATTCCAAATATCATCCTTCAGTTCATGTACATCCACATCGGTATGTTGTTCAAGCTCCCTCTTTATCCGATCATCAAATTTGCTCATCAGGACATATCCTCCTCTCGAGTAGCTTCCAATTGCTCTTTCAACCGCTTTCTTCCTTTGAATAATCGCGACTTTACGGTGTTCTGATTCATCCCTAAAATATCCGCAATCTCTTTTTCGGAAAATCCTTTGATGTA
Source organism: Sporosarcina luteola (assembly GCF_023715245.1). GTDB lineage: Bacteria > Bacillota > Bacilli > Bacillales_A > Planococcaceae > Sporosarcina > Sporosarcina luteola_C. Next base: position 63,664 of record NZ_JAMBNV010000001.1, read on the forward strand.
TTTCAAGATAAGCGGAATACGATGAGTATCGTCCAATGCTTGAATAATATCGTAAAGCTCCGTCAATTGATCGAACGATTCCTCTACGAGGGAAGGGTCGTTTTCTTGTGTTTCGATAGTTGAAAGAGGGGATTCCCTTTTCAGTAAACGAAGACATTCATTCGTCAATATCCGATAAAACCAAGGATCGAATGGCAATGTTGGATTATAGCTGCCGATTTGCCTATACACCCGGATAAACGTTTCCTGCACCGCATCTTTCGCCATCTCTCGGTTGCGGGTGATTGCGCTTGCCGTCCGGATTGCCGGACCCGCATACGCTTCATAAAATTGACGGAATGCGGCTTGGTCGCCCGCCCGTATTTTCCGAACCCACTTTTCCTGCTGCACGCGGCACACTCCTTTCAGAACAACCTAGTTTGTTGCTCTCACTATATATACCCTCAGGTTTGCCGAAAAGTTTTCAGCGAAACAAAAAAACCACATCACTTACTCAAGTGATGTGGAAATCTCCTCAATCTTTTTCAATCGTATCCGTCGATTAGCGATACTAGGCAATGTCATCCCGATAAGGATGATCACAATTCCCGTAATCTGCAGAACGGTCATATGCTCATGCAGTAATATCATCGACACAGTAACAGCGACCGGCAGTTCAATCGCGCTTAATATTGACGCCATCCCTGTCCCGACTTTTGGAATGCCGATGGAGAAGAGCAGGATCGGCAAAATGATGCCGAACACTCCTAAAATCAGGCCATAAATCCATAAGCCGTTCAGCAATGTACCGTCCCAGACGATTTGAGGCTCTTGAAAGAAGGTGATGGCGACAGCGGCGAAGAATGACATGAACAATAGCCTAGTGATCATGTCCATCCCTCCAACTTGCCGCTGATTCACCATGAGGAATGCCGAGAAACTGACTGCCGAAACCATTCCCCAAGCCCATCCTTGCCAAGGGATGCCGCTTAAGTCGGCATCGACAACGCCTGCAGCTAAAATCGTACCTCCGAATAAAAACAGTAGTGAAATGACTTCAATTCGTTTCGGAAGTCGCCGGCGGGCGATGCAATCGAAAAGCATGCCGATCCATGTAAATTGAAAGAGCATGACGACTGCGAGGGAAGCGGGCATCAAGCTGACAGCTTTCCCATAAACTGTTCCTGTGATTGCTGTTAGCAGACCGGCGATGACCAGCGTAAAACCGCCGCCGAACTTCGGAAGTGTCCGTCGAGTGAAGAGATAAATGAGTACGGCTAATAGAAAACCGGTATAGTATTGGCTCGTTACTGCCTGGGGTGCTGTAAACCCGTCCGCAATGGCCAATTTAATGATAGTTGAAAGAATTCCATAGCTGCACGCCCCAAGAATGACGAACAGCGGATACATCCATAGTTTCATCTTGCAACCTCCAGTTCCAGTTCACGCAATAGTATAACACGGTTGGTCGAAATCAGTGCGGGTAGTCAATCTGTAGGACCCGCGTCCAAAGGTGGTATTCCCGCGTCCAAAGAGTGCGGCTTGGCGTCCAAAGCAGATCGTGACACATCCAAACCGAGCGATCCCGCGTCCATAGCAAGTGTTTACGCGTCCAAAATAAGCTATCCGCCATTAACAGTGATTACAGTTTGCACTATTTTTAAAAAACTTTAATTTGTTATATACAACATATAACAAGCGTGTTATACTCAATCTATAACAAACGGAGAGGTTGTGACGTTCATGTCTGAACTTGCAAACATACCTTGGAATCTAATTTTACCGATTCTTGTACTTCAACTCATCCTGGCGGTTGTCGCTTTGATTGATGTCATCAGAAATCAGCGGACAAACGGGCCGTTCATCATGTGGATTTTCATCATATTGCTCGTCAACATCGTTGGACCGATTTTGTATTTCATCTTCGGGAGGAAGCAATCATGACCAATTTGCTGCAGGTGCATGATCTAGAGAAAAACTATGGGAGTCATAATGCCGTGGCTTCTATTACATTCGAATTGGCGGAAGGGACATCAACGGCATTGATAGGTCCGAATGGAGCAGGGAAGACAACGACATTATCCATGCTCGCGGGTCTAGTCACGCCGACGAATGGATCCATTTTATTCCGAGGGAAACCAAAGCCGGATATCCGGGCATCTATCGGCTACCTTCCTCAATATCCCAAATTCTTCCCTTGGCTGACAGCACTTGAATTCACGGAGATGGCTGCAGTGTTAAGTGGTGTCGAAAAAAGGAAGGCATTAGCGGAAGCGAAAAAGACACTTGAGTTTGTCGGACTTGGGGATGCGATGAAAAAAAGGGCGGGAACGTTTTCCGGCGGGATGAAGCAACGTCTCGGATTGGCGCAGGCGATCGTTCATGAACCGGAGCTGCTGCTATTGGATGAGCCTGTGTCAGCGCTCGACCCGGTCGGACGGCGCCAGGTGATGAACTTATTGAAGGAACTTCAACAGAAGACGACCATCTTATATTCGACTCACATTTTGAATGATGCGGAAGAAATGACTGACCAACTGTTATTCCTAAGGAAAGGTGTCCTCGTTGAAAATGGATCGCTCGATTCCATCCGTGAGAAATACGCCAACCCTCGTATTCTCATCGATTTTGAGTCGGACATAGAGGCTGAAAGGTTTACCGCAATTTCCCCTTGGGCAGTCAGATTGGAAAAGAAGCAAGTATCCATCGATGCAGGCAAGGATGAGGTAAGTACGTCTGAAGTGGTAGCGTTATTGCATACAGAGTCTCTGCATATACGGAAAGTGGAATTGCAGACGGCTAGCTTGGAAGAAATTTTCATGAAAGTGGCGGTGGAGGAATGAGCAGCTTTAATGCATTATTGCACAAGGAATTACGGGAAAACATCCGTAATTTTAAAATGTATTGGATTCCGATTGTGTTCGTCATCTTTGGAATACTAGAGCCGATCTCGAACCATTTCCTCCCTGAAATTATGAAAAGCGTTGGTAACCTGCCGGAAGGGACAGATTTCGTCTGGCCGGAATTCCGGGGAGAAGATATTTTTGTTTCATTAATGGGCCAATACCAGTTGATCGGCATCCTCGTTATAATCCTCGCTTTCATGGGATCAATTTCAGGAGAGCGAAAAACCGGGACGGCAACGCTTCTATACGTGAGGCCGATGTCGTTTAGTCAATATTTCCTCAGTAAATGGATTGTCGTCAATGCGATTGTGTTGGCAAGTGTGTGGTTAGGTTTTTTTGCGGCATGGTATTATATCCGAATTTTATTCAACTCAGTGGCGGCAGGGGAAGTCTTCGCGTTTCTAGGGACTTATAGTTTATGGTTGGTCTTTGCTGTGACAGTTGTCCTTGCATTCAGCGCTTGTATGTCTACGGGAGGGGCGGCGGGGCTTTCAATTCTGGTCCTGCTCGTTTTCCAGGTCATTGACAGTATACTCGGCACGTACTGGACGGTGTCCCCATGGAAATTGAGCACGTATGCATCGAATGCATTCGGTGCATCTGATGGTCAGTCAGCTTATTGGATGAGTGTTGGACTTACGGGTATTCTCATTATTGTACTTGTCTTTTTCGGTATGTACATGGCGAAACGGAATGCTGCCAAGACCTTAGTCTAATCGTTATCTGACATTTCCCGGGGAATATCGACACCTAACGACATAATGTTTGCATTAAAAAGTAGAGGGCTTGGAAATTCCACCTCTACTTTTTTGCGATTATTTATATTTCTCCTCGCTGGAAGAACTGCTTTTCGTATCACGGTGATGGTCTTCCTCATGTTCTTCCAATCTTACATCCTCCAAAGGAATCGAATCGACGGTTTGCATATCCTCGTGCATGTCGTAGATGCTCTCCTTGTCAGTCGGCAAATTCTCTGGGTTGTCCATAAAGGGACCTTCGGCATTTTTTCGATCTTCTGAAGTGAAGGGTTTTTTCTTATTCATTGAAAGCACTTCCTTTCTTTCCTTATTCTATTCACGTGATTTGCCTGTACTAAACATTAAAATACAGACAAACAAAATGTGTTTTCAGTCGAATCTAGGGGTAAAGTATTAAAAATAAATTAAAAAGGAGTGTGTGAAACGTGGACAAGAGATACGTCGGTACGTTGAATAAAATTGATGCTGCACTCTACAAGATTACCGAACTCACATCGCAAGGTTATTCTGAAGAACAAATCCATGCCGTTGCAAATACGGATGATGATCTCGCACAACTGCGAAGACAAACGTTTGTCGCTTTGGATGGAAGGGAAGAAGAGAATTTTCTTGATCGATTCAAGGGAATGTTTATTGACAATGGAACAAAGCAACAAATGATATTCGAAGAGATGGGTTTCTCAAAGCGGGAAGCTGAAAGCATCTATGATGAAATGAAGGACGGCGGCATTGCAATTTTTGTCGAAGATGTCGAACCCGAACTGGCAATGGAAGGGCGTGGAGGCGGTGAAGTCGAAGACACGGAAAGGGATAGTAGGGCACAAATGACAGACAGCGGTGAAATGCTGTCAGGCGATAACATCTTGCAACCGAGGGATGAGAATGCCGGGACGGTCCCGCGAATCAATACTGATCATTTATAATGAAGGGAAGGCTGCCTCCCTTTAAGGAGACAGCCCACCTTTTGTTACTTTAGCGACGCTCATTTTTGTAATTGCCGAAACGATCCTTGAATTCGCCGATTTCCTGCTGTGCTTCGCCTTTCAATTTATCCAGTTTTCCTTCAGCCTGCAGCATTGGATCGTCCGTCGCGTTACCAAATTGGTCTTTTGCTTCACCTTTGACTTTATTCACGACGCCTTTGAACTTGTCTGAGTTTCCTCTTTCGCTCATGATAAAACCTCCTCAAAGAGTAGTAGTTTTTAAATACCCCATAGGGAAAAAGGCAAACGTAAAAATTTAATGGTTTAAGATTCCCGAACTGGCAAGAGTGGATAGTCCTTGAAAATTATGTCGTAAATTTGGATGAACTTACCTGTTCCGGTATTTAAGTGATTTATATAATAGAAGTGTACATATAGCATTTCTTGGAGGAGATGGAATGATAAGAAAAGGTCGTTTTGCAGTTTGGAACGGTAAAGAATATCCCATCGTATCCCAACGACGTAAATATTTTTTGCAGTCTGGGAATCCGGAAGACAAGGAAATAGGATTTGTTGAAATGGGAACGAATGGTCATTTATTCAAGGAAGTCGACACGGATGTATTGGAAGACGCTTATGAAGTTTTCCCATATGCCATTCTGTCGGGTCATCGTTTTGCGGTGGAGAGTTATGAGCAGGAGACAGGCATGGTGACGTTCGTGACGAATAATCCATTCGCCCATAAGAAAGTCGCTGTAAGTCCTTACGGCAAAGATGGATTTCGAATTGATCTTCCGCTGGACGAAGTTGTAATCTTGGAAGACCGCATTCCTATTTTAAGATTTGAAGAATGAATCAGGACAGATGAAGGAAGATGTAATCTTCCTTCATCTGCTATTTTTTTGATGTTCGCAAACGTATACAAAACATCATCCGATTCTGAAGGGCTTCCCCGCCCATCTGTGTTATTGGAAATGAAGTAAAGTGACTCCCCGTCCGAATGGATATCCCGAATACGACCATAGCCTTCAATTTTTTCTGCAATCTCCATCGTTTCCGGGTCAATCACTAAAATGGCTTCCCCTCTGAGAGCCGCAACATATAGCAGGCCGTTGTGAAACGTCATTCCGGACGGCGCCCATGTCTCGTTTGTCCCCGAAGTGAGCAGCGGCGAAAGCATGCCTTGCTTGCTCTCAATCCCTTCGATTTCGGGCCATCCATAATTTCCACCTTGAACAATCTTGTTTATTTCGTCATTTGCGGACTGCCCATGCTCCGAAGAATAAAGTTCCCCCTCCGCATTCCATGCAAGCCCTTGTGGATTGCGGTGCCCCAAACTGACAATGGTGACACTGCCCTCATCCTGCAGTTTTACTATTTTACCGTTGAATGAATTCGGGTCTTGTGCATTTTCAGGAGCAGCTCCGTCACCAATCGTGGCAAAAAGAACCCCTTCCGGTGATAATGCAAGCCGTCCCCCGTGATGGACAGGCCCTGATTCAATTCCATCCAAAAGGATTTCCGTCTCCTCCCATTCCTCTCCGGCGTACTTCAGCGTCACAATTCGATTGACGGGAGCTCCGTCCGAATTGTACGTGTAATACGCATAGGCGAGTCCGGATTCAACGAAATCATCGTGAAGAACAAACCCCAGCAATCCTGCTTCTGCAGCATTTGAAAGTGGATCTGACAGACGTACTTCCTCCCGTATCGTTTTCCCGTTCTTCTCGACTCTTACAATCGCCCCAGCCCTTTCTGAAATGAAAAAACGTTCCCCGTCGGAAGCAATAGACCAGGGGGCTTCCAGATTCGTGGCCAGTCGTTTGGCAGGAATATAGGTTGCAGCCGTTTTACCATTCAAAGAACAACCCGCCAATACCGCTAGACTCATGATGAATAAAAGAAGCTTCTTCAATTGAAACATCTCCTTCCAAAGGCACTATTTCAGAACAATATACCGCAATTGGATAATTTATGCTCGAATTGTATGAAACCTATAAAAAATCGGACATGCTAGATGGCACATACAGGAAGGAGGAAACAAAATGGCTAATGAACAAAAAGGAGTGTCGAGGCGCGATTTCCTTAAAACGACAGGAATCGCCACAGGAGCATTAGTTGGAGGGGGGCTGATCGGGGGTCTTGTCGGCTATAACGTTAATAAAGACGGAGTGCAAACGAAGGGTGGCACGCAAAACGCGGAAAACCATGATACGACCTCGGTGAAAGGCTTAATGTTCTTCACGAAACGTGCTGATTTCAATATACTTTCCCAAGCCGTTGAACGGATTTTTCCGGAGGACGATCTCGGGCCGGGTGCAATCGGTCTTGGTGTTCCTTATTTTATAGATAACCAGTTGGCGGGAAACTACGGTAGCAACGCGCGCGAGTATATGCAAGGTCCGTTTTTTGCAGGGGAAGCGACACAAGGATATCAAAGCAGGCTGACTCGGGCAGAGATTTTCCGACAGGGAATTGCAATGATGGAAGATGAGGCGCAGAAACGATTTCAGAAAGGATTTACCGAGTTGGATGGCGGGCAAATGGATGAGATTCTTACTTCCATCCAAAAAAACGAAGTGGAGATGAAAGGTGTATCGTCGGAATTCTTTTTCCGGCTGCTCCGCCAAGCGACATTGGAAGGAGCTTATGCCGATCCGATCTATAACGGCAATACGAACATGGACGGGTGGCGGATGAAAGGATTCCCTGGCCATCAAATGGCATATATCAATGTAATCGAAGAAGAGAAGTTTCAAAAGATCGAACCAAAATCAATTAGCAGTATGCAGCATTGACGGAGGGATTAACTGATGGCGAAAACATTGGATAAGGTTGATGTAGTGACGGTAGGAGTCGGTTGGATGGGCGGCATTATCGCAGCCGAATGCGCAAAGGCGGGATTGAAAGTACGCGGGTTGGAAAGAGGGAAACCGCGGGGCACTGAAGATTATCTAATGGTGCATGATGAATATCGGTATGCAATACGCTATGAACTGATGCAGGATTTGTCGAAGGAGACGATTACGTTTCGCAACCATCGTAAAATGCGTGCGCTCCCAATGAGGCAGTTGGGTTCATTTCTCCTTGGCGAGGGTCTTGGCGGTGCGGGAACACACTGGAATGGCCACACTTTCCGCTTCTTGCCTTACGATTTTCAAATTAAGACAATGACCGAGAAAAAATACGGGAAAAACAAACTTTCAAAAGAGTACTTACTGCAGGATTGGGGAGTTACGTACGACGAATTGGAGCCGTATTTTGACAAGTACGAAAAAACGACAGGCATATCGGGAGAAAATACAAACCCATTCGCGGGTAAGCGCTCCTCGGAGTTTCCGACACCGCCGATGAAAAAGACGCCTATTCTGAAAAAGTTTGAAAATGCTACATCTTCCTTGGGCTACCATCCATACATGTTACCGTCCGCAAACCTGTCTGAAGTATACGAAAACCCGGATGGCCAAACAATCGGCGCTTGCCAGTACTGCGGATTTTGCGAACGGTTCGGCTGTGAATATGGGGCAAAAACATCTCCGGAAATTACTGTTGTCCCAACAGCCATGAAAACTGGGAACTTCGATATTACGTTTCATGCGAACGTCGTTGAGGTTCTAAAGTCGGGGAACAAAGTGACGGGTGTTAGATATGTAGACACGCAATCAGGCGAGGAGTTCATCCAGCCTGCCGAAGTGGTAGTCCTCACAAGTTATGTAATGAACAATGCAAAACTACTTATGGTCTCCAAAATCGGTGAGCAATATAATCCCGATACGGGAAGAGGAACACTGGGTAAAAATTATGGATATCAAATTTTACCGACCGTAACCGGATTCTTCAATGAACAGATGAATGTATTCATGGGTGCAGGTGCCCTAGGCATGACAATTGATGATTTCAATGGCGACAGTTTTGATCATTCCGATCTCGATTTCATTCACGGGGCGAGCATTTCAATTACGCAAACCGGATACAGGCCGATACAGATAAATCCGGTTCCGCCAGAAACCCCGGCGTGGGGCTCAGATTTCAAAAAGGCATCGATTGAAAATTATACTCGCATGTTATCAATTGGCGGTCAAGGTGCTTCCATGCCGCATAAGGAAAACTTTATGTCGCTTGACCCAGACTATCGTGATGCATACGGCGTACCGCTTTTGCAGCTGACGTACAACTTCACGGAACAGGACCGCAATATGCATAAGTACCTTACTGACCGGATTGCGGAGATTATGAAGGAAATGGGTGCGAAAACCGTAGTCCCTGGAAATCCTATTTCCGACTATGACATAGTTCCTTATCAAACAACACATAATACGGGTGGAACAATTATGGGCACGGATCCAGCCAATAGTGTTGTCAACACCTATTTGCAGCATTGGGACGCGGAGAATCTATTCGTCGTCGGTGCGGGGAACTTCCCTCATAATGGCGGTTATAACCCAACCGGAACGATTGGCGCATTGGCATATCGCACTGCTGAAGCTATTTTAAAGTACAGCAAAAACGGCGGTTCACTCGTGTGAATGAAGGGAGAAGTTTCATTTGAATTTAGCAGCTATTGGCGTTCCCGGATTAATCATCATCTTAGTCATCGTCCTTATTTTATTCGGGCCTCGAAAGTTACCGGAAGTCGGCTCTGCGGTCGGTAAAACATTGGCAGAATTCAAAAAATCAGCCCGCGACATTCTTGAAGATGAAGAAGTAAAGGATACGCCGAAGAAAACGGATATTCCGTAAGCAGGTGATGAAATGGATCCGTACGGAGATCATAATCGAAGAATAATAAGCCCTCTTGATAAGATGACAGTACAGCAGGAGCAAGATAGTCAACAAGATAAGATGCCTCTGTTAGAGGAGCGAGTTGAAACGGAATCGGATTCGGGGCAGCAGAAGCCGGAACTTTTTATTGAAACTCCGGATAGCAACAATGGGAAGGCGGACAACGATCCAACACTTGTCGAGCACCTGACCGATTTACGCAAACAGCTTATTAAAAGTGCCGTTGTCTTCATTTCCTTTTTTGTCGGTGTATTTGCGACGGTAAACTTATGGTTTCCAATTGCCACGAGAGGGCATGAATTGATTGTCCTCGGACCGATGGAAGTCGTCGTATTCTACATGTCCATCTCGACCGCTTTAGCATTCGGATTATCGCTCCCATTCCTATGCCACTTCTTATGGCAATTCGTGAAGCCGGGGCTTCACTTGAAGGAAAAGCAGTTCCTGAGCCTGTATTCGCCAGTCATGTTCATCTTATTTCTCGGTGGATTGGCATTCGGCTACTTCGTCGTCAATCCACTGAGTTACGGCTTCCTCGTATCGTTAGGAGCCGTGAACTTCACTGTGATGGTGTCTGCACAGGAATATGCGAAGTTCCTGCTTATGACGACGATGCCGATCGGGCTCTTGTTCGAGCTGCCAATCGTCGCCATGTTCCTGGCCGCAATCGGAGTATTGACAGCGCACACATTACGCAAAGTGAGAAAGTGGTCCTATCTCATACTGGCAGTTGTCTCTGCGCTCATCACTCCACCCGATTTCGTCAGCCAGCTCATCATTCTTATCCCGATGATCTTGCTGTACGAGGCGAGCATTTATATCGTACTTCACATGGAGAGGCGCAATATTGCGGTTCAAGAATAAAAGGAGAGGGCGCTTCCAAATGCGCGCCCTCTCCTTTATATTGATTGGATTCAGTTGAATAGACCGCCCAATAAGCCTTTATTCCGACTGGAGGAAGTGGAATTGCGGGAGCTTTTATCGCCTCTCATCGGTGTAGAGCCGAACGAATCGAACTGCTTCGAAAGTTTATTTCTAGCGTCCTTGTTTCTCATCAAATATGCAGCGCCTAAACCAAGTGCGGTCAATGCCATTTTTTTATTCATTATCGTTACCTCCTAGTTTTTAGCTTATAAAATACTTTCCCGATTTGGTAGAGTCTAAACAACGATGATGTACGTATTTTGTGCGGGTGGGCTCTATTATTTCTACAAGGGCTCCTTTATTCGATTAAGGGCTCAATTAATCGTACAAAGGCTCAATTATCGAATGGCGAATTGTCCTCGACAAAAAACGGCACCCATAAAGGATGCGATTCTCCCGTGAGAAAGACACTTATGAATAAGGTGATCCATTTTTTGAGGTGAATGGTTCTGCGAGCGATTCGAACTGCCTCATCAGCTTTCCTCGGACTTTTTTATTTCTCATAAGAAAAGCCGCTCCGATCCCTAATGCCGCTATCGCCATTTTATTCATAAAAACGTCACCTTCCTCACATTGGATTTTGGATCATTGTTAAGATTCCCTACTTCGAAAATTTTATCCGGATATTTCAACGAGTTCAGTACTAAAGAAGCAACTAATTTTCCTTTTGAAAAATAAATTACGCTTTGAAGTAATTTGTTATTGCGTTACGGCATAAAATAAATTACTATACAAAGTAAGGGGTGAGGAAATGGAAAGAGATAATCTTCGGTTGAATGTTTCACTACTAAGGAGAAGGGTGCCGAATTTGACGAGCGCGGCGAAATCGGTCGGTCTTCGGCCAGCGACAGTTTCGAATTTGTGTACGGGTAAAATTTCAGTCGGTAAATCGGAAGTGAGGACACTTGTAGCGCTTGCGGATCTGGCGGGGTGCAGTTTGGATGAATTGATAATCCGGGGGGAGAAAATCGAAATGATTGAAACGAAGATTAAAACATTGGATTTATTTGCACCGTTGGCAAAAGGCGGGACAGTCGGTTTAGTTGCTAGGAAGCAAATGGGTCAACTTGTCGTCATGAGTGAATTATTCTATCGGTTGAAGCGCGAGGGCTATACGACATTCCTATTAATGCCCGAGGGAGATTACCCTGAGTTGGAAGATATATTGGAACACGTGGATATTACAACGAAAACAATTGATGAAACGTATGAGAAAATGGCAGCCCTAGGCCTTGAGAAAGAAATTGCATTTGCAGCAGACAAAAGTCATGTAGTGGCCGGTGGAATCTATGAGCTGCAAGAGCGCTTACAGCAAATCGGGATGGAAGCCGTTACGACTTTCCTATTGGACTTAACGGGAGAATCGGTAGATGAGGAGCTTCCATATGGTCCACTTGAAACGCTTTGGCAGTTCGACGCCGATCTATCGGCAAGACACCAATATCCTGCAGTCAATCCGATTGCCTCCACTTCATCTGTACTGGAAGGCTCGCATATGGATCAGAATCATTTCTTCATTCAGCAAAGAGCACAAAAATTATTACGACGTTACCGGGAATTGCGTTCACTTGTTGCGGTAGGCGGAGAAGAGAGGCTGCCGACTTCCGAAGTGCAAACTTACAAACGTGGAGAGCTTTTGGAAGCGTATTTGACTCAACCGTTCTATGTGGCGGAAGAGTACACCGGGCAAATGGGCCAATCAGTGAATCTTCAGGATACATTGAAAGATGTGCAGGCCATATTGGACGGCTCGTTGGATTCACAAGGTATTGAAAATCTAAGTTACATCGGAAAGTTGTGAAAATAGTTTGTGAGGATTCCAACGTTCAGATAAAATAATGAAAAGACAACTGGGAGTGACGCGGTCGCTCCTTTTTTCGAGTATTGGGGGAATTACCTTGGAGACATGTCGAAAAGTTGCGAAATGGATGGGCGGCTATGATCGTCCTTGGGGAATCGCGGGTGGATGGGCAATAGATCTTTTTGTCGGGAATGAAACACGGGAACATTCGGACATCGAAATCGCTGTACTTCGAGAAGATCAACGCAGGTTTAAGAATGTATTAGCCGACTGGTCCTTTCAAAAAGCGGTCAATGGGGAACTCGTTGATTGGGATTTGGAAATGCTTGAGCTGCCGATCCATGAATTACACGGCAACCATAAGAGAAGCGAGGAACGTTTGGAAGTCTTGATAAATGAAGTGGAAAATGAGCAGTGGGTTTTTAGACGTGATCCCACAATCACTTTTCCAAGTTCTACATTATTTTTAAATTCCGAGGAAGGCATTCCTTATTTGAATCCGGCGATTGTCCTTTTATACAAAGCAAAGAATTTTCGTGAGAAGGACGATGCGGATTTTAAAGTAGTAAAGGACTTGCTGAGCCATGAAGATCAGCACTGGCTTTGCAAAGCGCTGGAAACTCATGTACCCGGTCATGAATGGATTTCCAGGTTGCAAGAAGGGATTGAATGCAGCACCGCAGAATGAAAGAGAGAGCGTAAAACATTTCAACTTTTAAGAGGGGGAAGGGACAATGAAGAAGAAGGCGCTTGTCGTAATTGATGTTCAAAATGCAATGTTCATGGAGGAGGATCCTGTCTATCAAGGAGGAGTCTTGATTCAAAACATTAAAGATCTCATAGCAAAAGCCCGTTCCAATGAAACGCCAATATTTTTCATTCAACATAACGAAGGGATGGGGCAGCCGTTGGAGAATGGAACTTTCGGATGGGAGATACATCCTGAACTAGCACCTGGTGAACAGGACACCATCATTCAAAAGACCACGCCGGATTCATTTCACAAGACAGATTTTGAAGAACATCTACAACATCGAAAAGTTGAAAACCTTGTTCTGGCAGGTATTCAAACGGACATTTGCGTAGATACGACGTGCAGGAGGGCATTCAGTATGGGCTATCATGTCACGTTGGTCGCGGATGCCCATAGTACATGGAATTCCGGGAGCCTTTCCGCCCGACAGGTCATTGATCATCATAATAGAGTGCTGAAATGGTTTGCGCGCGTCAAGGAAGCAGGTGATATTCAATTTAATGAATGAAAATGGATGTCGATCGCTATTCTGCGCTCGGTTTTTAGATTAGATTAAATTAAATTAAATTTTTGGCGCGCCCAAAAAGGGCGGTCCCACGTCCAAAGAGAACCCTTGCCGTCCAATGTAAGCCTCCCTGCGTCCATAGAATCTCGCCATGCGTCCAAAGTGATCCGCTTTGCGTCCAAAGAAATCCCCCCACGCCCAGCCCGCCGAAATCCTTTACCGTATCTTATTAGAAACAATCCTTTTTTAAGAAGGTGGGAAGGCAATGGTGCGTTGGATTGATATCTCCGTTGGAAAGCATGAGTTAAAACTATTTGATGGAGATCGATTGCTGAAAAAGTATCCGATCGCCGTTGGGAGGATTGTGTCGTCTACGCCGATCGGGACATTTACAATCATTAATAAACAGCTGAATCCTGGCGGTCCGTTCGGTGCTTATTGGATGGGGCTATCCAAACCCCATTACGGGATTCATGGTACAAATAATCCTTCTTCCATCGGGAAAAACGTCTCGCGCGGCTGTATCCGGATGCATAACAAAGATGTCCTGGAGCTGTCCAAGGAAGTGCTGTTAGGAACGACGGTCGTCATTCATAAATAAGAATATAGACTAAAAGCCGGTTGCTTGGGTGCAATCGGCTTCATTTCGTAGTGGTTGGGGAATCAAGTTCAACCCATTCCTTCGACCACTCTTCAATCTCTTTCATTATCGGCGTCAAAGACATTCCCTTCTCCGTCAATGAATACTCGATGCGCACCGGTGTTTCGGGATATACTTCGCGGACGACGAACCCGCGCTGCTCCAAATCCTTTAGCCGTTCCGTCAACGTTTTTCCGCTCACTCCCAATTTGTCGGTCATCGTGCAAAAGCGCTGCGGACCGGACATGAGTTGGTATAAAATCAACGCAGTCCATCTCTGGCTCAAGATGGAGACAGTCTTTTCAAAGCGTGGACATAGCTCGAATTCATTCATATGCCAAAATCCTTTCACATAAAATCTATATTTGTTGACAAACTATATTATAGCATATAAAGTTAGTTACATGAAGTAAGTAACTTACTGGGAGGAATAAACAATGAATTTTCATCACCCGCCACATATATACACAGGGGAAGTCGTTTTAAAAGTGACTGACCTGGACAAATTGACAAGTTTCTATACAGAAATTATCGGATTCGACGTGTTGGAAAAGGATGATAATCACGTAATCTTAACAGCCGATGGCAAAAATCCGTTGCTCGTATTGGAGCAGCCGGAGCAAATACATCCGAAAGAGCCTAGAAGAACAGGGCTATATCATTTCGCGCTTTTGTTGCCGACGCGAGCGGATCTCGGAAAAGCGATCAAGCATTTTTCAGAGAACGAAGTACGCCTTGGGGCTTCAGATCATCTCGTGAGTGAAGCACTATACTTATCCGATCCTGACGGAAACGGAATAGAGATTTACCGTGATCGGGAACCGGAAACTTGGAAATGGCAAAATGATTTCGTTGCGATGAGCACGGACCCGCTTGATGCAAGAGCAATTGTTGAAGAAAGCGGGAATGAGGAATGGAATGGTCTGCCCGAAGGAACACTCATGGGGCATGTCCATCTCCACGTCGCAAGCCTTCCCGAGACACAAGCATTTTATGAAGCGTTAGGTTTCAGAGTTGCCACCCATTATCCGCAAGCCTTGTTCATGTCGACGGGAAATTATCACCATCATCTTGGACTGAATACGTGGAATGGAGCAGGCGCGCCTCGACCGTCGGAAGAAAGCGCAGGACTTCAAGCTTACACACTTGTATATCCTGACGAAACGACTTTGGCTGCGGCAATCGGAAAAATTGAAGAACTGGGTGCTCGTGTGGAGCCAAGAGCGGGCCAATTTGTGACGGAAGATCCTTCTGGAAATGGAATCATTCTGCGTCTTCACCGATAAAAAAATCGAAACCACTACTAGTGAAACTTTTTTCGACACCAACCGTAATAAACCGTATACTTGAATAAATACTTTCGTAGACGGTAAAGGACGTGGGAAATTGACAAAGAAGCTTTGGTTCCAAGTTGGTGTCGGCATTTTATTGGCCATCTTAATCATTAAATATTTCATGGAAATCAGTTTCATATTTGCGCCGGTCATCATTATTATAAAAGCGATTATTTTACCGTTGTTGCTCGGTGGAGTGCTCTATTACATGACCGAACCGATACAGCGTTTCCTGGAAAGTCGTAATATCCCGCGATGGGGAAGTATTCTGATCATCTTGGCAGGCTTGGTCATCATACTAGCCATTTTCATTTCCATCATAGGACCCCATGTAACGAGACAGGTGAATAACCTTGTCGAAAACGCGCCAACCTTGTCGAAGAAATTCGATGATATGAGAAGTATGTTCGGGGATCTGGAAGATTATTTACCTCCAAGCTTGCAAGGTTCAATCGACAGTGCCACAAATTCGATTCAGGCAATAGCTGTGAACTTTGGAAAATGGATTGTCCAATTTTTACAATCTTTCTTCCAAGCGATATTCCTGCTCGTATTGGTGCCGTTTTTCTTCATCTTTATGTTGAAGGACCATGAAAAATTCGCACCGATCATCTATGACCTGTTCAGTGGGGAACGGCGTGAATGGGTTAAAAAAACCTTGAGCGATATTGACAATGTGCTACGTTCTTACATTCAGGGACAATTCCTGATCAGTACAATTCTGGCAACTCTCATCTTCATCGGATATTTAATATTGGGTCTTGAATACGCATTGCTTCTAGCCATCTTTGCGCTATTCATGAACTTGATTCCTTTCATCGGACCATGGATTGCGGTTGCGCCGGCTCTCATCATCGCTTTTATGGATAAGCCTAAACTTGTCATCGGTGTAGCGATCGTGACGCTCGTAGCCCAGCAAATCGACAGCAATCTTATCACGCCGAACGTCATGGGCAAATCGCTCGACATTCACCCGCTAACTGTCATTACAATCATCCTGGCAGCAGGTAATATCGCCGGTTTCGTCGGCATTATCGTTGGTGTGCCTGTATATGCGGTAGGAAAAGTGATTGTACGCAATATTTACGATCAACGAAGAAAAATCAAACATGCAGCTACAAAGGATGTACAAGGATGACAATAAACGCCGGTATTGGATAAATCCAATACCGGTATTTTCATTTCTTTCAGATTACAATTTTAAAATGTTATAATACAATCTATTAGGCTGACGACTGGATGTGGGATGATGCAGCATGACGGCTATACGGTAAGGGATCTTCAATTTTGGAAAATTGTACTTGGCTTAGGGTTCGCCTCTATTTTCATTTTCGCATCGATGTATTCAATGCAACCGCTCCTGCCTTTATTCACAATAGAATTCGGCATATCGGTTTCGTATGCAAGTACTGCCATGTCAATGACGACAATCGGGTTAATTACAGGACTACTTGTCCTCGGTTTCTTTTCGGATCGGAACGGACGGAAAGTATACATTTACCTTTCCTTAATCGGATCGGCTATTCCATTTCTACTTATCGCAAACACGGATTCATTCCTGCTCATCATCATTCTTCGCTTCGTGCAAGGGTTTGCACTCGCTGGTGTACCTGCCGCGGCACTTGCCTATATCAGCGAGGAAATACATAAGCAGTTTACGAACATTGCAACAGCGCTTTACATATCTTTTAATAGTTTGGGAGGCATGATCGGCCGTTTCATGACGGGTTTTATTGCCGAACAGGCTTCTTGGCAAATGTCTTTATACATACTATCGATTTTCGGAACGGTGCTGTTCGTCATCCTGCTGTTGGCGTTGCCGAAATCAAGGAATTTCGTGCCAAGTGATACGACCTTTGCGAAAGATATCGAAGGGATTGTTTTTCATCTCAAAAATCCTGCTTTGCTCATCGTATTCGGCTTAGGCATCGTTCTTCAATTGTCTTTCACAGGTGTGTGGACGTACTTACCGTTCCATCTGATTAATCCACCGTATTCTCTATCACTTGAGGCGATTTCATACTTATACTTGGCGTATGGGTTCGGAGTCGTCGGGGCTCCGCTTGCAGGATGGCTTTCAGGGAAGTTCGGTCTCCGCAATGTCAGGCTCGCAGGGGTTGCATTACTAGCCTTAGGCATTGGCATGACAGCATTTTCATCGCTCACTATGATCATTATCGGTCTATGTGTCATCTGTTTAGGATTTTTCACGGCCCATTCTTTGACGGCGGCATCTGTCAGCAAGGAAGCGACTCATCATAAGGGCAGTGCAGCGAGTCTCTATTTGGTTTCTTATTACATAGGCGTAGCGATGGGCAGCACATTGCTTAGCCCGCTATATGAATCGTTCGGTTGGGTAGGGCTCATTGTATTGACGGCAATCTTGCCGATTGTTTATGTAGGAATGATTCGGTATAGACGAGCGAAGAGGGCGTAACGAATAAAAACAGGGCAGCCGTAGAAATATGGCTTGCCCTGTTTTCAATTTATTCATTTGAATGATTCTGGAATGGTTGTTAAATCGATGCCCCATAGCAGCGGAAGCAAGAAATAGATCGCTGCTGTCACGAGGACAATTCCAATGATATTTAGTGCAAACCCAGCCTTCGCCATATCGGGAATCCGTAAATAGCCGGAACCGAAAACGACGGCGTTCGGTGGTGTCGCTACAGGCAGCATGAACGCACAAGAAGCGGCCACACCTGCAGCTATCATAAGTGCAAACGGATGGAACCCTAACGCGACGGCAAGTGATGCCATGATTGGATACATCATGGATGCTGTTGCAGTGTTGGAAGTGATTTCCGTCAAGAAGATGACGAGTGTCGTAACGATGAGAATGACGATGAGGATATGCACGCCGCTCAACCCCGACAATTGTGATCCAATCCAAACGGACAGTTCCGAGCTGACAAATCCGGAAGCGATTGCCAGGCCCCCTCCGAAAAGCAAGAGAATACCCCACGGTAATTTAACAGCCGTATTCCAATCCAATAGATGGTCGCCTTTCTTATTGACCGATGGGATGATGAATAACAGAATGGCAAATACCATTGCGATGACGCCATCACTTAACCCATCAATGAACTTGGAGAGCAGGAATGTCCGTGTAATCCAAGAGAAAGCAGCCAATACAAAAATAGTAAAAACAATTTTCTCTTCCGTAGAAGCTTTGCCCAATTTCTTTTTCTCACTATCTATGATGCCACGTCCACCAGGCAAGGTTTTGATTTTTGAAGGAAATGCGAATTTCACAAGGTAGACCCACGTGATTAAAATGAAACTCCAAGCAAGCGGTACACCGAACATCATCCACTTTGCAAAGGACAGCTCGATGCCGTACATTTTATTGATTGCACCCGCAAGCAAAGTATTCGGCGGCGTACCGATTAATGTCGCGATACCGCCCAATGAAGCCGAATAAGCAATACCCAACATGAGCGCCTTGCCAAATCCGAAATTCTCTTTTGACGTATCGATGGAAGGGTCATCCTTCAATGCATCTGAAATTTGGTAGATGATTGCAAGCCCGATCGGCACCATCATCATTGCCGTCGCCGTATTCGAAATCCACATGGATAGGAATCCAGTCGCGACCATGAAGCCTAGGACGATGCGATCCATATTCGTTCCAATTGCGGAAATGATCGTCAATGCAATCCGGCGATGTAAATTCCATTTTTCCATCGCAAGCGCTATCATGAAGCCTCCCATGAATAAAAAGATCGTTTCGTCCCCATAAGCCGAAGCGGTAGACTTCACTTCCAGTCCACCTGACAAAGGGAACAGGACTAGCGGCAATAACGAAGTGACGGGGATAGGAATTGCTTCCGTAATCCACCACGTTGCAATCCACAACGTACTCGCCAAAATGGCGACACCCTCAGATGATAATCCTTCAGGCTTGAAAAATAAGAGAGTAATAAAGAATAATAGCGGTCCTAACGCCAATCCGGTCAATTGTGCTGGTGAATAACTCCGCGGATCTCGCCCCCCGCCTGCATTTCCGACACCAATCTTCTGACCGCCTCCGCCGCCGGATGCCATCTCTGACGAATCCGGTCGGAAAAAGAAACGGAACAAGTCTTTTACCTGATCGTGCATATGCCACAACCGGTCCCATGTCGATGAAAACATTGTCGAATTCCCCCTTTATGTAATTGTTAAAATTTTTCAGTACATTATGAGTATACTATTCAACTACTTGGGGAACAAGACCATATAAACTTCATTATTGTCGCTAGCACATTAGGCGTATTCTCGGGAAAAATTAAATAGAAGCGAAACTCACTCAGGCTATTTCATTTTACTTTTCACTTTTCGAAATACAATTCCCAATGCAACCCGCATCCTGGATTAAATTGTGCCCCGCAAGAAGGACACCCAAATCCGCTATCCTTATATTGATCAACCGTCAATTCGTTTTTGCATTTACCACATAGCACTGCATGCATACCAAACTTCACTTTCGGCCAAACTTTATGGTCGCCGCAACCTGATTCTTCATGGCACCGATAGCAAGGATAATAAGTATCGCAGCAATAAAATTTAATCGCTATAATATCAAACTCGGAATGGTAGTGCGTACAGCGCGTTTCGCTATCGATGACATTGCCCGAAACATGAATCATTGATTCCCCTCCTCAACATGAATAAATTGGAGCTTTTTACCCTGGGACCGTAATCAGCGGCCTTTATTCCATTAATAAATCTTATCTAGCCTACCGCGTAAGGTGAACGTTCATTTTAGCGGGCAAAACCCACACTGCATTAAGCCCGGCACATCTTTCGAGAAACAGCACGTCGTCCGAACTGTCGTGTTCAGCAAATCGCACGGCTCGTTTCCTTTTAAAAATGCTGCGAATAAAGAGTGCGAGGCGATGTCTTTCCAAATCTCGTCATCTTTCAAGCAATTTATATCTGCCCGCGCTTTTTCTTTCGTGCCAGGATTGCTCAACATGACATGGTACTGCCACAGCAAAAAGCCGAAGATGTTCTCCCAAAGAGTCAGCGGAGAGACGGAGGTGACTGTCCGGATTTGACGGATGACTTTATCCGCTTGCAGCAAGATTTTCCGGATGGCAACCCGATGTTCATCTTCATCAACCACTCGCCAATCGTTCTCTTCGACAAAGGTGCTTACTGTACGATTTCCATACTCTTCGACTGCCCCAAAATACATCTTCGCTGCATCCCCGTCCCATATTTCGTCATAGGCCGCCACGTTATACAACTGCATATTGATGAACATTCCAACACGCCGCATAAAGAAAGAAGCAGCGACCGTCATATTCGGGCTTCCGCTCACTGTTTGCACAGCTCGAATGCAATCCGCCGTTTTTTCATTATCAAGAAGGTCTTGTAATGTGAATAAGAGATGTTGCGGGTTATTTACGCAAACACTATAGCTATTCAATTGTCTAATTTGATCACTCGATAATTTTGTCATACGTCAATTATAAGTATTGACGCATTTTTCAACAAGTTGAGTAGGCTTACAGTCTGTACTATACTGATTGCAATACAACAGCAGGGAAGTGTGACATATGACAAAGCTATTAAATTCATTGGAATGTATCGGATTAATTGAAAAGGACACTGACATTATTATCCCTCTTTCAAATGGCGAGCCACACGGTTTGTTGGATGTACTTGAAGCAAATTATGAGAAATTGGATAACGTCAAAGTGCATCAAATGTTGGCACTTCGTGAGCGTGATTATATAAACGGTAAAATGACCGGACATCTTTCCCACATTTCGTACTTCCTGAGCGGAGCGACGAGAAGAGCATTTTGGGCAGGGCATGTCGAATTAATTCCAAATGTGTTTCAGGAAATGTATAGATTGCTGCAAAAGACGACGAAGAAGCCGATGGTCATGGCGGTCGCTTCGCCGATGGATGAGCATGGCTATTTTTCGCTTGGCACGAATGCTGATTATGCCGCTGAATTTATCGGCAAGGTTCCTTTTGTATTGGAAGTGAATCGCCACATGCCGCGCACTTTCGGGGCGAATCAAATACACATTAGCCAAATTGCGGGATTCATTGAAAATGATTTGCCGTTGACTGAAGAGGTATCACCGGTAATTACGGAGAAAGATCTGAAAATCGCGGAGTATATAACAAATGATATCCAAGATGACGATACGTTGCAGATCGGCATCGGTGCCATACCGAATGCTGTCATGAAGATGCTCAAGGACCGCAAGCATTTAGGCATACACACGGAAATGCTGACGGATGGCATTGTTGATTTAGTTGAGTCGGGCGCGGTGGATGGAATGAAAAAGTCGTCCCGTACAGGGAAAATCATTGCGACATTCGCTTTCGGATCACAGCGGTTGTATGATTTCCTCGATAACAATCCATCAGTGGAGTTTCTGCCGGTAAGTGTCGTCAATGATGCATATGAAATTGCAAAAGAGGATCATATGGTGTCGATTAATGCAACGACAGAAGTCGATTTGTATGGGCAATGCGCATCGGAAACCGTTGCTGGCCGTTATTACTCTTCTAGTGGTGGCCAGGCTGATTTTGCTAGAGGTGTCCGATTGTCGAAATACGGCAAAGGGTATGTATGTATGCATTCGACGGCGAAAAATGACACGATTTCGAGAATCAAGCTTCATCTTGCGCCGAGCTCTGTCGTGACAACCTCAAAAAACTACGTGGACAATGTTGTAACGGAGTATGGGATTGCCAGATTGCATGGCAAGTCCTTGTCAGAACGGGCGGAAGCATTGATTGGCATCGCACATCCTAAGTTTAGGGAAGAATTAATGAGGGAAGCTATAGAATTTGGTTTTATCGATTAAGTAAGGGGAGGAGCCTAGTGTGGTTCCTCTTTTTTTGATGAAGTGGACGAATTTCAAGCTGAATTGTAGTCAAACGGTGATAAATTCCCCTGAATCGGTGATAACACATCAAGAGTCGGTGATAAAGTCATCCAAGTCGGTGATAACCTGTTTCAAGTCGGTGATAACACTTCCAAGGTCGTTGAAAGCGGGTAAAAATACTACATACGAAGTGGGAAGTATTGGTCAAGTGGTGATAAACCTCGTCTGAGTGGTGATAACCATCTCCTAAGCGGTGATAATGTCCGTCTGAGTGGTGATAAGTCTCTCCTAAGTGGTGATAAACAAAACTGTTGCGCGCCCCATACCCATGGTGGTATATTGAAATTGCAATAATAATACTGTGCAGGGTATGCTTGGGACACGGTTCATTGTTCGCAGATACGCAACTAAACCATTATTATCTTTGCCACGAAAATTTAGGAGTGAAAACCGATGGAATGGATTATTATCATAGCAATCGTCGCATTTTTTGCATGGCGCATGATGCCGGCAAAAGGCGTAAAATCAATATCGACGCACGAATTGAAACCAATGTTGAAAGATAAGTCAAAGCAATTCATCGATGTCCGTACGCCGGCAGAATATAAAGGGCGCCATATTAATGAATTTAACAATATCCCTTTGAACTTGTTGAATTCCAAGTTGGATAAACTTGATAAGAATAAAGAGATTGTCGTCATTTGCCAGAGTGGTATGCGAAGTTCTCAAGCAGCAAATATCCTGACAAAATCGGGATTCACAAATGTCACGAACGTCAGAGGCGGTATGAGCGCCTGGCGCGGATAAATTAGTAAAACACGAAAGCATCTGTTGCGGAAATCGCGGCAGATGCTTTTTGACGTCCAAAGCAAGCCAACCCGCGCCCAAAACCACCCATCCCACCTATCCAAACCTTGTCGATTCGCCAAAAACCGCGCCATTTGCCCAACCAAACCCATAGGCGTATACATATTATTGTTATGAAGAGGTGGTGAACGTTGAAAAAAGATAAGGCGACTATTGGACGCGATCCGTATGAGATCGAACAGCGGGAATGGAAGCACAGACAATCGAAGGAACGATATAAGCAGCTATTGACGATCGCTTCGCCAATCTTCCTGTTGCTGTTGTGGGAAGTGATGTCAAGGACGGGGATAATGGATATCCGATTTTTCCCGCCACCATCCGCCATTTTAGGCACCTTTGTCAAAATGATTGCAAGCGGGGCGATGGCGGACCATATCGGCGTTTCGTTGTACCGGATTTTTGCAGGGTTCCTCGCGGGTGTCATACCAGGGGTTGTCATCGGTTTGCTGATGGGTCTTTATTCCCCGATCCGTCATTTTGTTCAGCCGATCGTCATGGCGCTCATGCCGATTCCGACGCTTGCATTGCTGCCGATCATCATCATCCTATTTGGGATCGGTGATTTGTCGAAAGTTGTTACGATTGCGGGAAGCGTATTTTTCCCGGTTGTCATCAATACGGCGGCTGGGGTCTTGAACATCGACCGAATTTATTTGGATGTTGCAAATAATTATGGAGCAGGTAAAGTGCAGTTCTTTTTCAAAATTGCTTTGCCTGGTGCTTTGCCGGTCATGCTGGAAGGAATCCAGATGGGGCAGGCGATTGCATTGCTCACGATTGTCGCCGCAGAAATGATGGGGGCGACATCGGGTATCGGATATTTGATCTGGACGTCTTATAAAGCATTCCTGCTCCAGGAAATGTACGTCGGACTCATCCTCATCTCCTTTTTCGGCTATCTCTTTTCCTTGATGCTTCGCGGTCTTCAGAAAAAGTTGTTACCTTGGAGGTGAGTGGATGAGAAAGAAAGCGAAAATCGAAATTAGGAATCTGACGAAGGCATTTTACAAGAAGCAATCTAGTGTGACAGCTCTCGACGATATTTCCCTCTCAATAGGAGAAGGGGAATTTGTCTGCATTGTCGGACCGAGCGGCTGTGGCAAAACGACTTTATTGCGGATATTGGCGGGTTTGGAACAACCGAGTGTCGGTGAGTTCGAAATTCGGTCGGAACAAGAAGGACGTCCTCTCCAATCGATGGTGTTCCAGGAGAGGGGCGTCATCCCCTGGCTGACTGTGAAGGAGAATGTTGCATTTGGGTTGAAAATGCGGAAAATGCCGAAGGACGTCATTCGGGAGAGGACGGAATATTACTTAAAAAAGACTGGACTTGACCCGTTTTCACATCTTTACCCTAAGGAATTATCCGGGGGAATGAAACAGCGGGTAAGCATAGCCCGTGCGTTCGCAAATGATCCCGAAATCCTACTTATGGATGAACCGTTCGCTGCGTTGGATGAACAGAACAAGTTCATCCTCCAAGAAGAATTGTTATCTATCTGGTCGGAAACAAAAAAAACAGTGATCTTCATAACACATAGTATTGACGAAGCATTATTGCTGAGCGATCGAATTCTGCTTATGAGTGCACAACCAGGGAAGATCATCCAGCAAGTGAATATTGACACACCACGACCTAGGACAGTGGAAGATATCCGGAAAGACCCGAAACTTGCAGCGCAGTTTGTCGATATTTGGAAACATTTGCAAGACGAAGTACAGCGGTCCAGGAAAGAGAACAAATGAAATGGGGAAAAAAAGTGAAAGGGTTCAAATATGGTTGGATGATGATGTTGGCTGTCATGCTTGTACTTGCTGCATGCGCTAAACAAGAGCCCGCTCCGCCGACAAAAGTGGAAACACCGCCTGGCGATCCAGTCACTGAGGCACCTTCCGGAGATTTGGCGCCACTTGAGAAACGGGTGAAAGTGTTGATTGCTGAAGACGGTGCGGCTTCCGGTGCGGGGTTCTATATTGCGAAGGAAAAAGGGTATTTTGAGGACTACAATATTGAAGTGGAATTTGCGGATTTTGCCAATAGCGACGACATGCTGCCGGCACTTGCAGCGGGTGAAGTCGATATTGCGGGCGGCGTCTCGACCGCTTCATTCTTTAACGCGATTGCGCAAGGCATCGACGTTCGGATCATTGCGGATAAAGGGCATAATATGCCAGGGAAATCGTATTTTACTTTCGTCATCGGAAACCATATGGTAGATGAAATTAAAGATTATCCAGATTTCCGCGGGAAAAAGATTGGCGTATCTTCCAGAAACTCGATTGATGGATATATTTATGAGGAAATGTTGAAACATGCCGGATTGACAGAAGATGACGTCGAATATGTCAATATCGCGGACTTCGGTTCAATGCTTGGCGCGATTAACGCAGGAACAATCGACGCTGCGTTGAATATCGAACCGCTTATTGCGCAAGGAGTCGCGAACGGCTTTCACGTCCGTTTCAAAGATGCAACCGATTATGCCCCTGAATCGCAGATTGCGATGGTACTCGCTTCGCCAAAATTCATGGGCGAGGAAGAAATTTCGCTCCGCTTCATGGCTGCCTACTTGAAAGGCGTCAGGGATTATAACGACGCGTTCTTTAAAGGGGAAGGCAAGGAAGAAATCGTGGACATCATGGTGAAGCATACCGCTTTGAAAGATCCGGAGCTATGGGATAAAGTGAATGTCACCGGGCTCGATCCGGATGGTAGGATGTTCGTGGATGATATCAAGAAGCAATACGAAACATATAAAGCGAACGGTGCAATTCGCGGTGATATCGATTTCGATAAAGCCGTTGATACTTCATTGGCAGAGGAAGCTGTAGAGATTATTGGTGCTTATAAATAAAAGAAAAAGGTCCACTAATACGGGGATGCAATTCATAAGAATTGGCGTCTCCTTTTTTTGTTGTTTATCAACGCACAATTCAGTTAAAATAAATACAAGTGTTGTAAAATATTGGGTGGCGCAATTTGAAACAATCAACGTATCTAATAGGGACTGTCATCCTGGGATTATCAATCGTACTGTCTGCTTTTATTCTCAGTAGCGCAACGAATAAAACAACTAAACAAGAGAACAATCCACAAGCTATCAATTCAACAGCTGATTTAATGACAATAACTCAACTTGCTGAATATCTGCAAACAAGTGAACAGGCATTAGAAGACATTATTTTAAAGGATGATTCTGAAAGAGCGGAACTTAGCAGCTATGACACGTATCGATTCATCCCATATCTAACAATCGCTGAGCAGAAAAGATTTATAAAAGCGGAAATCGATGAGTGGTTAAAGTATCAGAATGACCATAACTACCGCTACCGCTGACTTGCTGTGAATAAAAAGTGCTTAGTTTTTCGATAAACTAAGCACTTCTTTTATATCATCTCCAACAATATGTCACCTTTTAGCATCTTCAAGTGTGTTAGTAGTGAAAGGGGTTGATTAACGTTGCAACAAGTAGTTTGGTTGACTGAACTAGATGTAGAGCGAATGGTTGATACATACGGCAATATGCTGTTCAGGATATGTCTCGTTCTGTTGTCCAATGAGAAAGATGCAGAGGATGTCGTACAAGACACTTTTATAACTTATCTAACTAAATCTCCGAATTTCAATGATTCAGAACATGAGAAGGCGTGGTTGATAACGATTGCCACGAATCGCTGTAAGAATATGAGAAGATACAATATTATTCGTAAGCATATGGATATCAATGATTTGCAACTCTATAGTATAGAGGATGAAAATTATGGGTTACTTGATCACCTTATGAGATTACCAACTAAACATAAAGTTGTATTGTTACTTCATTATGTGGAAGGCTATAAAGTCGATGAAATAGCAAAAATCCTTACTATTACTACATCAGCAGTGAAAAAGCGATTACAACGGGGAAGAGAGCTTCTGCGGGAGAGATATCGAAAGGAGAATGAATGATGGATTATGAGAAGATTAAAGATGCTGTTACCTCTATCGAAATGTCGAGAACGATGGAAGATCGTGTAAGAGAGAATATCGGAAAAAGAAAATCGGGACAGATACATTTTAAAAGGTGGATTCCGTTAGCAAGTGTATTTGCAATCTTATTGGCGATTATGATGGGTATTCCCTACTTTAATAAGAATGGAGAGCTCCAGGTTGCAAATTTTACAATTACGGCCTATGCATTGAGTGACGATGAGAATCAGTTGGATACGACGATTACATCTGAACAAGCTGCTATTGAATTAGCGACAGAAAATAGAATGGGTCTTGTGAGTATAGGCGGCGATGGCGATAATTTAATTTTTACAGACGTTATGCTCAAAATAGAAGGAGAACAAATTGACTCAATCACGTATACCTTAAACGAAGGTAAGTTCGTCGAGGATGTTACATTTACAGCAGAAAGGTTTCGAGATAGGGAATGGTTAGAATCGGAAAAGATTAATTACATTCGTAGTGTTCCTGGCTCAGGTGTATATGACGGTATAAGGGAAATCGGTAGTTCCTATATAGTTAACTATAATGAACAGGAAAACTATAAATATACACTTGCAATTCCTCACGATGGCAATAATGTAATAGCTGACGACGTAATCATTAATGTAAATGTAACATATATAGATGGCAACTCTGAACAACAAGACATTCTTGTAACGCAAGAAGAAAATTCTGTTTTATTGAAACTTGTAAAGTAATCAAGAATCCAAACCTTTACACTGATAGAAAACATATGAAAAAACGCTCATTTCTGAGCGTTTTTTTCCTTCAACCGAACCCGTTACTGAACAACGGACATTTTTTTCTTTGCAACGGAAGTCTGATAGCTATGCAATCCCATACCGATAATGATCACCAATATACCGATCATAGAAAGCGGACCAGGCAATGCAATATGTAAAATGAGCATTTCCCCTATCATCGCGAAAATGAGCTCTGTCGATTGCGTCGCTTCCACTGCAGCGAGCTTGCCTTGGTCATGTTGGACTAGGTCTGTCGCCATGAAGAAAAGCGTCGTTGCAATGACGCCTGAGCTAACCGCGACAATTAACGACTGGATAATCTGATTCATGGAAGGCGGTCCAACAGTCAACATTGCGTAAACAGCAAATCCGATCCAAACTGGAATCGTCATCAACGTCATCGCTAACACCCTCTGAAAAGTATCAAGTCTTCCTTGCAATAAATCCATCATCTTCCGATTGCCCAAAGGATAAGCGAACGCAGCAATGATAATGGGAAGGATGCCGAGCAATAAAGTGCGCGTATCGACACTGTTCGCATTCGGGATTTGAATAAGGACGACGCCAACCAAAATGATCAATGAAATGGCTAATGAGATCAATGGAATCCGTTGCCTAACCTTCCTATCACTATTCCCGGTCTTTACGACAATCGTGAAAAAGGGCGCTAACAGAACGCCTGCGACAATCGTCAGTTGCCAAGTTCCCGCAAGCAGCCATCCAGGACTATACGCTGCAGAAAAGGTCAAAGGGGCATAAAATAGTACGAACGCCACGACGCTCCAGCCGAAAAAGGGAAGGGGCTTTGCAGCCATTGCCTTCCCTGTATCCCGAAGCCCTTTACGATAAGCCACGATGGCAATCAAAAATGGAACCATGAAGAAATAACGGAGGGAGGCGCTCCATAACCAGCTGCCTCCCGAAATCTCCATCGATCTGTTTAACACAAACGTCACCGCGAAAAACAGAGATGATAAAATACCAATCCAAATAGCTTTCACAGCAACGCCCCCTTATGCGCGTTCTTCGAATAGCTTTACAGCTTCGATGATGACATTCGTCGCCTTCTCCATATTGTCGACCGAAATATATTCATATTTTCCATGGTAATTCTCTCCGCCTGTGAAAATATTCGGCGTCGGCATGCCCATGTAGGAAAGCTGCGATCCGTCCGTACCACCACGCACAGGCACGATATTAGGCTTGATCTCGAGCGCTTTGAATGCATCCGAAATGATATCGACAATTTCCATGACTGGCTCGATTTTCTCGCCCATATTGAAATATTGATCGTTCAGTTCAAGCTCAACAACATGGTCGCCGTGCTCTTTCTGTAGTTGAGCAGCTGTGTCGACGAACAATTGCTTCCGCGCTTCAAACGTTTCACGGTCAAAGTAGCGGATAATATAGTGCAACTCGGTCTTCTCGACAGATCCATTAACATCCATCAGATGAACGAACCCCTCATAACCGTCTGTCACTTGTGGAATCTCATTAGCAGGCATTGCCGCTTGGAATTGGTTCGCGATGAGAATGGAGTTCACCATCTTGTCCTTTGCGGAACCCGGATGCACATTCGTCCCGTGGAACGTGACTTTTGCACCTGCCGCATTGAAGCTTTCATATTGAAGCTCGCCAAGCGGTCCGCCATCCATCGTATATGCATATTTTGCACCGAATGCTTCTACGTCGAATTTATGCGGTCCACGCCCAATTTCTTCATCAGGTGTGAAAGCAACACGCAGTTTACCGTGTTTAATTTCCGGGTTTTGAATCAAATACTCCATCGCTGTCATGATTTCAGCAATTCCGGCTTTATTGTCGGCACCTAACAATGTCGTGCCATCTGTTGTGATGAGTGTATGACCCAGATAATTTTTCAGCTCAGGGAATTTGGAGACTGACATTGTCGTCTGTTCATTCAACTGGATGTCGCTGCCGTCATAATTGTCGATCCGCTGTGGATTAACGTTTTTGCCAGTGTAGTCGGTCGCCGTGTCGACATGAGCGAGAAATCCGATTACCGGCAGATCTTTATCGGTAGTTGACGGTAAAGTGGCGAATAAATAGCCGTTTTCATCCAAAGAGATTTCTTCCATGCCAATTTCAGCAAGTTCTTTTTCAAGTACGTGCAGCAGATCCCATTGACCAGGTGTGGATGGTGTGGATGTGCTATTCGCAACCGATTGTGTATCGATTTTTGCATAACGAGTTAGACGTTCGATCAGTTTTTCCTTCATTCCAAATACCTCCAGTTAATGAAAAGCATAGTTTCTTTTATCTTATCAGATTGTTTCGATTCACGGAATACTTGACGACCCGGCTGCCAATGCTTGCGGCAATGAATACCTGTGCAGCATAGTATGTCACCATGACAAAGGCTTCCCGATAAGGAATATCGATGATGAATCGGTCGATGGCGAGCACGGAATCCGAGAACATGAAGAGCAGCGCACCAGTAATGGCCAGTACCATTCTCGTTCGGATCGCCATCCATCCCATTGTCAAAATGACCGCGATATAGGCGAGGATAGCCAATCCAAGAATGGTTTCTCCATTGGCAAATTGGGACCCTGCAATCCAGATGGCCATAACGACACCATAAAGCACAAGCAGAATCGCAGCCCATATCGGTACACGTTTACGGCTAGCAGACTTAAAAGCGAAGATGTAAAAAAGATGCCCGATGAAAAAGGTGATAAGCCCTGCCATGAACCAATAGATGACACCATCTGCAATCATGCAGACACATAATCCAGCAATGACGATTCTTTTATATGTCTGTGACACAAGTGGCAGCGTCATCACAGCGAACATGATAATGAGCGCCATCGGAATGAGCTTCATGAAAATTTTAAAACCGACTGGATCAGGCGGGATGAAAAAGATATATATGGCACCCATTATGACGATGGCTGTCAATAGAATTTTCCTCACTGTATGTACAGCTCCTCTCCTCCTTTTCATTTCGATAGTCGGAGGCGGAAGTCCTTCTATTTAAGTGTCGTCAACAGTTTTTTTGTCCTTAGGATATCAATGAAAACTTCGAGTGCCTTCGTTTGGAACGGTGTATTTGTCACGATGGAAAATTGACGGCGGTGGGGGAGTCCTTTCACATCCAACACTCGCAAATCGCCGTTTTTCAATTCTTTTTTAATCGACCAATGGGAAAGCAGGCTGATTCCGAGACCCGCCTCGACCGACTCCTTGATCGGCTGCGTGCTGCTGAAATCCATGAGCTTCGTCGGTAAAATTCCGTGTTGTTCGAATAAAATATCCATCGCTTCCCGAGTACCGGAGCCGTGCTCACGTACAATCCAAGTCTCCTTCTCCAAATCCGTCAACTCGAGCGATTCCTTCCTATTTGCAAACGGGTGGTCGACAGAACTGACGATTACCATGGCGTCTTCAGCAAAATCCTCTACAATGAGCCTTGCCGCATTGAAATTCCCTTCCACAATGCCTATATCGAGCTGGTGGCTTGCGACGAGATCGGCAACGGTTGCCGTATTGCCGATTTTTACGGTCGGTTGGATATCGGGATAAGTCTGTTGCAAAGTGGCGATAATGCGTGGCAACACGTATTCTCCGAATGTATAACTTGCACCGATCGACAATGGCCCGCTCGCCTTATTCGCCAGATCATCGACAAGGTTTTGCATTTTTGTATACAAAGCAAGAATTTCCTTCGCATGATGGTAGACGATTTCCCCGGCCTTGTTGAGGCGTACGTATTTATTCGTACGCTCCAGCAGTCTTGCCCCAATCTGTTCCTCAAATTGACGGATATATTGGCTCACTGCCGGCTGGGTCATATGATGCTCTTCGGCAGCACGTGAAAAGCTTTCTTTTTCCGCTACCGTAACGAATACTTGAAGTCGTTGGTCCATATCCATCACTCCTTGCGTTCAATCATATCATTTTCCTTATCATTGGTATTATTATAATTTATTTTACTTATGTAATGGGGCATATTAGGCTTAGACAGGAGGTGGTACAATTGGTTGAAAAGAAGAGTACGAATGAAAAAAGCATGTGGATCTCCGGGATTGCATTCACATTTTTTATTGCATTTTTAGGTTTTTTATTAGCGAAAGTACCTGGATTCAATCACATCGGACAATTGGCGAGCGCCATCATCATAGCTGTTGCGTATCGGCAATTATTCGGTTATCCTGAAGCTCTTCGTGGCGGAATCACATTTTCATCGAAAAAGCTGCTGAGGCTAGCGATTATATTATACGGATTGAAATTAAATATCGATGTCGTCTTCCGCGATGGATTGGGCTTGTTGGCGCGTGATATGCTCGTCATTGCATTTGCAATCGGGCTTATGGTCCTTCTTGCCAAATGGCTGAAGGCGGATAAGAGCATCTCCATGCTGCTTGGAGTCGGGACGGGAGTTTGTGGGGCTGCAGCCATCGCGGCGGTCGCGCCGATCATCAAAGCGAAGGATGAAGACACCGCAATCGGAGTCGGCATCATCGCCATGCTCGGTACCGTGTTTGCCATCGGCTATACAGTATTACGGCCGATAGTGCCGTTGCTCCCGACAGAATACGGTATCTGGTCGGGCATGAGTCTCCACGAATTAGCCCATGTAGCAATTGCTGCAGCTCCCGCTGGGGAAGATGCACTTGCGCTTGCGCTACTTGCGAAACTCGGCAGGGTATTTCTCTTAGTGCCGTTATGCTTCATTTTCATTTATTTCATGAAACGTAAAAGTAAAGGGGAAGAAGAGGGGCAGAACAAAATTGAATTCCCTTGGTTCCTCGTCGGGTTCATTGCGATGAGCTTATTCGGAAGCTATGTGCTAGGCAACTTGATTCCGATATCTGAAAGCGTACTGGCAGGAATCAGCACTGCAACGACATGGCTATTGACAGCCGCCATGGTTGGACTCGGCTTGAACGTGAGCATGAAAGACCTGCGTGAACGCGCGATGAGACCATTAATTGCAGTGACAATCACATCAATCTGCTTGTCTGTTTTGGTGTATTTTATAATTTGAAAATCATGGGCTTAATTGCCGATGGAGAATAAATAGAAAACCAAAAGAAAAAGGGCACTCCCTGACGGAGATGCCCTTTTAGATATAAATTAACCAACTGAGTAGTTCTTATGAGAAACAACGGTGAGGTTGGATGCGACACCAATACGGTCGGCGTCGTCCTCCGAAATTTTAACGATGACTGAGTTTTCGAGAATCTTATGAATTGTTCCGTTCACCTCAAAATCATTGCGAACGAATGAAATCTCCTCATCGATATGACGAGCTGCGACAAAATCTGAAACAGGTTTCTCCCTGCGTGGAAATGCCAAACGAATCACTCCTACTGTTTATTCTCATCATAATCCCCTAATGAAAAACTGCTTAGGTGCATCCTAAGCAATTGAAATCATGATGGAAAACAACTAGTTGAAACCGATCCCTATCAAGTTGTCTATAACTAGTATACCATAAATTGTCGAACTTTGCAGAACTCTGAATCGTTTATGCCCAGCTGCTGCTTGACATTATACCTAGAGGGGTATAGAATCAGAGTTGTAACAAACGATAAAGGAGCTGAAGGTACGTGCATTACGATGATAAAATCGTAAACCGATTAAAAAGGATTGAAGGCCAAATCAAAGGAATTTTACGGATGATTGAAGAAGGAAAAGACTGTAAAGAAGTCGTCACTCAATTGTCAGCTTCCCGTTCAGCGATTGACCGTACGATAGGCGTCATTGTCAGCTCAAATATTATTTCATGCATGCAGAACGTTGATGAAAATAATTCGATGTCTCAAGAGGAGATTGTAAAAGAAGCAGTTAATCTCCTAGTAAAGAGTCGCTAACAGTTGACTCTTTTCTTTTATCGGTTTAATATACCCCTAGGGGTAGTGGTATTTTGAAAAGAAAGGATGATTGAGATTGTCGGAAAAGAAAAAGACGACCATTGTTTTGTTCAGTGGTGACTACGATAAAGCGATGGCTGCCTATATCATTGCGAATGGGGCTGCGGCTTATGACCATGAAGTGACGATTTTCCATACGTTTTGGGGGTTGAATGCACTTCGCAAAGAGGATCACGTTCCAGTGAAGAAAGGGTTTTTGGAAAAAATGTTCGGGAAAATGATGCCGCGTGGCGCAGATAAGATGGGCATTTCAAAAATGAATATGGCTGGAATGGGACCTAAATTGATTAAGCATGTCATGAAAAAGCACAATGCGATGACGCTTCCCCAATTGATTGAGTTGGCGCAGGAACAAGACATTAAACTTGTCGCTTGTACAATGACGATGGATTTATTAGGTCTTGATCAAGCAGAGTTGCTGGAAGGCATCAATTATGCGGGCGTAGCTGCTTATTTGGCTGATGCGCAAGATGGAAATGTGAATTTATTTATTTAAAAAAGGAGGAAATAACAATGAATGAAGTAACAGCAAAAGAAATCGAAGCAAAACTATCCGCGAGACAGCCGCTTACTCTTATAGATGTCCGTGAAGTGGATGAAGTCGCTGAAGGAAAAATTCCTGGTTCCATTAATATCCCCCTTGGATTATTGGAGTTCCGTATGAATGAATTGGATAAAACAAAAGAATACACAATGGTTTGCCGGTCGGGAGGACGTAGCGGACAGGCGACGAACTTCCTTGAAAGTTACGGATACAAAGTAGTTAATATGGCAGGCGGCATGTTGGCTTGGGAAGGCCCGACAGAGGATTTATTTACAAAAAATAATACCCCTGGGGGCAATTTGGAGGGCAGTGCAGTTACACCGATGACAGCTGGAGAAGTCGCAAAGAAAGTGATTAATAAAGAAAAGTTCTTCATTTTGGATGTCCGTAATGAAGATGCGTTTGCGGATTGGAAAATTGAAGGGGAGAACATTCACTATTTGAATAGCCCTTATTTCGATTTACTCGATGGCGTAGAGGAAATCTTCGATCAAATTCCGACTGATAAAGAGGTTGTTGTCGTCTGTGCGAAGGAAGGTTCTTCGATTTTTGTCGCGGAAATGCTTGCTGAGGCAGGTCGTGACGTTCACTACTTGCAAGGCGGCATGAAAGCATGGAGCGAACATCTGGAGCCGGTGAAAGTCGGTGACTTGAAGGATGGCGGCGCGATTTATCAATTCGTCCGGATCGGAAAAGGCTGCCTTTCATATATGATTGTGTCGAACGGAGAAGCGGTCATTGTGGATGCAACAAGAATGACCGATGTCTTCCTTGATTTCGCAAAACAATTAGACGTGAAGATTACGAATGTACTCGATACACATCTGCATGCGGACCATATTTCCGGCGGACGTCAAATTGCGGAAGCTGTGAACGGAACGTACTGGCTGCCTCCGAAAGACGCAACAGAAGTGACGTTTGATTACGAACCGTTGGAAGGCGGCCGTGTGATTACAGTGGGGACATCGAAAATCGATATTCAAGCGCTTTATTCACCGGGTCACACGATTGGCTCCACCTCGTTTATTGTAGACGATGCATATTTACTGTCAGGAGATATTTTATTCATCGACTCGATCGGTCGTCCTGATCTCGCCGGATTGGCGGAAGATTGGGTCGGCGATCTGCGAGATACATTGTATAGCCGTTATCGTGAGTTAGCGGAAGATCTACTCGTACTTCCCGCGCACTTCATGATTATCGAAGAGTTGAATGAAGATGGAAGCGTTTCGGAAAAGTTAGGAACGCTGTTCGCGAATAACCACGGCTTGAATATTGAGGATGAACAGGAATTCCGTCAACTGGTGACAGGAAACTTGCCTCCTCAACCAAATGCGTACCAAGAAATCCGTCAAACGAATATGGGGAAAATCAATCCTAACGAAGAAACGCAGCGGGAAATGGAAATCGGACCGAATCGTTGTGCAGTAAGGTAATTTAACCAAAAGGAGAAGATGAAAATGAACGTAACAAAAGTATTAGATGCAAAAGGGTTGGCATGCCCAATGCCGGTTGTACGTGCAAGAAAGACGATGAAGGAAATGGAGACGGGTGAAATCCTGGAAATCTTCACAACTGACAAAGGCTCAGTCGCTGATATGACAGCATGGGCAAAATCTAGCGGCCATGAAATGGTTGATCAAAAAGAAGATGCAGGCGTCTTCACATTCTGGATTAAGAAAGGCTGATTGTAGGGTAGGGGGTATCTGAGTAGATACCCTTTCCTGATTTAGGAGGTAAATACTCGATGGATATGACATTTCTACTAACGATTTTCCTCATCGGATTTGTAGGATCCTTCGTTTCCGGAATGGTCGGAATCGGCGGATCGATCATCAAATATCCGATGCTATTATACATTCCGCCATTACTTGGAATTGCAGCATTCTCTGCGCACGAAGTTTCAGGAATCAGTGCAATCCAAGTGTTTTTCGCGACGATATCCGGATTGTGGGTATATCGGACAGGCGGATATCTCAATAAAACGCTGATCATCTACATGGGGAGCGCGATTTTGGTCGGAAGCTTTATCGGGGGCTACGGCTCCAATTTGATTTCTGAAGGAAGCATCAACCTCGTGTACGGAATTCTTGCAACGATTGCGGCCATCATGATGTTCATCCCGAAAAAAGGATTGGATGATATTCCGGCGGATCAGGTTGTTTTCAATAAATGGCTTGCAGCCGTGCTCGCTTTCATCGTAGGGATTGCAGCTGGAATTGTTGGAGCTGCCGGCGCGTTCATTTTAGTTCCAATTATGCTTGTCGTTTTGAAAATCCCGACACGCATGACGATTGCTACTTCCCTCGCCATTACATTCATTTCATCGATCGGTTCGACGGTAGGGAAGATCGTGACAGACCAGGTGCTTTACGGTCCGGCAGCTGTCATGATTGTAGCGAGCATCCTCGCCGCGCCACTCGGGGCAAAAGCAGGACAGAAGATGAATACGGAAGTATTGCAGGGGATATTGGCAGTTTTGATTTTAGGGACCGCTGTGAAGATCTGGTTGGATTTTTGATTGATAAAAGGCAATCTCATCGAAAAAACAGAAGCCTCATTCCGAGTGCTTCTGTTTTTTCTTGAATGATGTGCGAATGCGTGGCTCCGTCCCTTTGCGAATCCGCTTCAAGTTTTCGATATGCTTCCAGATTGCCATCAAGAAAAGTAAGGTTGCAATTACTATTGGCCAATATCCATCTAACCAAACGGCCATGGCCAATAAAGTGATGTATAACATGATAACGCCAAAGACAAGAATGTCAGATATGATGGCCACTAGAATGAATAGAATGAACCCGGCAAGTCCGAACCGCCAGTCAATCGCAAATAATACACCGATTACTGTTGCTGTCCCTTTCCCCCCGTTGAACTTCATATGGAACGGATAGTTATGGCCGAATATAACAGCAGCTCCGACAGCGAATAATAACAAAGTGATGTATTCCGTAGGCAGTCCGAAATGTCCAGCTAGCAGCCTTACAGCAATGACCGCGAAGATGCCTTTGCCAATATCAATCAATGCAACAAGCGCACCATACCGTTTTCCAAGAACGATCATCGCGTTCGACGCTCCGGCATTTTTAACACCGGTTTCTTTCAAATTAACCCCCGAAATCCAACGAGCGACTGTCGAGCCATGAAGGCAGCCGACCAAATATCCACAAATTATGATAGCTATAATCCATAACGTCATAAGAATCCCCCAAAAATAATATAGTCATATACACCGATGTTCTAGTTTGGCTGAATCGCGTCCAAAGCAACTGGCTGCGCGTTCAAAAAGGCTGCATCCGCGCTCTAAGAAGCCACTCCCGCGCTCAAAGTATCCACCCGCTTCATCAATCCGTCATTCCGACTTCTACAACTATTATAACATCGAAGATAAAGCGCAAGTTTCAGAAAAAAATAAATTCACCCCTTGACTTTTAAAAAATAGTCTCCTATACTGTTCAACAAGATGAAAAACTGAATAACCAAACTCTTATCAAGAGCGGCGGAGGGACTAGGCCCTGCGATGCCCGGCAACCGGCAAGTGATGAACTTGCAAAGGTGCTACTTCCTACAGATTCGTGAAAACGGTCTGAAAGATAAGAGGAGGAATAAGCGAAAGCGTAACCCTTCTCTTAGCGAAAGGGGTTATTTTTTTATTCCCAAAACCCCCAACGCCTCCGCACTGCATCATTTTCATCTTAAAAAACCACTGGAGGTAATGACAATGACAAACAAACCACTTCAACCAGAAACTCTTCTCTTACACGGAGGGCAGAAACCGGATCCAATTACAGGTTCCCGTGCTGTGCCAATCCACCGTACTACTGCATTCGTATTCCGTGATACTGAACATGCCCAAAACTTATTCGGCTTGCAAGAAGCAGGCAATATTTATACAAGAATTACGAATCCTACCGTTGCTGTCTTTGAAGAAAGGGTAGCACTCTTAGAAGGTGGAACTGCTGCAGTTGCTCTGTCTTCGGGAATGGCAGCAATCGCATTCTCCATTCTCAATATTGCGGGTGCGGGTGACGAGATTGTCGCTGCCGGCAATCTTTACGGCGGTACGTATAATCTATTCGCCGTTACGCTTCCACGCTA
This sequence comes from Sporosarcina luteola, assembly GCF_023715245.1. GTDB lineage: Bacteria > Bacillota > Bacilli > Bacillales_A > Planococcaceae > Sporosarcina > Sporosarcina luteola_C. Next base: position 101,952 of record NZ_JAMBNV010000001.1, read on the forward strand.
CGGTATCAATGTGAAATTCGTGGACGCGGACGAACCTGAAAACTTCCGTGCTGCGATTACAGATAAAACGAAAGCGATTTTCGCTGAAACGATCGGAAATCCTAGCCTTCAAGTGCTCGATATCGAAGCGGTCGCAAACATTGCGCATGAAAATGAAATCCCATTCCTCATCGATAACACATTCGCATCCCCATACGGATCGAACCCAATCGAGTTTGGTGCTGACGTTGTCATTCATTCCGCAACGAAGTGGATTGGCGGCCATGGAACGACTATCGGCGGCGTCGTAGTCGACGCAGGGAAATTCGACTGGACGAGAGGGAAGTTCCCTGGCTTCACGGAGCCGGATGAAACGTACAACGGCTTGCGATACGGCATTGACACGGCGGGAGCTGCATTCGCGACGAAGCTCCGCGTCCAATTGCTCCGCGACTTCGGGCCTTGCTTGGATCCGGACAGTGCATTCAACTTCCTTCAAGGGCTGGAGACGCTCCATTTGCGTGTGACACGCCATAACGAAAATGCCGTGAAAGTCGCTGAATTCCTACAGGCTCATCCGTCTGTGGAATGGGTGACGTACACGGGTCTTGAAGATCATCCAACACATGAAAATGCAAAGAAATATTTGAAGAACGGGTTTGGTTCTATCATCGTCTTCGGAATTAAAGGTGGCCGTGACGCAGGACGCAGAGTGATTGACAATATTACGCTATGGTCGCATGTTGCGAACGTAGGGGATGCAAAATCGCTTATCATCCATCCTGCATCAACGACGCACCAGCAATTGTCTGCGGAGGACTTGAAAAAGACAGGAACGCCAGAGGAATTGATCCGTCTGTCTGTCGGACTGGAGTCTACTGATGATATTATTGCGGACCTTAAGCAGGCGATTGAGAAAGCGGCGCCTGTCGCAGTTCGCTAACTATTGCTATGATTAACATCTAGCTGCGAAAGCCGTCACATAGAACGGCTTTTGCGAGTAAAAGCGAAGCGTTACGAGCACGGGCTAAACGCCCTCCTCCGCTTTAGATCAGAAAGGGTGGTTTCATGCCGTCAATTAAAGTGGCCATACTCGGTTTTGGTACGGTCGGTGAAGGTGTTTATAGAATCCTGCAAGAGAAGCGGGAAGAAATTAAAAAGAGCACTGGTTTCACCGTTGATGTCGTATCCATCCTTGTAAAAGACAAGGCGAAAGAACGCCTGCCGATAACAGGCGCAAATTTTACAGATGATATTCAGGATATATTAGGGAACCCTGAAATCGATATCGTTCTTGAAGCGATTGTCGGGGAAGAACCTGCTTATACGTATTTGTCGGATGCGATTGAGAAAGGGTGCCACATCATAACTGCGAACAAAAAAATGTTTGCAAAACACGGACCTGCGTTAAGGAAACATGCCGAATTTCGGAACGTGCAAGTCGGGTTCGAAGCGACGACTGCTGGCGGGGTGCCAATCATCCGGACTGTGACCAATCTGCTGGTAGGCGACCGGATTAAACGGATCCAAGGCATTTTAAATGGGACGTCAAATTTCATTTTGACGAAAATGCGCGATGAGGGGTCTTCATTCAAAGAAGCACTGTTACATGCACAGCAAAATGGTTACGCGGAAGCAGACCCTGCAGATGATGTGGATGGCACGGATGCTTTCCGTAAACTGATGATTTTGAGCGCGCTCGCTTTCGGCAGGCAGCCTGACTGGGAAGACGTTCCTGTCGTCGGAATCGATCATCTCGAATCAATTGATATCAATGATGCAACCAAAGGCGATCTCCGTTATCGTCACGTGGCAGATATTTGGAAGGATGAAAAAGGGAAGCTGCAGGCGACGGTAGGACCTGTCCTAATTGGAGCGGATCACCCGCTTTTCAGTATTGACGGTGTCGACAATGCCGTCATCGTAAATACCGAATATCTCGGACCATTGACGTTGGTTGGCCCGGGTGCAGGAATGTATCCGACAGGAAGCGCGATGGTTGCGGACTTGCTGCATATCATTCGCCAACACGAAGCAGTCCTGGTGCCAAATTAAAAAAGTGGAGGAGGAATCTTTAGATTCCGTCCTCCACTTTTTTCTATGCTGTTTAAATGGTATCTTTCGCTTTTCTTCTCCTCGGCCGTTCACTCTTAGGCAGTTCGCTCTTCAACGCTTTGAGTAGTGAGAAAATCATCAGCAAAATGATGAAGGAAAACGGCAGAGCGGCAATGATGATCGTGTTTTGCAGTGCAGTCAATCCATTTACAGACAGCAATATGATAGCAATTGCAGACTGGATGACGCCCCAAATGATTTTTACGCTATTCGGCGGGGTCAATGAACCGTATGTGGACTGCATGCCTAACACAAATGTCGCTGAATCCGCGGAAGTGATGAAAAACGATGCAATTAACAGAACTGCGACAATGGAAATAATGAACGACAAAGGCATCGCATGGAACATTTCAAATATCGTCAATTCAGTGTCTGTTTTCGCTAAGTCTGCAATCCCTTTACGTTGCATGTTGATGGCAGTCGTTCCGAAAGCTGAAAACCAGATAGCGCTCAGAACGGTTGGTGCTAACATGACAACGACCATGAACTCTCTAATTGTCCTGCCCTTTGATACCCTCGCGATGAACATGCTGACGAATGGTGCCCAGGAAATCCACCAAGCCCAATAGAAGATCGTCCAACCTTCCAGCCAGTCACGATGAGTGTCATTCAACGGTGCAGTCCGGAAACTCATCGAAACGAGGTTGGCGAGATAGCCTCCAATAGAATCGGTAAAAACATTGAAGATGAGCAATGTCGGCCCTAAGATGAGGACGAAACCTAATAAGGCGAGCGCAAGAACTAGATTTGTGTTTGACAAATATTTGATTCCTTTGCTAAGCCCCGACCACGCAGACATGACAAAGAGGACTGTCACGACCGCAATAATGATCAGTTGTGAAGTGAATCCGATTGAAACGCCAAATAGATAATTCACGCCTGCGTTAATTTGAACAGCACCGAAGCCGAGAGAAGTGGCAACGCCAAAAGCTGTTGCAAATACGGCAAGTACATCTACGAGTACGCCCCATGGCCCCTCCATTTTTTTACCGAAAATCGGCTTCAATGTTGCTGAAATTAAACCTGGCTCTCCTTTACGGAATTGGAAATACGCAAGAGCAAGTCCGACGATCCCGTACATGGCCCATACATGCAATCCCCAATGGAAGAATGTTTGTCGCATTGCTTCTTTAAATGCAGCATCTGTATTCGGCTCGGCCGTTGCGGGATTAATGGCATAGTGGGATAGCGGTTCTGCTGCCCCGTAGAAGACTAACCCGATTCCCATCCCTGCAGAAAATAGCATGGCAATCCAAGTGATTGTCGAAAACGATGCACGGTCTTCATCTTGTCCTAATCGCACTTTGCCGAATGGGCTAAAAATGAAGAAAAGGCTAAGCACAAGCAGGAATGAGAGCAGGAGCATGTAATACCATCCGAATGAAGATGATACGAAGGATTTGATGGAATTTGTGACGGTTTCAAAACTCTCCGCCGCAATCACTCCATATCCAACAGCCAATATAATCAGGCCGATTGTTATATAAAACACATTTGATATTTTTCGCATGTTTCCCCCTATGAATAATGGATTTTTGAAACGACTACACACTATACCAATCATGTAGTGGGAAAGCAAAGGGAGTGAAAATCTAGTCACTTACAACAATCGCTCATTTGATTTTTTTATTAACACCGATAAAATGCATCCCAAAGGTGCCTGTTAGAAATAAATAGGATATTTCGAATTGAAAATCCGACTAGTATTGAATGAAAAAATTGTGTCTTTTATACTATGGCACATCCCTGGTTTCAGTTTACCCTTTATAGGGGTTTTTAATCCTCATCCTTAATATCACGGTCGGGTGGAAGCGGTTCATTGAAATAGTCGTCGATTTGCCTTTTTAACGTCTCGAGCTGGTTGAAATACTCGCTGAATTGATTCTGATTAATGAAGAATTGTTCGCCGTCATGAACGGAACGGATGCGTCCTTCCCATACATACTTCCGGACTTGCTCGACTGGCATACTCAAATATTCTGCTGTTTCTTCAATCGTCATATACATTAAAAACCCTCCTTTCATTATCTAAATATTATAATCGAACGAAGCGCTTCCTACATATTTTAATTGGACTTGGGCAATGTTAAAAGTAGTAAATGAATGGAGGCAATAACGATGAATGAGGAATCAAACGTTAACCATGGAAGGTCACTTCTTATCAAAGCAATTTTGATATTCCCTGTACTTTGGATTGTACTAACGGTATTCAATGGCGTCTCTTTTTGGCACTCCACTATTTTAGGTTTCGCTTTACTATTAATTTCTTACTTGGGAGATCTGATGATTCTACCAAGAGTAGGCAATATGACCGCGACGATTGGAGACTTGGCATTAGGATTTATTGTTTTATGGGGTGGCTTAAACTTGCTTGGATATTCGGAATCCTTGGGAGAAGCATTTTTGGCTGGAGCAATTATCTCTGTCGGGGAATACTTTTTTCACTCTTGGCTATTAAAAACGCAATACGGCAACACCTATGTATGAGTAAAATAAAACAGAGAGCGGCTATTAAATGCCACTCTCTGTTTTTTAAGTGCGCCCGGCATGGGCTATAACTTGGTGGTGAAAGTCCACTACAGGCTTGGCAGTAGGAACTGTTAGCTTAAGGCAAGGGTGTCCACCGTGAGGTGGAATCTGAAGGAAGCCGGCGGCAAAATCCCGAACCGACGGACAGAAACTGCATAAAAGGCTGAATTGGAACGGACGAGTTTGCTTAACAAAACAAAGTCCAATACTGCCCGAATTCCATACAGTAAATGCAGCGGTTACATGGGAGGAAGGTTATAGCTCTTACCCGGGGAGGTCTTACAGGGGTTCCCGACAAGAGGAATGGAATATTCCACAGGAACAAACTGGTCAGTGATGGCAAGTTGAACTGTAAGAAGTCAGCAGAAGCCATAGTAGTCCACAAGGACGAAGGGCTGAACAATAATAATCCTGAAATGAAATGGAGGTAGAGACAGTGCAAAGACCACAGAAAACATCAGCAGATGGCTGGCCGCAAAGGGATAGGTTGGAAACTGAAGAGTATGCGGGAGCGTGCAGTCCTGTCTTTACAGAAATGGAGCGACAGGATGGTATCGATTTGATTGATAGAGTAGTCGACATCAACAACCTCTTTAATGCCTGTAAGAAAGTGAAAGCAAATAAAGGGGCACCTGGTATCGATGAAATGACAGTAGATGAGCTATTTGGACATGTAGCCAAATACCGAACCCAGCTTATTAGAAAGCTTAAAGACGGTTCGTACGAACCTCTGCCAGTTAAACGTGTTGAAATTCCAAAGTTAGATGGTTCAATGCGAAAACTAGGCATCCCGTGTGTACGGGATCGAATGGTGCAACAAGCCATCTATCAAGTGATTGGTGAAATCATTGACCCTCATTTTTCTGAGAGGAGCTATGGTTTCCGTCCAAAACGGAACCAACATCAAGCCATTAAGCAATCCATCACATACTTTGAACAAGGATACAGAGTGGTAGTCGATTGTGATTTAAAAAGCTACTTCGACACTATTAACCATCAGAAGTTGATGGAGTATCTGAAAGAGTTCATAAACGATAAGATTGTCTTAAAGTTGATATGGAAGTTTCTAAAGAGCGGCATCCTAGAAGGTGGACTTATCAGTCCAACAGAGGAAGGTGCTCCGCAAGGTGGCGTACTTTCCCCGATTCTCAGCAATATCTATCTGAATCAATTAGATAAGGAACTCGAAAGACGAGGGCATAAATTCGTGCGATTTGCGGATGATTTCTGCATCTATGTGAAGAGCAGACGAGCAGGGGAACGTGTTTTGGAAAGCATTAAAAGGTTTCTGGAACATGAACTGAAGTTGACGGTGAACCAAGAAAAGAGCAAAGTGGGTTCGCCGGTCAAGCTTAAGTTCCTAGGTTTCTGTCTCCATTCCACATCTAAAGGTGTGGGATGTAGACCGCATCAATCCGCGAAAAGTCGATTCAAATCAAAATTAAAGAGAATCACCAAACGGAATCGCCCGGGTCGCTTTGATGAGATAGCCAAAGAAATCAACCAAGTGACAGTAGGTTGGATAAACTACTATGGAATTGGCTTTATGAAAAGTTTTATCAAATCCATGGCACAATGGCTGAACCATCGGTTACGACAATTGATATGGAAACGTTGGAAGAAGATATGGACAAAATATCGCCAGTTGCGAAGATTGGGAATTTGGCATGAAGAAGCTTGGAAAGTAGCGAATTCCCGGAAGGGATACTGGAGAGTCTCCAAAAGCGAAACGCTACATAAAGCAATCAAAGCAGAAACGCTCACCAAGTGGGGTCTGAAAGACCTGAATCACTTGTATGAGCGTCGATACTTAAGTTATTGAACCGCCGTATACGGAACCGTACGTACGGTGGTGTGAGAGGTCGGGAGTTAATCACTCCCTCCTACTCGATTCCTATATGAGCTTGCTGAAATTAAGTCGTTTATTCAATGCAACCATGATAGGAATGCCGATTGCCATGACGACAAATTCACCAACAGCAACGAAAAGCCATGTCAACAAGAAAGGCAGTTCTAGCATGATATTCAATTCCCATGCGATGAGGAACATCGTGAAAGTGAAAACCAATGTATTAAAAATCATTCGTCGGTAGAGGCCTTTGATGAACTTTCCGGAGAGGATTGTAATTGATAGAGCGAGTACCGATTGGCCAACACCAAATAGGAGATCGATCGGTCCCAATTCCGAGAAGAGCATATTGGCGATAAATACGCCTAATACGACCCCGACGATGTATTTTTTATTGAACACAACGAGGTGATTGAACATCTCCGATAAGCGGAACTGGATGTTAGTGAACCCGAACGGTGCTATCAAAAACGTCACAGCAACATACAACGCAGCGATAATACCGCTTGTTGCCATTGTTTTTACTTTCATATTCATTTCTCCTTAGTTTTTTTTACGTGGGATGGTTACGAACCACGCGGCAAAAAGCCTGCCTTTTAGTGTAACATGGTATTATTGTTCGTTCAATAGCTTGGGTACTATTCCAGTTGCCGATGAACTAGGGATTGATGAATTGCACAAGGACTCATTTCAGCCCTCCAGGATCCATTAATCTAGTTATGTTAAAATGATATAAAAAGAGGTATTCACATGGAAAAGCAAATTCAATCTTTATTCGACGACCTTGAAGGTGAAGATAAAGACAAACAATACTCCGCATTCATGGCTATTATGGAAAAGTTGGAATTTAAAGTGGATTGGGCGTACGAAGTGTGGGACATTCTGCTTGCTTGGTTGACGGACAAAGACAATCATCGAAGGGCAAGAGCGGCGCAGTTTTTGGCGGGCTTGGCGATCAGTGATCCGGAGCAGCGCATACTTCGTGACTTTCCACTCCTCTTGAAAGTCACGAAAGATGAGAAGTTCGTGACAGCTCGGCACTGTCTTCAATCGATTTGGAAAGTAGGCCTAGCGGGTAAGGCACATAAGGAATTGGTGATGGGGCACCTCGTTAGCAGATTCCAAACGTGTTCGGATGAAAGACATCCAACATTGATCCGTTATGATATCCAGCAAGGTTTCAGACAGTTATATGACGCAACGAAAGACCAATCAATCAAAAAAACCGCCTTAGAATTAATTGAAATCGAGGAAGATGAAAAATATGTGAAGAAATATAAATTAGTGTGGAAATGACAAGGAGGAATTTTATATGATCGTGAATGAAATAAAAAAGAATGTATTGCTTGAAGTGCCCATTGAAATGGTGGCCGTATATTTCAACAGCTGATGGGATTGGAGCTTGGTTCATGCCGAACGATTTGGAACCGGTCGAAGGAAAAGAATTTACCTTACAAGCGGGACCATGGGGCGAATCGCCATGTAAAGTGACTGAAGTGCAATCACCGAACCGTTTCTCATTCGACTGGGGTAAGGATTGGCAAGTACATTTTCAATTGAAAGCAATCGATGGACAAACCGAGTTGACCTTTATTCATGCTGGTTGGGAGGAAGGGAAGCAGACGGAGTTCGGCGAATCGCATGACGTCGTTCGTCCTCGCATGTCCGAAGGCTGGGATGGGCTATTGGCGAAGCTGAAAAAAACGATCGAATCAACAGCTAAATAATTTAGATAATTCATACACCCTCCTTCGATATCATGATATATTCAATACATCGGAGGAGGGGATTTCTTTGTCACAGCGCATTGCATTCATAGTTGTCTTATTAGGGGCGGTGCTTTGGGGAACGACAGGCACTGCACAAACATTCATGCCGCAAACCGTTCACCCACTGGCAGTCGGCGCCTCAAGACTTGCAGTCGGCGGTTTCACTTTGCTCATTATCATGCTTATTCTTCGGAAGATCGATTTTCGAAACTGGCCGTGGAAAGCGACGCTTCTTTCCGCACTGGCGATGGCAATCTTCCAATATTGTTTTTTTACGTCAATCCGGTTGACTGGAATCGCTATCGGGACCGTCGTAGCAATCGGAAGTGCACCGATGTTTTCCGGTCTAATCGAATGGCTATTCCTAAGAATACGCCCATCGAAAATATGGCTCACGGCAACTTCACTTGCTATCGTCGGATGTGTATTATTGTTTTCGAATAAAGAAGGGTTGGTCGTCAACCCGGTAGGCGTCTCGCTATCGTTATTCGCCGGACTTTTATTTGCCTTCTATACTTTGTTCAACAAAGAAGTATTAGAGAAAGCAGATGCGGTTGCCTCAGTTGCCGTCATCTTCTCAGTGAGCGCAATTATGCTGATGCCGTTTCTGTTCATCTTCGAAACGGAAGGGTTAGTAACCCTACCCGGTATAGCGACAATGATCTACCTCGGTATCGCGACGACAAGTGTGGCATATATTCTGTTTTCCACCGGGCTGCGGCACATCCCCTCATCATCCGCGGTTACGCTCTCGTTAGCAGAACCGCTCACTGCCGCGATTTTAAGCGTGCTCGTCGTAGGGGAAAGGTTGGATTTTGTTTCGTGGTCAGGAATCGCGCTCCTTTTAGGCGGAATCCTCGTTTTAACGCTTAGCGGACGAAAAGAAGAGGCTGCCATAAGCTAGGCAGCCTCAAGCAAGCTTTCATTCACGCATAAATCGCTCCAAACGCGCATAAAATGCCTCAAAAGCTCATAAATCGCTAAAATCGCTCATAATTCCGCAAAATCACGCATAAACATCTAAAATCGCGCATAAATCGCAGCAAAGGCGCATAACCGCTTACTCCGCCTTCATCCTCACATACAGCCTCGTTGCAAAAAATCCTAGAATAATTAACAACGTCGCTAATAGGCCGCCTTCCAATCCGAACGCTCCGCCGGTCAGCCATGCATTTCCTTCTTCCACCGAGACGTTATAGATTCCGTGTGGGGTCGTTCCGCTAACAGCAAATCCGAAAACATTCCCTTGAAAGTAGTTCCATGTAATATGATAGCCGATTGGAAGCCACAAGCTCTTCGTCGCGTCAAACATATAGGCGAATAAAACGCCGACCAATGCGATATTGATCAAGCCCAATACGCTGACATTCGGATTCGTGCCGTGCGCCAAACTGAACACGACAGCAGAGGCGGTATAGACAAGCCATTTCGGATTCCCACGTCGTTCCAGTGTGGACATGACATATCCTCTGAAAAACATCTCTTCAAAAAAGCCGACAAGAATGAAAAGTACCAGAAATGACAATGAGTACACTGTGAACTCAGGTTTCGTGAATGAATTGAGCAACGCCACATTACCGGAAGCCAATAGAATAAAGAAAATGATGGCGATCGACACTGCTCCGAGCAAGAGGCCGAACCCTAAATCTTTCAACGTCCCCCTGAATCCCAACTCTTTCAGCGTCCCTTTATTGACAAAACGCCATAACAAAACAGTAGCGAGCATTCCGCCGACTGTCCCGCCGCCTTGGGTCAATAGGAAAATCCACGGGTGCCTGTCGAATGCGGCTTGGAAGTCCATATCATAATTTCCATCTTGAAACGGGAAATCAGCAATCGCCAGCAGGACTCCTCCCGGAATTGCAAAAATCTGCTGCGTAATAAACATCGCGAAGAACGCCAAAAAGATGAGCCATCCAGCGCGAATTTGGTTTGCATCGTTTTTGAACAAATGATAACCCCCTATGATTCTTACTTTATGCGGGAAATAAGTTTCAAATGAACGTATCTACCCGAAGTTGCTCCGGGCTGACACGCCGGATGGCCCCGATCAATAGTAGAAAAAGAATATCTATCACCAGCACGCCGATTAATGAAAGTAATGAAAGAGCGGCCCATCCGTCTTCCGGTACATTCATGAAAAAGGATTCTATTGCCAATGCGAAAAGATGGATCGCCACGTAAAATTTGAACGTGTTTTCTGTTCTTTGATGCAACGCTCGGCCGCCAAACACTTTCGTTACATCTTTCAATACAATGAACAAGTAATAGCCCATAACCATTTTGAGGACTAATAGAAAGCTGGAGTAAGTCGACCAACCAAATGTAAGAGGTATTTCCGAAAGGTTCACGAAGACTGAAGGAAGCGAAAAGATAGCACCGATCATCGCAACAATCATTGCTTTTTTAGCTACTGGATATGCCTCAACGAGTTTGGAGCATCCCGATAAAATCAGGAAATAACCGATTGGATCCGCTAAAACATCGAAGCCAATGTGAATTCGGAAAAAGATGAATACATACCCCCAGAAGATTTGCCGCAACGCTTTATTCATCCGAACCCCTCCCCGTCTTTTCCTCGATAATTCGATTCACGTCGTCCTGTGTCAAATACGGAAACAGATTATAATGAGCATAGTTTGTGAAAGGTTTTCCTTCCGCTGTTGTTCCGGATATATGGATGGCAAATGCGAAAGGGTTCACAAAACTTTTTTCTTTAAAATTAACTCTCAATGTCACAGATTTATCCTTCTCTAATTGAATTGGAAGCTTGAGGGAATCCAGCGGTTGCTCTGTTTGTTTGCCGCTTATTGTAAAGTTGAACCGTTCTTCAATCGGTTCATTGAAAGGGAAGTCGATTTTCTCGATTGCCAACGGCTCGGTTGCTCGGAATGTATCCCAGCTCGAGCCGTCATTGCTGCTTCCGCTAGATGGTTGTTCCAACGCTCTAGCATCGTCATTCCCATAGTACCTTTTTGGATGGATGATCACTTCCCCGATGGACGCGGTTGCTGATCTTCCGTCTGAATAAAACACTTCCATTTCGTTGAATGATTGTGCATTTTTTTTATCATTGAATGACCTTAGTGCGACTGTAATGCTTCTTAATTCTTGATGATTATATGTGTCAATTGCATGGGGGGCGGTGGTTCCTGCATAGAAATAGTCACCTTGCGGAAAGCCTTCGACATCACCGAATCTTATATAATTGATAGTTGAGTGATCGTTTTTATTTGCTAAATAGTAAAAGATGACATAGTTATGGTCGTGTTCATCCGTCGTCGTTTCAATATAATGATCCAGAAAAATAGGCTCCTCCAATTGCTTTGACTGTGCGTATAATGAATTCGCAATCCAGCTGATTGCGATAAGTCCGATCGCTGCCCAAAAATAACGTTCTTTCAAATTCATCACCCTTCCAACCTTTTCCTTTGTCTGTATATTGTCTCAAATTGAGGGTGGGATTGCATCAAATAGTTGGAGGGGAAGTTTACCACCGATTCTTGGCAAGTTACCACCGCTTTGCGCGACTTTACCACCGATTCTCGTCCAGTTATCACCGAATTGACCGCGTTTATCACCGATTCTCGTCAGGTTATCACCGAATGCTTATAATTACCTTCCATTCTCAAATGAAAAAACCTTCTCAAACTATGAGAAGGTCAGAATTCATTGCACCCCTATAGACTTATCCCTCAATCGTTCCAATTCCACGTCAATCTGCTCGACATCAATCCGTTCAAACAGTGGTTTGACATGTGTCAATGTCAATTCACCAATTTCGATTTCCTTCCATTCAGGCTTCCGCAGTCTCAGCATCGCTTGCACATCCTCGCTCGAAAACGGCAGGAAAGGGGAGAGAAGCTGTGCCAGGTTTGCGATGACATATGCGCATGTAGCCATTGTTCGCCCACATGCTGCTTCGTCATCCTTGATCTGTACCCAAGGCTTTTCAACATCGAAGTATTTATTAGCCCGGCGTATGAACTCAAAAATCGTTTCGATCGCTTCTTTGAAGTGTCCTTCTTCAATTCGTTCGCCGACTTTGGAATAAAGCCCCACGACTAATTCCTTTATTTCCAAATTAATCTCCGCAACCGGCACAACCCCGGCATACGATTTTTCAATAAACTTCAATGTCCTGTTTACGAAATTTCCGTACGCCCCCAAAAGCTCTGAGTTATGGCTATAAATGAACTCGCGCCATGAAAAATCTGCATCCCTGCCTTCTGGAGCGTTCGCAGTCAGAAAATACCGCACCGAATCCGGATGATAATGTTCCAAAATATCCGGCACCCATACCGCCCAGTTTTGGCTCGTCGACAATTTCCGCTTCTCCAATGTCAAATATTCATTGGAAATGACACGAGTCGGCAATGCGTTCTCCTTGCCAATTCCCGTTAGAATAGCGGGCCAAATTATCGTATGGAAGGGGATATTGTCTTTGCCGTGCACATAGTAGGAGACTGTATCTTCATTCCAAAACTCCTCGAAATCGGATCGATTCAAAGCGGCCCATTCCTGGCTCGCGGAATAGTAGCCCGTCACCGCCTCGATCCACACATACACCTTTTTCTCCTCATAGCCTCTGACAGGTATTCCGACGCCATTCGCCAAGTCTCTTGAGGCAGCCCGATCACGGAGACCTTCCCGTAAATAGCGCTCAGATTGGTGAATCGCATTTGCGCGCCATCTCCCTTCAGCTTTCGCTCCGCCGACATACTTCTCAAGTTCATCTTGAAAAGCACTTAATTTGAAATAAAAATGCTCCGTCTTCCGCACGGTCGGTTCATTCCCGCAAAGCTTGCACGTACGCCCCATCAAATCAAGCGGATCTAAAATCGAGCCGCAATTATCGCACTGATCGCCTCGTGCACGACTTCCGCAGTGAGGGCAAATGCCTTCGACGAATCGATCCGGAAGAAAACGCTCATCAACCTCGCAATACGTCTGTTCGACTTCTTTTTTGAAAATAAAACCACGGTCCAGTAACGTTAAAAATACATTGCGGACGACTTGATGATGAAATCTTCCGTCTGTCCGCGTGTAAATGTCATAAGAGAATCCCAATCTTGAAAAACAAACGATAAACTCTGTATGGTAACGGTCTGCAATTTCCTTAACAGACACCCCTTCGGCATTTGCCCGGATTGAAATAGGAGTCCCGTTGCAATCACTTCCTGAAGCATAAAGAACCTTCTCACCTTTCAACCGGTAATACCTCGCCAAAATATCCCCCGGCAGCAGCGCCGCGATATGTCCCAGATGCAACGACCCATTCGCGTACGGCCAAGCCCCTCCGATAAAAACACTCATTTTCCTTCCCCCTCAAAATAAAATGAAAAAAACCCCGCCCCTATCGATAAAAACCGATAAGGACGGGGTCTATCACCCGTGGTACCACCTTACTTCGCAACCAATTCACACTGATTGCCTCCAAAAGTACGCGCTGAAAAAGCGTTATACTCTGGCGAGGATAACAAGTGCCAACTCGTCGCATCCTACTGGTCCGAAGACGTTCAGTGCGCGGCTCAAGGATCATGTTCAAAAGATTTGTCCGCTTCATTTCCACCGACAGAAGCTCTCTAGGCGACATCCTCTTTCTACTTTTCCCTCTCATTGCCTTTAGTAAGATGTAGTTGAAATGATTATAGTCATTTTATTCGAATAAATCAATAGCAATTACCAATTGGTCGGTGGCCGCTTTTGGTCGTTCTTATCTTCATCTGTCTTGTTATTTTTATTTTTCACGTTATCGTTCTTCCCGATTACACCCATATCATCAGGGCTGATATCAAAGCCATACCCGAATTCCTCTCGATCCAATGTATTGCCTTTTTTAATTTTCTTCTCTTTTGCCAAGTCAATCACCTCCCGGTATATGGGAAGCATGGACTTTTTGGGGTGGATTATAACAAGAGGGAGAAAAGTAGACCGTTCTAGGCGAAGGTATTAAGTGTTCTCACCGATTCACAAGCGGTTATCACCGACTTGGCCGACTTTATCACCGAATCTCAGGCAGTTATCACCGCTTCGGCCGACGTTATCACCGACTTTACCTGGTTTATCACCGATTCGCTGCAACTTGATTGATTTTCATGGCAATTTCAAAGCCTGCAAAAGCTTATCACCACTCACACCTAGTTTATCACCACTCAACAATGTAACAGGCATAATTCTTAAGTCAACAACTCTCCATCTTAAGAATTTCTTCATAATTCCCCTAACGGAATGTTAAGATTTACCCACTACAATTGGTATCATAGAGGAAAGTGAGGTGCGGATGATGGCGAAGTTTACAGTGCTTGTGGCGGATGATGATAAGGAGATCCGTGACGGGATTGAAATTTATTTAAAAAATGAAGGATACAACGTTTTGAAAGCAGCGGATGGAAAAGAGGCGCTCGACCTGCTCACAACAAATGAAGTCCATTTGCTCATCCTCGACATTATGATGCCAAATATGGATGGGATTACGGCGACGTTCAAAATCCGGGAGGCGCAAAACATTCCAATCATCATGCTGAGTGCGAAGGCGGAGGATTCGGATAAGATTCATGGATTGTCGGTCGGCGCGGATGATTATGTGACGAAGCCATTCCACCCGCTTGAGTTGATGGCACGAGTGAAGTCGCAGCTGCGCAGGTATGTTCAGTTTGGCACATACGATGGTCAGAAAAAGATTGAGATTGACGGATTGGCGTTAGATGAGGACGCGAAAGAGTTATCGGTTGATGGGAAACCGGTAAAGCTGACGCCGATTGAATATAAGATTACGGAATTACTCATGAAAAACGCGGGGCGTGTGTTTTCGATTAATGAGATTTACGAGCGAGTGTGGAATGAAGAAGCGTATAATGCGGAAAACATTGTGGCGGTCCACATCCGTAAAATTCGCGAAAAAATCGAGGCGGATCCAAAAAATCCGAGATATGTAAAGGTGGTGTGGGGCATTGGCTACAAAATCGAAAAGTGATTGGGGCATCGTATTTTCGGTGTTCTCCATCTGTATCGCAATCGTAAGCATCGGCTATTGTTTCCCTTACATCATCGATATGTTCGAAAACGGTTGGGAACGATCAACACGAGCCATCGCCTATTTTTCGCGCATCATTAGAGGAGGCACAGCCTGATGAAGAATAAAGTACTTCTATTACTATGGGCTGCGCTAGTAACGATTATGCTGCTCGCCAGTCTTTCATTTGCAAGACAAGGAACAGCGCTGATTGGAAAGGATTTCTCCGATTTCGATGACTTCGCTTGGCGGCTCGATGAGTTTTACAACACTATAGGTTCGACAGTGCTTAACCCGATTGACGTGGAAGAGACGAAGAAAAATATTACCGTCTCAGACAATGAAATCGAAGATCACCGGAATCGCTACGGTACACTTTCAGACCAACTCTCCAATATCCATGACCAATATGCGCAGAGGATAGCGGATGCGAAAGATGCTGGAAATGAACTGTTGCAAAGCACGTTGATCGAAGAACGGGACATGAAACTTGCAGATATCCGGAAGAACTTCGAGAGCGATGCACATGTTGAGGCGAAAATTCGCAAAGAAAAAGAGAAAGCATTAGTTCAATATTTGAATGAAATCAAATCAAATTCATTTTCATTGCCGGTTGCTTATGAATTCAAGGACGTTGAAACGGGGGAAAGGTTTTCTTCTGGAGATGTTTCAGTACCTGCGATTTATAAAAAGCAATTTAATGCCGCAAAGGGCTATTTTAAAGCGAATTCATTGCCAGGGCATAACGATGGATGGGTAAAGACTTCTATTGATCAAAAAGACATTATGTTCCCAGACACAGAGGTCACAATAATGAATTCCGTGAGAACGTTTGAAGGCACTGTCATTATTCCGAGGACAGCAGTTGCAAAGGGTGGCGCCCTCTATTGGCAATACAGGGATTTCAATAAAGGGAAGCTTGCCATGTTCATCTTTTGGATCATTGGCCTCGTTGCCCTCGTTGCATTAGTCACTGTCATGAAATTTCAGAAGGAATGGGTAACAGGGACCGGAATTTCGGATTGGTATGCCAATTTAAAAATCGATGTAAAGGCTGCAGCACTTATTATGTCAGCCCTCATTTTAGTTGGATATCTCAACAGCGAGTCCTATACTCTGCCGGATTTCTTTACGTATCAAAGGTTGGGTAGATGGGGTGCTGGACTGACTTCCTTCTTTATTGGCGGCGTCATCATGACTGCCTTGCTAGCATTCCAGCTTGTAAATGGTGTGGAACGATGGGAGAAAAAAGGGATATTGGCAAGAGATATAAAAAACAGTTTCACGCTCCAATTTCTTAAAGCGTGGCGTGAAATGTTCCTTAAAAGATCGATCGGCGTTCAGTCGTTCATCCTGCTTATCGGATTTTTCTTAGCGGGAATCGGATTCATTGTCGGTCTTATGGATGGGTCCTTATTCATCCTCTACACATTTTGCGTCATATTTCTTGGTCTTCCTGCCCTCTATATGTTCGTCCGGCGTTCTGCGTACTTGAACCGGATCATCATTGCGACGGAACAGATGGCAGCAGGGCGTTTGAATGAAGATATTAAAGTCGAAGGCCGTTCACCGCTTGCAGAGCACGCGAAAAACCTGAATAATCTCCGTGAAGGCGTGCGGGTTTCCATGACCGAGCAAGCGAAAAGTGAGCGATTGAAGACGGAATTGATTACAAATGTGAGTCATGATCTGCGGACTCCATTGACATCGATCATCACGTACACCGATCTCTTGAAGGATGAAACGATAACACCGGAGGAACGCGCAAAATATGTCGACATTCTTGATAAAAAATCGCAAAGACTGAAGACGCTCATTGAGGATTTATTCGAAGTGTCGAAAATGGCAAGTGGAAATCTAGAGTTGCACAAACAGCGCGTCGATCTGACGCAATTGCTTCAACAGGCGCTTGCGGAGCATGCCGAAGATATTACCGATTCCGGTCTCGACTTCCGGACGGCGCTTCCAGACGATATGCTTATCGCTTATGTAGACGGTCAAAGATGGTGGCGTGTCCTCGATAACTTGATCGTGAATGCTATCAAATATTCGCTCCCGGGCACTCGCGTGTACGTAACACTCCGAAAAGTAGGGGAGTCTGCAGAATTTATCGTAAAAAATATTACGAAATATGAGCTTGGGGAAAATGTTGATGAGCTGTTTGAACGTTTCAAGCGTGCCGATACATCACGTCATACCGACGGCTCGGGTCTCGGATTAGCAATCGCGCAATCAATCGTTGACATGCACGGTGGAATTATGAAAATCGATCTTGATGGCGATCTGTTCAAAGTGACAGTTACAGTACCGACAAAATAAACAATCCGCATGCGCTTCTGAGAATAATTGGCAGGCATGCGGTTTTTTTATTTGTGAAGATCGACTAAAGGTTTACAACCGACCAACCAAAGGAATACAAATAGAAAAACTTTTGTGCGGAGGTGGCCGGTTTGTATAGCCGATGGATGGATTTGGACAGGCGATATAAGCGGGTCATTTTTCTGATTGGTATAATGGCGCTTCTGCTCGTCGTAGCTACGGTTGGATTCATGTATTTTGAAGATTTATCCCCATTCAATGCCTTTTGGATGACAATCATTTCAGTCATGACAATCGGCTATGGAGACATTTATCCGACGACGGAAGGAGGCCGCTGGTTTGCCTTGTTTCTTGTGCCGCTAGGAGCGGGAATCGTGACATATGCACTCGGGATCGGGGCTTCCTATTTCATCGAACAGCAATTATCGAATAGGGTGTGGGTGAGAAGGATGGAAAAACAAATTGCCAATTTAACTGACCATATCATCATCTGCGGTTTCGGGCGCGTCGGTCGGCAAGTGTATAAGCAATTAAAGGAGGAAGGCGTTCAGATTTTAGTCATTCATGACAATGAAAGTGACTTGCTGGAAGTTGTAGAACCGGGCACTCTTCGTCTGATCGGCGATCCAACTGACAAAGCTGTCTTGCTGCAGGCACGTGTCGATCAAGCCCGTGCACTTATCACCACTTTATCCAATGACGCCGATAATGTTTTCATCACTTTGACTGCAAAGAGCATCAACGAGGATATAGTCATCTCGGCACGTGCGGAACGGGATGACTCGGAGGATATATTGGAAAAAGCGGGCGCGGATAGCGTCATTAACCCGTCTATCATCGGGGGCAGGGAGTTGGCGATGTCTATCATGAAACCGAACGGCACCGACTTCATCAATGATCTGATCCGATCGGAAGAAAAAGAGTTCATGGTCGGGGAAGTTGCACTGGATCATACGGAACCGTTTATCGGAATGACAATCGAGGACGCGAACCTGCAGAAACACTTTGAAATCACCCTCGTCGCGATTTTACGGAATGAAGAACTGCTTAGCAATCCGGATTTGAATGAAAAATTTCAGCAGGGGGATACATTGATTGTCATCGGCAATCCGAAAAAAATCGAGCATTTCCGTGTCAATAAAAATAAAGGACATACACCCCGATGAATAGTATGCCAAGATCCGCGAACATATGGATGATCCAAGACGGCAGGATCGTGCGGCATTTTTCATTCACAAGCTGAAAGATCAGCCCGCCTGCCCAAAGTCCGCCGACAGCTAGCAGTAAAATCGGCAATGTGAACCAAGGTAAGAAGATTGCGATATGGTAAATAGCGAAAAAGAACGGCGGCAGGATGAACCGCATTTTTGACTGTCCGAATAGGTTAGGCAGCAATCCGCGAAAAAAGAATTCCTCAATGACCGAGTTTCCGATTAAAATATATAGTGCGGTGAACGGGAATACGGCAGGTGTAATGCCGGATTGCAGCAAGTCGTCCCGCACAGAAGCGATGTCAATGAACTGTTGCAATAAAAGGTAGGCACCGATAATGAGCGCCATGATCGATATTCCTAAAATGAAAGCGAGTCGCATGCTCTTTCGGTCAGCTTTCCGGAACCGGAGAAATGGAAACTTGGTGGCGCGAAAAAGAATCAAAGGGATTGCAAGAAATAGCATCACCTTTGCGACAGTTTTAACTTCGTACGTTACACCGACACTTTGCTCAATCCATAACAACAGCAAAATGCTGAGTATAGGAAAGACAACTCCGAACCATTTTTGCATCCAATCACCCCACGATTTTCTCCGTTACTATTCTATGTAACTTTGACGTCTTAAATAAAAAGATGTTTCATTTGCGAACTATTTTGAAAGACTAGGTTTACGACTAAACAGCGGCGGGTATAGATGAAAACCACCTCTCGCCTTGCGAGGGATTTCCTTGTTTGATGAGAGAAAAAGGAGGAATCCATATGACGATTGTTGATGGTAAATATCCGAACAAAAAGGACTTGGAACCGAAAATCCTGCATCCTGGAAAAGGGATTGGACCCACGTACGAACTGCCTTTGGCGGATCCTGCCGACTCGAACTGGACACATGAATTCCGTAAAAATGCACAAGACAGAACAGGCATACATGACCCATCAGCTTATAGTGAAAATAAGCCACTTGTCGATGAATTCCAACTGATGGGAAATGAAGTGCCTTTGGAAATGCAGACGGATGAAAATCGGGAATTCAACAGTATGACCCGAGAAAAGTGGAACAGCCAAAAGAGAAATGACAAACCGATAGATCTTACGTAAAGTGGGCACCCGACAGCGGATGTCCGCTTTTCCTTTTTCATTTCCTTTTATAGTATGATGACGTAAAGGGGGAATTGGAAATGTCAACAATTGAACAATTGAAGTTTGCAAGAATGTATACGATGGGGCGTCTATCACAGGCGAAGGAAAATGCATGGGACAAGCAACCGACCGGCTTCAATAATACAATCCGTTGGAATGTCGGGCACATTTATTGCTCGTTGGAGAATTTTATCGCGACAGTCCTACCATCCTACGAGCCGCAACACAAAGAGTGGAATGCCTTTTTTGAAAGAGGGACGAGCCCTGCGAAATGGGAAGGTCAAGCCCCTGCTAAAGAGGAATTGCTTGTAGCTCTAGAGGAACAGTTGCCGCGTGTCGTTCAAGCATTGGAAGGCAATCTTGACCGAGTGCTGCCTGAACCGATTAAAATTGGCGATATGTTAACGATGGGAACAGTCGACGCAGTCATGCAATTTGCTATATGGCACGAGGGACTGCATGCAGGTGTCATCCATGGATTGAATCGGGCGATAGGAGAGTAATCGCAACAGTTTATTGCTTAAATAAAGACAAACGCGACTATAATACGTCGCGTTTGTCATTTTATATTAACATCAAAAAAATAAGTTGCTTTTCCATTATTCCATTCTACAATAACTTCATAAATATAATATCCTTTTTTCAAAGGAAGTGTTATTTCATTATCCTTAAGTTCTACTGCGGTGCTTGTATCATCTTCGTTCCATTGGTTCACGATTATAGAAGTAGGATTTTGTTCGATCTCTACTATTAATTTATTATTTTTTTCAGCTTGTAATGTATCGAATTCCTCTGCCAAGTCATTTATATCTGAACTACTAATTTTTCTAAACTCTGAGTCACTTTCTAGCCACTCGAATTCACCTATTACCATTGTATACTCTTGATTATCAACGATAACTTTTCCTTGTGCTTGGTTAAAAGTATTGGATGAGGGTATTCCATTACAGCCAACAATAGTAAGAACAATTAACATTGATAGCAATATTTTCTTCATGCAACATCCTCCTTCCAAACCCAAATAATTAATCGTTGATCATGAAAATTCGATTATTTCACCATTCCAAAATGCCTCCGCAGTAAATAAGCTACCCATTTGCAATGCGGATGTTGGCGGATATTCTCCAATAATCCCTTCACGATTGCCGGATGCAGCGCCGGCTCCAACAGCTCCTGCTTCAAGAGGATCAACGACTCTTTTTCGATCGAATCCTCCATATCCTCAATATTCTTTTCCACGATTTCAACAATCTGAGCCAATGTACGCTCTTCATTCAAAGGCTGATCGATCATCTGAATCAATTCATCTGAAATGAAGGAAAGTGTCATGTTTTTAGCTAACAGATCCGTCTTTTCAACGAGGGATCGTGCGAGCAGATCCAAGTCGATCGGTAATTTATACAGCAGGAATAATTCGGAATAGGTGTTCATGAAGCCTTTAATACAAAACGCTAAATCGTATTTTAAGTCATTGGCTTGTTCGCCATATAATCGATCGATCATAGATAGGATTATTTTTTCAAGTGATTTATTGTAATTATGAAGCTTTGTGAACAGTTCTTCATTGAATGATTGCGTCGGTTCCTTCATGAGGATCTTGGCAAAATCGGAATGTTTATTGAACGATTGAAACGTCGTGTAATAGAAATTATATAATAAATCGGCGTCATTCTGCTCATGATTGACCACGTAGTCAATGTCCGCTGTGAACTGTCTCATAAAGTGATCGATCAACGCGACAATCAGCTCGTCTTTCGACTTGAACGATAAATAGAAAGCTCCTTTGGAAATACCGCAATGGTCAGTTATTTGTTGGACAGACGTCGCTTCAAATCCTTGCTTTGCAAAGAGCTCCAAAGCTTTCTCCATAATCAGTTGTTTTTTTGTCATATGTTCAAATCGCTCCTATGCTAATTCTTGACAATTGACCGTATAGTCATTAGTATGAAGAAATGAGTCAAAACTGTCAATGTAGGGGAAGGTGTAAGGGTGAAAGGGTTAGTCAATTTTGTTCTTAAGAATAAATTAGCAGTATGGTTACTCACCATTATTATAACAGTGTCGGGGGTTTATTCGGCAACGCAAATGAAAACAGAGACGCTGCCGGATATTTCGATTCCGTATTTAATGGTGATGGGCGTCTATCCCGGTGCAACACCGGAACAGGTTATGGAGGAAGTCTCGGTACTTATCGAGAGGGCGGTAGAGAACCTGGATCATGTGAAATCCGTCTACTCCAATTCGTATTCTAATATGTCCAGCATTCAAGTGGAATACGATTACGGCATCGACATGGATGAAGCGAAACGGGAGTTGGCGTCCGCGATGGATTCGCTTTCCTTGCCTGAAGGTGCGCAGGAACCGGTCATCACAGCGATCAGCATGAATATGATGCCTGTCGTTGCGCTAAGCGTGAGCAGTACAACCGAAGATATTGTTGAACTGACATCCACTGTCGAAGATATTTTGCTTCCAAAAATTGATAAGATCGACGGCGTTGCATCTGCGACGATTTCGGGACAGCATATCGAAGAAGTGGAGCTTACGTACGACGAGGAAAAAATGGCTCAGCTTGGTTTGAAAGAAGATAGCGTTAAGCAAATGATCCAAGCAAGCAATATCGAAGTTTCACTCGGTCTATTCGAGTTTGAGGAAGGCGAGCAGGCTGTTGCTGTCGACGGCAAGTTCATGACTATTGATGAGCTGAAGGGCATGCTAATTCCTGTCACGCCGTCAGAGGCAAATTTATCGCCATTCGTTAAGCTTGGCGATATTGCGACGATTGAAAAAGTCGGCAAGGTGCAGTCCGTTTCACGTACAAACGGTGAAAATGCAATTGCGATCCAAATCGTTAAAGGACAACGTGCGAATACGGTCGATGTTGTAAATGACGTGAAGAAGTTGATGAAGGATGAAGAAAAAGCGCTTGATGGCTTAGTCGTCGATGTATCACTTGACCAAGGAGAACCGATTGAGCACTCTGTATCGACGATGGTTGAAAAGGCGCTTTTCGGTGGTTTGATTGCAATATTGATCATTCTACTCTTCTTGCGTGATTTCAAGTCTACGATTATCTCTATCGTTTCAATTCCCGTTTCAGTATTTATGGCGTTGTTGTTGCTGAATTGGATGGATATTACGCTCAATATTATGACGCTCGGGGCAATTACAGTCGCCATCGGCCGGGTCATCGATGACTCCATCGTCGTTGTGGAAAATATATACCGGCGACTACACCTGAAAACCGAGAAGTTATCAGGTCGTGCATTGATACGCGAAGCAACGATTGAAATGTTCAAGCCGATCATGTCTTCGACGCTCGTAACGGTTGCGGTATTTGCACCGCTTATCTTTGTAGGCGGCATGGTAGGGGAGCTATTTTTGCCGTTCGCATTGACGATGTCGTTTGCGCTTGGTGCTTCATTACTCGTCGCGATTACAATCGTGCCGGCATTGTCCCATTTCCTATTCAGGAAAAAGCTTTATGGTGAAAAGAAGGAAAGCCAGCATAAAGAAGCCGGTAAAATGGCGAACTGGTATAAAGGCGTTTTAAGTTGGTCATTGAATCATAAAGTCATAACGTCGATCATCTCCGTCGTTCTCTTGGCGGGTAGCCTAGGGCTTATGCCGCTGATCGGCTTCAGTTTCTTAGGAAGCGATGAAGAAAAAGTGATGTACATTACGTACACGCCTGCAACGGGTGAACTTCAGGATGAAACGTTGGCGAACGTTGAAGTTATCGAAAAGGAAATGTTGAAACGCGGTGATATCGACATCGTTCAATTATCCATCATGGACAGCGCCGATCCGATGACCGCGATGATGGGCGGCGGGTCGAATGGCGCGCTTATGTATCTCATCTTTGACCCGGACATGGAAGACTTCCAAGGAGCTCGTGCAGAGGTTGAAGACTATGTATTCAACATCGGCCAATCCGGAGAATGGAAGAGCCAGGATTTCAGTTCCATGGGAATGTCCACAAATGAAATTAGCTACTCGTTCTACAGTGAAAATTTAAGCAGCCTGAAAGAAGCTGTCCAGCAGGTTGAAAAAGTCATGGGAGATAACAAAGGCATTGAGGATGTCTCTTCAAGTACTGAGGATGCGTACGTTCAGTACACATTGAAGGCAACGCAGGATGAGTTGTTGCAGCATGGGTTGACGACTGGGCAAATCATCATGATGCTTAACCCGTCAAGAACGCAGGAAGTTGTCACGACGGTCGGTAAGGATCGAGATGAATTGAAAGTTGTCGTGAAGCAGAAGGCGACTGAACAGCCGAAATCGATCGATGACATGCTGGAACAGGAAGTTCCGACGGCAATGGGGACGACAATTAAACTTTCAGCGTTAGTGAAGGTGGAAGAGGGGTCGACTTTCAATACGCTGGCCCGGAGCAAAGGCCAATATTATGCCACTGTCTCCGGTAAGCTCGTAGACGCGGACATATCGAAAGCGACTTCTGAAGTCGACAAGGCAATTGCCGAATTAGATTTGCCGAAAGGTGTCGCATTCGATACAGCAGGTGTCGCGGCTGACATGGAAGAAGCATTCACACAACTCGGCATCGCAATGCTTGCGGCGATTGCGATTGTCTACTTCATCCTCGTTGTGACATTCCGTGAAGGTGTCGCACCGTTTGCGATTCTGTTCTCGCTTCCGTTTGCAGTAATCGGATCATTTGTTGGTCTGTTAATCGCAGGCGAAACGATTTCCGTTCCGGTCATGATGGGTCTGTTGATGTTGATCGGTATCGTTGTTACGAACGCAATCGTACTCGTGGACCGAATCATCCGGATGGAACGTACAGGATTGAAAATGCGTGAAGCTATACTGGAAGCGGGTGCAACTCGTTTACGTCCAATCCTTATGACAGCGATCGCTACAATCGGCGCCCTCACTCCATTGGCAATCGGAAATGGAGCAGGCGGCGGATTGATCTCGAAAGGTCTCGGCATCACAGTTATCGGCGGTTTAGTCAGCTCCACATTGTTGACGCTGATCGTCGTACCGATCGTGTACGAAATCTTGTCGAAAATGTTCAAGAAGAATCGTTTGGATTTGGAAGAGGATTAATAGGTGAAGCAGAAGAAGGAGCAGCAACTTGTTCCTTCTTCTGTTTTTTTGTGGAATCGCGAACGGAATTGGGCCCGCGCTCAAAGCCGCTGGGCCCGCGCTCAAAGAGGTGACTTCCGAGCCCAAAGCCGCTGCTCTCGCGCCCAAAGAGGTGTCTCCCGGGCCCAAAGCCGCTGCTCTCGCGCTCATAGAGGTGACTTCCGCGCCCAAAGCAGCTGTTCCCGCGCTCAAAGAGACAAGACATACTAGATTAATAGGTTTAGTCCCCCGCGTTTATAGGAATAGTCACTAATAGACTATCTAAATGAATGGAGGACACGGAATGTTTAGAGATATGTATTTTGCCAACATGCTTAGTTGGCTGCCTGAATTGATTCTCGGGTTGGTCGTCTTGCTAATCGGCTTTTTCATTGCGAAAGCAGTGGAAAATGCAGTGCACAAACGTTTGAAGAAATCCAGAGTCAACGAGAGGCTGGACGTTAAAGAAGGTAAATGGAATGTGGAAAAGATCATCAGCAAAGTCTTCTTCTTCGGTATCCTTCTATTAGCATTCCTTCTCTTCTTTAACATCATGAATGCATCGATGATCGCAACGCCGTTCATGACGATGTATTCCGGAATTGGCGGAGCGGTTCTAAGCATCTTGAAAGCGGCGCTGATCCTGCTTCTGGCTTGGGTTCTTGCGTTGATTGTCAAGAAAGTGATTTTGGCAGTAGGCGGCAAGATGAAGCTCAACAAGTACGTTGCTAAAGCAGGGGGATCCCCCGATGAAATCGACAAGTCGAAATGGGTCGAAACGGCCGCGAACATTGCGTTCTATGTCGTCTTGCTGCTATTCGTGCCGGCTGTCCTTCATGCGCTTGGCTTGAGCGGAATTAGCGGGCCATTTGAAGGAATGTTGGAGAGCTTCATGAACTTCATTCCGAAACTTGTAGGAGCGGCGTTGATTTTTGCGGTTGGATGGGTTGTCGCGAAAATCGTCCGTACGATTGTTACGAAGCTGCTTGAATCGGTTGGTGTAGACCGGTTTGCACATAAGTTGAAATCCTCTTCAAAAGGGACAAGCATTTCAGGAATTATCGGTACAATTGTTTTTGTCCTCATTATGCTGCCGGTAACGATTTCTGCCTTGGAAGTATTGGATCTTGAAGGGATTTCTCAACCAGCTATTGCTATGCTGAACGACATTATGACGATGCTGCCGAAGATTGCGGTCGCCGTTGTCCTTGTATTAGTAGGCATCTACTTGGCGAAATGGGTTAAACGTGTCGTCGTTTCCCTACTAAATAACTTAGGCATCGACTCGCTTTCCGGTAAAATGGGTGTGCGAGCCGGGGCGACAACAATCTCATTCTCTCACATTATCGGAACGATTGTTCAAGTAGTTGTCATCTTATTGTTCGTCGTTGAAGCGCTTCAACTGCTTCACCTTCGCTTCATGGTGACGCTCGCAACAGGCATCTTTGCATACTTGCCGATGGTCGTTGCAGCTGTCGTCATTTTAGCAATCGGCTTCTGGCTTGCGAACCTTGCTGAGAAATTTGTCGGAAGCATTATGACGACGCAGTCAGGTGCTCCTCACGTATTGCGCTACGTAGCGAAATATGCGATTCTCGCGTTTGCATTCTTCATGGCATTGAGCCAACTCGGCATTGCCCCAGCGATCATCAACGCGGCATTCATCCTCATCCTTGGGGGCGTCGCATTGGCATTTGGACTTGCATTCGGTTTAGGTGGACGTGAGCATGCTTCACGCTACTTGACGAAAATGGAAAGCAGCTTGCAAAATGCAGATGTTTCCAAAGAGAAATGGGAGCAGGAGAAGAGCGAGATGAAGCGGGAGGCGAAGCAATCCGCGACTAACGCTCAACAGGCCGTAGATCAAACGGCGAAGGAAGATAATGTTCCTCCTGTCGGCAATGGCAGTAGCTATCCGACCGGTCGGGATTATGAACCGCGGACAGGCAACCTGCCATCTGACGAGCTGCCACTGTCTGACCCGGCAGACTCGAATATGACAGAGGCGTTCGATGAGAATGATCCCTCTAGATACAACCAAACAAACAAAGACGGCTACAATACGACGGATCCAGGTGAAGAGTACCCATTCGATCCGAACCGCGGTAATTAATAAACGTGAAACTGCCCCATCCATCGGAAATCCGGTGGTGGGGCAGTTTTTCATTCAACCAAATCATTCTTAAACGCATAAATCACAGCTTGCGTCCTATCCTGTACCTCAAGCTTCGATAACAGATTGCTGACATGTGTTTTCACCGTTTTCAACGCAATAAACAAGTCATCGGCAATCTCCTGGTTTGTTTTCCCCTTTGCCAATAAAAGAAGAATCTCCAACTCCCGCTCCGTCAGATCATTATGAAGGCGATGTCCATTGCCGGACCGCATCTTCTGCATCATTTTCGACGTCACTTCAGGCTCCAATACGGTTTGGCCTTTCAACGTATCGCGTATGGCCTCCGCGATCCGCTTGGCATTCGAGGTCTTCAATATGTAGCTAATGGCCCCTGCTTCCAGTGCCGGATAAACTTTGTCGTCATCAAGGAAACTGGTGACGATGACGATTTTCGCTTCCGGCCATTGTTTGATAATCTCGGCAGTCGCCTCTGCGCCGTTCATTTCCGGCATGACCATATCCATTAATATAATATCCGGCCGTAATGCTAGCGCCTTCTCGACAGCTTCTTTCCCGTTGACTGCTTCGTCGATGACTTCCATATCGGGCTGCGTCTGCAAATAAGCGGACACGCCAATCCTCACCATTTCATGATCATCCGCCAATAGAATCCGTATCATCCGGTTCATCCCCCTTTTTCGTCGGCAATTTCACTTCCACTATTGTGCCTTGCGAAGGGACTGAAACGATTTTGCATGTACCGCCGATTTCAATCGCCCGTTCCTTCACGTTTTGCAATCCATACGATCCGCCTTTGCCGTCCGACTCCTCGAAACCGACCCCGTTATCTTGCACACGGAAAATAGCGAGGCTATCGCGTTCGACGAATAGGACATCGACTTCCGTCGCCTGCGCATGCCGCAACGTGTTCGATAGCGTTTCTTGCGCTATCCGGAAAAGGTGGTCTTCAGCTCCCTTAGACAAAGAGACTTCCTCAAGTCGATAACGGATATCGAACGAAACCTTCTCTTTTAATTCGACTAACAGTTCCTCAAGACCTTCCGCAAGCGATTTGTTATTCAATGCCGCTGGTCGTAAATGAAGGAGCAATGCCCGCATTTCGAGCTGCGCCTGCTGTATCATCCGCTCCGCTTGAAAAAGCGGTTTTTGCATTGTCTGTTCATGCTCCTGTTCATTTATGGCAGACATGAGCATCGAAGCGGCAAAAAGCTGCTGGGAAACGGAATCATGCAGCTCACGTGCGAGTCTCTGCCGCTCCTGTACAATCCGTTCCTGTATCAATTTATCTTGGGCTTCCGCACGTTCATCCGTAATCCGCTGCAAGCTTTTCCGTTGTGTCGTCAAAATATTGGACACGTCTTCAAGCGTTCTATCAATCTTCGGTGAAAATGCTTTAGAGGTTTTCACAATTTCATCATGTTGAATTAACCCTGTCAACTGTTGTTCAATCGCCTTCACCTTGGAACGGCCGATGCCGCCCATCCAACCTGCAATAATCGAACCGAGTGTGATGCAAGTGAAAATGATCCAGGCGCCTAGCGGTACGTTCGAGTATTGGATTTCATAGAAAAACAACCAGCTTTCATTCAACGGAACATCGACGAGCGTGTAGAAATACAATGCCGCAACTCCCGTGAAAATGAATGATAAAAAGAGGCTGCGACCAAAGAAGTTCTTCATTTCCGCACCACCTCAATATCCCCGATCCATGTGGAAAGGGAGATGATCAGCTCGGCCCGGTCCCCGATGTCCGCGTCGTAGCCGTCCTTAAAATGAAGCGTCTCATTGATCATCCGCTTCGGACTGATATCAAGGATCCGCGCTTCGCCAAACAATGTATTGTAATGGATGCGCACGGGGATTTCGTAAGGCAGGTCAATCTTGATCCGCCCGAACCCTTGCCGGATGGCGATGAATGACGTCCCTTTCGGAAGGACTGTGTCGGTCACATCAACATGGATATCCCCGAAAAAACCTTGGATTTGCACGTCTTCCCACTCATAGGAAGAGAAGGGGGACGCCTGGACAGAAAACCATTTGTTTTTCCAAATGCCATTCGGCGTCTCCTTTTGAAACTCTTTCAACGGACGCATCATCTGCTCCGCAGGAATCCCTTTCCATAAGTGGAATAAAACATAAATGAACATGGCGAGCAACAGCAGACGTAAGCTCCACAAGGTCAACAACGCCATAACAATGAAGAACAGCCCTAAAAAGGCCATCCACTTCGAACGTCTCTTGAACCCGAAATAAGTCAATCCGGCACCGAGAAGGAGGAAGATGATATTGCCATTCGCCAGGAAAGCGGATTCTATGAAAACGAGCAAAAGAAACGCTGCTATCCAAAATGTCATCTTATTCGTATCCATTTGTTTCATTCTAATGCCCCCTTCTTGATGTCAGATAGAAAAGGGAAGGCGGACACCTTCCCATGTAACTAATGTAAGTGATCATAAATCGTTGTAAGTGATCATAAATCCCGGTGAGTGATCATAAACCGTTGCAAGTGATCATAAACCCTGTAAATGAAACCTACGCACTTCTATATTACACAATTTCCGTCTTGTTTGCGGCATTTTTCTCAAGCAATTCCAATCTGCGCTCCATCGAAGACGCTTCATACTCGCGATTGATCTTGCCGCCAAGATTTTCGATATATGCATTCATTTCCTCGACGCTTGAAACTTGCTTATCGCCGTTTTCAGGGGAGATGAATTGATCCATGCGGCGATGGGCGCGTGTGACGTTTTCTTTGCCCATCAATTGCAACTGGCGGACCTTCATATCTTTCACTTTGTGCTTCATTTCTTCAAATTTCCGTTCCAGCGCAATCAATTCTTGCTCCGACTGCGTAATGCTAGCCGCCAACTCGTTTGCACGTGTTTCGTAAGCATAAATTTCATCTTGAGCAAACGCGACTAAATCCTCTTCGCCCATCGACTGCGCAAGCTCCAATTGACGGCGGCGTTTTCCGAGCATCGCTTCCGCTTCTGCAAACTCCTTCTCTAGCTCAACTTTCAACTTCCCTTGGCGCTCTAATAGCTTGCCAACCGATTCTGTCTGTTTTTCCGCTTCTTTGATGTATTGATTCAACATCGCAATCGGGTTTTTCGATTCCTTTTTATCAAGCGCTGAATGCAAGTCAGCTTGCACCGTGTATTTCAATCTGTTCCATAAACTGTTCATTGTAGTTTCCTCCTCATTTTGTAATTTCATCCCATTGCCGTTCGAAGTTGACGAATGGGTCGTCTGAATATGCAGCTTCAATTACATTTTCGTTTGTACGCTCATTCCATTTACGCCACACATAGTAAACACCAAGCAACGCGATGATGCCGATGAATGCCGGCACGTTTGAAACAGCTGTCACCAAACCGATGAGCAACACCATTCCCCAGAACAGCTTCAGGAATGTCGAATCACTCTTCCTGTAATAGTGGAACCCTGCAAAAGCGATCGCACCTGAAATGGCAAGTGCCAGAATCGACCCTAAGTTTGCGAGAACAACGATTGCCGCCACTATGCCGAGAATCGCAAGACCAAATTTTTTCATATTGTTGTTCCTCCTTTCGTTGTATCTACATCTTACAATGGGTACCGACTCTCCCAAACGGCCGCAAAGCGGATTTCCATCTACGACTTGAGACCGATTCTGTTCTAGGGACACCGAAAAATGCTATGGATATTGGGAGCGCTTTCAGGTAAGCTGTAACTATATGAACTATCAATTAATTCAGAGAATGAGGTGTCGATATGAGAGAAGTAGTCATTGTCGAAGGGGTACGGACCGCTGTCGCAAGACGAAAAGGTGGTTTTTCAGAATATCGACCGGACGAGCTGGCGGCTGTTGTCCTTGAAGAGCTGGTAACACGTGCAGGAATCGATAATAGCAATATAGAGGACGTTATTTTAGGCTGCGTCACTCAGTCAGGCGAGCAAGGCGGCAATATTGCGCGGACAGCCGCCTTGATTGCAGGCTTTCCGGTCCATGTTCCGGGCGTCACAATCGATCGGCAATGCGGGTCGAGCCAGCAGGCAGTCCACTTCGCCTCGCAAGCGATTGCGTCAGGCGATATGGATATTGTCATTGCAGGCGGTGTCGAAAGTATGACGAGGGCGCCGATGTTTTCGAATATGGGGGATGCCAAACCGAGTCCCAAGCTGACGGAAAAACATGAAATCATCAACCAAGGCCTTTCCGCGGAACGCATTGCCACGCAATGGGGACTGACCCGTGAAGAACTCGACCGTTTCGCATACGAAAGCCATCAGAAAGCGATCCGGGCCATCGAAGAAGGCAAATTCGATGACGAAATCGTGCCGGTTTCTGTGAATCGCGTCGATGGTGAAGTGGAAACCGTTGCAAGGGATGAAGGCCCGCGTCCAGATTCAACACCTGAAGTGCTTGCCGGCCTCAAAACAGTGTTCGATGAAAATGGCGTCATCACCGCTGGAAACGCCAGTCAAATGAGTGATGGCGCATCCGCTGTCCTGCTCATGTCCAAGGAAAAAGCCGAGGAGCTCGGCTTGAAGCCGCTTGCGAGGATTGTGGCGCGTACTGTTATCGGGTCGGATCCGACTTTGATGTTGACAGGACCAATTGAAGCGACTCGGAAGGTCTTGTTGAAGTCGGGACTATCTATTGAAGATATGGACGTTTATGAAGTGAATGAAGCATTCGCTCCCGTACCGCTCGCCTGGTTGAAGGATACTGGTGCCGATCCAGAAAAGCTGAACCCGAACGGAGGCGCAATTGCACTCGGTCATCCACTCGGAGCGACGGGCACGAAATTGCTCGTGTCGATGGTGAAGGAACTGCAGCGTACGGGTGGAAGATACGGACTGCTCGCCATTTGCGAAGGGATGGGAATGGCAAACGCGACGATTATTGAAAGATTATAACGTTACATACAGGGGGACAGACAGATGGAAATGCATGAAATCATAGCGATTGTCACGGGAGGAGCATCCGGTTTAGGGGAGGCGACGACTCGAAGGATTGTGGAGGCCGGTGGTAAAGTCGCTGTTTTTGATATGAATGAAGAACGTGGCAAGATGTTGGTCGATGAGTTAGGGAAAGAACATGTTTTATTCCTGAAAACGGATGTGGCGAAGGCTGAAAATGTCGAGGTGAACGTAGCTGAAGCTGTGTCTGCATTCGGTAAAGTGAATGCCGTAGTCAATTGTGCAGGGATTGCGACCCCTGGGAAAGTCGTTTCAAAAGGCGGCCCAATGATCCTCGACCGTTTTGAGCAAGTGATCCGCGTCAATTTGACGGGAACTTTCAATGTCATCCGGGTGGCGGCCGCCGCTATGATGGGCAATGAGCCGAATGCGGAAGGAGAGCGGGGCGTAATCGTGAACACCGCATCTATCGCGGCATTCGAAGGGCAGATCGGACAGGCGGCATACAGTGCTTCAAAAGGCGGTGTCGTCGGGATGACATTGCCGATTGCCCGGGAATTCGCCGGATACGGCATTCGTGTCATGACTATCGCGCCCGGCCTCGTGGAAACGCCACTATTCGCGGGACTCCCGGATCCTGCGCGCAATGCGCTTGAGGAGTTGACGCTATTTCCTAAGCGGCTCGGACGTCCGGAAGAATATGCGAAGCTTGTGGAAAGCATCTTCACGAATCCGCTATTGAATGGGGGGACGATCAGGTTGGATGGAGCGATAAGGATGCAACCGAAATGAGGGGGGTTACGTATGACGCGTTATCGATTTGAAACAGATGAACATGTCCTATTCCGTGAGACGCTACGAAAATTCCTAGCGAAGGAAGCGGTGCCCCACTACGAACAATGGGAAAAAGACCGGCTCATTCCCGTCAGTTTTTGGCGGAAGCTTGGGGAAATGGGGTTCCTTTGTCCGCAAGTGGAAGAGCAGTATGGCGGTCTCGGGCTCGACTTCAGCTATGGGGTCATCATCGGGGAAGAGATGGAACGGGTCGGAGCAGGCTTAACGGGGGTCGGCCTGCATAATGACATCGTCGTTCCGTACATCGAATCATATGGGACGGACGAGCAGAAGAAGCGTTGGCTGCCGGGATGCATCACCGCCGATTTCATTACAGGCGTTGCGATGACGGAGCCTGGAACCGGTTCGGACCTCGCCAACATCCGGACGACTGCCATAAAGGACGGCGATCATTATGTCGTGAATGGACAAAAGACATTCATTACAAACGGTGTGAATGGCAATCTGTTCCTTGTCGTCGTGAAGACGAATCCGCAGGCGGAACCGAAGCATAGGGGAATCAGCTTGCTCATGATTGAGGAAGGCACACTTGGATTTACGAAAGGCCGGAAGCTCGATAAAGTCGGCATGCATTCGCAAGATACCGCTGAACTGTACTTCGAGGATTGCCGGGTGCCTGTTGGCAACTTGATCGGCGGCGAAGGAAAGGGTTTCAGCTGTCTAATGGAAAAGCTCCAGCAGGAAAGGTTGCTCGTCGCATTGTCCGCACAAACAGCTTCAGAGGATATGCTCGAAATGACGCTTGATTATGTGAAATCACGGGAGGCGTTTGGCAAGCCCATCGGTTCATTCCAAAACACGCAGTTCAAGCTTGCGGAAATCGCGACGAAGGTGGAGCTCGGCAAAGCGTTTCTTGAATCGCTCATTGAAGATCATTTGGCCGGTAAGGACGTCGTGACGAAAGTGTCCATGGCGAAATATTGGATCACCGAAACGGCACGTGAAATCTCCGCGGAATGCATGCAGCTGCATGGAGGATACGGCTATATGGAGGAGTACAAGATTGCACGAAGGTACCGTGATATTCCGGTTGCATCGATTTACGCCGGGACGAATGAAGTCATGAAGATGATCATCGCGAAGAATATGGGGTTGTGAATAGAATAGCAGGAAGCTTGTCCGCATAGGATTGTGGAGGCGCAAGTGATTACTTGGGATGGTTGTACATGTTTCACACTATAAAAGCGCAAAAGGGGAGCGATTCAAATGATGCAAACACCATTACTACTATCATCGTTCATAAAAAGGGCCGAGCAGTTTTTTCCGAACAAACTGATAATCTCGCGCACAGGGCCAGACATGATACATCGCATTCCGTATCGGGAATGGGCGAAGCGGACGAGGAAGCTGTCGAACGCGTTGACGAAGCTCGGGATGAAGCACGGGACGAAAGTGGGGACTTTCGGCTGGAATCATCACCGACATCTTGAAGCGTATTTCGGCGTGCCAAGTACGGGCGCTATCCTTCATATGGTGAATATCCGCTTGGCACCGGAGCATATCGCGTATGTCATCAATCATGCAGAAGATGAGATTTTACTAGTGGATGATAACCTCTTCCCGCATCTTGAAAAGCTGGCACCGTTCTTGAAGACGGTAAAGCATTACGTAATCATGGGCGACAGCACTGATGTGCCGGAAACGACGCTTGCAAATGTCCATTCCTATGAGGCATTGCTGGCAGAGGCATCAGATCAGTATGACTATCCGGAAGACCTGGATGAAAACACGCCTGCCGGAATGTGCTATACATCTGCAACGACAGGCAATCCGAAAGGGGTCGTCTACACGCATCGAGGCATTGTTCTTCATAGTTTCGCGCTCGGATTGGCGGATGCGATGGGACTGCGTGAAGGAGATGTCATCATGCCGATTGTTCCAATGTTCCATGTAAATGCATGGGGCATGCCGTTTGCTGCTGTGTTCTATGGTTCTACGCAAGTCCTGCCGGGACCAGGTTTCAATCCGCAACTTATCCTTGATTTGATTGAACAGGAAAAAGTGACACTGACGGCGGGGGTGCCGACGATTTGGCTGGCGGTATTGAAGGAGCAACAGCAAAATCCGCGTGAGCTATCATCGCTTCGAGGAATCGTAAGCGGCGGCTCCGCATCTCCGAAGGGATTGATTCGTGCGTTCGAAGAGGGGCTCGGCGTACCGTTCTACGTCGGATATGGGATGACAGAAACATCCCCGCTCGTCAGCTTATCGGTTTATACGTCCGGCATGGAGGACTTGCCGATGGACGAACGGATCGATATCCGGGCGCTGCAAGGGTTGATCATGCCAGGACTTGAAGTGAAGATTGTGAATGAAGACGGCGAGGTGCCGTGGGATGGCAAGACGATGGGTGAACTTGCGATTCGCGGTCCTTGGATTGCGAGCGAATATTACAAAGACGACCGGACAGAGGAAGCGTTTAAGGACGGTTGGCTCTATACGGGCGACATCGCCGTCATGACGGATATCGGTTACTTGAAACTGATGGATCGGACAAAGGATCTGATTAAAAGCGGTGGGGAATGGATTTCATCCGTTGACCTCGAAAATGCGTTGATGACACACGAAGCGGTGTTCGAGGCGGCCGTCATCGCTGTTCCGCACGAAAAATGGGTGGAACGCCCGCTTGCCTGCGTCGTCTTGAAAGAGGGGAAAACTGCCGATGATGCGCTGAAAGCCGAACTGCTCAACTACTTGGAAGGCCAATTCGCGAAGTTATGGGTTCCGGACGACGTCGTGTTCTTGGATGAAATCCCGAAAACATCCGTCGGCAAGTTCCTGAAAGCCGCCCTGCGCGAGAAATTGAAGGGGCATGTGTTGGAAGTGTAATAAGGTGCCACTCGCTTTTGACAGCGGGTGGTTTTTTGATGGTGTTTACTAGCGGAATCCCCATATTTATGACGAATCGGTGGTAACTATGGCTGAGCGGTGATAAACCTCTTCTGAGTGGTGATAAACTCTGTCTAAGTGGTGATAAAGTGGTCGCGAACGGTGATAACTCAGTTCTAAGTGGTGATAAAGGATTTGATTATTAAAATCAATCTTGAACTAACGGTTTTCAACTCGCATTGCAGTCAAACGGTGCTGAACTTCCCTGAAGCGGTGGTAAAGTCTCGAGAATCGGTGGTAAATGCGGGAGAATCGGTGGTAAAGTGCTTTGCAACGGTGGTAAACACTCAAGCAACGGTGGTAAACGTCCGCGAGTCGGTGATATCGCCCTGCAAATCGGTGATAAACTTTATTCCACCCCACCGCATTAATTCGACCAGAAAAGGGAATAGCGTATAGGGAGCATAATTATGGAACGCCCAGAGGAATGTTCAATCACATAGGAGGTTTTAATATGCTGAACAGAATTCCGAAATCCGAGACGACAGCTTGTTCCCTTACTGTTTACAATGATGGTTTTGCGCTGGTGAAAGATACACGTTCCATTCCGCAGTTCGCGGAAAATGACGAGGTCCATTTTGTCGGGGTGGCAAGGAAGCTGAAGCCCGATTCCATCATCGTTGAAGGGGTGGATGTATCGGAGCTTGTGTATGAATATGACCTGATGGATGAGTTGAGGATTTTTGAAAAATATCTCGGTCGTCAATTAATTATCAAAGATCCGTACACCAAACAAGATCGGGCGTACACGCTGCTGCGCGGGAATGGGCCGGTTGTTATGCAAGACGTTGAAACGAAGGAAATGATCATCAACCCGAAAGGCGAGCTGAGATTCCCGGAAATTGAAGGCGGGAATCATGTGGAGCCGACACTCGTCTGGAAAGTAGCCGAGCAGCGAAGCAATGAAGTTTGTGTATCGTATTTGACGGGTGGTGTTACATGGGAAGCGGATTATGTCATATCCATGCATGGCGATCGTTTTGACATGTCGGGTTGGCTGGCGATGAAGAATTATTCCGGCGTCTCTTTCAGAGATGCGAAACTTCGCCTAATTTCCGGGACACTAAACAAAGCGGGCAATGAAAACGAAGAGAAGAGCGCTGAGCTATCGAGGCGAGAAAAGAAGAAGACAGAAGCGTTTTCCGATTTCCATACGTACACATTCCCGAAGGCAATCGACTTGGAAGACCGTCAACAGAAACAGCTGCGGCTTCTGTCATCCTCCAATTCAAAAGCGCGTATTATTTATGAAATCAATGAACAGACTTCGAATCCTGATATCTTCATCGAATTCGATAATACGGCGGAGAACGGTCTCGGCATTCCGTTGCCGGCGGGCGTTTTTAAGATGTACCGGACGAACCCGGATGATGGCAGTGCGGAATTCATCGGTGAATACGCAATTAAGCATACGGAAGTGAATGAAAAAGTCCGTTTGAAATCGGGAGAAGCTTGCGACATCGAAGTGAAAGCGAAAAAAACGGGCAAATACAAAGAAGGCGGATACGAGTATACCGAATACGAATACAGCATTTGCAATACGAAAAGCACTCCGGTCGAAGCTGTCATCCGCCAACCGGTACCCGGCCACTTATGGACTGTGGATGAATCGACGCATGAATGGCAGAAGAAACGAGATAAGATTCTGCTGCCTGTCCATGTTCCTGTGAATGTCGAGGAGAAAGTGAAGTTCACAATCCGACACGACCGATCCGCGAGAAGAACAATTGGTTTCTAACGAATAGCAATTCGTGCTATGCTTATATGTGGAAAAGCACCCGGAGCTGGGGATAAGACTAGCATTCGGGTGTTTTTTTATTCACATGTGGATAATATTCATTCAAAAACACCATTATTTCAGAAATTATAAACATATAAACAACCTTACCCACAATTTTCGGTGCATAAGTCGATTTTTACGAACTTATCCACTACATTCACATTCATACTCTGCATTTTTCTAACGTACAATCCATCAGGACAGGTTGGAACCTATAAGTGGATGTCAGCGTCAGATACAATTGACATATGTATGAATTTTTACAATCAGGGAGAGTGCCATGGAAAATTGGATAACGGAATTCATAGGGGAGAACGGCTATTTTGGAGTGTTCTTTCTACTGTTCATAGAGAATATATTTCCTCCGATTCCGTCTGAAATCATTTTGACCTTCAGTGGTTTCGCAACGGGTTTTACAGCCATGACGAAAACAGGCGTAATTATCGCCGCTACAATTGGCTCGGTCGTGGGCGCGATGGTTCTATACAGCATCGGCTTGCTTATTGATGTGGAGCGACTTGAGAAATTTGTGGAGCGGCGGGGACGCTGGCTGCGCCTATCGAAGAAAGATTTGAGGAGAGCTGATGCTTGGTTTGATAAATACGGTCCTTGGACAGTATTCTTTTGCCGACTCGTCCCGCTCGTCCGTAGTCTGATTTCGGTGCCTGCAGGGATGTCGCATATGAATTTTCCGCTGTTTCTATTATTGACAACTCTCGGGAGCTTCATTTGGAACACCATTCTTGTTACAATAGGTTTTAAGGTCGGTGAAAACTGGGAATCGATTGTCCATTATATGGACTTCTATTCAAACATTGTATATGTGATATTAGCAATTGGCGGAATTGCGGTTTGTATTGGATACATCCGGTTCCGCAGAAAGAGGGCTTAGTGGATGGATTTATTTGAATTAGTAAAGGCGTTGATCCTCGGTTTTGTGGAAGGGATGACGGAATTTGCACCGGTCTCCTCGACAGGCCATCTCATTATTGTTGACGATATGTGGTTGAAGACGGAAGAGTTCCTTGGAAAATATCCCGCCAACACCTTTAAAATCGTTATCCAACTCGGATCGATTTTAGCGGTTGTCGTCGTATTCTGGAAAAGGTTGCTCAGCTTGGTAGGTCTGTATAAGATTGATGGAAAGAAGATGACAAGCCGTTTCAATCTGATGCATGTCATCGTCGGCATGCTGCCAGCAGTCGTTCTTGGATTTGCATTTAAAGACTTGATCGATGATTATTTATTCAGAACAGAAACTGTTATTGTCGCACTTGTCGCGGGAGCCATTCTCATGATTGCGGCAGACAAATTCGGACCAAAAAGACCGAAAGTCCAAACGTTAGACCAGATTACATATCGTCAGGCATTCACTGTGGGGCTTGTTCAATGTTTATCGTTATGGCCAGGATTTTCACGTTCAGGCGCAACGATCTCGGGCGGGGTTTTGTTTGGAATGAACCACAGGACCGCAGCGGACTTCACGTTCATTATGGCGGTGCCAATCATGGCGGGTGCGAGCCTTGTCTCGGTTCTGAAAAACTGGGAAGATATGTCGATGGATTACCTATCGTTTTATATCGTCGGGTTTATAAGCGCATTTGTCTTCGCACTCATTTCGATTCGCTTCTTCCTAAAGCTTGTTTCGAAAATCAAACTTGTACCGTTTGCAATCTATAGAATTTTCCTAGCAATCGTCTTAGCAGCAATCGTATTTTTATAAGAACGTTTACGACTCTTCCACGGGTCGTTTTTTTATTCTCCAAAACAGTCTTCTGCTACACTAAAGAAAAAACGGCGGTGAAGAACTTGAGTGAGCAAGTATTGATTATTGAAGATGAAGAAGCAATTGCGCGTGTTCTTCAATTGGAGCTTGAGTTTGAAGGATATTCGGTTGGCGTCGCGCATACGGGGACGGACGGCCTTATCAAGTTCAGAGAGCAAGAGTGGGATCTAGTGTTGTTGGATCTCATGTTGCCTGGCATGAATGGATTGGACGTGCTGCGGAGGATCCGAGCGGCGGAAGATGGCACGCCCGTTATTTTATTGACAGCGAAAAGCGATGTGGAAGATAAAGTGACGGGACTCGACTTGGGAGCGAATGATTATGTCACGAAGCCTTTTGAAATTGATGAATTACTTGCTCGCATCCGGTCGGCGATTCGTACTTCCCAAAAGAAGGTTGTCGGGAAAGATGAATTCCTTCATGAGTTCGCCGGATTATCAATCCATGAGCAGTCCCGTGAAGTGAAGCGGAACGGTGAATCCATCGATTTAACGCCGAGGGAATATGATTTATTGCTTCATTTGATACGGCATCCGAATCAAGTGCTATCACGGGAACAGCTGCTTGATGCGGTGTGGGGCTTTGACTATTACGGAGATACGAACGTAGTGGACGTCTATATCCGATATGTCCGGAAGAAAATCGAACAACGGAATGAACCTTCCCTTATTCAAACGGTCCGTGGCGTCGGGTATGCATTGAAGGAACCAGTCCATGAAACTTAAGCAGAAGATTCATGTCTTTTCGACCTTGTTAATGTTCATTCTTCTCATGCTGGCGACAATCCTCATCTATTTTCTTTTCGAAAGGATGTCGCATAATACGGAATATGAACAGCTGCTCGGCCGGGCGAAAGAGCTTACCGCGGAGTTGAGCAAATTGGAGACGGAAACGGATGCTGGCATGGTGTTGCGGGCATTCATACCAGCGAATGGCGCAATCTCTATCATTGACAATAACAACAAACCGCTCATCAATGTTCAATCTTTAGCTGGACTCGGGAAGGTCGATGGCCATGTGAATCCGGGCAATTCATTTACAATCGACCAATTTGAGGGTACTGAAGCATTATCCATCTCGATGCCGATTGTATGGCCGACAGGTGAAGTCGTCACAATGAAGATGACGCAATTGCTGACAGATGTCGAGGAAAATATGCGAGTCCTGAAGTATGTCCTGATTGGTGTCACAACATTTGCGATGATTCCGATCACCCTCTCCAGTATGACGCTCGGCAGAATTGTCACCCAGCCTATAGAGAATCTCATAATTGCGATGAACAGGAGCCGGCAATCGGGTACATATGAAAAGATGACCGGCGTTGTGAATGGAAATGATGAGCTTGCGCAAATGGAGCGGACGTTCAATGAGATGATGGAGCAATTGGAACAGAACTATATGAAGCAGGAGCAGTTTGTCTCGAACGCTTCCCATGAATTAAAAACGCCTTTGACTGTTATTGAGAGCTACTCCCGATTGTTGGTAAGGCGAGGGTTTGAAAACCGGGAAGTCGTCGATGAGGCGCTGAATGCGATTATCTCCGAGACAGGCAGGATGAAAGAGATGATTGCTCAGATGCTCGACTTGGCCAAAAGCAGCGGTTCCCAAGCGTTCGAATTCTCGGAAGTCGATTTGACTCCTTTGCTGGAAGCTGCTGTGAAACTGTTGAGGCAAGCATACGGCAGGGAAATAATCATTGAAGCGGATGGGCCGGCAATCGTTGAAACGGATGGGAAGTTTGTGAAGCAGTTATTGTTCATTCTCCTCGACAACGCGCGTAAATATAGCGACGGGGAAATTTTCACTTCCATCGATGACCTGCAGGACGAAGTGGAAATTACCGTGAAGGATTATGGTAAAGGGATTCCTCAATCAGACTTGCCGCATATTTTTGACCGTTTTTACAGGGTGGAGTCTGACCGAAGCCGTAAGACGGGCGGCACCGGGTTGGGACTCTCCATTGCTAAGGAGATTGCCGACGGACTTGGTGCAACCTTGACAATTGAAAGTGTCGTCGACATGGGAACTGTCATCCGGGTTTTAATTCCGAAAAACAGAAAAGTTCTCAGGGAGTTTTAATGTTGGGGCAGTAAGATGTAAGAAAGGAGGATTTTTTACATGAACATATGGAAAAAACCTTGGTTCATCCCGATTGTCTTGACGATCATCATTGTCGTAGCAGGACAGCTGTACACATCAGGAAAGCTGACGAAGGCTGAAGCTTTGCCGGAACAGGAAATCCGTTCCCAATTGGCGATGATCTATGATGGAGAAGTCAAAGATCTTATGTTGGATGGATCTGTATATAAAGCGAAAGTATCGAGACTAGGAGCAGAATACGCTGTGGAAGTCGACGCAGGATCAGGCAAGGTTCTTTCGCTTATCCAGACGAAAGAGTCGTCTGAAACTGATTCGGTGGTAGGGACAGGCGAAGGTGAGCATCCTCCAGTTGTTGAAACATCACCAAATGAATCGAATATAGGGGATAGCGATGTGAAGGAAGAGGTGGATGACAAAGCGGATGCTAAGGCGGATAGTAAAACGGAAGTGCCAAAGCCGAATGTAAACAAGGCACCTGAGCAATCCAAGCCAACTAAGCAGGAGAAACCGCAGAAGACAGTCCTCATCTCTGAACAGCAGGCAATGAAAATCGGCTTAGGTCAATTGCCGGCCGGCACGATTGGCGAAGTTGATGATGTGGAATTTGTTAATTCATCAGAAGGCGGCTATTATTTAGTGCAAATTGATATCGATACAGAGGATGACATGGATGAAGTCACGTATCAAATCCATGCGATTTCAGGCAAAGTATTGACTGTCACTTGGGATGATTAAGCAATTGATTCTCTCATCAAACTCTAATATTCCTCTCAATGTCCTCTCATCTTCACGAGGTAGTATGAAGGTAGAACATAAAGGAGGAAAACAAACATGAAAAAATGGATGTTGATTCCTGCAGTGGCAGGAGTATTAGCTATCGGTGGTGTTGCGTTAGCGGAGGACTCGGTTCCAAGTGTTGCGAAGCAGGCAGAGAAAATGATTTCATTGCAAGAAGCGAAGCAGGTTGCTACGGAAAAAGTGAAAGGTGGCATCGTGACGGAAATCGAATTGGATAAAGACGATGGCCGGTATCATTTCGATGTCGACTTGAAAGATGGAAAGTATGAGTACGATCTAGAAGTTGACGCAGTAACGGGCGAAATCATCAAATTTGAAAAAGAAGCGGATAAGAACCACAAGCAAGTGAAATCCGATAAACTGCTGACGAAAGAGGAAGCGATCGCCATTGCAAAAAAGCGGGCATTCGGCATAGTGAAAGAAATCGAATTGGATGAGGATGACGGTCGTAAAGAATATGATATCGAAATGAGAGACGGCGAATTCAAATACGAAATTGAACTGGATGCTGTAACAGGCGAGTTCTTGGAATTTGAAAAAGAACGTTACCAAAGCACGAAAAAAGAAGTGAAAGTGCAGCCGCAAGATCAAGTGAAGGTACAAACTGAAAAAGTTGCAGCTTCTACATTGAAAGTCGTCGAACCGACAACTGAAAAACAGGCTGTGAAATTGGATGACAACAAGAAACCAAACAAGAAGACGATGCTTACGAAAGAGCAAGTAATCGCGATCGCCAAGCAACATGCAAGCGGCGTTGTAACTGACTTCGAGCTGGATGACAATGTCTATGAAATTGAGATGGAAGACGGCGACATTGAGTACGAGTTGGATATCGATGCCTTCACAGGCGCCATCCTTTCCTTTGAACGGGATGATGACTGAATAACTGAGTAAATTTGTCGAAAACATTAAACATAAAAACATAAAAACAAGCCGGTAGCTGCCATACTACCGGCTTTTTGGTGCTTGTAGAACCTGTGATCATGTCCATCAATGTAAATTTCGAACAGCGGAACTTGCCTATTTACATTAGGGTAGCTGTTCCGGTTCTTTGTCTGTCACGTCGAGTATATCCAGCAGGAAGACAAACACTGGAATCCCGATGATCAACCCCCAGACACCAAAGAAATTCTGTGAAAAGATGAGGACGATAAATGTATAAAACACAGGTAAATCCGTTTTCGAAGACATCAACTTCGGATTTAAAATATACGCCTCGATGGCATGAATGACCATGATTGCGATAAGCAAATAGACGACCGTTAGAATACCGCCAATCGTAAAACCGATAATCGTCAGAGGTACCAGTGAAATGATAACGCCCGCGACAGGAATGAGCCCTAAGAAAAAAATCATGATAGCCAATCCGATAATTTGGGGGAATCCGAGAATCATCAAGACGATGACGGACAAAAACGTGTTGACGAGGGCAATGATGAACTGCGCTTCGATCACTTTTCCGAAGGTACGTGAGAATTTCTTCCCGAAAAATTCGATTTCATAATAAAAAGGGGCAATCTTGCTGTTTTTAAACTTACCCGTGAACTCGATCAGCCGAGGTTTTTCAAGAAGGAAAAACAAACTCAAAATGATTGCAAGAAGCACTTGGATACTTGTTTTACTAATATCAGTAAACGATTTAAGCAAAAAGGAAAAACCGTTTTCTACATAACTCTTAATTTGTTCGCTGGAAATAACAGACTCAAGAAAACCGAGCAAAGGATTGTCAGGTGACTGCGTGGAGAAATTTGTTATCTGCTTAATTAGCTGGCTGATTTCAAGTGTGATAATCGGCAAATACTTGACGAGGCTGACAGTCAGCAAACCGACAATCACTGTGTAGAGGAGTATGACAATCAATTTATGATTCAACCGGGCATATTTGGTTGTAAAACCGACCAGACGGTTCATTAAAAATGAAAATATAAAGGTTAACAAAATCAAGTTCATCATGCTTCTAACACTAAATA
Organism: Sporosarcina luteola; assembly: GCF_023715245.1. Classification (GTDB taxonomy): domain Bacteria; phylum Bacillota; class Bacilli; order Bacillales_A; family Planococcaceae; genus Sporosarcina; species Sporosarcina luteola_C. The sequence continues at coordinate 146,192 of NZ_JAMBNV010000001.1, forward strand.
GAATAATGATGATCAAAGCAAAAATAATAAACCGTTTAACTCCTTTTTTCTGGAATAAATTTGCTATCGAATCCATATAAACGAGTACCTCACCTATCCAATTATTATGTAAATTACTATACTTCTACTACAAGTATCCACTTGGCACAAAAAGATTACAAGTAGGGAGTCTTCTAGTTTATTGCATAAAGCATTGCTTTCATACGGGTGCTAGCAATTTTTCATATCTACTCCAAAACCGGCGGAAAATAGCAATCAAATTTCATACGCCTTTCCGACGACAGCCAATTCAGCCTCGCCCTCAAAAACTTCCTTTGCCGCATCCAAGATTTCAGTCAGATCGCCGTGCAAAGGCAGATGCGTCAGCACTAACCGTTTTGCGCCAGCCAATTTCGCAAGTTTCCCCGCCTCGCTGCCCGCCATATGCCCGGGTGCTTTGCCGAGATGCTCCTCGTACAAATTCGCTTCGCTAATTAAGAGATCCGTCCCGCGGGCAAATTCCACAAGCTTGTCATGCCATTCCGTATCTGCAGTCAACGTGACAGAACGGCCGTCCACCGTGAATTTAATTGCCAAACAATAGACGGGGTGAACCGTTTCGCAGAAAGTCACTTCAAAAGGTCCGATATGGACAATATCCGTTTCCTGAATAGCTACGCCGATCGTCTGCTCTTTATACGACAGCTTTACAAAATTCTCCTCGTCCCGATCATGGCCATAAATTGGCAATGCCGGCGACGGGTTTCCTAGATAATAATTGATGAGTCGGCTATATTGTAGGCTGCCGATGTCTGCGATGTGATCTGCATGATAATGGCTGATCACAACGGCATCCAACTTTTCGAGGGGCACATAGTTTTGCAGGGAAGAGAGCACACCGCTTCCGCAGTCGACGAGGCAATGAAACCCGTCATGCTCAATTAAAAATGAAGACGTGGCTCCATTCGCTTTCGGATAGCCACCCCAAATCCCGATCGGTATTACTATCATATATACCTTACCTCCATTTAATTCTATATGTTTGCTATTATACCTTGCGGGGTATATTATAAATGTATAATCTAATTACTAAAGGAGAGAAAAAAATGACAGCTACAGCTACAGTGTACACTACGAACACATGCCCATACTGCACAATGATGAAAAATTATTTGGATGAACAAAATATCCCATACCGGGAAGTGAACGTGCAAGAGGACGAAGCAGCAGGTCGGAAGCTCGTGGAAACGACAGGACAAATGGGAGTTCCGCAAACCGAATTGAACGGAAAGTGGATTTTAGGCTTTGACACGGCGGCTGTGCAGGCAGCATTGAAAGGATAAGCTTCTTGTGAACATGGAACTATTGAACTAAATCTGCCCTCATTGACTGAAAAAAAGTCAATGAGGGTTTTTTTGAATGATTGAGGTATAAAAGTCTTACTAAATTAATTAAATGAAAATTCGACGAGTAGATTCCCAATAGTCTTAGTTCGAGATATTTAGGCGGACAATTGAAAAAAAGAATACAAAGACCCACCTAAAGGTGCTCTGTTCCTTATTAGTATGAGATTACTCACGCTTTTTTACTTGGGATTTTAAGTTAAGTCATCAATAGTTGTTCATACATGGATAGTGGTGTCTTTGTGCCTAATGCTTATTATCCTGCTTTATATACCAAGTGCTCATCCCTTTTTTGACAACAGAAATATGGGATGGTAAACATATACATATAGTGTAAAAAATCTATTAATCTTGTAGTATGAAGTTGGAGGTAACTCACCATGAAAAAGTTATTAGTAACTGCAATGGCTTCTTTATTTTTACTGATTGCAGGATGCAATAGTGACGACAAGTCATTAAAGGATATCGAAGGATCTGCGGATGAGATAAATTCACCAGAGAGTGAGGATATTGGAGCCGAGGAGACGAAAAGTGCCCCGGATTTCCCTCCGGCACCTACTGAGGCAAAAGATATCATCGCTTCAGGGGCTGGAGAAAAGATGAAGGAACTCCAAGGGGCTGCAGAGGGGAAATTAACGACAGAAGACTTTGCGGAGATGGATGACTTCCCAGCTGAGAATATGACAGTTGATGAAATATTTAACGGCATCATTGAATGGTATGCAATGGATTATTCAGTTGTCCATGATCCGCTCTTTAACTTTGAACCGGATTATGGAGAATATGGAATCGATAAGAAGGAAACAAAGCAATTGAATATATCAGTTTTGATCGACGCGAGCGGAAGCATGAAAGCCTATGTTGGCGGAGAGCAAATGATGGCACTGGCAAAGGATGCGGTCAAACGTTTCGGTGCGGGCCTTCCGGAAGAATCCATCGTCTCTATTCGTGTGTATGGGCATGAGGGAACGGGTTCTACCGCAGACAAAGAAATGTCATGTGCAAGCAATGAGCTTTTTTACAGCCCAGATTTTTACGAGGAGAGTTCATTTAATGAAGCTTTGACCCAATTCGATGCTGCTGGATGGACGCCGCTTGCTGCTGCCATTAAAGCCGGCGGTGAAGATTTACGGGTAAAGGCGTCTTCCGATACACAGAACATGATTTTTGTAGTCAGTGACGGTGTGGAGACGTGCGGCGGAAATCCAGTGGAGGAAGCTAAAAAAGTAGCGAATTCCGACCTGAATGCCGAAGTGAACGTATTAGGCTTCAATTTAGATAGCGAAGGTCAAAAGCAATTGAAGAAAGTTGCAGAAGAGGGCAACGGGAAATATGCCAACGTTAAATCAAAAGTTGACTTTCAAAAAACATTCCAATCGATGCTAGCCGAAGCGAATGCGGTCGTTCGCGAATTGAACCAAAAGGTAGTACATGGAATGGATATTAACAATCATACCATTCGCCTTAATGATCAAGTTAATAAACTTCAATCTAGCTTCGGAGAGTTTGCTTCAGAGGAAGGCAGCATTTTGAGAATGGCTGTAAAAAGACTACGTGACGAGGATAGAATCGACAACGAGACGCAGTTCGCCTTGTCGGATTTGATTGATGAACGCCGTGACACGATAAGAACGTATGGGGAATCTCTCAGAAGAGAGAAACTTGACCTCGTTGAAAATACGAGACAGGAAATATTTAAAGCCCTGAATGAGGAGTGATGGACGTTGCATGTTCTAATTGATCAAACATTAGGAATCCCCGTTCCTACGGGCATTTCTGCAAGTACAAGGAAAATCAAAATGAAAAAGGGCCGGGAGTTAAAGGAATTCCTGTCCAAGAAAGAAAATAGCCTGATCAAATCAAACTTACCTTTTATTAAGCGGAACCTCGAAGTCGAGGTGGAAGAAATAGGAGCTTACCTTAAACAACACGAAAGTGTACTATACATCTTTGACGGCAATTCAACGGACGGACAATTCCTGAAGCGTGTGCGAAATTGGTATCTGCCCGAATATGTTCTTCAATTGGTGGACGGAGCGGAACATCGGGCATATGCCTACTATTTGATGAAACTGCTAAATGAGGGTTATTCATTGTCTTCCTCCCTGCCTCCGCCGAATGGCTATGTCATCAGTGGTAAAGGCAAGGTCGGACAATCTTCCTATTATAAGGTTGGAAGAAAATCTAAGGAGAAGAACTTTTACTTTCTTAACCCGACTACAAAGAAATTGCATAAAGCGCCTTCTCCGGAAGTGCTGATAAATAACTTGGTGAACCATCATCCTGATACGGAGTTTGTTGCTGTCGGAAACGTGGACATTAAAGACAATACAAATATCAGTTACCAGCACCTGCAAAAATGGGCTTTACCGAATTCTGTAAGCTATCTTTCCATCTTTCCACTCCCGGAAAGATCAGATGATAAATAGATTGATAATTGGAGTGGGCGATTGATGATTGATTCAAAAAGAAAAGCCATCATATTTTTAACGATTTCATTCATATTGGCGATTGTGACGGCGGGTGTCGTGCTTGTGCAAATCAGCCAGGCGCAGGAAAGATTAGGCGAAATGATCGAAGTGGCATCGGTAGGAAAGAACGTAAGCTCCTACACGGAAATCAATCCGGACGATATTGAGTGGGTGAAATTTCCGAAAACAAATGCGTACAGTTCATTTATTACGGATGCAAAAGACTTGGAGGACGTCATCACAATAGTTAACTTGAAGTCTGGCGATATTCTGACAAAGAATCTTGTGCGAAAGAAATTAGATATTCCTGCAAATGAAAGGGTCGTTTGGTTGAATGCAACCGAGATCGTCCTTATCGACCAGTCAGTGATGGAAGGCGACCTTGTAGATGTGATCGTCTCTAGGGAAATTGAAAAAAGCGTGGAAACGAAGAGGCTGCTCTCTAACGTGAAAGTTGTCCAAGTCGATGAAGATAAGGAAAATAACACCGAAAGCATCAAGATTTCCTTGCCGATTGCAGAGGCTGAGCAATTGATCCATTATCAAAACTTCGCGAAGCAGATCCGGGTTCTCCGTGTCAACCAAGTCGGGGATGAGGCGACATCCAGCGAGAAATCGACCCCGATCGTGGAGGAAAAGCCTGTTGAAAAGGATGCAGAGAAAAAGGAAACCGTCACAGATGTTGAGGTTGAAAAGAGCAAGGGTGAAAAGAAAGAGTCCGAAAAGGGCAAGGACGAATGATCATTGGTGAAAGAAGGTTAGAAGCGGATGTTCCAAGTGAATTCACTTTTACTGACAGGCGATGAGGAATGGCAAGCGTGGTTTTCGGAACATGCGAAAATAAATGAGCTGAATATGACAATTACGCAGGACATTCGGAAACTGACAGGGCAGCAAAACTACAATTTGTATTTCATTGACGTAGATGAAATACCTCTTGAACAAGTCGGGCCAAAAATCACAGCGAAAAGTGTAGTGGTCGGGTTGACAAGAACAGAAGACTTCGGTAGATCAAGGGAATGGTTAGTGAACGGGGCGAAAGATATCATCGTGTTCCCGGCTGAGGAGATGCGAGTTGAAAGTCTTATCCAAGACGTCGTCCGTCAGTATAAAATTCAAAGGGAAACGGACATGGGGTTCGGCACAGGCGAAGTGCATGCTTTTTACAGTGCAAAAGGTGGAAGCGGCTGTACGGTATTGGCGGCAATGATGAGTCAATCATTGAGTGTCCATCAGTCAAAAAAAGTGTTGCTCATTGACTTGAACGCACAATATGGGGTGACGGATACCCTCTTTTCCATTCAACCGCAACGCACTTATTACGACTTGCTTCCTGTCGTGAATGAAATGGAATTACGTCATTTGCAAAACATTGCTAACGAACATCCCGAAACAGGTGTCTTTATCATTTCCAGCCCATCCGACCCGGAAAAGACCGAAGAAATTACAGATGAGCTGATCTCAAAACTAATTCGAGTAGGTCGTATGCATTTTGATCATGTCATCATCGATCTTCCTTCTGCAATGAATTCCATTACATTCACTGCTTTGAATACAGCAACGAACCTGCATTATATATTGACGCCGGATAGCTTGGGATTACGTTCCTATAAATATGCAGATGAATTGTTCAAACGTTTTTCCATCGGCAACGGCATATCCAAAACGTTATTGTTGAATAAAGTTCACCCGAAAAATGAAATGACATCGTCGGATATTGAGAAGATAATCGGGGAGAAAGTTGACGCAATATTTACGGATGACTACTTCGGAATGCAGCCCAATATCAATATGGGCACGGGTTTTTTCAGAAGCAGGAAGCATAGGGGAGATTCCAAGGCAGCTCGGGACATGAAGAAATACATAGATTCCTTTGTCATGAAATCGAAGGAGTGATAAACATGTCATGGATCGAAAAGGCAACAGTAAAAAAGCAGGACCATAATTGGTCTGTATCCCAATCGCAGGTTGATATATGGGTCCGCCATTATAAAGGCCGTTTAATAAAAGAGGCTAACTTGGAAAGTATCATTGTCCTACAGCCGACAGAGCGTAAACAAACGATTGAAAGACTCATAATGCAAATGATCAACGAAGAAAAAGTAATTATCCCAAGTGAGCAGATAGAAGAAATTATCCAGCAATTGATTAATGAATCCGTCGGATATGGACCTCTTGAGGAACTGCTGAAAGATGATGCCATTACGGAAATTATGGTGAATAGCCCGTCTGAGGTGTTCATCGAGAAAAATGGAAAGTTGGAAAAGTCACCTGTCCGTTTTAATAATGAAGAGCATATCCGTCACATTATCGATCGCATCATTGCACCATTGGGCAGAAGGATTGACGAAAGCTACCCCATGGTGGATGCGCGGCTTTTGGATGGCAGCCGTGTCAATGCAATCATTCCTCCGATCAGTCTGGATGGCCCGTCTATCTCCATCCGTAAATTCAAGAAAGATCCTTATACGCTTGATGACTTAATGTCGTTTGATAGTTTCTCCGAAGAGATGGGGTCATTCCTAAAAGCGGCGGTCATGGCGAAAGCGAATATCCTCGTTTCGGGCGGAACCGGCAGTGGGAAAACGACTCTTCTGAACGTGTTGTCCGACTCTATTCCGCCAGGCGAGAGAATTGTAACAATTGAGGATATGGCGGAGCTTCGTTTTTCATACGAAAACCTTGTCCGATTGGAGGCGCGCCCCCCAAATATGGAGGGGACCGGGGAAGTGAAAATCCGTCATCTGGTACGAAATGCACTTCGGATGCGTCCAGATCGGATCATCGTCGGGGAGGTGAGGGGATCGGAAGCAATTGACATGCTCCAAGCAATGAACACCGGACACGAAGGATCTTTGACAACGGTTCACGCAAACACCCCGAAAGATGCTTTAGGGAGACTGGAAGCCATGGTAATCATGTCGGGCTTGCCGTTGACAGTCGATGTTATCCGAGGGTATTTTGTCGGGGCGTTGAATTTGATTGTCCAAACTTCAAGGTTCACAGATGGAAGGCGAAGAATCGTCAACATTTCAGAACTCGTTGAAGTAGACGGCAACATCAAAGTGAAGGATATATTCGAATTCAACAGGACCGCAACCCTACCGGATGGAAGAATCGAAGGTACCTTCCGTTCAACGGGTTATATTCCGAATATGTTGGATCGCATTAAAAGCTTCGGCATCCCTTTCGATGAAAAGGTCTTTAAGGAAGGTATGTACGTATGAGCTGGACACTGCCTTTATTGACATCGACCATATTTACGTTCTGCATTTCCATCTACTATATAGCAAAAAGCAAGGGGCAGAAAAACGCCAAAAAGAGGGTCGATGACTGGTTCGATGTAGAGCTGGAGAAGGAGAGGAAGAGTGTCGTCCTCCTACTAGGCGGGCTTTACGACCGCTCTGAGCTCTCTCAAGACCTACACAACAAGTTGAAGCAAGCCAACCTCTCCCTTATGCCGTCGGAGTATATGGGAATCTATGTTTTGCTAATAGCTTTACTAACTTTTATCAATAAATTTGTACTCGGTCTCTACTTCACGATGGCTATTCTGATTGCTTACTTGATTGTAATGGGCAGCTCGAAAGCTTTCCTCAGTACGAGGAAGAACAAACGCACCGAGTCGTTTAACAATCAATTACCGGAAATCTGCCGGACGATGTCCAATGGGATAAAAGCCGGACAAACGATTCCGCAGGCGATTGAAATGGTCGCTCATTCCGTCAAAGCGCCTAACGGACCTGAATTCCAACGATTCAACCAGCGATTAAAGCTAGGGGATAGTCTTGAAAAAGTATTGAATGAATTTCGTGAACGAGTGCCAAGCAATGATGTATCCATATTTGTCAGTACGATACTCATCCAGCAAAAAGTCGGCGGCAATCTGTCCCAAGTTTTATCGAACATGGCAGAAACGCTTGAGGAGCGGAGCCGCGTCCATAAGGAAATCTCAACAGTAACGGCGGAAAGCCGCTCGATTGCATATATTCTCGTCGTCATGCCATTTCTGATGGCCCTTATGATGAACTTGTTCATAAAAGGATTTCTGAATGTCCTATTTACGCCGTTTGGGCTAATCTTGTTCGTGATTTTTACGGCAATTGTCCTATGCGGTTTCGTCTTGATTAGAAGAATTACGGATATAAGGGTGTAGTGTATGCAAATTATCGGTTTTTTCGCCATGTTGATGTTTAGTTTCATTTTGATCTTTCTGTTTATCAGCTTTATTTATTTTTACTTGTATATCGCAAAAAAGGAAAACTTACTGAATGCCCAAGGATATAGGAAAAGCAAAAAGAAGAAATCGTCGCTGAGGAATCGGATCTTAAACCCCCTAGTAAGATGGGGAACAAAAGCGGGTCCGGTCGGTATGAAATATCCGCTCTTCCTGAACGCGGCGAAGCATGAGAAATGGCTCAAGGAAGCGGGCAGACCATTAGGAATGACATTGGAATCCTTTTTCGGATTCCGGTTCGTCCTCATTCTGATCGGTTTGGGTTTTGGAAGCATCTATACATTCCTTGGCATGCCATTCGCTCTTCCTGTCCTACTTCTTTCCATATTATCAGGTGTAATGGGACCGTCAGTATGGCTTTATTTATCGGCGAAAAGACGGCAAGAGGCAATAAGCATGATGATGCCGGATTTCCTTGATACGGTCAGCGTCACGCTGCAGGCAGGTGTAAGCCTTGATGGTGCGCTCATCCATGTCACGAATCAATTCGATGGACCGCTCAGTGAAGAAATCGATCGGTTCAACAAGGAAATCGAACTGGGCGTACAAAGGAAAACGGCTTATTTGAACTTGATTGACCGCAATTCCTCGAAAGAATTGCAAACATTGGTGAATGCCCTTATACAAGGCTCTTCTCTTGGAGTCGCAGTGGCGAGGACGTTCAAGCTTCAGGCGGAAGATTTACGTTTGACCCGCGGCTTCAAAGCGAAAGAAAAAGCGGCCAAAGCGAATCCTCAAGTGACGCTTGTTACAACATTCTTTATTGCACCGGCTGTCTTTGGCTTCATTATGGGATTGATTGTGTTGAATATCATTTATAATCCTGAAGCTTTTGGATTGGATGCGTTTTTTAAATAAACTATAAAATTTATGGAGGTAAGGAAAATGATGAAGAAGATCTGGTGGAATTTTAATGCGAAGTATTTGACGTATGTGAAAAATGAAAGAGGAGCACAAGCATTGGAATGGGTGGCACTTGGTCTCGTCGTTATTGCGATCATGTCTGCCATTGCAATGGGAATCCAAGGATCCAGCATCGGTTCGACAATCGTTTCGAAATTGGAAGAGATGATTGAAGGAATCGGTGGTTAAGTGAGCTTGGGGTGATGAAAGTGCTAACTAGATGGTATTCCTATGTTAACAATGAAAGGGGATCACAGGCCCTGCAATTTTTAGGGCTGTTCCCCTTGATATTACTCTCCATGCTGATCATTTGGCAGGTCGGTTTGATTTCCTATTCGGTCGTTGTTGCAGAAGCGGCGGCACGTGACGGTGCAAGGGCCGCTTCCGCTCATGATGATAATTGGGAGGAAATTGCAAGGAACTCAGCATACGGTCTCGAAGTGGTAGTGACGGGCGGACCTGGGGAAGATGTAGCTACTGTCAAAGTGAAGGCGAAAGCTCCCATCATCAGTTTGCCTTGGATAAAAAACATGGAATTTGATTTTACTGCGGACGCCGTCATGCCAATGGAGAAAAAGAGGGAATGACGATGAAAGAAATGAAGCGGTACTTGAAGAATGAACGTGGAGATGGACTAATGCTCGTCATCATCGGCATGCTTTTTGTTTCCATCTTCATTTGTTTTCTCTTCTTTGACTTCTCAAATGTATTCATCAGTAAAAGAGTGAGCCAAACAGGTGCTGATGCCGCCGCACTTGCCGGGGCCAGAAGCTCATCGGATTATATGAGCGAAGTGCTGAAAGAGAAAGTGGAGGACGAGCTGGAAAGTTTGGCGGATGCATGGGAAGCCATTAAGGAAGCGCTTGGAAGTTCCAGCAGCGATGGTGAGGAAGGCGAAACACGGACGATCGAGGAAATTTTTGATGAGTTTATTAGAGGGATTGAAAGTAGCAAAGGTAAATCGATGCCTGGTGATATAAGAAGCTTTATTTGGAACGGATCTGGGGAAGTGAAAGGGACGCCGGCGCTCATCTTTTTATTCAAGGATCCCCAAATAAGTGAAATGGCCTGCAAGGCGGTCCGTGATCATCTACATACATCACGCCAAGAGGCGGTTTCATTTACGGAGAAGAACCAAAATGATCGCCTTGTCGACTATCAATTTTTGGAAGAAGAATTCAAAATCTATGCAAAAACGGAACGGGATGGCAAGTATATAACTGTACCCGATTCGTCGCTCAGTGGAATTAGCGCATCGGCCGCCGTGCAAATCGGCTCGCCTAAGGGTGTTAAAATCAGCTGCTCTTAATTGGCAAGCTACTCATTTTATTTGAAGAAAAAAGGGAATGAATTCGAGTCACGGTAGTTCCGAAAGGGCGTGAAAGTTTTGAGGGGCAAGCTGAAAATAGGGGTCATCTTTACAGTCTTTTTGACTTTCTTTCTATTTGACTATTCAAAGCTAGCCATTGCCAATGTCTCTGATATTGAGTATGACTCTCCTTCGTTTATAGATACGGAATATGACGGGGAAGGCAACAATGACTCTGAAGATACAGGGGACTCGCGTAATTGGTTTGAAAAACTGTTAGATGATTTAAAAGGATGGGGCGGCGACGCCAAAGATTATGCTATTGATCAATGGGGAAAATTCGAGGAATGGTCTTCTGATAGATGGGGCGAATTCACAGAATGGGCTCCGGGTGCATGGGATACTGCGATGGATTGGCTCGGGGATCGCCTGACGGATATAGGAGACTTCTTCGTATGGGTGTGGGAACATGAATGGGTGCAAGTTGTTGTCGGGGCAGTCATTTCAACTGGTGTCATCATCGGTGGGCTCCTATTATTCGGTACGCCAGTCGGCTGGGGGATTCTTGCCGTTGTTGGTGTAGGTTCTCTCATCGGCGGAGGGGTTTACTGGCTGATGTCAGGTGATGACTTCAGCTTCTGGGGTTCCTTAGGATCTTCCTTCTTAGGTGGGTTGGCAGGATTAGGAATCTACGCAGGCGTGACATCTGGTCTGTTTGTGACTGCATGGAGACTTACAAGTACATTTGCCACGAAGGCGTTTGTTGCTTCTAGGGCCTTTATTTCAACACAGTTCAGTGCCGCGGTTGCATGGACAGGACGCGCACTAACTAAAGCAGGTACTTTTATATCGACAAGATTCACGGCCATGGTTGGAGCGATAAAGAGTGCATTCACTGCTGCAGTTACATGGGTAGGAAAAGCACTGAGTAGTGCAGGAACTTATTTATCAACAAAGTTTGCCAGTATCGCTTGGAAGAGCGTCCTTACGAAAGCGGCGTGGGGTGCTGGAGGCGGTATTGTATTCAATACATTATCTTACCTCATTGGAACACCTGTTGATGAAATCGTTTGGCGAGAGCTCTTTATAGAAGCGACAATTGGTGGAATATCAGGAGCAATTTTAAGTCCGTTTCTGGCAGTTCAGCACATCTCGAAGTGGGGAGTCGGGTTCGTTACAGCGTATGCTGGTTTCGAAAACTTCTGGATGGAAGGATGGAAAGACGGCGAGTGGAAGTGGGAGAATATCCTGACCGGAGCTGCGGCAGCGGCCGTTCTTGGTGGAATTATGAAGTTTGTGGATATCGGAAAGTATTATGGAAAATTGAAAGATGCAATAATGGGTGGAAACACGCCACTTGAACTTGTTGATGAAGTGATACTTGATAATATTACAAACCCAATTGAAGATAAAATCAAAGACGTATTTGATGATTTTGTAGATACGGATTCACCTAAAGATACAAACCTATCAGATCCGCAGCCAGAACCGAAGCCGGAACCGCAGCCAGAACCGCAGCAGGAACCGAAACCGGAACCGGAACCGAAGCCGGAACCGCAGCCAGAACCGCAGCAGGAACCGAAATCGGAACCGCAACCAGAACCGCAACCAGAACCGCAACCGGAACCGGAACCGAAGCCGGAACCGGAACCGAAGCCGGAACCGGAACCGAAGCCGGATCCGAAACCGGAGCCGCAGCCGGAACCGAAACCGGAACCGGAACCGAAGCCGGATCCGAAACCGGAGCCGCAGCCGGAACCGAAACCGGAACCGAAGCCAGAGCCGCAGCCGGAACCGAAGCCGGAACCGCAACCGGAACCGAAGCCGGAACTGCAACCGGAACCGCAACCGGAACCGCAGCCGGAACCGCAGCCGCAGCCGGAACCGCAGCCGCAGCCGGAACTGCAGCCAGAACCGCAACCTGATCTAGATACAGAGCCGAACTCTGGCCAGGATTCTTCGAATGTTACCGATAAAGCGAGCGATTCAGAGGTTCAAGATAGAAAGAGTATAAAGGATCAAATAAAATCGAAAAGTGGTAGAATCATTTATAATGAAACAAATCCATCCTTTTTAGATTTATGAGAATGAGAGGTACCTACAATGAACTACTCAACCGCTAAATGGCTGATAGGCATACTATCTATTATCGGTTTTATCACGATTGCAACTTTGTATTTTTTTGATCAAAATGGGGGCGCGCCGCCCCTTTTTGTCAGTATGTTTAAACCGATTGTTTTTATTACTCTGTTCCCAACGCTTTTCTTGATCATTGGTCTGTTGATTGCAAAGGGAAAGAAGGAAGAAAAAATTTCTTCTAGTAGTCTCGGTCGGTCGGTCATCATTGTCGCAGCCCTATTCGCATTTCGATGGATGACAGGATATTTCGATTAATGGAAACGGTATTGATACGAATGAAGTTTTGATTGAAGCAATGCACAGATTATCTGGCGCATTGCTTTTCCTTTTAAAAGGTAAAGTGACAGTGTGAAATCATTTACAATGAAAAAATTCATTCCTTTTTTAGACAGGCGAGAATGAGAGGTTTTCTATAATGAACTACTCAACTGCAAAATGGCTGATAGGCATACTAGTTTTCATCGCATTAGCGACGGGTGCATTAATATTTTATTCCGATCACATAGGGGTTACGTATCCCCTTTTAGAAGCCTTATATAAACCGATAATATTAATTACTGCGGTACCGGCGCTTTTATTGGCCATTGGTCATGTGATTGGAAAAGGAAGGAAGGAAGAAAAAATTTCTTCTAAAAGTCTTGGTCGGTCTGCCATCGTTGTCGTAGCCCTTTTCGCATATCGATGGATGACGGGATACTTCGATTAACTGATTATGTAATGATTGAAGCAATGCACCGATTTTCGGACGCATTGCTTTTCTTTTTTTTGAAGGTTAATTGTCAAATGGTGTTAAAAAATCACTTTTAAGAATCAAATCCATCATTTTTAGATTTATGAGAATGAGAGGTACCTACAATGAACTACTCAACTGCAAAATGGCTTATAGGCATACTAGCTGTTATCGGTTTCGTGACGATTACATTTGATCAAAATGGGGACGTACCATCCTCTTTTGTCTTCCTAGTTACACCCATTGTTATTGTTACATTGTTACCAGCGGCTTTGTTGGTTATTGGTCTATTGATCGCGCGGGGAAAGAAGGAAGAAAAGATTTCAACTAAAAGTCTCGGTCGGCCTGCCGTCGTAATAGCTGCCATTTTCACATTCCGATGGATGACGGGATATTTTGATTAACGGAAGCGGTAATGATGAATGTTTTGATTTAAGCAATGCACCGATTATCGGGCATTGCTTTTCCTTTTAAAGGTTAATTGTAGTCAAACGGTGATAAATTCATCCGAGTCGGTGGTAAACCCTGCAGAGTCGATCAAACGTCGGACTGCAGTTGCAAATAATGACCGAGTGGTGATAAAGTCGGCCCAAGCGGTGATAAACATGGGTTGAGCGGTGATAAAGTCAGCATGAACGGTGATAAACCCTTATTGAGCGGTGATAACCTTGAAAAAACCCTTTCACTCACTCCCCACTAGCAGCGCCATATGAAATAGAACCGCATCGCGAAATCGGGTTGGATCTAATGCCGTCAGTTCTTTCACTTTTCGCAATCGATACGTCAATGTATGGCGATGGATAGCGAGTGCAGCAGCTGTTTCGCCGACTACTTGGTCGTGTTCGAAAAATGCTTCCAACGTTTCAATGAGCTGCTCATTCAATCCGGCAAGGATCCGCCTTGCAAAGCGTTCTTTCAATTGGGTTGGGCTGCTAGTCAAGAGGGCGATCAGTTCAATGTCATCATAGTAGTAATGGATTTGCTCATTCGAATGCCCGTACTGGATTGCGTACTTTGCTGTTTCATACGAATGGGAGATGCCTTCCAAGTTTTTGACAGGCAACCCGACGCCGATTTCGACGGAGGAATCCTTTTGAAATAAAGCAAGGATTTTCTGCAGCTTTAACTCAAGCACGGACATGTTCACGTCGGATAGAACGATGAACAACTCATTCAACTGGGAGTGTCCGATTAGAGCTGTGTTTCTCTCGAACTGCTCTTCCATCGTTTCAATTAATCGCTGAGGAGATGCAGGCAAATTATTAGTTTGCACTAATAGCGTCACATAAGGTCCGGTCATGTTGAATTCCAATAAGACAAGCCGGTCGATGACAATCGGTGAAAGAGGGCGGCTGTCGACCAGCTCTTCAAAAACGAGTTCCTTGATTTTCCGTTTCCATTCATCCTCCGACGTAATGAGTGCTTGATGGACCATCATCTCGGTCGTCAATTGTACGAGCGTTGCAATATCTTTTAATTCTTCAGGATTGCCGGTAATGCCGATGACGCCGATCAATCGGTCCTTATAATAGATGGGCATGTTCACGCCAGGCTTTGCACCTTGCCAATCCGATGTATTCCCATCATCAATCCAAAGCGGTCGTCTCGTTTTAGCGACATGCGCTGCGCCTTCATGGATGCGATCAATGCGTTCTTTTTCCCCGGAAGCCAAAATCATTCCATTCGTATCCATTACATTCAAATTCCTGTCCAACCTGAACATCGTCTGTTCGACGATTTCCTCTGCCAGTTTCTTTGTAATCAAGAAATCACCCCCATGTATAAAAAGAACCTTTATTCATTCATAAAAATTATACATCAAGTATAATGTATTTTGGTTTTCAAAACATATAATTAAATGAAAGCGTTTTATTAATTTGAAGGAGGTGCTTCCTATGAAGGTGATTTTGGCACCTGATTCATTTAAAGGAAGTTTGACAGCGATCGAAGCGGCCGAGGCAATGGCTGCAGGTATACGTGACGTCGATCCGGGCATCCAGACGGTCCTGCTGCCTGCGGCGGACGGCGGCGAAGGAACGATGAGAAGTTTGGTCGACGCGACAAAAGGAGAGTACGTGTCTTTGAGCGTGGAAGACCCGCTTGGCAGACCGATTGAAGCGACATATGGCATTCTGGGCGACGGAGAGACGTGCGCCATCGAAATTGCTGAGGCTTCAGGACTTATGAGGCTAATGGGATACGAAAAAAATCCACTTGTGGCATCTTCTTATGGGACTGGTGAATTGATTGTCCATGCATTGGATAACGGTTATCGGAAATTCATCATCGGCCTCGGAGGAAGCGCGACGAATGACGGAGGAGCTGGAATCCTCCAAGCGCTTGGCATGCGTTTGTTGAATAAAGAAGGGGTTGAACTGCCGAAAGGGGGAGGCGGACTCGAGCATATTTACTCGATAGACAGTGGGAATTGGGATGCTCGCATTTCGAAAAGTGAATTCTTGATTGCGAGTGATGTGAAAAATCCGTTTGTCGGCAGCGAGGGTGCATCGGCTATTTTTGGACCGCAGAAGGGGGCGACTCCAGCTGACGTGGACAGTCTTGACCGGAATTTGCACAAATTCGCCGACGCGATTGAAAGAGAAACGGGAATTGCCCTTCATTCAAAGGAAGGCGCAGGTGCCGCCGGAGGAGCGGGAGGCGCGTTCCAAGCGTTCTTCAATTGCGAAATGAGGCAGGGGATCGATGTCGTGCTGGAAGCGATCGGTTTTGAACGACACGCGAAAGATGCCGATTTGATCATCACTGGCGAAGGGAAAACGGATCTGCAGACGCTTTCCGGTAAAACGCCATTCGGCATTGCAAAGACGGCGCATCGGGAAGGGAAGCCTGTCATTCTCATTTCAGGGGCTGTGGATGAAGAAAGCCGTGATGTACTGATACCGCTGTTTACGGAAGTCCACGCGATTATGGATGAATATGTGTCCGTGGAGGATGCGATTGCAAATGCTTTTGATCATTTGCGCAAAAAGACGAAAAAGGTAATGGAATCCATTACAGAAAAAGGAGTGTAGGGAATGTTATTTGCAATGATTGTGTTGAGTGTTATCCTCATCGTTGTATTGACGGCGGTGTTTAAGGTCCATCCGTTTTTGTCATTATTAGCAGGTGCGTTTTTCGTCGGTATCACGTCCGGCATGCCGTTGTTGACAGTCGTTGATAATGTGAACGAAGGCTTCGGAGGATTAATGAAAGGAATCGGGCTCGTCATTGTGGCGGGTACGATCATCGGTGTCATACTGGAGAAATCGGGAGCTGCGTACCGGATGGCGGAAGTTGTATTGCGCCTGATCGGGGAAAAACGTCCGCAATTGGCGATGTCCATTATCGGGTATATCGTATCGATTCCAGTATTTTGTGATTCAGGATTCATTATTTTATCGAGCTTGAAGAAAGCGTTGGCGAAGCGGGCGAAAGTTGCGATTGCATCGATGTCTGTTGCGCTTGCGACTGGTTTATACGCCACTCATACATTGGTGCCGCCGACGCCAGGACCGATTGCTGCGGCAGGGAATATCGGTGCGGAAAACTTCTTAGGAACAATTATCTTGATCGGCCTTATCGTTGCGATTCCTGCAGTGGTTGTCGGCTATTTATGGGCAGTGAGGGTCGGAACGAAAATTTCCGTGCCTGAAGATGTTGAGGATAATGGCCTTGATTATGATGAAATCGTAAAGTCGTTCGGGCAAATGCCGTCGACGTTCAAAGCATTCTTGCCAATCGTTTTGCCGATCGTCCTGATCGGTGTCGGTTCGGTTGCGAAGTTGACAATGGCAGAGGGCGGATTTAACAACTTTCTTCAATTTCTAGGGGCGCCTTCAGTAGCACTGTTATTCGGTGTCTTGGCGGCGTTCTTATTGCTGCCGAAATGGAATGAAGAGACATTGACGAAGTGGATTGGTGAAGGATTAAAGGAAGCGGCTCCGATTTTGCTCATCACAGGAGCGGGCGGTGCGTTCGGAAGAGTCATCTCGAATTCGGGTGTCGCTGAATTGATCGGCGAAATGAATTTTGAGGCATTAGCTGGCGGCGCATTCTTCCTTCTCGTTCCATTCTTCATCGCAGCAGCGTTGAAAACGGCACAAGGTTCGTCTACTGCCGCCTTGGTCATCACTTCCACATTGGTTGCTCCGTTGCTGCCTGCGATGGGAGTCGAGGGAGCAATTCCACTCGCCCTCGTAGTTATGGCAGTCGGTGCGGGCGCAATGACGGTGAGCCACGTGAACGACAGCTTCTTCTGGGTCGTCACGGAGTTCAGCGGCATGAAAGTGACGGATGCGTATAAGGCGCAGACGATGGCGACTTTGCTGCAAGGTGTGACGACAATCGTTGTTACGATGGTTCTTTGGATGATATTAGTTTAATGGATAGCGCTGATTCCTTTCGGGGAATCAGCGTTTTTGCATGGGGAAATGGTCGAATCGGTGGTAACGTGCTGAGTAACGGTGGTAAACTCGTCCGAATCGGTGGTAAACCTAAAAGAATCGGTGATAACCCCCCGAGAATCGGTGATAACCCTCCGAGAATCGGTGATAAACTAGCTCAAATCGGTGATTACACAATCCACGGCATATGCCGCCCTTCACGATGCATATAGTAAACTGTTTATATAGTTGTCCAATTTAATAAACTGATATAAAAAGTACTTGAAAGGAGATGAATGAATGAGTGAATCATCGATGGATGTTCGGGAGCTGCGCAATTGCTACGGGCGGTTTGCGACGGGTGTGACGGTCGTGACGTGTGCGCATGAGCAAGGGAAGCATGGGTTGACGGCGAATTCCTTCACATCGGTCTCGCTGGATCCGCCGCTTGTGCTTGTGTCGGTGGATCGCAGGACGAAAGCGTTACCCTATATGAAGGATAATCATTTCACGGTCAATATTTTACGAGAGAGCCAGCAGGATACGGCGATGCATTTTGCCGGCAGGCCTCAAGATCCCGCACCGTTCGAATGGGAGGGCACGCGGATTAAAGGTTCGCTCGCATATTTGGAGTGCGAACCGTGGGCGGAGTATGATGGCGGCGACCATGTCCTGTTTGTCGGGAAAGTGGTTCGGTTTACTTATGAAGATGGGAATCCTCTCGCCTTCTATGGCGGTAAGTTTGCAAAAGTGGCACCACAATAACGCTAATGGCTGGTTTTCCGGTGGATAATTCCGTCGGAAAGCCGGCCATTTTTAATTCCAATCGGCATTTTTCCTGTGAGACAGGCATACGTATAGGTGTAATGGGACAAGGAGGAGTGAATTCATGCCAGTTGAACAGGAGAAGAAAACGGTATTGCCTTTAACGGGCAAAGAGTATTTAGAAAGCTTAAAGGATGGGCGGGAAATTTGGCTGCATGGCGAGAAGGTGAAGGATGTGACGACGCATCCGGCTTTCCGGAATGCGGCGAGGTCGATCGCCCGGCTGTATGATGCGTTGCATGACGAGAAGACGAAGGAAGTTCTGACAGTCGAGACGGATACGGGGAATGGCGGCTTCACGCAGAAGTATTTCCGCGTGGACAAGAGTGCGCAGGACTTGCTGGAGTCGCGGGATGCAATTGCGCAATGGGCACGACTGACGTACGGCCAAATGGGAAGGTCGCCGGATTACAAGGCGGCATTCCTCGCAACACTCGGGGCGGACCCTGATTACTACGGGAAGTACGCGGACAATGCGCGCCGGTGGTACAAAGAGGCGCAGGAGCGGAATTGGTTCTTTAACCATGCGATCATCAATCCGCCGGTGGACAGGCATAAGCCGCTCGATGCGGTTGCCGACATTTTTGTCCGGGCTGTCGGGGAGACGGAGCAAGGGGTCATCGTCAGCGGGGCGAAGATGGTCGCGACCGGCTCTGCGTTGACGAACTATAATTTCGTCGCCCATTACGGCGCTGCGCCGATTACGAAAGAGGAGTTCGCACTCGTTTTCGTTGCGGCGATGGATACGCCTGGCGTGAAGCTTGTCAGCCGTGCATCGTATGAAATGAATGCCGCCGTCATGGGAAGTCCGTTCGACTACCCATTGAGCAGCCGGTTCGATGAAAACGACTCGGTCCTCATTTTCGACAACGCGCTCATCCCTTGGGAGAACATCATCATCTACAAAGACGTGGAGAAAGCGAACAGCTTTTTCGCGGACAGCGGCTTCCTGCATAGATTCACTTTCCACGGTGTAACGAGGCTCGCGGTCAAGCTTGACTTCGTTTCGGGTTTATTGCTAAAAGCGGTCAAGATGAACGGTTCAGACCAATTCCGAGGCGTCCAAGTGAATGTCGGCGAGGTGCTTGCCTGGAAGAACATGTTCTGGGCACTAAGCGACGCGATGGCGTTGAACCCGGATGAAGGACGGAATGGGACGAAGCTTCCGAATTTGAATTACGGGCTCGCCTACAGGATGTTCATGTCCGAAGGGTGGCCGAGAGTGAAAGAAATTATCGAGAATGTCGTCGCGGGTAGCCTGATTGCACAGCCGTCCAGCTCAAGGGACTTCCAAAATCCTGAACTGCGTCCGCTGTTGGATAAACTATATCGCGGTTCATACGGCGTAGGGGCAGAAGAAAAGATCAAGCTCATCAAACTGCTATGGGATGCCATCGGGACGGAATATGGCGGCAGACACGAACTATATGAGCGCAATTATTCCGGCAACCACGAAAACATCCGGCTCGAAAATTTGGTCGTCGCCAATATGAGCGGGCAAGCCGACCAGTTCGAAAAGTTCGCCGAGGAGTGCTTGAATGACTACGACTTGAACGGTTGGACGAATGATACGTGGATCAACCCGGACGATGTGAGCTATTTTAAAGAATGACAAAACGAATATACAAAGTGGAACTGGAAGGCCGTTATTTGCAAATCGTCGATTATCCCGGGGAAAAGGGAACGATCATCGCGCTCCATGGCCTGACAGGTACTCATAAGAATATGCTTCATTATGCACAAAGCTTGCAGAGCGACTATCGGGTCATCACCTGCGATTTACGGGGAAGGGGCGACAGTTCGGGGATGGATGTCGCCTCCATCTTCTCTCATGCCACGGACATTAAAGAACTGATAGCTGTAATGGGAATAAAAGACCCGATATTGCTGGGCCATTCAATGGGTGCCTTCATTTCCGCAATTGTAGCAAGCGAATTGCCGTCGGTGAAAGGACTCATCTTGCTGGACGGAGCCGCGCGGATGTCGGGTCGCCAGCATGATATTGTCAAACCGTCGCTCGGGAGGCTCCGCAAGACGTATGAATCGAAGCGGGCATATATCGAGGAGCTACGGCAGCTTTACAAACGGCTTGGCATTAAATGGACCGACGCCGTCCAGGAAATTGTGGAGTACGAAATCCATGGGACGGGCAACGGATGGATGCACAAGTCTGCGAATGAAAATATCGAAGACGACTTTGCCAGCTTTGACTTTTTTAATCCAATTGAAGTGATGGGGAAAATAAATTGTAAGACTTTACTCATTCAAGCGGATGGTGGAATCGGACAGTTTTCTCCATTCTTCACGGATGCAGATTACGAAGAGACGAAAAAACATACATCGAAACTGACGACGTTCAATTCGGATAGCAATCATTACACGATGGTCTTCGAGAAACAGGAAGATATTTTGGACGAAATCCGGAAGTACTTGGATGAGGTGATCTTGGATGAGTAATGGGTTGGACTATTTCAAGGAAGTGTATGGCGCTGTTCCGGGTTGGGTGGGGAAAATGCATGCCTATCGGCCGGATGCACTTAGTCATTACACAAGCTTGCGCAGCGCCATTATGGGGGAAGGGCTTTTATCCAGCAAGGAAAAGGATCTCCTTCTCGTCGGAATCAATGCAGCAAGATGCTACGAGCGTAGCATGGTCTACCATACGAAAGGCGCAATTGATGGGGGCGCCACAATTCCGGAGCTGATCGAGTACTTGCTTGTTGCGTACCGATATGGCGGGCTGATGGCGATGCAAACTGGCATTCAATCCGTGAAGTATGCACTTTCTTTAAAAGGGTTGCCGGAGGGACAGATGCCTTACGGAGTATGTAACGAGCATGTGTTAAGTTATTTTCTCTCGATCTTAGAGGAAGAGGATGCATGGTTTGTATCAAACATTTTGAAGGCGCCGGAGGAACTGCAGGACGACTTGCTATTGGTAAGCGGAGTTGTCAGTGCGAAGATGAAATCTTTGCTGATGGTCGGCATCCATAGTACTTGCCTCCAAGGAATGGAAGCGGGGAAATGGATGGAGAAAGCCCGAGAGAATGAAGCGACCGAAGGCGAGTTGGCGGAAGTCGGTCTCATCTGCTTATTGACCGCGGGAATTCCGGCGTGGTTCGAGGCGAGCGACTCCCTGCACGAAGGGGGTCATTGACATGGCCATCGTCTATGAAAAGGTCGAAAATGCCCTTTCTGCAATTAAAAGCGGGATGACGATCATGGTTGGGGGATTCGGTCTCATCGGTGCGCCGCTTACATTGATTGAAGGTCTAACGGGGAAAGACGTCGATGGGCTGACAATCATCAGCAATAATCTCGGTGAAGCGGGCGAAGGACTTGGCGTGCTGCTCCGTCAAAGGAAGATCCGAAAAGCGATCGGGTCCTATTTTACGAGCAACCGGGAAGTTGGAGAAGCGTTTCAGCGCGGGGAAATCGATCTGCAGCTTCTGCCCCAAGGGACGTTGGCGGAAGCGATGCGTGCGGGTGGCGCGGGAATCGGCGGTTTCTATACGAAGACCGGAGTCGGAACGGAGCTCGCGCAGGGGAAAGAAATAAGGGAAATCAACGGGGAGCCGTATGTTTTCGAACAGGCATTGAAAGCGGATGTCGCGATTATCCGCGCGCATAAGGCGGACACGCTAGGCAATCTCATCTATTACAAGACCGCCCGGAATTTCAACCCGGTCATGGCGACCGCAGCGGATCTCGTCATTGCCGAGGTGGATGAAATTGTGGCAGCCGGAGAGCTGTCTGCGGAAGAAATCGTCACACCCCATCTATTCGTCGACAGGCTTATCGTTGCGAAGAAAATCCTGACGAAGGAAGGTGTCATCCATCGAAAACGGTGTGCAAGAGTTGATTGCGAGGCGTGCTGCCAGTGAACTGAAAGGCTCTTCTGTCGTGAACTTGGGCATTGGTATTCCAACACTCGTCGCGAAGTACGTTGAAGATGAACTCATCCACTTTCATACGGAAAACGGTTTGTTAGGCGTGACTGAAGTGGAGGAAGAGGATCCGAACTTAGTGAACGCAGGCAAGCTGCCGGTCGGCGAACGGGTAGGTGCTTCGTTTTTCAGCAGTGCGGAATCGTTCGGGATGATCCGCGGCGGGCATGTCGATGTTGCGATCCTCGGCGCCCTGCAAGTCGATGAAACCGGCCGCATCGCCAACTGGGCCATCCCGGGGAAGAGCATTATCGGAGTCGGCGGCGCGATGGACTTGCTTGTGGGGGCCAAGAAAGTGATCGTGACGACTTCCCATTTGACGAAAGACGGCAATAGCAAACTGATGAAGACATGCACATTCCCGCTCACATCAACCCGCAGCGTCGATATGATCATTACGGAGTTGGCTGTGTTTACCGTCGTGAATGAACAGCTAGTACTCACGGAACTCATGCCGGGCGCCACACTCGAGCAAGTTCGGGAAAGTACGGAAGCGCGTTTCTCTGAGGGAGGGTTCGAGTCATGAACATCCAGACGCTCGATGTCCTCATTGTCGACCTTCCGACGATCCGGCCGCATCAGCTTGCGATGCATACGATTGTCATGCAGACGATCATCCTCGTCCGGGTGACGGGGGCTGGCGGGCTGGAAGGCTGGGGAGAGGTCGCGACGATAGGCGGCGCTTCGTATTGTGCGGAAACGCCGGAAGCAATCAAAATGAATATTGAAAAGTATATAAAGCCTCTCGTCATCGGGCGTAAAGCAGCCCATTTCGATGCGATTTCGCATACCGTCAATCAGCATGTCGTCGGCAACACGTTTGCGAAGGCAGCGGTTGAAGCGGCGGTCGTCGAGCTTGCGGCGAAGGAAAAGGGAATCCCTGTCCATGAATTGTTCGGTGGGCAGATTCACGCGTCTTTGCCCGTCGCATGGACACTTGCGAGCGGGGAAACGCGAAGGGATATTGAAGAGGCGAAGGAAAGTTTGCATGCGAAACGGCATAACATTTTCAAGTTGAAAATCGGCATGGGCGATCCGCAACGGAATGTCGCCCATGTGTTGAAGATAAAGGAAGCTGTCGGTGATGCGGCGAGTGTCCGGGTCGATGTCAATCAAGCGTGGGACGAGACGACAGCGATGTATTGCATCGAAGCGCTGGAGGATGGCGGCATCGATTTGATTGAACAGCCATTGCCCGCTTGGAATAAAGAAGGGATGGCACGCTTGACGAAAAGGTTCAAGGTGCCGATCATGGCGGATGAGTCGCTAAGTTCGTTGGAAGAGGTGTACCAAGTGGCGAAGCATCGTGCGGGGAATGTGTTTTCCATCAAGCCCGCAAACGTGGGAGGCCTTACCGCGACGAAAAAGGTGGCGGCCATTGCGGAAGCGGCAGGAATTTCGCTTTACGGCGGAACGATGATCGAATCGTCGCTCGGCACAGCCATTTCCGCGCATCTCTATTCGACAATCCCTGAAATGAAGTATGGAACGGAGCTGTTCGGCCCGCTTTTATTCACAGATACGGTTACGACGAATGCGATTATGTACGAAGATTTTCAGTTGAAAGTCCCGAGCGGCCCTGGCTATGGCATGGAGATGGACGTAGAAAAGATCTTCCATTACGCAAGGGAATACTAATAAAACACATAGTGAAAGGATGAAGAGATGAATCAAAAAGTGGTGGATGTTTACAATGGAATGGTCGTTAAGTTCAAGGAATTAATTCGGGAGCATGAGCTCGATCATAACGACTACCAGGCGCTCGTTAATTGGGCGGACGAACTTGGACGTACTGGTGAAATTCCACTTTTCATGGACGTGTTCTTCGAAACGCACGCCCTTCAGGAAATGTATAAAAATGTGGAGGGGACAGAGCCGACAATCCTCGGACCGTTTTATCTTGAAAACGCGACTGAAATCGAAAATCCGGGCGTCATGCCGATGCGCGATGATGAGAAGGGCGACGTGTTTTTCTTTAGCGGCACGGTCACAGACGTAGACGGCAACCCGCTAGCGAATACGAAAGTGGACGTTTGGCAGGCAGATTCGAATGGGGAGTACTCTGGATTTGCAGAAGGAATCCCGGCAGAAAACTTGCGCGCGGTGCTATTCACAGACGAGAACGGAAAGTTCGAAGTGCAGACGGTCGTACCGGGCGACTATTCGATTCCAACTGGCGGCCCGACTGGCAAATTCCTGACGTGGATCGACTCCCATCCATTCCGCCCGGCCCATCTCCATTTCCTATTCAAGCCGCAAAACGGCGACCCGCTCATCTCCCAAGTGTTCTTCGAAGGGAATCAATACTTGGACAACGATGTCGCAAATGGCGTGCGGGGCACGCTTATCACAAAGTTGGAGAAGCATGAAGGAACCGCCAAGGGACTGGCGGCGGATTACTACACAGCCCAGTTGGATTTCAAGCTGCGCTTACAGGATAAGCCTGTTTATAGTTGATAGATTGAAAGGTGATGCACACAGCGGGGGTGGCTGTGTGCATGTTTATTGTAGATTGACTGGTCCTTTAGTCAGGAGATGAGCAAAACTGGTTCGAACTCGCGCAAACAATCGAACCGGTAATAATCCATTCCTGCACAAAAACTTATCATTCCCCCGCAACAGCGACATCCTCAACATCCCCTGAAACTTTCTCAACACCCCGCAGATCCGCCGATCATCCTTCCTGAACCTTCCGACTAACCCCAATTGATGCCGCGCTGCGAGCTATATCGAATAGCTATGAAGCGCTTAGCCACTATCATTTGGGGAATAAAAAAGGCCAAGGAACCTGCAAGATCCACAGTAGAACGGATACAAAATATGCCGCATTCTTCTCTTTACCACTTTGCACGGGAGGTACTATCCAAATTGTTGTCGAAATAGAATAGTAACAAAGGGAGGGGGATTTGTTATGAAATTCGTCATTCATTTCACGACAGGTAAAGCGTGGCAAGCCGGGAAGCCGTTTTGGGAGCAAGGGCTTGTTCCGCATCGGGAGTACGTGAGGGAAGCGGTTGCGAAAGGGATTTTGATTGCAGGCGGACCGTTCACGGATCATACAGGCGGAATGATTATCCTTGAAGTGGATAGCACTGAAGAGGCGCAGCACTTTGCTGATAATGATCCCGCGGTGATTGCTGAGAAATTTGAAGCGACCATCTATCCGTGGAAGCCGTTAGAAGGGGTTTTTAATAAATAGTCTGATTATTAATGACGATTAGTTGTTCATTTTGCTATGCTTCATTTATAACCAAATGGTTATATGAGTTGGAGGCTTAAACATGACGGATATGTATCGGGCAATTGTAGATCCCACACGAAGAAAAATACTAACATTATTGTCGTTGCATGAATATACGCAGTCCGAATTGGTTGATCGGTTTACCATTTCTCAGCCTGCCATGAAGAAACACCTTGCGATTTTAGTCGAAGAGGATTTGGTGGCGAAGAGGAAAGAGGGGAGGTACCGTGTTTACCGTTTAAAAAGGAACAATTTCAAGGATCAGTATGAAAAGCTTCAACAGGAAATCGGAAGCGTATTGGACAATAAATTGATGAAGTTAAAAACGTATTTGGAGGGAGAAAGCGATGGAGAAAGTCATTGATTCAGTGAAAAGGGAGATTATTGTAAAGGCCTCTCCTGAGAAGGTATGGAAGGCGCTGACGATTCCTCAAGAACGGAATCGCTGGGAAACTAGGCATTGTGGACTTGATATCCGTATTGGGGGAACAGTTAGTCTCGATTATGGCTGGGGGGTCAGCTATGTCGGCAAGATTGTCGAACTTGAGGAAAATCGGAAGCTAGTCATTGAAGGGGAAGACAAGGAGCTGACCATTTGGACGATTACACCGCAAGATGGCGGATCTGTAGTGTCGATTGAATATACGGGGATGTGGTCTGGCGATTTTGAAATGATGCAAGCGGATAATATGGCGTTTGGCACATATCAGTTCATGAGAAATTTGAAAAGTGTCTATGAAGGGAATGAAGATTTGCGCTCGCGCTTTTGGAGAAGCTGGATTGGCGTTTTACATCGGACGAATCCAAGCGGCATTCCTGGCGCGAAAGTGGTCAAAACCCAACCGAATACTCCTGCAGTCGGGTTAGTTGAAGTTGGAGATGTTATCACTCATGTCAACAGAATCAAAACTGCCTCTTATGACGTTCTGGAAACCATCGTTTCAGAAACAGAACCTAACAAAAAGATTATACTTACCGTAATGAGGGATGGCAGGCAGCTTGAAGTTGAGATGATGACTGTTCCTTATGGACAGACGATTGGTAGCAGTGATGAATAAAAAGACAACCAACCTCGACAATCGGCTTCGTCGTTGTATTTCTCTTGGCTATCTTCCAACTTACGAGAGATCATGGGCTTGAAAAGTTAGGTGCTGTACTGGATGACTATTCTCGTGTCGACAAAATCCACATAATTATAGAAGATGACTGGGCAGTTGAAATCAATGACAATGATAAAGAAATGTTGGAAGAGTTCAAGGATAACCTCTATCCGCTCGTACTTATAGGCAGCCGTCATGAAAAAAAACTGTATAAAGCTAACTTGGGGAAGAAGGCTTATGATATCGATTTTTTCATTCAAGATAAGATTGTATTCAAGATATCCATCTATGAGCTGTCAGAAGACTTCCAAGCCAATTCCGAAAATTCCTTTACAATCGGTGATAAGCATTATATAGCAAAATGGAATAATAACTATATTAAATTGATGATGAATGATCCTGATTCTTTCATTGAGGTAATAGAATAAGCCGTGCAATTGGGAAAAAGGATGTGCCAAGTGGAAAAGCTGCAAGCAGTTTTTATTGACCGAGATGGAACAATAGGTGGAACCGGACACTTCATTCACCCAAGAGAGTTTACTCCCTATTCTTTCACCGAAGAAGCTCTAAAGTTATTGAAGGAACGTGACATCAAGACCTTCGCCTGTACAAACCAACACAGGATCAGCAAAGGAGAGGCGCGCGTTGAAGATTTCCTTGATGAATTCATGTCGTTTGGTTTTGATGATGCATTCATATGTCCTCACGGCTCATCGGAAGGATGCGAATGCCGTAAACCAAGTCCCGGTCTACTTCGGAAAGCCGCGGAGAAGCATGTATTAGACCTTTCGAAAACGGCTTTTATCGGCGATGTCGGGTCAACAGATATGTTAGCCGCGCACGCAGTCGGCGCGAAGAAAATTCTAGTTTTAACTGGGTGGGGTGAAGGTTCTTTAACCCAATATCGGAAAACATGGGATGACATAGAGCCAGACTATATTGCTGAAAACTTGTTAGACGCGGTGAATTGGCTGCTTCAACAGGAAATACATCCAATTTAGGATGCTTTTTTAATTGTATATTTTTCTTCCTATTAGCAACCCTAATCTGAATAGAGGAGGGAATTATGCAATGATAAAAAAATTATCTCTTGATACCTGTTATTATTAATTTTCTTTCGAATAAAGGAATCCATTCCGTTGGACAAATTCAACACCTTCTTTCGAAGAAGGCTATAAAGAAGTCGGATATAAATCGGCAGTTGCAGAATTTTAAAACCATTTTCAATGCAAGATGCAGTTACCCGAAATGGCGTCACCGATTTCATTCACACATCAATTGGGAAGGTTTTTAGAAGATAAACGCTATAAAATGAATTTCATAATAAAATGAATTTCGACGGCAAAGAGTATGTGATGTGCATCAATATGGCGGCAAAGGCATCCACTTTAAGTCCTTTAACTTTCATTTTTATGTTTTTTAAAAAACCAACTTGCAATACTTGCTGGGCATCCATGAAGAGGTATCTGACATAGTTACGTCTGACTCGCTAGCGTGCATAGCTGATTCTGTGAAAGAAATTCAAGGGGAAAACGAATGTACAATTTATTAAAAGCTGAACGTTAAGGTTTTTCCTGTGGAATAAAAAACGTTGGAGCATAATTCACATTTTCAAGCCATATCTGCTCTTGTCCATTCAACGTTTTTTTCACCCATACATCACCCGTGGCTTGCCCAACCTTCTTCCGCAACCAAGTAAGGTAAGGTCCGACAACTTGAGGGTTTTCGTCAATTTCATTCTTCCCTGGAAATGTGATTTGTTCTTGGTCTCCGGTCCTTATGTTTATGGAATAAAGTGATGTGAACATAGTCGGGACAGGTCCTTCTTTCCACTCCAAGTTCTCTAACGCACGCGCCACAATCACCAAGTCTTTGGAATACCATTCCAAATCAAGGTCAACAAATCCTTTAGGTGTATATTCTTTTTGTTCTTTAAGTATTGGGATTTCGGCAATCGTCATTTTCTTGTTTTCAACAAAAAATCTTCCCTCGCCAGATATATAAGCCAATTCATTGGCAGAAGGAGCCTACTTAAACCAGTCTTTATAACCTAACATTTTTCCCACTGCTTGAAAGTGTTTTCCTTGTGATGATAAAACACTTAATGTATTGCTGTCCATGGACCAAGAGGCGGTTGGAATCACTAAAAAACTAACCCATTTCCGGTCAGAACTCCACTTGAAATAATCAGCATCAACTCCAAATAAGTCAGGTATTTCCGTTTGAATCGTATAAAAAGGCTTCATTTTATCTTTATCAAGATTTGCATCTACTGGAATTCTGAAAAGTGGGATAGGACTCCATCCAGTTGGGAGTAAGTTGGACGATGAGGAGACTATAAATTCTAAACCGTTCGGAAACCATTCAAAGCCACTAACGCCTAACGAAACATTTTCAAATCCATACGGTCGGCCATTCTTCATTTTTGTCACATTTAATAGACCATGATCCGTGTAAGCAATCTGATTTTTATCCGGAGCCCATTTAAAGTCCGACGTGACGGAATTAACATAGTGCTGGTAACTTTCCTTTTCCGTCATGTCGTAAATGAATAAATCCGATTTCTCTCCCTTTTCATCGCCATCAATATAGCCGATGAAGCGACCGTCATAGGACCACTTAGGACCATATACATAACGGTCCGTTGTAAGTTGTATTTCTTGCCCGTCCTTTTTGATCCATAACTGATAATCACGGATAAATGCAGCTGTTAATGGGGCATCTGCACTTGCGATTGACGAAAAATGAAAACAGATAAGAGTGAGTAGTAATAAAATCCGTATTCTCACGTCCATCCCTCCTTAAAGATGTAAGTCTTATTTTGCCCACATTACTAACAGCTATCCTTAATAAAAATAGGCGCAAATCCATGTATGGATATGCGCCAGTTATCTTTAATTCTTCTTCAATTTACTCTTCCTTCTATGACGAATAAACAGAAGAGCTACTAGTATAAGTATTGGAATGAGTATAGAAAAGTCAATGCTGAAGCCAAAATCGCCTTGAGACAAAGTGTTTTTCAATGATTCCGTTTTACTTAACCCTAATTTTTCCGCTAGCTCGGCTTTTGCTATTTCAGTTAGTTCATCTTGCATTTCAATCTCTCCCATAGATAGAATCCATTGTGCTTCATGAATGAATATGGCAGCTCAAAGATGTTTTCGGACTAAATTGTTTAGTACTATTAAATTTAGAAAAAAATATTTTATGACGAATTTAAGAATTCGATTGAGCAGTTTTCATCTTCTTATACTGCTTTGCAATATCAAAAAATGTAATCAATAGAACAATCCATAGGAAAGGGTTGGACAGTGATATTCCTACCTGTGATTCGCCGCCAAGTAAGGTATACGCTATGAGTAATAGCAATAAATAAGATGTTAGTATAACTTGCCATAGCAAATCGGATTTCAGAGAAGCTTTTTGGAAACGGTTAATAAAGAATCCGGAAAACAAGAAAATTAGAATTAGCCCAATGAGAAGTGGTTTTGAAAGTTGTAAGAATCCGTTCAGCTCTGGAAAAAAATCATAAGCCATTAACAAGGTGATGGGAAGCAGGATGAAACCCGAAAGTATCCAATTCTTATGTTTCATTTTAATCTCCTCCTCTTAGTTAATACACGGATGACTGTATGAACTGGTTTCATTGCATATGACTCCGTTACTAAATTTACAAAACTGATCCAATAAATGAATCATCTTATGCCTTTAAAGAGCTCGATTATGGCACGAATCATGATATATTTCTTTTCGTGTTTCTCTTTTCGACAAATATCCAGCTGTAATAGATTATCCAAAAAGCAATAGGGGCTAGAAATACATATGCTCTATCTTCTGTTGGAAGGTAATACAACAAAATAAATCCTATAATCAATGCTGGAGGTAGCAATATGAAGTATTTCTTTTTATGCATGTTCTTCCCCCTTATCTTATTTCTAATTTAAATTTCTAAATGCGCTATACAACCATCTGGCCGATTTGTTGAAAACTATGCAGCGTCAACCACACGTTAATGCGGCTACCCTTACTTTCCGCACTTAATAATTAAAGTGGTAGGCATTAACTTCGCTTTCTCATACGAATACCACCTATTCGCATGTCTTTCCCGGTCTTCCTCCGTCAATGAAACATCCTCAATGACCTTCTCAATTTCAAACCCGCATTCAATCAACATATTGATATATGTACTCACTTTATACTGCTGCATGATCGCAGGGGCATGCCAAGCTTCGTGATCATAAGCACCTTCTTCTTGATAAGATTTATTGAAATGAAGAACTTTATCCAACAAGGTTGCACGGCTGTGCAATGGATGCTCCCAGCTGAAAACGAAAATACCGCCCGGTTTCAAATAGTTGTGCACATTCGTGAGCGTCTGTCGTAAATCGGTCGTCCAACCTAACGCATAAATGGAATAGACGATATCAAAATATGCGAGAGGCAGCCCAGGGTTTTCCTCCATTGGCGACTCAAATAAATGAACAGGCACTTTGCTGTCCTTTAGCAACTCCTTCGCTGTTTCAATTTGTGTCTTTGAAAGGTCCACTCCCCATAGTTCCGCTGCACCTCGAGAATCCATATATTGCAAGGAATGTCCGCTGCCGCAACCGATATCCAACACCTTCAAACCATCCACATCACCTAGTAAATTCAAATCCTCTTCCCGAGGCGCAAGCGGCCCGTACTCAGGCAACGGATTCCGCCCGAAGAACCGCGGCGCCACCTCATCCCAGCTTTTTTTGTTTAACAATAGTGAATCATTTCCCATGTTCATCCCTCCATGGGAATATACATTCGACGTTGAAGGCTTCTTCTCCTTTATATGAAAGTATTTGAATATCTACTCACTAAGCATATAACCAATAACCTTATATGTATCACTGTCAATTAGTATTAAAGGTGTACCGATAACACTATTCTCTTTATCTTTAAAGGAAACAGATAGCGCTTCTTTTCCTTCATATGTTTGATTTAATAAATCATAGTTTTTACCAACAACCACTTTTGTTACCTCTGCACTCTGCCAATTTTCAATTGCAGTTTCAGCCCAGCCCTTCTCCTTGACGAAATTCCAAGCGATTTCTCTGACCTCCGTATAACTATCTGATTGGTTATGATTTTCCTCGGTTTGCTTATCAGTACAGCCAACCAACAACAATACAGAGAAGACTGATATCGCAAAGTATAAAAAGTTTTTTCTCATAATATTCACGCCCTCGTTTTCAGATTAGTGGTTTAATATCCATAATAGTTTCAATTTGAAATAAAGGAATTGGCCCTCCGTTTAGAGAATTCATAGGTATGGGGTGATTGGATGAATAAATATGAAATTCTACTTCAAAGGTTTCATGTGTTTGAGGATGAATTGAATCACCGGGGGCAAATTCGGTTGATTAAGAAATTGATGCGTTCTTCGGAAAAATAAGTACGTGACAATGGAGGGGCTAACAATTATTCAATCTGTTAGCCTTTTTGCGATAATCGATAGATAGGTGGGTGGATTTTTATAAATGCCATTGTAATCATCATCTTGTTATTCACTTTTATAGCTTCAACGTATCTATGCCTTTTGATGCCTAGGAAATCGAGTAGGGCACGGTTAGTCGTTTTTTCTTTCGTACTAAATGCAGTCGTGTTGGGTTCGGCATTTTTAATGCTATATAAAATTGATGCACAGACTTTTCTTAAAGACGTTCGAGGAGGTTTTTTTGACAGTTTAGGGATTACGGTGTTATTCATATTCATTCCAATCAATACGTGGATGAATATGATTGCTATTCAACTAAGAAACTACGGCATGAAAAAACGGACAATAAGCAGATGAACGGAGATGTGTTATGCGGAAAGTGGAAGTGATGCCTTTTTCCGAAAGGTGGAGTCTTGAGTTCGAAAAAGAAGCGGCTGTATTACAGGAGATATTGGGCACGGAAATTATTGAAATCCACCATATTGGCAGCACATCGGTACGTGGATTGTCCGCAAAACCGATCATCGACATTATGCCTGTCGTGAAGGACATATCGCGAATCGATCAGTATAACGGAATGATGGCGGGAATTGGGTACGAAGCGAAGGGCGAGAATGGAATCGCGGGGCGTCGTTATTTTCAAAAAGGCGGAGATGAGCGGACGCATCACATCCATATTTACGAGGATGGCTCGCAGGAAATCTTTCGCCATCTTGCATTTCGTGACTTCCTGCGAGCGCATCCCGAGAAGGCGAAGGAATATGGGAATTTGAAAGAGAAGCTAGCGCAGCAATTTCTTTACGATATTGAATCATACATAAATGGAAAGGCCGAATTAGCGGCTCACATTGAACAGGAAGCAATTGAATGGGATGAGAACCGAAAACGGGGTTGAGGAGAAATGAAGATTTTCATCATGGGGATTGTTGCAAGCGGGAAAACGACCTACGCAAAGGAATTGTCGAAGCAAATGGATTTGCCTTTTCTTGAGTTAGATTCAGTTGTTTACCATGACGTGGATGGCGTGCGGATTAAGCGGACGCCTGAAGAGCCAGTGCAGGTCATTCACCAAATGGATGCAAAGGGTAGCTGGATTGCAGAGGGGGTATACCGACCGTCTTATCACCTCCTTTTGGACTTGGCTGACATCATCATTTGGCTGGATCCACCTTTATGGAAACGAAAAATCCGGATTTTGAGCAGGCACGTGAGGCAAGTGATTGGTGTAGAAGAGTGTGCGTATAGACCGGATTTTCAAATGCTGCGGAACATGTATAAATGGACGAAACAGTTTGAAGGGAAACGTGAAGAGCTGGACGGGATCCTTCAACCTTATTTGGATAAGTTGATTGTTGTGCGGGATGATCCGGCCAAGAATCAATTGCTTGTTAGCAATCTATTAGGAGGAAATTTATGACCCAAAATATATTTGAAGGAAACCTCGAAAAATATGCCGATCCTGATATGTATGATCATTTATATGACAAGTACCAGAAGGACTTGAGCCTGATCTTAAAATGGGCGAGCCAGGACTATACAATAATTGAATTGGCTTGCGGCACGGGTAGATTGACGATTCCGATGGCGCAACGCGGATTCCGAATGATTGGTATAGATCTGCATGAAGGGATGTTGGAAAGGGCTCGACGGAAAGCTGAACAAGCGGAAGTAACAATTGAATTTGCGCAGCAAGATTGCACGAAATTGAACTTGCCGGTGAAAAGTTCGCTCGCTTTTATGACGGGAAATTCCTTTCAGCACTTTTTAACGAATGAATCGCAAGACGCTTTATTCCAATCTGTCCACGAGCACTTAGTGGATGGAGGAGTTTTCATTTTCGATACACGAAATCCGGTATTGAAGGGGCTTTCTGCTGTTGATGAATACGTAGAAAAGTATGTCGATAAAAATGGCAATCAGGTGATTGAAAATCATCGCGATATATATGATCATTTGACACAGATCTCGGATTGCCGGACCCATCGCCGGATTTATCGGGATAATACGTTAATCGCGGAGGAGCAGGATGGCATTTCCCTCCGCTATTCATTCCCAAAAGAAATGGAACGATTAGTAGCGGCAAATGGTTTTGAAATTGTGCAAGTCTATGGCGATTGGGATGAGAATGGCTTGCATGAGGAGAGCGTTTTGATGGTGTATGTATGCAGGATGAAAACGGCTTGATTTTTTACGACAAGCGCCTATAAACCACGGTGAGTGATCATAACCCTCGTTGAGTGATCATAAATCCCGGTGAGTGATCATAACCCCTGGTGAGCGATCATAACCCCCGGTGAGTGATCATAAACCCAGTTGAGTGATCATAACCACCAGTGGGTGATCATAAAACCAGGCAAGTGATCATAAACGTTACAGAAACCAAGCCGCTTGCTGCGATTCGCAAGCGGCTTGGTTTTTTTTACTCAACCTTTGTATTTATCCCTCTCTGCCGTCTCCCGATGGTTCGGTGTCATCTTCTCATGATTCGGTTGAAGATTACCAAGCTCAGCCAATTCCATCGAAATCTCCTCTTTTACTTCTGTCCGATTTCCCGGCGTTTTCGGATTGGAATATAAATTGCTATGTGCGCCTTGTTTCATTACGAAAACCTCCCATATCATTTTGCATTTACTGTCTTAATATGGTCTAGTTTGCTCGTTTTGATGTGCCCCTGATTTCTTTCAGCAATCTTCTTCAACTCATTGGCTCGATCGGCAATGAAGTTTTTCATATATTGTTCTAAAAATAAACGATCTGCCATTTTCCCAAGAAAGCCAAAAGGGGATTTATATGAAAAGGTATCTTTCATAACCGTTCCCGCATCGCTTTCAATGAATTCATGTGTGTGCGTAAAAGAATGGAATGCGCCTTTCACCATGACATCAGTGAAATGATAAGGTCGATCCATCGCGATAATCTTTGCAGTCAATTTCTGTTTAATTCCCAAATGGACGGCTTCCCAAGTGACCGTATCACCGTTTTCCATTAGTCCAGTCGTCACTCCGGCGATAGCTCTTTCCTTCGTCTTTGCCGTTGTCTCCGTATGGACATCCACATTTCTGGCAAGGTCAAAACAGATATGGATAGGTGCATTAATGTGAATTTCGTGTTTGATGATTGGCATAATCTTACCCTTTCGATTATCGGAATTTGACTTCTCGCTCCCAATTTACTCTTCTGTAGAAGGCAAGTCCATTAATTCTTTATGACAATCTATATGTAAGATTAAGATGCTATATGAGGGTAGAAAAACAGACCCTAGGCATCTGGCCTAATGGGTCTGTTTATAGGGCATCATCAGCCGTCATTACTCGGAAAAGCAAAGGTTGACGCAGATTTGCTGTTTTCTTCAAACCACTTTTCTGAAATGATTTTGGTTTTGGTGAAGAAACGGACTTGGTCGGGCCCAAACATATGCCCCTCGCCGAATCTTGATCGTTTCCAGCCGGCAAAGTTATGATAACCGACAGGAATGGGGATGGGGACGTTTACCCCGACCATGCCGACGTCGATTTCTGTTGTGAATTTGCGGGCGGCCGCCCCGTTATTCGTGAAAATTGTCACACCATTGCCGAGCTCATGCGCATTGATCAGGTCGATTGCTTCCTCTAAAGAATCTACCCGGACGACATTGCGTGCAGGACCAAATACTTCTTGCTCATAAATTTCCATGCCGGGTTTGACGTTGTCGAGTAGAGTAGGGCCCAGATAAAAGCCGTTCGAGTTTTTAGCAATGTCCGGGTTGCGGCCATCGCATACGAGCGTAGCGCCTTCCTCCAGGCTCCGGTCGATAAAATCGATGATTGCGTCCTTTGACTGTTTTGTAATAACAGGTCCGAAGTCAACATCCGCATCTGTGTATGGTCCCACTTTTAACCTTGCAATTTTTCGAGCCAGTACGTCTACAAGCTTATTCGCTGTTTCTTCGCCAACGGGGATGATTGTCGAAATGGCCATACAGCGTTGGGAAGCGGCCCCATAAGCCGCGCCTAAAAATGCGTTTGCGGCCTGTTCCAGATCTGCATCGGGCATGACAATCATATTGTTTTTACCGCCGCCTAATGCCGTAACACGCTTGCCGTATTTTGAGCCGGTTTTGTAAATATACTCGGCGACTGGCGTGGATCCGACAAACGAAATGGCTTCAATAGCCGGGTTTTCCAATAGTTCATTGACCGCATCCTTATCGCCATTGATGACTGTCCAGACACCATCGGGCAAGCCCGCTTCTTTCCACAGCTCCGAAAAAAACAATGCGGAGCAGGGGACACGCTCGGAAGGCTTCAGTATGACGGAATTGCCGACTGCGACCGCCATACTTGTCATGGCAAGTGGCACCATCACTGGAAAGTTGAATGGGGAAATCGCTGCAACGACACCAAGTGGAACTTTTGCAGAATAAGCATTAATATCCCCGCCGACATTGACGGAGTACTCGCCTTTTAACAAGTGGGGGGCATTGATGGCTAAATCTACTGATTCCAGACCACGTGTAATTTCACCCCTCGCATCCTCGACCGTTTTCCCGCTTTCGGTACAAATGATATCGATGAGCTCACCCATACGTTCGGTCATTAATTGACGAAACTTCATCACAATCTCAATGCGTTTGCCGACTGATAGAGCACGCCATGCTGGAAAGGCTGCTTGAGCAGTTGCAATGGCATCTTGAACTTCCTCTTTCGTTGCAAGAGGGACATGTGCAATCACTGCACCTGTACTTGGATTGAAAACATTTGAAAAGTGACCACTTGTACCAGCTACGATTTCACCATTAATAAAGTGCCCCAGTTCTTTTACCTCTGTATTCGTCACCATTTATTCATTTCCCCCTTTCGGCAGCAGTTCATGCAATGCACGTGTGAGTTTTTCAACGATCAAATCCTTTTCTGCCAACGAAATAATTAATGGTGGAGCGAGTGTTAAAACATTGTTGAAACCTGCAACCGTGACACCATTTTTCCCGATGATCAACCCTTGTTCTTTACATAGAGAAATGACTTTGTTGACAGCAGTTACTTCAAGCGGTGCTTTGATGTTTTTGTCACTTACAAGCTCAATGCCGATCAGTAAGCCTTTCCCGCGGATGTTGCCGACATTTGGATGGTCCTTCAAGCGTTCTTGCAGTTCCGCATGGAGAATAGCGCCCATTTCTTCTGAGCGGGCGAATAAACTTTCCCTTTCCATGATTTCGATATTTTTAAGGGCAACCGCACACGCCGCTGGAGAGCCGCCGAATGTATTGACGTGCCGGAAAAAGTCATACTCCTTGCTTCCGATAAAGGCTTCATAGATTTCTCGGCGCACTGCTGTTGCTGATAACGGCATATATGCGCTTGTTAATCCTTTTGCCATTGTGACAATATCCGGTTGAATGCCATAGTTCTGGAAGCCGAATGCTTTGCCTGTACGACCGAAACCGCAAATGACTTCGTCTACAATGAGCAAGGCCCCATGCTTTTCACAAACAGCTTTTACCCCGCGTAAATAGTCCTCATGCGGCATAATCACACCGCCGCCCGTGATAATGGGCTCGAGAATAACGCCTGCAATCGTATCGGACATTTCCCACGTCATGACATTATCAATCGCCTGAACAGACGGCAGGGCAGTCGGCTCTGTAATATGATCTTCGTTTTCACGGTATGCATCCGGCGGTGCAACATGAATGAAGTTCGGTGCTAACGGTTCGTATTTATATTTGCGCTGGGCTTGCCCTGTTGCCGCTAACGCCCCCATCGTGCTGCCGTGGTAGGCCCGATAGCGGGAGATGAATTTCGAACGATTTGTGTTCCCTCTCTGTTGATGGTATTGACGTGCGATCTTGAAGGCGGCTTCATTCGCCTCTGAACCGCTGTTGGAGTAAAAGACTACATAATCATCACCCAATAATTCGCTGATCTTTTCGCTTAGTTGGATGGCAGGGACGTGCCCGACGGACAGGGGTGTATAGGCATTTTCCAGTAATTGTTCATAAGCGGCCTTGGCGAGTTCTTCCCGACCGTAGCCGACGTTCACACACCATAAACCGGACATGGCATCCAAGTAACGTTTCCCGTCAATATCCGTTACCCAAGCGCCTTCAGATTTCTGAATAATTGACGTAGCATTCGGGTTGTACGGCTTCATGGCATGCCATACATACTGCTCATCTTTTACTTGCCAATTTTGACTTGTAACGTTCGTCATTGAATTTAACACTCCTTCATTTATCCTATGCTATCAATCCACTAATCAATTTCCTTAGAAAAACAGCGTTATACTCACGGCACCTTATTATATAAAGAACATCCCATAAATATGCGCTTGGCCATATTTTTTAAGTCTTATATCAGTTTGCTCCGAATACACTAGTTTTATAGTTTTTATAAGTGTTGGGTAGTTCAATAATTATGAAAGAGAGGACTTGCATATGTATGCATGTAATCGGAGTCGATTGCAGACATTAGTTGAACAGTTTAGTCAGTTCGGTGCGACTCCCAATGGGGGAGTAACCCGACTGTCCCTGTCAAAAGAGGATATTTTGGCAAGGGACTGCTTTAGTGAAATTTGTAAAGAGCTGGGCATGGATATCAAAACGGATGATATGGGCAATATCTATGCGACGTTGCCGGGGAAAATAGATTGTCCGCCAATCGTAATCGGATCGCATTTGGATTCTGTTGAAAAAGGCGGCAGGTTTGATGGCGTGTTAGGTATTTTAACAGGCATAGAGGCTATACGGACATTAAAGGATAACGACATTGAGCTCGAGATTCCATTAATGCTTGTGAATTTTACGAATGAAGAAGGTGCCCGCTTCGATCCGGCGATGATGAGTTCTGGTGTTATTGCATCCAAGTTCAGTAGAGAAAAAATGCTGAGTTCTACCGATAAAAACGGCATTACTTTTCAAGAAGCATTACAGGCGAGTGGCTATGAAGGTGAGCTAGAAAATCGTTTAACAGAAGCCTTTGCTTATATTGAGCTGCATATTGAACAAGGACCGGTGTTAGCTGCTAAGCAATGTGATATTGGAGTGGTAGAAGGTGTTTTAGGCATGGTGTGCTATGAGATTACCGTAACAGGTGAATCAAATCACGCTGGCACGACGCCAATGTCGATGCGAAATGACCCGATGATTGTGGCATCCCGATTAATTTCGTCTTTGCACGAGCAGTTAGGCAAAATCGACGAAAATCTTGTATTCACGTTTGGTCGTATGCATGTGACGCCTAATATCCATACAGTCATTCCAAACAAGGTAGTGTTTACCATCGATTCACGTCACCAATCTCCAGAGGTGATGAGTGGAGTGGAGAAGGTATTGGCAGGAGTAGCCTCAGAGGAAAACGGTTGTAGCGTTCGACCGGTCAAGCTATGGGGGCGGGATACAGTATTCTTTGATGCAGGTATTTGCAATGAAGTGGAAAAATCGTGCGCTCACTTCGGTTATTCCATCCATAGAATGTTCAGCGGGGCGGGACACGATGCGCAGTATATTGCGAGTATCATCCCTTCTGCGATGATTTTTGTGCCAAGCATCGGCGGGAAAAGTCATTGCGAGGAAGAAGAAACGGCATTTGAAGACTGTGCAAAGGGGGCAGACGTGTTACTGGAAACCGTGTTGGCGCTGCAAACGAAGTTCAGCATGAGCGATAGATACACACTGAATCAATGATGTATGGGGTACATCGGCGTAATGAACTCGTGTAATAGCATATATAAAAAAACTTACAGTCATTAATCGAAAGGTGAGGATAGTATGAAAAAAATAATTACAGGCGGACTCATCGCAACAGCTTCAGATTTGTATGAGGCAGATATCTTGATCGAAAACGGCAAGATTGTCCAAATCGGCAAAAACTTATCAGCTGAAGGAGCGGAAATTGTAGATGCTACGGGCAAATACGTGATGCCTGGTGGAATTGATCCGCATACGCATTTGGATATGCCATTTAATAACACAGTAACTGATGATGATTGGAAGTCGGGTACAATTGCCGCTGCCTTCGGTGGGACGACGACCATTTTAGATTTCTGTTTATCAGCGAGTGAAAAGAAACTTGCCGATGCTGTGGAGAAGTGGCATGAAAAAGCAAAGGGGAATTCAGTAATTGACTACGGCTTTCATTTAATGATTACTGATTTAACGCCTGAAACAGAGGTGGAGTTGCCTTTGTTGTTAGAGCGGGAGGGGATTACGTCTGTCAAAGTGTTCATGGCGTACGCGAAAGAATTCCAAGCGTCTGATCGTACGCTATTCAAAGCCTTTAAAATCGCTAAAGACATAGGTGCTGTTGTGATGGTGCACTGTGAAAATGGTTCAGTCATTGATGAATTAGTAGAGGAGGCGAGGCAAGCCGGCCAGACAGCTCCGATTTATCACGCACTGACACGTCCTGCGGAAGTAGAAGGCGAGGCGACGAAACGGGCCATTGAACTGGCACATATAGCAGGTGCCAAGCTTTATGTTGTCCATGTGACGTGTAAAGAAGCGCTAGATGAAATTATTACAGCGCGTGAAAAAGGCTATGACGTGTATGGGGAAACATGTCCGCCATATTTGACACTCGATCAGTCAGCGTTAGCCCAGCCAGGCTTCGAAGGGGCGAAATATGTGTGGTCACCGCCGCTTCGCCCTAAATACCATCAAGAGCATTTATGGAATGCGCTAAAAGCCAAGCAGCTGCAAACAATCGGCTCGGATCAATGTTCTTTCAGCTTCAACGGAAAAAAGCAATTAGGACTGAATGACTTTTCAAAAATTCCAAATGGCGGACCTTTTATCGAAGATCGTTTCAGTATTTTATATTCTGAAGGCGTTGCGAAAGGGCGGATTTCCATCCATGACTTCGTCGATATGATTTCGACAAGTGCCGCGAAAATTTTCGGTTTATACCCGCAAAAAGGAACGATTGCTATAGGATCTGATGCAGATATCGTGATTTTTGATCCTGCGGTAAAACGTGAAATATCTGCGGATACCCACCATATGAATGTCGATTACAATCCGTACGAGGGATGGGAAGTGACCGGAGAACCCATCAGTGTACTTGTACGTGGTGAATACGTCATTAAAAACAGACAATTTGTAGGTGCATTAGGTAGTGGCCGTTATATCAAGCGCGCCGCACAGAAGACGATTGCAGAACGGATCAACGTCTGAACATCAATCCATTAGGGGGAATGGTTTAATGAGTTCGCAACTCGAACGAAATTTTGCGGAAATGACTGGCAGAATGACGAAAAATGAAGCAATAGAAGAAGCTAATCGCTGTCTGTACTGTTACGACGCACCTTGCATCACAGCTTGTCCAACAAGTATTCAAGTTCCAAATTTCATCAAGAAAATTGCTTCAGGCAATATGAAAGGTTCGGCCATGACGATTATGGAGGCCAATCCGATTGGTGCAAGCTGTGCGCGGGTATGCCCGACCGAGATACTATGTGAAGGTGCATGTGTGCTGAATTCTTCGACCAAGCCTATCAAAATAGGACAACTGCAACGTTATGCAACAGACTGGGCGATGGAAACAGATGTAGAACTATTTAAAAAAGGTGAAGCAAATGGAAAAAGGATCGCGATTGTAGGCTCTGGTCCGGCGGGCTTGTCAGCGGCGCGAGAGCTTAGTCGATTCGGTTATAGTGTCACGATTTTCGAAGCGGAGGCAAAGGCGGGTGGCTTGAACACTTATGGCATCGTGTCTTTCAGATTACCGAATAAAGTAGCGGATTGGGAAGTGGCTCAAGTTGCAAAGCTTGGTGTGGACATTAAAACAAACACAAGAGTAGGCGTGGATATTTCTGCCGAGGAAATTCTAACGCAATATGACAGTGTTATTTTAGCGGTTGGGATGGGGTCCGTACCTAACCTTGGCATCGAAGGTGAGGAACTGGAAGGCGTCCATGATGCCATTGAGTTTGTAAAGCGCACGAAAATGGGTGTACTGACAGAGGACTTAATCGGGAAACGTGTTGCGGTCATCGGTGCTGGCAACACAGCCATAGATGGGGCGACTTGTGCTGTGCGGCTAGGTGCGGAAAAAGTCGACATTCTTTATAGAAGAACGGAAAAAGAGATGACTGCCTATCAATATGAATATGAATTTGCCAAGCAGGATGGCGTTGGATTCAAGTGGCTGACAGCGCCGAAGCGAATTATTGGTGATGTGGCAGGGAAAGTGGTGGGCCTTGAGTGCGTCAAGATGAAGCTTGGAGAGGCAGGAGCAGACGGCAGGCAACGACCTGAAGCAATCGAGGGTTCTGAGTTTGTCATTGAGGTTGACGCAGTCATTAAAGCAATTGGACAAACGCGTTTTATCACGCTCATTGAAGCGTTTGGATTGCAGCATACGAACGGAGTTGTAGACATTGATGAATCGACTATGCAAACGTCGAATGACAAAGTGTTTGCTTGCGGGGATGTCGTGTTCGGCAACGGCCAAGGTGAAGCAATGGTCGTAACAGCTGCACAGCAAGGAAAAGATGCTGCGACCATCATACATGAGCGTTTCAAAAAACCGAGCGGAATCGCATAAGGGGGGATTATATATGGCAGACTTACGAATTGACTTAGCGGGGATTAAATCACCGAATCCATTTTGGCTAGCATCAGCACCACCGACGAATTCGGGCTATCAAGTGCAACGGGCATTTGAAGCGGGATGGGGCGGCGCAGTATGGAAAACGCTGGGCGAACCGATTTTGAATGTGTCATCGCGCTTTGCCGCTGTCAGCTTCAACGGCCAAAGAGTAGCGGGCTTCAATAATATTGAGTTGATAACAGACCGTCCATTAGAGGTTAATTTGAATGAAATTCTTGAAACGAAAAAGAGGTTTCCTAATCACGCCATTATTGCATCCTTAATGGTCGAGCCACAGCAGGAAAAGTGGCATGAGATTGTCAAAAAAGTAGAAGCTGTTGGAGTTGATGGCCTAGAGCTGAATTTCGGTTGTCCGCATGGGATGGCGGAACGGGGAATGGGATCTGCCTCTGGTCAAGTCCCTGAATTGGTTGAAAAGCAGACGTACTGGGTGAAGGAAGTTGCACGCACACCTGTTATCGTCAAGCTGACACCGAACATAACGGACATTACGATGACGGCGGAAGCGGCAGTGCGAGGTGGGGCAGATGCTGTAAGTATGATCAATACGATCAACAGTTTAGCTGGAGTCGATCTGGATACATGGAATACGGTGCCGCATGTTGGCGGGAAAGGGGCACATGGCGGATATTGCGGGCCGGCCGTCAAGCCGATTGCACTGAATATGGTCGCGGAATGTGCACGGAATCCCCTCGTCAATGTTCCCATTTCAGGTATTGGAGGGATTTCAAACTGGCGGGATGCCGCAGAATTCTTGCTGATGGGTGCAACAGGCGTACAAGTTTGTACAGCGGCAATGCACCACGGGTTCAGTATTGTCGAAGATATGATAGATGGACTGAATAATTATTTGGACGGGAAAGGCATTGCCTCGGTGAAGGATTTGGTGGGTCAGTCCGTACCGCGCTATTCAAACTGGGGTGACTTGGATCTAAACTACAATATTGTTGCCCAAATCAATAATGATGTCTGCATTAACTGCAATAAGTGCCATATCGCGTGTGAAGATACGTCGCATCAATGC
Organism: Sporosarcina luteola; assembly: GCF_023715245.1. Classification (GTDB taxonomy): domain Bacteria; phylum Bacillota; class Bacilli; order Bacillales_A; family Planococcaceae; genus Sporosarcina; species Sporosarcina luteola_C. The sequence continues at coordinate 189,935 of NZ_JAMBNV010000001.1, forward strand.
ATTGACCTATACACAGAGAGCGGTCGTCCAATGTTGAAAGTGCGTGAACAGGATTGTGTGGGCTGTAATTTATGTGCGATTGTATGCCCGGTGGAGGGTGCAATTTCGATGATTGAAAGAAAGTCTACAATTCCGCCGATGACATGGAACGAACGTCAATCACTTATCAGCAATTTCACCCGATGAAAAAAACAGCCCGAATTCTGGTGCGAAGTGAGAAAGAAGAGAATTGATTGTGCGTTAACTGGAAATCTACTAAAAGGGAGAGAAATGTATGGCGAATGGCGGAGATTATTTAAAATCCCCGGATTTACTTCCAGTGACACATCAAAATAGAAGCGTTGGCACATTTGGTTTTGCTGTTATCTGGGTAGGAATGGCGATCGTTCTAGCCGCCTTTGCAATTGGCGGCTCAGCTATTATGAGTTTGTCATTGCCAATGGTAATTTTAGCGACGTTAGCCGGTTCCGCATTAATCGGCGTATTCATGACGTTAATAGGTGATATTGGTGTTGAGCACGGCTTGTCCTTCCCGGTGTATATGCGAGCCCCGTTTGGAACAATCGGTACGCATATACCTTCACTCGTCCGCGGAGTGACAGCAGCTTGCTGGTTCGGACTTAACACCTATTTTGGCGCGATGGCCATTAACGGGATTTTGAATTTATTATTCGACTTCAATAATTGGTTTTTATGTTTCCTTGTGTTTGCGGCATTACAGTTATTCAACACATCGCTCGGCATTAAATCCATTGAGCGATTTGCGGATTTTGCAGCGCCGGTTATTATTCTAATATCGTGCTGGATGTATATTACGCTTGCCGATAAAGCGACGGTTCAAGGGAAAGATGTGTGGACTTGGGTGGAATCCCCGACAACAGGAATAGCGGCTTTTACAGCCTTCATGGTTGTGATGATGGCAAACATGGGGTTCTGGGCGACATTGGCAGCTGATATGCCGACACTGTCACGTTTCTTTAAAGCACCAAAAAATGAACGCAATTGGTTCAAGCGTAATAAAACACAGTTAGTCGGCTCTTTGATCGTGATGCCGATTACGAATACATTTATCGTGACGATTGGCGCAGTGGCTTACATGGCAACGGCCTCTGCTGATCCGATAAATGCCTTGATGAATAGCGCAAGTGGAATTATACTCGGGGTTTTATTGCTGATGATCGTGTTGGCGCAATGGTCAACAAACACTTCCGCAAACGTTATTCCTGCAGCAACGATTTTCTCGAACATCGGCGGACCGAAAGTGCCATTCTGGGCTGCTGTCATTATTGCGGGGGTAATCGGGGTTTTAGCACAGCCCTGGAATCTGTTTGCCGTGTTGGTCAACGTCCTATTAATCATTGGTGGTATTTTAACAGCCATTGTGGGAATATTGTTCGCAGACTATTATTTGATCCGTAAACGTCGTGTGAACGTAAAAGATCTGTACGAATTAGACGGCCAATATAAGTTTCTGAAGGGCTTTAACTTAGCAGGGCTATTTGCTTGGGTGATAGGTGGAGCGTTAGCGAATATGTTCCCAACGTATTCTTCATTGGTCGGCTTTTTCGTTGGGGCGATTGTCTACTACGTGCTGGCAAAATATTGGTGGTTTAAGAAGTACCCGCAAGCTGAACTGGATAATCCAAGTGATGAGGAGTATTTAGGGATTACAGTTGGCCACGACTGGGACGATATCGTCATGCAGGAGATGGAAGGAAAAGGTGCTGAATAGGAAAGCGGGGTGTTTGTATGTCCGATCATTTGATAAGTTTGGATGAAATGAAACAAGTTGACGGTTATGTAGCAAGTGGCTTTAAGGTCCATTCTGTACGTGAAAACTTAAGTGGCACGTTTGTCGAGTTTAAACGGCAGGAAGAAGAAGTTTGTTTGCAGATTATGACTGCCGAAGCGCGTAAATATTTTGCGGCAAAGCTCCTGGAACAAACGCTGTAGCAAGAAGCTATGCCAATTTAATAGGACGTGGTGAGACTCTATTCTGGTACTGGAATAGAGTCTTAATTATAAAGCTTGATCGGTCTTACATCCCGAGAAGTTTTATTGAATTGCAACCTTTACTAACGCTAAATCTTCCACTAATAACCTATACAAATTAGGCCGGCGTCTGACGGCTAGCGGGTGGTAGGCGACAGTTGTCCGAAATCCCTTCGCATCATGCCAGCTGCCGCGCAACCCTTTCACATCGACTTCCGCATCTTCGAAAAAGGATTGCACGGCCACATTGCCCATGCATATGATGAGTTTGGGTTTCTGCAGTTTGAGCTGTTCATCCAGATGGCGGTGCATGCAGATGTCCCGTGTTTGTTCTTTATCGTATTTTCGAATGGGCCTTCTTTTTAGAATGTAGGTTACGTAGATTAGGTTTTTATCCAACCCCACTTCATGAACAGCTTGCTGTAACGTCTGCCGCGTGCCGCAGATCATTGTATTCCCTTCACGATCTTCACGGGCTCCTGGATTATCAAGAATCACCATGATCGGCGCTTGTGGATTCCCTTCTCCCCATACCATCCGTGTTCCTTGCTTATAAAGACCACATTCCTCGCAATTAATCTGGCTTGCCGGCGTCGGATCTTCCGGCCATGTTTCTGGGCAAAATGGCGTCATTTATATCACCCTCCTAACGGGTTAGAATACCCTTTGTCGGATGGTTCATGCATGTCGGTTTAATGGTTGAAACTTACAATTGATTATTAGTATATATGTTATATACTATGAAAAGAAAATCTATGAATATACGTCGGTTGGAAGAGGGAAACATCTTGAAGAAATTTACTATTTTAGTCATCGCTCTATTACTATTATTGTCGGGAACTAAAGGAATAACAGTCGTTCATGCGGATACAATACTACCATTTGATACAATTATCGAAGGGAATCTATCCGAACAAACTTCTATGGACGCTTACACGATAACTATTTCCAAAGCAGGTACATTGACGATTACGACGAAAGTTTATTTTAATGCTGCGTTAATGGAACTTCGCGGAGCGAAAAACGAGGCAATAGATCATATGGTAGGAATTTATCATGGTCGACCGGAAAATCCCACCACGCTTACAAAGGTTTTTCACCTTGAACCTGGTGTATATACTTTATTTGTAAAAGATATGAATAAAACAAGTTTTGGTGATTATAGTGTTCTCGCTACTTTTGATCCTGCGAATAATAATGAAGTCGAACCGAATCAGACGTTTACAGAGGCAATGCCGATCCCAGTGAACGGGGAAAAAATCAGAGGATTTCTTAGCTGGGCTGATAGGGACGACTATTACAAAGTGAAATTGGACGAACCCTGTAGATTGGTAATAGACGTTGACTCCCAGTTGGGGCGCGGAAGCCTTTACTTATACGATTCAAAAGAGAAAGAGGTATATCGGAAATTTTTAAGTGACTATCAGGGGCTGCCCATACTTTCGAAATCCCATATGGATCTGGAGGCGGGTATCTACTATATCCGTATGAATGGCAACAGCTTTTCTTACCAACCAATCTATGAAATGAACGTCTCATTTTTCCCTGCTAACAATGAAGAGGTTGAACCGAACAATAGTAGGGGAACTGCGATCCCACTTCTAATCACTGACGATAAGACCCATATCGGCTTCTTAAGTTATACGGATATGGTTGATTACTATCAAATTGAAATGAAGTATGACGGCTATCTGACGATTGATTTTTCATCTGAATTCAGCGGGTATGAATGGATGGATGAAAAGGGTAATGCCTATGGCTTCTTGCATATAAGTGATGGGGAAGTTGGAAAACCGGAACAATCGTCGAAAAGGTTGGAACTTAAGAAAGGTATCTATTATTTTATTCCCAAGACAACGGACTATCGGGAGGGCGGCTTATATACAATGTCCTTTAAGGTGGAACATGCATTTAAGGATGTAGCTAATAGATATTCAGACGCCGTTACGTATTTGGCGAACAAAGATGTGACAAACGGAATTTCGGCGAGCGAATTTGGTGTCAATCAACGAATTAAACGGGTGGATGCAGCGATTTGGCTTGCTAAGATCATGAACCTTGATACATCGGATGCAGGTCCAACCCCATATGTAGATGTTCCGAAAAGAGCATGGGGCGCGGTGAATGCCTTAAAACGGGAAAAGATTGTGAATGGTAAGTCGGCGACTCATTTCGGTGCAGATGACACAATGACCCGTGGCGAAATGGCGTTGTTGATCCAAAGGGCATATAAATTATCGGGCGATGGAGTGACGCATCCTTTCACGGATGTCTCTTCGCGCTATGACGAAGCGGTTAGGGCTTTAATGAAGAATATCATTACGCAAGGAAAGACAGTGAATAAGTTTGGAACGGATGATGCCATTACCCGTGGTGAAATGGCATTGTTTTTATACCGTGCAGAATTGAACTAACGATAGGAAGAGGAAAACAACTTGAAGAATATCAGCATCTTAGTCATCACTCTTTTACTGTTTTTATCAGGATTTACAGGAGCAACAACAGTAGCGCATGCGGACACAGTTTTACCTTTTAATACAACTATTTCAGGGAACATTTCCGAACAAGCTCCAATGGACGCGTACACGATAACTGTACCGAAGGCAGGTACATTGACGATTACTGCGAACGTTCATTTTAATGCAGCACTAATGGAACTCCGAGATTCTAATAATGAGCTTACAGGCCATCCTGAAGGAATTTATAATGGTCGTCCAGAAAATGCTACTTCGCTTAGCAAAGATATTAACGTCGAACCGGGTGTATATACTTTATTTATTAAGGATGCCAATAAAGATAGTTTCGGTAATTATAATGTGAGTGTGTCATTTAACCCGGCAAATAATAATGAGACCGAGCCGAATCAGACATTTACGGAAGCGATGCCGATAAAGGTGAATCGGGAACGGATCAGAGGGTTTATTAGCTGGAATGATACTGCAGATTATTACAAAGTCGAATTGGATGAACCTGGTCGTTTGGTAATCGACATTGACTCCAAAATGTTCAATGGATCTGTCCGCCTGTATGATTCCGAAGGGGAAATGATTTCTTGGGATAGTCTTGGATTCTATAACGGCTTGCCGCTACATTGGAAATCGCATACTGATCTTGAAGCGGATACTTACTATATTAGTATAAAAGGTAATGACTATTATCAAGGTATTTATGAAATGGACGTCTCTTTCATCCCAGCCAACAATGATGAGATTGAACCGAATAATAGTAGGGAATCGGCAACCCCGATTGCAGTAAACGACAACAAGATCCATACCGGTTTCCTAAGTCATACGGATAAAGAAGATTATTATCGGATTGAAATGAAGTATGACGGGTTTTTAACGATTGATTTTTCATCCGAATTCAGTGGGTATAGTTTGATGAAAGAACGAAGCATTTCGTATGATTCCCATTTGAGTAGCGGTGCTGTCGGGAAACCAGAAAAGTCATCTAAACGGATTGAGCTTAAAAAAGGCACGTATTATTTCATTCCTTCCATAAAAGTACTTTGGCAGGGCGGTGTATATACAATGTCCTTCAGAGCTGAACCTGCGTTTAAGGATGTAACTGGCAGATATTCACCCGCAGTCACGTACTTGGCAGAAAAGGAAGTTGCAAAAGGGATTTCGGGAAGCGAATTTGGCGTCAAAGATAACATCAAGCGGGTAGACGCAGCGATTTGGCTAGCTAAAATAATGAATCTTGATTTATCGGATTCACGCCCGACCCCATATGTCGACGTTCCGGAAAGAGCGTGGGGCGCGGTGAATGCCTTAAAAAGGGAAAACATTGTAAACGGAAAATCATCGACTCATTTCGGGGCAAATGACACGATGACCCGCGGTGAAATGGCATTGTTGATCCAAAGGGCATATAAATTATCAGGCGATGGAGTGAAGCTTCCCTTCACCGATGTCTCGTCGCGCTATGAGAATGCGGTAAGGTCTTTGATGAAGAATAATATAACGCAAGGGAAATCGGCGAGTAAGTTTGGAACTGACGAGGCCATCACCCGTGGTGAAATGGCGTTGTTTTTATACCGCGCGGATAAAAAGTAAGGATGAAAAAGAGTGGTCTATGGACTGCTCTTTTTTTATGGGTGTGTATATAGGACTTCGTGGGGATTACATTATCAGAAAACTTAATTATAATTTAGTTAAGGAGGATCATAAGGAGGGTCATTTAATGAAGAAACGCTATTTGATCGGCGGATTATTATTGTTTATTCTCCTCTTTGCACTCGTAACTAATCCCTCAGAGAAGGAGTATTTGCAATTTAGCGAAGAGCATTATGGCCCGCCGCCACTATTAGCAAAAATAGAAACCGAAAGAATAAACTTCTTGCTCTTTTCAACATACACGCCAATTTATCATTTTGAATACGGAATTACCTATTTAGGTGCATTCGGAATGTTTTTTCAAATATCCGATGGACAGTTTGACTATCCGAGGTGGTTGGAATTATTTAAGTAAATTTTTTATTTGACCAATGAAAGGAGAACGGGCTGCCGGAGTAGAAATTGTAATGAAAGGTTAGGGGAGGTATGGATATGCTACCGCAGGAGTTGGCTGTTGAAAAAATTAGTGAAAGCTTGAAGAGTGATCCTCGTGTCCAAGCGATCTTTCTCAAAGGGTCGATGGGGAGGGGCGAGCATGATGCACATTCGGACGTCGATCTCTATTGCTTGGTGAACGAGGAGGATAAAAAGGATTTTCTTGCGAGCCGGGTGAAGCATTTACAAGCGTATCGCGACATTATTTTAATGGATGATATTTTCATTGTAGCCCCTCAGATTATCGCGGTGTTCGATGATTTATTACATATTGATTTATTCACGGTGACTAAAGAAACATTTGTGGGTGGTGACCATTTCAAGGTGCTGTATGATCCATATCATTTGCTGGATGAATTGATGGAGACGCCAGGGCTGGTGTTGTCGGAGGAGGAATATCGGGACGATGTCATGGATGTCGGGTGGTTTTTATTCCAATACTCGAAGTCCGCTGCACGGGGGAATGATATTTGGTCGGTTCGGATGCTGACGAATGTCGTGCATCATTTGGGAAGGGTGCTGCTCTATCGATATGCACCGGAACGGGCGAAGTTGGGGTTGAAGACGATTGAACAATCATTGCCGAGGTCCGTTGTATCAGAGTTGACGGAAATTCTGGAGTTCATCACACCCGGAAAGCATGCGCAGGCTGTAGTTCTAATGAGCAGATTGCTCGATAGGGAGTATGAATGGATTCGGTTGCAGTGGAGTGAAGAAAGTCAGCAGATGAGGTTTCTGCGGAGAATGATTGATGGGTATATAGGGGAAAGGGAGGAGGAAGAGGTATGACGCAAGTTTGTGTGATTGGCATTCATGTGCCGGATTTAGAAAAGGCGATTGATTTTTATACGGGGGTTTTGGGGTTTGAGGTGAACAAGGAGTATGGACCGAAGATTGTAACACTCGTTCACGGGGATTTGCCTATTGTGTTGGAGGAAACGGAAGTGGCGGCGTTTAATAAGACATCTTCAGGCGTTGAGCTGACACTGAAAACGGATGACATCCATCGATCCCTTGCGATACTAAAAGAACATGATGTCGAATTGATTATCGCAGAACCCGCAGATTGCCCGCCAGGAAAGTATATCAGTTTTCGTGATCCTTTCGGGAATGTGTGGGAGTATTTGCAGTTTAATTGAATAATTAGTTTTCCATTGAGTGAATATGCTAAACTAGTAAATAGCGGAATACTATTTAAGGAGTTGAACCATATTCATTTATAAGCCTAGAAAAGCCCCTCTTTTGTTAGAAGGGCTGGAGGCGGCGATTAGGCGATTGCCAAATCACCATGAAGCGATTCCTGTTTTGCGTTCGAAGTATGCGGCGGTCCAAGCCGGATTTGGCGGCGAACAGGAATTGGACAAGGTGCTTGAGGACTATGATTTTTCAATGAAGCATGGCATTTTCCACGATCTATCGTTACTGTCCAGCACCCATTTTCAAATTGACTCGCTCTTCATCACCCCATCATATGCGGTTTTGTTTGAAGTGAAAAACATTGCGGGTGAATTGACGGTGACTGAAAATCCACCACAATTAATTCGCGTGTTGGATTCCGGACAGGTGAGCGGATTCAAAAGCCCGATTGCCCAACTTGAAAGCAACTGTGAACTGTTTCAAGACTGGTTGTATAGTCGAGACATCTCATTGCCGGTATACGGGGCAGTTGTACTCGCCTACGCCAAGCAACGCATTGAAGTATTCGATACGAAAATCCCTGTTTTATTCCCAAGCGCGGTTCCCACTTTCATTCGCAAACTCCCAACAACCTCCCCATTGTTGGATGACGAAACGTTTGCTATCCTTTTAACGCAGCTAAGCAGCTCCCATCGCGATTTCATTCCCTCTCCTATCTGTAAGACATATTCCATTCGACACAGCGACATTCGGACGGGCGTGATTTGCCCGGGATGTGGGTTAATTGGCATGGAGAAATACAATGGTGGGTGGCGTTGTTTATCCTGTGCAAGGGCGAGCCGAGATTCCCACAAACAAGCGATACGAGACTGGTTCCTTTTGTTTGGTGGCGGAATGAGGAATAAAGATTGTCGAGAGTTTCTGAGAGTTGATCGGCAGCAGACTGCCCATCGGCTATTGACGTCTATGGATTTAGATGTGGAAGGGGCTAAACGAAACAGGTTGTATATCATGAAATTTGATATGGAAAGCAAAAAGCGCACATAATTGAAGTGACCCCAAAAAGTTGGACATTGTATTAATTTAAGCTGCGCGTTGGGCAAGAGTCCGGTATTGTACAGGACTCTTGCCTTTTAATTTTGACTTGATACGTTTGTTATTATAGTAATTCATATATTCTTCAAGTTCTTTTTTAAAATGATCAACACTTTCAAATTCATTTAAATATAGAAATTCAGACTTCATGATCCCAAAGAAGTTCTCAATCACAGCGTTGTCATAACAGTTTCCCTTACGGGACATACTCTGTATTATGCCGTGTTCTTTTAAGGCATGGCGATACTGTTTCATTTGGTAATGCCATCCCTGGTCTGAATGAAGAATAAGTTCATCCTCATCCTTCAATCGCTCAAAAGACTTCTCTAACATATCTGATACTAGTGAGTAAGTTGGCCTGGAACCTAGAGTGTATGTGATGATTTCACCATTAAATAAATCAAGAATAGGAGATAGATAGAGCTTCTCTCCGAATAACTTGAACTCTGTAATATCTGTTACCCATTTTTGATTTGGCTTTTCGGCATTGAAATCACGATCTAACACATTTGGCGCTATCTTCCCAACCTGCCCTTTATACGAACGATATTTCTTCATACGGACAACACATTTCAAGCCTAATTCCTTCATTATTCGCTGCACTTTTTTATGATTCACTTTATATCCTTTGTTTTCTAACTCGTCCTTGATACGACGATAGCCGTAACGGCCTTTGTGTTCATGATATATTGACTGAATCATTACCTTTAACTCCGCATCCTTGTCTGGACGATTAAATTGATCAATCCAGTAATAGTAGGTGCTACGGGGTATACCAGCCAACTTTATAAGTGCTTTAACCGGGAATGTCAGCCTTAGTTCATAGATTACTTTCGCTTTATCTTGTTTGGTGATTTTCCCTTGCTTTGAACTAAGGCATTCAACTTTTTTAAATACTCATTCTCCATTCGTAATTGTTCCACTTCGGCCTGTAAAGCTTCGACAGTATCATCTTTTGAAGACTCGTTATTTCGTTTCTTTTGGGATTCTTTTTTCATGGATGGACGCCCCTTATTCTTAGAAGTGAGGGCGTCTACTCCACCTTTTTCAAAAAGGATCCTCCAAGCTCTTATCGTTGATGGAGAGGAGATGTTGAAAATTACAGCCGTTTCATTTGGTGACGTCCCATTATCACTCATGTAATTTAGTACATCCAGTTTAAACTGTAAGGTGTAATTTGTGTAGTTTTTCTTCATTAAACTTTCTATGCCATGAACTTGATATTGCTTTACCCAGTTCATCACTACGCTTACAGATGTTCCAATTGACCTTTCGATTGATATATAACTTTCTCCGCCTTCTAAATACCGTTTAACAGCCGCTAATTTATAATCAAGCGTATACTTCGTCATAGAAAAACTGCACCTCCAATAGTTGGATTGTGTCCAACAATTGGGGTGCAGTTCAAATTTGTGCGCTTTTTTGATGTCGATAGGCCGTTTCGGTGATAAACTCGTTCAAGTCGGTGATAACACTTCGAGTTTCGGTGATAAAAGGGTAAGATTCGGTGATAAACCCGCGATATTCGGTGATAACTCCCTAGGAGCCGGCGAAAAAGGAAATCACCCATGAAAAAGGTGCTTAGATCGGCACATCTTGTTGAAAACTGCCGATTCGGTGATAAAGGACTGAGAATCGGTGATAAACTCGTTCAAGTCGGTGATAACGGTTCGAGAATCGGTGATAACACGTCTAGAATCGGTGATAACGCCGCGTGCAAAGCACCACGCCCCATCACTCCACCTCAATCAACCCACTCTCCACCAAAAACTCCTCTGCTACCCTCTCCACCATCATGCCGTCGTTGTCGACTTTGGCATTCATTTTTTGCATGGCTTCTTCGTTGATCATGCCTTCGAGCTGTTTCAAGACGGCTTCGATTTCAGGGTACTCCTTCAGCGTTTCTTTCCGCACGAGTGGGAGTGCGTGGTAAGGAGGGAAGTAGGATTTGTCGTCTTCCAATACACGCAAGTCGAATTCCTGCAGCTGACCATCTGTCGTGTAGGAGTTGATGACGTCAACTTCGCCTGCATTAATGGAACGGTACATGATGCCGTGGTCCATACCTTTGACGTTCTTGAACTTCAATCCATATTCCTTCGAAAAGCCGGGGAGTCCGTCGGGGCGATCGATGAATTCGAAGACCGCGCCTAACGTGAAATCTTCGGAGTAAGCAGCGAAGTCACTAAATGTGACGACGCCAAGTTCTTCCGCTTTTGATTCGTCCAACGCGAGGGTGTACGTGTTGTTGAAGCCAAACGTGTTGAAGGCGATAATGCCGTCTTCACCGACGAGTCGTCTTGTCATTTCCAACGTTTCCTCTGCGTTGCCTGGCTCCTCATGGTAATAGTTGACGACGATTGTCCCTGTGTAATCGGGAACGACGTCGATATTGCCGTTCAGCATCGCATTCCATACGACGTTGGAGCCGCCGAGGTTTTCTTTATAGATGACTTTAATATCTGTTTTATTCTCAATCAACTGCCCCATGACGTGGGACAAAATGATGCTTTCCGTATTGTTCCGCGAACCGAGCGTCAATGAATCTTCTTCAATGAAGATGCATCCGGTCAACATGCTTGCGACAACTGCAATGAGCAGTAATGAAATAAACTTTTTCCTCATTACACTTTCAATCCTTTCGGTGTCGTCCAGCGCTCAACCGAGCTGAAGAACACTTCTAGAATGATGGCAAGCAGTGCGGCCGGGATCGCGCCAAGAAGGATCAGTCCATCGATTCCACGCGTAATTCCAAGGAAAATGAAATCGCCGAGTCCGCCAGCACCAATAAATGCGGCAAGTGTAGCGTTACCTACGTTAATGACTGCAGCTGTCCGGATTCCGGCCATGATGACAGGAATTGCCAGCGGAAGCTCAACTTTGAAAAGAATTTGCATGCTCGTCATGCCCATTCCTTTGGCTGCTTCCCGAGTAGCCGGGTCGACGTCGCTAATACCTGCGTACGTGTTTCGCGCAATCGGCAGCAGCGAATAAAGGAAAAGTGCAGCAATCGCCGTTTTCACGCCAATCCCGAAAATAGGGATCATGAAACCGAGCAAGGCGAGACTTGGAATTGTCTGCATGACGCCTGTGCCACCGAGTACGAGTGTCGTCAGTTTTGGAACTCGGGTGACAAGGATTCCTAGGAACACGCCGAGAATGATCGCGATCAACATCGAAAAGAACACAAGCTGAATATGAACGGATGTCGCTTCGAGAACTTCTCTCCAGCGCATCTGCGATTGTTCGGTCAATTGTTGCCAAATAGATAAATTATTCATATAGCAACCACCTCTACTTCCGTTTCCGTCCACTGGCTGGACAATGCGGATAGCAACGAACCGCGTGTTACAAGACCAACGACCTTATTCTTTTCATCCACGATAGGAATCAGGCCGAACGGTGATTCATCCATCATGATGATGGCGTCTTTTGCGGAAGCAGTGTCTTGCAAGATGTGGCTGATCGGCTGCATGAGTTCTTCAATGGTACAGATGTCGTTCACTTTCTTGATGACGTCGTAGGCGGATACGATGCCTAGCAGATTTTTTGAATCATCTACAATGATGAGATCCGTGATTTTCCTCTGCCGGATAAGTGAAATTGCCTTTTCAGGAGAACTTTGAGGAAGAGATGTGACAACCGATTCGGACATAATGTCAATAACCGGCATCAGTTCAGGGTTTTGGATAATTCGATGCTTGCCAATAAACTCCTCGACAAAACCGTGGGCAGGTTCGTGAAGTAATTTCTCTGGAGTGTCCAACTGAAGAAGCTTTCCGTCTTTCATTATTGCGATGCGGTCACCCATTTTGAGTGCCTCGTCCATATCATGAGTTACAAAAATGATAGTCTTATTCAATTTTTTCTGTAATGAAATGAGTTCACCCTGCAATTGCTCCCTTGTAAGCGGGTCCAATGCGCTGAACGGTTCATCCATTAAGATGATTTCGGGGTCGGATGCAAGTGCACGGGCAATACCAACGCGCTGTTGTTGTCCCCCGGAGAGTTCTTTTGGATAGCGTTTTGCGTAGATTTTAGGATCGAGTCCGACCAATTCAAGCAGTTCGTTGACTCTTGGTTTGATTTTTTCCTGGCTCCATCCGTTTAATTCAGGAACGATGGAGATGTTTTTTTCAATCGTATAGTGGGGGAATAAACCGATCTGTTGGATCACATAGCCGATGCCTCTTCGAAGGTCGGAAGCGACATACGATTTGTTATCCTTACCGTTTATCGAAATCTTCCCACTTGTATGCGGTTGCATCCGATTAATCATTTTCATCGTAGTTGATTTACCTGAACCACTCGGACCGATGAGAACGAGCAGCTCGCCTTTCGGAATTTCAAAGCTAACAGAATCAACAGCCTTGAACCCGTCATCATATACTTTACTTACGTTTTCAAATTTCAGCATATAATCCTCCTATGTTTTTTCACAAAACTGTAATGTGTTGAATTTGGAATGAAAATATAAAGCGGCAACAAAAAAAGAAGACATTTATGCTTCCTGAACAATCAGGTGCGTCTGTCTCGCTAATTAGTATATCATATTTCGGAGATGGAAGTAATGGAAATTGGATATTTAGTAGGTTTTTAGTATATGTATTTTGTGAGACTTAAGACCTTCGCGTGTGTAACTTTTCGCAAACTAGCGAATGGATGATAAACCAATCCTATTCAGTGATTTAGTGCTGAAAGTAGTTAATGAATTAGTTTAAGAAGGTGATGAAGTACCGAGAGTCGGTAATGAAGGAAAACACCTATGAAGATAATTCCTTTTACCTATAAAAATACAGAAACTTGCGAGTCGGTGCTAACACCCGCCACCTAGCTGAAGGTTCGACCATTGTAGAAGTGTCCGACCTCGGCGGAAATGAACTATAATACTAACTAACGAAAGGGTGTGCAGCGGATGGAGATGAATGTTTTCATAGTGGAGGACGATCGGGCGATATTTGACTCGCTGAAGGAAAGGCTTGGGCAGTGGTCGCTTCAAGTGTCGGGGCCAGAAGATTTCCATGACGTGATGGGGGCTTTCATCCAAACGAAGCCTCATCTGGTCATACTCGACATCCAGCTTCCCGCTTATGATGGATTCCATTGGTGCCGAGAAATCCGCGCGGTTTCGAAGGTGCCGATCATCTTCCTGTCGTCGCGCGATCATCCGATGGATATGGTGATGGCGATGAATATGGGGGCGGATGATTATGTTCAGAAGCCGTTCCATACAGATGTGCTGCTTGCGAAAATCCAAGCGACACTCCGTCGTACATATGCGTACACAGAAGAGCCGGCGGATGTGCTTGAGTGGAACGGCGCGATGATTGATATGAAGCGCGGTGTCATTCGACTTGATGGAAATGAAGTGGAACTGACGAAAAATGAATTCTTCATCTTGGCGGTGCTTGTCCAGGCGAAGGATGAAATTGTGTCACGCGATGAGTTGATCCGCAAACTTTGGGATGACGAACGGTTCGTTAACGACAACACATTGACCGTAAATGTGACGCGGCTGCGCCAAAAACTTGCAGACATCGGACTTGGTGACGCGATTCTCACAAAAAAAGGAATGGGTTATATGGCGGTCAGCCTGTAGGGGGATACGATGTTCATTGCATACTTGAAGGATATGAAAAGTTGGATACTCCTGTTTGCCGGATCTATTGCGGTCACTGACTTAATGGTTTTGATTGATAAGGGGCTGGCAATGAAGCTAAGCTCCCTCATTTACCTTAACCTGCTGCTCGTTGCTATTTTCATTTCATTCCTCATCTGGCGCTACAAAAAGGAGACGCAATATAAGAAAGAACTTCTTCAAATTACTGAAGATCCTTCAAGGGACTGGCAGGAAGGGCTTCCGGAACCGCATTTCAATCGTGACGAAACAATCAATGATCTGTTGAGGCATGTGGCGGATGCTCATTTGCAGAAGCTTTCGGAAGTGAAAGCCGCCAACCTTATGGAAAGCGACTATACAGCGGCGTGGGTGCATGAAGTGAAGGCGCCGTTGACGTCGATGAAACTGACAATCGACGCAAATCGTCAAGATCCGGCCATCCGTAAAATAGAGTCAGATTGGCTGCGTGTCCATTTGCTGATCGATCGGCAGCTCTATATTTCACGATTAACCACGCTTGAATCGGATTATGTATTGGAGAAAATTAAGGTGCAACAGTTGCTCACACCCGAAATCCGCGAGCTGCGATCTTGGTTTATTGAGAAAAATATCGCAGTAGAAATCGAAGGTGATATGGAAGTGCTCACGGATAGCAAATGGTGCCGCTTCATCATCCGCCAATTGTTGACGAATGCAGTGAAATACAGTCCGGCAGGCGGCGTCATCTGTATTCGAACTAGTCTATCACCGGGAGGAAATCCGGTTTTATCAATAAAAGACGATGGCCCGGGAATCCCGGCTCACGATTTGCCCCGTATTTTCGACAAAGGGTTCACCGGGGGCACGGGAAGGCTGCATAATGCTGCGACAGGACTCGGGTTGTATCTTGCCCAACAAGTGGCTGGGAAGATTGGAATATCCCTGTCGGCGCACTCCGAAATAGACAATGGAACGACGATGAAAATGATGTTTTCAACCGAAAACAAGTTTGACGCCACACGAACATGACAATAATGTCACATTGGCCGACCTGTTTGTCATCTAAATCAAACGACCGGAAAAAGTTCACCCGTTAAGATAAAGGTATTGCAAACAGGGAGGGCACAATGATGGATCAATATAAAACAGTATTACATGCTCAAAACATCCGAAAATCTTACGGAACTCGCGGAAATGTGCAAGAAGTATTGAAAGGGATCGACTTGCGGGTAATGGAAGGCGAATTTGTCGGAATCATGGGGGCATCCGGTGCCGGGAAAACGACGCTTTTGAATGTCCTCGCGACGATCGACCGTACGACGGAAGGCTCGATTCTTATTGGAGATTCTGATATTTCGAGGATGAAAGACCGTGAACTGTCTGCATTCAGGCGAGACAAATTAGGGTTCATTTTCCAAGATTATAATCTTCTCGACACATTGACGGTGAAGGAAAATATCTTGCTGCCCGTGTCGCTCGGAAAAATGAGAAAGCGGGTGGCGGAAGATCAATTCAACTCGATTGCCGATATTTTAGGTATTAAAGAATTAGCAGATAAATATCCACATGAAATTTCCGGGGGCCAAAAGCAACGGACTTCCGCGGCACGTGCGCTCATCAACAAGCCATCCATGGTCTTTGCGGATGAACCTACGGGCGCGCTTGATTCGAAATCGGCGTCTTCGTTGCTCGGAACATTGGAGGATGTCAATAAACAACGCGGCGTCACGATCATGATGGTGACACATGACCCTGTCGCATCGAGCTACTGCAGCCGTGTTGTCTTCCTGAAGGACGGCAATATTTACTCGGAGCTGTACCGCGGCGATAAAACGAGACAGGCCTTCTTCCAGGAAATCCTGAAAGTCCAAGGTGTCCTCGGGGGTGACAGCGTTGACGCTCTTTGATCTCGTCCTCCGCAGCATGCGGAAAAACATCAAGCATTATTACTTATACTTTTTTGCGCTTATTTTAAGTGTCGTCCTGTACTTTGTCTTTGCGACTTTGCAGCATGATCCGTCGGTTGTTGAGAGGTCTGGCGGGAGCATGGGTGCGGCGTTTAAAGTGGCAGGAATTCTACTGTTATTCATCGCAGGTATTTTCGTCGTTTATGCAAATGCGATTTTCTTGAAGAGAAGAAGCCGTGAAATCGGGCTGTATCAACTGATTGGCCTGACAAAAGGATCAGTCTCGCGTCTGTTGATTATCGAAAATTCCTTGCTGAGCGCCGGGGCGTTAGCGATTGGGATTGGCATAGGGATTCTCGTGTCACGCGTATTTTTATTATTGTTAATGAAGCTCATTGGCTTTGATGGATTTATCGAAGTGGAGTTTTCGACGGCGGCTGTCATCCAGACGGTGATTGTATTTCTTGGAATCACCATTCTCACGTCAATGCAAATGCTCGTTGCAGTCTACCGCAACACGTTGCTTGGACTATTCAATGCCGAGAAGACCGGCGAGCATCCGAAAAAGCCGAAAGCTATCAGGTCAGCCTTTCTTGCAATTTTAGGAATAGCCCTCATTGCGTTCGGATACTGGCTTTCCGGCCGCATGTTGAATGCTTTGCTGTTCATCAATATGATCGTCGTTTTGGTTACGACAATTCTCGGTACTTTTTTATTGTTCCGCGTGGCGATCGGCTGGGTACTGTATCAGATCCGCAAAAGGAAGAAGGGCCATCTTGGATTGTATAACAGCTTGTCGCTTGCGCCGATCATGCATCGGATGAAGGGCAATGCGAATTCACTGACGATCATTACGGTATTATCAGCGATGACGCTGACAATGTTGGCAGGCGTGTATTCCCTATATTATTCGACGGAAAAAGAAGTCCGTCTCATATATCCTTTTGATTTTGCATTTGATGATTTTTGGTATGAAGACGGTAAAGGTGCTGCCGAAAAATTCATCAGCGAACTAGATAAGCAACAGATTACGTATACGTATTCAACAGTTGAAACGCTAGAAGTGGAAAGTGAATTCAAAGGTGGCAGTGTGTCAGAATTGATGTCCAATTCGTTTGGAGCAAAAATAATAAGCGACAAACAATTGCAGCAAGCTGGAGTGGATATTCAAATTCCTCATTCCGATGCCGCGTATCTATACGATGCAGGTATATATTGGTTATTGAAAACGATGGAAGTTCCATTCAATGTCAAGTTGTCAAATGCAGAAATAGAATCTGACTTGAAAGTTGTGAAAGTGAACGAAGGAAATGTATTAAATTCTGCAGCTGCGACACAACTTGTTGTGAAAGATGAATTTTATCATGAATTAAAAGAGCTGTTTCTGAATGACGAAAACGAATGGCGCAATTCAAATACCTATGTCATCGACGTTCTTGACCGTGATCAGCTTGCCGAAGCTTCTGCGATTTTCAAGCGGATTAATGAGGAAGATGATCGGCACGGATTTGATTACTATTCCCAATACGCTTCGGGGATGGAGAACAATGGTCTATTCATCTTTATCTCTGGGTTCCTGGGGCTCGTGTTCCTCATTTCGACAGGAAGCATTTTGTACTTTAAGCAAATGACGGAGGCGGAGCAAGAGAAAAGCAGCTATGCAACGTTGCGTCAGCTAGGTTTTACAGCGCAAGACATTATGCGCGGTATCGTCCGCAAGCAAATATTCGTCTTCGGCGTGCCGTTGATGATTGGGCTGTTGCATTCCATCTTTGCGATAAAAGCCGCGTCATTCATGTTCATGTCCGATATTACATTGCCCGCATCCATCGCTATGGGGATCTACGTGCTTATTTATCTCATGTTCGCATTTTTGACGGTCGGGTATTACCGGAAAACGGTGAAGGCCGCGCTTTGATTGTTTCATATAGCGAGTCAACGGTGGTAAAGTCATTCGAATCGGTGGTAAAGTGCTGAGAATCGGTGATAACCCCCCGAGAATCGGTGATGAATCGCCCAAAGTCGGCGATAACCAATATTTACTGGCAGTATTCGATACTTTTTTTCCATAAATGGGTTGAAAAATGCCGAGTCGATGATAAAATAATCAAGTCAGAGTAATATGAAGCGCTTTCATGAAAAGTGGAAGTTAGCTTCTAGACCGTCTGAGCCCATGTTGGCTCAGCGGTTTTTCTGTTTTTGAAATGTGAGTTATTTGCGCGACTGGGTAAAGATAGTAAGTGAAATATGATGATGGAGAAGGAGTGGATAGTGTGGGCGTAGTGGAGTGGCTGGTGGGACCGGCGAATGATTTTATTTGGACATATATATTGATTGGGCTTTTATTGCTCATTGGTCTTTATTTTACGATAAGAACGAAATTTGTCCAATTTCGTTTATTTGGAGAGATGTTCAGACTCATTTTCGAGAAAAGAGAAGGCAACCGTGGCGTGTCAGCGTTCCAGGCGTTTACAATTAGTGCGGCGTCCCGGGTCGGTACAGGGAACGTAACTGGCGTAGCGCTTGCCATCGGGATTGGCGGACCGGGCGCGGTCTTCTGGATGTGGGTCATTGCCATTATCGGCATGGCGACGGCATTCATTGAAAGTGCGCTTGCGCAAGTGTATAAAGTTCGGGACGGCGACACATTCCGCGGAGGGCCTGCCTATTACATGGAGAAGGCGCTAGGCCTTCGGAAGCTTGGAATCGTTTTCGCGATTCTCCTAACGATGTGTTTCGGTTTTATTTTTAATTCGGTTCAGTCAAATACGATCAGCCAGTCATTCCATGATGTATTCAATCTACCCTATTGGGTGGTCGGTCTACTACTTGTCATATTGACGGCAATTATCATTTTCGGCGGCGTGCAAAGGATTGTCAAAGTGACGCAAGCAATTGTCCCAATCATGGCGGTGTTTTACTTGCTGATTGCGCTGTACGTTGTCGCTATTAATATTACGGAAGTTCCTGCCATGATTGCCCTCATTTTTGAGCATGCTTTTGGAATTAAGGAAATGGCTGGCGGCGGTATCGGGGCTGCCATGATGCAAGGTATCCGACGTGGTCTGTTCTCAAATGAAGCTGGTATGGGGAGTGTGCCGAACGCTGCGGCGACGGCGAGTGCGACGCATCCGGCGAAGCAAGGGCTTGTTCAAAGTCTTGGCGTATTTTTCGATACGATCATCATTTGTTCTGCGACAGCTTTTATCATCCTCCTTGCAGGACTTTATGACAAAGGGGAAGAGAGCGGAATTTTGCTGACGCAATCCTCGATGGCCGTTCACGTCGGTTCTTGGGCGCCTTATTTCGTCGCGATTGCGATCATGTTCTTCGCATTCAGCTCAATCGTCGGGAATTACTATTACGGTGAAACAAATATTGAATTCATCAACACGCATAAATCGTGGATGACGGTCTACCGAATTGCGGTGCTCGGCATGGTCATGTTCGGTGCGCTCGCAAAAGTGGATATCGTCTGGAGCATGGCAGACCTGTTTATGGGCTTGATGGCAATTATAAATCTCCTCGTCATCTTGGCACTTGGAAAAGTCGCATTCCGCGTTTTGGATGATTACACGAAACAGCGGAAACAAGGGAAGAATCCTGTGTTTAAAGCGGATTCTAGTCTGAAAGGTGCCGACTGTTGGAGGGAAGAATAAATAAAAGCAATCGTCCTACCAGTGAATGGTGGGACGATTGCTTTTTTATTGAGTTTACATTTCCTCGGGCGCCTTCATGCCGAGTAGACGCAAAGATTCCTTCAAAACGATGACGACACATTCCGTTAGCGCAATCCGGTATGCTTTGTTTGTGGAGTCGGAAAGGACTTGCACATTCCCGTAAAACGAGTTGAACGCTTGGGCAAGGTCGACCGCATATTTTGCGATGACGGAAGGGTCCAGTTCTTCGGCCGCCCGTTTGACGGAGTGCGGAAATTGTTCGAGCAGCTTGATCGTTTCCCATTCGTGATCATTCACTTCGTTAATCGCGAACGAGTTCGTTGCCCCCGCCTTCCGCAAGATGGAGTTTGCCCGCGCATGCGCATATTGGACGTACGGCCCGGTTTCTCCTTCTGTCTGGAGCATCGTTTCAAGATCGAATTCGATATCATGTTTCCGATGCTGCTTCAAGTCGCTGAAGAGGATGGCGCCGACACCGACACCTTCTGCCACTTCAGATTTATTGGCAAGCATCGGGTTTTTTTCTTCGATATTTTTCTGTGCAAGTTCGATAGCTTCCTTCAATACTTCCTCGAGCAAGACAATCTTTCCTTTACGCGTTGACATCTTCTTTCCGCCCTGCAAGATAAGCCCGAACGGTACGTGCACGATGTCGCTTGCCCAGTCATGCCCCATTTTGCCAAGCACTTGTTTCACTTGCGTAAAGTGGAGGCTTTGTTCATTCCCAACAACGTAGATGGATTTGACGAAGTCGTAATTGGTTTTGCGATCAATGGCAGCTGCCAAATCCCGCGTCGCATATAAAGTAGCTCCATCTGATTTTTTAATCAAACATGGCGGCATGCCTTCTTCAAGCTCCACAACCATGGCCCCGTCGGATTCGACCAATAGGCCTTTATCTTCGAGTTCTTGAACGATTGGCTCCATTTTGTCGTTGTAGTACGCTTCGCCGTTATAGGAATCGAAAGTGACCCCTAGTAGATCGTAAATTCGCTGGAATTCCTGCAACGACTCGGTTTTGAACCATTCCCACAGGGCTAGTGCGTCTGCATCGCCGTCCTCAAGCGCTTTGAATGCCGCCCGACCTTCATCATTTAAAGTTGGATCCAGCTCGGCTTCTTCATGGAAACGGATATACAGCTTCAGCAATGTCTTGATTGGCTCTTGACGGACATCCTCCTCGTTGCCCCACTTCCGGTACGCGGTTAGGAGCTTCCCGAATTGCGTGCCCCAATCACCGATGTAATTGATTTTCATCGTTTTGTAGCCGTTTTTTTCGAGCAAGTAAGCGATAGAATTTCCGATGACCGTGGAGCGGAGATGCCCCATGGAAAACGGTTTTGCGATGTTCGGGGAGGATAGATCGATCGTCACCACTCCGTCGTTGCCTTCGTTGGATGAGCCGTAGTTGACGGATTTGTCTAGGATTATACGCAGGATATCATCAGTGATAGCAGTACGGTTCAGGAAAATATTCACGTACCCATTGACGGCTTCTGTTTTTCGGATGGATGGATGTGTAAGCGAACCGGCAATTTCTTCCGCAATGGCGACGGGTGATTTCCGTAAAGCCTTCGCGAACGGAAAGCAAGGCAATGCAAAATCGCCTAGCTTTGAATTTGCCGGCCGCTCCAGCATATGTTCCTCTAATGGAACCGGGCTGACTGTCTGTAAAGCTTGCAAAATATCCATTTTCATTCTCACGAACCCCTTTTTAGGTAAAATAAAAAGCCTTCATCTCAATAAATGAGACGAAAGCTTGTTCCGCGGTACCACTCAAATTGCCCCTGTCAGTATGGATAGAGGCCTCTTTCTCCTAACGGCGAGACACCGGCTTCTCCTACTTCATTCAGAAAAGCATCTCCGAAGTGCGCTTCATGAATCCACTCCACCAGGCTCCCACCAATCCCGGCTCGCTTTGGAAGTAAAGACTCAGTACTCTCTTCGTCATTGATATTGTAGTTGAATGTATCAAATCAGTGATTGGCTGTCAATGGGCAATTGGCGTAACTTTCACACGAATCATCCGTCTAACTTAATGAGTAGGAGGTTTTGGAATGAAAAACAAATTACTAGTTCTGTTTGCCAGTGCATTACTGCTAGGAGGATGTGGAACTGGCCCATCCTCTAAAAATGTTGCGGTTGATGATAGTGATAGTGGATGGAAGTCGTTGAAAACAGTGAGCGGACGAGAAATCATTGCTGAATTGAAGCAAACCGTTGAAGAGACACCTCAGCGGGACGAGAGGGCGACTATTGAAACGCCCCCTGAGTTTGAGGAGCCTACGAAAGAAACGGTGGAGGATTTGAATGTCAAAGCAATTGAAGGGCCCGCTGTCTTCCAGGCGGTGGAAAAAGTTTACGGCGAAGGTGGCATTCATCATGATGGCGTCATCTTCTTCGAACTTCAGACGAAGGGTGCTGGGCAATCCGGCGTGTGGATCGGGTTAAAGGAGCCGGATGAACGCGTCCAGCAGTTGATTGATCTGCTGCAGCCGAAAGTGGATGCGGGTGAGATCTTAGCGGAACCGATTTATATATTCCGCAGCCCGCATACGGAAAAGGAGCTTTACGAATTGCAGGATGAAGTCGCTGAAGCATTGAAAGGACTAGAATCGGAACGGGGATCATTCGGTCTGTACGTCGATGTCATCACAGGCAATATTGAAATCACCCATGATTTCCTGAAACCGGAGCAGCAAGAGAAGCTACGGGAGCAGTTCGCCGACCATACGATCAATATCGAGCAAGATGGAAGGATGGTCCCGGAGCCGGGGGAATCAACCATTATTGCACCTGAACAAACATATACAGATACACCTGTTGCGGAAGGTGGATTCATATTGGAGGCGGGGGATGGGAGAATTTTTGTGGCAGGTGGAACGGAAAGTGTTGTGTTTTACAAATTCCCGGAAGCCGACAAGCTGAAAGCCGGCCAACGTGTGAATGTGGAACGATCAGGTCCAATTCTTGAATCGTATCCTGGACAAGGGACCGCGAAGTTTGTAGAAGTCTTGCCGGATTATAAGCCGGCGGGTGCGAAGCTTTCCGAGTCGCAGGCTGTCGCGAAAGCATTAGAAGTGGCGGGTGAGAGATTGTCGAACGGATATGTTGTCATCGAAGAAGTTTCATTTGATGAGAATGAAAAGAAGTGGGTATTCAAGCTCCTGCCGGATGATGGTGAAGGGATATTGGAAGTTGCAGATCAATAGAAGTTTGGGCACAACCGTCACTTGTGGCGGTTGTTTTTTAATGGGGAATATTGGTCAAACGGGGATAAATTCTACTTGACCGATGATAACCCGCTTCCGAACGGTGATAAAGTTCGTTTAAGCGGTGATAAACTCCGTCAGAGCGGTGATAAACGGTTTTGGAGGTGAAAATTACTTTAGAAAAGCAGAAATTCATTCCAAAACAACTCCAATTGTCGTCAAACGGTGGTAAATTTGCGAGAGTCGGTGGTAACAGCCCAAGAGTCGGTGATAAACCATGGCAAGTCGGTGATAAACCATTTTGCGCTGCAAGAAAAGAATCTTTCCTGGTTTCCAGCCATTTGGCGTAACGTTAACGTGAATCGTCCGTCTAATTTGTTGATTGGGAGGTTTTGGAATGAAATATAGTGTGTCACTGATAATGGTAAGTGCTGCTTTATTGCTAGGAGGATGTGGAACGGCTGGCACGGATGCATCCTCGATAAATGGGACGGTTGTGGAGAGCGGGAAGAAGTCGGTGAAAAAAGTGAGTGGACGTGAAATCATTGCTGAATTGAAGCAATCAGTTAAAGAATCGCCCGAACGGGATAAGGCAGCTGCTGCACAAACGGAAAGCTATGAATACAAAGAGGGCTTATTTGGAGAACCGACTCCGGAATTGGCGGAGGATATGGCCGTGCAAGCGATTGAAGGACCAACCGCAATAGAGGCTGTGGAAAAGATCTATGGCGGTTACGCAGGTTTTGATAAAGAAGGAATCCTCTTTTTTGAAAATCAGATGAGTGGTGCGGAGCAATCCGGCATTTGGATCGGCGTGAAGGAGCCGGACGAGCGAGTTCAAAAGTTGCTTGATGAGCTACAGCCGAAAGTGGATGCAGGCGAAATCTTGGCGGAACCGATCTATATTTTCCGTAGTCCACATACGCAAAAGGAGCTATATGATCTGCAGGATGAAGTCGGACAAGCGTTAAAAGGGATGAGATCGGAACGGGGATCATATGGATTATCCGTAAATACAATTACAGGAATTGTTGAAATCAACCATGACTTTCTGAGACCGGATCAGCAGAAGGAACTGGAGAATATGTTCCCGAACAAGATATTCCAATTCGAACAGGAAGGCAGGATGGTTGCTGAGCCTGGGGAATCGAGCATTATTTATCCGAAGCAAACATTCACGAATACTCCTGTTTCGGAAGGTGGTTTCATATTATCAGCTAAGGAGGGGCAGTTCTTTATTGCAGGTGGAACTGAAGGTGCTGTCTATTACCAATTCCCGGAAGCGGATAAGCTGAAAATCGGCCAACGTGTGAAAGTTGAAGCCTCCGGCGGCATTATGGAATCCTATCCTGCGCAGGGTAGTGCAAAGTTTGTGGAAGTCTTGCCGGATTATAAACCAGTAAGCGCAACGCTTTCCGAATCGCAGGCTGTAGCAAAGGCCGTAGAAATGGCCGATGGAAAAACAGGATTTGGCTACTTGGTTATTCAAGAAATTTCTTTTGATGAGAAAGAAATGAAGTGGATCTTTAAAATTATTCAAGGTGAAAAGGAAGCAACGTTGGAAGTTGCAGATCAATAAAATTTAGAGCAACCGTCACTTGTGGCGGTTGTTTTTTTATGAGAAAAATGAGCGAATTGTAGTCAATCGGTGATAAATTCACCAGAATCGGTGGTAAAGTGCTGCGAATCGGTGTAACGGGCGTAGAATCGGTGGTAAACGTCCGAGAATCGGTGATAAACCTTGGCAATTCGGTGATAACCATTTTCCATCTTAGAAAACCTCCCCCTCGGTTTCCATCCACCGACCTTGGGTATGCTATCAGCAAAGGAGGGATAAAATTGTCGAAAAAACTACAGTCTGCTATTCGAGAGCACGCTTTCCCGTTGAATGATCAAGCACTTACTACGATTGTGGACGCAATTGGGGATGCACGGATTGTCCTTCTAGGCGAAGCGACGCATGGAACTTCAGAGTTTTACAAAGTTCGCGCGGCATTATCAAAACGACTTATTCAGGAAAAAGGATTCACTATAATTGCAGTTGAGGGAGATTGGCCATCCGCTCAGGCGGTTAATCGTTATGTGAAAGGATTCGATGAAGAGGGGAAATCCGCTCACCAAATACTGGCACAATCCTTCAATCGCTGGCCTACATGGATGTGGGCGAATGAAGAAGTTGCAGAGCTTGTCGAATGGTTGAAGAGTGACAATGACGGAAAGGATGCAGCCGAAAAGACAGGGTTTTACGGTATCGATATGTATAGCCTTTATGAGTCCATTGATGAAGTGCTTCGCTTTCTCAAGGAAAATCCGCAGTATAAAACCGATTTGGAGTTGGCAAAGAAGGCATTCTCTTGTTTCGAGCCGTATAATCGGATGCCTGAGCATTATGCGCTGTCGACAGCCCATTTCACAGGTGAATGCATTCGCGAGGTCACAAACTTGCTGACGACGATCCGCAGTCATGAAGATCTTTATTCGAATGAACAGGAGAAGGACTTGAATGTGACGATGAATGCTTTAGTCGCGAAAAATGCTGAATCATATTATCGCGCAATGATGCAGGACGACGCCATCTCGTGGAATATACGCGATATGCATATGGTGGAGGCAATCAATGAAATTCTGAACTATCACGGAAGCGATGCGAAAATCATCATTTGGGAGCATAATACCCATGTCGGCGATGCGTCGGAAACATCGATGGCCAAGCACGATATGATCAATGTCGGTCAGCTCGTCCGGGAAAAGTATGGCAGAGAAGAAACATTTGCCATCGGTTTTGGAACATATGAAGGGACGGTCATTGCCGGCGAAAGCTGGGGCGAGCCGTTCCAAAAGATGAATGTGCCACCAGCCACGCTCAATTCATGGGAAGGGCAGATGCATGCAGCTAAACCTGAGGATCAAGTGATACTATTCACGGAGGAAAACCGTCATTTATTCAATGAATGGATCGGCCATCGCGCAATTGGGGTCGTCTATAATCCGGAGTTCGAGGCGTATGGGAACTATGTGTCGTCGCGCGTTGGTAATCGATATGATTCTTTTATTTTTGTGGATCAAACAAATGCGCTGAAACCATTCAACAAATAAGAGCCATGCCTCGATTGCACGGCTCTTTCCTTTAAAGTATGGCATTCGCTATGATTTTATCAAGTTTACGGATATCGACTTTTTTACTCAGATTCAATTTGAGTTTTCCTGCCTTTGTCCATAGTTCGATTTCTGCGTTAAAATCGATCCGACCCGCATTTTCACTGGAATACATAGTAATCGATTTGAATGGGATTGTGTAGATTCCACCTTTTTACCTGTAAGTCCTTGCTTGTCCGCGATGATGAATCGTTTATTTGTAACGACTGCAACGTCACGAATTGTTTTATACGCAACCTCGGCCACTTCACCGTCAATAAGCAAATCCTTAATCTCCTCCGGAACTGGAACTTCTTCTGTAAACGTCCAAGCCATCAGTGCAGTTAAATCAGCCATTGGAACCCCTCCTTTTATTTTATAATTTTATCATCACATATGTGAGTATAGAAGTATAGAAGGATATTGAATTCTGGAAAAATATCTTTCTACCTATTTACGATTAAAACACAACATGTTAGGGTAATAGATGTACATAGCACACAACATATAGTATCGAACGATGGAATGGTACCGTTATCGGTTTAAAAGGGAATCCGCAAATCGGAGCTGTCCCCGCAACTGTAAACGCAGACGACCGTCTCAAAAACCACTGCAGCATGTAGCTGCGGGAAGGGGAGATGGAAGGAGGAAGCGTTAGCCAGTAGACCTGCCGTCCATCGTCCAGCGACACTTTCTTCGGGGGTTGAGAGGTGGAAGCGAGCGGGTTTTTGCTTTCATTTTTCAAGAGGGACCCGATCTGTTTCCTAATCTAAATCCATGAGCGATGACTCTACCGAAAAGGTGGAATCATCGCTTTTTTCATTGCCAAGCCTAACTTAAAGGAGATGGATGATGTGACGATTATCACTGAAACAACAGGCATTATGGACAAGCTTCTAGCGGAATTTGGTGCGGAGAAGTTGGAGCCGCTTTTGACGGCGAGTTCGCGTTGGAAGGAGCGGCACCCTGAAGGGACTGACTCCGATTGGTCGAAAGCGATGATTTTGGAGGCGCTCAGCAATATTGACGAAGCGTCAGCATACTGGACATTCGTTGCTGCGCGAATCTATTTGCAGGAAGTTTATTTCCGCCAGGAAAGTGTAAGGGGGGCGAAAGCGTATACGGATTTTGCCGACAATGTGGAGCGGCTCATTAAGAAAGGCTTGTATACATCTGTTTTGATTGAAAAATATTCCCGCGATGAATTGGAGGAGGTAGGAAAGTTCCTAGAACCAGAGCGGGACAAGCTGTTCACGTATATTGGATTGAAAACGCTTGTGGATCGGTACGTTGCGGTTGATTTCAATAAAGATCCTGTCGAATTGCCGCAGGAACGTTGGCTCATCATCGCGATGACGCTCATGCAAAATGAAACTGAGAACCGCCTCGGGAAAGTGGCGGAGGCGTATTGGGCAATGAGCAACCTATATATGACTGTAGCGACGCCTACGCTTTCGAACGCAGGCAAGCCGCATGGCCAGCTGTCCAGCTGCTTCATTGATACGGTCGATGATTCGCTGCAAGGCATTTATGATAGCAATACCGATATTGCCAATCTATCGAAATATGGTGGGGGCATCGGAGTTTACATGGGCAAGGTCCGTTCGCGCGGTTCTTCGATAAGAGGATTCAAAGGGGCTTCGAGTGGCGTCCTGCCTTGGATTAAGCAGCTGAATAATACAGCCGTCAGCGTTGATCAGCTCGGCCAACGTCAAGGAGCAATCGCCGTTTACCTCGATGTATGGCATAAAGATATTTTCACATTTCTTGATCTGAAGCTGAACAATGGAGACGATCGCTTGCGTGCACATGATATTTTCACTGGCGTCTGCTTGCCGGATATTTTCATGGAGCAAGTCGAAGCCCGTGGTGATTGGCATTTATTCGACCCACATGAAGTGCGTACAGTAATGGGGTATTCATTGGAAGATCATTATGATGAAACGAAGGGAACCGGTTCGTTCCGCGTGAAGTACGAGGAATGTGTCAACCATCCCGAACTGACGAAAGAGACCGTCCCGGCGATTGAAATTATGAAACGCATCATGCGCAGCCAGCTCGAAACAGGGACGCCGTTTATGTTTTACCGTGATGAAGTGAATCGGGCGAATCCGAATAAGCATGAAGGTATGGTGTATTCGAGTAATCTGTGTACAGAAATAACTCAAAATCAGAGTCCGACACAATTCGAGTCCGTCTCGCTCAAAGAAGATATCGTCATCACCCGTTCGAAGCCCGGCGATTTTGTCGTATGCAATTTGTCGTCCGTAAACCTTGGACGTGCTGTTCCTGCGGATGTATTGGAACGGCTCGTCACAATCCAAGTCCGCATGCTCGACAACGTCATTGATTTGAATAAAATACCGGTCGTGCAGGCGCAACGGACGAATGCCCGTTACCGGGGTATCGGACTCGGGACGTTCGGTTGGCATCATTTGCTTGCGTTGAAGAACATCCAATGGGAATCGGATGATGCGGTAGAGTTTGCGGATGAGCTCTATGAGAAAATAGCGTATTTAACGATTAAAGCTTCAATGGAACTGGCAAGTGAAAAAGGGGCGTATCCTTTATTCGAAGAATCGGATTGGCAAACAGGGGTTTATTTCGAGCAACGTCAATACGACTCGAAGGAATGGCGTGACCTGCGCTTCGATGTTGCTACGAACGGCATCCGGAACGGTTATTTGATGGCAGTTGCGCCGAATAGCTCGACGTCAGTCATCGCTGGATCTACGGCTTCAATCGATCCAATATTTAAACCGTTTTATCATGAGGAAAAGAAAGACTACAAGCTGCCGGTCATTGCGCCAGATCTTGATCACAACACATATGACGTATACCGCCGCTCCGCGTATATTGTCGATCAGCGCTGGTCCATCAAGCAGAATGCTGCAAGACAGCGCCATATCGACCAGGCGATCTCGTTCAATATTTACGTGCCGAACAATATCCGCGCATCCGTCCTCCTCGATTTGCATATGCAAGCGTGGAAATCTGGCATGAAAACGACGTATTACATGAGATCGACGGCATCTGACATCGAGGAGTGCGAATGGTGTCATTCCTGATAGCCTATGCTTCATGGAGCGGCAATACGGAGGAAGTGGCGGAAATTGTGGAGGAGACGCTGCTGTCTGAAGGGATGGATGTGACGGTGCATCGGATCGGAAGTGGTCCGGTACCGGATCCACGCAGATTCGATGCGATGGTCATCGGTTCATTCACATGGGACAAGGGCTCCACGCCTGACGAAGTGAAGGATTTCGTCGCGGGTGTCGGTTACAAACCGAGGAATGTGTATGTCTTCGGAACAGGGGATACGCAGTTTGGAGGGGACGAGTTGTTTTGTGGAGCTGCTGTCAAGCTGGCGCGGTTTTATGAATCGAAATTTGAACCTCTTAAAATTGAACAAAGCCCCCGTGGTATCCAAGAAATGAAAGTCATCGAATGGTCGAAAGGAGTCGTTCAACATTGGCAACACTTACACGCGTTAAAGTGCTAAACCCGGCACATCCAAATAAATCAACAGCGATTTTCGGCGGGGAAGCGAGTGGGATTCTGAATTGGAATGATCTGGCCCATCCGCACTTCTACACATTGCGACAAAAAATACGCTCCCTTTTTTGGACGGCGAATGAAGTCGATATGACGCAGGACGTGAAGCAATTTCCGAACTTATCGAAAGCAGAGCAGGAAGCTTTCCTCAAGATTATCGGATTGCTTGCGACGCTCGACGGTCCCCAAACCGTTATCGCCATGAAGATTGCGGATTTCGCAACCGATCCTTCGGTGAAATCAATCATGGCGACGATTGCCGATCAGGAAAGCGAGCATAACCATAGCTACGCGTATGTCCTTTCATCCGTGACGACACTCGACAAGCAAATGGCTTCATTTGAAATGGGCCGTACCGACGAAGTGCTTTTGAAACGGAATGAGCGGATCGTTGACATTTACAACGAATTCGCCGAGAATCCCACGATTGAAACGGTATTAAAAGCGATGGTGTACACTACATTGCTGGAAGGTTTGTTCTTCTACAGCGGCTTTGCATTCTTCTATAATCTCGCGCGACACCAGAAAATGGTCGGCACATCGACAATGATTTCCTACATTAATCGGGATGAATTGCAGCACGGCAAAGCAATCAGCGACATTTTTCGCGCTGCGCTTGCTGAAAATCCTGAGTATAATACCGAAGCTTTTACAGAATGGATTTATGATCAATTCCGCCATTCGGTCGAACAGGAAATCATCTGGAGTCGTTATGTGCTAGGGGAGATTGACGGCATCGATCTGGATGAAATGGCGGGCTACGTCAAATACCGTGCGAATAAAATGCTTCGTATGCTTGGACTAAGTGAAATCTACCCCGAGTTTACGGATAATCCAATGAAATGGATTCGCGCCTACGTCGACAATTTCGACGATACAAAGACGGATTTCTTTGAGCAGACGTCACGGCAATACGTAAAAACGAGCGATTTGAATGGGTTTGATGATTTATAAGAATGAAAAGAACGCTGGCTATTCAACTCGGCCATGCGTTCTTTTTATCATTTATTCCCGGTCAGCCGCTCGCTCGTATCCATTACATCACCGGCAATCCGCTTATTGAATGTCTTCCGCCAGCTCGCCGATAATTCATCCAACTGAAGAATTTTCCGTGCGCCGTCCACGTCATCTTTCGCATGGTGCATGAGTCGATTCGCTTCGGATACCGTTATGGCGAGTTCAGGACGCGAAATATGCACCAATTCGTCTGAAGGAGAGACGATTCCTTCCTTCATTACACGGAAATAAAATCCTGTATAGCCTGTATTCTGCACAAGTAGAGGCATGTCTTTACGGTCATGGATGAGCGACAACTTGAAGCAAGGCTGTCGCGGCTGGCTCACTTGTACAATCGCTTCGCCGATTTGGAATGAATCTCCGATGCATACTTCATCCTCTGTCAATCCTCTGAGTGTCAAATTTTCTCCGAACGCACCCACGTCTAACGTTTTCCCCAATTCCTCTTCCCAGTAAGGGTAGTGCTCGTACGGATAGACACATACTGCTTTATCCACTCCGCCATGATTGACGAGATCACCTTGCCCATCGCCATCAAAATTTACTTTGGATAGATAAACAGGTTCCGCAACAGGTTTTTTATTGATACCAGTCGTCACATCTATTTTCCCGAACTGCAAGTCTTGCGGTTTACCAACATTCAATGAAATAATTTCAAATCGCTCCATATCATTCACCCCGATTATCTATTAGCACTTCAACTTATTTGAAAAACACTGTGTAGACGAAGAAGGCCATTGCCCCGATTGCGAATCCCGCTACTAATTTCAGCACTTGCTTCATCTCAATCCACCATCCGTTTCCGATAGATGACAACCGTAAGAATGAGCGAAGCAATCACCCATCCTAAAATGATTGCAAATTCGACAAGCACATCACCGAAACCAGCTCCTGCTTCCACTTTTGTAGCTAATTCAACTAACTGGATATTCGGCAAGTATGTTGCCACTTGTAAAATAGGATATTTCTCCACTACCAAGGTAATGAATGAACCAAGCGAAAAGACGATAATAACCGGCATTACAATAACAGACGCTTCCAAAACGGACTTGGAATAAAGGCCAAGCAATGTTCCCAACGCGATATAGAAAAATGATGATAAAACAATTGCTGCTGCAATGATCACGAAGTTTGCAGGCTTATATTCCGCCAAGTAGATCGTGAAAAACACAACAACCATCGTCATAGTGAACGTCAGCAAGCTCTTTCCGCCAAGAATATCAGCCGTACTTGCGGGGGAAAGCATCAGTCCGCGCAACGTGTTCTTTTCTTTCTCTTCAGCGATCAAACAGCATTGGACAAAAGCAGCGACCATTCCAAACGTCATGTTAACAAGCATAAAATGGGTATCAATAGAATCAACGCCCATTCGCCCGTAAAAAGCACCTGAAATAATCGGGACGAAAATTACTGACGACACAGCCAAATTCCGTGAGAAATCCTTAAAGTCTTTTTGCAATATCGCATTCACGCGTTTCCATGAAATCATCATGCTAATTTCCTCCCTGTCACTTGAACAAAAATATCCCCTAAAGTAGGTTCGTTCGAATGGATCGTTACAACTTGATTTGCACTCATATACTCGAATACTTGCCTTGCTCCCTCTGAACCTGCCGGCAAAATGACTTTTTCACCGCTTATCAATTCAACTGTAATTGTCGAATCAGAGTATCTCTTTTTCAATTTGTCTGGCGTATCCAATAGCTGGATTTTCCCTTTATCCAGAAAGGCGATCCGATCACATAGCGTTTCTGCTTCGTGCATGTCATGCGTCGTGAGGAAAATCGTCGTTCCTTTTGCGTTTAATGCGCGCAGCCCTTCATGGATATGAAGTGAATTTGTCGGATCGAGAGCGGACGTCGGCTCATCCAGGAAAAGCAATTCCGGTTCGTGGATCAAAGCCCTCGCAAGTGTCACGCGCTGTGTCATCCCTTTGGATAAGGAAGATACTTTTTTCGATTTCTCTTCTTTCAAATTAACAGCATCAAGTACTTCATCGATTTTCGAGTGGGGCACATCATATAGATCACAATATAGCTTCAAGTTATCGTAGATTGATAACCTGCCATATAACCCGCTATTGTCTGTCAGCACTCCGAACCGTCTGCGATACTCCGATTTCTTTAATTGGGAAACAGATTCTCCAAAAACGCTTGCAGTTCCACTCGTAGGAGTTAGTTGTCCAGTCAAAATTTTAATCGTCGTTGTTTTCCCCGATCCGCTTGGTCCAAGGAATCCAAAGATCTCACCTTTCTTTACTTGGAAGTCGACGCTTTCAATCGCCGTTTGATTCGCAAAGACTTTTGCTAAACTGCTCACCTCAATAATATTCTCCATTTCCATCCTCCTGTCGTATGTTCCCTCATTTCGTATTTGCACCTTCAGAATAAGTGAAATCGGTATGGGCTACATCATATTTCGGATGAAAAGAGTTTAATAGGGGGTGAGTGGAGCGAAATTGCACATGACTGGACCGTTTTTTTAGATGGAATTCCCGTCATGAATGATGAACAGAGTATTTCCCGGGTTGAATCGTCAAATACTGTCAAAATATTTCCGGGGAAATAATACAATATTCTACAAAGTTACAGTCCAAGCATCTCTTTCAGCTCGACCATTTTCGTTTTCGATAAAGGAATTGTCGATTTATCGGCGTCATCCAAAACGAGGCTATAGCTGTTCCTCGTCCAAGTGATGACTTCCCGCACTTTCTGCAGATTCACGATATACGAACGGTGGCAGCGGAAGAAGCCATACGGAAGCAACCGAGCTTCCAATTCATTCAATGTGGAAACTGAAGGGAATGATTCTCCTTTTATATGTAAAAAAGATTGACCTTCATTGCTTTCGATATAATCGATTTCAGGCGGGTCGAATAAGACGATTTTTTCATTGACCTTCGTAGGAATCTTTTCGAAACGGACAGGCATGGATTCGGACACGGAAGAAGAATCTTCTCTATCTTCATCCAATAATGTATGAACGGCATGTAGTCCATTTTCATCCAAACGGAAGATTGCGTCGGCAGATGTGACAGCGCTTTCCATATTTCCTGTTAAAATGAATGCGCTGCGTCCCTCTTCCTTCAACTGCTGAAGTACGGCAAGGAAAATCCGCTTTGATTCCAAGTCAAGATTTTGATCAGGTTCTTCAAAAATATGGATATCTGTATTCTGCATAAGTAGGCATGCGAGCTGAACACGTTTTCTCTCGGAATACGACAACTGCCTGATCTTTATATTACGTTTTGAATCCAATTGTACGGTCTGAATAACTTCTTCGAGAGATTCATCAGATTGATAAAGCTGTTTTGTAAAACGGACCATTTCTTCGATGGACAGTCGCTCATATAAGCCGCCATGAAGAAAGAAGAAGCCGATTTTCGTTCGGTTTTCTGAAATGCCGCTTTCCCCAAACCGAATTTCTCCATTCGACAGCTTTGATTTTTCAAGCAATAGCTCAATTAGCTGCTCGCGGACATTGACACTTGAGTAGACGGCAACGACTTTCCCCGCGTCAACCGATAAATTAAAGGCAGGGAAGACGACGGAATCATGAATCCGTTTCTCTGCGTTAATAAAATGAAGTGACACCCAGCATCCCCCGTTTATTTCTAGTTATTATAGATATTATACCAGTTTTTAGAATTATGAATGAACCATCAATTTAACTGATGGTAATTCCGGATGGAAAATAGGCATTTCCCTACTATCTCTCACCAAGTAAATTCTTTACGATGAATTTGAAAATAAAAATTGGGAGGAATTCATTATGTCTTCACTTACCATCGATACACGCGTCTCGGATATTGTCACGGCGTTGCCGCAAAGCGCGGATTTGTTCAGGAATCTTCGTATCGACTATTGCTGTGGAGGAAAAATATCTTTGAAAGAAGCGGCGGAGCAGCGGAATTTGAATCCTATGGAAGTTTTGAATAGCATCCATTCAATAGAAGATAAAAGGGAAAGCCGCATTAGCATGGAGCCTTCTTCATTCGGGGAGAAGACGTTGGTCGCTTACATTCAGGAAAAATACCATGAAGGCTTACGCGATGAATTGCCGATGCTTGCGCCTTATATTACGAAGATAGCCCGAGTCCATGGCGAAAACCATCCGCATTTGCTGCGCGTGCAAGAAATTTTCAAGACGTTGCGTGCAGAACTGATCAACCATACCGATGATGAAGACCAAAATGTATTTCCTCTCATCCTTGAATTTTTGAGTAATCCAACTCCCGAATTGAAGGAGCAATTGAAGCCCCATGTATCCGAATTGGAAGCGGAACATGACAATGCAGGACGGTTGCTTCACGAACTTAGGGAAATCACTAATAACTTCACGCCTCCGGAAGGGGCATGCGGAACATATCGGCTTGCCTATGCAAGATTGGAGCAGCTTGAAAAAGAGACGTTTGAACATGTGCATCTTGAGAATAATGTCTTGTTCGAGCGGATTGCGAAGGCATTGTAATTGATAGGATTGCATTGCTGATCGGGGAATTGCATGCATTTATCAGCATGGCTGGAGATTTATGATCGCTTGTGGACGTTTATGCGCGTTTGTATCGGTTTATGAGCGGTTTTTAACATTTATGCGCCTTTGCAATGATATATGCGTCTTTGCCGGATTTTATGCGTACGTTTATTGATTTATGCGCGATTGCAATTTCCATTCATAAAAAAGCTGCCAAAACGGCAGCTTTTTTATTTAATAGGTGGAACTCCAGGGGCGATATAGGGAAAACCCTAATTTGAAATATTCCGATTACTAGATAACATAAAGGGTAATAGAATAGATAGGTATGTCGATTCCCCCTATCTGCACGCCATTCTAATAGAAGGAGTGAATGCATTCAATGAACAAGTTTAGCATGAAGTATTTCAAGCCGGTTGAGCGTTATTCTGGAAACTGGTCCGTGCTCGAAGAGAAGAGTAGGGATTGGGAGAATATGTATCGCCAAAGGTGGTCCCATGACAAAGTTGTACGGACGACGCATGGCGTTAACTGTACGGGATCTTGCAGCTGGAAAGTGTTTGTGAAAAACGGAATTATAACGTGGGAGAACCAGCAAATCGACTACCCGTCTTGCGGTCCCGACATGCCTGAATTCGAACCGAGGGGTTGTCCGCGGGGAGCGTCTTTTTCATGGTATGAATACAGTCCGTTACGTGTGAAATATCCATACATACGGGGGAAATTATGGCGTATGTGGAGTCGGGCGCTTGCCGAGCTGAAAGACCCTATCAAAGCGTGGGCTAGTATTGTAGAAGACCCTGCGAAAACAGCTGAATACAAAAAAGCGCGCGGAAAAGGCGGGCATGTAAGAATCCATTGGCGTGATGTGAAAATCCTCATCGCAGCCCAGCTGATTTACACCATCCAGAAATATGGACCTGACCGTATTGCAGGCTTCACGCCGATTCCTGCGATGTCGATGGTCAGCTATGCATCGGGCGCACGCTTCCTATCGCTGTTAGGAGGGGAAATGCTTAGCTTCTACGACTGGTACGCGGATCTACCGCCATCCTCGCCGCAGATTTGGGGTGAGCAGACGGACGTCCCTGAATCGAGTGACTGGTTCAATGCCGGCTATATCATTATGTGGGGGTCGAATGTTCCGTTGACGCGGACACCGGATGCGCACTTCATGACGGAAGTCCGTTACAAAGGAACAAAAACTGTTTCCGTCGCGCCGGACTATGCGGAAAGTGTTGTACATGCGGATGATTGGATCGCGCCGAATCCTGGATCTGATGCAGCGGTAGCCCAAGCGATGACCCATGTCATTTTGGATGAGTTTTATGAGCAGCGGAAAGAGCCGATGTTCATTGATTATGCGAAGCAATTCACGGATATGCCGTTCTTGATCACCCTAGAAGAGCATGGCAATGCCTATAAGGCAGGGCGTTTTGTCCGCGCGAGCGATCTTGGTCAAGCGAGCGAACATGCAGAGTGGAAGCCGGTCATCATCGACGGTGCGAAAAATGAAATCATCGTTCCGAACGGTACAATGGGGCAACGATGGGAAAAGGACGCGAAATGGAACCTCATCCTTGAAAACGAGGATGGAACAAAAGTGGAGCCGGTCTTATCCGTAGTCGATCACGGGGCTGAATGGAAAGAGATCCATTTCCCTTACTTCGATAATACGGGCAATGGTGTTTTCACACGAGCCATCCCGGCGAAGAAAGTGAAATTTGCGGACGGTACGGAACGTCTCGTCGCAACTGTCTATGACGTCATGATGAGCCAATACGGCATTAACCGTTCAAATAGCAGATGGGATGCGAAAGGGTATGACGACGCAGAATCCTTGTACACTCCTGCCTGGCAGCAGAAAGTGACGGGCGTCAAACCGGAACTGGTCATCCAAATTGCCCGTGAGTTTGCACAAAATGCAATCGATACAGGCGGACGTTCGATGATCATCATGGGTGCAGGCATCAATCACTGGTTCAATAGCGATACGATCTACCGGGCCATCCTCAATTTAGTTACCCTAACTGCTTCACAAGGAAACAATGGGGGCGGATGGGCGCATTACGTCGGACAGGAAAAATGCCGTCCGATTGAAGGTTGGAGCACGATCGCATTCGCAAGGGATTGGCAGGCGCCTCCTCGCTTGCAAAATGCGACGTCGTTCTTCTATTTCGCCACAGATCAATGGAAATATGAAGAAGGCAGCACAAGTTCTTTGGCTTCGCCGCTCGGAAATAAATCGCGTTATGAACATCCAGCGGATTACAATGTGCTTGCCGCAAGACTTGGATGGCTGCCATCCTATCCGCAATTTAATAGGAACAGCCTGCAGTTGACCGAGGAAGCGCGGCAGGCGGGCAAGACGACGACCAAGGAAATCGTCAATTATACAGTCGACCAATTGAAATCAGGAAAATTGAATTTTGCCATCGAAGATCCGGATGCGCCGGAAAACTTTCCGAGATCACTTTTCGTATGGCGTTCGAACCTAGTGTCGAGTTCTGCAAAAGGTCAGGAGTATTTCATGAAGCATTTATTCGGAGCATCTTCCGGGTTGATTGCGCAGCCGAATGAAGATATGAAACCGGAAGAAATTGTCTGGCGGGATGAAGTGGAAGGGAAGCTCGATCTTCTCGTAGCTCTCGATTTCCGGATGACCGCGACGCCGTTATATGCGGATCTCGTATTGCCGGCAGCGACTTGGTACGAAAAAGTCGATCTGTCTTCAACCGATATGCATCCATTCGTCCACCCGTTCAATCCGGCGGTTGATCCGTTATGGGAATCACGCTCCGACTGGGATATTTTCCGGTCGATTGCCGAAACGTTTGCGGAGATGGCGAAAACACATCTGCCTGGCGTGTATAGGGATTTGGTGACGACTCCGCTTGCACATGATTCCGTGCAGGAAATCGCCCAACCATTCGGTGAAGTGAAGGATTGGAAAAAAGGGGAAGTCAAACCGATACCAGGCAAGACGATGCCTGGTATGACGATTGTTGAACGAGATTACTCGAAAGTGTATGACAAATATATCACGCTCGGTCCTTTGCTCTCGACTGGAAAAGTGGGCGCACACGGCGTTTCATTCTCGGTGGCAGAAGAGTATGAGCTGATGAAAGGCATCAATGGTGTCTACACGGACGGAACGATCAAAGACGGACTGCCGAAATTGTATACGGCGAAAAATGCGGCTGAAGCGATGCTCACTCTTTCATCCGCAACGAACGGACGCGTTTCGCAACGTGCCTTTGAATCGGCTGAACAGGATACGGGCGTTGAGCTGAAGGATATTTCTGCTGACCGGGCGGCTGAACGTTTCACATTCGCCAATATTACAGCACAGCCGAGGGAAGTCATCCCGACGCCTGTCTTCAGCGGATCGAATAAAATGGGCAGACGCTACTCTCCATTCACGACGAATATCGAAAGGCTTGTGCCATTCAGAACGCTGACAGGAAGACAGCATTTCTATATCGACCATGAATTGTTCCTCGATTTCGGCGAATCATTGCCGGTCTATAAGCCGACATTGCCGCCGATGGTGTTGGGACCAAGGGATAAGCCGATTGTGGGAGGACAGGATGCGCTCGTCCTCAGATATTTGACACCGCATGGCAAGTGGAACATCCACTCGACGTACCAGGATAATCAGCATATGTTGACATTGTTCCGCGGCGGTCCGACTGTATGGATTTCCGATCTCGACGCGAAGGAGCATGACATCGACGATAATGCATGGCTTGAAGTGTACAACCGGAACGGTGTTGTTACAGCACGCGCCGTCGTCAGCCACCGGATGCCTAAGGGTACGATGTTCATGTATCACGCGCAAGATAAGCATATCCAAGTTCCCGGATCTGAAATTACGGAGGAGCGCGGCGGAAGCCATAATGCGCCGACCCGTATCCATATGAAGCCGACACAGATGGTCGGCGGTTACGCTCAGCTGAGTTACGGATTCAACTATTACGGGCCGATCGGAAACCAACGTGATGAGTATGTTGCAGTCCGCAAGATGAAGGAGGTCAACTGGCTTGAAAATTAAAGCACAAGTAGCAATGGTCATGAATTTGGATAAATGCATCGGCTGCCATACGTGCAGTGTCACATGTAAAACAGCCTGGACGAATCGGGAAGGCGCCGAGTATATGTGGTTCAACAACGTGGAGACGAAACCGGGCATCGGGTATCCGAAACGGTGGGAGGACCAGGAGCTTTACAAAGGCGGCTGGCATCTGCGCAATGGAAAGCTTGAATTGAAATCCGGATCGAAGCTTTCGAAAATCGCTCTGGGGAAAATCTTCTACAATCCGGACATGCCGGAAATAAAGGAATTCTACGAGCCGTGGACATATGACTATGAAAAATTGACGATGGCACCTGAAAGCGAGCATACGCCTGTTGCGCGTGCGAAATCGGTCATTTCCGGAGATTATATGGACTTGGAGTGGGGTCCGAACTGGGAAGACCAGTTGGCCGGCGCTCATATAACAGGCCCGAAAGATCCGAATATCGAAAAGATTGAAGAAGAGGTCAAATTCAATTTTGAGCAAGCGTTCATGATGTATTTGCCCCGGCTTTGCGAGCACTGCCTGAATCCGAGCTGCGTCGCCTCCTGTCCTGCAGGGGCGATCTATAAGCGCGACGAGGACGGCATCGTACTCGTCGACCAAGAAGCTTGCCGCGGTTGGCGCTATTGCATGACCGGCTGCCCTTACAAAAAAGTGTATTTCAACTGGAAGACGAACAAAGCGGAGAAATGCACATTCTGCTTCCCACGTGTTGAAGCTGGATTGCCGACAGTCTGTTCGGAGACGTGCACAGGAAGAATCCGCTATTTGGGCGTTCTTCTCTATGACGCGGACCGTGTACTCGAAGCGGCATCGACTCCAGATCCTCAAGACCTGTACAAGGCGCAATGTGATTTATTCCTTGATCCGCATGACCCTGAAGTGATCGAGCAGGCGATGAAGGACGGCATTTCGGAGGATTGGATCAATGCAGCGAAGAATTCGCCTGTGTATAAATTGGCTATCGAATACAAGCTCGCATTCCCATTGCATCCGGAATACCGCACATTGCCGATGGTCTGGTATGTGCCGCCGCTAAGCCCGATCATGAACTATTTTGAAGGGAAAGATTCCATCAAGAACCCGGATATGATCTTCCCGGCAATTGAGGAAATGAGAATTCCGATTCAGTACTTGGCAAATATGCTGACGGCAGGTGATACGCAAACCGTGAAAGAAGGGCTTCAGCGCATGGCGATGATGCGTTCCTATATGCGGGCAGTATCGTCCGGCAAGGAATTTGACGAGTCCCGGCTTGAACGTGTCGGCCTGACAGCCGAACAGACGAAGCAAATGTACCGCTTGCTTGCAATTGCGAAATACGAAGACCGTTTTGTCATTCCGACTTCCCATAAGGAAGGTACGATGAACGTCTATCGCTCACAAGGCTCAGCTGGTTACAACGAACAGATGGGTACGTATGGGGAAAGCGTAACGCAAAACCAGTTCAGTTATTCAATGATGGGCGACGACGGCAGCTGTGATGGATGCGGACCTGTCTCTCCAGGAAAAACAGGCAAGGAGATTTACGAAGAAAACTTCTATGGGGGGATCTGGCGTGATTAATCTGGACCGTCTGTACGAAGAGAAAAGCGTCTTCGGGTTTTTTGCCAGCCAGTTGTCCTATCCCGAAAAAATTACGTTCCATCCGCACGTTTTGGAAGAGTCGATCGACTCTTCCGATCCGTCTTATCCCGAAGTAAAGAAGTATTGGGATCTGATGCATGATCATAGTCTTGAAGAAATCCAGGAGATGTATATTAATACTTTCGACTTTCAAAAAGACTGCACGCTGTTCATGACATATGTGAAATACGAAGATTC
The DNA here is from genome assembly GCF_023715245.1 of Sporosarcina luteola. GTDB lineage: Bacteria > Bacillota > Bacilli > Bacillales_A > Planococcaceae > Sporosarcina > Sporosarcina luteola_C. Next base: position 231,193 of record NZ_JAMBNV010000001.1, read on the forward strand.
AAAGGATAGGGGGCAAATGCTGGCCCGGTTGAAAGTGCTCTATGAAATGTTCGGCCTTGTCATGCCGGATAACGAGCTATCTGACTTCCTCCCGCTTATGTGCGAATTCATCTATGCGGCGGAATGGAGAGGGGATCCACGTGCCCAACAAAGCTTTACAATGCTGCTCGCAGTGTTGGAGGATGGATCCTATCATTTGATGAAGGCTCTGGAAAAGTACGAGAGCCCCTACTTTCACCTCATCAAAGGGATGAGGGAGGTATTCAAGTCTTGTATCCAACAGGAGGTTCCTGCCAATGAGTAACCAATTCTTATGGGTGATTTTCCCCTATATTTGCATGGCGGTATTTGTCGTAGGTCATATTTTCCGCTATCGGCATGACAAGTTCGGATGGACAGCAAAATCGAGTGAATTTATCGAGAAAAGACAGCTGATGATCGGCAGCCTGCTATTCCATATCGGCATCATTCCCGTCATTCTTGGGCATGTGGCGGGGCTCGGTATACCGAAAGAATGGACGCGGGCACTTGGCGTAAGTGACCATATGTATCATATGGGCGCGATTTGGGGAGGAGGGTTTTTCGGTGTTGTCACTCTTGCAGGAATGCTTATCCTCACCTCACGCCGCTTCACCCACCGGAATGTCCGGAAGCTATCTTCGGCGTCCGACTTGATCGTTAATAGCCTGCTTCTATTCATCGTTTTCATCGGTGTGTATGCATCATTAGTGACAAACAATTTGAATCCGGGATTCGATTATCGTGACTCCATTTCTGTATGGTTCCGTTCGTTGCTCATATTCAGGCCGGAAGCAGGGTATATGGCCGCTGCTCCGTTGACGTTCAAGGTGCATATTCTGACCGGCTTCCTCATCTTCGCGATGTGGCCGTTCACTAGGCTCGTCCACGTATGGAGTGTCCCATTGAATTATGTCGGCAGGAGCTATATTCTGTATAGAAGATCGCCCGTGAAAGCGGGCAAACGATAAAGAGTTTTCCATAGGGAGCAATGACGATGAAAGATCGGGTGGGATTTAATTACCAGCAAGAGATTGAGCGTTTAAAAGAGTTATTCGGATTCGATTTCGTCAGCATTGCGCTCGTCCAATCGCCGGAACGCGGATTTGAATTGAGATGGACGTATGTGACCGGGAATCTGAACGAGCGTTATCGGCGCATAAAATTGCAATCGGGAAAAGGACTGGCGGGACTCGTCTTCAAGACGGGAAAGCCGATGTTTGTCGGGAATGCAGAGGAAGAATGGACTGCAGGTGACCTGTTCAATTATCCGATTATCACAGCGGAAAAGCTCAAAAGTTTCGGAGCGATTCCCCTCTTTAAAAACAATCGTGTAAAAGGAGTCATGCTTGTCGGGTACCGGACAGGCGGAAAGATGACCGCCGGCCAATTCGAGCAATTCAAGCAGGAAATCGGTTCGGAGTTCGGTCCATTTTATAATAAGGAGATGGTGAAGGATGAATCGGACCAGTACTAATATGTTGTCGAATCTGTTAATGAAACTATACGGCAATTCCGATGAAGCCATCTTCTTTTTTGATAGGCAAGGGAAAGTGCTCGCCATGAATTCCGCCGCAGAAGAGATTATCGATAAGGATGTCTACGAGCAGATGATGGCGGGCAGTACCGGAGCGATCTGTAAAGCGTGCAAAGGTTATACGAGCTCCGAGGAGCCGTTGACATGCGTTTCCTGTTATATGGCTAATCCGGATGAAGACGTCAGCTCCTTCCAAGTATATTTCGATACGAAAGGAAGAGGTGTCATCCCTTATTCCGGCAGCATCCAGACAATTGACGCAGAGACGGGAACCCGGGTTTTCATGCTGAGGAACCTGACCCGCCAATTCAAGACGCAAGAGGAATTGAATCAGAAACAGATGATGAAACGGGTGATCAAAGCACAGGAGGATGAACGGAAGCGCCTTTCCCGCGAGCTGCATGATAGTGTGGCACAGGAAATGCTCAGTTCATTGGTCGATTTGCGTGTCTTGAAATATATGAATATCGAAGAGGAAGTTTTAAAGAAAGTGCAGCAGACGGAAGGCTCGCTCATGCGGTTATTGGATGATATACGCCACCTATCCGTCGAACTGCGGCCCGCTACTCTCGATGATCTCGGATTGGCGGCGGCTTTCCGTACCCATTTCAAATGGTTGGAAAAGAATTATGGACTCATCGTTCATTTCCATCCGGAACTCGAAACTAAACGATATGAAGGAGAAATCGAGACGGTCGTGTACCGTGTCTGCCAGGAAGCCGTCTTTAATGCATTGAAATATGCAGAAGTTGATGAAATGGTTGTCCGGTTGTACGAATCTGAAGACCTTCTTCATTTAATTGTCATGGATGAAGGAAGGGGATTCGAATTGAAAAATACGGATCCGAAAGGCACGGGATTAGGCATCTATGGCATGAAAGAACGGGCTGAACTCGTTGACGGGCACCTTCATATCCGGTCCGAAGTCGGGAAAGGAACTGTGATCCAGTTGGAGGTCCCGGTTGATAAAGGAGGGAATGACGATTGAAGATCATCATTGCCGATGATCATGCGGTCGTCCGCAGCGGTTTCATGCACATATTGAACTTTCAAGATGATATGGAAGTCGTAGCTACCGCCGCGGACGGATTGGAAGCGTATGAACAAGTAGCGAAGCATCGACCCGACATTGTGCTCATGGATTTGAGCATGCCTCCAGGGGAGAGCGGTTTGATTGCAACAGGGAAGATTAAAGAGGACTTTCCGGAAACGAAAGTCGTCATCCTGACGATGTACGACGATGAAGAATATCTTTTCCATGTACTGAAGAATGGTGCGTCCGGTTATGTATTGAAAAACTCGCCCGACGAGGAATTGCTTTCCGCCATTCGGACGGTCTATGACGGAGGCACGTATATCCATCCTTCGATGGCGACATCACTCGTGCGTCAATTCGTAAAGAAGGATTTCGATGAAGCCGAGACGGATCCTTATAAGATTTTATCGCGAAGGGAAATCGAAGTCCTTCCGTTAGTCGCGAAAGGATACGGGAATAAAGAGATTGCAGAAATGCTCTATATATCCGTCAAGACAGTGGAGGCTCATAAATCGAAGATCATGGAAAAACTGAATTTGAAAAGCAGGCCAGAGCTTGTGGAATATGCATTACGGAAAAAGTTCCTGAACTTCTAAGTGGAGGTGTGACGTTTGACGACTGCGAAACAATTCCAATTTGAACTGCCTGCATTGCGGGTGCTTGAAAACGAACACAATTATTTATCGTACCTGATGGACGGCTGGCATGCGATCGTCCTCGGTTTCGAACGGGATATTTATAACGCGGATGAAGCGAGGGAAGCATTGCAGACATTGCGGAAGCTTATCATTGAATTCATAGATCCGCTGAAGAATCATACGGAAAAAGAGGAGGAATTCCTTTTTCCGATGCTATCGAAATATATCGGTGATGAACAAGGACCTATCTTGGCGCTCGAGGAGGAGCACGAAGAGATCGATGCGTATATTGGCCATTTCCTCCATCATACCCGCGGAACTCTAGAAGAGCTGTCATTGCAGGAAATGAAGGATATCGTCAAAGACGCGGGCGAGGCATTTGAAGTGATTACAATCCACTTCGTCAAGGAGCAGTCGATTGTTTTCCCGATGGTCATCAATACACTGCGCATCACGGAGCAGGATCAGCTATTCGAAGAGTTGTACACATCCATCATTTGATAGGCTTGGTGATAATGCTGTTCACTACTTTCAGAAATGGACTGATATATGAATGAATAAAAAAATTCAATTGCCTTTACAGACAGCTAACTTAGTAGTCGGTTTCATGGTATGGGTGCTGATTTCCTCTCTTTTGCCGTTCATCTCGGAGGACATCGCCATTCCGCCTGAAAGGTTGGCGATCGTGACAGCCGTCCCGGTCGTGCTAGGATCCATTTTACGGATTCCGTTAGGATACTATGCAAATATTTTCGGAGCCAGGATCATCTTCATGATCAGCTTCATCTTGCTCCTGTTCCCGGTGTTTTACATAAGTGAAACGACTTCGTTTGCCGGGCTGATCATCGGAGGGACTTTCCTCGGAATCGGGGGCGCCGTATTCTCTGTCGGGGTTACATCTTTGCCGAAATATTACGCGAAAGAGAAGCACGGACTCGTCAACGGGATCTATGGAATGGGGAATATCGGTACAGCCGTGTCGACATTCGCCGCTCCGGTCATTGCGACACAAATCGGATGGTCGATGACAGTCAAACTTTATTTAGTGCTGCTGCTCATTTTCGCTGCATTGAACTTCATTTTTGGCGATAAGCACGAAGCAAAAATTAAAACGCCGATTGTTGAACAGATTAAAGGCGTCTATAAAAATGAGAAACTTTGGTTCTTTTCATTGTTCTACTTCATTACTTTTGGTTCGTTCGTAGCTTTCACAGTTTTCCTGCCGAATTTCCTCGTCACGTATTTCGGATTGGAGAAAGTCGATGCGGGCATGCGGACAGCCGGTTTTATCGTCGTCGCAACATTGCTCCGTCCTGTAGGCGGTTGGCTAGCGGACAAATTCCAGCCATTATTCCTATTGATGGGTGCGTTTGCCGGTCTGACATTAGCGGCCATCGTATTGGCATTCTCGCCTGGCATCGAGCTTTATACGGTCGGCAGCATACTGATTGCAGCTATGGCAGGAATCGGCAACGGCGTCATCTTCAAGCTCGTTCCGTTTTATTTCAATAAACAAGCGGGGATTGTGAATGGAATCGTCTCGATGATGGGCGGATTAGGCGGGTTTTTCCCTCCTTTATTGCTCGCAACCATACACTCCATTACTGGTTCCTATTCAATCGGTTTCATGGCGTTCTCCCAAGTCGCACTTGTAAGCCTTGTCCTCGTTGTCTGGCTATATTATATGGATCGGGTGTCGCTCGCGAAGGAAGTGTTCGATTCGACGGGGCAAGGGATTCTCGTTACGAATCCGAAAGGTACTATTTTGTCAGTAAATCCTGCATTTACTAAACTTACAGGCTATACTGAAGAAGAAGTAATCGGCAGCAATCCGAATGTGCTCAGCTCCGGAAGGCAGTCCAAACAATTTTACACAACCATGTGGAGCATCATTGGCGAAGAGGGATCATGGCAAGGTGAAATCTGGAACAAGCGGAAAGACGGAACGGAGTATTTGGAACTGTTGACGATTAATGCAGTCAAAAACAATTCAGGTGAAGTCGAACGGTATGTCGGTACATTCAGTGACATAACACCTCAACGAGAGGGCGCCCGGTCGCACTGACCGGAAGCCATCAAAAGCGGAAGCGGCCTGCCTAGATGCGACAGGCATAAGACGGCCATGCGAAACGGCGCTTTTTGCCGTGCAGCATGGCTGACTTATGACCCAAGCATCTGGCCGCTGGAGCTAGACGATTCAAAAGCGGAAGCGGCCTGCCTTATGACCCCCGAGTGTATGGGCGCCGGAGTTGGATGATAGCTAGAAGATTGAATCTGGAAGGAGATAGTTAGGGTGGGAACGAGATATTCGCGTCAGACGCTTTTCAAGCCGATCGGCGAAGAAGGACAAGAACGATTGAAAAAAGCACATGTACTCGTCATCGGCTGCGGGGCGCTCGGTTCCCCCATCTCCGAGACATTAGTCAGGGCAGGCGTCGGCAAGCTAACAATTGCGGACCGCGATTACGTGGAAATGTCCAATTTGCAAAGGCAGCAATTGTTCACCGAACAGGACGCTTTGGACGGCGTGCCGAAAGTCGTCGCCGCAGAACGTCGGCTGAAAGAGATTCGACAAGACGTTGATATCCGGACAGTGCTCGATCATGTGGACGCTGCATTGCTTGAAGAGCTGGCGGAAGAAGCCGATCTGATCATGGACGCGACGGACAACTTTGAAACAAGGCTTCTCATGAACGATGTCGCTTGGAAGAAGGGGATCCCTTGGATTCACGGTGCATGCGTCGGGAGCTCGGGCACTGTATTTCCGTTCATCCCGGGTCGGTCGGCGTGTTTCCGTTGTTTGCTGCCGGTCCTCCCTTCGGTCAATGAAACATGCGATACGGCGGGCATTATTGCACCTGCTGTCCAGATCGTTGCGGCGAGGCAGTCCGCGGAAGCATTGAAATGGTTGACGGGCAACAGGGATGCGATGATGACAAAGCTATTGCACGTTGATGTTTGGAATAATACACAAGCGGAGGCTGGCATCTCTCGGATACGGAATGCCCACTGCGAAACTTGTGGAGAAGCACCTACATATCCTTCCTTGAATCAACCGGAAGGCACACATTATGCAGTTCTATGCGGAAGGGAAACCGTCCAGATTGTGCCGGATAGCAGAAGAAGTTTATCAGTCGCAGATGGCGTGCAAGTTGCGGAGCGATTGGGAACGGAATACCGGATGACGCCGTTCTTTGTGGAATTCCATGCAGAAGGGTACCGCTGTGTTTTATTCCAAAACGGCCGGTTGCTTATTCATGGGTTGAAAGATATGAAGCAAGGACGGAAACTGTATCATCAATTTTTTGGGTGATAGGGGGTATATGGCATGTCGAATCTTTCGGACAAGGAAAAGAAGAAATCAATCGCCATCGCCGTCTTGACGGTGAGCGATACGCGGGATAAGGATACGGATAAGAGTGGTGGGACGATCATTCGGATGGCGGAGGAAGCTGGTCACCATATTGCAGATTATCGGATTTGTCCCGATGAGCCGGCAAAGATAGCCGGAAACGTGGGAGAGTGGATTATCACTTCCGCCGTCGAGGCCATCATCATAACGGGCGGTTCAGGAATCGGCTTGCGTGATGTGACGATTGAAACGGTGACGCCGTATTTTACGAAGAAGATTGATGGATTCGGAGAGTTGTTCAGGTTCTTGAGTTATACGGAAGATGTTGGATCGAAGGCGTTGCTGAGCCGGGCAACTGCGGGGTCGATCGATGAACAGGTGTTATTCGCATTGCCGGGGTCATCGAAAGCGGTGAAGCTGGCGATGGAAAAACTGATCCTCCCGGAGCTTCATCATATCGTACATGAACTGACGAAGCATCGGAAGTGATCGCGAAGGAATGGACCTTGAACGCTGAAGAATGGGCCCTTGCCGGAAAGAATGGACCTTGAACGCTGAAGAATGAGCCCTTGTCAGAAAGAATGGACCTTATACGCTGAAGAATGGGCCCTTGTCGGAAAGAATGGACCTTGAACATGGAAGAATGAGCCCTTGTCGGGAAGAATGGACCTTAAACACGAAAGAATGGGTCCTAGTCAGAAAGAATGGACCAAGAGTTCTCGTTTACGTACTAGGAGTTCTCGTTCAACACTGAAGAGCTCTCGTTTTCGCGGAAGGAGTTCTCGTTCCAGCGTATCAAGTTCTCGTTTAACATAGAAGACTTCTCGTTCAACGTCAAAGAGTTCTCATTCACTTGCCGTACGTTCAAAATCGCCGTTTTTCCCGCCGGTCTTTTTCAGCAGCATTGTCGGGCCGATGACCATCTCCTTGCCTGCCGCTTTGCACATATCGTAAATTGTGAGGGCTGCAGCGGAAGCAGCGGTCAACGCTTCCATTTCGACGCCGGTGAGACCTTTCGTTTTCACTTCGGCTTCGATGAGCACCTCGTAATGCTGCTCAGATTCATCAATCTGCCATTCGAAGCGGACATCGACGCCAGTCAGGGCAAGTGGGTGACACATTGGAATGATGGATGATGTGTTTTTTGCAGCCATGACTGCAGCGACTTGCGCGACGGCGAAGACATCACCTTTTTTATTGGTGCCTTCCGTAATTTGCGAGTGGATCAATTCATTTACAATGATCGAAGAAGCAGCGACCGCGGTTCTCGTCGTCACCGCCTTGTCGGAAACGTCGACCATCTTGGCACGTCCCTGTTCGTTGAAGTGTGTCAATTCAGACATTGGATTCATTCCCTTCAAACATAGTACATTTTAGTATATCAGAAGATAGGAGAGTGTTCACAATGGTGGAAATGAGAAAACCGATTCCCGTGGCGGAGGCTGTCAGGCTTGTAATGGAGCACGCAACGCCTTTAGGAACGGAAATGATTGGACTTGAAGGAGCTTACGGAAGAGTCCTTGCCGAGCCAATTATCGCTAAACACGATGTACCTCCTTTTGACCGATCACCTTATGATGGGTTTGCAATCCGGTCGCTCGATTCAGAAGGGGCGGCCGGCGATAACCGGGTGCCTTTTTCAGTCATCGGCGAAATCGGTGCCGGATACGTCGGAGACAAGCCGATCGGTGAAAAGGAAGCATATCGGATCATGACAGGCGCGCAAATTCCGGAAAACGCGGATGCGGTCGTCATGCTCGAGCAGACAGTCGAAACGGACAGTGGTTTCACATTGCGGAAGCCGTTTGAGGCAGGCGAAAACATCTCGTATAAAGGCGAGGATGCGAAGGAAGGGGAGCTGCTTATCGAAGCGGGCTCACTCATCCATCCTGGCACAGTCGCATTGCTTGCGACGTTCGGCTATGCGGAAGTAAAAGTTGCGAAACGTCCGGTCGCCGGTATTTTATCGACAGGGACGGAACTGCTCGATGTGGCGGATGAACTCGTGCCGGGCAAAATCCGGAACTCGAACGGCCCGATGATCCGCGCACAATTGAAGCGGATGGGCATCGACTATAAGTCGTACGGGATGGCGGCGGATGACTTGGATGCCTGCACATCGATTGTCGAGAAAGCGATTGCGGAGACGGATCTCCTTATAACGACAGGTGGCGTGTCTGTCGGTGATTATGATTATTTGCCTGTCATTTACGAGCGGCTTGGCGCGAAGGTTTTATTCAACAAAGTGGCGATGCGACCAGGCAGTGTGACGACCGTTGCTCAGCTTGGAAATAAACTATTATTCGGCCTCTCTGGAAATCCATCCGCCTGCTTCACAGGGTTTGAGCTATTTACAAGGCCGGCGATCCTTGCGATGATGGGGGGAACAGCCCCTTATATGCCAAGGATGACGGCGAAATTGGGGGAGGACTTCACGAAGCCAAATCCATTTACGCGCTTCATCCGCGCCACTTGGACATTCACCGAGGGTGGAATTGAAGCAGTGCCAGCGGGTTTTAATAAATCAAACGCAGTCTCTTCAATTGCAAGAGGGAATTGCCTGATTGTACTACCAAGCGGAACGAGGGGCTTTGTCCAGGGGGATGAAGTCGATATCCTGTTGGTCGGTAGCGAGCAAGGCGTCAGCGAGTGGACATTGTGAAAACGCTTCATGTCGTCGGCTATAAAAATAGCGGCAAGACGACGTTGGTTGCAAGATGGATCGGTTTATTGAAGAAGAACGGTTTGTCGGTCTCCGTTCTGAAGCATCATGGGCATGGCGGAAAACCGGACATGAGCGAAGCCTCGACCGATACGTCGCAATTTTTGGCGAATGGGGCAGATGCAACACTTGTATCGGGTGGCGGCACGATTCAATTAATCTGGAATGAAGAGCCTGAGTTTGCTAGGCTGAAAGAAATGGCTTCGATCGGCAATCCGGATGTTTTATTAATTGAAGGGTATAAAGGAGAAACAGGGGATAAAGTCGTTTTGCTGAGAGATTTGGAAGACTGGCATACATTGCGTCAGTTGGAAGATAAGTTGCTCGTTATCGGGTGTCCAGAAATTGAGATGGAATTTCCTCATATACATTCGCGCGAGGAAACGGAGCAAATCGACGAATGGTTTGTAAAGTGGATTGGAAGGGGAGATGGCGATGAAACAATATGAAATTGTGGAAACACCGATAGAAGTTCAAAAATACATGGATTATGTGCTTCATCCTTCAGCAGGCGCTGTCACGGTCTTTACCGGTAATGTTCGGGAGTGGACGCACGGCGTGAAGACGCTTTACCTTTCGTACGAAGCCTATGTCCCGATGGCGGAAAAGAAAATGGCGGAAATTGGAGCGGAAATGGAAGCGAAATGGCCGGGTGTACGCGTTGCGATCGCCCATCGGATCGGGGAACTGCAAATATCGGATATCGCAGTCGTCATCGCCGTCTCTTCTCCACACCGGAAAGCGGCTTACGAGGCGAATGAATATGCAATAGACCGGATTAAAGAAGTGGTGCCCATCTGGAAGAAGGAAATTTGGGAAGACGGGGAAGAGTGGATCGGTGCTCAGAAGAAATATCCTGCAAAGGGGGTTGAACAGGCATGATCAAAGTGAATTATTTTGCAAGATTGCGTGAGTTGACTGGAAAAGGGGAAGAGACGCTTAACCGCGATTCAATGACGGTCGCTGAACTGCTGAATTGGGCGGAGGAATCGTACCCTGGATTCGGTGCGGATAATGTCCAAGTGGCGGTGAATGAAGAATACGCATTGAAAGATGACGTCATCGAGTCAGGGGATGTTTGTGCTTTCATTCCTCCTGTGAGCGGTGGCTGATGAAAACCGCGGGGATTATACTTGCAGGTGGATTGTCGAGTCGATTCGGGTCCCCTAAGGCTTTTGCCGAATGGGAGGAGCACCCTTTCTATGAATTGTCATTGGCTGCTTTATCTCCATATTGTGAGGAATGTATTGTTGTGACACGTCCTGAGTTGGTGGAACGATTTCCTGAAGATTTGCTTGTGATAACCGACCTTGAACCGTTTGCGGGGCAAGGTCCGATTGCGGGGATATTGTCGGGGATGGAAAAATTGTGTGCAGAACGCTATATCGTGCTGCCTTGTGATATGCCGTTCATGACTGCGGATGTGGTCGAACGGTTGCTCGAATGCCATACTTCCGGCGTGACCGCCGTCGTCTTGGAGGGGAAATATCATCCACTCGTATCAGTCTGGGATGCCGATGCACTCCCGGATTTGCGTGAAGCGCTTGAAAACGGGAAGCGCCGGGTCATGGATGTTCAGGATAAACATGGAGTCCGATGGATTGAAGGCGAACTGTTAACGGAAGATGACGCCCGCCGGATATTCATGAATGCGAACACTCCAGATGTCCTGGAAAGGAGCTGACGAAGATGAATCCGATTGTAGATAAATTAGGCCGCCCGATTCGGGACTTGCGGATTTCTGTGACCGATCGTTGTAATTTCCGGTGCACCTATTGCATGCCGAAGGAGATTTTCGGTGATGATTATGTGTTTTTGCCGAAAAATAAGCTTTTGTCATTTGAGGAAATGGAGCGGTTCGCCCGCCTTTTTGCATCTATTGGCGTGAAGAAGCTTCGCCTGACGGGCGGCGAACCTTTAATGCGACGTGGTCTACCCGACTTAATTGTGAAGCTGACAAAGATCGAAGGAATCGAGGACATCGGACTGACGACGAACGGCGTGCTGCTCGGGCAATATGCACAACCGCTGTATGACGCAGGCCTCCGTCGTTTGAATATGAGCCTTGATGCGATGGATCCGGAGCTGTTTGGGAAAATGAACGGTCGCGGAATTAAGCCAGAACTCATTTTGAAGAATATCGATCGAGCAAAGAACATCGGTTTCACGATCAAAATGAATATGGTCGTACAAAAAGGTGTGAATGAAAGCGAAATTCTCCCGATGGCGGCGTATTTTAAGGAACGCGGCATCACATTGCGTTTCATCGAATTCATGGACGTTGGCAATGACAATGGTTGGAGTTTCGAGAAAGTCGTGACGAAGAAAGAGATCTATGAAATGCTTCGCGCGGAATATGAGATGGAGCCGGCCGAAGAGGAGTACTACGGCGAAGTGGCGAAGCGGTATAGATATGTAGACAACGGTGCGGAAGTCGGTTTCATCACATCGGTTTCGGAATCGTTCTGCTCAACTTGCACAAGGGCGAGGCTTTCATCTGATGGAAAGCTGTACACTTGCTTGTTCGCTTCTTCCGGATTCGATTTAAGGAAATTGATCCGCAGCGGCATGTCGGATGAAGAGCTACTTGACGCCATTAGTGGTGTGTGGGGACGCCGTGCCGACCGGTATTCCGACGAGCGGACGGAGCAGACGGTGAAAAACCGGAAGAAGATTAATATGAGTTATATTGGTGGATGATTGTAGTGACGCCCTACAGCCTTTTTGGCTTGCAGGGCGTTTTTTTGTCGTTGCGGGAGTGGTTCTTAAGTCATGAAATGACCATATATCTTGGGAAATGATCGATATAAGTCGAGAAATAATCGATATATCCACCCAATTGATCGATAAGTGTTGGGAAATGATTGATATACACTGGGAAATGAGCGATAACTTTTCCAGACGACAATTTCGCGATGACAATGACGTTCGAGAGCAAGAACGGGGGAGTTCGAAGGTCATGAAATGACGATAACTTTGTGAAAATGACCGATAAGTCGGCTGAAGTGATCGATAAAAACTTTGAAGTGACCGATATCTACCGTGAATTGACCGATAACACCGCTCAAATGACCGATAACTTGATATAAGGCAGAAAAAGAACCGACAGAATTGTGCTAAAATAGAATAAAAGTGAAACGGGAGGGGCTGGAATGAAGCCGAGTGTGTTTATTACAAGAAAGCTGCCGGAAGAAATCGTTGCGCCGCTTAAAGAGAAATTCACTGTCCGGATGTGGGATTCGGAAGAGGTGGCGGTGACAAAGGCTGTATTGCGGGAAGAGATTGCGCAAGTCGACGCGCTTTGGACGATGCTGTCTGATACGATCGACCGTGAATTGTTGGAAAGCGCGACAAACTTAAAAGTGATTTCCAATATGGCGGTCGGCTATAACAATATCGATACAGAAGCGGCGAAGGAGAAGGGCATCGTTGTGACGAATACGCCCGATGTGTTGACGGAAACGACCGCGGACCTTGCATTCGGGTTACTGCTCGCCACGGCGCGCCGCTTCAATACAGCAGAAAAGGAATTGCGGCAAGGCGGATGGCTTTCGTGGACGCCGATGGGTTTCACCGGAATGGATGCACACGGGACAACAATTGGCATAATCGGCATGGGCCGGATCGGCGAGGCGGTTGCGCGCAGAGCTAAGGGGTTCAACATGGATGTGCTCTACCATAACCGCAGCCGGAAACCTGAAGCGGAAAAAGAATACCAAGCCGAATTCGCTGAATTGGACGACCTATTACAGCGGGCGGACCATGTGGTGATTCTAGCCCCGTTCACGGAAGAGACGAAAGGGATGATCGGCGAGCGCGAACTCGCACTCATGAAGAAAACCGCAACCCTCATCAGCGTGTCACGTGGCGGTATCGTCGATGAGGTCGCCCTCTATGACGCGTTAAAAAACGAAACGATTTTCGGTGCAGGACTGGACGTGTTTGAAACGGAACCAGTTCCCATCCGTCATCCATTGCTCACGTTGCCGAACGTCACGGCGGTTCCGCATATCGGAAGCGCAAGCGTCAAAACGCGTCTCACCATGATGAAATTGAATGTCAACGCGATCACCGATGTGCTCGAAGGCAGGGAGCCAACGAACCGAGTCCTATAAGGCAAAAAAATAAGCGCGGAAGAATACTTGGACAGACCAAGCTTCTCTCGCGCCAAATGTCTTCAGCAATTCAAGCCTTTACGCCTTCAAAAAAAATGACGCAATCGATTCATTCACAAGATAAGCGCCAAGCTTCACAGTCCGTCCGTCTTCATCCAATGCGGGATTTACTTCGCATATATCGAAAGATCGCGTTTTCTCATGCCTAGCCACTTTCCGGATGATGGCGCGCACTGTGGATGGATCAAGCCCAAATGGAGAAGGAGCGCTTACGCCTGGTGCGAACGCGGCATTCAAGACATCCGTACATAACGTCAGCATCACAGCGTCATGCTGCTCCATGAAATCATCCAATGCTTCCATCAGCTTATCGAGTTGCCCAGGAATCATTTCGTCTTCATGCACGTATGTAACATCAAGCAAATCCGCCCGGTCGAAAAGTTCCTGCGTGTTTCCATAACGCTGGATGCCGGCGACGAAATACTTCGCATTCTCATCCTGCTCTAAAATCTGCCTGAACATCGTTCCAGAAGAAGGCTGTTCGTCGTACGGGCGCAAATCAAAATGCGCATCAATATTGACGATGCCAAGCGTAGCATCTATGCCAATCGATTCGCGGACTCCTAAATAATGCCCATAAAGAGTTTCATGGCCGCCGCCAAGAATGATTGGCTTTGCACCTTTCGAAAGGATCGCCGTCACCGCTTCGCCAAGTTGCTGTTGAGCAGTCTCCAAGTCTTCGCCGTCACAAGCAATATTGCCGACGTCGAAAAGCCGAGCGGTTTCCGGGAATCGCCACGGAAGATTCGCAAGCCCGCCGCGCAATGCATTCGGGGCTTCCGCCGCACCCAAACGGCCTTTATTCCGCCGGACGCCTTCCTCGCATTCGAAACCGATGATTGCGCATCCGCCAGAAACTTGCTCAATATCGGCCAGTTCAATAACCTGATGATAACGGAAACTCGCACGGTCTTCTATATCATCAGTACGACCTGTCCAAATAGATTCATTGATTTTATTCACCACAATCATCCTTTCTGAAATGAAAGACTTCTTGCCCTCAGTATAAAGCTAGATGGCAATAAATCAAATCCCGAAAATAGGTGATCGCATGAAAATACGACTACTCATCAAAGACTCCCTCGAAGCCCAAGGTCTGAAATGGCTGCTCACGTCCCAATGGAATGACGTGGAAGTTGAAATTGCAGAGGGGGCGGACGTTTCAACGGATGCGTATCTCTACATTATCGACATGAACTACATCATGACAACGGAATTCGAACTGCCGCCGCACGCCATCTGGCTCGGAATTTCCTCCGAAAGGACATTCCAAACGGTTTACAAAGCGCTCTCCCTGAAAGCGGAAGATATTTTATTTCGACCATTCCAGCCCGACCGGCTCGTCAAACAAGTCCAGCAAATCCGCTTCCGCTGGCGGAATGAAAGGACGCGGCTAAAAGGCCCTGTCAAACCACGGGAAGCAGTCGTCACATACGAAGACTTTCTCATCGGGGAGACAAAGCCGGAACACCCAGTGCTTTTCAGTTTAATCGCGCCATCGCGATTGGATGAGCTTGACCATCTCGTCCGCGAACTCGAATTGCATGATTTTCCGACCGCTTATGACATCTTCCCGTTTTCGGATTTTGTGCTCGTCGTCCATCAATTAAAAGATGTGCACGACCTGCAAGAGGCATATTCAATCTTCTTCGCGCAATGGAAACGTCAATCGGACGCCTTGCTAACGGTTTATTTGTATGCAGATCAAAGCCAGAATCGTACGTACAGGGCGCTTTATAAGAAAATGCGCCAGTTTCATGAGCGGATTTTCTATGATGGCTATGATATTTTGACGATCGAGCAGGACGACCTTCAGTGGAGGGACATGGATCCTTTTTTATCACCGCTTGAGCAGCGTGAATGGGTGGAGATGCTCGAAAAACGGCAAGTGGTGTCTATCCGGGAGTGGATGGAACAGGATTTCCTCACACTTGAATCTCCATTCCCTGACCCGGAAATGGTCCGTGTCCGGCTGACGAGCATTCTCGCGCAAATCCGCCGGTACATGACAGCAAAATCATTGAAGTCGCAGGCAATGGAGCAGGCGTACCATGCTTTGTTCGAAACAGTTATCCGTGAGCCGGTCATGTACCATATAATCCGGACTTTCCTCTCCTTCATTGCGGAGCTTCTCCAAAGTACTGAAGGTATCGCGGAAGGCAAAAGAACCCTTGCCGACAAAGTGCAGGAACGGATTGCGGCAAATTATTGGGATGCTTCATGGAACTTGGAGGCATGTGCGGAAGAGTTGAGAATTCATAAAAGTACGTTGAGCAGAAAATATGCAGGGGAAGCGGGCGAGTCTTTCAGCGTGGCATTGCTGAGAACCCGTATAGAAGAGGCGAAGCGTCTGTTGAAAGAGACTGATTTGCCGATTGCCGAAGTTTCCAAGTCTGCCGGCTTCACCCATTCCACGTATTTCAGCAGGCGGTTCAAAGAGGAGACGGGAATGACGCCGTATCAGTTTAGGATGAGGTAGATAGTAATTGAAAGAAAGAGCAGTGAAGAAAGGACGTAGCTTTTCTTCACTGCTCTTCTATTAATAAATTTAAAATCTCTTCCGAAAGAACGGTGTCTTCTTCAAAGCGACGCATAATGGGATGGCAATCAGCAGACCGACGATGTTCTGAATGAGATCACCCGGGATCGATGCGAACGGTTGGATCCAGTTGCCGAACATGATGCCTTGGCCAACAAAGTATACTGCCAGCATGACCGGAATAGATGCGATAGCACCTAAGATGTTGAGTCCGATATGATCTCCTTGATGGCCTTTTGACCAAGCGATCCTACCGACGATATAGCCTTGCAGAGCACGGGCAACGATTGTCGTAGGCGCCCAAATTGCCCAGCCGCCGAAAATATCGAATAATCCCATTCCAATGGCTCCGGCAAGTGCCCCTTTTTTCGGTCCGAAAAGAATCGAAACGATGAAAAGTGCAGCGGTCCCTAGATGGATCAAGCCGCCTTGACCGATCGGAAGTTTGATATTGATGAATACGGTTGACACTAGGACAAGCGTCGACAGAACGGCAGTAAGCACCAAATCGAATGTTTTTGCCCGTGTTGCAGAATGAGTGCTTCGTTGTATAATTTGCATAGGTGTATTTCCTTCCTTGGTTCATAGTTTTTTGATTAACTCAATATTACTAAATAGCTGACCATCACAAAAGTGCCAGATCGGTAAAAACGGTAGAGGTCAGATTGAATTGTCTGTCCGTGTATTCTTGTAACTACCTACTTGTGGTACGATGAAAGAAGTGCAAGTATCGACGTGTTAGGTGGGAAAGCTAATGAAAAAAGTTGCGGTTATCCAAGATATGTCATCCTTCGGAAAGTGCTCGCTCACAGCGGCTATCCCGGTCTTATCTGTCATGGGCGTACAGGCAGTTCCGCTGCCGACTGCCATTTTGACGTCACAGACAGAGTATCCGAGCTATTATTGTGAAGATTTGACATCCAAGATGAATCATTTTACAGAAGAGTGGAGCAAGTTGAGCGCTTCTTTTGATGGCATTCATACGGGTTTCGTGACAGGAAAAGAGCAGATTGAAAACATCTTTTCATTTTTACATACGTTTTACAAGGAAGGGACTACGCTTCTTGTCGATCCGGTAATGGGCGATCGGGGAGAGATGTATGACGTTTTTTCTACGGAGCTGATTAGCTATATGAAGGAACTTGCGAAGCGTGCGGATATCATTACGCCGAACGTTACGGAGTGCTGTTTGCTGACAGGCATGTCATATGACAAGTTGCATAACTACAAAACAAACGACGATTATTTAGCATCAATCGAGGAGGCAGGACGCCAACTACAGTCAATGACCGGCGCAAGTCTCATTATAACTGGATTGAATCCTCCGGCCATTTCGGAAACCAGATACGTAGGTAATATGTATATCGATGGATCCCGCGCCTATCACAGTCTCCAGGAGTATAACGGCATGAGCTATTCAGGGACGGGTGATTTATTTGCATCCGTCATTATGGGCGGTTTGATGCGTGGTCAAGACGTTGCGGAGGCAATGGAGCTTGCAGAGCAGTTCCTAAACGCTGCCATCGAAGCGACAGCGAAGGAACAGATTCCAAGCGTAGCGGGCGTGAATTTCGAAGCGTTTTTAAGGATGTTGTTATAACAATAATCGAAGCGAGCAGTTTCTTGATTAATTCAAGAGAATGTTCGCTTTTTATTAATAATCAATAAAATATTTCATAAATTAATACTCCAAGTGTCAACAAAGTATAATATTACAATTAATCTATAAACAATTAACTGAACTTTCCTTATAGAATGATAGTAACGAAAGGGAGGTTATCAGAAAATGAAAGCGGATACAGTGGAGAAGGTAGTTCAATATAGAGGTACGGAATTGAATACGAAGGGATGGCAACAGGAGGCGGCGCTTCGGATGCTCATGAACAATTTGCATCCTGATGTGGCGGAGCATCCTGAGAAGCTCGTCGTTTACGGGGGAATTGGGAAGGCGGCGCGTAACTGGGAGAGCTTTGACGCCATTGTCCGTTCATTGAAGGAACTTGAGAATGATGAAACGTTATTGATCCAATCGGGTAAACCGGTTGCGATTTTCAAATCACATACAGATGCGCCTCGCGTGTTGATTGCCAACTCGAATATTGTGCCGGCTTACGCCAATTGGGATACATTCCATGAGCTCGACAAGAAGGGCTTGATGATGTACGGACAAATGACGGCGGGCAGCTGGATCTATATCGGGTCTCAAGGAATCGTCCAAGGGACATATGAAACGTTTGCGGAGCTTGCGAAACAGCATTTCGAGGAGTCATTGAAAGGAACGATCACGTTAACGGCTGGGCTCGGCGGCATGGGTGGTGCGCAGCCATTGGCAGTCACGATGGCGGGCGGCGTCTGCATCGGCATCGAAGTTGATGAAACGCGGATCGATCGCCGTATTGAAACGCGTTATACAGATATCAAAACGGATTCCCTTGATGAAGCGATCCGCCTTGCGGAAGAAGCGAAGGTGGAAGGGAAGGCGTTGTCGATCGGTCTTCTCGGAAATGCGGCAGATGTATTGCCAGAAATGATTGCACGTGGATTCAACCCGGATGTACTTACGGACCAGACATCTGCGCATGACCCGTTGAATGGCTATATCCCGTCCGGCATGTCGCTTGAAGAGGCGGCGGAGCTACGCGCTTCCAATCCGGATGAATATGTAAAACGGGCGAAAGCATCGATGGCGAAGCATGTTTCTGCAATGGTCGAGATGATGGATAAAGGCGCGATCACGTTCGATTACGGGAACAACATCCGTCAAGTGGCGAAGGACGAGGGCGTTGAGCGGGCATTTGATTTCCCTGGATTCGTTCCGGCTTATATCCGTCCGCAGTTCTGTGAAGGGAAAGGGCCTTTCCGCTGGGTGGCGCTTTCCGGAGACCCGGAAGATATCCGGAAGACAGATGAAGTCATTTTACGTGAATTCAGTTACAATACACATCTTTGCAATTGGATTCGGATGGCGCAGGAGAAGATTCAGTTCCAAGGATTGCCTTCTCGTATTTGCTGGCTAGGGTATGGCGAGCGTGCGCGTTTCGG
Source organism: Sporosarcina luteola (assembly GCF_023715245.1). Classification (GTDB taxonomy): domain Bacteria; phylum Bacillota; class Bacilli; order Bacillales_A; family Planococcaceae; genus Sporosarcina; species Sporosarcina luteola_C. Next base: position 250,252 of record NZ_JAMBNV010000001.1, read on the forward strand.
GAAGATCATCAATGACATGGTTGCGAGCGGCGAATTAAGTGCACCGATCGTCATCGGACGTGACCACCTCGACTCGGGATCTGTTGCTTCCCCGAACCGTGAGACGGAAGCGATGAAGGATGGTTCAGATGTTGTTTCCGACTGGCCGATCTTGAACGCGATGATCAATGCTGTTGGTGGGGCGACTTGGGTATCAGTCCATCATGGCGGCGGGGTCGGCATGGGGTATTCCCAGCATGCGGGCATGGTCATTGTCGCAGACGGAACGAAGGAAGCGGAAGCGCGGCTTGAACGTGTCTTGACGTCAGATCCTGGAATGGGCATCGCGCGCCACGTCGATGCGGGCTATGACTTGGCCATTCAAACAGCGAAGGAAAAAGGGGTTAACATCCCAATGATGGAAGGTGGAAATCATTGAAACCAATCTGGATTAAACATGCAGCACAACTGGCGACAATCGCGGGCAAGAATGCGCCGCGTAAGCACAAGGAAATGTCTGAACTAGGAATTATTGAAGATGGTAGTGTATGGATTGAAGATGGCGTCGTTACAGCAATCGGGACGACCGAGGAATTGGAGCGTCAATTCGGCGACCGTGCGTCCGAGGCGGACATTATTGATGCGACAGGGCGTCTCGTAACACCGGGACTCGTCGACCCGCATACGCATGTAGTCTATGGAGGAAGCCGAGAGCGCGAATTCGAAATGCGTCTAGAAGGCGCTACTTATATGGAAATCATGAATGCGGGCGGCGGAATCCACGCGACGACGCGGATGACACGTGAAGCAACGGAAGATGAATTGGTGGAGCAATCTACGCGCAGGCTCGATTCATTCCTGAAGCACGGTGTAACGACTGTCGAGGGGAAGAGCGGCTATGGCCTTGATCTGGAAACGGAGCTGAAGCAGCTGCGGGCGACGAAGCGGCTGAATGAAACCCATCCGATCGACCTCGTGCCGACATTCATGGGGGCGCATGCCGTTCCACAAGAATATAAAGGCAATGAAGATGAATATATTGATAGTATTATCAACGATATGCTTCCGATAGTTGCAGAAGAGAAGCTAGCGGTCTTCAACGATGTGTTCTGCGAAGTGGGTGTGTTCACGCCCGAACAATCGGAACGTATTTTGGAGGCCGGGAAGAAACTTGGGTTAATTCCAAAAATCCATGCGGACGAAATCGAATCGTATGGCGGGGCTGAGTTAGCTGCAAAAGTCGGCGCCATTTCAGCGGAACATCTGTTGAAGGCGTCTGACGAAGGGATCAAGCAGATGGCGGAAGCGGGAGTGATCGCTTGTTTATTGCCGGCAACTGCTTTGTACTTACGCGAGGATGCGGCAAAAGGGCGTCAAATGGTTGATGAAGGCGTTGCTGTCGCCATTTCGACGGACTGCAATCCGGGCTCGTCACCGACGACTTCGATGCCGCTCGTCATGAACTTGGCGTGCATCTCGATGCGTTTGACGCCTGCGGAGGCACTTGTCGCGGCGACGATGAATGCTGCTTGCGCCATCCGGATGGAGGACAAAGTCGGTTCGCTCGAAGTCGGCAAGCAAGGGGACGTCGTCATGTGGAATATTTCGAACTACCAGGAGTTGCAGTATTTATTCGGCGTGAATCATGTGGATAAGGTTTGGAAAAAGGGAGAAATGGTCGTAGGGTAAGGACTTGCCGTGAATGAACAATGTAACGCTTCATTCACGGCTTTCATTTAATTTAATTTGACAGAATATTGGGGGAAGGGTGAAAGAGGTATGGCACAAGTGGGGGAGAAAGTTACTACGCGATCGAATCCGGGTATGTGGAAGTTTTTCGTCTTCAGCGCAATCGGTGCATTTATGTTTTTCGTGCCGGTCACGATCGGTGAAAAGAATTCAATCATGCTCGATCATATCGTCACATGGATTCAAACGCATTTCGGAGGGGCTTTACCGTATTATGCATTGGTCGTCATTCTAGCCGGAGCAGTGTATCCGTTCGTTTCAGGTACGTGGAAAAAATCGACCGTCAATATGGTCTTTTCATTTTTCAAGGTGATCGGCTTGGTTGTGGGGATCATGCTCGTTTTCAGCGTAGGACCTGGATGGCTTTTTGATCCAAGCATGGGGCCGTTCCTGTTGAATAAGTTAGTCATCCCTGTTGGATTATTAGTTCCGATCGGTGCGGTATTCCTTGCTTTGTTAGTCGGGTATGGCCTGTTGGAATTTGTCGGCGTCCTCGTGCAGCCGATCATGCGTCCGATTTGGAAGACGCCTGGCAGGTCGGCGATTGATGCCGTCGCTTCATTCGTTGGTTCGTATTCGTTGGGGCTTTTGATTACAAACCGCGTGTACAAGGAAGGGAAATACACAGCGAAAGAAGCTGCCATCATTGCGACAGGATTCTCGACGGTTTCCGCGACGTTCATGGTCGTCGTCGCCAAGACGCTCGACCTGATGAGCATGTGGAATTTGTATTTCTGGACGACGCTGGTTGTCACTTTTATTGTTACAGCAATCACTGTCCACTTATGGCCGTTGCGTTCAATCAAGAACGAGTATTACGAAGGTTCGACGCCGCAGCCGGAAGTGAAGCCGGAAGGGAAGCGCTTTGCAGCAGCCTGGAATGAAGCAATGGAAACTGTCTCGAAAGCGCCTACGTTCGCGCAAAATATTGTGGCGAACGTAAAGGATGGGTTGTTGATGGCTATGGCGATCCTGCCTTCCATCTTGTCGATCGGTCTCTTAGGGCTCGTCTTGGCAGAGTTTACACCTGTATTCGATTGGCTCGGCTACATCTTCTATCCGTTCACATGGGCGTTGCAGCTGCCGGAGCCGATGTTAGTTGCAAAAGCGAGTGCGCTCGGCATAGCGGAAATGTTCCTGCCGGCGTTGCTCGTTGTGGAATCGGCATTGGTCGTCAAGTTCGTCATTGCGGTCGTATCTGTTTCGTCGATCATCTTCTTCTCGGCGGTCGTGCCTTGTATCGTTTCGACGGAAATTCCGATCTCCATTCCGCAGCTTATTGCGATTTGGGTGCAGCGCGTCATCCTGACAATCGTTATTGTGACGCCGATTGCGTATTTATTGCTATAGGTGAGGATTCAGGCACCCGGGGAGCCCGGGTGTTTTTTTATCGATCAATTTCCATGGTATATCGGTCATCTGGAGCGAGTTATCGGTCAGTTCCGAGAAGTTATCGGTCAGTTGGAGCGAGTTATCGGTCATTTTCACAAAGTTATCGTCATTTCGGGACTATCGACCCCCGCTAAAGTGGAGCGAAGCGGCATCACCTCGCCATGTTTGTTATGATGAGGGAAAGCAACATAGGGGGGATACAAGATGATTGGTAGAAACGATCCTTGTACGTGCGGGAGTGGGAAGAAATATAAGAAATGCTGTGGCAAGAAGGGGCCGGATTTAATCGGGTTGATTGTGAATGAAGAATTGGATCAAGTCCTTGGTAATTTCTTCGGGCGGTATCCGAAAGGGGACGACCGGAAAGAGATGACCCGCATGATGCGGGAATGGATTCTCCGTCTATCGGACAGCTGGAGCAAAGAAGATATTGAAGAGGCGGCGGGTGAGTTTTATTTATTCATTTACAATCCGTCGGGATGGCATGAATACATACAGGAACAGCTCGGGAAGGCGAAGCGCGAGGCGGTCATATCCATTTTGAAAGCCTGGGATGAACCTTTCATGCTATTGGCGGAAGTAGTTGGTGCGGACGATGGGATGTTGGAAGTCCGTCAGTTATTCACGGAAGAAGTCTATCATGTCACCCGGAATGAAGGGATGCCGGCCGACCCAGGAACATTGATGTTCGGCTCAGTGCTGCGTGATCCGCGGACAAGGGAGGACGCCATTGCACCGATTTCTTCGATGGTGTTCCTTGCGAAATGGAGCAAGCAGACGAAGCAATCGCTCATGGAATTGCGTGAAGCTCATGAAGGGAAGACGCCGAAGGAATTCATTCGTGCGCATGCGCTTGATATTTATGAGCTTTTCATTAAGCGGAGCTTGGCATCACTGAATGAATTGGTCGAGGAAGTGCTCGTCCCTTCGCAGTTGGATGCATTGAAAGCGTTGGAAGGGGCGATGCGCGAGCTTGGACAGGATGCCGATGCGCGTGAGATTATGCATAAATTGGCGGTCGCGTATTTCATGAATGTCCAACAGGAAATCGCCTCACAGCCGGATCTTGTTGCAGCCGCTGTTTGGACGGGTTCGAAGCTTGGCGTTGTGCGGGGACTTGAAGATAATGAAGCGGAAATTGCGACCCGATACGAAGCGTCCTCCGATGGGATGAAACCATACATTGAAGACTTGTCCTCCTTGTACGAAGAGATGATGGGCAGCTTCGACGAGCCGATGGCGAACGTTGTTTACGACATCGGCACCGATCCGCGACCTTCCGAAAAAGGGCTTTGGGAAACGGCGATGACGACGGCAGGAGTCGTCCAGTCGGAACGCAAACCGAATGTGGATGAAGGAAGGGCGCAAATGCTAGCGTATGAAGCGTATGCGGCGGAAAGTGAAGATGAACGCAGGGAACTTGCAGCAAAGGCAATGGCGATTTCACCCGAACTATCGGATGCGCTATTGCTTGCGGCGGAGTCAGAGAGCAATCCAGGGAAAGCATCCGCTAAATTCGAAAAGGCGATCCGTAATGCGAGCAAGACGTTCGAGCCGGGAGAGAACCCGTGGATGAACCTTCCGAACCGGCCGTTCATGCGGGCCGCTTTCGCGTATGGTGTCCATTTATTCCGGCAAAGAGAGTTTGACGAAGCGGCGGATGTGTTCAAAGATCTCGTCCGCATGAACCCGACGGATAATCAAGGCGCGCGGTATGAAGCGGTTGCTTGTTTGATTCATGCGCAGCGGTTCAATGAAGCGGCTGAACTTATGGTTCGCTATGAAAAAGGATCGCAAAGCGACGCGGCCTATTTATATCTGGATTGGAAACTTGAGCATGATGCATCTGAAGGGAAGTCCGAAGAAGCTGACGAAATGCTTGAAAAAGCGGCGAAGGCGAATGGGCATGTCTTGCATTTGAAGACGTTCAAGGCGAAGACGATTGACTATCCGAAACAATTGAACATCCAACCAGGAAGTGAAGAGGAAGCGCGTTATATTTGGCTATTGTTGAATGGCGAGAATTGAGATAACGCGTCCGTTTATGCGTGAATTTCGGCGTTTATGAGCGATTTTGGCGATTTATGCTCTTCTAGAAGCGTTTATGCGTCGATTTATGAATTTATGCGCGTCTAGTAGCGTTTATGCGCCGATTTCGGGAATTATGCTTCATTCGATAGATTTATGCGTGATTATAGAAGTTTATGCGTATTTCGCACAAGAAAAAACCGGAACGCCGCAGCGTTCCGGTTTTACTCATTCATTTCCCGCCTAGCATATTGAACAATCCACCTGCGATACTGCCTTCATCACGTGAGCCTCCGCCTGGAGTTTGCGGTGCAGCTGCGAAGACGCGGCTTGCGAGTCTGGAGAATGGCAATGATTGGACCCATACCTTTCCTGGTCCTCTCAGCGTGGCAAAGAACAATCCTTCGCCGCCGAACAATGCTGTCTTGATGCCTTTTACCATTTCGATATTATAGTTGACGTCTTGCGTCATGGCGACGAGGCAACCTGTATCGACGCGCAGCGTTTCGCCAGGAGAAAGGGTCTTCTCGATGATCGTTCCACCGGCATGGACGAAAGCCATGCCGTCCCCTTCAAGCTTTTGCATGATGAATCCTTCGCCGCCGAAAAAGCCGACGCCAAGTTTTCTTTGGAATTCAACCCCGACAGAAACCCCTTTTGCTGCAGCTAAAAATGCATCCTTCTGACAGATGATCTTGCCGTTGTATTGGCTTAAATCCATCGGGATGATTTTTCCCGGATAAGGAGCTGCGAATGAGGCGTGTTTTTTGCCGGATCCTTCATTCGTGAATGTCGTCATGAAGAGACTTTCTCCTGTAATCAGGCGTTTTCCTGCTCCCATCAACTTGCCCATGATGCCTCCGCCGGAATTTCCTGAGCCATCTCCGAAAATCGTCTCCATTTCGATTCCGTCTTCCATCATCATCAATGAACCTGCTTCTGCGACAACTGTTTCGCCTGGATCCAATTCAACTTCTACAAATTGCATATCGTCTCCGTACAATTTGAAATCGATTTCGTGATTGTTCATAAAATGCCCCCTAAAAGTTTAGTTGTTGATTACTTGTACGGTGGTAGGCTTCGAAAGTTTCACGAATTTGCTTTAATCGAGTCAATATATTTCCATAGTAGGAATATGACTTCATTTACACGATCGGCAAGTATCTTGCCATTGCTATCTTCACGGAATGAACGGCCGACCACCTCCAAAAGGGATACTCTAGGATTCTCGGCCTGCAATTCGGAGAGAAGGAAGTTTGCGTAGTCCACGCAGTTTCCAATCTGTTCCTGTTCCAATTTCTTTTTTAGAACTAGCAGGTCCTCTTGGAGTTTTTCTTTCAGATCTCCAGCCGGTATTTCTAATGACGAAATTAAATGTTGTTCAAGCAGGACATCCTTCTGTTCAATCATATCGGACATGAGGGCGTCCATCCTTCGGAATGTGAAATGGACAAGTTTTTCAATGTCCGGGTCCTTGGATGAGCCGGCTTTCCAGAAATGGTTCAGTTGTTGGATCATCCCGAGCGTCATGACAGAGCAGTCAAAAGCATGTGGCTTGGCCTCCTCGCCATAGAGGTCGACGAGGCGACCGGCAATCCATTTTAACTCGCTCAGATGGTACGCCTTCACGAAATTTCGGAGCTCTTCATCATTGGAATAAAAAACTGCCTCGTAAATCGGAAGCAGATTCAGTTCCCGGTTCACTTGCATCCGGACGAGGATCTGCCCGGCTAATATGTCTTTATCCTTTTTATCACGCCCGACGAGAAGTTCGCGTCTCCTGATGACAGACTCGTTATGGGCATCTTCTAAAATGGCCATAAGGCATTCATTTTTGGATGTGAAATAATTATAAAATGTCCCTTTGGAAATCTTTGCTTCTTCCAAAATGTCTTGAACGGACGTAGCTGTGAATCCTTTATCGATAAATAGTTTTTTAGCTAATAGCATGACTTGGCGTTTACGTTCGTTCATCTCTATCACCCTTGATTTTCTGAATTTGTACTGTGAGTATAAAATGATTTTACCATGCTTACTACTGATTTGTCAGTGTTGAAAACTTTTTTTGATTGAAAACGATTTCTATATTTGATTATTTTGTACTGACGGTATAAAATATGGAATTGTGTATAGATAAAGATTGAATTTGAATGGGGGCCTTCTATTGGAAATAGATATAAAGAAGATGCACGAAAAGCCTCCTTATGGAATGATAGCGATTTTATTCTTCGGGGCATTCGTCGCAATCTTGAACAATACATTATTGAATATAGCTTTGCCGGTTATTATGAATGAGTTTCAGGTGAAACCTTCAGCCGTCCAATGGCTGACAACTGGTTATATGCTTGTGAATGGAATCATGATTCCGGCAAGTGCTTTCTTTGTACAAAAGTTTACGAACCGTAAATTGTTTTTAACAGCGATGACATTGTTTACGATCGGTACGGCTCTTGCCATCTTTGCACCGACCTTCGGAATGCTCGTTGCGGCACGTATGATCCAGGCTTCAGGTTCCGCTTTGATGATGCCGTTATTGATGAACGTCATGCTCGTCGCTTTCCCGATCGAGAAGAGGGGATCGGCAATGGGGATGTTCGGGCTTGTCATGTTTACGGCGCCTGCAATCGGGCCTACATTGTCAGGTTGGGTTGTCGAGCATTATTCATGGCGCACGCTTTTTGAAATCGTGTTGCCGTTTGCGATTCTGACAATCGTCTTTGCGCTCTGGAAGCTGAAAAACATCACGCCGAATACAGCGGTGAAGTTGGACGTCTTCTCTCTCGTATTATCCACAATCGGTTTTGGCGGCCTATTATACGGATTTAGTTCGGCCGGGGGAGAAAAAGGATGGGGCGATCCGCTCGTTTATGGAACGATTGCAATTGGAGCGGTTTCACTAATCGCATTCATCATCCGCCAATTGCGGATGGACGTTGCGATGCTGGACTTCAGAATTTATAAATATCCGATGTTCGCACTTGCATCCGTCATTTCGATCGTGCTGTCGGTGGCGATGTTTTCCGGGATGATCCTGACGCCGCTTTATGTTCAGGAAGTGCGCGGAATTTCACCGTTTGAAGCGGGGATTTTGATGCTTCCAGGTGCGGTGCTAATGGGGATCATGTCGCCGATCACTGGCCGGCTATTCGATAAATACGGTGCGCGAGTCCTTGCGATCACCGGACTTTTGATCACTGTCATCACAACGTTTTACTTAAGCCGCCTAGAATTGGATTCAGGATATTACTACTTGATGGCTCTATATACAGTTCGGATGTTCGGAATGTCGATGGTCATGATGCCGATCATGACCAATGGCTTGAACCAGCTTCCGATGAAATCAAACCCTCACGGCACAGCGATGAATAATACATTGCAGCAAGTATCGGGGGCGATCGGTTCCGCGATACTGCTTACAATTATGACGAAGCGCATGGAAAAGTCGGGAGAAGCCCTTTTTAACGATACAGTGGCAAGTGGGAATATCCCTACCGATAAAGGCGGGATGGCAGCGATGGAGCATGCAATCGGCTTGAAGGCGATGCTGGAAGGCATTAACTACTCATTCTTGATTGCCACCTTCATATCCGTTGCCGCATTGATCCTCACTCTCTTTGTGAAAAGGGTCCGTCCTCCGAAGTATGAAGAGCAGAAATCACCGGCTGAAAGTGATTCGATAGAAACGAAGACGGTACAGGAATAGTCTCCTGCACCGTCTTTTGTTATAGTTAAGTAGAAAGGTGTGAGCGGAATGATTGGAAGGAATGCTCCTTGTCCGTGTGGAAGCGGAAAGAAATATAAAAGATGCTGTTCTTTGAAGACCGAGATTTCAAATGAGCATTTGGTTGATGATGAGCTAAGGCGGATCGTCTCCGGCTATTTTGAAAACGCAATCAGCCCCGCTGAATTTGCAGAGTACGACCGCTATGAGAGGGAATGGAGCTCTGGTCTTGGCAGATTTTTCAGCAATAAAGAGATCGAACAGGTGACAGGGGAGTATTATTTGTTCATTGCTCGGCTTGACTTATGGAGAGGTCATGTGATGAAGGAGTTGGGTGGCACAGTACGATCGGATACCCGACGGCTTCTGAAGCATTGGAATGATCCTGTCGTTTTGCTTGGCAAAGTGAGCGGGATTTCCGAAGAAACGGTAACCGTTGATCAAATCTTGGATAATGAAACGTACATACTTCCGTTGTCCCCGAGTAATGAATTAAGGGAAGGGGATATCTTATTCGGCATCGCCCTGTACGATGATCGGAAACCTCCGGCGAATGTTTATTTGCTCAACGGCTTATACCGTGTAGCTGATCAGTCCGGTTCCGTCCAGCGGCAGGTCATGGAATTGGCGGAATCTGAAGGATTCGCGGACTACATTGATTTCTATAATGAACATATGATGGATGTCTATAAACTATTGCTATCGCGTGTACACGAGCCTCATTCCGAGGACTTGGCAGTACCGGAAGTTGAAAAATCCATGACGGAACCCCAACTAGAAGTGTTGGAAATTGCTTTGGCGAAACTGGGTGAATTTAACGTAAAGGAACCTTTGAAAAATTTGGTGAAACTCGTCTTTGCGATTTTTTGCCTTCAAGAGGAACCAATCATACGGAAGCCGGAAGTTCTCGCTGCCTCCCTCTTTAAAACGGCTCACGAAGCCGGGATACTGGGAGATGCCGAATTTACACAGACGGACGTTGCGAAACTGTTCGGCGTATCCGTTTCGGCCATGATGAAAAATGTCGAAACATTAAAGTCCTACATCGCGGAAGCGCTCCAAAAATGAATGATCCCGTACAGGTGATGCCCTGTACGGGATTTTATTTTTCATTCCAAAAAGAAGGGATTTGAAAGGATAATGTCGAAATAAATAGACTGTAAGCGGTTTCAAAAAAGTTCGTGTTGGAAAGGGGAAATGAAGACATGCAATTGAACAACTTTATCGGAGGGTCCTGGCAGGATAGCGGGGGAGCGAACTATACGGCTGTCACAAATCCGGCGAATGGGGAAGAGTTGGCGCAAGTACGGTTATCGACAAGTGAAGACGTAGATCTGGCTGTGAAGGCGGCGAAGGAAGCGCAGAAAAAATGGGCGCTTGTTCCTGCACCGAAGCGGGCGGATTACTTATATGCAATCGGAAATCTCATGAAGGAACGAAAAGAGCATTTGGCGCAAGTGTTAACGAAGGAAATGGGGAAAGTCATCGAGGAAGGCCGCGGGGAAGTGCAGGAAGGGATCGACATGGCGTTCTATATGGCCGGGGAAGGGCGCAGGCTGTTTGGGGAAACGGTACCGTCCGAGCTGCAGGATAAATTCGCGATGAGCGTCCGGGCACCGATCGGGGTCGTCGGATTGATCACGCCATGGAACTTCCCGGTGGCGATTGCAACGTGGAAGTCATTCCCGGCAATGGTTGCAGGGAACACATTTGTTTGGAAGCCGGCTACTGAAACGCCGATGATGGCGTATGAAATGGCGAAGATTTTCGAGGAGGTCGGAATTCCTGCCGGAGTCGCCAATATTGTGTTCGGCTCAGGATCTGAAGTAGGAACAGCGATGATCGAGCATCCCGATGTCCGGGTCATTTCCTTCACGGGATCGACCGAAACAGGGCGCCAGGTCGCGGAAACAGGCGGTCGCCACTTAAAGAAAGTGTCACTTGAAATGGGCGGAAAAAACGCAGTCATCGTCATGGATGATGCAGATATCGACCTAGCCGTGGAAGGGATTCTTTGGAGTGCGTTCGGAACGGCGGGCCAACGCTGTACCGCATGCAGCCGGGTCATCGTGCATAAAGATGTTAAGGAAGAGTTGGAAACGAAATTATTGGCATCGATGAAGCATCTGGCGATCGGGGATGGCTTGGACGAGACCGTGAAAATTGGACCGGTCATCAACAGAAAGGCATTGGAGAAAATTCAAAGCTATGTTGAAATTGGAAAAGAAGAAGGCGCGAAACTGTTGGCTGGGGGAAGTGTGCTGACGGATGGCGACTTGGCGAAAGGACATTATTTCGAACCGACATTGTTCACGGACGTGAAATGGGATAGTCGTTTAGCGCAGGAGGAAATCTTCGGCCCGGTTGTATCTCTAATTGAAGTCGGAAGCCTCGACGAAGCGATTGAAGTGAACAACAGCGTCGTTTATGGCTTGTCAAGTTCCATCTTTTCGCGGGATGTGAATAAAGTATTCCGGGCTCAACGGGATCTTGACACAGGAATTGTCTACGTCAATGCAGGAACGACGGGAGCGGAAATCCATCTTCCATTCGGAGGTACGAAGGGAACAGGCAATGGCCACCGGGATTCCGGCGTCGCGGCGCTTGATGTGTTCACGGAGTGGAAGAGCATTTACGTCGACTTCAGCGGAAAACTGCAACGGGCACAAATCGACACGGAGTAAAGTGAAGTAATTTCGGAATGAAGGGGATGTTCAGATGAAAGTGGTTGTATTAGGCGCGGGCTTAATGGGGAAAGAGGCAGTTCGGGATCTTGTGAAAAGCGATGAAGTGACGAAAGTGTATTTGGCCGACTTGAATCTGAGGTCGGCGGAAGATTTCGCGGAGCAGCTCATGTCCGACAAACTGGACCTTTTGCAGCTCGATGCGACAAATGATCTTCAATTGCAGGAAGTGATGGCGCTTGGGGATGTCGTCATCAATGCGCTGTTCTACACGTTCAATGAGAAGGTCGCGCGGATCGCAGTGGAAATAGGGGTCCATTCCATCGATCTCGGCGGACATATCGGCGGTGCGACGGATGCTGTGCTGGGATTGGCGGAAAAAGCTGCGGCGAAAGGGGTTACGATCATTCCGGATTTAGGGGTGGCACCAGGAATGATCAATATCTTGACGGGCTACGGCGCGGGCAAGCTCGACAAAGTGGAAAGCATCAAGCTTTATGTAGGGGGAATTCCAGTAAAGCCGGAGCCTCCGCTTAATTACAACGTCGTGTTTTCACTCGAGGGCGTTTTCGATCATTATACAGATCCGTCCCACGTCATCCGCAATGGCCAACTCCTAGAAGTCCCTTCATTATCAGAAGTGGAAACAATCCATTTCGATGAATTCGGTGAAATGGAGGCGTTCCATACGTCCGGCGGCACGTCAACGCTCACGAAAACGTTCCCGGAAGTACAGACGCTGGAGTATAAGACAATCCGCTATAAAGGTCATGCCGAAAAGTTCCAATTGCTTGTCGACCTTGGTTTATTGTCACGCGACAACGAAGTGAAGGTCGGGGATAAGCAAGTGAAAGTCCGGGACGTCATGCGTGAACAGCTTTCTCCGCAATTGCGATTGGGCGATAAATCCGATGCCGTCCTGCTGCGAGTCATTGTGAGTGGCGAAGCGCACGGGATGCCGGCGACGTATGAGTATAACATGGTGACGAAAAAGGATTTGACGGTAAATGAAACAGCGATGGCCCGTGCGACTGCGAATACGATTTCAATCGTTGCTCAAATGATCGGGAACGGGACGATTACGAAACGCGGCGTCCATCCGCCAGAAACTATTATTCCGGGCGCTGAATACATTGAAGAGATGAAAAAACGCGGTGTCGTCATTGAGGAAACGGTAAGAACGCAAGAGGCGCATGTGTAAACGATGAGCGGGGAAGGGGTTGTGGGAATTGGATTTTGGGTTTACGGAAGAACAGCAAATGTTGCGCAAGACGGCGCGTCAATTCGTAGATGAAGAAATCATGCCGCATATCCAGCGATGGGATGCGGAGGGCGGATTCGATCCGGCCATTTGGAAGAAGCTCGCGGACTTAGGATTCATGGGTGTGTGTGTTCCTGAACAATATGGCGGGAGCGGGATGGACTATAATTCTCTCGCTATTTTATGTGAAGAGTTGGAGCGCGGGGATACAGCGTTCCGGACAGCGGTTTCCGTCCATATAGGCTTGAATTCCATGACGCTCATGCAATGGGGAACGGAAGAACAGAAGCGCGAATTTCTGATTCCGCAAGCGAAGGGTGAGAAAATCGGTGCGTTCGGATTGACGGAACCAGGTGCTGGTTCGGATGTTGCGGCGATGGCAACGACTGCGGTGCGCGATGGGGATGGATATGTCATCAATGGACAAAAGACATGGATTTCTTTGTGTGATGTCGCGGACCATTTCCTTGTCTTCGCTTACACGGATAAGTCGAAGAAGCATCATGGCATCAGCGCATTCATCGTCGAGCGTACGACGCCGGGCTTTTCATCGAAGGCCATTAAAGGGAAATACGGCATCCGGGCAGGCAATACGGGAGAATTGTTCTTCGAAGATATGCGCATCCCGGCTGCGAACTTGTTAGGCAAAGAAGGCGAAGGGTTCAAAATTGCGATGTCCGCACTCGACAACGGACGCTTCACGGTGGCGGCGGGCGCAGTCGGTTTGATCATGGGCTGCCTCGAGGAAAGTGTGAAGTACTGCCACGAACGCGAAACCTTCGGCAAACCGATCGGCAAGCACCAGCTCGTCCAGCAAATGCTTGCCAATATGGAAGCGGGCTACCAAATGAGCCGCCTCCTCGTCTACCGTGCAGGTGAATTGAAGAATAAAGGATTGCGCAACACACGTGAAACGTCCCTGGCGAAATGGCAAGCGTGCGATTTCGCGAATAAAGCAGCAGACGACGCCTTCCAAATCCACGGCGCCTACGGTTATTCGGATGAATACCCAGTCGCCCGCTTCCTACGCAACTCGAAAGCGCCGGTCATTTATGAGGGGACGCGCGAAATCCATACAATAATGCAGGCGGAGTATGTATTGGGTTATCGGGAAGATAAAAAGTTGAGCCATATGTTGCCGGAATGGCCGTTTGACTAATTAGGTAGGGGAAAACGCCAAGAGCCTCAGCGCTATTGGCGTTTCTTTACGGATTGCCCGCCGTTTATGAGCATTAGTCGCATTTTATGAGCATGTTTCGTGATTTATGAGCGTGTTTCGTGATTTATGATCACTTCTTGTGTTTTATGAGCGCGTTTCGTGATTTATGATCACTTTTGCGGTTTAAAGTTCCATACGTTGACAATAATCGGAGGATGAAATGTATAAATTTACAGCTGCATTGGCGAAGATCATTTTTTTCTTCATTGCCAAAATCGAATTGAAGAATACACAAAAGCTGCCTGCTAGTGGGGGATATGTAATTACGTGTGCACATCGAGGGTGGTTGGAAATTATTGCGCTTGGCATTTCATTGCCTCGCCCAATCCACTTTATGGCGAAGAAGGAGCTTTTTAAAAGGAAGATGTTTGCCTCATTCTTAACGAGCATTAAAGCTTTTCCTGTTGATCGTGAAAATCCGTCACCGAGCAGCATTAAAACACCTGTAAAACTTCTGAAATCTGGAGAGGTCGTTGGGATATTTCCTAGCGGAACGAGAAAGACTGAGAACGCACCGGTAAAACGAGGAGCCATCACGATTGCCGCTCTGGCGAAAGTGCCGATTGTGCCGGTTACATATGAAGGTCCGTCAAATCTAAAAGATGCATGGAAAAACAGAAGGGCAACGATTACAATTGGCGATCCATTCATGATTGAAAATGCTAGTAAGGAAGAAATCAGCACTTATACAGAGAGATTGGAACGTGAACTCAATTGATTGACCGGAAGTAATGAAGTGGGAGTGTGTTTATGCTACAGTCATGTAACTTTTTCCATCTGCAAGAAGTCTACGTGTACAAGGATGGTGAATGATGTGAAACAGAAAATTACCGCTTCTCTTGTCGGAATGAGCCTTATGCTGTCTATGGCCGGGTGTGGAACGTCGAATGAAGGTAATCTTCAAATTGCGGAAGGTGTCGAATTTGGTGAAGGAGATTATGGAAAGATTGTTTCTTCAAACAATGAGTTAGGATTTAAATTACTTAAGGAAATCGAAACGGATGATAACGGAAATCTCTTCATTTCCCCGACGAGCCTATTGATGGCGCTAGCGATGGTCTATAACGGTGCAGACGGTGTAACGAAGGAAGGAATCGCAGACGCCATGCAAGTGGAAGGGATAGATCCGATGGATGTGAATAAAGCGAATGCATCCCTCATGACAATCTTGAATAAGAATTCCAAGGAAATCCAACTGCAAGTCGCCAATTCCATTTGGCTTAACGAAGAATATCATTTCCAAGAAGAGTTTTCTCAGCGGACGAAGGATTATTTTAATGCAGCAATAGAGGAAATCGATATCGCAAGCACAGAATCGCCGAAGAAAATCAATGATTGGGTGAAAAAGGCGACGAATGACAAAATCGATAAAATGGTCGATGGTCCATTAGACGAAAATCTCGTTGCCATGTTGCTGAATGCTATTTATTTCAAAGGCGATTGGAAATACCCATTCGATAAGAAGGATACAGATAATCGGAATTTCCAACTGGGGGATGAGGAAGAAAAAGAGATTCCTTTCATGAAGCTCGAAGAAAAACTGATGTATTTGGTCGACAACGAAATTCAGGCGGTCAAACTCCCATATGGTAAAGGAGAGATGAGCATGACCATCGTCCTTCCGAATGAGCAGAAAAACTTCGATGAAATCAAAACTACGCTGTCGGCTGATAAATGGGATGAACTCAGCTCCAATTTCAGAAGCATGAGAGGAACGCTTCTACTTCCTAAGTTCAAAATGGCATACGAAACGGAGCTGAATGGCGCACTTGAAGCCCTCGGAATGGCAGATGCATTCACCGACAGGGCTGATTTCAGTAAGATGGTTGAAGGCGATGTCTCCCTAGCTATTAGCAAAGTAAAGCAAAAAACATATATCGATGTGAATGAAGAAGGAACAGAAGCGGCCGCGGTCACTGGCATACAGATGGAAGTCGCTTCTGGACCGCCGGACGCTCCTTTCGTTATGGATGTGAACCGTCCATTTTTCCTTGCGATTACGGACGAGGAAACAGGAATCATCTTGTTCATGGGTTTTATCGCAAATCCTGAAATATAGAAAGATTCAATTGTGAAAACGAAGTATCCGTGCTAAACTATTCTTACTATTAATCGGACGGGGGTGAGGAATGATGTTGGACACTGTGCATGCACGTGAAAGTCTATTGGAATACTTAGCCACTTCATGTGCGATTACTCATGAAATTGCGCCTAACGGGATACGTATGCCCTTTTTTAGACAATTTCAGTAATCACACAGCTGTTTAGCACATCATTCCTTGCAATATTTTTAGGGAAGGCTGCGTCTAAGCGCAGTCTTTTTTTGTGCTTTCCTAAGCTGTTAAATCAGAGAGGAAGCGGAAAATTATGATTTGTACAATCCAACAAGTTAGCAAAATGTTAGGTGGCAACACCATATTTGAAAATTTATCATTGGACATCAAGACAGGCGACAAGCTAAGCGTCGTGGGACGTAACGGAAGCGGGAAAACAACGTTATTCAAACTCATTGCGGCTATTGAACAACCAGATGCTGGACGCATCCATTATAAGAAGGGATCCAAAATCGGGTATTTATCGCAAATCCCTTCATTTGAACATTCGATGACCGGATATGACGTGCTCCATAGCGCATTCGAAGAACTACGAGCCATTCAACAGCAGTTGTCCGAAATGGAATTGGAATTATCGAACCCGGACACAGTTGACATGGAGCGTCTGCTTCTTCGATACGGTCAATTACAGGATGAGTTTGTCCGGCGTGACGGCTACGCAATGGATTCGGAAATCGAAAAGATTATCAACGGTCTTCAATTGCAGTCGTTTGTCGAACAGGACTTCACCGAGATGAGCGGCGGGGAACAGACTAAAATCATGTTAGGGAAAATACTGCTTTCCCAACCGGACTTGCTGCTTCTCGATGAACCGACGAATCATCTGGATTTATTCGCAGTGGAATGGCTGGAGGCCTATTTGACGGACTATACGGGTACGGTTGTCATCATTTCTCATGACCGCTACTTCCTCGATAACGTCGTGACAAAGATTGCCGACCTTGAAGATGGGGAGCTGCATCTGTATTACGGCAATTACAGTGCATTTGTACAGGAAAAAGAAGAGCGCCTCCTGCGGGAATTTCAAGACTATGAGGAGCAGCAGAAGAAGATCAAGAAAATGAGAGAAGCGATCAAGCGGCTTCGGATTTGGGCGAATGAAGCGAATCCGCCGAATGCAGGATTGCATCGGCAAGCGAGGAATATGGAGCGTGCGCTGGAACGGATGGAGAAGCTTCGGAAGCCGTTGATCGATCCGCGGAAAATGGCATTGTCATTTGAAGCGGCGACGAGAAGCGGCAAGGAAGTCGTCATCATGAAGGACGTTGCGAAAACTTTCGGTTCCAATGAATTATTGCGCGGCGCCGACTTACAAGTATATTGGAAGGACCGTGCCGCGATTGTCGGAAGGAATGGAAGCGGGAAATCGACGGTCTTGAAGATGCTTCTAGGTGAACTTGCTCCTGACGAGGGAGTATGCAAACTGGGGAGCAGTGTGAAAGTGGGCTTCCTCTCGCAACATTTTGCCATCGAGAATCCGAAAGCCCGACTGCTCGATGTCTTTCGGAAAGAGGTCGGCGTAGAGGAAGGCGAAGCACGGCATATACTCGCGAAATTTATGTTTTACGGACCGGACGTGTTCAAAAGGATCGGAGACTTGAGTGGCGGCGAACGTACGAGACTGCGGCTTGCACAGCTGATGCATCAGGACGTGAACTTCCTCGTTTTGGACGAACCGACGAATCATTTGGACATCGAGTCGCGTGAAGTACTCGAAGACGCATTAGAGGATTTTCCAGGAACACTACTCGCCGTTTCGCATGACCGTTATTTCTTGAATAAATTATTTTCCCGTACGGCATGGCTTGATGACGGAACGATGATGATGTTCGAAGGTCCTTTCGATTGGGCGAGGCAGAAATGGCATGAGCGGCAACAATTGAAAGTCATTGAACTGCCCAAGAAAAAGACTGTCGACAAATTGAAGAAACCGAAACAGGGATCAAGCGTGGAAGAAGAAATCACTGCGCTGGAACTCCAAATTGAGCGATTGAAATTAGGGAATGTAACTGCAGAGAAAATTAATTCACTGCAGAACAAACTGGATGCCTATTATGAACAATGGTTACTTGAAAATGGATCATAAATAAAGTCTTACCAATACAAAAGGTGAAAGGTTCAAAACCCTTTCACCTTTTCATTTTAAAAAACAACTTAGATAAATGAATATTATTAAGTTGGTAATTAATATTGTTAATATGGTAATTAAAATTATTGATATTTCGCTTGCCATTTCAAAATGAATGGGATATGATGGATTTACGAAAGGGGAATTCAGATAATTATGGCATATCCCGTTATTAGTCATTGCCCAGTCTGCGATGAAACGCTGAAAGTCACGAAGCTGCATTGCAACCGATGCCATACGACCATCGAAAATGAGTTTGAGCTGTCAAAGTTGGCGGCATTGTCGGGGGAACAGCTCCATTTCGTTGAAGTGTTTTTGGCGTGCAGGGGGAATATTAAAGAAGTAGAAAAGGAACTTGGAATTTCGTATCCGACTGTCCGCGGCAAACTTAACGAAGTCGTCAGTTCACTCGGATATGAGATAAAGAAGAAGAGCGAGGTGGACGAGAAAAAAGTAGTCGCCATGTTGGAGAGCGGAGAAATCACTCCGGAAGAAGCAATAAAACTGTTAAAAGATGAATAGGGGGAATTCATTGTGAAAACGGAAATTGAGAAAGTGTTGACGATGGTGCAAGAGGGGAAAGTCGATGCAGAGAAGGCATCTGAGCTTATTGAAGTGTTGAAAAACAGGGATTCCGGGACTGGGCCGTCATCCAAGCGGACTGCATATTCGGATAAGACATTGAAAATCCGGGTCGTATCGGCCGATAACGACAATGTTTCTGTCAATCTGCCAATCAAGCTAATCAAAGTTCTGCTGAAGGCAGGCCATAACATTGCGGGAAACATTCCACAGTCTGAGAAATACGTGAAAGACATTGATATTGATGTACTCATTGAAGCGATTGAGAATGAACTGGACGGACAAATTGTTGACGTCAAGTCGGCAGACGGGGATACAGTTTCCGTGTTCATCGAATAAATGATGAGAGTCAAGGTGAAAACGGATAAGGTCCGGTTATTCATCCCAATCCCGTATGCGTTCCTGACACTCGGCATAATGATCATGTCTTCTAAACGCCTTCAAAAACTCATTAACAAATGGATAAGGGAGCAATCTGAAGACAAGGAAAATGTGTTTGAAATTCCCCAGATAGATAAGAGGGAATTAAGGGGCATTGTTGCTGAATTGAAAAAACATCGGGGACTGGGATTAGTGAACGTCAAGGCGAAAGACGGCACAGAAGTTATCGTGAAACTATGATAACTTCTTTTTTTGTTGCAATTCGTTGTACATAGGAGTATTATAATGACCGGATGACCGGAATTGATTTATGGTCAATAAAGCGGGGTGGAGAAATGGATCGCAGGCAAGAAATCCTTGAGGCAGCCGCCAAGTCGTTTTCGCTGTTCGGCTTTAAAGCGACGACGATGGACCAAGTCGCCAAAATAGCGAATGTAGGTAAAGGGACGATTTATACATTTTTCGCGAACAAAGAAGAACTGTTTAACGCAATTGTCCTGCAAATGGTCGAAGAGATGCGGGTGGCATCAGATGCGGCAACAGTCGAAGGTGCTTCCTTCGAGCAGAATGCCCATGCCCGGCTCATGCAAATGCTGAAATTCCGGGAGACGCACCAATTGTATGCCAAATTGGTCGATGAAGGAAAAGAACTGCGCACACCGGCAGTCATTGAAGTACTCGCCGATATTGAAAATGAAATCGTCTCTTATATACGAGCGAAAATTGAACTTGCTGTCGATAAAGGCGAATTGAAGCCTTGCGACAGTGAGCTTGTTGCATACCTTCTGTTCAAATCATATATGGCGCTTGTCGTCGATTGGGGCAAAACCCATGAGAATGAAGAGCTGTCCGAAGAGCGGATCGCAGGATTATTGCGCAGCACCATTTTTACAAGTCTCTTAGCTTGAGACTCTTTTTTTATTCACGATTGACCGAATGAGGGTTTTGGTCAATTAGTACAAACGGAGGAATTACGAATGAAAAAATCAATGATATTCGCGGAATGGAAACAGCTTCTCCGTACAAGGAAAGTGCTTGTACCGATGATCGCCATCCTTTTCATTCCGGTTTTATATGCAGGCATGTTCTTATGGGCGTTTTGGGATCCGTATGCCAATATGAACGCATTGCCGGTGGCGATCGTGAATTTGGACAAAGGCGCAGAGTTGGAAGGGAACCAGCTTGCACTAGGCGATGAATTGGTCGACAAGCTGATGGAAGGAAATAATTTTAACATCCAAGAGGTTTCCAAGGCGGACGCGGAGAAAGGCCTGAAAAACCAGGACTACTATATCGCGATTGAAATACCGGAGAACTTCTCGCAGCACGCAACGACATTGCTGGATGAGCACCCTGAGAAGTTGACGATTGTGTACAAGCCGAATGAGGGCTTCAACTTCTTGTCTGCCCAGATCGGGGAGACGGCGATGGAGCGGATCCGGGCGGAAGTGAATGATAAAGTTGCATCAACATATGCGGAGCAGCTGTTTGATTCCATCAAGAAAAGCGGCAACGGATTTGGCGAAGCTGCGGACGGCGCAGGTGAATTGCATGACGGTGCAAGCGAGCTTGCGAAAGGTGCGGATGATCTGAAAGGGTATTTGGAAACGTTGGCGTCGAGCACCATTACATTGATGGATGGCTCGGACCGTCTGGCGAAAGGGACTGCTGATGCCGCGAAAGGCGCTGCGGATTTGAATAAAGGGATCGGCGCGCTCTCTGCGGGTGTTGTGGATCTTCAAAAGGGAGCGGCTCAGGCAACTGAAGGTGCAACCGATTTACAAGGCGGTATTGCCGACTATATTGCTGGTGTTCAGCAATTAAAGGATAGCTATGCGCAAATTGCGCTAAAGGAAGCAGAGTTCGGACAGGTTGTCGGGACAATCAATGATAAAACAGCTGCGTTGAATGGATCTGCGCAGAAACTTGCGGAAGCCTCGAAAAACGTGAATGCTGGCATCAATGATTTGTCGGAAAAACTAGCGCCAGTATTAGCATCATTGCCGGAGGACCAACAGGCAGGTTTGAAGTCGGCACTGGGTCAGCTGCAACAAGGAAGTGCTGAACTGGCAGGCGGCATGTCCGAGCTCACATCAGGAACCGCTGCGCTCAGCGATGGAGCTGCCCAGTTGAACGGCGCGGCCGGTCAATTGCGCGAAGGCCATAAGCAGGCGTTCGCGGGATTGGATAAATTGAACGAATCGTCTTCTGCATTGTCGGAGGGGGTTTCCGCTCTTGCGCAAGGGAACGGGGCATTGGCATCCGGTATTGACCAACTATCGGAAGGTGTCGCGAAAGCGCAAATAGGTTCAACCGATTTGGCGTCCGGCTTGAGTGAGCTGAATGCCGGAACGGGTACATTGAAAGAAGGAACCAGCACGTTGGCTTCTAAATCGAAGGAGCTTGCGGATGGCTCTGCGAAGTTGTCGGACGGCATGAAAGAGTTGGACGAAGGTACGCTGACGTTGCAAGAGAAGCTTGCGGAGGCGAATGCGGCTGCAAGCGAAGTGAATCCGAATGAGAAGACGTATGAAATGGCCGCATCTCCGGTGGATGTTGAGAAAGAGGGCATCAATGAAGTGCCGAACTACGGTACTGGATTTGCACCTTACTTCCTTTCACTTGGATTATTCGTGGGGGCATTACTGTTATCAATCGTCTTCCCGCTCGTCGAACCAGCGATCAAACCGACAGGCGCATTCGGATGGATGGCGAGCAAAGTTTCCGTTTTGGCGATTGTCGGACTCCTACAAGCATTAGTTGCGGTCGGAATCATAAAAGGTGCGCTTGGAATGGAAACGGTCAATTTACCGTTGTTCATTTTGGCAGCAATCATTACGAGCTACACATTCATCGCGATTGTGCAGATGCTAGTGTCGCTGTTTGGCGATCCGGGGAGGTTCATGGCAATTCTCATCTTGATTTTGCAATTGACGACGAGTGCAGGGACGTTCCCGTTGGAATTAATTCCTGAACCTCTTCAAGTGTTCAATACGTTGCTGCCGATGACGTATTCCGTCCAAGCTTTCAAGGCGGCGATCTCCACTGGGGACATGGCGCATCTATGGGCTAGCAACGGTGTGCTAATCGGCTTCATGGTCGCGTGCCTCGCGATTACGTTCGGCTATTTTGCATTGATCTTCAAAAAACGGTATTCAAGAGAAGCTGTAGAGGCATAAGAAAAAGCGATTTGCGGATTGTGGTCTGCAAATCGCTTTTTTATAGTTAGTGGTACTATGCTCGTGTCCAGAGTGGGGGTTACCGCGCCCAAAGAGCAGCGTTCCGCGCCCAAAGAGCAGCATGCCGCGCCCAAAGAGCAGCGTTCCGCGCCCAAAGAGCAGCATGCCGCGCCCAAAGAGCAGCGTTCCGCGCCCAAAGAGCGGCATGCCGCGCCCAAAGAGCAGCGTTCCGCGCCCAAAGAATAGCATGCCGCGCCCAAAGAGCAGCGTTCCACGCCCAAAGAGCAACACCCTAAAAGATTAAGAACCTACATAATCTCCACCATCAACGTGAATCGTCTGCCCAGTCATATAGCTTGAATCGTTTGACGCGAGGAAAACATAGGCCGGTGCATTTTCAGCCGGCTGTCCGCGGCGTTTCAAAGGTGTGTCCGCTCCGTGCTGCTCGACTTTTTGCGCGTCGAATGTTGCAGGAATCAATGGCGTCCAGATCGGGCCAGGTGCCACGGCATTGACGCGGATTCCTTTCGTAGCCAAATTCAAGGCGAGGGAGCGTGTGAATGACGTGATGGCGCCTTTCGTTGCTGAATAATCGATCAATCCCGGCGAGCCGTTATAAGCTGTTACGGAAGAGGTGTTAATGATGCAATCGCCTTCCTTCATATGGGCCAGCGCCGCTTTTGATAAATAAAACAGTCCGAAGAAATTGGTGTCGAACGTTTCGCGTAGCTGATCGCCAGAAATTTGGGAGATATCGTCCTGCGGAAACTGCTTTCCAGCATTGTTGACGAGAATATTCAAGCTGCCGAATTCCTTGATGACATCGTTGACCAGCTGCTCGCAATTTTCCTCTTCACTAATATCGACACGAATTTTCTTTGCTTTGCCGCCATATTGTTCAATGAGCTCGACGGTTTTATTCGCATCGACGTCCTCGGTCTCGTCCAAATAGGCGATCGCCACATTCGCTCCTTCCTTCGCGAATGCGACTGCGACGGCCCGACCAATTCCGCTGTCTCCTCCGGTGATCAAAGCGTTTTTCCCTTTCAACTTGCCCGAGCCTTTATAATTTTCATCGTCATAGATAGGAAGCGGGTCCATCTCCGCTTCAATTCCAGGCTGCTGATTTTGTGTTTGAGGTGTCACTTGCTCATCTTTTTGTTCGTATTTGTCTTCAGGCATTCATGTATTCCTCCTTAGAAAAATCATCTATTTGAGATATTCCCTGTGTGGGGACTGATAAACGTGGCGGGGGAGAAATCGGAGGATACCGGATCCACGGCCGCGTCCCAAGGTGGTCGCATGAAGACTTGAAACGTGCGTTTGTAACTTGTATAGAAGTATTGGGAGAATAAATAAAATGCGGGGAGAGGCTAATCTCCCGGCATTCGAGAACTCTTCGTATGAGAACGAGAACTTTCCGAGGTAGGATGAGAACTCTTGTCGCATAAACGAGAACTTTTCATGTGAGAACGAGAACTCCATGGTAAGTTGGAGTGAAACAACGGTATTTATTCAAAATGAAAAACATCCGAAGCCGCCGTATTGGCGCTCCGGATGCTGCATGTTTACTTAAAAGAAATAAAGCCCGATACTCACGACAATACCACTCAACAACAAGACGAACACACAATAGCCCATAATGTCCTTCGCGCGCAATCCTGCAATCGCAAGTGCAGGCAATGCCCAGAACGGCTGGATCATATTCGTCCATGCATCGCCCCATGCGATGGCCATCGCAGTCTTCGAGTAGCTGACGCCAAGCGTTTGAGCCGCATCAAGCATGACCGGCGCTTGTACAGCCCATTGTCCTCCGCCTGACGGTACGAAGAAGTTAACGAGTCCCGCCGCATAAAATGTGAAGAGCGGGAAGGTCGCTTCGGTTGAAATGCTGACAAACCATTGCGACATGACTTTCGCTAGTTCTGAATCTACCATCATGCCCATGATCCCTGCGTAGAACGGGAACTGGATGATAATTCCACCTGACGTTTTGACTGCATTTGCAACTGCTGCAAGAAAACGTTTTGGCGTGCCGTGGAAAATGATGCCGAGAATAAAGAAAATCAGATTGACGATATTCAGGTTCAAGTCGAAACCTTTAGTGACAAAGTGCTGTACAAGATAGACGACACCTAATGCACCGATCAGCATGGAAAGGATCACACTATTTTCAAGCCGCGCAGCAGGCGTTTTTTCCTCTGCTTCTTCCACTTCGATTTCCTCTTCCAACAATTTTGGATCGACGCTGACCGTATCCTCCGGTTTTGGCATCATGAAACGGTTTAACAACGGTAAAGTTATGAATAGAACTGCGATAATGAATAGATTATACGTTGAAAAAATCGTTTCGGACGTTGGAACGACACCCATCATGTTGGCGTACGGATGATCCTCCGTCGCGATGGACAATGGAATCGATCCGCCAAGCCCTCCATGCCAGATGATGAAACCGGAGTAAGCGCTTGCAATCAATAGCCGGTAATCGACAGTCGTCACTTTTTTGGCGATTTCCTTAGCGAACAACGCCCCGATGACGAGACCGAATCCCCAGTTGATCCAACAAGCGATGAGCGATACGACGGTCACGAGTAGAATCGCTGTACCAGGCGACTTCGCCAATCCTGCCAATGAACTCAATATCTTCTTGAAAAAAGGACTGCTTGCCAATACATGTCCCGCAACTAATACGATGACCATCTGCATTGTAAATGCGAGAAGCCCCCAGAAACCATTCCCCCAGTGGACAGTCATCTCGAGCGGACCCGAATCCGTCAGTCCAACACCGAGCAAAAAGACAAGCAGTGTCAGAATGGCAACGAATATGTATGGATCAGGCAAGTATCTTTCCATGATCCTATTCGACCATCTTGTAAGTGTTTTCATTCCCCTATACCCCCTATGTTATTTTACCCACTCTATAAGACTACCATATTCGAATGGAACCACAAAAATGTTTTTTCCGAAAGGTGAAACGTAAATCTCTCCGACAAGTCTACTAAGTAAAGAAGCAGACAAAGAAAGGTGATGAAATTGAGGAAACCGATAATATGGTTGATCATTTCGATGATTTTATTCATGGTCGTTGCAGGCATTTCGATCTTCACGAAGAAGGCGGACGTTTCCGCCTATGGTTCTATCGATTCGATCAGCTCTGAGGAAGATTTGAAAGCATATTTCAAAAGAGCAAAAGATATGCAGTCCGTCGCGGTAAGGTTTGATGGAGTTGAAGAGTCTTCGGAAAAAGCCTCCATGGACAGTGCGGAGTCATCGAATGCGGTAGGCGGAGGTGATCATTCTTCGACGAATAATCAAGTTGAAGGCGTTGATGAATCGGATATGGTGAAAACGGATGGCGAATATATCTATTCCATTTTTGCAGGCACGTCTGTGAAAGTCGTTGATATCCGAAACCCTCAAAAGATGAAAGTCGCGGCTGAAATTAAACCGGGTGACGACTATTATCCGTCACAGCTATTTTTACATGACGACTTACTCATTGTTCTCGGAGAAAAAATGCAGCGCTATCCGGATACGGATAAATCAAATGCAATGGATAAAATGATGCCGATGAACAGCTTGACGACTGTCCGTCTGTACAACATCGAAATGCCGGAAAAGCCAGTGTTCATCCGTGAAATTGGAGTGGAAGGCTATATGAAAAGCGCCCGGAAGACGGGGGGCATGCTTTATCTCGTGACAAATGTATTTCCGAACTTCTGGGCAATGGAAGAAATCGAAGGAGACGCATTGCGTCCGCGCATTTTGGATTCGAATGAAAAAGAAGAGAAATTCATGGAATTCAAGGATATCTCCATTTTACCTGGAGCGGTGGATCCTTCCTATTCCGTTATCGCTTCAATTGACTTGACGACGCCGAAAACGGCAGAGCTGAAAACGAAAGGGTTCCTCGGCAGCAGCGACCAGATGTACATGACGAAAGACCATCTTTACTTAACGGCATTGAAATATGAAAAGAGCACGAATTCCCGTGGTGCTGAAATCATGATCTGGAATCCGGGTAAAGCGGATACCGAGATATTCAAATTCAAACTGGACGGGACAAATGTTGATTTTTATCAATCTGCCGAGTTGAGCGGGACGATTTTGAACCAATTCTCGATGGATGAATACAAAGGGAATTTCCGTGTTGTCATGACGGAAGGGAATATGTGGGACGACAAAAACCCGTCCAAAAACCATCTGTATATTTTGAATGAAAAGATGGAAATGACCGGATCGGTGAAAGGCCTTGCTAAAGGGGAGCGCATCTACTCCGCGCGATTCATGGGGGATAAGGCGTATATGGTGACGTTCAGGGAGACTGACCCGCTTTTCGTCATCGATGTTGCGGATCCAGCGAAGCCGAAAGTGTTGGGCGAGTTGAAAATACCGGGGTTCTCAAATTACTTGCACCCATTGGATGAAAATCATTTGATCGGTTTCGGCTATGACACAGTTGCGCAGAAAAATCCTTCGGGAGGTGAGCCGTTGATCCTCACCAAAGGGATGAAGATCTCACTGTTCGACGTAACCGATTTTCATAATCCGAAAGAGAAATATACGGAAATCATTGGAGGGCGGGGCACGTACTCACCTCTGCAATACGACCATAAAGCGCTGTTCCAGCATAAGAAGAGAAATCTGTTCGGCTTCCCGGTCAGCATGTATGAAGAAGGGGCTAAGGATTTCGAAGTGGACTATAAAGGTTCCGGAGCTCTCATTTATGAAATTACACCGGATAGTGGAATCGTACTGAAGGGCGATTTGGTGCAAAAGAAAGCGTCCGGAGAACAATACGAAGAATGGGAGAAGCAGATCCAACGGTTACTGTACAGCGGCGACAGCGTGTTCACGCTATCGATGGACGAAGTCAAAAGCTATAAGCTCGACTCGTTTAAGGAAATCAGCACGTTGAAGATGAACTGATGGGAAAGGGGAGGGAGAGCATGCGCTCCCTCTTTTTTTAGTTGAGATGATCATGCAAGGGCCCATTTTTTGCGGTTCAAGGTCCATTCTTTTGATCAAGGGCCCATTCATTACGGTTCAAGGTCCATTCTTTTGATCAAGGGCCCATTCATTACGGTTCAGGGTCCATTCTTTTGATCAAGGGCCCATTCATTGCGTTTCAGGGTCCATTCTTTTGATCAAGGGCCCATTCATTGCGTTTCAGGGTCCATTCTTTTGATCAAGGGCTCATTCATTGTGGTTCAGGGTCCATTCTTTTGATCAAGGGTCCATTCATTCCGTTTCAAGGTCCATTCTTCCGCGCAAGAATTCATTCATTCCATCAATCAAAAAAACGGAACCGCACCCTAGCGGCTCCGTTCCTTATGAAATCTCAGCCCCTTTTACAGGACCTCCGATATAATACCCCTGAACAGCATCAACGCCCATTTCCTTCAATGCTTCGAACTGTTCCTCAGTTTCGACGCCTTCTGCAATAACATATAGGCCCATTGATTTGCTGAAAAGGATCATCCCTTCGACGAGCTGCCGTGTTTTAGGCATCGTAAGCAGGGAATTGATGAACACTTTATCGATTTTAACTTTGGAAATCGGTAACTGCTGCATATACCGGAAAGAGGCATATCCCGTTCCGAAATCATCCAGGATGAAGCGTATACCGGTCTCTTCAAACGCTTTCATTTGTTGGATGATCGCATGTTCCTGTTCAGCTTGGAAGGCGAACTTCTCCGTAATCTCCAGCTCGATCTTATCAGCAGGGCACTTCGTCTTTTCGAGAATGCCTGTCAGCTTTTCCTTCATTTGTGAGGAATCGCCGAACTCCCGCACAGATGAATTGACTGAAATGCGGATATCCGGCCGATCGGCCATGAGCTTCACCGCGAGTGATGCAGCTTCCTCAAGAACATAGGCCCCAATGGCATGAATCAACCCGTTCTCCTCCGCAATCGGTATGAGCTCATCCGGTTGGATATGCCCGATTTCCGCATCCTCCCAACGGACAAGCGCTTCGTACACGAGAACTTTGCCCGTCGCAATATCCAATTGCGGCTGGTAGACGACCTGCAAGTTGTTGTGGTCAAGAGCTGTCAGCATCTTCTTGTCGATGAGGGAGCGGCGGTTCAACTCTTTGTGGGACTCGGCTGATAAGGAGGAAATGCGCCCTCCGCCTTGCTCAGTAATGGTCTTTGTTGCTGCCAATGCTGCTTTGTACAGATGTGAATAGGAGGATTGATCTTCCGGGAAGCGCACGATTCCGCCACTTACCGATAAAGGCAATGAGTGGTTTTCAACATAGATCGGCTGTTCCTTCAAGAACTCCAGGAATCCTTGGACGAACCAATCCCCGAAGGATGTTAAAACGACAAATTGGCTTACTCCGACCCTTGCGATCGGATCACCTTGGAAAAACCGTTTCAACCGGTTCGTGAATTCTTGGATTAAAACCGATTCCGAATCATACGACTGAAGATCTTTCAGTGTATAATAGTGATCGATTGCTATGTAGACGAACGAAAAGTGCCGGTCCTCAGCAATATATTCATTGACCATCGTCTCCAATTTATGCCGGCTCATCAATCCTGTTTCAAAATCGATAAAGGCGATTTGTTGGAGTTTCTCCTTCAGCTCTACTTCTACTGTAATGTCGAGCTCTAGAAACGTGCAGGACGTGAGTGTATCCTCGTCGTCAAGTACGGGTACTGCCATCATTTGTACGTAATAGGGCTCGCCGTGCCGCGTAAGTTTTTCAACTTTGCCGAACCAGGATTTCCCGTTCGTCACCCGGTTCCATATCGCATGGGCCTGCGCTTGGCTATGTTCATCCTCGGAAAACATTTGCCAAAAGGATTTTCCGAGAATTCGTTTTGGTGTCCAATTGCTTGAAGCTAGGAAGTTATGATTCGTATAAGTAATCAAGCCTTCACCATCCGTACGGGTCACCATTAAGAACTCTACAAGACTGTCCATGACTAGCGGCAGCTCGGTTCTATTTGCTTGGTTTGCCGATTTCATCTTTTTGTCCCCTTTCGGATGTCGTATGTATTTTATTATATAGGAAGTTCAGTGAATTTACATTACATCTTTTATGGCGGATTGAACACATCTATGAAGTTACTAAACAACTGTAAAAGGTGGTGGAATGATATGGAAAGAGCGAAAGGGATATTCATGATCATCATCGGGGCTATGCTCTGGGGTGCGACGGGGCCAATGATGGAATGGATTCTGATATCGGGTAAAATGTCCGTCTCCTTCATGCTAATCGTCCGGCTTTTAATTGCCGGCGTGGCGCTTCTTCTCCTATTAAAAATGAAAGGCATACATATTACACGCCCGCTCCGTCATAAGGTGTGGCTGCGTCAAATGGCCATTTTCGGCGTTATCGGAATGCTCGGCGTCCAATTTTCATTCGCAGGCTCCATCAACACGAGCAACGCGGTCGTTGCGACGCTGTTTCAATTCCTAGCGCCGATCTATATCATCCTTTTCGTTTCAATCAGGCAAAAGGTGCGCCCGCCAGCATCCCAAGTGATCGGAATGGTTGTTACAATGGTCGGCCTCTTCCTGCTTTTGACAAATGGGACTCTTTCCGACTTTGCATTGACGAAGGAGGCGCTATTCTTCGGGCTCGCTGTTGGATTCACATTCGCATTCTACACACTGTATCCAGTTCGGCTCATGAATGAATGGGGCGTCCTCCTCTCCGTTGGATGGGGCATGCTCATCGGAGGACTGACGCTCCTTCTCATGAATATATTGAGGTTCGGTAAAGAGATTGGTGCGCTCGCCGACGTGAACCTGTCACTGATGCTGTTACTCATCATCATCGTCGGAACGGCCGCATTCCTTCTATTCCTCAGCAGCATGAAATATATATCGCCGGTGGAAACGAGCATCCTTTCCAGCTTCGAACCATTGACGGCAATAATCATTTCCGTCATCTGGTTTGGCAGTGTGTTAGGCCTTTGGCAAATGGTCGGAGGCGCAATCATGCTCCTCGGCGTCACAGGGATTTCAGTGGCGGGAAGCAAGGCAAAAGAAGACTAATTGATTACACCGGAATCCTGCATAGGCTTCCGGTTTTTAGGGTAATAAAATAAAGTCCTGTAGCCCGATATAACAAGGCTCTCAATGTCTGAACTTCCGGATTAATCAATATACGTCCTATACAGAATTCGCTCCCTATGTCATAATGGTGACAATAAAAATAATTCGTAATACGAAAGAGTTTTTTGGGGGTCCGGTAAGATGAAAACAGTTTTCTCCTTTGCAAAGCCGTATAAATGGCCGATATTCATTGCCTTATTCCTTATGCTGACCGAACTTTCGGTCGAGCTGATCCAGCCATTATTAATAAAGAAAATTATCGATGACGGCATATTGGCGGAAGATGTCAGCGTCATTTGGACATGGGGAAGCGTCATGATGGGTCTGGCGTTCGTTGCATTCTTATCCGGTGCAATCAATTCCTTCTTCGCCGCCCACGCCGCGCAAAGCTTTGCGTTCGACTTGCGGCAAGCGCTATTCCGCCAAGTGCAGTCATTTTCCATGGCGACCTTCTTACGGTTCCCGACAGCGGGTTTGATCACGCGCATGACGAGCGATGTAACGATGGTGCAAAACGTCCTGTTCATGTCGCTGCGGATCATGATGCGTGCGCCTTTGCTCGTAATCGGAAGCTTGGTCATGGCATTTTTCGTCAATGTGAAACTGGCACTCTACCTCGTCATCGGTGCGCCGGTCCTGCTCATCTTCCTCTTCGTAATGGCGAGGAAAGGAGTCGGCTATTTTTCAACGGTGCAACACAGGCTCGACCGAGTGAACCGCGTCATCCAGGAAAACCTGCAGGCGGTCCGTCTTATCAAAGCGTATTTGCGCGGAATGTACGAAGCGAGCCGATTTTCGAAAGTAGCGGGGGCCCTCCGGAAAGACACCGTCAAAGCGATGCGGATGATGGAGCTCATTTTGCCAGTCCTCTTGTTCATCATGAACGTCAGCTTGATGGCTGTCCTCTGGTTCGGTGCCATCGAAATCGGTGATGGGAACGCGCAAGTCGGGGAGCTTGTCGCAATTGTCAACTATGCAATGCGGATGACCGGCGCATTTTCAATGTTTGCATTCATCATCAGCGCATTATCTCGTGCAAAGGCATCCTCTGAGCGTATGGAGGAAGTGCTGCTTGCTGATGAGGATCTTGAAGAAAATACTATGGAAAGCTCGAGTATCGGCAGTCTGGAAGGGGATCTCCGTTTCGATAACGTTTCTTTCCATTATCAAGGAAAGCCTACACCGATTTTGGATAGTGTGTCCTTCCATGTGGCACCTGGGGAGAAGCTCGCCATCATGGGGGCAACCGGGTCGGGGAAATCGACGCTTCTCAATCTCATTCCCCGCATGTTCGAAGCGACCGAAGGGAAAATCTACGTCGGCGGAATCGAAGTGAAGGAGTGGGCGTTGAAGGACTTACGCGATACAATCGGTCTCGTTCCACAGCAATCGATCCTGTTCACGGGATCGATCCTGGAAAACCTCTCATGGGGGGACAGCGATGCGGAACCTGATGAACTGATCGAGGCGGCGATGAAAGCGCAGATCCACGAATCTATCGATTTATTCCCACAGAAGTACGGAACGCGGGTCGGACAGAAAGGGGTCAACCTATCGGGCGGGCAAAAGCAACGGCTTTCAATTGCCCGGGCACTTGTCCGGAAGCCTTCCATCCTTATCCTCGACGACAGCACGAGCGCATTGGACGTTAAAACCGAGAATGCATTGTGGGAAGCGCTGAAAGGGGAAGCGGCGACGATGCTTGTCGTCACGCAAAAAGTGCAGACGGCTAGAGGTGCGGATCAAATCCTGTTATTAGATGAAGGAAAGGTCGTCGGATATGGTACCCACGCCGATCTCATGGAGCAGTCGGCATTATACCGGAAAATAGCCGAATCCCAATCGGAAGAGGAGGTGGGCGCCGATGTTGCGAACAATTCGTAAACCGTTCGGATATGAACCGATCATAAAGAAAGAGGACATAAAAGGTCCTGGACGAAAGAAAGTGGAGCGTGCGAGTGACTGGAAATCGGTGCTCCACCGGATCTGGAAGCTCGTCGATGAACAGCGGGGGCTGCTCATCCTCGTGCTTGCCCTCGTGCTCGTCAGTTCTGCCCTTGCGCTAATCGGTCCATTCCTGATTGGGAAAATCATCGATGCGCATATCATCCCAATGGAATTCGATGGCTTGGGCGGAAAAATCGGCATGCTGATCGCGATTTACGCGGGATTGTCCCTTGCCCTTTATTTCCAAAGCTTCTGGATGGTCGGCATTGCACAGCAGACAATTTTCAGGCTGCGGACAAGTCTGTTTTCCCATCTGCAGACACTGCCAGTCACGTTTTTCGACAAGCGGCAGCATGGCGAATTGATGAGCCGCGTGACGAATGACATCGAAAACGTCAGCCAGACGCTGAACTCATCGTTCATCCAAGTATTCTCAAGCATTTTGACATTGTCAGGGACGCTCGCCGTGATGCTGTACCTCAGCCCGATTTTGACGTTGCTGACAATGATCATTGTTCCTGTCATGTTCATCGCGATTCGGTGGATCACCCGCCGGACGGGATTGCTGTTCAAAGAGCAGCAGCAAGCGGTCGGACAATTGAACGGGATGATTGAAGAAACGATTTCAGGACAGCGGATCATCAAGGCATTTTCGCAGGAAGAGCGGGTCATGGAGGAATTCGCGGAAAAGAGCGATCGGCTGCGCCGGACGGGCTTCTGGGCACTGACATACTCCGGGTTCATCCCAAAAGTGATGAATATGCTCAACAACGCAGCCTTCGCCATCGTGGCGGGCGTCGGGGGATTGCTTGCACTGAAGGGGGACGGAATCGTCACAATTGGTACGATCGTCATCTTTTCCGAGTACGCCCGCCAATTCACGAGGCCGCTCAATGATCTTTCCAACCAATTCAATACCGTCCTCTCGGCAATTGCGGGAGCGGAACGCGTCTTCAAAATTATGGATGAGCCGATTGAACAAGACGACGCAACGGAGCATGCGGACACAATTCTCGCAGGGGACGTCGAATTCAGGAATGTGTCATTCGGCTATACTGTCGACACGGACGGCTATACGGTCGACAACATCTCCTTCCACGTCAAACCTGGCGAGACGGCGGCTTTCGTCGGAGCGACCGGGGCAGGGAAGACGACAATCATGCAGCTTCTGGCCCGGTTCTATGAAGCGAATGAAGGGCAGATCCTCATTGACGGGATTCCCATCAAAGAACTGCCGCGCGAAACATTGCGGAGCCAGACGGCATTCGTTTTGCAGGATCCATTTTTGTTCGAAGCGACCGTCATGGAAAATATCCGGTACGGCAAGCTTGACGCCACCGACGAAGAAGTGATCGCGGCTGCAAAAGAGGCGAATGCGCATAGCTTCATCTCAAGGCTTGAAAACGGGTATGACACCATACTGACAGCGGATGGCGGCGAAATTTCACAAGGACAGAAGCAATTGCTCTCCATCGCAAGGGCGCTCGTCGCAGACCCCGTCTTGCTTTTGCTCGACGAGGCGACAAGCAGCATCGACACCGTCACCGAACTCGCAATTCAGGAAGCGCTCGACAGGCTCATGGAAGGAAGAACGAGCTTCGTCATCGCCCACAGGCTGAACACGGTCCGGAAAGCCGACACCGTCTACGTCATGGATCAAGGCAAGCTCATCGAATCCGGCAGCCAAGAAGAATTGATCGAAAAACAAGGGGTTTATTATACGATGTTGAAGGACTCGAAGATTTGAACACAAAAAACAGGCGGGGGAACATTTCCTCGCCTGTTTATCGTTTCATTATCATTTCCTATCTTCAATATCCATCTTCGTGCCATCGTCAAAGTCGATTTCCAAATCGAACTTCGTATACGTGTCTATTCCAAACCACTCCATAATCTTTGCTATGACGTCTTTTTCGTCCATACTCTTCCCTGTCACTACTTTAACGAAAAACGGATCCAGTTTATTGAAAGCTTCCTGATCCCTCAAATTCATACTAGCCAACTTATTCACATACTTGGCCTCATGACCTTTCGCTACTTCATACTCCACGTCAATGACATCTTTCCCATCGACCTCTATCTCCAAGTCGAACTTATTGAAGCCGTACCCGTCCCCTGTATTCAACGTGTCGCCTGACTGATCATTTTCATAGATAAGCGTAGCATCCTCCCGTTTAGGATTATCCGCATTTTTGCCCCCATTTCCGCACGCGCCCAAGACGAGCACGATAGCTAAAAAGAGCATGACGACCTTCATATTGTTCCTCATGATCGCAAACCTCCTGTTGTAGTCTTCTGTTCAGTAATTTCCTTCATTCCGCAAAATTAAACACAAAGGCAATTTCGGAGGAATCGCGACATGAGGTAGGGGAGGAATGGGAGCTGTCCGCAAGCATTTATTTAAATCCGCTGGAATTGTGGTTAAGTGGTGATAAAAATGGTGTGAGTGATGATAACCAGCGTCCAAGCGGTGATAAAGTACTGTCGACCGGTGAAAACCTATTTTATGGCGTAGGGGAATGGGTGAGTTTATGCTAATCGGTGATAACACTCGTCAATTCGGTGATAACGTGTCGAGAAACGGTGATAAACTCGTTCGAATCGGTGATAACACCCGTCAATTCGGTGATAACCACTTTTGAAGCCATATAAAAACAACCGGCGTTTTCGCCGGTTGTTCCTATCTACCATTTCGCGCGGTGGTCTTCCGCGCAGCCGAGCATTTGCCGGATTCTGAGCGTCGAACCGTCGTGCAGTTTGACGCCTCCGTTGAAATAGCCGACAAGTTGGTTGACGTTCGTTTGTACAAGCTGTGCATTCGTCTTTGATTTTCGTTCGAAAAATGGAGAGAAAGTCAAATTTACATCGTCGGAAAACTTTGTCCCGATATGCCAAGGACGCATGTAATTGTCTTTGTCGTACGTGAAGATGACATCCTCATGCAGTTTCGTCATGACGCCGTCCACAAACACCGCATTTTCCGTCATGCCCGTACCGTCAGTCCATTTACCGCCAAAATTCAGCCCGATCCGCCGACCGCCTAAACGCTGGGAAGCCATCGCCCAATTCCACTCCGCTTCGCGAGGCCAGACGCCGCGTCCGTAATCCAGCACTGCAAAGCTATAATCAGGATTGAAATCATAACGTTTCTCCCCGATCTTCACGAATCCCGTCGTCGGCAATGTATGATGTTTCGCTGTGAATTGGAACCGATCTCGGTTGCGGGGGATGACGACGTTCAACGAATCGTCCTCTTCCGGATGCGTAATATGCAGATCGGCATGGAGCACTTCATTATCAAAGTCCGGTATCGTCACAGATAGATGGGTTTCTCCTTGCAAATGGACCAGCTGAACTGAAATCCGCTCATTGACGAACTTTACACTACCAAGTACGTCTTCAGGCATCTTCACCCTCCGCCCGACAGGAAGCAAAACCTGCTTCTCATAGAAGCGCTGCGTCTCGTAATCGAGCATGTAGACGAAACAGACAGCTGCATAATCCATATGGCTGATCGCCGCTGAAAATAGAAGGTCCTCACCGAACACACACCAATAATTCCATTTCTTCTTCCGCATGAAATGGCCTTTCAGATTGCTTATAATGAACGGACGACGGGCAAATCCGATCGCTTCGGGATTCAGCATCCCTTTCTGATCGCACAGAAACACCGTATCCTTCAGTTCTTTTTCTGCATGTTGCAAGGAGATCTCCCCCATCTATTGTCTTTTTTCTATGACATGTTATAATCTATATTGTAGCAGATTTACGGGGCATTAGCTCAGCTGGGAGAGTGTCACGCTGGCAGTGTGAAGGTCACCGGTTCGAACCCGGTATGCTCCATCTTACGTAAACCCTTTCAAATCAATGTTTGAGAGGGTTTTTTATTGTCTTTTGTGTTGATGAAAAAGCCTTAAAAATGACTGTTGATGTAAATTTGATGTAAAACTTGAAGTGAATTAATGATAAGTTGTGCAAAATGGTATTAAAAGAACGGAAAGCATTGGGATACATCCTCCAGCTTGTCATATCATGATCTACGTTAATTTATGTAAATTTGTGCTAATTTTTATTGATTGATGTTGATTCACTTTAAAAACTATGTATAATAGGAAATGTAACAAACATAATATATAGCAGGGCAGTAATGCCATGTGTTAAGATAGCGACACATTCCCGAGCTCTAGGGACTCTAATATTAGAGCATCTTTACCCGTCCTGGCTGAGGATAGATATAAATTAGCCGAGCTATCAATTTAATAATTTTGTAATTACAAAATAGTCCTGATTATATGTCAGGGCTATTTTTTTACCTTAAAGCAGGTGATACTATTGGATGCCAAGACATTTGCAAGCTTATTAGACCCACCCACACTTGATCAAATAGATCTAGTGTTACTTATCGATTATTACGAAGCATATTTAGCACCATACATATATGAATTCGAATTAGAGAATGGCGATATTATCGAACTGAAGTTTAATGTCGATAACTTTTGCCACTTGATAGGAATACACAAACCTGCTGAAAAAAAGTTTGGCGGGAATTCCTATAAGGTTTATAACTATAAAGGTTCGAAGGGCTATCGTCGTATTAAAAATGGGGAAATAACCAAAATAACACTAAAGAACCTGAATAAAAGTGCATATAAAGCTATGCGTGATAAGATGGTTTATTTTTATTTAATTCATAGACTCTTAGAAACACCTAAAGCTGTTTTTTATACGCGGCCTATAAATAACGTTAAAGCGGTGGATATTTTCTTCTATGAAAAGAATGAGAAAGTTTTCATGCACTTGGGGATTATCAAACATAGTAAACAAAACTTTTTTGTTCCTTCAACAGTTATTGTGGAGAGAATAACAGAATACTCTAAGGGTGACAAGTATATAAATGGACAGACCCCTGTAGCGATAACAAAAATATTAAAAACTAAAGATGGTATAGAGGTTTCAGGTTAAAAGGATTTTTAATATATTATATGACTATAAAAAACGGGAAGCACTGGGAATGATTCCTGATGCTTCACCGTTTTATTTTGTGTTTTTCTTTCCTGAAAACAACCCTTCGAAAGTATCACCGGCCATCTTGTCGGCAGTTCTCAAAACATGTCCGTAAGTATCCATCGTGATACGAATTGAACTGTGTCCAAAACGTTCGGATATAACTTTGGCATGGATGTTCTGAGCAATTAGCAAGCTGGCGGACGTGTGGCGAATATCGTGAAGCCGGATGTATCTGAATTCAGTTCTATCCGTGAATCGTTTCCACCAGGTTGATGGGGTAGTAGGGTAGAAATGTGTTCCATCGTCGTTGCAGAACACCCACGATCTATTATGTTCCACCCACTTATCACCCATGAGCAGTTTAGTTTTGTTCCATTCCACTTTAAACCTTCTCAAATCGTCCACAACGGACGGGGCGAGCGTGACAAGCCTATTGGACGTTTTTGATTTAGGCGGCTTGATAACAGGCCCATTGCGCGTATTTACGATGGTCTGGGATATGTCAATGATTCCATTCTCTAGATCAACATGCTTCCACTCTAAACCTAAGCCTTCTCCTCTTCGTAATCCACCGACAATCAGCAACGTCATGAACATTCTCCAATGGCTGCTTTCCCCTTCCAGTAGATTGAGCAGCAGGGAAACTTCCTCAAATTCATATACACTCATCGGCTTGGATTCTTCGTTTTTGTTCCTCGGCTTGCGAATCCCATCCATCGGGTCCTCTTTTATAAACCGTTTTGTTTTTGCGAATCTAAAGAGGCTTTTTAACGTGTTGTATACGCTCTGTTGAGAAGTTACGGCGAGTGGTTTTTTAGATCCGTCTTTCCTTTTCAGATTGTGCAACAAGTCATCTAATAGCGCTGTAGTTACGTCCTGCAAATACCAATGACCAATCACCGGCAAAATATGAGTGTCCAAAATGGATAAATGGTTGGTGATGGTCGTTTCTGACATTTCTTTGAAAGCATATTTCACTTTCCATTCTTCGCTCAATGCTGAGACTTTCATTTTCCCTGGTACGATATACGCTCCAGAAAGTGCCTCTTGTTTGAACTTCAAATACTCGTGTTTTAGGTGCTCTTCCAACCGCTTAGGGGTCATTTTTTCGGTTACAGTATACGTCATAGTTGCCCGTTTATATTTCCCGTCTGCACCTTTTCCTAAGCTAACGGTAAAGAAGTATGAATTAGCTCCTCGTGGTTGAATGTTAGCCAACTAAATCACTCCACATCTAATTATTAATAATTCTATTCAATATTGTTCAGGTCTTTATAGAATTTGGGCAGATTTCTTGATTTGGTTAATGTCACAATCATACTTAACCAGTTAGGATAAGGCAAACTGAATATTTCCTTTAAATGTAATATGTTGATTGAAAAGTCTTTTTCAGAGATTCGCTATAATAGTTAACGGGTTCAGTTGATGGGGAGTAGACAATAAAAAGCACAGCGTTTGGGGACACAATTCACATATGAATTGGTATCCCTATTTTTGATGTTAAATCAACATTTAGGTGCTTTATATTGAAGTATTGGTACAACAATTGCCAGACGAATTAGCAACAGCGCAAAAAATTATGTGCCTTTGTTAAATCCTTTGATAATTCCGTTGTTAAAACGCTTCCTAATTGGATATTAGAAAGAAAATATAGAGAAATTTATGCTAAAATAAACTGAAGATTAAGAGATGATGATCTTCAACTAACGGAGCAGCATTCCTGTTTGAAGGAATTGCACCATCTTGAAAGAAAAAGAGTCCTCTTGTATGATGCTGAGTGTCAACGTCGAAATTGACTCATCATCTAACAGGAGGACTACTCTATGAATTCTAAATGGAATGATAAGCTAAATCAAGTGACTGACAACACATTAATTGTACATTGGGCTACTGAGACGGCTCAATGTTCTTATTGAACTAACGGGGCAGGTTAGTTGAATAAGGAAGTAGTAATTATTATGGGTTATACCGATTTTTAATGGGGCAAATTATATATGAATGAAAAACAAAATACTTTTACAAACCCTGAAAAATGTATAGGATTACTGGACAAAAGCAGTTGTTGATGGCTTAAATCCTAAAACCATAAATTTTAGGCATATTCAGATAAAATGAATATGTCTATTTATTTTTTTGGAAATCTTGTAACGTTTTCATAGTTCGTTAGTTATTTAAGTGAAGGAGGGGAGAAAGTGAACTTTGAGGAAATTTATCAAGCGTATTTTCATGATGTTTACTTATATACAAAGTCTTTGGTAGCTGACAAGAATATAGCAGAAGAAATTACACAAGAGACATTTTTTAAGGCACTGAAATCATTTCATCAATTTGATGGCAAAAAAGATGTAAGGGCATGGCTTTT
The DNA here is from genome assembly GCF_023715245.1 of Sporosarcina luteola. Classification (GTDB taxonomy): domain Bacteria; phylum Bacillota; class Bacilli; order Bacillales_A; family Planococcaceae; genus Sporosarcina; species Sporosarcina luteola_C. The sequence continues at coordinate 290,061 of NZ_JAMBNV010000001.1, forward strand.
CACAATCGCTAAAAATACATATTTTACACAATACAAAAAGCAGCAACGCGAGATAAATATTGAAGAAAATTCAGTGCGAAAGGATGTCCAACTTGTAGATTATTTAGTGAATGAAGAGCGAGCGTTGATGATTCATCGATTTTTACACGCAATGAAAGAGCCGTATAAAGAAGTTTTCTCCCTTCGAACATTTGGTGAGCTTTCTTTTGAGGCAATAGGGCATTTATTTGGAAAAAGTGATGGCTGGGCTAGAGTAACGTATTACCGTGCAAAAAAGAAAATAACAGCGTATATGGAGGCGAAACAAGATGAGGGATATTAAATGTACAGTCATTCAAGATTTGCTGCCACTTTATGTAGATGAGGTAGTAAGTGATGATACGAAATCGTTAGTTAATGAGCATTTACTTACATGTGAGAATTGTAGAAATGAATATGAGCAAATGAAAGGAACGCTTTATGTACCAATTGAAAATAAAGACACTTTGTTCAGTCAGCTTAAGAAACGATGGAATCGCAAAAAATGGCTTCTTATTTTTGGATCAGTTTTAACGACCACATTAATAGGGTTTGCACTATTTTCATTCATATTTCATTACTCAAAGCCAATTCCTTATACAGCAGAATTGTTTGAGCTTGAAGAAACGGCAGATGGAACGCTTGTTTTAAATTATTTTGGAGAAAGTCATGCAGGAACGTATACGACACACCCTTTAGAAGTTGAAATAGATGGGGAAGTAAAAAACATTAGCTTAATTTATTATGTTAAAACAATCGCCCATTCGCCTACTAGTAACTTTTTACGAGAGGATAAAAGAATTGGACCTGATCGATTAGAGTTAGTAGATAGTGAAGCTGTTGATGCAGTTTACTATGGGTACTTTGATCTTGACTTTGATCTTGATAAAGTAACCAAAGAAGGGCAAACATGGGAAGAACTTTTACAACAAATGACGTTGATTTGGGAGAGGTAAATAGGAAGTAAATTAAAAAAGATTGTGAAGTATTGTACTTAAAGTAACGGGTGCTTTAGTTCAATAAGGATAGTGAAATATATAGCAAAAAAACGCTCAAATTGGGCATTTTTACTTGTTTTCTATATAGCGATTTCACTGTTGAAATAGATGCTGATTGACTTGTTAATTATGTTGTTAATTGCACTTTTCTCCCCTCAACCGAACCCGTTATATATTATAACGATAGCTTTAATATTTTTTATCACGAGAAACTTGATTAATAATGATCTTTCTAGTACTATAGTAAGTAATAGAGTAACCATGAATTAATCACGATTTAGTGAGAGTTATAAACAATTAATCCGGTATACGGGCCTCTTGTTGGAGGATAAAGATCACCCCGCTACCAGTGTGTCCAAATGAATAATTAATAGAGTGCATCAAGCTTAGCGTATCATTCGCCAAGCTTTTTTTATTTTATTTCACTACTCTATAAAAATTCAGGAGGTGCCACGCTATGGCATATGTATTCGGATACTCACTCACAGCTAAGACTGAACGGATATTGAAACTTTTAATATCATATCGAGGGATGACCGCCCGTCAAATGGCTCATATATACTTTGGAACTCATCAGATTAATCTTTCGCAAGAAAAGTCTATCTATAATGATTTGGCTAAATTAAAGAAGCAGGGATTGGTCAAATCCATGCGCCTGCAGCAAAATGTTTCAAAAGGTTCTTTGTATTATTTAACCCCGTCAGGATACGACTGTACGAAGGATTTGCTTAACATTCATCAAGGACAATCCGGTTTTGGTTGGATGCCGTCAGACTTCGGCGATTATGATGTCGCTGATTTATCCTATGAGCTTTATCAGCCACCTTTAAAACAGGTTGCACATCATTTAATGCTGATTGACTTCTTTATTCAATTGTACGCTGCTAGTGATGATTTGTTTGAAGTGATACCCCACCGCCATAACTTATATGCAGCAAAGAAATACAATACGGCTGAAGGAATTCAACAATATCGGCCAGATGCTGAAATTAGTATTGATGGGAAGTTGTATACTGTGGAAATCGATCGTGCCACAGAATCGCACGAGCAGTTGCTGCAGAAGTTTATAACATACAGGCGTTATTTTGATGCGCATGTTAACAAAAAAAATGAAGAATTACCTGTGGGCATTCTGTTCGTTGTGGAATCTCGAAGAAGGGATCAAGGTATACGTAGACGCTGGCATAATATCCTTAGCGCTTTCTACAAAGCTCTATCCCCGTACAGCCAACAAGTAAATTTGATTATGACAACTATGGATCAGGTATCATCTACCCTCCACCTTGAACAAAAACGCTCGTTCTATCGAAAGCAGATAACGAAACACTTGAAAAGTTATTTAACAGAGAATCAAGAGGCTTATTTCTTGGGCTCCGAAGTACAAAAGAACCCATTAGTGGCTTGTGTTCGAGATTCACAATCCCAATACCGTATCTTATTTTGCGAAATAGTGCAGGAATTTGAAAGTTCCATCTACAGCAAGTTTACACAGTTTCAAAACAACGAACTGCAGACGTATATATCACGAAATCCAATTTCAAAATGGCAAGGATCAAAGTATCTTGACTATCGATGCGTGTTATTCTATCCTCAAGCAAAACCGGTCATTATAGATTCATTCAGCTCATACAAAGTGGATCCGCAACTGGATTATTCATTGTCATTGCTCTCTAGAAATCTTGATTTTCATTCCTTTAATCCGCTCTTAAATTTACGGGTCAGTTATTAAAGCTTCAATCATTAGTCTAATTAAATGGCGGATAAAGGTGCTGAAAAAGGAAAAACGGATTCAAGAACGTCCACAATGGGCGTTCTTTTTTAGGAGGATTTCAGTTTCATTTTGACGAATACGGGGTAGAGGAGGGTTGGAATTATGAATGAAAAGTATTTCGAGATGGATTGCGCAATGTTGGAAATAATTCTGGAGCGAATGAAGAATTCGTTTAGTGATCTTGATAGCCTTCGAATTGTAGAGTCTATGCAACAAGATCTTGAAAAGATAAGAGACAGGCACGAAATAGAGTATTCGAAGATATAAAGCTAAATATAAAAGAGAATCAACAGATATTACCTTGACGTCCAGCAGGACGTTTTTTTTTGTGGTTAAGAGAAATAAGGATGAGGGAAGGGAGAGGGTCTGATTATCAAGAAGCACAACAAAAATATGTCTAAACTATAGATACTAATCACTTCATTAATATGTCTTCACTGGGGAATGTACGTTCTGTATAATGAGGATGAGTGGAGTGATTGTTGTGTGATAGATAAACAATCTTTAGTATCAACAACTTTCTTTGCACTTGTTCCATTGGTCGATATAGAGAGGATGATTGTTAAATGAAGGTAAATGGAGAAATAAAAGACCGTGGCCGAATTAAATGGACAGCATTGATGTTGCCGGAGCATTTGACAGAATTGAGGGACTGGTACGCCGAAGATGCACATACCGAACAGCCGGAACTGACAGAGTGGAATCTAGCAGCAATCCAAGATGAAATCGAAATAGCATATAAACGAAAATGCGAAACGTTGATAAAGACTTGGCGAGACAACCGAATTGTTGAATACCAGGGTATTGTTGAAACAATCGACCTATATAATAAATCTATCTTGCTGGCTGACTCTATTGGTGATTTCAGACTCTCAATCGAACATATCATTTCAGCGCAATGCATCGACTGACCACTCTTTGAAGTGGTCTTTTGTATTGTAGTAATGGGAAGTATTTGTTATAAGTTACAATAATTTGTTAGTAGCGTTGATATAAATCAGTACTTTCTGTATTATTAATGATATCCGGGTATTTGAAATTAATGACAGCTGTTATCCCATGGAGGAGAGTTATTTTACGGTTAAAGCAATAAATTGGTTAATAATTATAGTCATAGTCATCTAAATGGAAATGCTGGTTACTCTGATGATGACTCGGTAACTGAAATTTCCGTACAGATACCACATTGGCAAGCCGCTGGGGACTTGGCATTTCGCCATCCGCCCATTTTTTCTGACTACCCTAACAATACCCCTACAAATCGCTTCATTTGTATAGAAAAATGTCCACATGCATATTCCTGAAGTGCGTTCAGCCATACCCAGGATATTGCTTCTTTATCAACAAACCTACGGAGTGAAGTTACCGAAGAATTCAGGTCGTGAATCTAGCCAATTTGATGGAAAAGGCACGTTGTTTTTTCAGGGAGGAAGATAAGTTGGTGACAGGTAAAATTCGCGTAATTGATATTCTAACAGATCAAGAATTGATGGAAATCGAGGAATGCGAAGCTAATATCATTATGGCTAGATCACCTTTCGAGATTAGAAAGAACAGAGAGCGTGCACTAGAATTATTAGCAAGGGCGAGAGCGCGATATGCAGCAAAACATATTACAGTTGTTTCTTCTTCAACCACTCCATTCAACCATAAAGAGAAAGGTAATCCTAACTACTAATAAAAATGTAATAATCTTGTTGACCTGTAAACCAACAAGATTTTTCGACTGATTAAATGCTCAAGGACTATATAATAAATACGTTATAATCTAATCTCCAAGGGACTAATTACATGTGGAGAAGGAAATGCCAAATAATCAAAAGGGGGGGCTCCAAGTGGCAGAATTAAATTGTATTGAAAAAATGAGGTTGGAAAAATTACTTGAAATGGGATCAGGATATGTCCTTAACTTTTCCGATAGAACGTTCAGTGACTTTGTATGGGAAACGGTTGGAAAGGATATATATGAGCAACAATACGCCTTTAATGGGAATTCTAAGGCAAAACGCTTACGTGCTTTCTGGGAAATTGAATCAAATTATACTGTGTCAATTTTATTGAAAGCCCTGATTGAATATTGGAGAGAAATACAAAGAGAAGACATAACTATTGAAGATGCCACTTGGACACTAAGAGATGATTGTTGGAAAATAGCAGTGAATTTAGGTGAAGATGGAGTTTCCGAACATGTTGACCATTTAGTTGCAGTCGCCGCTGAAGAAATGGATTTTACCTTACTAGCAAAAACGATTCGTGACAGCATCGAGAAAAATGAACCAGGGATAGCGTTGGACCGTCTACATACATACGTTGTCAAATATTTGCGGAAGCTTTGTCAAAAGCACGGAATCGCCACAGGAAAAGATAAACCGCTTCATAGTATATTCGGGGAATATATCAAGCTTATTGATGAGCAAGGTCATATCGAAACAGAGATGACGCGGAGGATATTAAAAACGTCCATTTCACTTTTGGATGCTTTTAATCCTGTCAGGAACGATAAAACATTTGCCCATGACAATCCATTGCTGAACTATGACGAGAGCATGCTGATTTTTAAAAACATCTCTGCCCTCATTTTGTTTGTGGAATCGATTGAAAAAGAAATGAATGAACAATCTAAATATGATTTGCCGTTTTAATAGCTACGAAGCAGCACGGGATGAAAAAGAAACTGTAGATCTATTGTTTATTATTGGAGTGGCCCGGTTAACTGTTGGTTGACTACTAATAGTTTTACAACATTTAGGGACTGGCTTATTTCGAACGTTAGGGGGAGCTTATGAAGGACTTTATCGATTACTATGAAGTTTTGGGCGTTTCCCCGCGTGCTAGCACAGAGTTGATAAAAAAAGCATATAGAATTGCCGCAAAGCAATCACACCCCGATACAGGTGGCTCTGAGTCCGATTTTATTATTTTGCAAACAGCTTATGAAACGCTTATAGATGATACCTTGAGAGGTAGGTATGATGAAATTTATAAGGTAGCTCATTCAAAAGAAGATAGGGAAGACATTAATCGCGAACAACAAGATTCTGGCAAGCAATATCAATCAGATAAATCTGGAACCAAATCAGCAGCAGATATGCATGCCGAATCTGAACCTCATGCTAAAATCAGAAAACCTATTTGGAAGTACGTTGCCAGTGGTTTTGTTTTACTGACTATTATCGCTAAAATTTACAGCAATGTGTCGGACCCGGACGCTAATGATCAGATGCCTACTTACAATTATGAGTTATGGAATTACCACCAAGTTATAGATGATGAAAAGTCAAAGACAAACAAAGATGAAAATACCTTTCTTATAGAGAATAGCAAGGACATTAATCAAACAGGGAATACTAAAGAAAAAGCACTGAACAATTTGAGTGAAGAATACTCCCATGGACCGTATTCTTTTTATGTGTCAGATTTCTACCGAATTGAACAGGAACAGGCGTTAGGGGCAAAAGTATGGGAAATCGGTTCAGACATTGAGATTTTGGAATTTGCAAAACAGGAGTTTCAAGTCTGGGATGACAAATTAAACGAGATTTATCAGATCCTGCGTGAACAGTTACCGCAAAATGTTTTTAACTCCTTACGTGAATCGCAGCGTCAGTGGATTGTGACACGTGATAAAATCGCAGAAGAAGCTGCTTTTGATTTTAAAGGAGGAAGCTGGGAGCATGCTGTTTATGATACATCACGTGCTGAAGAAACACGTAAACGTTGTTATTGGCTTGTTACAAACTACTTGGTTGATGAATAATACTTCATTAGGTAAAAATGTTTTTTTATTTATTAACGATAAATGAGATTTTCCTGAAAGGGTTCTAGCCAATTAGTGAAAATTATGAGCTTGATTCCTTACAAATTAAACTGAGGAATTAGGCTTTTTTATTATTCGAAAGATCCTAATAATCATCCAATCAATTACGCACTTCCAATAGAAATAATAGGTTACGATATTACTCCCTTATCGTAACCTATATGATAAAATAGAGTATAAGGAATCTAGTCAAATTACTTCGCAGGGGAGTGATTCAATGGAACGAAGTGGGAATGTTGTGTATGCGAGAGACTTTGAAAATCGAAAACGTCATGCAGAGCAGGAACAAAAAATTTTTGAAATTGAAAATCATATCCCGGATGGATACCAAAGTGACATTCGTATGTACCAGAAATATTGTGAAGAAACACATCAGGGAGAAACTCCTCAATCCTTTCTCGACTACTTGTTCATTTCTGTCACCGAGGAAGCTGTGAAGAAGAATACGTGGGAAAAACGGGTTGTTGCCTTACGGAAATACTTCACCATTGAGCATGGCATCCAGTTTGATGAAACCGTTCAATCTAAAATCGCCATCACTCGGAAATTGTACCGGGAGGAAGGGCGTGAACGTCTGGTGCGGGAAACCGGGAAGACTCCGGTCGATATTGAAGAATTGCTTCACGTCATTGACCGACTCGACACAAGGGCAAAGGCGATCTGCCTGGTCAACCTTGACACGGCGAACAGACCAAATGAAATGGTGAATCTTCAAGTTCAGGATTTTTATTTGGATGGACGATATGTGAGTGTTCACCTGCGAAAACAAGAAAAGTGGCATAACAAGCGTTTGCAGCCGAGTACAGTTGAGGCAATCCAGGCATATATTAACGAATACGGATTGCAGCCTTACGATCATTTCGTGGGGAGCCGGAGAAAAGACGGGAAATTTGAAGGTGTGAAAATCTCCGAAACTGCCTACCGCAAGCAGTTGAGGAAATGGACGGGTTACACACCTTATAATTTCAGAAAAACGTTGGTCGCCTTCATGCACTCGTCAGGGGCTGACTTGTCTACAATTGCTAAACAGACTGGGCATCAATCGCTTGAAACATTGGACAAGCATTATCTAACAGTATCAGACACGACAGTGGACAAATTCATGCGTTATAAAAAGTAATTAATAAAAGTGGAAGATGAAACGATTCTGGACGCTAGGCTGCTACCTCGGTAAAGACGGGGGAAGGCAATTCTCGGCTAAATTCGTGTCTAATAGGATGGCTGGTGGAAAAGTTTCAGGTGGTTTACTTCAAAAAATAAACAATGATGAAAAAGCGGGATTTAAAGAGATGAAATGTTTATTCAGGACAATTAAGAGTTTAACTTATTTTTCGAAAAATGGTATCATAACTCAAAAAAAATAGCAATAAACAAGGGGAGGAATAAGAATGGGGAAAAAACAAAGGGGACGGTGGAGTACGAAAGTAAATGTTCTAAAGCAAGATAGAATAATTTTTGATGAAGAAGGTTATGATGTAGGTTTTCATGATAGCAGATATCACTTAGGTAAATATACCGTTAAGGGTTTTGGTGAGCAATTTTATAAGGATTATGAACAAGGTTATAAAGATGCCTATGGAAAGTTTGATTCAAAAGGCTATGAAAAGGGTCTTGATGAGTATTTTGGAAACATCGATAAAAAACAAGATTTAAATAGCAGAAGTAAAAATAAAGGCTGTTTGGCATTTATTTTTTCATTAGGTGGAGTTGTAGGTTTAATCAATCTATGTATGAAGGTATTATAAGGCCAAATCAATACCAGTAGACTCCAAAACGTACCATCATCCACTATTTATCTTTATCGAAACACCCAGATATATACAAGTAACGGCTTCGGTTGATGGGGAGAAAAGTGCAATTAACAACGTAAATAACAGGTTAATCAGCATATATTTCAACAGTGAAATAACCATAAAAAAACAAGTAAAAGCGCTCAGAAATGAAGTGACCCCAAAAAGTTGGACATTGTATTAATTTAAGCTGCGCGTTGGGCAAGAGTCCGGTATTGTACAGGACTCTTGCCTTTTAATTTTGACTTGATACGTTTGTTATTATAGTAATTCATATATTCTTCAAGTTCTTTTTTAAAATGATCAACACTTTCAAATTCATTTAAATATAGAAATTCAGACTTCATGATCCCAAAGAAGTTCTCAATCACAGCGTTGTCATAACAGTTTCCCTTACGGGACATACTCTGTATTATGCCGTGTTCTTTTAAGGCATGGCGATACTGTTTCATTTGGTAATGCCATCCCTGGTCTGAATGAAGAATAAGTTCATCCTCATCCTTCAATCGCTCAAAAGACTTCTCTAACATATCTGATACTAGTGAGTAAGTTGGCCTGGAACCTAGAGTGTATGTGATGATTTCACCATTAAATAAATCAAGAATAGGAGATAGATAGAGCTTCTCTCCGAATAACTTGAACTCTGTAATATCTGTTACCCATTTTTGATTTGGCTTTTCGGCATTGAAATCACGATCTAACACATTTGGCGCTATCTTCCCAACCTGCCCTTTATACGAACGATATTTCTTCATACGGACAACACATTTCAAGCCTAATTCCTTCATTATTCGCTGCACTTTTTTATGATTCACTTTATATCCTTTGTTTTCTAACTCGTCCTTGATACGACGATAGCCGTAACGGCCTTTGTGTTCATGATATATTGACTGAATCATTACCTTTAACTCCGCATCCTTGTCTGGACGATTAAATTGATCAATCCAGTAATAGTAGGTGCTACGGGGTATACCAGCCAACTTTATAAGTGCTTTAACCGGGAATGTCAGCCTTAGTTCATAGATTACTTTCGCTTTATCTTGTTTGGTGATTTTCCCTTGCTTTGAACTAAGGCATTCAACTTTTTTAAATACTCATTCTCCATTCGTAATTGTTCCACTTCGGCCTGTAAAGCTTCGACAGTATCATCTTTTGAAGACTCGTTATTTCGTTTCTTTTGGGATTCTTTTTTCATGGATGGACGCCCCTTATTCTTAGAAGTGAGGGCGTCTACTCCACCTTTTTCAAAAAGGATCCTCCAAGCTCTTATCGTTGATGGAGAGGAGATGTTGAAAATTACAGCCGTTTCATTTGGTGACGTCCCATTATCACTCATGTAATTTAGTACATCCAGTTTAAACTGTAAGGTGTAATTTGTGTAGTTTTTCTTCATTAAACTTTCTATGCCATGAACTTGATATTGCTTTACCCAGTTCATCACTACGCTTACAGATGTTCCAATTGACCTTTCGATTGATATATAACTTTCTCCGCCTTCTAAATACCGTTTAACAGCCGCTAATTTATAATCAAGCGTATACTTCGTCATAGAAAAACTGCACCTCCAATAGTTGGATTGTGTCCAACAATTGGGGTGCAGTTCAAAATTGAGCGCTTTTTAGCGTAATATTCTACTATTCTTATTGAACTAAAGCACCCGTTAGTTGAAGAACATCGTACATTAGTTTTCCGTTTCTTTTTCGTCTCTCTCTTTGATATATCTTTCGTACGCATCTTTCACCTTGTCATTACTATTAGGTGGGACTACTTGTTTATGGACTTCACTAATTAAAATAAATGACCTAAAGATGACTCCAACAATAATTGCACATAAGATATAAAATCCAATAGGACCGAGGAATGCCAAGATACCTAAAAGCCCAGCTAATAGAATGGATAACAATAACTTCACAAAAATCCCCCCTTAATCTGACTACCTGTACTGTATTCCACTTAAAGCCCCGATTGTTGACTATAACTTAAGAAACACTCTTCAACTAACCTGCCCCGTTAGTCAAATAAGAAAAAATGCTGCACCCGTTAGTTAAATAATATTTTTAATCCAAGTCAGCATTCGAAGAACTTGGAATGGTTCAAACCAAGTAACTAAAAATAATATTACGAAAAAAGTAGTAAGTGATATATATTTTACACTTCCTTTTTCTTTTTTAGAGATAGCAATAAAACTAAATACAGCCCCTAATAATATTAAAATAACTCCAGTTAGTACAATAGGTTCAACATAATCATCTATAAACCAGTTTAATATAAAGAAAATAAGCCCTATAAATAAAAAGACTATTGAACTCACACTGAATAGCTTCATACGTACACCCCTATTAGTTTAATTATTATTATGACTTTAACAATTCATAAATGTTCCAATTCCCATACTAACCTATTCCTTCTAAGCAGGGCAATAATCTTCAAGTAAAGCACCCGTTAGTTGAATTAGGAATCAATAGAATTTGCTATCTGAACGAGTATTTCAGGGGTTACTTTATCAGATACATCTGCATCAACACTAAACATATATTGCCAATTATCTCTTTCGAAGACTAACATATTAAAACCAAATTTCAGGTCGTCAATATATGTTGCAGTAGTTCCATTTTTCATCTTAAAGACTTTTGATTTATATTTTCCAATTGTAATTTTATGCTGTATAGGTCGAACATCGATTTTGAAATGATGGTCAGGTAATTGGTCACTTATGAATTTGACTTCCAACGTATCGTTTATCTCGCCATCCAGATTACTAAACCTACCAAAGTAATGAGTAAAGCTAATTGGGGGTACTCTTGTCGGTAATTTAAGATCCTGGTTCATATGATGTTCAAAATCGTTTACTGCAGCAGCCACCGATTTGTACCCTATTTCAGGAAATAATTCCTCAAAAGATTTAGGAGTATCGTTCCGTTTTGCATTTACTGTTCCAACATACAACCCGTAAATGAATACACCAAATAGAACCAAAACCAATAGGAGAGGTTTACTTTTATCCAAATTCATCACCCTAAATTATATTTAGGTTTAGTTTATCCTGTTCAGTTACAATCATTCCTTATTCAACTAAACTGCCTCGTTAGTTCAATAAGAATTAATCACCCCAGCAACTCAACGATCTTCAAGTAGAAAGCACCCGTTAGCTTAATAAGAATCAAACGCAAGCTAATCCACTTCGTAAGGTTATTAGCTATTGTATTGAATTCCACCTTACCGTAAAGTCTCAAACTTTTTCGTTTTAGCATTGAATTCTATCGTTTCAGGTTGTTGTTCTTCTCCTAAAAGAGTGATTAGAGCAATATCATTACTTTTCCAATCAATAGAGACATTCGAAGGATTGAGTCTACCTCCGTCGTTTGATATCAATCGATTAGTATATCTCCATCCACTTCTTATTAGAACCTTTGATGAACCAAAGAAAAATGCTGACCCCTTTTCTACTACTTTGACTTTGTGTTTGCCATCAGGAGAAACACTGGAAACAAGCATTGTCTCTTGAAACTTCATATCATATAAAAAAATCCCTGGTCCCAACAAAAGAATTACTGTAAAAATAAGGCATCCCCATTTTTTTTGCTCCTTAGTATTCAATTTTTCACCACTTTCACAAGACAATTCTTTTCCATCTTACTTCGATCCTAATAATCTCATCGCCTTGTTCAACTAAACTGCTGCGTTAGTTGAAGAACACCATTTCGTAATCTTCAATATATTTTAACACATTTTTCTCATCTTCCTTCTATATTTTTCTTTCCAATATCCAATTAGTAAGTGTTTTAACAAGTGAATTAGCAAAGGCACATAAATTTATGTGCTCTTGTTAATCCCTGTGCTAATTGCGGTTCCATTTCGTCTATATAAATCACCTAAACGTTGATATAACAACAAAAACGGGGACACCAATTCATATGCGAATTGTGTCCCAAATGCTGTGTTTTTTATTGTTTTCTCCCCATCAACCGAACCCGTTAATAAACAAGTAGTGGCTTTTCTATCTTAAGACGGTTATCTTTTGGAATCCTAACATGGTAAAATAGACGTATATTATATGATACAGGCAGACCCTGAATGGACACGACTAATATCGTGTTCTTTCGGGGTCTTTTTAACTTGAACAGGAATGAAAATCTCGACCATACCTAGCAAAAGAAATCCTTCCCAGCACAAGATAGACTCGTGTGTAAAGGAGGGACTGTCGTTGAATTTGAACGCCGAGACAAACAATTAAAAGGGATTGTGGTGTCGATTCAAGAGAACTCCGTTATGGTGGAAGTTGATATAAAGACACAAAAACATTTAGACGGACTTTAAGGACAAGCTCATTAACATGCCATCTATATAAATACCCCCAATACCCCCGTAGAACTTTTAAGTGCAAGATGATGATGTTTAGATAGGGGGTGTAAGGAATCCCACTTGTCCCCATTACCCCCAGTGCAATATTGGGGGTAATGGGGGTAAGTGTTCTTTCTGTTTACCCCCGTATAAGTAATCATTAGAGCGGCTTTAATCTCTTAAAGGGGGTAATGGGGGTATCATCTTTGGCTTTTAAGTAAAACAGGATTGATACTGATAATGTTCTTGCTCCCAGCTAACTCATTTCTGATGTAATGCATTTCTTCAAGGATATTTAGTATATTCCTTAGCTCTTGTGTATTTTTGAACTTTCTTTTTACTAACTGTTGCAATTCCCTAAAGGCGATAGATCCTTCTCCTTTAGAGCAATCTAAAATTCGTCTTAATATATATTTGGTATCTTCTTCGTTTTTGTCGGCCCCCATTATTCCGAATGCCTGTTCAGCATGCGAGATAAAATAATCCCTTAAAATATTCGCCCTATATAAGGTTTCTACATCGATTGTTAATGGTACCTCTTCAATTCCATTCGAAATATTATCCGCGATGTGAAATAATGCAGCAATACGTATTATTTGGCCAGTTAACTTTCCGATCCATCCTTGGAAACTTTCATGGATATCCTGATTTCTTAGCATGGCCTCTCTTTCTTTCTCCAAATGCAGCATATATTCAAATGCCTTTTTATCAAATGTCAATTTTTTTAGCGAGTTGAGTGGATTATGGTGACTTTCTTTTTTTTCTTGGCCATCCTGAATCATATGGTACTCCAATAATTTCTGAACATTGGAGTAGTATAAATTCTCGACATGATCTTCTACTTCCTTTGGATTTTCCGATCTATATCCCAATGTAGATGTAGGTAGTGCGTATAGAAACCTTTGCGTTAAGCCCCTGTTGCTAAAGTTTTTCGGCAAATTTTCTATAACTGACGATTGTACGAATAATCCTATTGTTAATCGTGGTTTTTGTAATACGACAGATTCTCGTAACATTCTGTCTATGGCAGTGTAATCAGCCGAAAAAGCTTTTAAGTATATATCCAAATTTTGTTTACCATATCTTCCGCTCATCATTTCAAATGCCTCAGCACCCTCTGATGACAATATAGCTATTCTTTCACCATGCTCTTGCATTAATTCCGCTAGTTTTTCGGGTGTTGCGTCTGCTGTAATAAAACGTGGCCTAATTAAATCTCCTTCCTCTGATAGCTCTTCTGATATTTTGGTTGCTTCTTCTAATATCTCCGGTTCCCCTTTTTTTGAATACTCTGCTTCCAGAAAAGCTAAGCGGCTCTCCTTCAATTTTCGTTTTACATTCTTCTCGGCAATAATTGATTTCGTTCGTTCGGCTTCAATTCTTTCGAATTCGGTAATCGGTGAAGTAAACCTATTAAATACAGCACTTTTCCTATTTGCTGGACCTAATGCAACGACAGTATAAGTGTTTAATGTTTCGGTCCATCCTTTTCGTGGAGAAACAATAAACTTATCAGACAAAACTGTTGATAATACTGCTATACTTGCCATTGCGGATGCATCAGGAGGGGTTTGCGATTCTTCTGCCACTCCATGGATAAAGTTTTTAATCCAATAGGGGAAAACCTCTGTTTCGATTTTTGGCAAATTTCGATTGTTAAAATCGATGGGTACTTCCCATTCTTTTATTTTTTCAAAGCTTTGGTTGGACAATTCTATAATGTTGCTGTAGTTCATTTAATATCACTTCGACGTGCGATTTCTAAGCCGGCTATGCTATTTATCGTTTTATATAATTCATTATGCGAAAGCGGCGGTGAATTCCGCTCATTCCATAATTCCATTATTTCAGTAATGAGCAAGGGATCGACGTAACGGCGGAAAAGATGACCGGATATAGATGCTGCTGCATTGTTTCGTCCTTCGCCTTCTGCAAGACCTCTTAGTAGGTGTTGCCAGTGTGATGAAAGATGCTTATCGACTATTCCATTATTGTTCTTAGGTTTTATTAGCATTTGGGTAAGCCAAGAGGGTGCTTTGGCAATGCCTAATTTCAAAGGATGGGATGATAATTCCCATGTATATATTCGACCATTTTGATGTTGAGAAGGGGGGGCCATAAAATATCCTGCATCGCCCCTGATATCCAGTCCCGGTAAAAAGTTAACTCTGTTTTTTATTCCATCTTGATACTTGAAAACAAAATGCAAACCATTCGATCCGGTTATTGATTGGACTGTATCTGGAAGCTTGCCAAACTGATATATTAATTCGTCTAAAGTTTTTCGTCCATCGTCCTTTTTTATATCTACGTCTAATACAAATATATTCGATTCCTTGCCTGTCCTCACACCGATATTTGCCAAAGGATATTTTGTCCACCATTTCCTGATTTGCCTAGCGTCAGTTGTAGCGCTGTAAAAACCGTTGCTCGGTATGGGGTGTTTGGCAATGTCCTCGCAATTTCTTCTTCCGCAGGAGCATGTATTATTAGACAGAAAATGAACTGGGAATACATGCCACCTGAGAATATCTACATAAGCCAAGGCGGCTTTCAACATTTTATCTGTCCTATTGGTGACGTTGACTTCTTTTGATAGGTCAAGTACATTGGAATTATTAATCATATAAATACCTCATTTCTGACATCCCTCATTTCTTGTTGCTTCAAGAAATGAGGGTATTTTTATTTAGATAATTTCCTGATTAGATTTAGTACCTCCATCTACTATCCATCTTTCAATCGTTTCACGATGAAACAATACTTTTCCGCGTACACGTACACTAGGAATTTGGTTTTCACGAACCATCGAGTAAATAGTGCCTAGGGACACCTCGTTTCGGAAAAAATCAGATCTTAGTTCTTTCACAGTTAGAATAGTTTTTTCCATATTGTCACCTCCAAATGAAATTTTCGGGAAATAAAAAACCCCTCTCAAAACACGACGATTTGCAAAAATGCAAGTCGTGTTCTCAGAGGGGTGCTCCCTTTACATTGACATTAAATTTATTCATATCGTAGCACCGTTTCCAAGATGAGTCAACATTTTCTATTAAATACTTACTTTTATCCTAAATCTCCTCGTTTTTATGTTTTTATTCTAAAACCATTGGTTACCAAATTAATATTCTATGTAACGTATTTTTTTAAGTTTAATTGTAAAAGATGTATATATGAATAATTATGATAAGTACGCAGAAGAGTGGTCTAAATTAAACAAAGAAGGACTTAGTTTAAGGGGCATAGCAAAGCTTTACGGAGTTTCACATAACAGTGTTTCTAGAATTTTAAGGAAACACCAGTTCACTATAAAGGAGTGGCATACTAGTAAGTTCCAAGATATAAGTAATCAAGTTTTCGGACTCATTACAGCACTAGAGCCTCTCGATGTTACAGATAACGGGGAGTATTACTGGAGTTGCTACTGTGCTTGTAATCCTGCGAAAAAAATAAAAATACTAGGTACTGATTTACGGAGAGGTAGAAAAACACATTGTGGATGTAATTTTCCAAGGAAGTTTAATATCGCAGGGCAACAGTTCGGATTCCTAACTGCAAAAAAAGACTCCAATATACGCCGAAAAGGACATGTTATGTGGGAATGCGTCTGTATATGCTCTAAAAAGGTTCTCGCATCCTATGGTGGTTTATCGAGTGGTCGTACTCAGTCTTGCGGTTGTCAAAGGCCTTCAGGAAAGGATCACCATAGATGGACTGGTGGATCATCAGAAGTAAAATTGTTTTTACGTAACCGTCTTAAATTATGGAAAAAACAATCTCTAGCTAAATATAATTACAGATGTGTGATATCGGGTGCAAAAAAACATTTAGAAATTCATCATTTAAATAAATCGTTTATCGAAATTTTTTACGAAGCGCTTTCTTCATGTAACCTGAAGGAATTTTCATCCGTGGGAGAGTATTCTGACGAAGAGCTAAATGCACTCGTCGAAAGTTTCGACTTAATACATTTCGAAAATGGATATGGTGTTCCTATAACCCGTAAATTACATCAAGCATTTCATTCAATATACGGACAAAATACTTGCCAACAGGATTTTGAGGAATTTGCCACCAATTTTAAAAGGTTAATGGAAAGTCCTAACTTGGGACATGGCGAGCTGTAGTTCTGGCTGGCACTGACTATCAGCCGAAGCTGCATTAAAAAAATGTCCACTAACTTTTATGGGAGTGGTGACATCGTATATTGCGGATGAAAATAAGGAAAGTACTTTGACGATCACAGAATCCATTTCGCTCTATAAAGAAAGAGAAAGAACAGTTGATGTAAAATTGATGTAAAAATTGATGTAAAGCCGTATAAAATAGAGTAAATACGTATGATGAAAATTGATGAGACACTAATAAAATGTTAATTTAAAGCCATTTACGATAAACTGCATTAACAAGGATACCTTACTGGCAGTGTGAAGGTCACCGGTTCGAGCCCGGTATGCTCCATTTTAGGAAACCTCATCAAATTAACTTTTGATGAGGTTTCTTTTTTATTTCAGTTGGTCAAATTTCTTGTTGTCGTGCTACGTGTGCCCGATTGAAGAAAGGGAGATGAAAAAGTGGAGGGTATGGTATTTCAAATAAGAAATGAACACGGCAAACAGTTGTATGAAATTTTGGAGGGTATTTCAGAATCTTCTTGGTATTGGTCGATAGTCCCGGAAGAATCATATTACTCAAGTAGTAATAACTTAAATGATTTTCGTTCGTCATTATTCTCAGAATCCGAAACAATAATGGATGGCAAATCATTCATGAAGCACATTTCTAAAGAAGATTACTATTTAATATTTGCGGATATTAAAGCTTTTCCTACTTTAGAAAGCGTAGTAACCATTAGCAATGAAATGGATTTCATGAAAGGCTCCTGTAAATTAGGGCTTTTAGTGGTTGATTCAGTCCAAGTAATTATATATTCACGAGAAAAACAAATTCTCTTGGATATTTCAGAGCGTGCCGAATCCTTGGGTTATAGAGACATTCGGTTCTTAAATAACAAAGATACAATTTCAGCTGTATGGGGATGGATGGATGTAGTAATAGAAAGTGACCATTGGTGGAGCAATAACAAGGAGCACAGTAATGAATAATAAGTTTATGAACGGGGATGGTATCAGTTAACTTGCGATATCTTCTCCGTTCTTTTATTTGCAATTGACATGACACCATTAAGTGTCTTATTATAAGGACACCAAACAGTGTCTAATTCACACATGAGGAGGGGAGGATTTTGATTACTACTGACCAAGAGCGCGACGTTTTTGTAGCGATTGCAGATCCGACTAGACGAAAGTTAATAAGGTTACTGGCAGGTTCAGAGGAGATGGCGCTATACGAATTAACCGCTCATTTTCAAATGGGGCGTACTGCAGTTTCTAAACACTTGGCTATCCTCAAGGAGGCTGATTTAGTAAGGAATCGTAAAATCGGCAGAGAAACAAGGTATCGATTAAATGCAGCTCCCTTACAGGAAGTTAAAGATTGGTTATCTTTTTATGAGGAATTTTGGAATGAAAGAGCGGCAATACTTAAGAATATACTGGAGGAATAGACTATGGCTGATTTAGCATTAGATTTTCAATTCAAGAGTCCCGTTAATAAAGTATGGGATGCCTTAACGAATTCAGAAACACTTGCAAAATGGGTAATGGAAAATAATTTCAAACCGATCGTAGGATACAAATGTCAGTTTCGTAATGAGGCAATCGGTTTAGTTGTAGAGAGTGAAGTATTGGTAGTGGACGAGCCTAACAAGTTATCGTACACATGGGTCGGTGGGCCGATAAATACAATCGTCACATGGACGTTAAAGCAAGAGGGTGAAACTACACACTTACATCTTGAACATACCGGTTTTGAAGAAGAAAACCAGGCGGCATTCAATGGCGCGAAATATGGTTGGTCAAGTATGGTGGACAAGTTGAGTAAACTGTTAGGAGAAATGTAAATGGGCTTTTTTCAAGACGCAATAGCGATATTTAAAAAGAGGGATTTAGTATTCATTAAGAGCTACAAGGAATCAGAAAATGTGTATACGTTCCTATTTGAAAAAGAGAAGGATGTAACGTGGAAAGCAGGACAACATGGTTTGTTTACAATTACTCATAAGAAAATAAAAAATGGAACACGGCCAATTAGTCTGGCATCTGCTCCCTCGGAAGATGTTGTTCAACTAACACTTGGTATTAATGATACGCCGAGTGAGTTCAAGAAGGCGATGTTAGAGCTGCAACCGGGCATGAAAATAAGGATGAGTGGGCCAGTAGGGTCGTTTTATTTAAAAGATGACAGTCCTACCATCCTAATCGCAGGTGGAATTGGGATTACACCATTTCGGTCGATGCTGAAACAGATCGAGGCGGAAGGGAATGGAGTCGGAAAACAAATACACCTACTTTATATTGATAGCAAAGGGTCATTTGTCTATAAAGATGAACTCGATAAAATTGCTGACAATACTTCGGTAACTGTAACTTACCTTGATTCGAGGAATGATTTACAACAAGAGA
Source organism: Sporosarcina luteola (assembly GCF_023715245.1). Taxonomy (GTDB): domain Bacteria; phylum Bacillota; class Bacilli; order Bacillales_A; family Planococcaceae; genus Sporosarcina; species Sporosarcina luteola_C. The sequence continues at coordinate 309,320 of NZ_JAMBNV010000001.1, forward strand.
TAAGCAAGCTGTCCGGCTTATATCTGAACAATGGTACCTACTATATTGCAGGACCTAAGACAATGGTGGAAACTCTCTCCGGTCACTTGCAAGGCAATTCTATATCGAAAAAGAGCATTAAAAAGGATGTCTTTTTTGGGTACTAACGGCTTTATGCACAATCAAAGGAACCTTATCAAATTAACATTTGATCGGGTTCTTTTTTATTTGCTTCTTCCAGGCAAGTCCTTGTGAATTTTGTGTTACTGCTATCTTTTTTCAATCGCCATACGTAAGTTCGAGATGACTCCAAGCAATACTATTAATGAGCAAACTGTTTTTTCAAAAGGTGTTCCAAACATTTGTTGTATAAACCCAAAAGACCAAAGTGCGACAAAAAGCCAGCAAATATAGGTTATTCCTCTTTTGTGCGTATGTGGAATATTTTTGCCGGCAATCAGAGTGAATACTCCTCCAATAATAGAAATAAAGATACTGATAATCGATATTGGTAGCTGCGCAGCGAAGGATTCAGAGCGTCCGCCATTAACCCATGTGAATGGAATAATGCCGCTAATAATTAGAACATGGATGCAAACAGTCAAAGCGTAAAAAACAAGCCCCATAAATACAGCAGTTTTCAAGTTAATTTTCCTAAATTTCTCTAGTATAAAATCACCTCATTTCTTCCTTTTATCATTTTATTTAATCTAGTGAGATACTATTCCTACGTGATTTTCCATACGATACGATTTTTGTGCTCAAGCCCCAACCGAATTTCTAAGCTTAGATAATGGTTAAACTAACCTCTTTAGTTCACTAAGGAAAAGGGCTTTAGGCTTTACCCCGTCAACAACCGAACGCGCTACAGTCTGGTAGGCGCTTTTTTTATTTGCTTGGTCAATGTGCAGGGCACATAAGCATGCAAAGATGAATATCTTAATGGCGAAGTCATTATGTTTACGGAGGAATCGTAATCGGATATTTTGTGAACGTAGATCAAGGTGTAAATTTATTCGTTGAAGATCTTAACCCGAAAGGCAGCAAGACCATTGTATTTATACATGGCTGGCCATTGAGCCATAAACAGTTCGAATACCAGTTTGATATTCTCCCATCAATGGGGTTTCGCTGTATCGGCATAGACTGGAGGGGCTTCGGAAATTCGGATAAACCTCTCGATGGCTATACGTTAGATAGACTAGCTGATGATATCCGTGCTGTTGTGGGTGCGCTACAACTAGAGAACTTTGCGCTTGTAGGCCACTCAACGGGTGGATCTATTGCGATTCGATATATGACGAGATATAACGGTTACGGAGTATCCCAGCTCGTACTTGTCGATGCGGCAGCTCCATTAGGATTCTCTGAAGAAACAGCCAATCGATATCTTACACAATCAGTAAATGATCGCCCTAAAATGATGCAGGACGTCATAGATGGTTTTTTCTTTCAGTATATAACTAACCAATTCTCTGATTGGTTTTTTCAGATGGGTATGCAGGCTGCAGGTTGGTCGACCGCTGCAATCATACAATTGTTAAGAGATTTGAATTTGTATAAAGACCTATCGGAAATTAGTGCCCCCACGTTAATCATTCATGGTATTCATGACAAAGTAATTCCATTTTCACAAGCAAAGGAGGTAAATGAACTTATTCCGAATTCGCGGCTAATCTCATTCAAATATAGTGGTCATGGCGCTTTCTGGGAAGAACGCGATAAGTTCAATCGGTTGTTGACACAATTCATTCGATAGTAAACTCATGCTACTCTACTCGTTTTCATACGATGAGACACGGGGGTGTTCATGAATTGTATAACCGGGAAGCAGCGGTCAGGTATGCGGATGAATGGTGGAATCGCAGGAATCCGGCCTATCCTGCATTCGATGTCGACTGTACGAGTTATATTTCACAATGTCTACGCGCTGGCGGGGCGCCGATGTATGGGTATCCAAACCGCGAACGTGGCTGGTGGCTAAAAGGGGGGACGTGGAGCTTCAGTTGGTCGGTTGCACATTCAATGCGATGGTATTTGGCGGGTTCCAAGAAGGGATTGACTGCGCGACAAGTCTCTTCGCCTGAGGAGCTAGATCTAGGTGATGTCATTTGCTATGACTTCCAAGGGGACGGACGATTCGACCATACAACGATCGTCACGGCGAAGGACGGCGCCATGCCTCTTGTCAATGCTCATACGTATGATGCGTACCATCGGACATGGGATTATAAAGACTCCTATGCATGGCGGGAAAATGCGAAGTATGTCTTCTTTAAAATCAATGATTATTTCACGTGAAGCGGAAAAAGACGGAGCCATTCATTCAGGCAATCCGTCTTTTTATATTTTTTTACTTGTGGAAATAAACATAGATGCATCTTCATGCACAAAAATACGTTCTCCATGATGGAAAGTCTTCATGTCAATTGATGTAAACCCAACATCGGACAACCTTTTCTGCAGTTCTTCATGCGAGAAGCCGTTATGAATTTTCGGGTGATTCACATTATCGTTTTTGTCAAAATCAATAATGATCAGTTTTCCGCCATCGTTTAAAATATTGAAAAGTTCTTTAAGGATTTTTTCGGTATTCGGAATATGAAGGAGGACGAGAGACAGTAAAATGATGTCGGCCTTTAGTTCAGGAGTTTCTTGAGTGAAATCGGAAAATAGAACTTTTGAGTTGGTGATCCTATTGCGAGAAATTTTAGCTTCCGCAACCTCCAACATTTTTTTGGAAGAATCGACCAACAAAACAGAATCCACTAAGTCTGCTAGTTCCAAACTGACCAAGCCAGTACCACTGCCATAGTCTAGTAAAGATTTTGATGTGCTATTTTGTAATTCTGGTCTTACTTCGTTAACAATCACTTTAGCTAATTCGATTCTTTCTTCTGTATCATACCTTTTTGCCATCTGTTCAAAAACGTTATTTTCCATTTATTCTGCTCCTCTTCATAATTAAATTCAGCTACATAATGGATATTATAGCAAGGGTCTCGATAACAAAACACCTCTTCCCGGCATAATCAGGAAGAGGCTATATTAAGAATGATCACGTTTAAATTTTTCTATGTTTATTCATACCACAACATTGCAATTGTCCCTTCGCCTGCATGAACGGCGAGGGTGGAGCTAATGTCGCCGATTTCCACGCTAAGCCCCGGCACTTGGCTGAGAATCAAATCTTTCAATTGCTTTGCCTGTTCCGGTACATTGCCTTGCATTAAATACACATTTCCTTTGCCTTTCGGATGGCCTTCTGCAACCTTATCGACTAAATACTGTAGCGCCTTTTTTTCCGAACGGACTTTATCAATCGCTTCCAATCTCCCATCAGACGTGATTTGGATGATCGGCTTCACTTTCAACAAGCTGCCGAGGAAGAATTGGACGCCACTCATTCGGCCGCCTTTGTACAACTGTTCCAGTTGGCCGATGTAAATGAAATTCTTGAATGTTGACGTCATTTTTTCGAGCTGTTCTTTGATTTCCGGTACGGATGCTCCTTCGTTTTGCAAATTCATCCCTTTCTCTATCAACCCGGTAATCCCATATGACAAGGAGAGGGAATCGATAAAGGTGATAGGGAAGCCCGCGATATCAGCGCCAGCCATGGAAGAGGAGAGAGTGCCGCTCAACTTGGCTGACACATGGATTGCGATTGCTTGCTCATAGTTTTCCGCAATCTTTTTAAACTGCTCGGCAAATTCACCGGCTGACGGTTGGGATGTCTTTGGAAACTCCGTCGCGTTCTTAATGTTTTCGTATAATTGTGTTGGTGTCAGGTCAACACCATCGACAAATTGCTTTTCCCCAAAATGTATATTCAACGGAATCGAATAGAAATCAGGGTGATTTTTCAGTTCTTCTGAAATATAGGCAGTGCTGTCTGTTATCCATGCTATCGGCTTTTTTGTCATTTGGCAGTCATCCTTTTCTAAACATTCGCTTCTTTCATTACTATACTACAGAAAGTAATCCTGCGGAATACAAATAGGATTAAAATTTGGAAGATCATTGAAACTGACGAGGATTTCCCTAGTCGCTCGCTTTTCGTGTATAATGGTCGACAGTATGATACAAAGGGGAGTTCATAATTATGAATGAACAAGCACTTTCGGTAAGAGAAGCAATCATTAACCGCCGCTCGGTTAAAAACTTTAATGGGCAACCGGTCGATCTTGAAAATATAATGTCCATCTTGGAAGATGCCAGATGGGCGCCGAACCATGGCTTACGTAATCCGTGGCGTTTCATCGTTGCCGCCAACCAGGAATACGTAAAGTTCCAGGATGTCCTAAGAGAATATGGCGTTCCTAAGTGGAAAGAGTTGTCTGAGGAGGACTTGGAGAAGCAAATGAAGAAGTTCCGCGCACCTGGAGCTGTCGTCTTCGTCGTCGTCAAAGAGGACGTACGCCAGAAGGAACGACTGGAAGATTTTGCAGCGGCAAGCGCATTAATTCAAAATGCGATGCTTCTTGCATGGGACCAGGGAATCGGGACATGCTGGAAAACACCGCCATTCATCGACAATCCGAAATTCCGTGAAGAGCTTGGCGTAAAGTCTGGCGAGCGGATCATCAGCATGCTGCAATTCGGCTATTACGATGATATTCCAAAAAACCGTGTACGTACACCGCTTGAAGACATCGTCACGTTTTATGGTAAGGAAGATGAACAGGAAGAGGCATAAGATAAAAGAGCTGTCCAGAAAGTCGACTAATGACTTTCTGAGACAGCTCTATTTTTAATGAAGGAGTGCCGCGCTCAAAATTCCAATTCCGCGCCCAAGACAAGCTGCTCTGCGCTCAAAGCCGCCTCATATTCAAATTTATTTCTTCAAATCATCCTTCGAAAACTGAGCAAGCTCATAATAATAATCCCCAATAACGCGCAAGCCTTTATCGAAGTTCTCCAAATGGAAATGCTCGTTAGGGGCATGGAAATTCTCGCTCGACAGGCCGAATCCCATAAGGACAACCGGCAAATTCAAAATTTCATCGAATGCTGCCACGATCGGAATCGACCCGCCCATTCGCGTAAAAGCGGTCGGCACATCATATACTTTTTCATATGACTTGCCTGCAGCTTGGATGGCTGGATGATCGAAAGGCGTGATAAAAGGCTTTCCTTTATCGAACTCGCTCACCGTCACCGATACACCGGCAGGTTTATGCTTTTCGATATGAGCCTTCAATTTCTTTACGATGTCCTCCGGATCCTGGTCGGGAACGAGACGGCAAGTGATTTTTGCGCCGGCTTCAGATGGCAATACGGTTTTGATGCCTTCTCCTGAGAAGCCACCGAAGACGCCATTGACTTCCAAAGTAGGGCGTGTCCATGTCCGCTCCAAGTACGAATAGCCTTTTTCGCCGAATAGCTCGCCGACGCCGATTTCCTGCTTCAATGCATCCTCATCGAAGTTAAGTGCTTCGTACGCAGCACGTTCTTCATCCGCTAACGGACATACATCCTCGTAAAAACCGTCGACTGCAATCGTCCCTTCCTTATCATGGAACGATGCGAGGATTTCGGAGATGGCGTGAATCGGATTTTGCACACCGCCTCCGTAAATACCTGAATGCAAATCGCCTTTTGCACCTCTGACGTCAATCTGGACGCCGGCAAGTCCCCGCAATCCGTAACAAATCGCTGGCTTTCCAGGTCCGTACATGCCGGTGTCGGAAATGACGATAATATCGGCCGCCAATTTCTTTTTATTCTCCTCGATATATTTCTCGAGGTTCGGACTGCCGATTTCCTCTTCACCTTCAATGATGAATTTGACGTTCACCGGCAAGCTTCCGTTTTCATTCATGAGTGCTTCGACCGCTTTAATATGCATGAACACTTGGCCTTTGTCATCACTCGCCCCGCGCGCATACAATTTATTGTCGCGCACTTCGGGTTCGAACGGGCCGCTTTCCCATAGGTTCAACGGGTCGACAGGTTGGACGTCGTAGTGCCCATAAAACAGGATTGTCGGTTTTCCTTCCGCATGAAGCCAGTCCCCATAGACGACGGGATGTCCTTCCGTCTCATCTATCGACAGGTTTTCAAGCCCCGCCTGGCGGAATGAATCCTCTAACCATTCAGCCGCTTTTTGCATATCAGACTTATGCTCAGACAAAGCACTGATGCTAGGAATTCGAAGGAAATCTTTCAATTGCTCCAAATGCTCTTCCCGTTTAGATGTGAAGTACGTGTCTATTTTCTCCAACTGACTCATAGTGAATCCCTCATTTCAAAATTATTTCGTGAATGAAAGTATTATATCATGTTGGTAGGAATCAAGTTATTCAAAAGGACGGATTTGCTATGAGTATGTTATGATGATATGTAAAAGTTGCTAAATGAACGAACTGTTGAAGTACAGAAACTCCGGGAGGAATCACTTTTGTTTATAGCACTAGGGTTCTTTTTACTTATGTCGTTCTTCCTTTCAGGGAGTGAGACGGCCCTTACTGCGGTCAACCGCATGAAAGTTCAGCTTCGTGCTGAGCAAGGCGATCCGAAATCGATCAAGCTAAGAAACTTGATTTCGAAGCCGGATCGGATGATCACGGCCATCCTAATTGGAAACAACGTAGCAAATATTATGATGCCGACAATTGTCACAATGATTGCAATCGATAGAGGTTTAAAAGTTGGGGTCATGACAGGAATTTTGACGGTCGTGCTCATCGTATTCGGGGAAGTGTTGCCGAAGACGATTGCAGCGACGTTTGCCGATCGGATTGCCTACGTCGTGGCGCCAACAATTTCGATATTCGTCGTACTGTTGACGCCATTGACGATTCTCCTCTCTTTATTCACGAACATCTTCATACGTATCATTTCGAAAGGTGCTGTAACGGAAGCTACGTTGACGAAGGAAGAGCTCCGTTCAATGGTGGACATCGCTTCGACGGAAGGGACATTTGAACAGGAGGAATCGCTCCGGTTGAAAGGTGTTCTCGATTTTCCGGAAAAAGACGTCTCTGATGTAATGGAAACGCACCGCACCGATGTGATCGGGCTGCCGATTGAATCGACATACGAAGAAGTACGCGATACGATATTGGAATACTTCTATACACGTTATCCGATTTACGAAGAAAGCATCGATAAGGTCGTTGGGATTTTCTATTCGAAGACGTTGATCGAATGGTCCATGCATCCGGACAAGAAGCTTGCCGATTTAATGGATGAAGAGCCTTTATTCGTAGTCCAGACAGCAAGCGTCGAAAAAGTGTTCAAACTTATGCTTGCGAATAAAAAACATATGGCCATCGTGCTCGATGAATACGGCGGAACGCTTGGTATCGTCACACAAGAGGATATTATCGAAGAGATGATCGGGCAGGATATCGAGGATGAAACCGACTTTGATGAAGAAGTGCTCGTCTATGAAAAGAACGAGGACCTGTTAATCTGTCATGGACGCCTTGAAATTGTCGACGCCATCGACTTGCTTGACGTCGAATTGCCGACCGACCACGAAACAATTGGCGGATTCGTCATGCAAGAGCTCGGCCATGTACCTGAAGAAGGGGAACGTTTTACATACGAAAACCTGTACTTCGAAATCGAGGAAATGGATCGCAGCCGTATCGTTAAAATGAAGATCACGAAGCGGTATGATCAGGAAATTGTACAAGAATGACGAACGCCCCGCAGAAAATTGCGGGGTGTTTTTTATTAGTGAAACTTACAACTTTGTAAGTTTAGTGAAAGGCAAGTCGATAGTTTGTAATGGAAGATTCCTTGATAATAAGGACAACAGTTACAAAACGGAGGAGTTATCATATGAAAATCGACTTGACAGAGCTATATGATGAATATGGCCGTTACATATATCATTTATGTTTGAAATTGACTCGCAATAAAGAGGAAGCTGAAGACCTCATGCAAGACGTATGGGTCAAGGTTGTCCGCTACAGCGGGAAGATGGACAGTGTAGATCGCATGAAGGCTTGGCTGACGACAATTTGCATGAATACATTCCGCGACCGTTATCGCAAGGATGTCAGAAGAAGCAAACACGTTATGAACCAACCTGAAACATTGGACGTTCCGATACTCGATTTGGTTCCCAGCGACAATCCGACACCGAGCGAATTGATCGAACAAAACGACATCCAGCTCATGGTGCAGCAGAAAATTGGCGAATTGGACAGCATTTACCGGACAACAATCGAATACTTTTACGTCTACCAATATTCGTTGATCGAAATCGCCGAATTGATGAAAGTATCGATCGGCACAGTGAAATCCCGTCTGTTCCGTGCGAAGAAGTACTTGAAGGAATTAATGATGGACGACACAACAGTGAGGGAATACGTCACTGCTTAATCGGATAAATGAAAAATGCCTCTTACACGGGGCATTTTTTATTTTATTCGTATTTGTGAGAGTTTATGGACGTTTACAGCGGTTTATGCGCATCTATACCGATTTATACGCTTTTATAATGATTTATGGACTTCTGTGAGGAGTTATGCGTTATTGGAGAAGTTTATGCGCTCTTGAAGTGGAATTAGTAGTTTGCATCAAGCCAGTTAGGGGAACTTGTAAAGGCAAGTAGAATACGGGGTTGATTGAATGAAGAAAACGAAAAAATGGGTGAGTCCGAAATGGATCATCCTTATGGCCATTCTATTATTCACATTCCTATATGTAGGTGTGATTGTTTGGCATACATATAAACCGCTCCCGGATAATCTGAATTACAAGGGGGATATCCATTGGACCGACGATGTTGAGATGCTCACCGATTTGACGTACGCCCAAAACAAAAAAGGCGATGGGATGGTGCATGAGCTCTCCATCTTTGATGAAATCTACAAAATGATTGACGAGGCGGAGGAGTTCATCGTCCTTGATTTCTTCCTCATGGACCATTATACGGATGAAAAGATCGACTTTCCTAACATCACGGAAACGCTGACGGAGAAATTGATTAAAAAGAAAAAAGAGAATCCGAAAATGCCTATCATTTTTATTACCGACCCCCTCAATACTGGTTACGGCTCTTATGAATCGAAATGGTTCAGCCAAATGGAGGACGCCGGCATTGAAGTCGTCTATACCAATCTCGATGATCTGCGAGACTCGACGCCTATCTATTCGGGGCTCTACCGGACTATCTTCCGCTGGGTAAACTTCGAAAAGGAAGGCTGGATCGCCAATGCAATGTCGAGCAAAGCACCGAAAATGACGCTGAGATCCTATATGATCCTATTGAATGTGAAAGCGAACCACCGGAAGACGATGGTGACGGACAAGTCAGCAATCGTGACGTCAGGCAATCCGCATGACGCGAGCGGCCTCCATGGCAATGTCGCCTTGAAAGTGAAAGGCGCAGGCATTTTAAATGATATTTTAGAGGCAGAGGAAGCGGTCGTCCGCTATACAAATGGCGGCTCCTTGCCGCGTGTGAATACTGAGGAGGAGCCCGGCGGCGATTATGCAGTCCAATACTTGACGGAAAAGAAGATCCACGATGCACTTCTCGGCGACATTGCCGCAGCCCAAGAAGGGGATACGATCCGCATGGGCATGTTTTTTATTGCAATGCCTGATATCGTTCAGGCGATTGTCGATGCATCGAATCGCGGCGTCCATGTCCAAATGATTTTGGATCCGAATGAAAACTCGTTCGGCAATGAGAAGTCGGGCTTGCCGAACCGTCCAGTTCTTCAGAAGATGATGGACGAGACGGATGGGGAGCTCGATGTCCGGTGGTACAATACGGTCGTCGGACAATACCATACGAAGCTCGTCGTTGTCCAGACGAAGCAGGAAACGTATATTACGAACGGCTCTGCGAATTTGACGGATCGGACGCTGAACAATTACAACTTAGAGGCAAATTTGAGGGTCGTCGCGTTGAATGACAGCGAGCTAGTCGAAGACATCGATGACTATTTCGACCGTCTTTGGAACAATGAAGACGCTCTTTACACACTCGATTTCAAGGAGTATCAAGATGGATTCACATTCTTCCAACGGGGCATCTACCGCCTTCAGGAATTATTAAAACTGACAACCTATTAAACGCCCAAAAAGGCTGTCCACGAACAGGAATCCCGTTCGTCGGCAGCCTTTTCTTTATTCGGGAAGATCAGCAAGTTGTTTGTTCAGTTCGGCCAGTCTTTCTTCCATCGCGGCAAGGCGCTGCTCCGCTTTATGGACTGAATCCGCGTGACCTGTCGACTCCAGTTTCTCCACGTCGCCCTGCAAGCTGATATAATCCATTTTCAATTCCGCGATTGCTGATTCAATCTGTCGTTTATTCATAAGGAAAACCCCCATCGTTTTCCTTCAGTGTAGCATATCCGACAGCGCTTTTCCGCCCGCTCCGCGTTTTGGGTGTTCCAATAAATAATGGATTGTCTCGACAATTTTATCTTTCCCGTTGCCGAGCCCAAGCGATAGTTGGCGTTCAATCGAGCGTTTTCTCAATGGTTCATGCAGCAGCGGCTCCATGATGGCATTCAGCAGATTCGACTGCTTCACTTTCCTGCCGAGACCGAGATGGACGAATCCATGCTGTTCTTTCGGAAATGCAAGTCCAAGCTCGAAATCGTTCTGGGAGAGCACGACGCACGGGATGCCCATGACTGCGACTTCATAAGGCATATAGCCCGATGCGCATAAAACCACGTCCGCTGTCGCGTAGACTTCGGCCATATTGTACGGCGGCTGCTGGACAACCGTGTTGCGTCTTCCGAGCGCCATCATCCGGAGTGTGCTGACGTCATGAGAATAACACTCACCGACGAGGATAGTCACTTTCAACGGAATCTGCAGCTGGGACACATGCCGGAGTGCGCGGTATGTCAAATTCCCTTCATCCTCTTCGCCGAACGAAATGACGAGATGGGGGAGGGGGCCCGGGGCACTTTTCCGCAAACCGGATTTTTCAACAGATGTCAGTGTTGGATCGGCAATGAAAAGCTGGCGATCAATTATAATATGCTCCGCATGCTCTTCAATCGTCTCCTCTAGGAGTGTCTGAAATACGAAGTCCGCTTGATTTTTTCCATCCCCGAAATCATCGAAATGCAATAGGGAAGGGACGATATTGCGGATTTTCTCCACTTCCTCGGAAACTGTAGGGCCTGTATCACGGATGAGGAGGTCAGGACGGATGAGTGTCAATGTCTGTATGAGATTGGCCTTTTTACCGATCGTAATCGATTTAAAGCCATCGGGAGGTGAAGGGGAGTTTTCACCGACGATGAATAGGACGTTCACTTCTTTCGCGATGTCCTTAGCGAGCACGGATGCCCTTTTTGCCGGGTACGAACCTTTGCCGTCCGACCTTGCAATGTAAAATGCAACAGTTTTCTTTTTTGAGTTTTCTATTGGAATCACCCTTTCTATTCCTGTGTACAAACTACTCTCCTTTTCACCCTATGTTTTGAAAAAACGAGTTATGTACAAATACGTTGAATGAAAAAGGAATTGTGATAAACTATCACTTATTCTTACTGAAACGAGGTGTTTCCGTTGTTCGATTCTTTATTGTTCGACTTGATGCTCGTCATCTTGATCGGAATGCTTTCCCAATGGATCGCATGGAAATACCGCATGCCCGCAATCGTCGTCATGGCACTTGCGGGATTGCTCGTCGGTCCGGTATTCGGATTGATCAATCCGCAAGAAAGCATGGGGGATTTATTTGGCCCGATCATCACGTTTGCAGTCGCTATCATTCTTTTTGAAGGAAGCTTAAATCTGGATGTTAGGGAAATTAAAGGATTCAGCAAACCTGTCGGAAGGATTGTTACAATCGGGGCATTCATCGCTTGGATTGCCGGCTCGTTGGCGGCGCATTATTTGGCGGGTCTTTCATGGGAGGTCTCTTTCATTATCGGAGGTTTGTTCATCGTGACCGGCCCGACAGTGATTCTGCCTTTATTGCGGCAGGCGAAGTTGAAACCGCGGCCAGCGGCAATCTTGAAATGGGAAGGGATTGTCGTCGATCCGTTCGGTGCATTGCTCGCCGTGTTTGCATTTGAATTTATTAAATTCATTAACGCCGAAGTGACGTTGAAGGCGTTGTTGCTCTTCTTCGCAGCTTCCGCGTTTGCAGTCCTTCTCGGATGGTTCGCGGCATTGTTCATCGGGAACGCTTTCGAGCGGGGAAGTATCCCAGAGTTTCTAAAGGCGCCGATCCTTTTCGTCATCGTGCTGTTCACCTTTGTCTTTGCGGATGAAATCATGCATGAAACGGGTTTGCTTGCCGTTACGGCGATGGGGATGAAGATGGCGAATATGCGCCTGACGACATTGAATGATGTGCGTCACTTCAAAGAGAACATTTCTGTACTGCTTATCTCAGGAATATTCGTCATGCTGACCGCGTCTCTAGATCCGAAAATCTTGATTGAAATTTTCAACCCGGCCATCATGTTGTATGTTGCGGCGATGCTGTTTGTCGTCCGGCCATTATCGATCTGGATTTCCACGATCGGGACGGATTTGAATGTCCGTGAAAAACTGCTGATCGGCTGGATTGCGCCAAGGGGAATTGTCGCGCTGACTGTGTCGGGGTATTTTGCCTCCATCTTGTTGGAAAATGGCTATGAAGATGCGGAGCTGCTCACCGCCCTGACGTTTGCGCTCGTCCTATCAACAGTCGTGCTGCACGGATTCTCAATTGGGTTCATTGCCAGGAAGCTGAATCTGACAACGACCGAAGAATCTGGGGTCGCCATCATAGGCGGAACGCGATTTGCGGCTGAGATGGCGCAATCGATTAAAGATACAGGGAATGAAGTTCTACTCATCGATCAATCGTGGGCGGCGCTTGCAGATGCAAGAAAGCGCGGACTTGATAGTTATATAGGGGATATCCTGTCTGAGCAGGTTGAATATCATATCGATTTGACACCCTACCGGTATATGCTGGCGATGACGAAGGTGGATCTGTACAACGCGCATGTTTGTGCAGACTTTGAGCCGGATCTGGGACGGGATCAATTATTCCAAACGGCCTTCCATGTCGGAAAAGACGTCGAAGCATTCACGGTTATTGGCGGACAGACGTTGTTTTCCCCGTCCATCTCGATCTACAGTCTGGAGGAGCGGATGCATGCAGGGCACGTCATCCGGAAGACGCTCATCACAAAGCAATATAGCTACACGCAATATTTGCGTGAACGGGATGATAAATCGATTCTGCTTTATATTTTGCGGGCTGATGGCTCCATTGAATTCTTCACGCCGAACGTTGAATTGCAGGCGAACGCGGGAGACGCGGTGATCTCCTTGTCTTCTCCGGCGAAAACGATCGAGCGGGTGAAGGAGCGGTTGGAAGAGGAGAATGGCGACACGGAAATACCGTACGAAAAATTGGAAGAGATGTTCGCCGAAGATCCCTCTACAGGCAAGCGGGACATCCCGGGAGAGGCCCCGAAGTCGAATGGGAACTCCAAGTAAGCTTATTTTCAGGCAATAGTGTCAAATGTTATGGTACGATTGTCATTGTGAACACAGCTTTAAGGAGGATGGACCAGTGAAAGTTTTGTTTGTGGACGGGACCATTATCGGTAGTAAAACGGGCGCGGTGCTTGACGCGGTCGAGGAATATGTGAGGGTAGCAAGTGGTGATTTCCAAATTGAACGGATGAAAATGGCGGATTATGATCATCAATTCGTCGATGGACGTCCGTCGGAACAATATAACGAAGACATGCAGGAAATGGTTCGGAAGTTTGAAGAGGCGGATGCATATATCATTGCAACGCCGATCTTCCAAGGTTCCATTCCGGGCGTGTTGAAAAATGCATTCGACATGCTGCATCCGCATGCAATGCGCTACAAGCCGGTTTCAATCGTCGCGAATGGCGGCACGTACCAGCATCATCTCGTTCCTGAAAATCAGCTGAAGCCGATTTTAGATTACTTCCGCTGTCTCGTAACACCGAATTTCGTCTACACCCATTCAGGCCATTTCGATCAGGATAACCGCATCATTGATGAAGATGTGCATAACCGCCTGCGCGAGTTGGCAAGGGTGTTTGCGAAGTATACAGAGATGAGCCAAGATCTATCGAAAGATGTATTGGATGCGAATTGAATCTTATTAGTGGCTGTCACAGTAAGTCGGAAATCGACTTTCTGTGGCAGCTTTTTTTAGTGGGAGTGGACCCGCGGCCAAAGCACGCCAGTTCCGCCAAGCATGCAACGAAACGCGTTCTCCCTTATAATAAAAGTATGTAGAAAGGGGATTTATTCATGTCCAAATCAGTAGTGTTGGCCGAAAAGCCATCCGTAGCGAGGGATATCGCGCGGGTGCTCGGCTGTAATAAAAAAGGAAATGGCTTTTTAGAAGGCACAAAATATATCGTCACATGGGCGCTAGGGCATCTTGTGACGCATGCCGATCCGGAAGGGTATGGCAATGAATATAAGGAATGGAAGCTTGAGTACTTACCGATTATTCCAGAGCCCTTCAAGCTAACGCCGATCCGCCAGACGACGAAACAGTTCAATGCAGTCAAGGCGCAGCTTCGGCGCAGTGATGTGAATGAAGTCATCATCGCGACGGACGCGGGACGTGAAGGAGAACTTGTCGCTCGCTGGATTTTGGAGATGGCGAAGAACCGCAAGCCCGTGAAACGGCTTTGGATATCGTCTGTCACTGACAAAGCGATTAAGGACGGCTTCAATAATTTGAAGGACGGCCGCCAATACGAGAACTTGTTTGAGGCGGCGGTTGCGCGTGCAGAGGCGGACTGGGTTGTCGGAATCAATGCGACGCGCGCCTTGACGGTGAAATACAATGCGCAATTGTCCACGGGGCGTGTCCAGACGCCGACACTCGCTATGATTGCGGAGCGGGAAAAGCAAATCCGCGAATTCAGACCGAAGTCATATTACGGTTTGCAGGCGTTGACCGAAACGGCGAGGTTCACATGGTCAGATAAAGCGGGACAAACGCAATCGTTTAATAAAGAAGCGATTGAAAAACTATTGACGAAGCTTGACGGGGCTCATTCCGGAAAGGTGGTCGACGTGAAGACGACACCGAAGCAGCAGCCGGCACCTCCTTTATTCGATTTGACAGAATTGCAGAAGGAAGCGCATAAACGCTGGTCATGGTCTGCGAAAGAGACGTTATCGACACTCCAAAACCTATACGAGCGGCATAAAGCGGTGACGTATCCGCGGACCGACTCGAAGCATTTAACGTCAGACATGGAAGGGACGCTGAAGGAACGTATTAAAGCTGTCGACATCGGGCCATACCGGAAATCGGTCAATGTATTATTGCGATCGAATGCAGTGAAGCCGCAGAAAGGCGTCATTGACGACAAGCGCGTATCCGATCACCATGCGATCATCCCGACGGAAGAGACGCCGATCTATCAAAACCTGTCCGATAAGGAACAGCGTTTATATGATCTTATTGTCAAACGGTTCCTAGCCGTCTTCTTCGGTCCGTTCCGCTTTGAGCAAGTTACTGCCGAGATGGACGTGAGCGGGGAGATGTTCAAAGCAAAAGGAAGGACAGTCACGGACGAAGGGTGGAAGGCGGTTTATTCCACGGACGAAGAAGAGGAAGATACAGACCGGTTGCCGTCATTCACGAAAGGCGCTGAAGTGAAAATCCGAGCAATCGTCATGACGGATGGACAGACAAAACCGCCGGCACGTTTCAATGAAGGGACATTGCTCGCGGCAATGGAAAACCCTGCGCAGTTCATGGCGGGGGAATCAAAGGATCTCATCAAGACGCTTGGCGAGACAGGCGGCCTCGGAACAGTTGCGACTCGCGCTGACATTATCGAGAAGCTGTTCAGCTCCTTCGTCATCGAGAAAAAAGGGAATGATATCTTCACGACGTCAAAAGGCAGGCAGCTGCTTGAACTCGTTCCGGAAGATTTGAAATCCCCGGCTTTGACGGCTGAATGGGAGCAAAGCTTGACGAAAATCGCCAACGGTAAATTGAGAAAAGAAGCATTCATGAAAGAGATGGTGGACTTCTCGAAGAAGACCGTCAGCGAAATCAAAACGGACGATAAAAAGTTTAAACACGATAATGTGACGGGGAAAATGTGCCCGGATTGCGGGAAGCCGTTGCTTGAAGTGAATGGCAAACGCGGCAAAATGCTCGTCTGCCAGGACAGGGAATGCGGTCATCGCCGCAATGTCTCCCAATTGACGAATGCGCGATGCCCGAACTGTAAGAAGAAGCTTGAATTACGGGGCGAAGGGGACGGAAGGATTTTCGTCTGCAAATGCGGACATAGAGAAAAACTTTCAGCCTTTGAAAAACGCCGCGCGCAGTCCGGAGGCAAAAAGGCAGACAAGCGCGACGTGCAGAAGTTCATGAAAAAGCAGGAGGAAGAGCCTGTGAATACGGCATTGGCGGATGCTTTGAAAAAAATGTTCGATAAGTGATGCGAAACTGGAACTCCAAATCTGCTCACTTAGTAATGGTCGAAAAAATAGAAAACCTGTCGAAAAAGTAGGTACAAACAATCAGTCAGAAGTACCTTTCGAATAATCAGACTTTGGCTCTTTCGCAGGATGTTTCCATATGTGGAAAATGGATATAATACACATAACTGAAAGTGGATACGTATCGGGAGGTGAGTAACATGAATGCCATCATGACGTTTGCGTCCGCTGCAGACCAAATGCAGCGATATGACGCAGTGAAACGCAGAAATGCCGAACAAGCCTATCATCGCCAGGCGGACTACAACGGCCGAAACCAGAAGACGCTCGATGACTTGGAAGCATTGCTGTTAGGGAAGAAGGAACCGGAAGCGGTTTCCGAAATTCGAGAGTTCAAGAAACTGGATGCCGGGCAAGTGAAGCAGATCGCCCTTCCTCTCGGGAAAACGCTGGAAGAGACGATTGATGCATGGCGGGACGTCCGCAGGGAAGCGATTTCTGTCCAGGAACCGACGATCGCGGATCAACAGCTGGCAGCAACCGCTTCTGCCAAGATCATGGAAACGGAAGCGAGACTCGCCCTCCAGAAGCGCGAGCAATCGCAAATAGAGGCAGAAGCGCACCAGGCAAAGGCGGACGCGTTCAAGGTGGCATCCATGGATCTCCCGACTGATCTTGAACGGGAAGTGCTATTGGAACAAAAACGCTTTGCAAAGGCGATTTCTGCCTACTCAATCCAAGTGGAAGCGAAGAGCCAAGGGTTTATTGCCGAATGGCCGAGTATTAATAAAATAGCCTGATAAGGAAGGGTCGCCAGTTAATGGCGGCCCTTTTGATCATCAGAAAGGGATATTCTATTATGAAAATAAGAGAAGCATGCTCGTGTGATATTCCTCAAATGGCCTTCTTGATGGGACAGTTAGGATATTCAACTACGGTTGAACAGATGAGGACACGTTTTGAAAAGATTAGTGCAGAACCTTCCTATCATACTCTCGTAATTGAAGTTGAAGGAAAAGTGGTTGGCATGTCTGGTTTGTGCACGGGGATCTTTTATGAGTCGGATGGTATATATGTCCGCATTGTTGCCTTTGTGGTCGATGATAACTATCGCAAAAAAGGTCTAGGCAAACTTTTATTGGCGGAGTCTGAAGAGTGGGCAATGAGCAAAGGGGCAGCTGGTATTGTGTTAAACAGTGGGAATCGAACCGAACGTATAGCAGCGCACGCTTTCTATAAGGCGATGGGATATCGGGAGAAGAGTACTGGTTTTACAAAGCAACTTTAATTTAAATTAGGAGAGTTCTTCAGGAGGTGGATGTGAACTTATGGCGAAGCAGAAGAAACAAGTGAAGACGAATGCGGTGCGGCTATTGGACACTGAACAAGTGCCCTATGAGCTGATGGAATACGATACAGACGATGGCCAATTGGATGGCGTGTCGGTCGCTGCGAAGACGGGGCAAGCGGCGGAATCGGTCTACAAAACACTCGTGACGATTGCCGGTCCGCGGGAGCTGTTCGTCTTCATCGTCCCGGTTGTGGAAGAGCTCGATTTGAAGAAAGCCGCGAAGGCGGCGGGCGTGAAGAAGCTCGATATGCTTCCGTTGAAAGATCTGACGAAAGAGACAGGATATGTCCGTGGCGGCTGTTCGGCGATTGGCATGAAGAAAAAATACCCGACCGTTATCGACGCTTCTGCTGAAAATTCGGACCAATTCGTCGTCAGTGCAGGGAAGCCTGGATTGCAGATGAAATTGTCTCCAAGGGACCTAGCGCTTATTGCCGATGCGTCTTTCAGCGCCGTCATTAAAGACTAATCGCATGTATCTTGCCTTCTTGGCACGTGCTACAATATAGAAACAGAGAATTAGCTATCCTAGATGGAGTAGCATGGAAAGAAGAATGCAGATGAGAAAGATTTTTGTATGGAGATGGACATTTTTTATTGTCGGCGTCATCGTGTTGTCGCTCGGCATTACGATGACGATTAAAGGGCAGCGCCTAGGCGTTGGCCCGTGGGACGTCCTGCACATCGGCCTATCCCGACACTTCGGGCTGACAATCGGGACATGGAGCATCATCAGTGGCTTGACCCTCATCACTTTGACCTCCGTTATGATGAAACAATGGCCGAAGCTTGGGACTTGGTTGAACATGCTCCTGCTAGGCCTATTCATTGACTTTTTCAACTGGATATTGCCAGAATTCGAAACGATGACAGGGCAAGTGATCATCTTCACGCTCGGTGTCATTGTCATGTCTTACGGCGTCGGTATCTATGTCGCGCCCAATGTCGGTGCAGGGCCACGAGACAGCCTTATGCTCATCCTCGTCGACAAGCTTGGGATTAGCATGAAAAAGGTGCGGACGATGAATGAAGTGATTGTCGGCTTTGCGGGCTGGCTATTGGGCGGCCCGGTCGGCATCGGCACAGTCATCATCGCCTTCCTCCTCGGCCAAATCGTCCACTACGCCTTGCCTCAATGCCGCAAGCTGCTACTGAAACTTGCCGGTGAGGAAGATGGACAGGTATTGTTTACTAAATAAATTTAATAAACAATACGTTAGAATCTCAGGTAGCTCCGTTGATAGCAAACAGGGACACAATTCGCATATGAATTGGTGTCCCTGTTTTTGTTGTTGAGTCACCACTAAGATGCTTTATATTGATGGATTGGAAAAAATGTCCCCTAGAATGGACGGAGTCGCTTAGGCGGCTCTTTTGTTTTTTAACTTATAGAAGAGGTATTTCTGGAAGAGTGCTGGAATAGTTAATGTAAGGAGACAGTTCAATTCAATATTTTTGGGGGAGAGATGATTTGAAGAAAATAATATCTGTCATATTTACAATAATGGTTTTAACAGCTTGTTCTGAAACTACGAACCATGATTATAAGTTTAGTGGAGAAAGTGAGCATTGGAAAGCTGAATACTCGTATAAAGGGACAGAAAAATGGGGAGAAAAAAACGGACAAAGAACGTATTCAATCGAAGATAGTTATCAGCTTGTTTTACAATATAAAGGTTCTATAGAAGAGTTGTCTTCATTACAAACACTTGAATACTCTTTTGAATCGAATAGAAATCACTGGAAGCTAACTGAGGAGTACACGGAACCCCCATTAACAGGTACGTTTTTGTCTTCAGGTGAATCAAAAGGCGGGGCAAAAGTAGGCAAAGATGAAGTGATAAAAGTAACTGTAAAATGGGATGACTTTGAAGAGTCATTTGAACTGCATAATTATAGTGAGTGACTTTGTAGAACGGGCCATAAAAGGAGACAAGGGAATTGAAAAAAATAAGTATAATGGTGATTATTCTTTTGTTGTCGGCTTGTTCAGCGGAAACAATAACGGATGAAAGAACAAAACCAGAAATCAACTCCGGGAAAGTTTCCGATGAAGCTGTTCATCAGAAACTTGATGGGACAGAAGAACAGGACTACATCAAAATTTCTAAAGATGATGCCCCAAGACTTTGGAGTGATGCTGATGTTCAACTATGGAAGTATGTAACAGACTATTCCCTTTCTGAAGAAATGGGTTATAAGCAAGAAATTACAAGTTGGAGAAAATTAGAAGGTGAATTTGATAAATCGCTTTCAACGCCAAATCAAACTTGGGAAAATCCAGGAAAGCTCCTTTTAGCTTTCATGACTGATGTAGAAGTTAGTAATTATTTAGGGCAAGAAATTTGGGAAATCAATTCACGAATCAAATTTTTGGATGAGAATAATGCATTAGGTTATATCATGAGTTATGGCCTTCATGATGATTCTGCTGCTGGAAGCGATATCAAATTAACGATGAAAAAAGAGAATGGATTTTGGTATATAGAATCTGCTGAAGAACGAGAGCATTGTTCAAGGGGTATCGGTGAAAGTTTCTGTATATAAGTTAATGTAACAAAGATGTAGGAAACTTGTTCCTGAAGTTAACTTGTAACGTCTTTTGACTGTTGAAATATATGCTGATTAACCTGGTTATTTACGTTGTCATTTGCACTTTTCTCCCCTCAACCGAACCCTTTCGAAGACAAGCCGTGCTTTTTTTTATTGACTGGGCATATGGTAGAAATGCAAGTAGTCAATTGGGAAAGGATGGTCATCATATACGGGACAATAACGGAATACATGGGGACAGCCTATACAGGGCGAGGGGTCGCGCACAAATACGATACATTGATTGCCACCGCTGACAAAACGATCTTTTTGAAAGCGCCGCCGTCGAACGCGATATCCAAAGTTTTGAACGACGCGGCAGCTCATTTCATCAAAAGGGGCTATGACGTGGACCGCTTTAACAATCCCGTCCTACCTGACAATACGGATGCCATATTTGTAAAAGACATTAATTTATTCATTCTCCAAGCATCCCACCCCGTTTCGCTTGAGCCGACCGAAATCGGCGGCCGCCACCACGTCATCAGCTTTTATGATGCGTATGACGAGGACAAACTGCAAAACCGATCGACAGAAATGGCCGATGTTGTGGAAGAATCAAACCTCGTATTTACCAAAATGATGCAATCCATGTCCGAAGCATTGCGGATCCATGACGAGTGGGAGCAAGTGAATATCGTCAGGATGATGTGGAGTGAACATGAGCAAATGACCGTCTCTTTGAGGGAAGAGCTATTCGGCACAATGAAGCTGCGTAAGAAATCGACAGTATCACATCGGATTGCCGGCTCGTTATCACCGGGCGGGTCCCGCGATTTCATTCCCTCCATCACGAGCTGGACGAAGAGGAGAATCCTCATGAAAGGATTGTCCGGAACGGGAAAATCGACCATGTTGAAGGCGCTCGGAAAGGAGGCAGAAAGCCGGGGGATAGATGTCCTCTACGGCTGGTGCGGACTTGATCCGAAAAGCGTCGACATCCTTTTGTTCCCGGAGTTGTCGGTTTGCCTTTTCGACGCGACACAGCCACATGAATATGATCCGGAGAGTCCATTGGATGAGATTCTTGATCTCGTTTCGATGTGCACGGAAGATGCGGAAGCAGAAGAGAAGATACGCGAAATCAGCGGCCGGTATAAAGAGAAAATCATGGACGCGACAGGCTATATGCATGCGTATGCGCATAGCGAAAACAGGCTGCGCGAAATCGTCGATCAGACAATCATCCGGAAATCCTTTGAGGAGAAAACACGTCAACTTTCAAGATGGATTGACGTCTAAGACAGTTCCTTCTGCGAGTTTTGCCCGCATATGCTAAAATGGGGGCATCAACCGTTTGAAAGGAAGATCATTTTGTCAAAAGTTCTCGATGCGTTTTTACAGGAAAATTTACAGGAACTGCGCGACCAAGGCCTCTACAATGTAATCGACCCGGTGGAAGGTCCGAATGGTCCAGTTATTAAAATCAACGGAAAAGATTTAATCAATCTTTCCTCAAACAACTATTTAGGGCTGGCGACAGACGAAGGTTTGAAAAAGCTTGCAATCGCGGCGACGGAAAAGTACGGCGTCGGTGCAGGTGCTGTCCGGACAATCAACGGAACGCTCGATATCCATATTGAACTTGAGAAGAAACTTGCTGAATTCAAAGGGACGGAAGCGGCGATTTCCTACCAATCCGGTTTCAACTGCAATATGGCAGCAATTTCTGCAGTCATGACTAAGCAGGATGCCATTCTATCGGATGAACTGAACCATGCTTCCATCATCGACGGCTGCCGTCTTTCCGGTGCGAAAATCATCCGCATCAAGCACCAGGACATGGACGATTTGCGTGCGAAAGCGAAGGAAGCGAAGGAATCCGGCCAATATGGAAAGCTAATGTATATTACGGACGGCGTGTTTTCGATGGACGGTAATATCGCAAAGCTTCCTGAAATCGTGGAGATCGCAAAGGAATTCGACTTGATCACTTACGTCGATGATGCGCACGGGTCCGGTGTAACAGGAAAAGGGAAAGGGACTGTGAAGCAATTCGGTCTTGAAAAAGAGATTGACTTCCAAATCGGCACATTATCGAAAGCGATCGGCGTTGTCGGCGGCTATGTTGCCGGGACTCAGGCGTTGATCGACTGGCTGAAAGTGCGCTCCCGTCCGTTTTTATTCTCCACTGCATTGCCTGCAGGCGACGTTGCGGCCATCATGGGCGCGTTGGATAAAATCTCGGAGTCGACGGAGCTGCATGACAAGCTTTGGGAGAATGGGAACTATCTGAAGGAAGGCCTTAAAAAACTGGGCTTCGACATCGGAGTTTCTGAAACGCCGATTACACCATGCATCATCGGTGAAGAGAAACTGACGCAACAATTCTCGCAACGGTTGATCGAAGAAGGTGTCTATGCCAAGTCGATCGTCTTCCCGACAGTACCGAAGGGGAAAGGCCGCGTGCGTAATATGCCGATCGCTTCCCATACGAAGGAAATGCTTGATGACGCGCTTGCTATTTATGAAAAAGTAGGTAAAGAACTCGGCGTCATTTCATAATATGGATAATAACTGTCGTATCAGCGTAAAGCTGATGCGGCAGTTTTTTCATGGAAGAACGAGAAATCCAAGCGCGGCAACGAGAACTTTTCAGTGAGTAATGAGAACTCTATGCTAGTTAACGAGAACTCCGCGTCTTTTTTTATCGAAAAGAGGATTAATTCTAGTCAAAAAGGGTAATAGATAGTGAGCAGAACACTTTGAAAAGGTGGGCCACAAATGCGATATAATGAAAGCGTCCAACTTTTGCAATCGAATGGCAGAGCCGGAGCGTCGATTGTAAAGTTCAGATATGAAAAAATTAAAAAGATAATGCTAACGATCATCCGTGAAGCCGACATCATTTCATTCGAGGAACTGTCGAACAGGACATTAATAAGGTTGACGCCGTTCGATGGGAACAACCGGTGGTACATGGAAGCGATTGTGACGGACCTTGATGCGAGGGGCCAACTGGAATGCTCAATGCTCAACGGTAAACTATTTGTGAAGTCCATAGGGTAAGCGCGATTGATAGATGAAAAAAAGCCAATCTTAGATAAAGATCGGCTTCTTTGCGTTCTCCATTATTCTCCTATCTCTTACACTTCTTCCGTCGGAAAAACACCCTCCGCCATTCGATTCAACATATGATGTATGACGTAGCGCTGCATGCCGACTGCCTGCTTCGTAGCTAGCGCCGCTTCTTTTTGGAATGAATCCCTTTGTCCCTGCTTCAATGCGATGACCGCCTTCAAGGAATGGACCATCCAAGGCGTTCCTACCTTCGATAACGATTCGGAAGACTTCTCCTTATTATTGCTCATTGTATACCCGATACCTGCATAATAATCACGATAGAAAGTTGTTGTCATCGACCTCGATGTGTCAATCAAACGTCTCCAATCCTTCCGGAACACTAACAGATTGGCATTATAGATATCTTGCACTTCCGCCTGGGGATAGGATTTCAATATTTTGTTCAGCGAATCAATTATTTCTTTATCTGTTCCATGGGCGAGGGCGTACGCATAGCTGAAGATCGGCTTACTCCGGTGGTTGGCCAAATAGCGGTCAATCAGTTTCAAACTTCTCGTTCTGTAGATGATATAGAATGGATAGCCCATCGTCAAAATGAATGTGAACGCCATAATAATCGTGAAAACGAGCCAAGTCTGCATGCCGGACAAAAATAATCCCACCGCCAACAAGGCACTACTAATGATGACTAAAATTAAATTCATATATTTACTGAACATTGTGCACCTCAAGGTTTTTTCTATAGTATACCAGAAAAATATAGGGAAAAGCTGATAAGGAAGGAAAAGCTGTTGTGTTTTACAGGCGCACATAATATAATCTTTTTATATTGATGTTAATGGGTTTATTCAATTATTAAAAAATTATGTCCTTTCCATAAAAGCATTTGAATAGTAGGAGGAGTCAGTATTGAAAAAAATTATGGTGACCGGAGCACTTGGCCAGATCGGTTCGGAATTAATTGGCAAGTTGCAGAAAGAATATGGCGAAGAAAATGTGTTGTCGACAGATATTCGCCAACCGCTCGAGCCGATTGCGGGACCGTTCCAAGTCCTCGATGTGACGGATGGCAAGAAGATGCACGACGTGGCGAAGGATTTCGGTGCGGACACGATTATGCATATGGCGGCGCTTCTATCAGCTAAAGCCGAAGCTGAACCGCTATTTGCTTGGAACCTCAACATGGGCGGACTCATGAATGCGCTTGAGACTGCGCGCGAGCTCAACATGCAATTTTTCACGCCAAGCTCGATCGGGGCATTCGGCCCTTCGACACCGAAGTTGAATACACCGCAAGACACATTGCAACGACCGACGACGATGTATGGTGTCAATAAAGTCTCGGGTGAGCTATTATGCGATTATTACTTCCACCGATTCGGCCTCGACACGCGCGGTGTGCGCTTCCCGGGATTGATTTCCTACGTGGCGCAGCCAGGCGGGGGAACGACCGATTACGCCGTGGATATTTACTATAAAGCAATTACGGACGGGAAGTATGAGTCCTTCATTGCAGAAGGCACGTGCATGGATATGATGTATATGCCGGACGCCTTGCAAGCAATTGTCGACCTGATGGAAGCGGATCCTGCCAAATTGATGCACCGCAACGCGTTCAATGTGACCGCGATGTGCTTCGAGCCGGGCGAGATCGCAGCATCGATCAAAAAGCATATTCCGGATTTTGAATTGACGTATAACGTCGACCCGGTCCGTCAAGCGATTGCGGACAGCTGGCCTGATCACATCGACTCATCAGCGGCTATCGCAGAGTGGGGATTCAAGACATCATATGATTTGGATGCGATGACTGTGGATATGCTGGAGAAACTGAAGAAGAAATTGAAAGCGTAACATGAAAAGAGCCGCTGATCCGAAATTGGGATCAGCGGCTTTTCATTATTGTCTAGCTTCAACGACCAGGCCTTCGGGTCATAAGTCAACCCAGCTTAAGTGGCAAAAAGCGCCACTACGCAAGGTTGTCTTATGCCTGTCAGGCCTAAGCGGCCGTTTCCGCTTTTCGTTATTCAAAACAATAAATGTGCTACGCCTGCAACGATCGGCAGGGCGATCAACGTACGCAATAGGAAAATGATGATTAAATCCAAAATGTTGATAGGAATTTTCGTTCCGAGAATCAAACCGCCGACCTCGGACATGTAAATTAGCTGGACGACTGAAATCGTCGCAATCGTGAACAACGTCATTGGCGAAGTGATGGAGCCTTCAGCCAAAATGACCGGCAGGAACATGTCCGCAAAACCGACGACCATCGTCTGTGCCGCAGCCGCAGCTTCCGGAATGCCCAATACGGAAAGGATTGGTTCAAACGGCTTCCCTAAAAATGTGAAGACGCCTGTGTATTCAGCTAGCATGAGCGCTACTGTACCGAAAGCCATGACGACCGGTGCAACGCCGATCCACATATCGAGCACATTGCGCATGCCGTCCGTGAAGATCCTGCCGATGGAACGGTTCTTCGAAGCGGTATCGAGTGCGTTTTCGAGTCCGTGATTGAACACATTATAGCCTTCAGGGAGTTTTTCATCATCCCCCGTGAAAGGACGGCCGTCTATGTACTCGGATTTCTTGCCTCTGAGCGGATAAATCCTCGGCATGATGAGCGCCAAAATGATACCTGTCAACAGTACCGTTCCGTAAAACGGAACGAAGTAGTTCGACATGCCGACCGTGTCGATAATAACGAGTGAAAACGTAATGGAAACAACTGAAAACGTCGTCGCGATAATTGCGGCTTCCCTTTGTGTATAATGACCGTCCTCATATTGCTTGCTCGTCAACAGGACGCCAATCGTACCGTCGCCGATCCATGAAGCGAGCGCATCTATGGAGGAACGTCCAGGAAGTTTGAATAATGGACGCATCACTTTCACCATCATCGTCCCGAAGAACTCCAACAGACCAAAATTTAATAATAATGGCAATAAAAGACCTGCGAAAAGGAAGATTGTGAATAAGAATGACACAAGGCCATCCGGTGCGAGAAGCAAGCCGCCTGTGTTTTCACTCCAGATTGCTTCAGGCCCAAGTTTGAATGTGACCATGATAGCGAATACAGCTCCGAGTAAACGGGTAACTGTCCAGAACGGTGTCACTTTGAACAATCCTTCCATAAGAGAAGGGTTGGAACTTGAACGCGGAATGAAAGCATACAGCAACGAGCCGATTGCCGCGATTACAATAATGATCATTGCAGTCATCGGCATGGCAGGTTCGAGCCAGCCGGACAGGATATCCGCGAATTTTGCGATTGGAACTTTCCATTCTTCCCCGAATTTAAGAGGAATCATGAAAAGGATAACGCCGAGTATGGATGGAATTAGAAAGTAGAGCCATGTGGATAAATGATGTTTTTTCAACTCTTTCTTGCTCCTTTATGAATAAAATATCGTTATTCTTGTATAATCATACATACTATCGGGTTTTCATCCAGTTGTAAATACAATGGATAGAAATTGAACTATTCAGTTTTTTGATGAAGTTATAAAGAGGCCCCGTCTGCAATTGCAACGGGGCATGGCTGCTTTTGTCTATTCCCAACGATAGGTGAAAAATTTCTCTTCGTGTAGCCATTTCAATGCTTCCGGGTCTTTCTCGGCCAGTCTTTTTTCCATATCACGCATCATCCAGACGGTCTGGGACGCGTGTGCGTTCAATGTATTGAGCTTTTTCTGCGCAGCTCCTTCAACATTATGGATGACGTCAGGTGCGCCAAGTTTTTCTGCAGTGTTATTCGCAAACGCGATCGTATACAACGTCGGGCGTTCGGATTCCTTCATCCTTCCGACGGCACCGACGACAGCGCGTCCCGTTGCATCGTGGTCAGGATGGACGGAGAGACCCGGATAGAACGTGATGATGAGGGATGGGTTCGTATCTTCAATCAAATCGGCGACGAGCTTGATCATCTTTTCATCGTCCTCGAATTCAATCGTCTTGTCGCGCAAGCCCATCATCCGAAGGTCCGTCAGTCCCATGGCGGCTGCCGCGTTCTTCAATTCCTGCTTGCGGATCTGCGGAAGTGTTTCACGGTTCGCGAACGGGGGATTCCCTAGATTCCGTCCCATTTCGCCCAGTGTCAGACAGGCGTACGTGACGGGGACCCCCATTTCGAGATATGTGGAAATCGTACCTGACACGCCGAAAGCTTCGTCGTCCGGGTGTGGAAAAATGACGAGCACATGGCGTTCTTCTTTAATCATCGAAAAGCCTCCTTCACAATCAAGTTGCTTAATATGTAAACGGTGTTTCGCTTATTTCGAGCGCAACGGCAAGTTTCCCGTCCGGATCGAGCCCTGCCATGAGCAGCCGATCGTGCTCGTCGACCGTATAGTGAGTGATGCCTTGCGCATAAATCCAGCCCGAAGGAAGCTTCAGGCCGACCCGATGCGGCGATTCGCCCGCCACCTTGCCAAGCTCATATTTGACGACGACATTCCGGATGAATGCCCCAGCGTTGAAAAATCCTTCCTTGAAATGGGCGGCATATGCGCCATTCGTCGTTTCAAGATGGATGTAAACGTCTTTATTCGCATAGGAATTCAGCAATTCCTGCAACCGATCCGGTTTCACGATCTCCATGAATAAATCCTCCTTCTTACAAAATGCACATGAATTAAGTATATATAAATGTGTGGCTGAATGCGATTGACGCGGCTTGAGACAAAAGCAGAGGGTGGCTGCAGGGTTATGATGGAGTGGGTCAAAGGTAACAAAATGACAATAAAACTTGGGAAATGATCGATAACTTCTGGGAAATGAACGATAAGTCGGCTGAATTGATCGATAAACCTCGGGGAATGATCGATATCCGCCGGGAAATTAACGATAAACTAAAAAAAGCCAGAAGAGGAAGCCCTCTTCTGGTCTTTATACAATTAAATCTCTGTCGCTGTTATTTCAGGTGCGCCTACACGATTCGCGGCGCCGTGCATGACGGGGCCGACATATTCATTCAACTTCCAGCCGTTTGCAATTGCTGCGGACACGAATTTCTTCGCTGCGATAACCGCTTCTTTCACGTCAAGCCCATTTGCAAGGTTCGCCGTGATGGCGGCGGCAAATGTGCAGCCCGCACCGTGGTTGTAATGGGTAGCCGTTTTTTCTGCTTCGAGCAATGTGAATGTCTTGCCGTCATAAAACAGATCCGCCGCTTTGTCGTGTTGGAGCTGTTTACCACCTTTAATGACGACGTTACGTGCGCCAAGTGAATGGATTTTTTCAGCCACAGACTTCATCTGCTCAATTGTCGATGGTGTTTTCATGCTTGCCAGCTGGCCTGCCTCGAACAAGTTCGGCGTCACAATTTCCGCTTTTGGCAGCAAGTATTCCACCATTGCGTCGACAGTTCCCGGATTGAGGACTTCGTCTTCCCCTTTACAAACCATGACGGGATCGATGACGACGTGGTCGAGTCCGGATTCCGCAATCGCCTCGCCTGCAGTTTGGATGACTTCCTCTGTGCTGAGCATGCCTGTCTTAATCGCGTCGATGCCTGTCGAAAGAGCTGTTTTGATTTGCGCTTTCAATACATCAACAGGAAGGGAATAGACGTTGTGGCTCCAATTATTATCGGGATCCATCGTCACGACGACCGTCAGAGCTGTCATGCCGTATGTTCCGTGCTCTTGAAATGTTTTCAGGTCAGCCTGGATTCCTGCGCCGCCTGACGTATCTGATCCTGCAATAGTTAATGTCTTTTTCATAGTCATAGTTGGATTTCTCCTTTTTGTTGGATTGCATTCACAGTTAATAGTAATCAAATTGATGAAAGAATACAATTATTCCAACCAGGTGGCGGTTTATGCGTGATTGCGGGGATTTATAAGCGAATATGGGGATATATGCGTATCTGCGGACATTTATGAGTGAATGGATCATTTTATGAGCGAATCGACGAGTTTATGCGCATTTACAGGTTTTGGAATGAAAGGCTGATTGCTGCATGCTTATCTGTTGTCCACTACGAAACTTTCGGCTAGTCTAAACGTACAACTATATGTAGAAATATGCGATTACGAGTGTCGAAGGAAGGTGAAAAAAGGGTATGGAAGATAAAAAGAAATTGCAGGAGATTGAAAAACTGCTGAGAGAATTGAAGGCTTCAGAATCCGAGAGTGCCGTCACCGTTGAAGAAGCGTTAGGCAGGAAAAAGAAATCTTGGCGTCCGCGCATGCCATTTAGATTCCTGTCAATGTGGAAACGATCAGCAATCCTGCTGGCCGTACTCCTACTGCTTGCCGTCATTTCACTTCCGTTCATCGCCTTCCAATTTTTAAAACTAGGGAGCACCTTCACGGAACAGAAAGGTGTGTTCCTTGAACAAATACAAGAATTGAACGAAATGGCGACAGCTGAAGCCTATACGAAAGTCATCATCGAACGGCAGGACAACCAATTATTTGGCCAAAGCATCGGCCTCAATGTGCCGGGGACGAAGCGGCAGCTGCTCGTCGTCATTCCGGGCTCGGTGAAGGCCGGCGTCGATTTGTCCAAGCTTACCGAAAAAGATGTAGTCATAAATGAGAAGAACAAGACCGCGAAGCTTACATTGCCGGCCGCAACCTTCCTCGGAGGGGCGGAAATCTATTTCGACCAAGTCGAAGTATATTCCTATGAAGGCGCCTTCCGTCAAAAGGCGGATATCAAAGAGGCATACGAACTTGCCGCCGAAGCGAAGAACCTCATTATCGAGGAGGCAACCGGGCAAGGCGTGCTGAAGACGGCACAATTCAACGCAGAAAAAACATTGAAGGAAATGTTTTCATTCGCAGGCTACGACGTGACGATTGAATTCAAGGAGTGAGATGTTTGCAGAAAATAAGGTTCGGCAACGATTGGGATCGAGTGCTTGCGGAGCAATTCCATCAACCGTATTACTTGCAGCTTCGCGATTACCTAAAAACAGAATACGAAAGCCACACAGTGTATCCGCTTATGGAGGATATGTGGACAGCCTTCAAGCTGACGCCGTTCAAGGACGTGAAAGTGGTAATTCTTGGACAGGATCCGTACCACGGTCCCGGCCAAGCGCATGGCCTCAGTTTTTCGGTGAAGCCTGGCGTCAGGATTCCGCCGAGCTTGCGGAATATGTTCAAGGAATTGCAGTCCGATATCGGATGCACAATTCCCGAAACGGGAACCCTGACAGGTTGGGCGAAGCAGGGCGTACTTATGCTGAACACCGTCTTGACAGTACGGCAAGGGGAGGCGCATTCCCACCGGAAGCAAGGGTGGGAGCAGTTCACCGACGAAGTGATCCGCTGTTTGTCCGAACGGGACGAGCCGGTCGTTTTCATCCTTTGGGGGCGCCCTGCGCAAGAGAAGAAAAAGCTGATCGATCTGAATAAAAACGCCGTCATCGAAGCGGTCCATCCGAGCCCGCTCAGCGCGAGCCGTGGCTTTTTCGGCAGTCGGCCGTACTCCTCGGCGAACGCCATTTTGGAAGAGTGGAATGAAACGCCGATTGACTGGTGCCGAACAGACGACGGGCTGTAAGGGAAGAGGTGGGCGCATGGCTGTAAATTGTTTTCAATGTCAATACTTCTTCGTAACATGGGATCCGAAAAGTCCGCGTGGCTGCAAGGCATATGGCTTCAAGACTCGTGAACTGCCGTCTATCGTTGTGAGGCGATCATCGGGCATGGAATGTATGAAATACGAACCGAAGAAAGGGGGTGCTAGACAATGATTTCAACGGAACGGATCATCGAGGAAATGCAGCGCCAGCTCAATTACGCAAAAACCGCAGACGACGACCAAGCCGTCCGCGAGGCGCTGACAGCGATTCGGGCGCTCTGCCAAGTCGTGCTCGTCAGTAATGAAAAGCAAGACGAGCCAATCATTACGCCGAGAACAATGGCAATCTCCCATAAGCCGCGGATTTCGTCATTGGAAGGCAGGCCGCTGGACGAGGAAGACGCGAATGGCGGCTCGATCTTTGACTTCTAATCTTTGTAAGGCGAAAATGTTATAGAGAGAATCAACACAAGCGGAAAGTAGGAAATCATATGCCATTTTTCATCATCGCAGGCGCCGTCAACGCGGCAATTGCCGTTGCACTCGGCGCATTCGGAGCACACGCACTGAAAGAGCGCTTGTCCGAACGGTACCTAGCCATCTGGGAAACAGCCGTCCAATACCAAATGTTCCACGCAATCGGACTCATCGCAGTCGGCATCCTCATGAGCTCATCGCTCTTCGGGACGTCAACCGCTTTGACATGGGCAGGCTACTTGCTGCTCGCCGGCATCATCATCTTCTCCGGCAGCCTCTACATCTTGAGCCTATCCGGCATCGGCATTCTCGGTGCCATCACCCCAATCGGCGGCGTCGCCTTCATCGCGGGCTGGATCATGCTCATCATTGCAGCGGTAAAGTTCGGAAGATAATATCGAAACGGTTTGAAGAGCAACAGTTCTTCAGACCGTTTTTTTGAATCGCGTCGTGGGGGAGTGAGGGGACCCATGAGTGGCCCGCGTCCAAAACAAGCCGCCGCGCGTCCAAAGTCGGCGTCTCCGCGTCCAAAGCGAACTGCCCCGCGTCCAAAGCAAGCCTCCGCGCAACCAAAACAACTCTATGCCTCTCCAATACTTCATTAAATACATTTAGCACTTGAACAAAAAAAACAAGTCTTCCGATGCCACAATAGGCAACGGAAGACTTTTTTTACATTGGCTGTTGGTTGAAGTAATTCAGTTCTTCGTTGAACTCTGCATAGTCAAAGTAGATCATTGGCAATAAATAGCGTTTGCCGGCGGCTGTGCTCAAAATGACGTGGTCGCGCCCGGCCGCTTCCACCATCCCCGGAATAGCCAGTGTGTTTTTTCCGGCTTCTACGGCATGTTCGAAGGAGAAATGAAATACGCCGGGTTTGCCGCGGTTGAGGCGGAGGATGTTTTCAATATACGACTCCTCCCGGAATGGCGGCCTTCCTCCGGACGATGGAATTTGTGGCGGTGTTGCAGGCATTTGCATTTGTTGCTGTTGCTGTTGAAAACCTGGATACCAATAATATTGAACCATGTTTTTCATCCTTTCATTTTTAAACTTGCGGGCAATCCTGTTCAGTAGGGGAGAAGCGATACGCTACGGGATAAACCCCTCGGTTCCACCATATGCTTTTGAACTTTCAATGATGACTGAAAAATATGTATACTGGTGGGAGGGGGGAGAGTAAATGCATATTGAAAATAGCATTCCGGTTTTCTTGGAGTTCTGGGAATCCCATGAACAGCCAACACTTGACGACTTGGAATCGTATCTTACTGAGCATGCGAAAATCTATGAAAAGTATTTTCCAATCCATTGTCCGAGGACTGAGGAGCGACTATCAGCGGCGCTCCGGAAATATGAAGGTAAGATCGGCGACATCCGTTCCATCTCTGCGAGTTTACCCGACGTTATTCAAGAAACGGATGAGAAGTATGAGCAGGTATTCGGACTGGGCTTGGAGCTTTCATTCAAACTGATGGTTGGTACGTTCGGCTCGAATGCATTCGTGACGAGGGATAATCGACGTGAAATCTACTTTGCGGTTGAAAAGCTTTCCGCGGAGCGTGACCATTTGAAAGTGATCACTGCGCATGAAATTGGCCACGTCACGCATTTTGCGCTTGCCTCGCGCGCTGGGATCGATTGGTCCACTGTCGATTGGGGGCATGGCTTGACGACGCTGTTCACAGAAGGAGCCGCCACGTATTTATCGAAACGAATTGTTCCGGGACTTCAGGAGCCGGTCTATCTTTCATTCGATGACGAAGGCGAGCCATGGGTGAAGTGCTATGAGGAGAATAAAGCCGAAGTGAAACGGCGCTTTTTGGAAGACGCTTCAGGTGAGTGGGATATGGTGAAGGAGAAGGAATGGTTCCGTCTATCCGGCGGCTCGTATTTCGGCTATAACCGGATTGGTTACATCCTCGGTTTGGACTATGTCGAACAACTCGTCGGGCGGATCGGCGAGGATGCCGCGCTGACGTATTGGCATGGGAATGATGTGAAGGCGGATATAGTGGAATGGTTAAAGCAGTGAAAGGTGAGGGCCGTCTTGGATGGCTCTTTTTTGTTTACGGGAAGTCTGGGGGTTATGCGTGATTATATGGAAATATGCGTGTGAATTTCATTTTATGCGTGAGAAATCGACTTTATGCGCGAATGCAGACATTTATGCGCAGATAATTGGCATTATGCGTGATTCGCGGGATTTATGCGTGAATGAAGTGCCGCCTGTCGCGCCAAATGCTCTTGACCAATCAAGGTTTATTTAAAAATCGTATTTGGGGTATGGATGAGCAGAGTGCTTTTACGGAGGAGTGGTAGGATGCCGACATTCAAATCGGAAGGGACGGAGATTTATTACCAGGAAGAAGGGGAGGGCTTCCCACTTGTGCTGCTGCATGGTTTGACTAGCAACAGTGAAATGTTCCGGCATGAGATTGACCAGTTCAAAGAAAAGTATCGGGTCATCGCGCCGGACGCCAGGGGACATGGGAATTCTGATAAACCGGAGCAATATGAGTTGAAGGATCATATTTGGGATGTCGTCTCGCTCGTCGATCATCTTGGCCTGGATTCATTTCACCTGATTGGAGTGTCGATGGGGAGTTACATCGCGCAGGGAGTCGCCATTGAACTAGGCGACCGGGTGAAGAAGCTCGTTCTTGTCGCGACGAAATCCCATGGCGAGCAGGCTTCCATGGAAGAACTTTATGAGCGGCACGCCGACGAGATGGCGGGGATGACTGCTATTGATAAAATGATGGCTGCTTCGAAATACATGTTCCATAACCAGAAGGCGGTCGGGAAATGGCTGCATGAGACGGCGGAAAACAGTGAGCAATTGACATTGCATGAGCAGGCGATTGCTTCGAAAGCGTTAGAAGGATTCGATTTCAGGAAGGACCTGCATCGGATCCGTGCCGAGGCGCTCGTCATTGGCGGTTTGCACGACGGATTGAATCCGCCTGAATACGGTGAGGAGACTGCCCAGCTTATTCCGGCTGGTGTTTTCCTGGAATTCAAATTATCGGGCCACGCGCCGAATGTCGAACAGCCTCGCCTGTTCATCGAAGTCGTCTCGAACTTTTTGGAATGACCTGATGAGCCAAACACGCATAAATCGCTGCAGAAGCGCATAAATCCGGATATTCACGCATAAACCTCTAGAAATACGCATATCGCCGAATATGTACGCATAAATCCGCCCAAAAGCTCATAAACGCCCGCAATCACGCATAACTCAATTCACGCACACAAAAAAAGAGCCCCATTAAGAGGCTCTTTTTCATTAAACTGTGAAGAATGATGACTTCTTCTCTCCATTCAGTATCGTACCGATGAAGAATGAACCGAATACGCCATAGCGCGCGCTCACTTCGTCGAAGCGCATCTCGTAGACTAACTTCTTGAACTGGAGAACATCATCAGAGAACAATGTTACGCCCCATTCGAAATCGTCGAAACCGACGGAGCCTGAAATGATCTGCTTCACTTTGCCTGCATATCCGCGGCCGATCATGCCGTGGCTACGCATCAATTCCTTGCGCTTGTCCATGCTGAGCATATACCAGTTGTCTTCGCCTTCGCGCTTCTTATCCATCGGGTAGAAGCAGATGTATTGGTTGCGCGGGAGTTCCGGATACAGACGTCCACGTACATACGGGTTCTGGTACGGATCTTCATCCGACTCGCCCGCAAGATAATTGGACAGTTCCACGACGGATACATAGGAATAAGCCGGGATTGTATAATCTGCAATCGTCAATTTGTTGAATTCAGCTTCGAGCTCCTGCAGTTCGTCGATTGTCGGGCGCAGTATCATCAGCATGAAATCCGCTTTCTGCCCAACGACCGTGTAAAACGCATGGCTGCCCGTCTTCGCGTCATCCGCTTGTTGAAGTTTATCCAAATAAGCCATGAATTCGTCGATAGCTGCCTTGCGTTCCTCTTTAGAAATCAACTTCCAGGACGCCCAATCCATCGAGCGCAAATCATGTAGCACATACCAACCATCGAGTGTAATTGCTGCTTCGTTCATATGAATTCAAACTCCTTTAAACGTGATTTACTTCTTCCCATAGTGTAGCATAATGAACACGAAAACACGGTTCTTAAGCATAGAAGTCATACAATCTTCAAGAATGCAGGACTGTTCCCGAACGTGGAACTGGTGTATGCTTATAGCGGAAAATCAAAAGTAAAAAGATCACCAGGAGAATTTGAAATGTCCAATTTACAACTCCCAAAATGGCGTTTCATCGACGAATCGATGACCGCTAAAAATAGATCCGCATTGGAATCGTTCGCGATGGACGATACGCTCTGCCATCTCGTCGGTCAGAAATTGACCGTGCCGACCGTCCGCACTTGGGTGCATGACGAAACAGTCGTCCTCGGCATCCAAGATCACCGGCTGCCGCATATCGAAGAAGCGCTCCCGCTATTTCAGGAAGCCGGCTATAAGGTGATCGTCCGCAATTCAGGCGGTCTCGCGGTCGTCTTGGATGGCGGCGTGCTCAATATTTCCATAGTCCTATCTGAGCAGGAAGGGTCCATCGATATTCCGGTAGGGTATGAGGCGATGGTGGAATTCGTCCGCATGCTGTTCCCGGAAGTCGCGGAGCAGATCGAAGCGTATGAAATCGTCGGATCCTACTGCCCGGGCTCGTACGACTTGAGTATCGGCGGCAAGAAGTTCGCGGGGATTTCACAGCGCAGATTGCGCCAAGGCGTCGCGATCCAAGTGTACTTGTGCGTGGAAGGCAGCGGTGCTGAGCGCGCTCGCCTCATCCGCGATTTATACGAAACCGGTTTGCAAGGTGAGCAGACGAAGTTCACTTATCCGGATATCCGCCCGGAAGTGATGGCGTCGCTGTCCGAGCTGATTGGCGAGCCGATTTCTGTGAATGAAGTCGGAATCCGCGTCCAGCTGCTGTTGCGGTCGCTTTCCGAGGAGGAAGTCCAGATGGGCGGGTTTACGCCTGAGGAGATGGAGCTTTATTTGTTTTATTTGAATCGGGTTGTTGAGCGGAATCAGAAAATGCTTGCGAGAAGTCGTTGAAGATGTCACGATTATGCGCGGATAAACTGATTTATGAGCTTTTGCAGTGAAATATGCGTGAGAGAATGCATTTATGCGTTTCTGCATCGATTTATGCGCATTTACAGCGGTTTATGCGTTTTTAGCATCGTTTTAATCAAAAAAAACCGCCGGATCAGTGATTGATCGGCGGTTCTTTGGATACGAGATTTCCGTTCCGCTCCATCGTGAAGACGGGGGCCGTACGATCGGCATCGTCTTCCAATGTGACGAGGCGGCGTGCCCGGTTCATGATTTGTACGAATTGTTCGTAGTCGTTCCGAAGTGTTTTATTCTCTTGTTTCAGTTTGTCGATCTCTTTTTGGAGAGATTCGACTTTTTCGTTTGCCATTTTAGCAGTCTGCTTCCATCTGAGTGATTCAGTGTCGCCGCCGCCCGTATGGTGTAAACGGATTAAATAGGCAATGACTGTATCAAGCGATAAGGCGGATAAAGGAACTGCCATCTTTTCATCCTGATCGGTCCCTTGTGCAGGGTTGTATAATTGCTGGCTGCGTCGTTTGAAATCTGCACCCAAAACACGCATTGCCTGCTTCCGTTCTTTTTTTGCCTCTGCCAGTTCTTTTTCGTATTCGCGCCGGACGACCGCATTCCATCTGAAACCGCATGCTGCCGCGGTTCTGTTGAGTGCATCTCCGACCTCTTCAAATGCGCTGAGCTGTGTACTGCCTTCCCGGACGTGCCTTAGCACCGTCTCGGCTAATAAAATATCATTTTCCTCAAGCCAAGCATCCTGTCTAACTTTCACCATCTCCTTGCCTCCTGCCATGTTCATAGTCTCTTTCTTACGGTCAGTGTGTACAGTGTGAAAGCCTTTTATTCATCCAAACTGAAACGTAGGTCAAAATAATTGCAATCAATTCAATGAAACCCTTTCTTTTCTCTTGCCGGGTTTTTGATATACTTAAGAAAATGCATCGACGGAGGTGGATGAATAAGTGGATTATAAGAATGAAAAGCTTTTCGAAGAGAAAGTATTCAAGGATCCGGTCCACCGGTATATCCATGTGCGTGACAGAGTCATATGGGACGTCATCGGAACGCGGGAATTCCAGCGGCTTCGCAGGATCCGGCAACTCGGGACGACGTATCTAGTGTTCCACGGGGCAGAGCATAGCCGCTTCCAACACTCGCTTGGCGTCTATGAAATTGTCAGGCGGATCATTGACGACGGCTTCAGCGGACGGGCGGAATGGAATGATGAAGAACGGCTGTTGACGCTTTGCGCCGCTTTGCTGCATGACCTCGGCCACGGTCCGTTTTCGCATGCGTTCGAAAAGGTGTTCACGCTTGACCACGAGAAATTCACGCAGGCGATTTTGACAGGGGACACGGAAGTGAATGAAGTGCTGCGCCGCGTCTCACCCGAATTCCCGCAGCAAGTCGCAGATGTCATCGGAAAAACATACCCGGACAAGCTTGCCGTCAGCCTCATTTCCAGTCAGATCGATGCAGACCGGATGGATTATTTACAGAGGGACGCTTACTATACCGGTGTTTCGTACGGCCATTTCGATATGGAGCGGATTTTGCGCGTCATGCGCCCGGCGGAGGAACAGGTAGTTATCAAGTTTAGCGGAATGCACGCAGTGGAAGATTACATAATGAGCCGCTACCAAATGTATTGGCAAGTCTACTTTCACCCAGTTTCGCGTAGCGCGGAAGTCATTCTGATTAAAATCCTGCATCGCGCAAAACATCTACATACTGCTGGCTATCCGTTCAAGTATGAGCCTGTCCACTTCAAGTCGTTCTTCGATCGCACATTCGGCCTCGAGGAGTACCTATCATTGGATGAAGGCGTGCTCATGACGTATTTCCAATGGTGGCGCAAAGAAGAGGATGCTATATTGGCGGACTTGTGCGACCGTTTCCTCAACCGGAGACTGTTCCAATATGCCGAGTTCGATCCAGCAAAGGAATATCGGAAAATCGGCGAGCTAGAAAGGCTGTTCAAGGAAGCAGGCCTTGATCCGGAATACTATCTTGTCACGGATTCCTCGTCCGACTTGCCGTATGACTTCTACCGGCCCGGCGAGGAAAATGAGCGTGTGCCGATCTATTTGCAAATGTCGAACGGCGAGCTGAGCGAGCTGTCACGTTCATCGGAGATCGTCGATGCCATTTCAGGCAAGCGGCGCACCGACCATAAAATTTATTTTCCTGAAGATGTTTTGGAGTCAGAGGGAAATCCGCTATATGAGAAGATTTTACAAATGTTGAGAGGTGAGTAGGTTGCTGCAGGAACATGCTAGAATTGTGCAATTCATTGCCATGGCGGGGGAAGCTCGCGGGCGGAAGAAGTTGCAGAAGATGATCTATATCGCGAAAAAGATGGATTTCCCATTCGCTGAAAAATACGAGCTGCATATGTACGGTCCCTATTCGGAGGAATTGACGCTCCGGGTCGAGGAACTGTGCGAAATGGGCTTTTTAAAGGAGAGCTGCACGGATAAGGGCTCATACGTTCAATATAGTTATAACGTGACGGAAGAGGGCGGCCGTTTTTTGGAAACCGCTGCTGCGCCGCATGAAAAACTTGCGGACTGTATTGATCGGCTGAATGGAAAGAGCTCGCGGTTCTTGGAGCTGGTGTCGACATTGCTCTATTTCGATTATCTGCCGAAGGACGAGCAGATTGCCAAAGTGCATATCGTGAAAAACAAACTGAACTTCACCGACGACGAAATGCATGACGCTTTTGAATTTATTGCAGAGCTGCAGGCGTGTTCGGTTGTAGTGTGATAGATGGAGATCCCCTTTGATATGAGGGGATTTTTTTGTGGGATCGCGTCGGGGGGGAGGTGCCCGCGCTTAAAGCAAGGTCATCCGCGCTCAAAGTAGGTCGCTCTGCGCTCAAAGATGATCCTCTCGCGCTCAAAGTGGGGTGTTCCGCGCTCAAAGATGATCCTTCCGCGCTCAAAACGAATCCCCACGCTTCCAAAGCCGTCCCCGAGCAAACAAAAAACGATGCGAGAATCTCGCATCGTTCCAATTATTCCTTGTCGCTCAGGCGCTTGCCTCCGGTTGCATAATGATTTTTCGACATTTCTTCGATGATGACAGAAACGTTTTGAATTGGAGCACCTGTTGTCTCAGCGACTACTGCAGACACTTTCTCACAGAGATTTCGCTTCTGCTCATCCGTGCGTCCTTCAATCATTTTTACAGTTACAATTGGCATACTAGTTCCCCCTTTCGACCATCTTTAGGTATAGTGTATATAATAGCAGAATGGGAGGGGTTATAGGAATGACGAATGAAAAACCGAAACGGAAAATGGGATTCACCATCATAAAAGATGATCCGACCGATGGACATGGAGGATTCGGGATCGGGGCTTTGTCATTGGAAAACGTCTCGCCGGTCATCATCGACATCGAAGAAGGGGAAGCGCGCATCGAGATTGGTGCGATGCATGCCCGCAGCGATACGGAACGAGGCGTGAAATTCACGACGAACCGCGAAGATTCGGAAGGCGGAAAACCGTACTGGCTCGTCTGGGTAACGATTGATTTTAATAAGGATGGCCCGTATTATGCAGGCGTCACTGCGTGCGAAATGGTCGTGAATCGCGAAAAGCGCAGAGGATATAAGGTTCTTGCGGATCATGTGAATAAAATGGACAAATCGATGAAGCGGCATATCATGGTCGATCATATGGATGATAAATCGAAACAGATCCTTACAGATTTCCTTTCGACTCACAACAAGGAAATGTGGGAGCGGAGCGAACCGAAATTGCACATCGATCTCGGTGCTGATTCGCCTGAATTATGAACAAACTGTGAAATGTTGTGACTTCCCCGACTTCGGTAGTTGAATGTCTGCGGAAAAGGAAGTACACTGATTACAGCTTGCGATTGTAAGCTAGGACAACCGGAGCAATGCGACTCCCTGTCAAATGCTGGTTCACCACAACCCAAGCAATGAGCCATCATGCGATAGGCCGCATTCGACGGTAAAAAAGCTTTGCCCCACTGATTCAATTCAGAAGGGCAAAGCTTTTTTGATTGCCTGTTATCGTCTAGACTCCGGGCGCTAGCTGCTCGGGTCATAAGGCAGCTCCGCTGCACGGCAAAGAACGCCGTTTCGCGGATCCGCCTTATGCCTGTCGCAGCTAAGCGAGCGCCCTCCGCTTTTGGCTATTCAAAAAACGAAAACGGAAAAAGCTCGAACGTACCTGAGTCTTCATCGCCATTGTTTCGCTGTTCGCGCAAGTTCTTATCGGTGCATAGCTTTTGAGGCATGTCTTTTTCCTTCAAATACATAAGCCGTTGCTTCGGACATTCATTGACAGCGATGCCTCCGGTTTCGACGTCGACGATGACACTGCTAACGCCTTTCGGGGGAATGAACGGCTCAGGCGTTTTGCCTGCGTGGACCGTTTCCATGAAGTCGATCCATATCTTCTTTGATGCAGCCTTGTCTTCAAGTTCCGTCAATTGCTGGCCGACGTCATAGCCCGTCCAGATACCCGCCGTCAGGGAAGGGGTGTAGCCGATCAAGTATTGGTCGGAAATGGTCGTCCCTGATTTTGCTGCATACGGCCGTTTTTGTTTCGAGCGCATCGACAGACCGGTTGAAACGGAATAATCATTGAAAGCCGGGTCGAACATGCCTGTTAACATATGGGTGAGCACGAACGCATCCTGTTCGGTCATGACCCGTTTCGTACTCTTCTTCGGCTGTTCGTACACCGTTTTCCCATCCGCATCAGTAATGGACAGGATCATTGTCGGTTCCACTTCCAACCCGCCTGAGGCAATTCGATCATACGCGGTCGTCATTTCCAGCAAAGTGACGGTCGAAGTGCCCAATGCGACAGCGGGGGATTCCTGGAATTTAACATCGAGTCCAAGCCGATCCGCCATTTTATTGAACTTTTTGTACCCGATATCCTCAAGCGTCTTCACGGCGTAAATATTATCCGAGATGGCGATCGCCTGTGCGAGGGAGATCGGATGGCCTGCAAATTTGCCGTTGATATTTTTCGGCTCATACGTCGAGCGGCCTTCGTCGTACGTGAAAATGGTACGTTCCGTCGACATGAATGTGAGCGGATTATAGCCATCTTCAAGCGCAGCCGCGTAAAGAATCGGTTTCATCGCGGATCCAGGCTGCCGCTTCGCCTGCGTCACCCGGTTGAACGGGCTCTCTTTGTAATCCATCCCGCCAACAAGTGAAGTGATCGCCCCGGTTTCGGTCTCCATCGACATGAATCCGACCTGCAGCCCGTTATCAGGCATCCATTTCTTGATGTATTCCTCCGCTGTCTGCTGATGATGCGGATCGAGCGTCGTCCGAATCGTCCAACCTCCTTCAGCCGGATAGCGCCCTTTCTTGCTTAAAATCCGCTCCGCTTCTCGCCATACTTCATCCAAAAAATAAGGGGCGACCCGCTTCATATCCTTCCAGTCTTCGGTCTTCAACGCCACTGCAACATCCGCCGCGCGCTGCCGCTGAATTTCGGTGATGAATCCCTGGTTCTCCATAAGGGATAGGATCAATAATTGACGTTCACGGGAACGCTCGGGATTGTCGAGTGGGTCGAACACCGCTGGCCCTTTCGCAATTGCCGTGATTAGCGCGGATTCCTCGAGTGTCAGCTCCTTCGCCGACTTCGCGAAATAAAACCTGCTCGCCGCCTCGACGCCATACATCCCATGACCGAAATAGATCGTATTCAAATAGCCTTCCAAAATGACATCCTTGTCGTAAAAAGTTTCCAACCTGTATGCATAGATGGACTCTTTTATTTTCCGGTTCCACGATTTTTCATGTGTCAGAAATAAATTCCGGGCATACTGCATAGTGATGGAGCTTGCGCCTTCCGCTTTTCGCATTGTCTTCACGTCTTTCAATACAGCTCCGGCAATCCGTTTATAATCAAACCCGTTGTGCTCGTAAAAATTACGGTCCTCCGTCGCAATCACTGCGTCGAGCAGAAATGGCGAAATTTCATCGAGACTGACCCAATACCGCCGTTCCGCGGAAAATTTATCGCCGATCTGGCGTCCGTTCTTATCGAGGAACACACTCGCTTTCGGCACGCTCAACGAAGGTGCCCCCGTAATCTGCGCATAAAGACGCAAGGCGAGGAACATCGTGAAAAACGCCGTCAACGCGGTAACAATCAGCAGGGCAATCCGTCGAAAGAAGTTACGTCTTTTCTTTTTCTTTATATAATCGACCCGTCTCATGCAATCCCTTCTCCCACCGTTCTTTGCAGTCAGTATGGAACCGGCGCGCAAAAGTTAAACGGTAAATCGATAAAAACATAGATTTGATTCCGACAATTCGCGATGTATTGGAATAGTACGGGGATAAACGATATAATGAATAGATATTTTGAACGGCAAGGGCGGTGCAACAGTGGAATCAAATAAAGAAGGACGAAACGTCGATGTCCTGCTTCAATCGACGATCCAGCATGTCGGTCAGGCTGCGGACAAGCATGAGCTGAACGCAGAGGGGACATTGGTCGAAAAAGCCGGAAAGACATATTTGCGTTTTGTCGAAGACCTGAACGGCCAGCAAGTGCAAACGACGGTGAAATTGGAAGAAGAGGACGCATTGATCATGCGGAACGGGGCGGTCCAGATGCGCCTGCCATTTACGCAGGGAGAAATACGGCCAGGCTCGTACGGAAATGGTCCCGCCACTTTCGATCTTCTCGTGAAGACGACGAAGCTGGAAGTTGGAGCGGACAAATTCATAGCTCACTATGAACTGCATGCAGAAGGCGCATTGTTAGGCAGACATGAACTGAACATTACATATACGGAGGGACAATAATGAACGCAGTTGAAAAGATCCAACAGGAAATTAAAGACGCATTCCGCGAGGCGGTTATCGCTTCCGGACTTGCAGATGAATCGGCAATGCCGAACATCATTCTAGAAACGCCGAAAAACAAAGAGAACGGCGACTACGCGACGAATATCGCGATGCAGTTGACGAAACTCGC
This sequence comes from Sporosarcina luteola, assembly GCF_023715245.1. Lineage (GTDB taxonomy): Bacteria > Bacillota > Bacilli > Bacillales_A > Planococcaceae > Sporosarcina > Sporosarcina luteola_C. Next base: position 352,757 of record NZ_JAMBNV010000001.1, read on the forward strand.
GAAAAAGCCGCCCCGTGCAATCGCGGAAGCCATTCTCGAGAAATTGGACACATCTTCGACTTCCATTAAATCAATGGAAATTGCGGGTCCAGGATTCATTAATATTAAGCTGAAAAGCGATTACTTAGGGGAAGTCGTCAAAACAGTACTTGCCCAAGGCGCGGATTATGGACGTTCAACGTATGGCGAAAACCTAAAGGTCCAAGTTGAATTCGTCTCAGCGAATCCGACGGGCGACTTGCATTTAGGACATGCGCGTGGCGCTTCCATCGGTGATTCATTGTGCAATATCCTCGATTTTGCAGGCTTCGATGTATCACGGGAATATTACATCAATGACGCGGGCAATCAAGTGAATAATTTGGCCCTTTCAGTCGAGGCGCGATACTTCCAAGCATTGGGTCTCGAAAAAGAAATGCCGGAAGATGGCTACCAGGGACAGGACATCATCGATATCGGTGAGAAGCTTGCTGAGGAATTCGGCGATCAGTACGTGAACACTCCGGAAAAGGAACGCCAGGAGTTTTTCAGGAAGTATGGCCTTGATTTCGAATTGGCGAAACTGAAGAAGGACTTGGAAGATTTCCGCGTGCCTTTTGATAACTGGTTCTCGGAAACATCGCTTTATACGGACGGAAAAATTGGTATCGCGCTCGATAAATTGCGTCAGAACGGGCATGTGTATGAAGAGGAAGGTGCAACGTGGTTCCGTTCGACGACGTTCGGGGACGATAAAGACCGCGTGCTTATTAAGAATGACGGCACGTACACGTATTTGACGCCGGACATCGCATATCACGAAGACAAGCTCCGCCGTGGCTTCGACAAGCTCATCAACATTTGGGGAGCGGACCATCACGGTTATATTCCACGGATGAAAGCGGCGATTGAGGCGCTCGGTTACGACCGCGACACGCTCGAAGTGGAAGTCGCCCAAATGGTGCAGCTGTACAAAGACGGCGAGAAATTCAAAATGAGTAAGCGTACCGGAAAAGCGGTCACACTGCGCGAACTCGTCGAAGAAGTCGGTTTGGATGCCGTCCGCTATTTCTTCGCAATGCGTTCCGCCGATTCGCAAATGGACTTCGATCTGGATTTAGCGATTTCACAGTCGAATGAAAACCCTGTGTACTACGCGCAATACGCGCATGCACGCATTTCATCGATCCTTCGCCAGGCGGAAGAAACGAATCTTGCGGCTTCGACGGATCACGTGGATTTATTGCAGACAGAGAAGGAATTATCATTGCTGAAGAAACTCGGCGACTTCCCGCGTGCCGTCAGCGATTCAGCAAGAATGCGCTCGCCGCACCGGATCACAATCTATATCCAGGAGCTGGCCGCGGAATTCCATAGCTTCTACAATGCTGAGAAAGTGCTCGACCCGGATAACCGCGACTTGTCCGAAGCACGCCTTGCATTGATCACAGCAACTCGCACGACGATTGCGAATGCGTTGAAACTGATTGGCGTTGCAGCACCTGAGAGAATGTAAATATGAATCGCCCCTCCGCCCGATCGATCGGTGGAGGGGCGTTTTTTTGCTCAAATACGCATAAAAGCTGTGAAATACGCATAAATCTGCTGAAAAACGCATAAACGCTATGAATGACGCATAAATCCTAATAAGTACGCATAAACGCGAATAACGACTGAAGAAAATGCACCCCCTCGACATCGCACAAATCTATAGTATAATTAAACTCGAATCACAATTACATAACCAAACATGAAGGTGCCCCGCCGTCAACGCCGGGGTTAAAAGGGAAGCCGGTTCAAATCCGGCGCGGTCCCGCCACTGTAAGTGCTCGCAAGCTGCAACATGCCACTGGATATTTTCCGGGAAGGCGCAGTACGCGATGAGCATAAGCCAGGAGACCTGCCTTCATGAGTCACCCGTACCCTACGAGGATAGGTTTGGTGGAAATCGGCGCGTACATATAAACATCCGCTGTATTTTTACTAAACACATTCCTCCGTCCACAAAACGGGGGATTTTTATTTGGAACAAACAGGAGGAAATCGGAATGAAGAAGACTTGGCAACTTTGGCTAACAGCAATCCTTGCAACGTTCCTGCTCGCGGCATGCGGCACGGACAACGCAGAGAAGGACAACAAATCGGCAACGGAAAATACACAGAAAGAAGAGCAAACGGCGGAAGCTGCATTCCCAATCACGCTCACTGACGCGGTCGGCAATGAAATCACACTCGAAAAAGCCCCTGAAACAATCGTCTCCATGATTCCGAGCAACACGGAAATCCTGTTCGCGCTTGGCTTAAACGATGAAATTGTCGGCGTCAACGACTGGGATAACTATCCGGAAGAGGCATTGGAGAAAGAGAAAATCGGCGGACAGGAATTCAACGTCGAAAAGATAGTCTCAATGACTCCGGACATCGTCTTCGCCCATGAATCCATGCTTGGCACATCTGACGAAGGGCTACAACAGCTTCGCGATGCAGGCATCAACGTATTCGTCGTAAAAAATGCAACGAACTTCGATCAAACATATGAAACGATCAAAACGATTGGCCAGGCAACTGGCAAAACGGATGAGGCTGAAACAATCGTCGAGGACATGAAAGCGAAAGTCGAAGAAGTCCTTGCGAAAACAGACAAGGTCAAAGCGAAGAACATGAAACGCGTATTCATTGAAACATCTGATGCGCCTGAAATTTATACACCGGGCAAAAATACATTCATGCAGGAAATCCTCGACATGATCAGTGCGGAAAACGTTGTAACAGAAGACAACTGGGTCATGATCAGCCCCGAAGAGATCGTCAAACAGAACCCTGACGTCATCATCGTCATGTACAGCTATGTGCCGGATATCGTCGAAAGCGTGAAAAACCGTGACGGCTTCGCTGACATTACAGCTGTCAAAGAAGACGCTGTCGTCCAAGTCGATGAAAACTTGACGAGCCGCACAGGTCCGCGCCTCGCACTAGGTCTTGAAGAAGTGGCAAAAGCCATCTATCCGGAGTTGTTTGGTGAATAAAGCAACACTTGCCTACATCGTGTCCGCCGCCACGCTTATCGTGGCGGTATGGCTCGGTGTTTCGATTGGAACTGTCAAAATTCCGATCAGCACATTTTGGGATTCGTCGGATACGACCGCTTCAAATATCCTATGGAAAATCCGGATGCCCCGCGTCATCTTAGCCGGGCTCGTCGGCGCGTCGCTCGCAATCGCTGGCGCCGCTTTCCAAGGATTGCTGAAAAACCCGCTCGCGGATCCCTACACCCTCGGAGTGTCATCCGGCGCCTCGGTCGGTGCTGTCGTGACACTCTTTTTCGGTTTATCGATTCCAATCCTAGGCACATACACATTGCCCGTTTTCAGCATGACCGGGGCCGCCTTGACGATGTTCCTCGTCATCGGCTTCGCTAGGCTCGTCGACCGTTCGATGAAAATGGAGACAATCATATTAACCGGAATCATTTTCGGTTCATTCCTCGGCTCCGTCCTGTCGCTCATGATCGCCCTTACCGGCGAAGAGCTACGGCAAATCATCGGCTGGCTGCTCGGCAGCGTCTCGATGCGCGGCTGGAACTATATCATCATGGTGTTGCCGTTCGTCGTCATCGGTTCTTTCATTCTGTGGATGAACCGGAGGGAATTGAACGCGATGCTATTCGGCGAGGAACGCGCTCATCATTTAGGTGTCAACGTCAAGCGCCGGAAATTCATGATCCTGATCGGCGGCTCCATCTTGACTGGGTCCGCTGTCGCAGTGTCTGGAACGATTGGCTTCGTCGGCCTTGTCGTCCCGCATATGACGCGCCTCCTGTGGGGCTCCGACCACCGGCATCTGCTCACGTTATCGTTCCTGAACGGCGCATCATTGCTCATCATCTGCGACCTCATAGCCCGGACGATCATCTCGCCATCTGAATTGCCGGTCGGCGTCATTACAGCGTTCATCGGTGCACCTGTATTCGCGTACATTTTCTACAGACAGAGAAGGAAAGGGGCCATGTAACATGCTGCAAGTCGACAACCTCACGGGGGGATACGGCAAGGAGCCGATCGTCAAAAATATCTCATTCCGTGTGAATAAAGGCGAAATCCTCGGCATCCTCGGCCCGAACGGCAGCGGGAAATCGACGCTGCTGAAGATCATTTCAGGCATCTTGCCGAAGCAAGAAGGAACCGTCAACATCGACGGTCAGGACGCCGCGGTTTATTCCCAAAAGCAATTCGCGAAGAAAGTCGCCGTCCTTCCGCAACTCCATGCTCACGCCTTTTCGCATACCGTGAAAGACACTGTCGCGCTCGGCAGGTATCCGCATCAGACCGGGCTTTTTTCATCATGGTCCGATGAAGACGAGCGGGCGGTGACCGAGGCGCTAGACTATACGGGCATCACCCGCTACAAAGACACGGCGATCGAACTGCTTTCAGGGGGAGAACAACAACGGGTATTCGTCGCCCAGGCGCTCGCCCAAGAAGCGCCGATCCTCCTGCTCGACGAACCGACGAACCATCTCGACATCGCCCATCAGCAGCAACTGCTCGACACGATCCGCAATCATGCCATCGAAAAAGGTGTCACTGTCATTTCCGTCTTCCATGACGTCAACCTCGCCTCGCTTTATTGCGATCGGCTGCTCCTCATGGAAAAAGGGGAGATTGCTATAATCGGCGAGCCGCAGGACGTCATCAGGGAAACGATGATCGGCAAAGTGTATAACGCGCGCGTCAAAACGCAGCCGCATCCCGAACTGCCGAAGCCGCAAATGACGCTTCTGCCAGAGAAAACGGAGGAAAGCGAACCGTTCATTGTCACTAAAGAGCACTTCACTGTCTCGGCGGAACGCGTTTCATTCAAGGTCAACCAACCCTTGAAAACCGTCTCATCCGCCGTCGTGAACGCCGGGCTAGGATGGTACCGCGCATTCGTCAACCGCCACGTCGACGAAAACTACAACTGCGACGACGTCAAAGCGGAAATGTCCGCCTATCTCGAACAGCACGGCTACCCGATAGCGGACACCGTCGGGATGATGACCGCCGTCACGACGGAACACGCGGAAATCGGCGAATACGAAGGCGATTTCGGCACGATCCTCGTCATGGTGACAGCGGGCGTCGGCAATGCCGTCGACGTCTCCCAAGCACTCGGCCGTGAACAAAAAGTCGGCACGATCAACACCTGGGTCATCGTCAACGGCCAGCTGCCCGAAGAGGCCTTCATCCAAGCGATGATCACCGCAACCGAGGCGAAAACGAAAGCGCTCCAAACCGAAAACGTCAAAGATCCGCTCACCGGCACAATCGCGACCGGCACATCGACCGATAGCCTCCTCGTCGCAGCGACGCAGGAAGGGGAGCATTTGCCATACGCAGGCCCGATCACCCCCCTCGGCAAACTGATCGGCCACGGCGTTTACGACTGCACCGTCCGTGCGATCCGTGCCTATAAAAAAGCGAAAGGATGGACCTGATTTCGCAAGACCATTTACTGAAATCGGAAGGGTTTACCTAATCTTGCAAGTCCATTTACTAAAATCGGAGGATTGAACATGCAAGCCCATTTTGTTGCAATCGCGATCGGATATATCCTCGACCGGATAATAGGGGATCCCCCGAACTGGCCGCACCCTATACGCGGGATCGGCACATTCATCTCGAAGCTCACCGCGGTTCTGAACAAAGGGCGTGCCCGCGTACTGAAAGGCGCTGGGATGTTGTTCTTTGTCGTGTTCGCTGTTACGGCGATTGTGCTTGTAATCGTCTGGTTTTCCTACGAACTACATATTGCTGCCGGGATTGCCGTAGAAGCGGTTCTCATTGCAATCGGACTCGCCCAGAAAAGTTTGCGGTACGCTGCCCTCGACGTCTACAATCCACTTCAAGCGGGCGATCTCGAGGACGCACGAACGAAGCTCTCATGGATCGTCGGCCGCGACACCGACAAGTTGCAGGAAAACGAAATCGCCCGCGGCGCGATTGAAACGGTGTCGGAAAATACAGCGGACGGCATTACGTCTCCGTTGTTCTGGGCATTCCTCCTCGGCGCACCCGGGTTATGGATGTATAAAGCCGTCAACACGCTCGATTCGATGATCGGCTATAAAGACGACCGCTACCGTGAATTCGGCAAGTTTTCAGCACGGGCTGATGACGTGTTGAATTTCATTCCCGCAAGGATAACGGGTTTCTACATCCTCGTTTTCACTCCGAATGAAGGGGAAATTCCTTTTCGGAAACGGTTTGTCGGCTGGAGCAAGGACGCTAGGAATCACCCGAGCCCAAACAGCGGCTACCTCGAGGCGGCGACTGCTTGGCAGCTCGGCGTGAAACTGGGCGGGAAAAGTACATACAGGGGAACCGTTTCCGAACGACCGGTAATCGGCCCCGGACTGAAGCCGTTGCAAGCGGCGCACATCAAATCGACCATCCGGCAAATGCGCGCGGTGTCTTTCGCCTTCTGGGTGCTAATGACGATCATTGGAGTGATTTTTTATGCAATTACCTGAACACGGGGCGAACCCTCGCCGCGTCTATGAAAAGTTAGGTATGACCGCGCCCTCGCGGATACTGGATTTCAGTGAAAACTGCAATCCGGTGGGACCTCCGCGGACTGTTATCGAGTTGTGGCCGGAACTTCTGACGCGATTAAAGGCCTACCCGGACGCGTCCGGCGAGCCTTTCCTATCAAGTGTGGCGGAATATCATGGGGTTCCGAAGGCATCGGTGTTCGCCGGCAACGGTGCGGCGGAAATATTGTCGCTCATCGCGGAACGGTACCGGGGGAAACGTGCAATCGTCGTCCACCCGACGTTTTCGGAATACGAAGCGACATTGATGGCGAAGGGAGTGGAGATTGAACGGATTTTTGCTTCTGAAGTGGACGGCTTCAAACTGCCGGTTGATGCCATTTTGGAATCGATCTCACGGTCAGATGCTCTGTACCTTTGCACGCCAAACAATCCGACGGGTGTTTTGCCAGAGCGTGAAGATCTACTGACGCTTATCCGGAAGGCGGGGGAGTCGGGCTGTGAAGTGGTTCTCGATGAGGCGTTCATCGATTTCGCTGATGAAAGAAAATCGTTCATTGCCGAATTGAAACATTTTTCGCATGTCATCGTCGTCCGGTCGATGACGAAAATGTATGCAATCCCAGGCATCCGCCTCGGATATGCAGTCGCGCATCCGGAGGTCATAGCTGGGTTGCAATCAGCGGCGCCGCATTGGAATGTCAACGGGCTGGCGGCCGCAATCGGGGCGGTTTGCCTAAATGAGGAAGCGTACCGCGAGTCCGCGATTCGCCATGCCGCTGAAGAACGCGTGAAAATGGCGGCGTTTCTGAAGAGTTTTGGCTGCACCGTAACGGACTCAGTTGCGAATTTCCTATCGTTCAAACCGCATGACGCTGGAAAACTGTATACCGATATGCTCGGGAAAGGCATCGTCCTCCGCCATTCGGAAAACTTCCGCGGAATGGACGGACGTTGGCTGCGGATCGGTATGAAAAGCAGTACGGAAATGGAAGAATTGCGGAGTGAGCTTGCAGGCGCGCTCATAAATCCGTTTAAGTGATCATAAACTCACGTTTCGCGCTCATAAATCCGATTAAGTGATCATAAGCTCACGTTCTGCGCTCATAAATCCGAATAAGTGATCATAAACTCACGTTTCGCGCTCATAAATCCGATTAAGCGATCATAAACTCACGTTTCGCGCTCATAAATCCGATTAAGTGATCATAAGCTCACGTTCTGCGCTCATAAATCTGATTAAGTGATCATAAACCCACGTTTTACGCTCATAGCAGACGTAAGGTAAGAAAGGTGGTCCGATTTCATGGGAGGAAAACTAACATTCATTAGCGGCGGCGTCCGAAGCGGGAAGAGCGCATATGCAGAAAAACTGCTCGTCGAGGGGGCTGCCACCGCAGAAGGCAGACTCGTCTACATCGCTTCCGGTCGCGCGGTCGATGAGGAAATGCGACAACGTATTGAGCAACATCAGCTTGACCGGGCGGATGTATGCTGGACGACAATCGAGCAGTCGGTCGACCTGGAAGAAGTGCTGCCGTTCATTCAACCAAACGATTTCGTCCTCTGGGATTGTCTAACGACGTGGCTTGCAAATGAACTATACATGGAACAGAACAATACATACTGCATCCACATTAAAGGGTGCATGGAAAAGAAGACGGCGCGGCTTTATGAAACAGTCGCCGCCATCCGGGAAAAAGCATCGCACTTCATCATCGTTTCCAACGAAGTGCTGGACGAACCGGCTTCAACCTATGATGAAACACGGAAGTACTGTGAATGGATTGGACAGCTCCATCAACATATCGTCAAACTAGCGGACGACGCAATCGAGATGGATTGCGGGCTGCCGCTGTATTGGAAAAAGGAAGGGCAGGTGGCTGTGCGATGAAAGGGATCATGGTGATGGGAACGGCGTCGGATGTCGGCAAGACGGTGATCTGCACGGCGTTATGCAGGCTGCTTTCCGACGAAGGGATGCGGGTCGCCCCATTCAAATCGCAAAATATGTCGCGATTTTCCGCCAGGACTGAAGATGGCGAAGAAATGAGCCGGGCGCAGTTTTTGCAGGCGGAAGCGGCACGGACGAAGCCGGTTATCGAAATGAACCCGATTTTGTTGAAGCCGTTAGGCAATATGAAATCTGAAGTCCGGTTTTTCGGAGAGACGTTCGAAACGGTGGACGGGATGGAATATCGGAAGCAGTTTTTCGACCGCGGTTTACAAGCAATCCGGACTTCGCTCGATCGGCTCTCTAAATCATTCGACGTACTCGTTATCGAAGGCGCAGGAAGTCCAGCAGAAGTGAATTTGAACGATCGAGAAATCGTCAATATGCGGGTGGCGGACATTGCGGATGTGCCCGTGTTGCTCGTCGCGGATATCGACCGTGGCGGCGCGATTGCTTCGATTGTCGGGACCCTGCAACTTCTTGTGCCTGAACACCGGGAGCGCGTGAAAGCGATTATCATCAATAAATTCCACGGAGACGCCGCTTTATTCCAGGAGGGTGTCGATTTTATCGAAACGTACACGGGCATTCGCGTGGCGGGGGTCATTCCGCATAAGATGAATCACGGGATCGAAGAGGAGGACATGGATCGACCACTGACCGGGGCGCCAGCCGGAACAGATGTGTATGACGCTTGGGCCGCACATGTGAAGGCGCATCTCAATTGGCCGTTCGTCCTGTCGATCATTGCGGGGCAGGTGGACTAATGAACGGATTTATGCTGGCGGTTCAGTTTTTCACCTCTATCCCGATCCGCAAAGAACTGCCGATGGAACGGAAAGACGTGACGGGAATGTATGTCGCGCTGCCGTTTGTCGGGGGGCTAATTGGGCTCGCAATGTATGGCGTGTTGGTCTTGTTAACGGACGTCATCGGCACGGGTTCGCTGCTCGCCGCGGTTTTCGTTATTGTGGCAGGCATTGCACTGACAGGCGGCCTCCATATGGATGGATTCGCGGACACGGGAGATGCGTTTTTTTCGTATCGCGATCGTGTTAAGCGGCTTGAAATATTGGACGACCCGCGTATAGGCGCGTTTGGGGCAATGTCGCTCATTTTGTTGATCGTTGTGAAAATCGCTTTGTTTCAAGAGTTATTTCATCGCAACGACGGGCTGCTGCCGTATTTCATTGCCATCCCGTTACTCGCGCGTGCAGGAATGAACGTCTATTTTTCATCGACGCGCCTTGCGAAGGAGAAAGGTATCGCCCATTTCTTCAAAGGGAAGCTGTCGGTAGGAAAGTTAATGGTAGGGTCGGTTATTATGGCGGTTGCCATGACCGCAGTGCTTGGCATTGTCCTTCATTCCATCATCGTGCCAGTCGTGCTCCTAGGTGTTTTATGTGGATCGGCAATCCTTTTTAGAACTTGGTCATTGAAGCATTTCGGTGGCGTCTCGGGTGATTTATGCGGGGCGTTCATCGAAGGGACGGAGGCGTTGCTATGGCTAGCCATCATCATTTGTATTTGATCCGGCATTTGCCGACTGCGGGAAACCTCGAACGTAAATATATCGGGTGGACAGATGATCCGATTGTGCCGGTGGAGGAACCGGTTCGGACATCTATCGTGCCTGCGGATGGGGTCGTCTATGGGAGTGATCTCGTAAGGGCGAGGCAAACTGGGGCACTCTTGATGCCCGATGCAAACTATGTAGCGGATGCAAGATTACGTGAATGCCATTTCGGTGAGTTTGAAGGGAAAACGTATGCTGAGCTCGAAAAGGATAAGGACTACCGGAGTTGGATTGATGATCCGTATTCGTTTAGGCCGCGTGGCGGGGAAAGTTTAGAGGACGTAGAGAAACGCGTGCTGGAATCATTGTTTTCATTGCCGAATGGCGCCGTTGCTGTCACGCATGGCGGACCGATCCGCATCGCGCTCACCCGATATTCGCCGGTACCGCGGGATTTCTGGTCATGGCAAATTCCGCATGGCTCGGTGTGGAGGCTCGAATGGAGCAATCACGACGAAATGAAGGAGGGCGGACGATGCACGTCTTTATCGGAGGTGCCTATAACGGGAAAAGGGACTATGTAATAGGGCTGCTCACTGATGTTCCGCATCATTGGGTGGATTGTTCCGCCGGAGAATTGGAGATCCCGTCCGGAAGTAAGGTCGTTATTGACCGTATCGAACATTGGCTAGCGCAGACGCAACTGCCTGAAGCGGATGCAGTGGAATTGATTCTGAATGAAATCGAAGGCAAGGACGTCATTTTCATCCTGACCGATATCGGACGGGGAATCGTACCGATGGATGCTGAACAGCGGAAGCTGCGCGACGCATGCGGAAGACTGTATCAGCGATTTATTGCGGAAGCGGATGAAGTGACGAGGATTTGGTATGGACTTGCACAAACATTGAAGAAAAGGGGAGAAATCAAATGAAAATCTATACGAAAACCGGGGATACAGGAAAAACAAGCCTGATCGGAGGGCGGGTCGACAAGGACAGCCTCCGTGTTGAAGCATACGGGTCAATGGATGAATTGAACTCGTTCATCGGCAAGGCGATGACGGAGTTGGACAGCACGAAGTTTGCGGACCTGCTTACGGATTTGGAAGCGATTCAGAATGAATTATTCGATGGCGGCGGCGATTTGGCGAACGTCATGAAAGAGCGCCATTATAAATTGTCCGAAGAGCCGATCGAAGTGCTGGAGAAGCGGATTGACGACTTGATGGAAGAAGCACCGCCACTTGAGAAATTCATTTTGCCGGGCGGATCGCCTGCTGCTGCGACGTTGCATATCGCTAGGACGGTAACGCGCCGGGCGGAACGATTGACGGTGACGTTGATGAAGGCGGAGGAAGATGTACCGGCAACAGTGCAAAAATACTTGAACCGCCTATCGGACTATCTTTTCGTCGCGGCACGTATCGTCAATGCGCGTCTCGGTGTTCCTGACAATGAATACGTGCGCAGTGCGAAAGTGTTCCGGACGGATAAAAAGAAAGAGGACTGACGATGAAGCTTAGAAAAATGACGTTGACGGCATTATTCGCGGCTCTTTGCGCGGTCGGCGGGTTCATTAAAATCCCGTCCGGCGTCGGCTCTTTGGCCCTCGATACGGTACCGGCGTTGCTCGCGGCTTCATTTTTGCCGCCTATCTTTGTAGGAGCCGCCTCGATGACGGGCCATCTCGCGTCCGCGATGTACGCGGGTTTTCCGCTCGGTCCTTTCCACATCCTGATCGCGATTGAAATGATGATCATCCTTTATGTTTTTGCACGTCTACATAAGGCGGGACGGCATGTTGGGAAATGGGTTTTCTTTGTGATCGCGAACGGGTTGCTGGCGCCGTTGCCATTTTATTTCCTCGTATCGCCCGCGTTCTTTGTCGGAGCGGTGCCGGCGATTTTAGTGGCAACGGCTGTGAACGCAGTAGTGGCGGGGGTCGTCATGCCGGCTCTCGCTAAAGCTGCTGACGGCAGATTCGGGTTCGTCCGATGAGGAATGCGATTGCACTTGGTGATGGGTTCGTTGTCACGACGGATAACTCGGGCGGCATCGGGGAGAAAGCACATGATGTTGTATCGGTTCCGGACCGGTTGACGGCGTTTTTTGCCGCACGGGTTGCATTGCTCGAACAGTGGGCGGCGCATGCGGATCCGGTTTCGATCCTCATTCATAACTTCACTGGTCCGGATAGCTGGAATGCATACGTGGCGGGAGTGGAGGACATTTTCCGGGAATCAAACCTGGATGTGCCGGCAATCACGGGCAGCACGGAAACGAATATGGAGCTTATGCAATCGGCAGTAGCCGTTACGATGATCGGCAAGCAGCGGCTCGTTGAGGAAGTCGGCGAGTTCGATTGGTACGTCTACGGCACGCCGCTCGTCGGGAATGAAGTGCTTGATAGGCGTGAAGAAATCGCTTCGTTGCGGTTGATTAAGGAAGGGCTGGACAGCGGGTTGATTCGGAAAATCTGGCCGGTCGGATCGAAAGGGATTCTTGCGGAATATAGAAGGTTAACAGGGGAACCGAAGATCGAGATCGAGATTGAAGCCGATATAGACATTCGAGCTTCGGCGGGGCCTTCGACATCAGTGCTGCTTGGAATTGACATCCCTAACATCGAAAAAGTCCACAAATTGTTTGGCGGACACCTTTATAAGATAAATGTAATTGACAGCTTCCGGAATGAAAGATGACCGGAGGCTTTTTGTATGGGAGCGAATGTCTCCGTGCCCAAAGTTTGTGGTCCCGCGCTCAAAAACCCCCGACTTGCGCTCATAAACTCGTTTTAGCGCTCATGAATCCTAGGTCCGCGCCCAAAAACTCATTTTAACGCTTATAACTTCACCATCCGCGCTCATAATGGCTCCAGAATCGCCTAAACCCCATTCTAAATCCTCGAAAAATTATCCCTATATAAAATTATCCATTGACTGAATGCTCATTCATAACTTAAACTATGAAATAGATCATCGACACAATACTTATTTTCTACTACACTATTCATAACGTTCCGATAAGGAAGGAGAGAATTAGAGATGGATGCTTTGCTAATAGTCAACTGGATCCTCTTCTTGGCGGTTGTGGCATATGCGCTCGCATTGTTCACCTATTTGATCAGGACGCGGATCCAATTCATACAGCTTGGGCGGAAGGAAGAGTTTGATAGCAATGTTTCACGCCGTCTGAAAGAAGTTTGGGTGAATGTTTTCGGGCAGAAAAAGCTATTGAAGGATAAGAAAAGTGGAATCATCCACGTCATGTTCTTCTATGGATTCCTGCTTGTCCAATTCGGGGCGATTGACCTCATTTGGAAAGGGCTGAAGCCTGGCTCGCATTTGCCGTTCGGACCGATTTACGGAGGATTCACGTTCTTCCAGGAAATCGTCGTAGCTGTCATTTTAGTGGCGGTCGTCTGGGCATTCCAACGCCGTTATGTTGAGAAGCTCGTCCGCTTGAAGCGCGGTTGGAAATCGGGGCTCGTCCTTATTTTCATCGGTACGCTTATGGTGTCAACGCTTGTATCAAACGGTATGAACATGATTTGGCAGGGCCATGAAACGACATGGACGGAGCCAATGGCATCTGCAATTGCAAGCGTTTTCAGCTTCATGAGTCCGGCAGCTGCTGCGGTCGTTTTCTTCATCGCATGGTGGATCCACTTGCTGACATTGCTCACATTCCTCGTCTACGTGCCGCAGTCTAAGCACGCGCACTTGATTGCAGGGCCAGTTAATACGTATATGATGCGTTTTGATCGCCGGGGCAAGCTTGCGCCGATCGATTTCGAAGCGCTTGAAGAAGCGGAAGACGAAGATGATATGCCTGCGCTCGGAGTTGGCAAGATTACTGATTTCACACAAAAACAGATGATCGACTTCTACGCGTGCGTCGAATGTGGACGCTGTACAAATATGTGTCCGGCGACCGGGACGGGCAAAATGCTGTCCCCGATGGATTTGATTACAAAACTGCGTGATAACCTGACGAATACAGGCGCGCTCGTTACGAAGAAACAACCGTGGGTGCCGACATTCGCATTCGGAAATACGAAGGGGAATCAAATCGCGCTTGCAGCCGGTTTGGAAGGCGCGACGATGGACGATATTTACAGCCCATCTCTTATCGGTGATGTCATTACCGAAGAGGAAATTTGGGCATGTACGACGTGCCGGAACTGTGAAGACCAATGTCCGGTCATGAACGAACACGTCGACAAAATCATCGACCTTCGCCGTTATCTCGTTATGACGGAAGGGAAGATGGACGCGGATGCACAGCGTGCGATGACGAATATCGAACGCCAAGGAAATCCGTGGGGACTTAACCGGAAAGAGAAGGAGAACTGGCGTGATGCCCGTCCGGATCTTCATATTCCGACTGTGAAGGAATTGAAGAAGGCGGACGAAGAGTTCGAATACCTCTTCTGGGTCGGCTCGATGGGTGCATTCGACAATCGTTCTCAGAAGATTGCACTAGCTTTCGCGCATCTCATGAACGAAGCGGGCGTCAAATTCGCAATCCTTGGGAATAAAGAGAAGAACTCCGGCGACACACCAAGGCGTTTGGGGAATGAATTTTTATTCCAGGAACTCGCAACTTCCAATATCGATGAATTTGAAAAAGCGGGCGTGAAGAAGATCGTCACAATCGACCCACATGCATACAATATCTTTAAGAATGAATATCCGGATTTCGGTTTCAAGGCGGAAGTCGTCCACCATACCGAAATGCTGTACGACCTTGTCATGCAAGGGAAATTGAAGCCGGTCCATGAAATCAATGAAACGATCACGTTCCATGATTCGTGCTACCTCGGCAGATACAACGACGTGTATGATCCACCGCGGGAAATCCTTAAGGCGATACCAGGCGTCAACCTTGTTGAAATGAAGCGGAACCGCCAGGACGGCATGTGCTGTGGAGCAGGCGGCGGACTCATGTGGATGGAAGAGGATACCGGCCACCGCGTCAACGTTGCACGTACGGAACAGGCGATGGAAGTGAGCCCGGGCATCATTTCTTCCGGATGTCCATACTGCTTGACGATGCTATCGGACGGAACGAAAGCGATTGAAGTGGAAGACAAAGTGAGCACGTATGACATCGCGGAATTGCTTGAGCGCTCCATTTTCGGAGGGGACTTCCAACCTGCTGTCGTCGAGGAAGAAGAACCGATTATGCAATAAAGTATATTGCGAGAGTTTAGAAAGAACGATATAATTAAGAAAATTGGGAGCGGGTGAGCTCCTGTGAAAAGGGGAGTCTGCGTACTCCCTTTTTTTTCGAATAGTTACCGAGCGAGCGTTCAGTCGTCGCTCTTTATGTAAAATGAAAACGTTATCATATGGAGTGGAGGAGAAGGGAATGGGCAGAACAGTCATCTTGGACGGGGCACGGACACCGTTTGGAAGGTTTGGCGGTGCTTTATCCACGAAAACAGCAAGCGATCTAGGTGGAATCGCGATTAAGGAAGCGTTGAAGCGATCGGATGTGAAGGAAGAGGAAGTCGATGAAGTGATCATTGGGACGGTGCTTCAGGCGGGACAGGGGCAAATTCCTTCGAGACAGGCAGCGGTGAAAGCGGGGCTTCCGTGGTCAGTGAAAACTGAAACGGTCAATAAAGTATGTGCATCCGGCATGCGGAGCGTCACGCTCGGCGACCAGCTCATTAGACTCGGGGACGAGGAAGTCATCGTTGCGGGCGGCATGGAATCGATGTCGAACGCGCCGTACTATTTGCCGAAAGGGCGATTCGGCTTGAAGATGGGCGATGCGCCATTAGTGGACGGCATGATCTACGACGGCCTGTCCTGTTCATTCTCACCGGACCGCGTTCATATGGGTACGTACGGGAATAAAACGGCTGGCGAGTTTTCATTGACACGTGAAATGCAGGACGAATGGTCACTGCGTAGCCATGAGCGGGCGAATTCCGCAATTGACGAAGGGAAATTCGCCGAGGAGATTGCCGCAGTGGAAATCCCTCAGCGGAAAGGCGATCCGGTCGTAGTTGACACCGACGAAGCGCCGCGTCGCGATACATCGCTTGAATCGCTTGCGAAACTGCGGCCTGCTTTCGGAAAAGACGGCACGATTACGGCAGGGAATGCGCCGGGCGTCAATGACGGTGCATGCGCGCTTGTGCTCATGAATGAAGAACGTGCGTTGAAGGAAGGGAAGCGTCCTCTCGCGACAATTCTCGGTCACGCCGAAGTCGCCATCGAGCCTGAAAACTTCCCGCAAACGCCGGGCCTAGTCATTAATGAGTTACTGAAAAAGACTGGAAAAGAATTGAAGGATATTGATCTATTTGAAATAAACGAGGCATTCGCGGCAGTTGCGCTTGCAAGCTCACAAATCGCTGGGCTCGACCCTGAAAAAGTGAACGTCAACGGCGGAGCAGTCGCACTCGGACATCCAATCGGCGCAAGCGGGGCACGGATCATTCTGACGCTTGCGTATGAACTGAAACGTCGTGGCGGCGGCATCGGTATTGCAGCAATCTGCTCAGGCGGTGGGCAAGGCGACGCGATTATGATTGAAGTTGCGGGAGAATGATAGCCCAGTAGACGCCCAGATTCGGATTTATGCGTGATTGGCGGGATTTATGCGCCGTTTCGGCCGTTTATGCGCGAATTCGGTGATTTATGCGGAATTATAGCGATTTATGCTGATATAAAGAGTTTTATGCGTGTTTGAGAGGATTTATGCGTATTTGTAAGTTGAAATCTTAGTAGACGGAGACGGAGGTACTTCATTATGGAAATCAAAAAAGTGATGGTCATCGGAGCCGGACAAATGGGCGGCGGCATCGCCCAAGTGTGTGCGCAAGCTGGCTTCGACGTGACATTAAATGATATTAAAGAGGAGTTCTACGAAAAGGGGCTTGCGTTCATTGCGAAAAATCTTTCCCGCAATGTTGAGAAAGGCCGCATGACGGAAGATGAAAAAACGGCAGTCCTCGGGCGCATTACGAAATCGCTCGATCTGCAAGATGCGCAAGACGTTGACATTGTTATCGAAGCGGCAGTCGAAAACATGGAGATCAAGAAATCGATCTTCGCGAAATTGGATGGTATCACACCGCAGCATACGATCCTTGCGACCAATACATCATCCCTTCCGATCACGGAAATCGCGGCGGCGACAAAACGTCCGGAAAATGTCATCGGCATGCACTTCATGAATCCGGTACCCGTTATGAAACTCGTCGAAATCATCCGCGGACTTGCGACTTCAGACGAAGTGTATCAAGCGGTCGAGGACATGACGAGCAAACTAGCGAAGACACCGGTCGAAGTGAACGACTTCCCTGGATTTGTCGCAAACCGCGTCCTTATGCCGATGATCAACGAAGCGATCTATACGCTCTATGAAGGCGTCGCCTCGAAGGAAGCGATCGACGAAGTGATGAAGCTCGGTATGAATCACCCGATGGGACCATTGCAACTCGCGGATTTCATCGGTCTCGACACATGCCTGTACATCATGGAAACGCTCCACGAAGGCTTCGGTGACTCGAAATACCGTCCTTGCCCATTGCTCCGGAAGTATGTCAACGCCGGCTGGCTCGGAAAGAAATCCGGCCGCGGGTTCTATGAATATTCATGATTTGATTGGCGTAGCGGGTGTTAAGAGGTATACGGAGAGCTAGGTAAAAGGTCACGAAATGACGATAAAATTGTGAACTTGACCGATAACCTGCCGAACTTGATCGATAATCAGCCGGGTATGACCGATTAAATTGTGAACTTGACCGATAACGAGCGACTAACACGTTAACTAAAGGAGTTTATTCCAATGAATTTAACATTCAGCGAAGAACAGCAGATGATGCGCACGATGGTGAGGGACTTTGCGAAGTCGGAAATCGAGCCGTTCATTCCACGGATGGAAGCGGGGGAGTTTCCGCGTGAGATCCTTGCGAAAATGGGCGAGCTCGGCCTGATGGGCATCACCGTCCCTGAGAAATATGGCGGTTCTGAGATGGACTTCGTTTCCTATATCATCGCCATCCACGAGCTGTCGAAAGTGAGCGCGGTCATGGGTGTCATCCTTTCCGTCCACACATCCGTCGGCACGAACCCAATCATGTATTTCGGGAATGAAGAGCAGAAAGACCGCTACTTGCCGAAAATGGCGTCAGGCGAATATTTGGGCGCCTTCTGCCTCACGGAAGCCGGCGCCGGTTCCGACGCTGGATCGCTGAAGACAAAAGCCGTAAACAAAGGCGATCATTACGTACTGAATGGCTCGAAGATGTTCATAACCAACGGCGGGGAGGCGGACGTCTATATCGTCTTCGCATCGACCGATCCGTCGCAAGGGACATACGGCATAACGGGCTTCATTGTCGATAAAGACACACCAGGGCTCATCATTGGAAAAGATGAGGAAAAGATGGGTCTTCACGGATCGCGAACGGTTCAGCTCACTTTTGAAGATATGAAGGTGCCCGCGGAAAACCGCCTTGGCGAAGAAGGGGAAGGCTTCAAAATTGCAATGGCGAATCTCGACGTCGGCCGGATCGGCATTGCAGCGCAAGCACTCGGAATCGGCGAAGCGGCACTCGAAGCGGCAACCGCATATGCCAAGGAACGCGTGCAATTCGGGAAGCCGATCGCTGCAAACCAAGGCGTCGGCTTCAAGCTAGCCGATATGGCGACAGCTTCCGAAGCGGCAAGGCTCCTCGTCTACCGTGCAGCTCAGCTTCGCGCGGAAGGCAAACCATGCGGAAGAGAGGCATCAATGGCGAAACTGTTCGCCTCGCAAACCGCAATGGACAACGCAATCGAAGCGGTCCAAATCTTCGGCGGCTATGGCTACACCGAAGACTACCCGGTCGAGCGCTATTTCCGCGACGCCAAAGTAACCCAAATCTACGAAGGCACAAGCGAAATCCAACGCATCGTCATCAGCAAACACCTCACAAAGTAAATTGTGTGAGAATTGTGTGGGTGCCTGTGCGTGGTGCATTTATGACAATTCAATGATGTGAATAATAATTTACTTGCATAGTAATAGACCATTGCGACAACGGCAATTCCGTAAGAGGAATATACATTTGTAGTTAATAAACTGAATTGTATGGTGCACAGGCACCGTACAGGATTCCTGAGGAGGAAGTTGACATGGATTTTAGATTATCGGAAGAGCATGAGATGATTCGGAAAATGGTGCGTGATTTTGCGGAGAAGGATGTTGCGCCGACCGCTGCGGAGCGCGATGAGGAAGAGCGCTTTGATATGGACATCTGGAATAAGATGGCAGAACTCGGATTGACGGGTATCCCTTGGCCGGAAGAATACGGCGGCATCGGCAGCGACTATCTTGCGTATTGCATCGCTGTTGAGGAATTATCACGCGTATGTGCTTCAACTGGAGTGACATTATCCGCGCATACATCGCTTGCAGGATGGCCGGTCTACAAATTCGGTACGGAGGAGCAGAAGCAGAAGTACCTTCGTCCGATGGCGGAAGGAACGAAAATCGGTGCATACGGCTTGACTGAGCCGGGCTCAGGATCCGACGCTGGCGGCATGCGCACGACTGCGAAGCTTGATGGCGACGACTATGTTCTGAACGGCTCGAAGATCTTCATTACAAACGGCGGAATTGCGGACATTTACATCGTATTCGCAGTTACCGATCCGGAATCGAAGCATAAAGGTACGAGCGCATTCATCGTCGAGAAGGACTTCCCAGGCTTCTCAGTCGGGAAGAAAGAGAAGAAACTCGGCATCCGTTCGTCTCCAACGACGGAAATCATGTTTGACAACTGCCATGTGCCAAAGGAGAACATGTTAGGCGCGGAAGGTGAAGGTTTTATTATCGCAATGAAGACATTGGATGGCGGCCGTAACGGGATTGCTGCGCAAGCGGTCGGCATTGCCCAAGGTGCGCTTGATGCGGCGGTCGATTATGCGAAAGAACGCGTTCAGTTCGGCAAGCCGATCGCGGCGAACCAAGGTGTCGGCTTCAAACTTGCGGACATGGCGACGGCGACGGAAGCTTCCCGCTTACTCACATACCAAGCTGCTTGGCTCGAGTCGAACGACTTATCGTATGGAAAAGCATCCGCGATGGCGAAACTGATGGCAGGGGATACGGCGATGAAAGTGACGACGGAAGCGGTTCAAGTGTATGGCGGATACGGCTATACGAAGGATTATCCGGTCGAGCGATTCATGCGTGACGCGAAGATTACCCAAATCTACGAAGGAACGCAGGAAATCCAACGCCTCGTCATCTCCCGCATGCTCACAAAATAATCGGGGGTGCACTATGCAAGCGAAACGCGAAGTGAAATCGTCGGTCAAAGATGAAAGCCTGATTGAAAAGAGGCGCAAGCAGATCATCGATGGAGCGGTCCAACTCTTCAAGGAAAAAGGATTCCACCGGGCGACGACGAGGGAGATCGCCAAAGCGGCGGGCTTCAGTATCGGCACACTCTATGAATACATCCGGACGAAGGAGGACGTCCTCTATCTCGTCTGCGACAGCATTTATAATGAAGTGCAGAGCCGCCTGTCTACATTGATGGACCAGGAAGGAAATGTCGAAGGGTTGCGGATGGCGATCGATTCGTATTTCCACCTGATTGACGATATGTCGGACGAATTCGTTGTCATGTACCAGGAATCGAAGTCATTGCCGAAGGATGCGCTTCAATACGTCCTGAAGAAAGAGATGGAAATGGTCGCCTTATTTAAGAACTTGCTGCAAGCATGCGTCCGATCAGGCGAACTGCGCATCGGTGAGGAAGAAGTCGATATGGCGGCTCACCACGTCGTCGTCCAAGGACAAATGTGGGCTTTCCGCAGATGGGCATTGCGCGACACCTACACCATCGAACAATTCATCAGCACTCAGACAGACCAACTATTCAAGGGAATCGTGAAGAACCAATAAATTGTGTGGGTGCCTGTGCGTGGTGCATTTATGACAATTCACCGAACTGTATGTAAATACAGTTGTTTGTAGGTAGATTCCCATAGCAATAACGTTTCAGTTTAAGAAATATACAATTGTAGTTAATAGACTGAATTGTGCCGGTGCCTGTGTACAACACATTATTCTCCTAAATGTATAATCATACAACGGTGAATGTATAAATGACCGTTACAGCCGCCTTGTCAGTTCTGTTTTATACAATTGTAGTTAATAAACTGAATAGTGTGCTGCACAGGCACCACAAGAGAGGCACCACAAAAGGGCACCGCAAAAGAAGTAGCACCATAAAAGAGTTGAGGGGTGTGTGTTGGATGACTACTACTGTAGAGATTTCTAAACCTGAGATTTATAAGCCGAGGCATCATGTTCGTTTTGTGACGGCGTCGAGTTTATTTGATGGGCATGACGCATCGATTAATATTATGCGCCGTATTTTGCAGTCGACGGGGGCGGAAGTGATCCACCTTGGGCATAACCGGTCTGTCGAGGAGGTTGTGAATGCTGCGATTCAGGAGGATGTGCAAGGGATTGCCATTTCCTCTTACCAGGGCGGGCATGTTGAGTATTTCAAATATATGCACGATCTTTTACAAGAACGAGGGGCTCCGCATATCCGGATTTACGGCGGTGGTGGCGGCGTCATCTTGCCGAAGGAAATTAAGGAATTGCATGATTACGGCATCGCTTGGATCTTCTCACCGGAGGATGGCCGTAAGATGGGGCTGCAAGGGATGATTAACCGGATGGTGGAGGAATGCGATTTCCTTACCGAAGTGGAAGATGAGATGGCGAATCTCGAGAAAGTGGGTACTGACAATCCTGAGGTGCTTGCCAACCTGATTACGTACGCGGAAGAGATGTATAACAAGGAAAACCCGGCCGCGATTAAACTAATAGAAAAAGCTAGGGAACTCTCGAAAAATACGCCTGTCCTCGGAATCACAGGCACGGGGGGAGCAGGGAAGTCTTCACTCACGGATGAGCTGATCCGCCGTTTCCTACGTGAATTACCGGATAAGAAAGTCGCTATCCTGTCCATCGACCCGACGAAGCAGAAGACGGGCGGCGCGCTGCTCGGCGACCGGATCCGGATGAACGCGATCTTCAATAAACGTGTGTTCATGCGAAGCCTCGCGACACGTGGATCGCGCTCCGAATTATCTGGTGCTATCAAGGACGTTCTCGACGTCGTAAAAACGGCAGGCTTCGATCTGATCATCGTCGAGACGAGCGGAATTGGGCAAGGTGACGCTCAAATCACGGAAGTGTCCGACGTATCGATGTACGTCATGACGAGCGAGTTCGGTGCGCCGACGCAGCTTGAGAAGATCGATATGATCGACTTCGCAGACCTGATCGTCATCAATAAATTCGAGCGGAAAGGATCTGAGGACGCGCTCAGCCAAGTGCAGAAGCAATACCAACGGAGCCATCTCCTGTTCGATAAAGATCTCGACACGATGCCTGTCTACGGCACGATCGCGAGCCAATTCAACGACAAAGGGACGAATTCACTGTTCGCTGCGCTCGTTTCGAAGTTGAATGAAAAATGCGGTCTCGATTGGGAGACGTCTTATACCGATTTTGTGAAAACGCAGAAGCAGAACGTGATCATCCCGACCGACCGCACCCATTATTTACGTGAAATAGCGAGCACGATCCGCGACTACCATAAGAAATCCGCGCAGCAAGTCGATCTTGCCCGCCGTTTATTCCAACTAGAAGGCGCGATTGAGGCTGTGAATGAAAAACTGACTGACAACGCGCTTACCGCTTCATTGGAATCTCTAGCAAATGGCGTCCGCGAAGAACTTTCTGCGGAATCAAAGCGGATTCTCAACAACTGGGAAACTCTGAAAGAATCATATGCAGGCGATGAATTCATTACGAAAATTCGTGATAAAGAGCTTCGTACGCTACTGACGACGACAAGTTTGTCAGGGTTGAAGATCCCGAAAGTGTCCTTGCCGAAATTCAAGGATTACGGTGAAATCCTTCGCTGGGTGTACAAAGAGAACGTCCCGGGTTCATTCCCATACACAGCTGGCGTTTTCCCGTTCAAGCGGGAAGGCGAGGACCCGAAACGCCAATTCGCAGGGGAAGGAACGCCGGAACGAACGAACCGCCGCTTCCATTATCTGTCGAAAGATGACGACGCGAAACGGCTGTCGACGGCATTCGACTCAGTGACGCTTTACGGTGAAGATCCCGATGAGCGCCCGGATATTTATGGGAAAGTAGGGGAATCCGGCGTCAGCATCTGTACGCTCGAAGACATGAAGAAGCTGTACGACGGCTTTGACCTATGCGCGCCATCCACGTCCGTGTCGATGACGATCAACGGTCCCGCGCCGATCATCCTGGCGATGTTCATGAACACGGCAGTCGATCAGCAAGTGAAATTGAAAGAAGAAGAACTGGGCCGCGTGCTGACGGTCGAGGAATTCACGGAAGTCCGCAACGCGACACTCCAAGTCGTCCGCGGAACGGTGCAGGCGGATATTCTGAAGGAAGACCAAGGGCAGAATACGTGCATCTTCTCGACGGAATTCGCGCTCCGCATGATGGGCGACATCCAACAGTATTTCATCGACCAAAAAGTCCGGAACTACTACTCCGTCTCGATTTCCGGCTATCATATCGCGGAAGCGGGAGCCAATCCGATTTCACAGCTCGCGTTCACGCTCGCGAACGGCTTTACGTATGTCGAGTATTATTTGAGCCGTGGAATGAACATCGATGATTTCGCTCCGAATCTATCGTTCTTCTTCTCGAACGGCTTGGATCCGGAATATACGGTCATCGGAAGAGTTGCTAGACGTATCTGGGCGGTCGCGATGCGCGAGAAATATGGCGCGAACGAACGCAGCCAGAAGCTGAAATATCACGTACAGACATCCGGTCGAAGCCTGCATGCACAGGAAATCGACTTCAATGACATCCGGACGACGCTGCAGGCGCTCATGGCATTGCAGGACAACTGCAACTCGCTCCATACGAACGCCTACGACGAAGCGATAACGACGCCGACGGAAGAATCGGTGCGCCGCGCGATGGCGATTCAGATGATCATTACGAAGGAACATGGTTTATCGAAAAATGAAAACCCGCTCCAGGGATCTTTCATTATCGAAGAACTGACGGACCTCGTCGAAGAATCAGTCCTCCAGGAATTCGACCGCCTGAACGACCGCGGCGGCGTGCTTGGCTCGATGGAGACGCAGTATCAGCGAGGCAAAATCCAAGAGGAATCGATGCTCTACGAAATGAAGAAGCACTCGGGCGAACTGCCGATCATCGGCGTCAACACGTACTTGAACCCGAACCCGCCTTCCGAAGAGGACATCGACAATATGGAAATCGCCCGTGCGACGAAGGAAGAGAAAGAGACGCAGATCGCCAACTTGCGTGCCTTCCAATCGAGGCATGACGATGCAGCAGACGAAGCTTTGCGGAAACTGCAGCAAGTCGCTGTGACCGGCGGCAACATCTTCGCAGAGTTGATGGAAACCGTCAAAGTCGCGAGCCTCGGCCAAATTACGAATGCATTGTACGAAGTGGGCGGCCAATACCGCCGGAATATGTAATGAAATGAAAGGGAACGCTCTTGCAAGAGGGCGTTCTTTTTTGCACGGCATTCCATTCCGTGAAAACATTTCGAAAAATCATTATGAAAAGTGGATTTTGCCTGTTCCTTCCACGTATAATAAATAGTACAAAGGGAAAGAGGTGAGGAGATGAAGCTGTATCATCATGCATTAATTATCATAGTGATCATCATCCTCATCTTTTCCTTATACGGTG
Source organism: Sporosarcina luteola (assembly GCF_023715245.1). GTDB lineage: Bacteria > Bacillota > Bacilli > Bacillales_A > Planococcaceae > Sporosarcina > Sporosarcina luteola_C. The sequence continues at coordinate 377,506 of NZ_JAMBNV010000001.1, forward strand.
TAGGTTACGGTGCTGTTCCTTTCTTGCTCGCCGCACTTTATCTTGGCATCCTTAGCGTCAAAGAATTCCAACGCTTCAAGAAGAGTAGAAGATGGTAGCATAACAGGCACTTCATTGTATATAATGATAAGTATGCTTTTGCTCAGAGAAAGGACGTGCGTACGATGAATTTGAATTTACATGAATTGACGAAAGAAGAACTACAGGAAGAATCGATGATCGATATCGCTTTTGCCGTATTGACGGAACGACGGGAAGCATTGACACTTGAACAACTAATGAATGAAATCCGTGAATTGACTGGAATGTCGGAGAAGCAAATGAAGGACAAGCTCCTCCAATTCTACACAGATATGAATATCGATGGAAGATTCCTTGCCATTAACAATAACCAATGGGGATTGCGCGAATGGTATCCGGTCGATCAGATTGAGGAAGAAACGGCTCCTGTCGTCAAAGTCCGCAAGAAGAAAAAGAAAAAAGCGTATGACGATGAGGACGAGGATGACGAGGAAGAGGAAGAAATCGACGAGGACGAGTTGTTTGCAGAAGGCTTCGACGAACTCGATGAAGACGAAGAAGAGTTGGATGAAGAGGAAGAGGAAGAGGAAATCATCGAAATCGAAGAAGATTTGATTGATGATGAAGAAGGCCTCGAAATCGTTCCCGACGAAGAATTGGAAATTGACGACGAAGACGAAGAAGAGGAAGACGAAGAAGAAGAGGACCTTCTCTGATACTTTCCACTTGACTTCGGACGTTTAAGGATTTAAGCTTCTATTTGGGCTCCTTGAAAAAGGACACATGAATCCGTGTATAAGCGCTCCTCTTGTAGATAGACTACAGTGGAGCGTTTTTTGCATTTTACTGCCTACAACCGAACCCCTAACACAAAGGAGGAGCTATAGATGACTAAATATATCTTTGTAACCGGCGGAGTTGTCTCATCTTTAGGAAAGGGAATCAATGCCGCATCCCTCGGAAGACTTCTGAAAAGCAGAGGCCTGCAAGTCACAAACCAAAAATTCGATCCTTACATCAATTTAGACCCACGTATGATGAGCCCATACCAGCACGGTGAAGTCTTCGTGACGGAAGACGGTGCTGAAACCGATCTTGACATCGGCCACTATGAACGGTTCATCGACATCAAGTTGAACAAATACTCCAACGTTACAATGGGGAAAGTATACTCCTCCGTCCTGCGCAAAGAGCGCCGCGGCGAATACAAAGGGGCGACGGTCCAAGTCATCCCTCATATTACGAATGAAATCAAAAGCCTCGTCAAACGGGCGGGCCAAGAAACGAATGCAGACGTTGTTATTACCGAAATCGGTGGAAGCGTCGGCGATATCGAATCACTTCCATACCTTGAAGCAATCCGTCAAATGAAGACGGATCTTGGCAAAGATGATGTCATGTATATCCACAACACACTCATTCCGTATTTGCACGCTGCCGGTGAAATGAAAACAAAGCCGACACAGCATAGCGTAAAGGAATTGCGCAGTCTCGGCATCCAGCCGAATATGATCGTCGTCCGAAGCGAATATCCGGTCCCGCAGGAAATGAAGGATAAAATCGCCCTCTTCTGCAACATCAAGCCGGAAGAAGTGATCGAAGCGCTTGACGCAGAGACATTATACGAAGTTCCGATCCGACTGCACGCGCAAAACATGGACAAGATCGTCGTCGATTTCCTCGGTCTCGAAACGAAGGAACCGGATTTGACGGAAATTGAAGAGCTCGTGAACCGCGTCAGAAATCTATCGCGGAAAGTGAAGATTGCGCTCGTCGGTAAATACGTTGAGCTGCAAGATGCTTATATTTCAGGAGTGGAAGCATTCCGACATGCGGGCTACGAATTCGATACGGATATCGAAATTGATTGGATTAATTCCGAAGAAGTGACGAAGGAAAACGCTGAGGAAATCTTGAAAGATGCAGATGGTATCTTCGTTCCAGGAGGCTTCGGAGACCGTGGCATCGAAGGCAAAATGGAAGCGATCAGCTATGCGCGTGAAAACGGCGTTCCGTTCTTCGGCGTTGGCCTTGGCATGCAGCTTGCAGCAGTAGAATTCGCTCGTGACGTTCTTGGAATAAAAGACGCACATTCCGTCGAATTCGATAGTGAAACGGAAAACGCAGTCATCGAAAACAACCGCGATTTCGAAGATCGTGCAGAAATCGATCAGGCGTCCGGGGGTATGAGACTCGGCGCGCATCCTTGCAAATTGAAGGAAGGCACGAAAGCACAAGAAGCGTATAACGACGAATTGGTATACGAACGCCACCGCCACCGTTTCGAATTCAACAACATCTATCGTGAGCAATTCGAAAACGCCGGCATGATCGTGGCAGGGGAAAGCCCGGACGGCCATCTAGTGGAAATCATTGAGTTGAAGGACCACCCGTTCTTCATCGGAACTCAATTCCATCCAGAATTCGCATCACGTCCAACCCGCCCAACACCGCTCATCCGCGAATTCATTCGCGCAGCGCTGACGCATCAAGGGTAATAGTCAATAATAAAAAACAGAAACCATCATGAACTGATGGTTTCTGTTTTTGTTTTTGAAAAGTGATCATAACCCTCTCCAAGTGATCATAAACCCCCACAACCGCTAAAAACACTCCGGCTTACTCTTCTTCACTCACCATCTCGTCATACGCAATCTTGACCGCCTCGTACAAAAAGAGCGTGGCCAATAAATTCGGCTGGACGATCCGGCTGCCAATATCCTCACCCGGTAAAATCCCTCTCACGACGCCGGTCGACATATACGTATATGCCAAATCCACCAGCTCATTGTCCTCCGTCGCCTTCTCGCCTGCAACAACCGCGAATGGAATGAATTTCTCCGCAAGCACACGCGCGAACTGGAGTGCTCGTTCATCCGTTGCTGAACGGGCAAATAGCCAAACCCTGTCCGCAGAATGGATTTCCATCTCTTGTTCATGACGGACTGCGCCACGAAACGGTTCCGCAGCAAAGACCGCGTTCAACCCGACCGCTTCCATTTCATCGAAACCAGCGAAAATGACACGTCCTTCTCCGATCGTCGCCTGGGCCAACAGCCGTGCCGTCTCCTCGACAGCCTCTTCATTATTTGAACCGGCACGCTGCACGAGCCCGCCGATTTGTGTCGTCAATATTTTCATCTTAACCACCTCGTTTCCCATTATATTTTCTCCCGGGAATAAAACCAAGTTTTCCAGTACGGTCTCTCGAATTAAAACAATTTTGCAATAATAATTAAAAAAAAGAGGGTTTTCAGACTTTTTGTCAAATTGATAACTATTGGGTCAATAAATAAAAAAGGGGTGGGCCTTTTGAAGAGTTTGCTAATCGTCGATGATCAAGCCGGAATACGACTTTTATTAAATGAGGTATTCACTAAAGAGGGGTTTGAAGCGAGGTTGGCCGCAAATGGCGCTGAAGCTCTCCAATTGATTACCGAGAAAGAACCCGATTGTGTATTACTGGACATGAAGATGCCGGGTATCGACGGAGTGGAAGTGCTAAAAAGGCTGAAGAAAGACTGGCCCCAGATTCCTGTCATCATGATGACAGCCTACGGGGAAGTCGAACTGACGGAAGAGGCAATTAAAAACGGGGCAGAGAAGTACTTTACGAAACCATTCAACATTTATGAAGTGAGAGACGCGGTCAAAGAAATTTTACATCGTGGAGAATAATAAATATACAGAAACGATGACGCGCCGCTGCCACAACCCAGACAGTAGTAAATACTGTCTGTTTTTGTTATGATAAAAGAGGTAAATATCGATTCAAACAATAAATTCATCTCGACGATCCGAGGAGGCTAATGCAATGGCACTTGTTTCAATGAAAGAAATGATGATCAAAGGAAAAAAAGAAGGATATGCAATCGGTCAGTTCAACTTGAACAACCTTGAATACACGCAAGCGATCCTGCAAGCGGCGCAAGAAGAGAGTTCGCCGGTGATACTCGGTGTTTCCGAAGGTGCAGCACGCTATATGGGCGGGTTTACAACAGTCGTCAACATGGTAAAAGGGTTGATGCATGATTACAACATCACCGTACCTGTCGCTATCCATCTGGACCACGGATCCAGTTTCGAAAAATGTAAAGAGGCGATTGACGCGGGCTTCACATCCGTCATGATTGACGCATCTTCCAAACCTCTTGCAGAAAACATTGAAATCACGAAAGAAGTTGTGGAATACGCCCATTCAAAAGGTGTATCCGTTGAAGCTGAACTCGGTGTAGTCGGCGGGCAGGAAGACGACGTCATCGCTGACGGAGTCATTTACGCGGACCCGGCAGAATGCAAGGAACTTGTCGACAACACGGATATCGACTGCTTGGCACCGGCCCTTGGATCGGTTCACGGCCCTTACAAAGGCGAGCCGAACCTAGGATTCAAGGAAATGGAAGAAATCTCAAGCCAGTCAGACCTTCCACTAGTCCTCCATGGCGGAACGGGCATCCCGACAAAGGATATCCAACGCGCCATCTCGCTTGGAACTGCTAAAATCAACGTCAATACCGAAAATCAAATCGAAGGTACGAAAGCCGTCCGCGAAACATTGAACGCAGACCAGGACGTCTACGATCCACGTAAATACTTGGCACCAATGCGCGACGCTATCAAAAAATCAGTCATCAGCAAAATGCGTGAATTCGGCAGCTCAGGAAAAGCATAATTAATAATAGTTAGATTTAAAAGAAGATGTGAGAGTATATTGATTGAAGCGAAAGGCGGCGACTCCTGTGAAAGCCGTCACGAAGAACGGCTTTTGCGAGCACAAGCGCAGCGTTGCGAGCAGTATTTTTTGCGACCCTACGGGAGCAGGATGCCTTAATTTCTGCAAAGAGCGCAGAAATACGGCAAATCGAACCCTTCGCTGTTCGATTGACTCACCGCCCGCCCCCCGGAAAACGTCCGCCCGGAACGGAAATCAACTGCGTTATCTTGACATACAAATAGGAGAAGCATCGAAAACCAAGATGCATTCTCCTTCTTTTCCATTCATAAGAGGAGGAACTATACACATGAAATTTTTCATCGATACGGCAAACTTCGAAGAAATCAAAGAAGCACATAGCTGGGGAATCATCTCCGGTGTAACAACAAACCCATCTTTAGTTGCGAAAGAAAATATTTCATTCCACGACCGCCTGCGCGAAATCACATCACTCGTACCCGGTTCAGTCAGCGCGGAAGTCATTGCACTCGACGCGGAAGGAATGATCGAAGAAGGACGCGAGCTTGCGAAAATCGCGCCGAACATCACAGTGAAACTACCAATGACGCCGGAAGGTCTGAAAGCGTGCTCCGTATTCGCTCAAGAAGGCATCAAAACAAACGTGACCCTCATTTTCAGTGCCAACCAAGCATTACTTGCTGCACGCGCTGGAGCCACATATGTTTCCCCATTCCTCGGCAGACTTGATGATATCGGTCAAGAAGGAATCCAACTGATCAGCACAATCGCGGATATCTTCACAATTCATGACATGGATACGCAAATCATCGCAGCGTCGATCCGCAGCCCGCAGCATATTACAGACGCGGCACTTGCAGGAGCGCATATCTCGACGACACCATTCAACGTGCTCAAGCAATTATTCAACCATCCGTTAACCGACAAAGGCATCCAGCAATTCCTCGAAGATTGGGAATCAAGAAAGAACAAGTGAAACGCCTAAAGGAGACTGAAATGGACGTTTATAAAATCAGAGGCGGCAATCCTCTACGTGGAACGATAAAAGTAAGCGGTGCGAAAAACAGTGCCGTTGCGTTAATCCCGGCTTCCATCTTGGCAGATTCGCCTGTCACGATCGACGGACTTCCGGAAATCTCGGATGTCCTCACTCTCCAAGCACTACTTGAAGACATTGGCGGGAAAGTCGAATTCGAGTCAGGTAAGATGACGATCGATCCGTCGGAAATGGTCGCTATGCCACTTCCGAACGGCAATGTGAAAAAACTGAGAGCATCGTATTACATGATGGGCGCCATGCTCGGCCGATTTAAGCATGCGGCTATAGGACTCCCGGGCGGTTGCCATCTTGGTCCCCGTCCGATTGATCAGCACATCAAGGGCTTTGAAGCTTTAGGCGCAAAAGTGACGAACGAACACGGCGCCATCTATTTGCGGGCCGATGAATTACGCGGTGCCAAAATCTATCTGGACGTCGTTTCTGTCGGCGCGACAATTAACATCATGCTTGCGGCGGTCCGTGCCAAAGGGCGGACAATCATTGAAAACGCAGCGAAAGAACCCGAAATTATCGACGTCGCCACATTGCTTTCGAATATGGGGGCAAACATCAAAGGTGCTGGAACGAATGTCATACGTATCGAAGGAGTCGATCGGCTGCATGGAACGAAGCATACGATCATTCCGGACAGGATCGAGGCAGGCACGTTCATGATCATGGCGGCGGCAGTCGGAGATGGCGTTACAATCGACAACGTCATCCCTTTCCACGTCGAAGCGTTGACCGCAAAACTGCGTGAGATGGGCGTTAAGATAGAAGAAAGGGAAGAGCATATTTTCATTCCGAAATCGGAGAATCTGCTGGCGGTGGACGTAAAGACACTCGTCTACCCTGGATTCCCGACAGATCTTCAACAGCCATTTTCCGTACTATTGACGCAGGCGAACGGCTCCTCCGTCATTTCAGACACGATCTATTCCGCGCGTTTCAAGCAAATAGACGAACTACGGCGGATGAATGCCGACGGAAAAGTGGAGGGGCAATCTGTCATTCTATCAGGTCCTACGCCACTACAAGCGGCGACCGTCCGTGCATCAGACCTGCGCGCAGGGGCGGCTCTCGTCATCGCGGGACTGCTTGCTGACGGCGAAACCGAAATCCAGGAAATTCAACATATCGAACGTGGCTACAGTGATCTTATCGAGAAACTCCGCGGCATTGGGGCGGATATCCGAAAAGAGACGGTACCTGAAAAAGCGACCATCACTGATTAATGTGAAACGTTGCTTATGTTATACTAGTAACGAAACTTACAGCGAATCGGACTGCGAAGGGTTCGATTTGTCGTATTTCTGCTGTTTTTGCAGAAATTAAGGCACCCGTCTAGCGCCTGAAGCTAGACAATGAAAAGCGTTTATTTGAGACTATATATTGAAATGCGCTAAACGGGAGGAACAATCATAATGGAACGCAGTTTATCGATGGAATTAGTACGTGTAACAGAGGCAGCGGCTGTATCGGCTGCTCGCTGGATGGGGCGCGGTTTGAAAAACGAAGCGGATGACGCTGCGACGGAAGCGATGCGTACTGTGTTCGATACGATCCCGATGCAAGGGGTCGTCGTTATCGGCGAAGGCGAAATGGATGAAGCGCCGATGCTTTATATCGGAGAAGAGCTCGGAACGGGCCAAGGTCCGGAAGTGGACGTTGCAGTAGATCCGGTGGAAGGTACGAACATCGTCGCATCAGGAGGCTGGAATGCACTCGCGGTCATCGCAATTGCGGACAAAGGGAACCTCCTCAACGCACCTGACATGTACATGAATAAAATCGCAGTCGGACCTGAAGCGGTTGGCAAAATCAACATCGACGCATCCGTCACGGATAACCTGCATGCTGTCGCCAAAGCGAAAAACAAATCAATCGATGAAGTTGTGGCAACTGTCCTGAACCGTGAACGCCATTCTAAAATAATTGAAGAAATCAGAGCAACCGGCGCGCGTATCAAACTTATCGACGATGGAGACGTGGCGGGTGCTATCAATACAGCATTCGATGACACAGGCGTTGATATTATGTTCGGTATCGGCGGAGCTCCTGAAGGCGTCATCGCCGCAGTCGGACTCAAATGCCTCGGCGGGGAAATCCAAGGCCGTCTCGTCCCTTCAAATGAAGAAGAGCGCCTGCGCTGCGAAAAAATGGGAATTGACGTCTCCAAAGTCCTCTATATGGATGATCTTGTAAAAGGCGATGACGCCATCTTCGCTGCAACCGGAGTGACAGACGGCGAACTGCTGCGCGGCGTCCAATTCAAAGGCGGCTACAGCGAAACCCACTCACTCGTCATGCGCTCCAAATCCGGAACAATCCGTTTCGTAGAAGGACGCCACAGCTTGAAGAAAAAACCGAACTTGGTAATGGAAGACTAATTATATTTTTATTTGAATTAATAATAGCAAGCCTCATCGCCCGGCAATCCGCCGGGCATCCTTCTATTGTCCGATTCACCTACCCGATTGAAAACAAACCCTAACAAACGAAAATCAAATAAAGAGTGGAGTTTACGATACTATGTCAATTCTAACAATCGCCAGCTTGGAAAATATGACACTGAAAGAGTTATATGAGCTTGCAAAGGAATTCAAAATCTCCTATTACAGCAAACTGACAAAAAAAGAACTGATCTTCGCCATCCTAAAAACTCGTGCCGAACAGGAAGGTTTCTTCTTCATGGAAGGCGTACTTGAAATCATCCAATCGGAAGGATACGGATTCCTCCGTCCAATCAACTACTCGCCGAGCTCTGAAGACATCTACATCTCCGCTTCCCAAATCAGACGATTCGATCTGCGGAACGGGGACAAGGTGACTGGGAAAGTGCGTCCGCCGAAAGAGAACGAACGCTATTACGGCCTCTTGCAAGTGGAAGCCGTCAACGGCGAAAATCCGGAAGTTGCACGGGAACGCGTCCACTTCCCGGGACTCACGCCGCTTTACCCGGACCGTCATATTAAACTCGAAACAGTACCGCAGAAACTGTCGACCCGCATTATGGATCTGGTGTCGCCAGTCGGATTCGGTCAACGTGGACTTATCGTCGCGCCGCCGAAAGCGGGTAAAACAATGCTATTGAAGGAAATCGCCAATGCGATCACGACGAATCATCCCGAAGCGGAACTGATCGTCCTCCTAATCGACGAGCGTCCTGAGGAAGTGACGGACATCGAACGTTCCGTCAATGCCGATGTCGTCAGCTCGACATTCGACGAAGTACCGGAAAACCATGTGAAAGTCGCTGAACTCGTCTTGGAGCGAGCGATGCGCTTAGTTGAACATAAACGCGACGTTGTCATTCTAATGGATTCCATCACGAGACTTGCTCGCGCCTATAACCTTGTCATCCCGCCAAGCGGCCGTACACTGTCAGGCGGTATCGATCCAGCTGCATTCCACCGTCCGAAGCGGTTCTTCGGCGCAGCGCGGAATCTCGAGGAAGGCGGCAGCTTGACGATTCTCGCAACCGCTTTGATCGACACAGGCTCGCGTATGGATGAAGTCATCTACGAGGAATTCAAAGGGACAGGCAATATGGAACTGCATCTCGACCGCAGCCTCGCAGAACGCCGTATTTTCCCTGCGCTCGACATCCGACGCTCCGGAACTCGGAAAGAGGAACTTCTTCTCCCGAGCGACCAGTTGGAAAAACTTTGGGCAATCCGAAAAACATTTTCGGACGCTCACGACTTCGCAGAACGCTTCCTGAAAAAACTGCGACAATCGAAATCCAACGAGGAATTCTTCGACAAGCTCAATGAAGAAATGAAAGCTCATCGCAATGGGAAGGGACTACTGTAATTGTTCTATAATTACTATATTTAAGCGAACGCAAGTTGATTAGAGTGGAAGGCGACCACTCCTGCGGGAACAGCGCGAGCTGAAGACCCTGGACTGAGCGAAGCGAGGGAAGCGGCTGAAGCCGTGCCCGCGGAAAGCATCCGCCTGTAGCGGAAAATTACGGTAAACACTCGAAATAAAACTGTTGCACATACAGTACAGATTTGTTATAATTCTTGAGTATGGTTCATGACCATCTGCTGCATATGCGGTTGACATATACGGACCGTGTAAGGCATCAGTCTTATGCAATACCTTACAATAATACTCTGTTCCAGATGGTTCAGGGCGAGAGGAGAGAGACCGATGAGAGCAGGAATTCATCCTAACTACAAACTTGCAAAAGTTACTTGTTCATGTGGAAACACATTCGAAACAGGATCTGTAAAAGAGGAAATCCGCGTAGAAGTTTGCTCGGAATGCCACCCATTCTACACTGGACGCCAAAAATTCGCTTCTGCGGACGGACGTATCGACCGCTTCAACAAGAAGTACGGCTTCAAAGAAGAAGGACAAGAATAAGAACCTTCCAACCCGCCAACATTGTTTGGCGGGTTTTCAATTTGGGAATAAAACAAATAGAAATCATTTTAAATTAACCCCTTTATTTGTAAAAACCAATTCGGCGCGACAACTGAAGCATACTGCGTCCAAAGCGGTGTGCTCCGCGTCCAATACATCCTTCCATAACATATCCTGACATGAAATAAAAGACGTCCTTTCCACGGTTTTTTGATGTATGATAGACATTCCAACAATGAAAAAAACACATTTACATAGAGCGATTATTGAAAGGGGAACCAACATGTACGTAACAATGCAAGGCGGCTGGATAGAAGTGATTTGTGGCAGTATGTTTTCAGGGAAATCGGAGGAATTGATCCGACGTGTGCGCCGCGCACAATTTGCGAAACAGAAAATCGCGGTGTTCAAGCCGGAAATCGACGATCGATACAGCGAGGAAGCGGTCGTCAGTCATAACGGAACGACAGTGATTGCTACACCCGTTGCCGAATCGACTCAGATTGAGCAATTCGTGAAAGACGCTTACGATATCATTGCCATTGATGAAGCTCAATTTTTCGATGAGGGCATCGTCGATGTAGTTATGGAATTAGCGGATCGCGGATTCCGCGTCATTGTGGCAGGACTTGACCAGGATTTCCGCGGTGAGCCATTCGGGCCGATGCCGCAGCTTATGGCCGTAGCGGAAAACGTCACAAAACTGCAAGCGGTCTGCACCGTCTGCGGATCACCCGCCAGCCGTACACAACGTCTCATAAACGGACAACCCGCCGGCTACGACGATCCGATCATCCTCGTCGGCGCATCCGAAGCATACGAAGCAAGATGCCGCATGCACCACGAAGTCCCTAACGGCGTTACCGCCAACGTGGCAGTTAACTAATACCGAACAGACAGCATGGACAAGCTCCATGCTGTTTTTTATTCACAGGAATAATACCAACACACTATCCACTTCCGTTGAATACTATGGCTAATGGCAACACTAGTAATACAGGAGGTGGATGAAATGAAAAAATGGCTTGTTCTCCTTGTTCTCTTATGCTCAGTCGGAATGCTCGGCTGTCAACAACAGTCGGCGTCCGAACAACAGACAGATAGTGCGGAAACACCCGCAGCTAAACCTACAGAACAACAAGAACCCCCAAAGCAAACAGAATCGACGAAGCAACCGGTTGGCCAAACGGAAATCATACCGGCACCGATCCCAGTTATCAACATCATTGACCCGACGTCCAATAAACTGATCCACACATTAACCCCAATCGATCTAGGCTATGAAATGGACATCGCAGCGTACATAGTGAAAATCGAGCAATTTGCAAAAGAGCTCGCGCGCGGAATCGATGGAAAAGCTGGATACGACCAACGGATGGTGCTCGACAGATTGGACGAACATGGCAATCTCATCAAAGGCAACCCGCTAATCCTATTGCGTGAAAGCGTATTAGTGGAGCGGATAATGGAAGCGTCGGCTTCAGGGGGTACGATTGAACTGCCGATCGACATATTGGAGAGTGGCTACGATTCCGAAGACATCCCTCATTTGGAGGAAGTTGCAATCGCTTCATATACGACCTACTTCAACCCGACGGACGCAGGCAGGAATAAAAACATAGAACTCTCCGCTGCTGCGATTAATAAAATCATCGTCGGCAAGGGAGATCAATTTTCCTTCAACACCGTCGTCGGACCACGAGACGAAGCGAACGGGTACCAGCCGGCCCCCGAGATCATCAACAAAAAACGTGTCATGGGAATCGGCGGGGGAATTTGCCAAACATCCTCAACCCTATTCAACGCCGTCGATCAACTTCCGGTGAAATACATCGAACGACACCATCATTCATTAGATATCGGCTACGTCCCGAAAGGCAGAGATGCAACCGTCTCCTACGGCGGCCTGGACTTCAGATTCCGAAATACTGCGAACGCTCCATTCCTTATCAAAGCTATTTATGGCAAGGATTTTTTAACGATCGAAATTAGGACAGCGGAAAAATATGTAGACGTTTTTAAGTGAAGCGGCATGCGGCACTCAAAGCGGGCGTTCCCGCGTTTAAAGTGGGAGTGTCCGCGCTCATGATAGTAGTCGAAGCAAATTCAAAAAAAATATTTTAAATGCGATTTCGGCTCCAAAAATGAAATTTAAACTGGTTATCCGACGGATATTAAAATTTCCTCTCATTTTGAAATATTTCATTACTGATACAATGCTTCTGAGGTGATGAAATGTTACTGAAAAAACGGAGCGAACCGTTATCCTTGCTAGGCTTACAGTCATTAATCAACAGGCTGCCTACCAACCACGAGCAATATTCAAAAATCGAGGAAGATCTTAGAAAAAGAAAAGCTGGATTCGGGGGTGAATTGAATTTTGACAAACATATAAATGAATTTCGACCAAACTATCCATTCGGCTTAATCCATGATATTTGCCTTCTATACAATGGAATTTACTTTCAAATGGATTCAGTGCTGATTCAGCCAGACAAAATTATCATCTTCGAAATTAAAAATCTTGGTGGAAAACTCACTGTCAAAGCAAGCCCAACGCAGTTCATTCAGGAAATCAAAGGAGAAAGGAAAATTATTCAAAGTCCAATCATCGAGCTTGAACGTAAAATGATATTCATGGACAGATGGTTAAAGGAGAGAGGGCTGGATTGTCCTATAAAAGGAATGATTGGACTGGCCTACACGAACGAATTGTTTATCGAAGAAGAAATAAATACTGATATTTTATTCACTCATGAAATCCCGATCAGGTTGTATAACATGGCAGCCACTGATGAAATATTGAGTAGAAATAACATCAGAAATATTGCCCGCGATATTGTGGATTCACACCAGGAATATAATCCATTTCCTTTGACAAAGACGTTAAACATAGCCAAGGAAGATATAATCCCAGGTGTGATTTGTCCAGAATGCAAACTAAACGGAATGAAGTGGTTCCAGAAGAAATGGCGTTGTCACGGCTGTACTTATCAGGCAGCTGATTGTCATCTGCCTCTTATCGATGATTGGTTCTATATAATGGACAGCGGTATTACCAATCGTCAATTTCGTTCGTTTTCGGGTATTCAAAATCAAGATGTTGCTAAAAGGATTTTGAAGAAGACAGGTCTTGTCATGAAAGGTAGACGCAGGACAGCTTTTTACATAAGGTGATTGCTCGAACGCTTTGTCAAAAGCATTTTTTAAATCGCGTCATGCTTGATCTTTCGCTCCGCGCTTAAAGCAATCCGCCGCGCGCCTAAAGCAATCCGCTTCGCGCCCAAAGCAATCCACCGTGCGCCTAAAGCAAGCCGCTTCGCGCCCAAAGCAATCCACCGCGCGCCTAAAGCAAGTCGCTCCGCGCCTAAAGCGATCCACCGCGCGCCCAAAACAAGCCGCCCCGCGTCCAAATCATACCACCCCCTCAAAGAAATCACTGTATTTCAGCGCCTTATTCCCGTACAATAAACATACAAAAGACTGAGGACGAAGAGGTGCAATGACTATGTTTGAAAGGCTTCAAGCCGTTGAGGATCGATATGAGCGATTAAATGAATTGCTGAGTGATCCGGATATTGTGAGTGATATGACTAAGCTGCGGACGTATTCGAAGGAGCAGTCCGATTTACAGGATACCGTCGATGCGTACCGCGAATATAAAAGCGCAACAAAGCAGTATGACAATGCGAAGGAAATGTTGGAAGAGCATTTGGACAATGAAATGAAAGAACTTGTCAAAATGGAACTCGACGAGCTCGATGATCAGATCGAAGCGCTTGAAAAGCGACTGAAGCTATTGCTTGTCCCGAAGGATCCGAACGATGATAAGAACGTCATCATGGAAATCCGCGGGGCGGCGGGAGGCGACGAAGCGGCGCTGTTTGCGGGGAACTTGTACAGGATGTACAGCCGGTTCGCGGAAATGAACCATTGGAAAGTCGAAGTGATGGATTCCTCGCCGACGGAACTTGGCGGCTTCAAGGAAATCATTTTTATGATCAACGGGAATGGCGCGTATTCCAAACTTAAATATGAAAACGGCGCGCATCGTGTACAGCGTGTACCGGAAACTGAATCGGGCGGCCGGATCCATACGTCGACCGCCACTGTCGCGGTGCTGCCGGAAGCGGAGGAAGTCGAAATCGACATCCACGATAAGGACATCCGCACCGACACATTTGCATCTTCCGGACCGGGTGGGCAATCCGTCAACACGACAATGTCTGCCGTCCGCTTGACGCATTTACCGACAGGGATCACCGTCTCGTGCCAGGATGAAAAATCGCAGATCAAAAACAAAGAGAAGGCGATGAAAGTCCTGCGCGCCCGCATTTACGATAAATTCATGCAGGAAGCGCAAGCCGAATACGACGAAAAGCGGAAATCCGCTGTCGGGACGGGCGACCGTTCCGAACGGATCCGCACATACAACTTCCCGCAAAACCGCGTGACGGATCATCGGATCGGGCTCACGATCCAAAAGCTCGACCAGATCATCGAAGGGAAGCTCGATGAAGTGATTGACGCACTCAACGTCGAGGACCAGGCAAGACGGTTGGAAAGCTTGGATCAGAATGACTGAACAAATATATAAAGCTTTAAATAAAGCGAAATCCCTTCTCGATTCAAAAGACTTGGACGCGCATGCCGCGCAGCTGCTCATGGAGCATGTCACAAAAAAATCCGGCGCCGCGTTACTCGCGGACTTGCGAGAACCGCTCACGCCTGAACAACAAACCGCTTTCTGGAATAAAACCGAGGACCTGCTTACAGGCAAGCCCGTCCAGCATATTATCGGCACGGAACAGTTTTACGGACTGTCGTTCGAAGTGAATGAACATGTGCTCATCCCGCGCCCTGAAACGGAGGAGCTCGTCCTCGGCGCACTCGAACGGAGCCGCAGGATTCCTGGAAAATGCCGCGTGGCGGATATCGGTACAGGGAGCGGCGCGATCGCGATTGCCTTCAAAAAAGAACGGCCCGAAGCGCTTGTCACGGCGACGGACATCAGTGAAGCGGCTCTCAAAGTCGCGAAGCGCAATGCGGAGCTGAACGAAGTCGAAGTCGATTTCCGGCTCGGCAATCTGACGGAGCCGATAAAAACGGAAAAATGGGACGTCGTCCTGTCGAATCCCCCGTATATCGCCGTGGAAGAATCGCAAGAGATGTCGCGCACTGTGGTCGATTTCGAGCCGCATAATGCACTTTTCGCGGATGATGACGGGCTTTTCTTCTATAAGAAGCTTGCGCAAGAATTGCCGCCGCTTATGGAAAATCGATCGCTCATCGGTGTCGAGATCGGCTATCTTCAGGGATCACAAGTGAGCGAATTGTTCCAGAAGGCGTTTCCGGACGCGCGGGTTTCTATCGTAAAAGACGTGAACGGAAAAGATCGAATGATATTTTGCGAGATTGGTGAATAAAACCCCGTAACCCTGGCGACAATGTGGTCAGGAGGGGATCGATATGTTGCAAGACTATGAAATTATGAATCTAAAACCAAATAAGCGAATGGATCGTTTGATGGCGGTAGTCGAGTTCATTCTCGTGCTATTCCTCATCCAATCCGCGTTGCTGTTATTTACGGGGCAGGCTGAACAGGAAGAGGAGATCAGATTCCGGATCCTTGCGCATTCAAATGCGCCTGCTGACCAGAACTTGAAGGAAGAAATCCGGCTAGTTATCGAGCCGATGATCAATCAAGCGATTTCGCAAGCAGAGTCGAAATCCGAAATTGTGGATAATTTGAAAGCGATAGAAGCGACCGTTCTACAGATCGCGCAATCGATGGCGGATGGACAGGATGTAAGCTTTGAACGGACGGCAGCCCTGTTCCCGCCGAAGCGTTCCGGTTTGGTCATCACGCCTCAAGCGCCGTATGACGCGTATATTTTAAAAATCGGCAGTGGGCGAGGGGATAATTGGTGGTGTTCTTTATTCCCGAGAGTCTGTTTTCCTGACAAAGATGTGGAAGAATCAGACGATGAAAAGGTCACTTTCTTCGTTTGGGAGTGGATAAAGTCGTTGTTTGAATAAAGTTATCCACTTACAATTGTGGATAAGTGTGCGAAACTGTGTATAAATGGGGGTTTAAACCTTGGAAACTGAAATTCTTTCAGTGGATAACGATATGGATAACTCAGTTAGTTATCAACAAGCTGTGGATATTTTGAAAAGTGGAGGCGTTGTCGCGTTCCCGACCGAAACGGTGTATGGCCTCGGAGCGCTTGCGACGGATGCGGTTGCCGTGCAGCGGATCTTCGAAGCGAAGGGGCGCCCGTCCGACAACCCGCTCATCGTACATATTGGCAATAAAATAGATGTGGATAACTATGCGGTAGATGTGCCGGAAATCGCAGGCAAGCTGATGGACGCATTTTGGCCTGGCCCGCTGACGCTCGTCTTCCATAAGAGGCCCGGTGTGATCGCGGAAAACGTTACACCGGGCTTCGACACGGTCGGTATCCGGATGCCTGATCATCCAGTAGCACTTAAATTGCTGCGCACGCTTAGCGGTCCGCTTGCCGCGCCGAGTGCGAATCGCAGCGGAAAACCGAGCCCGACGGAAGCAGGGCATGTTCTCACTGATCTCGAAGGACGGATTCCGCTCATCGTCGACGGCGGCCGCACCGGTGTCGGCGTTGAATCGACTGTGCTCGACATGACCGCTAGTCCACCCGAAATTCTACGGCCAGGTGGCGTGACGCGCGAGATGATCGAGGATGTGATTGGTCCCGTTCGCGCTGAAGGCAAGTCGCCGGGCGCCGCCGATGAGGAAGCGCCTCGTGCACCTGGCATGAAATACATGCATTACGCCCCGGAGTCTCCGCTGTACGTCATCCGTCCTGACGAAACGGTGATCCGGGAAGCGGTCAAGCAACTTCACATCGAAGGGAAGCGGGTTGCCGTCATCGGTCCCGACGAGTTCGACATCGCGGATGCGGATTGGTATTTCGCGGTAGGTCCGCTCAATAACAACGAGGCGATTGCAGTGAATCTGTACGGAGCGCTCCGGCAATGCGATTTGACGGACGCCGATCTTATCCTCGCTGCGGAAACGGATTATGAAGGAGTCGGCCAAGCTGTCATGAATCGCCTACTGAAAGCGGCGGATGGAAAGCGGTTCAACGGATAATGTAATAACAGTTTTCAACTAAGTTTCTGTGAACAACGAATATAGGACATGAATGACCTCCTAAACGCGCGCATAAGATGGATGGATGCGGAAGTTGGGAGGTCAATTCATTGTTGGAAATATTCGCTGCAAGCGTTACGACAATCGATGTCATCGTCGTGTTATCGTTATTACAGTTGCGGAAAGGAAGGCTCGTCCTCGCGCTGTGGATAACATTCCTGAATATATTGCTGCCGTTCGCGGGCTTTGTCATGGGAGATTGGTCCGCCGAACTGTTTTCGGTGTGGAGTCATATGCTATCCGGCGTCCTGCTTGCGTTGATCGGCATCCACATGCTTCTGCACGACGATGATAACAGCATGCTGAAACGGCGGCTCCACCCGGCCATCATTGCGCTCGCCGTCAGCTTGGACACTTTCTCGATCAGCGTTTCTTTCGGTATGCTCCATTTGAATAAAGTACTGTTCATCTTGGCATCCGGAGTCCTATCGTTCATTTTTTCCTGCGTGGCACTTTATTTCGGGAGATTCTTAAGCATTAAAAACGGCAGGCTGCTTCGCATCATTGCCGGCTTGGCTTTGTTGACCATGGGGATATTGTCATGTTTCTGACGAAATTGTCTATTTCTTTCTTCATGGAAATCAGGTATTCTAATAGGTAGGTGATCATGAATGAATATTTATTTTATTTGCACAGGAAATACATGCAGGAGTCCGATGGCGGAGGCGATTCTCCGTTCAAAAGAGATAGAAGGTGTAACGGTCCGGTCGGCTGGGGTCAGTGCGGTTGATGGGTTGCCGATTGCTTTGAATGCGCAGACGCTTATTGAAGAGGCGGACATGCCGTATACGCACGTGTCCAACGCGGTCAACGCGGAAGATTTGGAATGGGCGGACCTCGTGCTGACGATGACGATGTCGCATAAGGAGCAGTTGCTGCATTTATTCCCGGAAGCCGCTGAAAAGACGTTTACGCTGAAAGAGTACGCAACGCCCGGTGAATTCGGAGATGTGCATGATCCGTACGGCGGCAGCCTTGCCACTTACCGTACGACATTCGATGAATTGGACGGGTTGATCGAGCGATTGAAGTTGAAGCTGACGGAGGATGGGGAATGAAGAAGAAGTTCGGTTTGCGCAAAAAGATGGTTTTATTTGTAACGGTGCTTGCAGTTATCACGTATTCAACGAGTGCCTTGTTCATCAACTATATCCGGCCGGAGTTCTTTCCAAATGTCCAGCCGTTTGTATTTGAAATCAGTACATATGCAATGGGGATAATTTGGTCGGGCATTTTGGCGGCCCTGTTCAGCACGATATTGACGAAGCCGCTGCAGAACTTGGAGAAAGCGGCGATTGAAGTGGCGGATGGCAAGATCGGTACAGATATCGAGTTGCCGAAGTCATCCGACGAAATCCGCTCTGTTGCGGAAGCGTTCCAGCAGCTTGTCGTCAATTTACGGACGATTGTCACGGAAATCGAGACGAATTTCGAGAAGACGGCACAGACGGTCGATAAATTATCGGGTGAGACAAGCAGTGCGGCATTACAGGCGGACGCGGTCGCTTCAACGATCATGGAAATTTCCTCGGGTGCGGAGGCTTCTGCAGTCGCAATCCAGGAAACCGCGGAGGCGATTGAGGATGTGCGGATGCTTGCCGCTGAAGTGAGCAGCCGTGCGGAAGATTCATCCGAACAGTCAAAAGAGATGCTAGCGGAACTCGGACGTACAACAGAAGTGTTCCGGACGCTCGTCAAAGGGATCCGGGACATGTCCGATCAAAGCGAGCAGTCGCTCGGCACGATCCGTGAACTTGACCAAAATGCACAGAAGATCGGCGAAATCGTCCAGCTCGTCGGCAGCATCGCAGGCCAGACGAATCTGCTTGCGTTGAACGCATCCATCGAAGCGGCGCGTGCCGGGGAGCATGGAAAAGGCTTTGCGGTCGTCGCAGAGGAAGTACGTGTTCTTGCCGATGAAAGTGCGAAAGCGGTTCATAGCATCGATGAACTCGTGAAAACGATCCAATCCGACGTCTCAAAAGTCGTGAAGGAAATGGAAAAGCAAGTGAGCACGGCAGCAAACGAAGCGAACCGTGCCGATGCAACGAGCGGCAACGTCGAAGCGATGGCGGCAAAAGTGAACGGCATGGCCGATTCCGTCGTCAAAATTTCGGAACTCGTTGAACACCAGTTATCCAATATCGAAACGACCGCCATGCAATCACAGGAAGTCGCAGCGATTGCGGAACAGACATCGGCTGGCGCAGAAGAAGTGCGCGCCGCCACGGAAGAGCAAGTTAAATCAATTGAGCAGACGGATATTATGGCAAACCAATTGAAGAAACAATCCGAAGATCTCTATAAAGTCATCAGCCAATTCGATCGTTCAGGAGAATAAGCTATTCATTTCACAGCCCGAAATAGTCATACCGGGGCTGTGTTTTTTTATGGAACAATGGTAAAATGATTTGTGAGTAAATTAAGAAAAGAGGGGACGCAATGAAAATCGCAATCTCTTCGGATCATGGCGGCAACCGCTTGCGCCATGAAATCATGGACTTATTATCGGAACTCGGATTGGATTATGAAGACTTCGGTCCGGACTCCGATGAATCGGTCGATTATCCGGATTTCGCCAAACCAGTAGCGGACGGCGTCGCAAGCGGGAAGTTCGACCGGGGCATCCTCATTTGCGGAACAGGGATCGGCATGTCGATCGCTGCGAACAAAGTGAAAGGTATCCGTTGTGCACTCGTCCACGACGTCTTCAGCGCGAAGGCGACGAGAGGGCATAACGACTCGAATATCCTTGCTATGGGCGAACGCGTCATCGGACCGGGTCTAGCAAGAGAAGTGGTGACAGCTTGGCTGGACACGTCATTCGAAGGCGGCCGTCACGAGCGCCGCGTCGCCAAATTGTCAGAGCTTGAAAATTAAGTGAGGTGAGCAAGCCAATGGATGATGTATTGAATTTATGGAAGCTTCAGCTTGACCAGCTTCTATCGGAAATGGAAGAGCAGACAACTTTTACACCCGGCACATTCTTCGTCGTCGGCTGCTCGACATCCGAAATCGCGGGCAAACGGATCGGGACAGGCGGTGCGCTCGAAGTCGCCGAAGCCTTATTCGGACCGCTGCAAGCATTCGCGAAAAAGCATGACCTATTGTTGGCATTCCAAGGCTGCGAGCATATTAACCGCGCCTTGACGATTGAACGTAAAGCCGCGGACAAAGCGAATCTCGACTCCGTATCCGTCATTCCGGCGGTACATGCGGGCGGATCGATGTCCACATATGCATTCGAACATTTAGAAGACGCGGTCGTCGTCGAGTCCATCCGTGCGAATGCAGGGATCGACATCGGCCAGACGCTGATCGGCATGCACTTGAAGCCGGTCGCCGTCCCACTCAGGACGTCTATCGACAAGATCGGGGATGCAGTCGTCACCGTGGCGACAACACGTCCGAAATTGATCGGCGGCGAGCGGGCGATCTACAAACTTCCTGTGGAAGAATGACGCATCTGCAGATAAATTAACTCAGAAAAGGGGAAATGGAATCATGGATTTAAGCAATGTGAAACGTGAAGATACAGCTGTCTACGAAGCGATCATGGCGGAAAAGAACCGCCAGAACGCCAATATCGAATTGATCGCATCCGAAAACTTTGTGACGGAAGCAGTCATGGAAGCGCAAGGCTCTTATTTGACGAACAAATACGCTGAAGGCTATCCAGGCAAACGCTACTACGGCGGCTGCGAGCACGTCGACGTCGTTGAAAACATCGCGCGCGACCGTGTGAAAGAAATTTTCGGCGCGGGCTATGCAAACGTCCAAGCCCACTCCGGCGCGCAAGCGAACATGGCTGTCTATTTCACAATTCTTGAGCCGGGCGACACTGTCCTCGGCATGAACCTTTCCCACGGCGGACACTTGACGCACGGAAGCCCTGTGAACTTCTCGGGTAAACTTTACAATTTCGTCGAATACGGGGTCAGCAAAGAGGACGAGCGCATCGATTACGAAGACGTCCGTCAAAAAGCGCTTGAGCATAAGCCGAAATTGATTGTTGCAGGCGCAAGCGCATATCCACGCGAAATCGACTTCGCGAAATTCCGTGAAATCGCGGATGAAGTCGGTGCGTATTTGATGGTCGACATGGCGCATATTGCTGGTCTCGTCGCTGTCGGCGAGCATCCGAATCCGGTGCCGTACGCGCACTTCGTCACATCAACGACGCATAAAACATTGCGCGGCCCACGTGGCGGCTTGATCCTCGTGAACGAGGAATTTGCTGAAGAATTCGGCCGTAAAATCGACAAAACAATCTTCCCTGGCATCCAAGGCGGTCCATTGATGCACGTCATCGCTGCAAAAGCGGTTGCATTTGGCGAAGCCCAAAAGCCTGAGTTTAAATCGCATATCCAGCAAGTGAAGAAAAATGCTGCAGCCCTTGCGGAATCCTTGATGGCTGAAGGTGTCGACATTGTTTCAGGCGGAACGGACAACCACTTGTTGCTCGTCAACTTGAAATCACTCGGCATTACAGGCAAGATTGCTGAACACGTCCTTGACGAAGTCGGCATCACTGTCAATAAAAACACAATTCCATTCGACACGGAAAGCCCATTCGTCACATCCGGCATCCGTATCGGAACGCCAGCTGTCACAACTCGCGGCTTCAAAGAGGAAGAGATGAAGGAAATCGGCTCCATCATCGCTCACCTTTTGAAAAACCACGAAGACGAAGCGGTGAAAAAAGAAGCGGCCGAGCGCGTCAAAGCGTTGACAGACCGTTTCCCGCTGTATGCATAATTGAGTAATTGAAATCCCCGCTCTCTGCGTGAGAGCGGGGATTTTTTATGACGAGGAAAATGTTATGCGCGAGTTCGGAGGAGTTATGCTCATTTTGGGACTTTCAACCCATATCTAGGTCTTGGTTTGTCAAAAGCATTCGGCGCGCAAGGCGGAATTCAACATCGTCATGCCTACCCGCGCTCATAAATTTATATAAACGCTCGTAAATCCATTTTCACGCTCATAAATATCGCCAATCGCGCATAAATCGAAATTCCCACGCATAACCTCCGCCAATCACGCATAAATCAGAATTCCCACGCATAAACCGCCGCAATTACGCATAAATCGCAAATTCAACGCATAACCGACAATATCCGCATTCCCAATGTGTAAAGCGACACGTTTCTGTTATAATGTACAGGACATTCCGAAAAGGAGCGATTAGCAAAATGGCAAAAGTACATGTATTCGATCATCCGCTTATCCAGCATAAATTGACACATATCCGTGACGTGAATACGGGAACGAAGGAGTTCCGCGAGCTCGTCGACGAAGTTGCGACATTGATGGCGTATGAAATTACAAGAGACCTTCCACTGACGGAAGTGGAAGTGGAAACACCGGTCCGGACAGCAAAATCAAATGTATTGGCAGGCAAGAAACTGGGAATTGTCCCTATTCTGCGTGCAGGCATCGGCATGGTCGATGGTATTTTGAAATTGATTCCGGCAGCAAAAGTCGGACATATCGGCTTGTTCCGCGATCCTGAAACACTGCAACCTGTTGAGTATTTTGTAAAACTTCCATCCGACGTATCGGAGCGTGAATTCATCCTCATCGACCCGATGCTTGCAACAGGTGGCACGGCGGTGGAGGCAGTAAATTCATTGAAAAAACGCGGTGCGAAAAATATCCGCTTCATGTGCTTGATTGCAGCTCCTGAAGGCGTGAAAGTGTTCACGGAAGCACATCCTGACATCGACGTATACATTGCCGCATTGGACGAAAAGTTAAATGAAAAAGGATATATCGTTCCAGGACTCGGTGATGCAGGCGACCGCCTATTTGGAACTAAATAATAACGGATCACAATAATTTGGAAGGCGTGAATGGATTGAAAAAGAAATGGAAAGTGATGACGATATTCGGTACGCGGCCGGAAGCGATTAAAATGGCACCGCTCGTACTCGAACTGCAAAAGCATCCGGAGGAGATCGAATCGATCGTTACGGTGACTGCGCAACATCGTCAAATGCTCGACCAAGTTTTGCATGCATTCAACATCACACCAACTTATGATTTGAACATCATGAAAGACCGGCAGACACTTATCGACGTCGCGACCCGCGGACTCGAAGGGCTCGACCAAATTATGAAAGAGGCGCAGCCCGACATCGTGCTCGTCCATGGCGATACATCGACGACTTTCATCGGCGGTCTTGCCGCGTTTTACAATAAGATCGCAGTAGGCCACGTCGAGGCGGGACTCCGTACATGGGATAAATTCTCCCCGTACCCGGAGGAGATGAACCGGCAGCTGACAGGCGTTCTTGCCGACCTTCATTTCTCGCCGACCGAAAAGTCTGCGCAGAATCTAGTAAATGAAGGAAAACAGGAAGATCGGATCTACATTACGGGGAACACGGCGATAGACGCACTTCAGACGACGGTGCGGGATGATTACCACCATCCAATCCTTGACCAAATGGGGGAAGACCGACTCATCCTCCTTACCGCGCACCGGCGCGAAAACTTGGGCGAGCCGATGCGCAATATGTTCCGGGCAATCGTTCGGATCCTGGAAAAGCATCCGGACACACAAGTCATCTACCCGGTCCATATGAATCCGGCCGTGCGTGAAGTGGCGGACGAAATCCTTGGCTCAAACAAGCGGGTTCATCTGATTGAACCGCTTGAAGTCGTCGATTTCCACAACTTCGCCGCACGCTCGCACATCATCCTGACTGATTCAGGCGGCATCCAGGAAGAAGCGCCTTCGCTCGGGAAACCGGTCATCGTCCTTCGCGACACGACCGAGCGTCCTGAAGGCATTGAAGCAGGCACATTGAAACTTGCCGGAACCGACGAAGATACAATCTTCAACCTGACAGACACGCTTCTATCCGACGAAGCGGAATACACCGCCATGGCCAAAGCTTCCAACCCATATGGAGATGGCCATGCTTCAGAACGGATTGTCAGCGCGTTAAAGGAATATCTTTCCTCAACGAACTGATATGCGTCAACACTTTTGTGCATATTGAACAATGCTTGCACATTTATTGCTAAAGCACGTGAAATCAAGCTAATGAGGGATTTTTTCATCGGGTCAAACTGAGGGAAATCCCTCATTTCTTCATTATGAGAGAATCGACTGTGCAAATATGTCTATTATTTGACAACGTGAAGACTTTGTGAAGAATTTCACGGGAATCAATTGACATCAAAATGCCCCTATTGTATGCTAACAAAGGGTAAGAATGATAGGGAACCATACATATGATAAACGCCTCGATGGCAAGCTTCAAGGCGATTCTATCATCGTTCATTGGCGCCGTTCTACGAGGGGCTCCATGAGCGTGCTTGATGGCAACGCTTCCTGGTGGTCAGTTGCTTACGGCAATTCACAAATTACTACAGGTTCCGACCTTTTTCGGAGTCTCTATCAGTACAAGCCCTACTAACTAAGGGAAACGGATCAAACCGTTTGGCACTCCCGTTGTACACTCGCCTCATCTCGAAATTGCCAGACCCGGAAAATACGAATCAGGAGAATCACCCATCATGCATACATTGCGACAGATCTTTAATAGGCAGAAAATTGCTCTCTTTTTTTTGCTCGCACTGTTTGTCATCGGATGGGCTTTTAGTGACTTCAGACCATTTTTCGGTGGATTAATCTTGGGTTCCTTGTTCGGACTGTATAATTTCTGGATTCTTGTCCGTAGAATGGAAAGATTTGATCAGAACATTTCGAAGGGGAAAGAAACAAAGTCAATCGGAACCGCATTGCGATTCGGATCCGGAGTGGCTGCGGCAGCCATTGCGTTGTCGGCGCCAGAGAAATTCGATCTGATCGGTACAGTGGTCGGACTGATGATTCCACACGTTCTATTGCTAGTCGACAGAATCGTAGTCCACGTAAAGCATTTCTAAACTGACACGCATAAGGGAGGTGAACGAAACGTGAACCATGGAAATCCGGATTGGAACATCTACGGATTACACTTTAACCCGTCAAACATCCTCATGCTCTTTGTCACATGTCTAGTCGTTTTCCTTATTGCCGTCCTTTCGACGCGCAATTTGCAAATCAAACCGACAGGCATGCAGAACTTCATGGAATGGATCATGGATTTCGTCAAAGGGATCATTAAGAACAATATGGACTGGAAAACAGGTGGACGATTCCACGTACTCGGAATCACCTTGATCATGTTCGTTTTCGTTGCAAACATGCTCGGTCTTCCATTTTCAATCCAATGGAAAGGTGAACTTTGGTGGAAATCACCGACAGCTGATCCAGTCATTACAATGACGCTCGCTTCGATGGTTGTTGTCTTAACCCATTATTATGGCGTTAAGCAATTGGGGGCGAAAGGATACTTCAAAACGTATCTTCAGCCGATGCCATTCTTGGCACCACTTAAGATAATCGAAGAATTTGCAAACACGTTGACACTCGGTCTTCGTCTTTACGGTAACATTTTCGCGGGAGAGATCCTCATCGGACTTCTTGCGACACTTGGGGCTGGCAGTGCATTCGGTCTTATCGGAGCATTGATCCCGTCACTCGCTTGGTTAGGCTTCTCAGTCTTCATCGGAGCGATCCAAGCATTCATCTTCGTTATGTTAACGATGGTCTACATGGCGCACAAAGTCCAAACGGATCATTAAGCATATATAATAACCATTATAAAATTTATTTAACTATTAGGAGGAAAATACACTATGGGTCTTTTAGCAGCAGCACTTGCAGTAGGTTTAGGTGCACTTGGAGCAGGTATCGGTAACGGTTTAATCGTTTCTAAAACAGTAGAAGGCATCGCTCGTCAACCAGAAGCTCGCGGTATGCTTCAAACAACAATGTTCATCGGGGTAGCGTTAGTTGAGGCCCTTCCGATCATCGCGACAGTTATCGCGTTCATCGTAATGAACAAATAATCATCTTCATTCATCGGGTGCACAAGCCCCCGCTAAATGAAGATGAAGCCTCCGGCGGATGTCACAGATTTTTAAGGGTAAATTGGAAGGCAGTCTAAAACCGCGACGTCCTGTCGCGCCGACTGCATGACCTACATCCTGTAGGCCCCAAGCTCGAAAAAATCTGGACGCAATTACGCCAAGGCGTAATTGATAAGATTCAATATAAAATGGCGAAGCACACGGCAAATTGCCCTTCGCCATTCATTTATGTATCAACAGACGTTTGAAATGGTAATTTGAAGTTGAAATTAAAAATGACGTTCTTTCTATATAATAACGAAAATTGACATGAGCTCTTGAAGGGAGTGAAACAATCGTGTTAGGAAACACCTTCATTCTATTGTCCGCAAACGGCGGAGGATTTTTGTCATCATTGAATAACCCGAATGGCTTGAATCTAGGCGACATCATAGTCACAGTACTATTCTTCACAGTCCTCATGGTACTCCTTAAAAAGTTCGCATGGGGCCCACTTATGGGGATTATGGATCAACGTGCTGAATTGATTGCAAATGAAATCGAAGCAGCTGAAAAAAGCCGCTTGGAATCACACAAACTTTTGGAAGAGCAACGTGCCCTTTTGAAAGAGGCTCGTGAAAACGCACAATCGATTGTTGAAAATGCTCGTAAGCAAGGTGAAACACAACGTGAAGAACTGATGACAGCAGCACGCGCAGAAGTGAACCGGATGAAAGAATCCGCTACTCTTGAAATCGCGACTGAGAAGGAAAAAGCAGTTGCAGCTGTCCGCGAAGAATTCGTTTCGCTTTCAATCTTGGCGGCGTCCAAAGTACTTGGCAAAGAAATCTCCGAGGAAGACAACCGTGCTTTGATTGAAGAAACGATTGTGAAGGCAGGCGAAAGCCGATGAGTAATTCGGTCGTAGCAAAACGCTATGCGCTCGCCTTATTCGAACTATCTCAACAACATGGACAAACCGGTTCAATTCAGGAAGAGATGAAAGAATTGAAGAAGGCGTTCCGTGACAATAAAGACCTTGGTGAGCTGTTGGATTCTCCGAAATTATCATCAACGAAGAAGAAGGAAATAATCGCAAACATTTTCAAAGGCGTAAATCCGCTCGTATTGAATGCATTTTACGTATTGCTGGATGCGAAGCGTTTGAATGAAGTGCAATATGTTTTCGATGAATTTCTCACACTTGTAGATGATGCAGCGGGAATCGCAGAAGCGAAAGTATACTCGACGCGCCCGTTGACGGAGCAAGAGACAAACGCCCTTTCGGCCACTTTCGCAAAAAAGATCGGCAAACATTCTTTACGCATTGAAAATATCATCGATCCCAGCCTGATCGGGGGCGTACGCCTTCAAATCGGCAATCAGATTTACGACAGCAGCTTGAGCGCGAAGCTCGACAAACTGCAACGTAAATTGATCGGATCCTAATTTGAAATTGAGGGGTGACATACATGAGCATCAAAGCTGAAGAAATCAGCACGCTGATAAAGCAGCAGATTGAAAACTATCAGTCTGAGATGGAAGTAAGCGAAGTCGGTACGGTTATCAAAATCGGTGACGGTATCGCTCTTGCTCATGGCCTCGACAACGTCATGGCCGGAGAGCTTCTTGAGTTCTCCACAGGTGTCTTGGGTATGGCTCAAAACTTGGAAGCGAACAACGTAGGTATCGTTATCCTTGGACCATACACAGATATTAAAGAAGGCGATGAAGTACGTCGGACTGGCCGTATTATGGAAGTTCCTGTCGGTGAAGAATTGATTGGACGCGTTGTGAATCCAATCGGTTTGCCGGTAGATGGATTGGGCCCGATCGCAACAACGAAAACCCGTCCAATCGAAAGTCCTGCGCAAGGCGTCATGGCACGTAAATCCGTTCATGAGCCATTGCAAACAGGCATCAAGGCGATCGATGCACTTGTGCCGATCGGCCGCGGACAGCGTGAATTGATCATCGGGGACCGTCAAACAGGTAAAACGACTGTCGCAATCGATACAATTCTGAACCAAGCTGACCAAGATATGATTTGTATCTATGTCGCTATCGGACAAAAGGAATCCACAGTTCGTGGGGTTGTTGAAACACTCCGTAAAAACGGTGCGCTTGATTACACGATTGTTGTAACAGCATCCGCTTCACAACCGGCTCCATTGCTATTCCTAGCACCATACACTGGTGTAACGATGGCTGAAGAATTCATGTTCCAAGGCAAGCACGTCCTTGTGGTCTACGATGACCTTTCAAAACAAGCGGCTGCTTATCGTGAACTTTCCTTGCTACTTCGCCGTCCTCCAGGTCGTGAAGCTTACCCTGGTGACGTATTCTACTTGCACAGCCGTCTACTCGAGCGTGCAGCGAAGTTGAACGATACATTGGGCGCAGGTTCAATCACTGCACTTCCATTCGTTGAAACACAAGCCGGGGACATCTCCGCTTACATTCCAACGAACGTTATTTCCATCACGGATGGACAGATTTTCTTGCAATCGGATCTATTCTTCTCGGGTGTACGTCCAGCGATCAACGCCGGTCTTTCCGTATCCCGCGTAGGTGGTTCCGCGCAAATCAAAGCAATGAAAAAGGTTGCGGGTACACTCCGTCTTGACCTTGCAGCATACCGTGAGCTTGAAGCATTCGCAGCATTCGGATCATCCCTGGATTCAGCGACAAAAGCGAAACTCGACCGCGGAGCACGCACAGTTGAAATTTTGAAACAAGACTTGAACAAGCCGTTGAAAGTTGAATATCAAGTTGTCGTCCTCTATGCGTTGACGCGCGGACTTCTAGACGACATCCCTGTAAAAGATATCCTTCGTTTCGAAGCTGAAATCACAAGCTGGCTCGAGTCAAATCACACTGAAGTGTTTGATCATATCCGTACGACAAAAGATCTTCCGTCTGATGAAGTGATGAAAGATGCAATCAACGCATTCAAGAAGAACTTCGTACCTTCCGAGTGATTTGGATACTGATCTAATTAAACAATAAGGTGGTGAATTGCCAGTGGTATCATTACGCGATATTGAAAACCGTATTAAATCGACAAAGAAGACGAGTCAGATTACGAAAGCGATGCAATTAGTATCGGCTTCCAAATTGACCCGTGCGGAAATGAATGCAAAAGCGTTCGTTCCTTACATGGATAAAATCGAGGAAGTGGTCGGCGCCATCGCAAGCGCGACGAGCGACTCCGGGCATCCAATGCTCGTGAACCGTCCAGTGAAGAAGACAGGTTATATTGTCGTGTCTTCCGACCGCGGTCTCGTAGGAGGCTACAATGCCAACATCTTCCGTACAGCAAGACGTGCGATCGAGCAACGCCATGCTTCGAAGGATGACGTGAAAATCGTCGCCATCGGACGCAAGGGGCTTGAGTTTTTCGAGCGTCTCGGATACGAAGTCGTTGAAAGCCTTGTCGGCGTATCGGACCACCCTTCTTTCGATGAAATAAAAGCAATCGCGAATCGAGCTGTTGGCATGTTCACAGAAGGCGAATTCGATGAAGTGTATTTGTATTACAGCCACTTCGTCTCCGCCATCTCCAGTGAAGTGACGGAAAAGAAATTGCTTCCGCTCACGGACCTTTCATCAGCGTCAGCATTGACTTCGTATGAGTTTGAGCCTTCCGCGGAAGCGATTCTTGAAACGCTTCTTCCGCAATACGCGGAAAGCCTCATCTACGGAGCAGTGCTTGATGGAAAAGCGAGCGAACATGCTTCCAGTATGACAGCGATGAAGACTGCTACGGATAATGCAGGCGAGTTGATCGATTCATTGAGTCTTCAATTCAACCGTGCACGCCAAGCAGCAATTACGCAAGAAATCACAGAAATTGTCGGCGGAGTTGCCGCTCTTGAATAATGCAATTTGAACGGGAAAGTAAGACAGGAGGGAAAAGCATGAGTAACGGACAAATACTTCAAGTTATGGGTCCAGTTGTTGACGTGAAATTCGAAAACGGCCAACTTCCGGAAATCTATAATGCTTTGAAGGTCCAAATCCAACGTCCGAACGAACAACCTGAAACGTTGACGCTTGAAGTTGCACTCCACCTTGGGGACGACTCGGTGCGTACGATTGCAATGTCATCCACTGATGGCCTTCAACGTGGCGCTGCAGTTACAGACACTGGCGCAGCTATTTCGGTTCCGGTCGGCGACGTGACACTTGGACGTGTATTCAACGTACTTGGAGAGATCATCGACCTTGGAGAGGAAGTTCCGGCATCCGAACGCCGCGACCCGATCCACCGTCTCGCTCCACAATTCGAAGACCTTTCAACGAATGTTGAAATCCTTGAAACAGGTATTAAAGTTGTCGACTTGCTTGCACCATACATCAAAGGTGGTAAAATCGGCCTCTTCGGTGGTGCTGGTGTAGGTAAGACTGTCCTTATCCAGGAATTGATCAACAACATCGCACAAGAACACGGCGGTATCTCCGTATTCGCCGGTGTTGGCGAGCGTACACGTGAAGGGAACGACTTGTTCTATGAAATGACGGATTCCGGCGTTATTACAAAAACGGCAATGGTATTCGGACAAATGAACGAGCCGCCTGGCGCACGTATGCGTGTTGCTTTGACTGGTTTGACAATGGCAGAATATTTCCGTGACGAACAAGGCGCGGACGTTCTTCTATTCATCGATAACATTTTCCGCTTTACACAAGCAGGTTCTGAAGTATCCGCACTTCTTGGACGTATGCCATCTGCAGTTGGTTACCAACCAACACTTGCAACTGAGATGGGTCAGCTTCAAGAGCGTATCACTTCAACTAACGTAGGTTCTGTTACTTCTATCCAAGCGATCTACGTACCAGCCGATGACTATACGGACCCGGCTCCGGCTACGACATTCGCTCACTTGGATGCAACAACGAACCTTGAGCGTAAACTATCAGAAATGGGTATCTACCCAGCGGTTGACCCACTTGCTTCCACTTCTCGCGCACTAAGCCCTGATATCGTTGGCGAAGAGCATTACGAAGTGGCTCGTCAAGTACAATCGACGCTGCAACGATACCGTGAACTTCAAGATATCATCGCGATCCTCGGTATGGACGAGCTTAGCGAAGACGACAAACTTGTCGTAGGACGCGCACGACGCATCCAGTTCTTCCTATCGCAAAACTTCCACGTTGCCGAGCAGTTCACAGGTCAAAAAGGTTCTTACGTGCCTGTAGCTGAAACAGTTCAAGGCTTCAAGGAAATCTTGGAAGGCCGCTATGACCACCTTCCGGAAGATGCATTCCGTCTCGTCGGACGCATCGAAGAAGTCATCGAAAAAGCAAAAGGTATGGGCGTGGAAGTATAATCTACAGGATCAGGAGGGAAACAAATGAAGACAATTAAAGTCAATATCGTCACTCCCGACGGACCTGTTAGTGAAACTGAAGCGGATATGGTGATCGCCGCCACGGAATCTGGTGAAATCGGGATCCTCCCCGGCCATATCGCAATGGTTGCACCACTCCAAATCGGTGCCCTTCGCCTGAAAAAAGACAACTCGACTGTAAATGTCGCCGTCCATGGCGGGTTCATCGAAGTTCGTCCGGATGTTGTCACCGTTTTAGCACAACAAGCTGAATTGGCTTCTGACATCGACATCGATCGCGCCAAACGCGCAGCGAAGCGTGCGGAACAAGCACTACAAGCAAAAGCGGATAAACTTGAAGCACAACTGGTGGAACTCGACCTCAAACGGGCCATCACCCGCATCAACGTTTATGATATGAAATAATAGCTTTGACTGGTTGGCGGGCAGAGGGAGTCTTTCTTCTGCCCGCGTTTTAATGCTTGCGGACGGGCTTCACGCGCTCATAAAACCGCATCAAAAGGAGGCAGGACTATGAACGACGTATTTGCACACAACCCGATGCTTGCCATCGTCTCGCATATTTTCTTCATCGGCCTGTCATTTTATGCACTGCAAGCGATCATGCCGGAGAAAATCATTAAAAAGCACCATGTTTTTCAAGCGCAATTGCTCTTTATTTTATTGAGTTTTGCGATCGGTTCAACCGTATCAAATTTCTTTTTGGACATATCCTATTGGTCAGGAAGGATTCCTACTTTATTTAATTGACATTGTTTGGTGGAATGAAAATCGGGTACATAGTCAGTAGGCTAATGTCTCAGTCAAAACTACTCATATGCCACGGAATCCATGTCATCGCCGCGTCTACATCCAGATGTGAACGGGGCGATGGCATGAAATTAAAATAATAATGTTTAATTTCCGACAAGTTATGGGAATTACATAAGTGTCAATTGGCAATTGCCTAACCATCAATGAACACAAAACGACAAATGGGTACATATTATAGACTATCTTGTAGATAGACGGGAAAATAGCTCTGTAGTTACTTGTTTAATAATGTAGAGCGTTGTAGAATAGTATGTGTTTTTATGTTTAATTTATGATGCGAAAAATCAAATGAAAATTATGGCAAATATTATAAATACTGAGTCGGAGGGGCTTTTTGTGGACAAAATAATTATTAATGGTGGACGCGTTCTTCACGGAAATGTACGTGTGGAAGGCGCTAAAAATGCGGTGCTGCCTATCTTGGCTGCTGCATTGCTCGCGTCGGATGGTCCTAATATCATTCGCGACGTACCGAATCTGTCGGATGTCTCCACGATCAACGAAGTAGTCAAGAGCCTGGATGCGAAGGTCGTTTACGATCCATCCAGAGGGCAAGTAATTATTGATTCAACGGAAAAACTCGCTAGTGAAGCACATTTCGAATATGTACGTAAAATGCGTGCGTCAATTTTGGTTATGGGACCATTACTCGCGCGCAACGGTTTTGCACGTGTAGCTCTACCGGGAGGATGCGCTATCGGCTCACGTCCGATCGATCAGCATCTAAAAGGGTTCGAAGCGATGGGCGCTGAAATCACATTTGGACATGGACATGTTGAAGCGAAAGCGGAGAATGGTCTAAAAGGTGCCAAAATCTATTTGGACTTCCCAAGCGTTGGCGCTACTGAAAATATCATGACAGCTGCAGCCTTGGCAAAAGGGACGACAGTTATCGAAAACGCGGCGAAAGAGCCGGAAATTGTCGATTTAGCGAACTTCATCAATGAAATGGGCGGAAGAGTCATCGGTGCCGGAACGGATGCAATCCGTATTGAAGGTGTCGAGAAGCTTCACGGAACCATTCATCATATTATTCCAGACCGCATCGAAACAGGCACATTCATGGTCGCTGCGGCAATTACGGGCGGAGATGTGACGATCGAAAACGCAGTTCCTGAACATAACGCTGCACTCATTTCCAAACTTGGTGAAATGGGCGTTAAAATTACGGAATTGGACGAAGGCTTGCGCATCCAAGCGAAGCATCCGTTGAAAGCGGTCGACCTGAAAACAATGCCGCACCCTGGATTCCCGACAGACATGCAATCACAAATGATGGCACTTATGCTGACGGCATCCGGAACAGGAGTGCTCACGGAAACGGTATTTGAAAACCGCTTCATGCACGTCGAAGAATTCCGCCGCATGAACGCGAGCGTCAAAATTGAAGGACGCTCGGTCATCATCTCGGGTCCATCCGATCTGCAAGGGGCTGAAGTTGCGGCGACTGACTTGCGTGCAGCAGCTGCCCTCATCTTGGCAGGCCTTGTTGCGGAAGGCGTTACACGCGTAACGGAACTGGATCATCTGGATCGCGGCTATGTAGATTTCCATAAGAAATTGAAAGCGCTCGGTGCAGACATCGAACGCGTTTCAACGGAAGAAACGAAGAAAGAAGCAGAGAAGCAACTCGTATAAACAGCACTCTTCATACTCTTATTCGTAGACTCCAAAAACTGCTCCTTGCCATATCGGTGAGGGGCAGTTTTTTTGAATGAAATACGGTCCTTCATCATACAATCGAATATGGACAAACTACTAGCCGTTTTATTCATCGTACTACTATTTTTTATTCCCATCCTCATGAAAACGACCGTCGAACCGAAGAACAGCGTGGCAAAGGAAGATCCGTGCGTAATCACTATCACTGTGGAAGGGGTGGACAAGCCTATGCCGCTTGAGGAGTATGTTTTGGGAGTCGTCGCCGGCGAAATGCCGATAGGCTTCCATAACGAAGCCTTAAGGGCACAAGCGATTGCGGCTCGGACATATGTACTGCGGACGACAGATAGCGGAAAAAAGCCGATCGATGCGACCGTCTCCGCACAAGTATATAAAACCGCAGCAGAACGGAAGGAACGCTGGGGAAAGAACTTCAAGGAAAACGAGAAGAAGCTACGGGAAATCGTCGCGACGACCGAAGGGGACACGATCGTATATGGTGATGAAATGATCACCGCCATGTTTTTTTCGACATCCAATGGGAAGACTGAGACTGCGCAAAACTACAGCGGCAACCCGATTCCATACTTGCAGAGCGTCGAAAGCCCGGGAGAGGAAGTCGTCGAAGCGAAAGTGGAACGGCACATCGAAATGCCGATAGCGAAGTGGAATGAAGCGCTCGGATCCGTTTGGAAAGCCGATCAGTTCAAAAGCCTCCAGCTCGTCCGCAATCAAACGGGACGCGTGCAAAAAGCAGTGTCAATCGGCTTCGAAAAGAGCGGCCGTGAAATGCGGGATGCACTCGGGCTCGCATCAACAGACTTTGATATCGCATACGACGTCACAAACGAAATCGTCCTCATCACGACGAAGGGATACGGGCATGGGGTCGGCATGAGCCAATACGGCGCCGAAGCCTTTGCCCAGAAAGGATGGACCGCTGAAAACATACTGACCTACTATTATTCCGGCACGATAATAAAAAAGTTTGAAGTAGACGAATCTGAATGTTTAAAAACGTCAACACTTGCAAACAATAGCAAGTGAGGTGATGATAATGCGAGAAGAAAAACCGAAATCCCCTTCTCAGAAGAATAAGAGTCAGAAGAATAGATGGTTCTGGCCGGCCATCTACGCGGGAATCGCGATCGTCTTCGTCGGCATGATTTGGGGCTACAATGCCTTCATCCAAAAGGGCCCGAACGAAACTGCCGACGTCGCAACAGATCCGAATGCACCGCCGCTCGTCGAAACAAATGCTGCAAACGAAGTACTCAAATTCCCGTTCAAAGAGGACCAACTCGATGACGTGGCGATTATACAAGAGTACTATGATGCAGAAGCCAATGAAGAGTCGCGAGAAAATGCACTCCTTGTCTTCAACCAAACGTACAAGACAAACACAGGTATTACGCTCTCGATGGATGACCAACCATTTGAAGTCGTCGCTGCCCTTAGCGGAACAGTGAAAGAAGTCATTATCGATCAATTCCAAGGCAGCAGAATCACAATCGACCACGCCAACGGAATGACAACTATTTACAGCTCCTTGACTGGCATCCTCGTCAAAGAAGGCGACGAAGTCACTCAAGGTCAATCTCTCGGAACTGCTACAAGCAACGAATGGAACACAGTAGCCGGTACACACCTGCACTTCGAAGTGCACAAGGACGGCAACCCAGTCAACCCGCGCTCATTACTAGGATTTTAAACGACCAAACCACTCTCCGTTGCGAGAGTGGTTTTTGTGTTTTTGCAAGCATTTTGCGCGACCGAAAGAGTTGTTTTCCATCAAAGGTTTCCGCGGAAATTGCTATTTACTATGTTATACGTAATCGCGTTGAATGCTTTTTTCCAATTAAGGGGGATTGTACAAAGGCCCATTCTTTGTGCTTCAAGGTCCATTCTTTGCGTGCTAAGGTCCGTTCTTTATGAGCCAGGGCCCATTCCTAACGCTTCAAGGTCCATTCTACGACGCAAGGGTCCATTCTTTCCAGATCAGGGTCCATTTATCACACTTCAAGGTCCATTCGTTCAAAGTTGGACATGCATATCTCACTTACGACCATCTCCCTGCTGTGATCAACACGCCATTTTCGACAAAATTCGTCAGACTATTTCAAATTCAGATAAGACAGGATACAATGGAGGCGAGGTGATGATGTGCTAATTAAGAAACGGAAAAAGAACTTGGAAATTGACGGTCTAATCGCTTTGGACAAACGATTACGTAAGGGGGATGAAAATAGGATAAGGATTGAGGAGCGACTTTATAACTTACAAGCCGGTTTTGGGGGCGAGACACAATATGATAAATATGTAACGGAATTTAAACCACGGTATCCTCATGCCATTTTACACGATGTCACACTCTGTGAGGACAAGATATTTTTTCAAATGGATTCAATATTGATTACACCTGCATTTATCGTCATATCTGAAGTGAAAAACATTGCAGACAAAATTGTAGTTAAATCAAATCCGCTACAGTTTATCAAAGAGCATTCCAATGGAAGACGCCAGCCCTTAAAAAATCCGATTGTAGAGTTGGAACGGAAAATATATCTTTTTGAAAACTGGTTAAAAAAACGGAAAATAGAAATCCCGATAAAGGGAATCGTCGCATTTGCATATAATAACGAATTGAATATAGAGGAAACTCCAAGTATGGACATCATGTTTACCTACGAAGTTGCCGCACATTTTAGATCATTGCCGGTTGCTAAAGAAATTTTGAGCAAGCCGGAAATCCACTCACTCGCAAGAAAAGTTGTGAATAGCCACCAAGAATACAACCCGTTTCCTTTAATTAAAAGATATGATATACAGCCAGCTCATATATTACCAGGCGTTATTTGTCCGAAATGCAATCATTTGCCGATGAGATGGATGCAAAAAAAGTGGATTTGCCGACCTTGTGGATATACAGGTAAAAATGATCATGAGAGTGCTTTGAAAGACTGGTCAATGTTAATCAAGAGAAGTATTACGAATAGAGAGTTTCGCTATTTCACCCAATTAGAAAATCGCAATACTGCTAAAAAGTTGTTGGCGCGATCACCTATTGAACTGCAAGGAATTGGTCGTTCTTCTAAATATGAAATCATCTTGGAACACTTTATCCAGATAGAAGAGAAACAGGAGACTATACATTAATTAGATGCTAGGCATTTTTCTTTAAGGCACGTTCCGATTCTATGAAATCCTTAAAATGGACAAGGCATTTGGCGCGAGTTTTTTCAGCCGAGGTAGATAATGAAGTGCCGCGGGAATTCTTGAATTATCTTATACCCTGTCGCGATTAATGCAATAGAAATTAAATGTTTTTGTGGCAAGGTCCATTCTTTCGCGTTCAAGGTCCATTCTTTCTCACAAGGGCCCATTCTTTCGCGTTCAAGGTCCATTCTATCTCACAAGGGCCCATTCTTTCGCGTTCAAAGTCCATTTATTTTCACAAGGGCCCATTCTTTCGGGTTCAAGATCCATTCTTTCTCACCAGGGTCCATTCTTCAGCGTTCAAGGTCCATTCTTTCTCACAAGGGACCATTCTTTAGCGTTCAAGGTCCATTCTTTCTCACTAGGGTCCATTCTATCGCGTTCAAGGTCCATTCTTTCTCACTAGGGTCCATTCTATCGCGTTCAAGGTCCATTCTATCTCACAAGGTCCCATTCTTTCGCGTTCAAGGTCCATTCTTTCTCACCAGGGTCCATTCTTTCGCGTTCAAGGTCCATTCTTCCGCGCACAGAGTCCATTCATTGTATGGAGCAAAGAAGCAGACCTCCTCAATTGTCAAAAGCATTCAGCGCGAGTTGTTTCAGCCAAGGTAGATAACGAGGCGCCGCGGGAATCTGCACCCGACAAAACAATAACCCCGCCACTCCAGCTTTGACATAACCGCCGTCGCCGCGGCATAAGATAAAGGAAGAAACGGAGCTGACAGGAAAGGAAGAGGGCGTGCACGAGCAAATTCGGAGGCGATGCGTGCGCCTCGGCAAAATGTTGCTGGACACAGGACTTACCGTACGGGCGCTGGCGAAATCGACGGGCTATTCGAAAAGCACGGTCCATAAAGACTTGACGGAACGGCTGCCGAATGTGGATGTGGAGTTGTCTGAAGAAGTCGCCAAAGTACTTGCCTATCATAAGTCTGTCAGACATTTAAGAGGCGGTGAAGCAACAAGGATGAAATGGATGAATGAAAATAAGAAAGCCCGCAACACGTAACGGGAACAGACGGGGACCATCGACCATCCTTGCAGGAAGGCGGAAACCCTGTCTTTTCGCATGGAAAAAAACCAGTCGGGATGATGAATAAAAACGAATATTGTCGTAAGGAATAGTTAATGAATTCACCCATGCCTTTTAGATTGTAATGA
The DNA here is from genome assembly GCF_023715245.1 of Sporosarcina luteola. Lineage (GTDB taxonomy): Bacteria > Bacillota > Bacilli > Bacillales_A > Planococcaceae > Sporosarcina > Sporosarcina luteola_C. Next base: position 415,950 of record NZ_JAMBNV010000001.1, read on the forward strand.
AAAAGGCCTACATAAAAACGGTCGTCAAAATACGGACTTCCCAAAATACCCTGTAAAAAACCCCCATTCGACACCATTCGGCAAGCCCTAAATAACTGTATGAATAAATACAAAATTACTGTCAATATTTGTGTTCATTAAAGAATCATTATGGTACAATCTATAGTTAGGAGAATAACGACCGAACTGAAGTTGGAAGGGGAAACGGGATTGATGTTTGCAAAGGATATCGGAATCGACCTAGGGACTGCGAATGTGTTGATTCACGTAAAAGGGAAAGGCATCGTTCTTGACGAGCCTGCAGTCGTAGCGATCGACAAACATTCAAACAAAGTATTGGCGGTTGGTGAAGAAGCGTTTAAAATGGTAGGAAGGACACCTGGCAACATTATTGCCATCCGTCCGATGAAAGACGGCGTCATCGCCGATTTCGACGTGACGGAGATGATGCTGCGCCATTTTATCAATAAACTGAATGTCAAAGGATTCCTTTCGAAGCCGCGGATCCTCGTCTGCTGCCCGACGAACATTACGAATGTCGAGCAGAAAGCGATCCAGGATGCTGCGGAAAAATCCGGCGGCCAAAAAGTATATCTTGAAGAAGAACCGAAAGTCGCGGCAATCGGCGCTGGCATGGATATCTTCCAGCCGAGCGGCAATATGGTCATCGATATCGGCGGCGGAACTACAGATGTCGCAGTATTGTCAATGGGCGATATCGTCACATCCGAATCAATCAAGGCCGCTGGCGACTTGTTTGACAACGACATCATTCAATCGATAAAGAAAAGATATAAATTGCTCATTGGGGAGCGTACGGCGGAAACGATCAAGATCGAAATCGCGACCGTCTTTCCGGGCGGCCGGAAGGAACAGATGGACATTCGCGGCCGCGATATGGTAAGTGGACTCCCTCGCACCATTACAATCAACTCAGATGAAATACGTGAGGCGCTCAGCGAATCGGTCGGCATGATTGTCCAATCCGCGAAAAACGTACTGGAGAAAACACCGCCCGAGCTATCCGCGGACATTATCGACCGAGGCGTATTCCTTACAGGAGGCGGCGCCCTGTTGCACGGGATAGACACACTGCTCGCAGAGGAATTGAAAGTGCCGGTATTCATCTCGGATAATCCACTAAGCTGTGTGGCGATTGGGACGGGTATCCTCCTCGACAACATCGGCAAAAAAGGCCGTTACTAATTAAAATCTTTTTGATCCATCCGATATATAAGAGAAGAACGAAATATGAAAGGAGGCGGGTGCCATATGTTCCGTGGCTTTTACACAGTCGGTTCCGGCATGATCGCGCAGCAGCGCAGGACGGAAATGCTGGCTAACAACATCGCGAACGCCAATACACCAGGATTCAAAGCCGAACAGTCAAGCATCCGTTCATTCCCGGAAATGTTCATGTCGAGCTTGAATGCGCAACGCATCCCAACTCAAAAAGGCATTCAACTCAACGGCTTATCGCCAGTCGGAGAGCTGTCGACAGGCGTTTACATGCAAGAGACGATGCCGCTTTTCACACAAGGGTCTCTCCGTGAAACTGGCATGACGACAGACATCTCCCTACTCGACGGAAGCCTGCCGATCGACGCGGAAACCGGTGAACAAGGAGCTGTCTTTTTCCGACTTGAAAATGAAAACGGAAATGAGCTCTACACGAAAAATGGGAATTTTACAATCGACGCGGCCGGTTACTTGACGAATCCGATGGGGTATTATGTGCTCGATACGAATGGTCAACGCATCCAATTGCAAAATGACGACTTCAGTATTTCCGATGCAGGGGACATTATGCAGAACGGTGCAGCCGTTGCAACTCTCGGAGTTTCATTCTCGGAACAGCCCGGCGCCCTCCTGAAGCAAGGGAACGGCCTATTTGCAAGCGACGCTAATTTACCTGAAGCGCAAAATATAGCAGGAGTCGGTTATTCATTCCAACAAGGCTTTTTGGAAGGTTCCAATGTCGACGCTGCGAAGTCGATGACGGACATGCTCGCCGCGTACCGCGCATTCGAAGCGAATCAAAAAATCCTTCAAGCGTATGACCGAAGCATGGAAAAAGCGGTGAACGAAATAGGACGCGTCAACGGATGATGCGTTTTGAAAGGGGCCGAATCGAATGATACGATCAATGACGACGGCAGTTAACACGATGAACCAATTGCAGAGCCAATTCGATATTATCGGGAATAACCTTGCAAATTCGGCGACAAACGGGTATAAATCGAGTGAAGCCAATTTTCATGAACTACTTTACCAACAATTCAACAACGATAAGGCCGATACAGCTCAGCGCCAATCTCCTGCGGGTATCCGCTATGGCGTCGGTGCTGCGCTCGGTCCTGCGAAAATGAACTGGACGGTCGGTTCTTTGCAGACAACCGGTCGTGAACTCGATTTTGCACTGACCGAACCGAAGCAATATTTCAACCTTATCATGCCCGGAGAAGACGGGGAGCAAACGGTATACACGCGCGCTGGGAACTTTTACGTTTCACCTGTTGAAGGCGGCAACCTGATGCTTGTCAATGGCGATGGGTATCCTGTCGCGAATAGCGCGGGGCAGCCGATCACATTCGCGGACAGCGTGAAAAATTACAGTTTGGTTTCAGGCGGCATCCTTGAAGTGATCCACAATGACGGAAACGTACAGCAAATCCAAATGGGTGTCACGACTATGGAACGCCCGAACTTGATGAGCAGGCTTTCTTCGACACTGCTCGCGCTTCCTGACAATGTGGCGGAACTCGGCGTCGCCGCTGGAGATATACTGACGGAAATGAACGGCGTCAACCGCAACCGGATCAGCATGGAAAACGGGAAGCTTGAAGCCTCCAACGTCAATTACGAAAAAGAGATGACAGACCTGATCAATGTCCAGCGTTCTTACCAATTCAACGCGCGGACGGTCACGCTCGCCGATCAGATGTTAGGTTTGATCAATAACATTCGATAAGCCGCGCTAGGGAGAATCCGAAATGATAGAAGATAAACAGAAACATCCTCAATGGGACCATATGAAACAAAATGACTCCACTGAGCGTCAAATCGTTGCGTCCCGCGTGGAGCGCAACCAACAAAAAAAGCAGAAGTCCGTCGAAGAGGAAACAAGCAGCAAGCCGCGTATTTGGGTTCAAATTAGACTGTTCCCAATCTGGTTGCGTATTGTGCTTGTCCTTCTGTTGCTTGCGGGTGCAGCAATTCTCGGAGCCATGATCGGCTACGGCTTTGTCGGCGACGGCCAACCCGCCGATGTGCTGAAAAAAGAGACATGGATCCATATACTCGATATCATAAAAGGGAAAGAGTCGTAACGAATCGATCGGCGAAGGAATCGATTTGCCTTAATTTCTGCGTTCTTTGCAGAAATTAAGGCACGTGGTGTTACAACATTTATCACACACTTATTGTAGTGGTTTATTTTTGCTGAATTAAGTCATACATACATTGTCGGGAGGATAAAGGAAATGCTAACTGCAGAACAAATTCAAAAAATCATTCCCCATCGCTATCCCTTCCTTTTAGTCGATAGGATAACTGAAATCGAAGAAGGGAAACGCGTCGTCGGCCTGAAAAACGTCACGATCAACGAAGACTTTTTCAACGGCCATTTTCCAGGCTACCCGGTCATGCCAGGCGTCCTGATTGTCGAAGCGCTTGCACAAGTCGGTGCAGTCGCCATCCTTCAAAAAGAGGAAAATCGCGGCCGCCTCGCATTCTTTGCGGGTATTGACAACTGCCGGTTCAAACGCCAAGTCGTTCCAGGGGACCAATTGAGACTTGAAGTCGAAATCACGCGGATGCGCGGCTCCATCGGAAAAGGGAAAGCGGTAGCGACCGTTGACGGCGAAATCGCCTGCGAAACGGAAATCACATTTGCATTAGGTCCGGTAGCAGAAGCTAAAAATTAATTTGCGCACGTGCAATATGTCAGCTAAAATGAAAGTGCAGTGTGTATATTGAGGCGGACATCACACGCATGCTTATAGTGGGAGGTACCAACCAATTATGTACAATGATCTTTCTCCAAATATAAAGAGCAGCATCACGCGCTCCATCACCCAGACGTTCGAGCAATACATGGCGGACATCGATTGGGACGAAGAGCTGTACGATATCGAAGACTTCATCGATTCATGGCGCGAATACATCACGACAAAAGCTCTTTGGTATACAAGAATTCCGGATGATGTGAAAAGAGAACCGAAATTCCACGAAGACCTCGCCCAGCGAATCAATGAAGTCATCCAACGAATTCTCAGCGAGCCGCCTTCAGAAGAGCAGATCGCCAACATCCAGATCATGCAGGAAAAACTCGATACGCACTTTACATACGACTGCAAAGCGGAAGCTGTCTACGTCGAAATGCAGCTCAAAGACATGCTCGAAAAAGAACAATAAAAAGTATGGATAGTTCCCTCCTTTTTAGCCAACCTACAAGTATCATACGATTTGTATGAGAGAGGCTTGTGGAAAGGAGGGAATTTTCATGTTCAAAAAAGCGATACCGTTCGTACTCGTTTCCGGACTTGTGTTGACAGCATGTGGCGATGCCGGCAACAACGGCAATGGCAACGACGTTCCAGGAAACAACGAAACGCCGATGGAAAACCTGGACAACGGTCTTAACGACACGACTCCACGAGTTAACAACGGCGCAGGACCGGACATGGATGGAATCGATAACGGACTCGATGGAAACGGTGTAAACAACGGAATCATCAATGATGGAAACCGTAACAACGGAGACATGAACGGTGACAACACAACATCACCGAATGATGACATCCTAACAGATGACAACGACACAAATCGTAACCGTAACAACAACCGCTAACCGCAAGCCGCAAGAAAACCGCCACCCCCCGGCGGTTTTTCTTTTTTTGAAATCGCGTCATAAGAAGGCTGAATGCAATCGAATCTTCCGCATTCATTTGAAAAAGTCTTGATTGTCAAAAGCATTTGGCGCGAACACGAATCGGATTTGACGGGAGGTCTTTCCGCGGAACCAAGCGCTCATAAATCTCTACATCCACGCATAACTCCCCGCAGCCGCGCATAAACCGTGCTATCCACGCATAACGCCCCGCACCTGCGCATAACTCGCGAAATCCACGCATAACGCCCACAACCGCGCATAAACCGCTATATCTACGCATAACTCGCGCTAATCACGCATAAACGCCATCAAAAAAAGCCGCCCCTAACAGGCAGCTCCCACTCACTTTTCTTCCCGATCCTTCTTCAACCGCGGACGCTCGCGCATATCCGACTCGAAACGCTTCAGCAACTCCTCGCCGCCTAGCCCTTCGGTAATCAATTCCTCCAATAAATGCTCCGCATACTGGGTGCGGGCACGCTTCAACCGGCCCTTCAACAACACCGAAATATGCTCGCCGATCTGCTCCACGGCATCGACCGCAACGCGGAACCCCGCGGGCTCATTTTCCGGATAGGAAATGACGACGCGCGCTTCCAACAGCTCACCCGACTCCTTCCACCCCTCGAACAATTGCTGGTGCTCCTGATCGATGAAAAGCTCCAAAATCCACATCCGGTGGCTATTCTCCTGATTGATGATAATGCCGTCGACTAGCGGAAAGTCTTGAATCTTATCATCTATCAATATACCGACCGAAATCATCTTGAATGTCTTCAAATGCGCCACCCCGCTCACTTTTTCATCAAGTATACCACACGTCGGAAAAAAACTTCAGAAACAGCCAAGCTCGAATTATCCCGTGTAAATGAAAACTTCCAAACCATTGTCATCATCCACATTCTTCATTTCTCAACCAATAATACAGCCTGAAAACCCTATCAAAACCGGGTTTTCACGATTTGCGCCAATTTTCAATCCGTCATAAGATGAAGACATCACAGGAAGAAAGGAGGGGGAAAAGTGAACCAAGTTGCACTCGTAGGGCGCATGACAAAAGATCCGATTTTACGAAGGCTATCGGAAGGGAGACTGCAGACAAGCTTCATCCTTGCCGTGAACCGCAATTTCAAAAACAAGCATGGCGAAATGGATGCCGACTTCATCCTTTGCACAGCATGGGGGAAAGTTGCGGAAAACACTGCGAAACATTGTGGAAAAGGATCTTTAGTAGGTGTCGGCGGACGAATCCAATCGAGGACATACGAACGCGAAGACAATAGCCGAGTTTTCGTCACTGAAGTGATCGGAGAGGAAATCCGCTTCCTGTCGACAAAGCGGAGAACGAACGACAACTTGTACGGAGAGTCTGAAGGAAATGTGCAACAAAGCGGCGGAAATGAAAGCAAGGCGCAACAGGAGAAGGTCAGCACGAACTTCCATCTGCCGCAAATCGAAAAAGAGGGACTACCTATCTATTGACCTTCAAAGGACGATACATAGGTAGGGAGAATAACCAAAAAGGGGGACCGCCGGAAGTTCGGATACACATAAAAATGAATAGTGGAATGAAAATATCTAAGTGAGTAAGAAGGAGAACAAAGCGATTAGGATATGAAGGGTGGGGACCCTCCCATATCCACAGGGGGCATCACGTCCGCCAGACGCAATGCTAGCTGCGTAGGCCGAATGATCTTGGCCGACACCATGCGGCGGGGACCGCTCCCGCCGCATCTAACCAATACCGAGGGGAGGTAAAACAAATGGATAAATTCGAAAAACAGCTCATCCGCACGGAACTGCAAGTCGGACAACTCATCCGCATCATCGCTCGCCTGAATGAACGGCTCAATGAGCTGGAAGAAAGAGAACTCGCGAGAAAAGTCATCCCCATACATATGCGGCGCCAAGCACAGCGATCGTGAAAAGACCCCGGCTTCCATAAAAGGAAACCGAGGTCACGTACCTATCTTTCAAACGACAGAAGATCATCCAATTCCGTATCGGACAACTCCGTCAACCATTGACTCGACTGGATCAAATCTGCGGACAGCGCCGCTTTCTCAACAAGCATCTTATCGATCTTCTCTTCAATCGTCCCGACGGTCACAAACTTATGGACATGCACAAACTTCGTCTGGCCGATCCGGTATGCCCGATCCGTCGCCTGATTCTCAACCGCAGGATTCCACCAGCGGTCCGCATGCAGCACATGGTTTGCCGCAGTCAAATTCAACCCGGTGCCGCCTGCCTTCAACGACAGGATGAAAACTGGGAATTCACCGGCCTGGAACGCCTCGACCAAATGATCGCGCTGCCCCTTCGGCATGCTTCCCGACAAGAACGGCACATCGATATCATACAGCTCGCTCAGACATTGGCGGATCAACTGGCCCATTCCGATATACTGAGTGAAAATCAAACACTGCTCACCATTTGAAGCGATGTCCGCCGCCATAGACACGATCCGGTTCAACTTCACCGACCGCTCCAGCATCTGGTCAGCAGGCGCATGAGGCTCCTTCAAAAACAGCGAAGGATGATTACAAAGCTGCTTCAAACGGCTCAACATCTTCAAAATGAGACCTTTCCGCTCAAAGCCGGTCAACGTATCCAACTTGAACTTCGTATCCTCGATGAAACTTTCATAGAGTGCAGCCTGCTCCGTCGTCAACGGGCAATACTCGTTCTGTTCGAGCTTCTTCGGCAAATTCAATTGCAAATCAGGATCGTTTTTCGTGCGGCGTAGCAGGAACGGACGAATCTTTGCCCGTAATTTACGCTTCTCTAGCTCTGAATCATCCCGCTCGATCGGAACGATAAACTGCTCGGAAAACGTCCGGAAGCTTCCGAAATACCCTTTATGGATGAAATCAAAAATCGCCCATAGTTCCGACAGCCGGTTCTCGATCGGCGTCCCCGTCAACGCAATCTGGTGGTCGCCATGCAATTTCCGGATCGCCCGGGACTGCTTCGTCTGCATGTTCTTAATATTTTGCGCCTCATCAAGCGTAATACTCGCAAATACAGTGTTGCCAAGCGTTTCATCGTCCTGCGTCGCAGTGCCGTAAGTCGTCAAAATGACATCCGGCTTACGTTCTTGAAGAAGCGCATTGAACTCTTCCTCCCGAGCCCGTGTCGGACCGTAATGCGTATGCACCTTAAGCGACGGCGCAAACCGCTCGATCTCCTTCTGCCAGTTGCCGAGCACGCTCGTCGGGCAGATGATGAGCGAAGGGGAGTCCGTTTCCGGGCGCGCATGCACATTCAATAAATACGTAATAAGCTGCACCGTCTTCCCAAGTCCCATATCATCGGCCAATACAGCGCCGAAATGATGCTCACGCATGAAGACGAGCCAATTATACCCGTCGACTTGGTAGGGACGGAGCTCCGCCTTCAATTCAACCGGAATACCCGCGTCAGGGAGGCCCTGCTTATTCGAAACCATCTCGACATACTCGCGCAGCGACTGCTTCATCGAAAACGCCAGGAGCGGGTCATCTGAACCATCATCTTCATCAACCGGGATGATCTCCTCGGGAATCTCTTGGAACAGCAGATCCTTCACCGTCCACTCGCCAGCATCCGCCTGCTCCATCAGCTCGCGAATCCGCTTCAGCCAAAGTGGATCGATATGGAACCACTCGTCGCCCGACCGGATATACTCACGATTCTCATCCACCAGCCTACGGAATGAGTCCTGATCGATCTCCTTCCCGGCAAGCGAAAAGTTCCAATCGAATGAAAGGACTTCATTAAGACCGGCTGATGATCGATACGATTGAACACTCGCACTCGTCCGGACGCGTAATTTCGACTCCGTCACCGACTTCAGCCAAGCCGGTAAAATGACAGCATACCCGAACGACTGGAACACAGGCAGATCTTCCTGGATGAACATCCGCACTTCAGGATCAGACATCGCAATCGACAAAAACCGGTTCCCGGGCTCAGCCTCGACCGAACGCAGGAAAGACACCATCTCGGACTGCTTCTCCCGGATTTCATCAGCGAAATCCTTCCATTTCGCAGGCAGTGCATCGCCGATTTCCGCATTCGCTTTACGGACAGCCGGCGTCCAATGCGTCCCGCGTTCGCTGACGACAACCGTCTCCAGCAGCCATTCCGTATCCCCGTCTTCAGCGGGCTCCGTCAGGCGGAAAGCGACCCGGACCGGAATCGTCGAAACGGAATCGCCAGGCCAACCGTATTTCCGCAAATGCGGCAGCAACGCCGGCAACTGATCGAGCCGCATTGCCGAAGCATCGAGTTTTTCGCGAATCGCATCATGCAAAATCATCGAAGAAAGGGCGGAAATCCCGATTTTTTCCTCGTCGAATCGGATCATCCCTGCGTCCAGCTCTGCGTGCTGCCAGAAATCGGGTTCATTCCATAAACGGGCCGCTTCCCGCAACGCGGATAAATGGGCCTCGTCGTTCGTCGTACGTCCCGCAAACGAAGCGAAAGGATGCGTCTTTCCCGCAAACACTTGCAGGAATTCATTCGTATTCAAATGGACGGCCTCTTCATCAGTTGTCGGCAACAAGCCGTACAACGCCTGTTCATTATTGAAGAACAGGAAGGAGGAAAGCCTGTCCGGGGAAACCGCACGTCCGGACGGGTCTGTGGCGGTAACCGAATACCGACCTCCTTCGTCCCGTTCAATCGCCAATTGGAAGAGGAGATTCAACGTATCCATTTTCGTCATAAATTCAAATTCCCCTTTTCCATTTCTTCCGACAACGCGCGGAGCCGTCTATACTGCTCGCGAACGGTGTCGATATATCGGTTCCAGAAATCCGCCTTGCCGCTCTTTTTCGCGCCCGCCTTCATACTTTTGAACAACCGTACGGCGCGGCGGTAGCTATGCCGGTTCTTCTCCTGGATGAACCGCATCGCATACGTATGGAGCAACGGCATGACGGAAGCCGGGTCATTCGCGAGGACGAACTTCAACGTATCGGGCTCAAGCCCGTCATACGGAATATTGAACCTATGCATGAGTGCCGCCCATTCGGCGAACCGCTCCCGCTCGATGAGGAAATCGCCGAACGCGCTGACGCCGTCTTCCCCGTAGATCATGAAAAGCTCTTCGCGGCGCGATTCCGGAAAATGCGCTTCTTCAAGCAATCCGTCGATTTTCCGGATGAAATGATACCGGTCGGTGGAAAACGAAATCCGGCCAAAGAAATCGCCGATATGCGGGTAGATCGTATTCATGATGACGGTGAGGGAACCTGGATCCTCCATCTCGGCAGCTAGATCCGCTAGCGGCAGCCAATGGCCGACAAGCTCGCCGCCCGCCCGTTCCGCTATTTTTGCAAGCGTCTCTTCATCGCCTTTTGTCAGGTTGAAATAAGCGGCGAAAAAGGCGGCGTCCACTGAATCATCGTCAAGCAGATAGGCAAGCTCCGTCTCCTGAGCAGCCGTGTCCTTGTACAGGAACTCCCACATGATCGCGTAGATTTCAAGGCGGACTTCAAAAAGCCCTTTATTCCGAAGGACGAACTCGCGGACTTGTTTTTTCAAAGCGGTGTAAAACGCATCCGTCTCGAACAGTCGAGGATTTTTGCCAAGCGCCTTGCCGATGTCACGCAACTTCTCGATCTGTTCATTGAGCCACATCTTCACTTGCCATTGGCGGTATGTGAAATGATTCGCCTCTTCGAGATGTCCGTGCGCAAAAGACCAGCCCGCCTCCAGCAGATGCAACCGGTAAAACAGTTCGAACAGCGGCTTCCATTCATATTCGAAAGGGGACAGCGGAATCACTTTCTGGTCCATCAATGAGCTTTCATGGATGAACACATTCGGATTATCACTTGGTCCGATTTCGCGAAGCGGAGCAGCCAGCCTGTACAACACATCATTCCAGGCTTCGGGCGTCCGTTCCGAAACGGTCAGCGCCATCTGTTCCGTTTCTCTCCGCTGCCAATCATGCAGCCATTCTGTCAACGAATGTAACTGTGAATAAAGATGGAAGACAACCGCAATCTTATGGGCGCACCAATCATCTTCATCACAAGTGCAAGACGCTTCTGTCATCGAAAGGGAAAGAGTGACAAATTCCTCTGTCTCGTCCGCTATCAGCACTTCGATGGCCGTGGCGTCCTGTGAAAAACGGAAATTGTGCAACACGCCTTTACGGACCAATGAAACTGCTTTCCGAATGACATGCGCCTCACCCTGCACATCGGGCCGGAAAGAGTGTTTGATCATGTTCATACATTCATCTATTTCACGCTCATGTAAATAAGAAACTCGTTCCACTGACATGTGCATCGGCTCACTCCCTAAACTAAAGCATTCCCTTTATTATAAGGCTTTCATGCCACAATCGTAAATGATATCATTTAAAGTATAGAAAACAACAAACATAAAGAGAGATGGGGGGAACCAAATTGGAAACATTAATACTACATATACCAAAAGTCTATGAAAGACGTAATCTACTAATGGGAGACTACACATCGATCGACCATATCTATGTGGAAGACGGAAAAGGCGGCGGATTCATAGCAGCCGAAACATTCATGACGCCCGAGCCCAAATCTGAGGCGATTGTCGTCAACTATCAATCCGATGAAGTGACATTCTTCAATGACAAGGAAAGTAAATTCATCAATCAGCTGTTGAAAAGGAAAATCCCGTTTGAACCGTTGGAAATCCGATTCGTAATGGAACCGAATAAGAAAAATCATCAATCCAAACGTAAGTGAATAAGATAGAAAACAAATCATTCACAAAACATCGTCAACTATGATAGAATAGAAATAATCGGAATATTCAATGATGGAGGGAGAATTATGCTATCAGTTCAGCGCATGACGCCTTTTTTCACTAGCCAAGAGGACTTTCGTCTCCGTCTCGTGTTCGCCTATCAATATTTCTCGATTATCAAAGGCGGTGAAGTATACCAATTTGTCCCCTCTGAAGGAAAAGAGATCGTCGTCAATGTGAAGAGCCTGCAAGTCGAAAACCTTGGAGAAGTGTTCGTCTTCCAACGGGGCAACCGATTCATCCGGCTTCCGCTCTACCAGCTGCTTCTCATCTCGGATCTTCATCTGCATCTGTCATCCATCCTCGAAGGGACATTAAACTTGAAATTGGAAATACCGGAAGAAGTTATCCTGGAAGCGGCAGCGCTGTTAAAAGAAATCGAATCCGACAACCGCCTGCGCATGATCGACTACGCACTTGAAACAAACAACCGCACCTTATTCACTCAACTGACGGAAGGAATGCACGAAAATTGAAAAACAAATCATGAAAAAACACTTATCGTCCTCGAAAAACGATGAGTGTTTTTAATTTGGAGTTTAAATGACTAGATTGATAGGGTATACATATCTAGCTTGCTAACTTGCATAGTACAAGAGCTCCATTTATTCATCAAGGGCTTAATTAATCGCCCGCTCAACTCGTGAGAAAATGCAACGCAATGACGAATACAGTGGAACCCGTCAATCCGAACAAGAAATCCTGCATGGTGAATCGATGCTTATCGTCTTGATCCATCAAAATCCGCTCCTTTGTCGATTTCCCGGGAAATGAGGCGTTACAAGGTATGAACTTCCCACTAGACTGGCCAAATTCTCCAAGATTCATACAAAAAATGACTATTAAAAATTGAATAATCCACGAGATTTGATACAGTTATGTATACAGCATCAAAAAACACCCGAAGAAAGGATTGTCGCTATGTTCTTTGAATACCGATTTTGGCACTTTTTGACGAGACCCTATGAGCTCGCCACCCAGCTGCAAACCGGCACGATGCGACACTTCAACAGAAGGCTCTTGCTCGTTTTTCTTGCAGGCATCGCCTTATTCGCACTCCGTGAAATATGGGGAATGGGAACGGAAGCACTCACGTCAGTAATGACGACAACGGACTACATAATCGCAAGATACGCATCACTTGCGGGAACGATTCTCTGGTCGATCCTATACATAACATTCCATATTTTCGGAGTCGCATTGATCCTGTCAGCACTGACGAAAATCCCATACCGGCAGTTGGTACCGCTGCAAGTGATCATCGCAGGTGTGCTGCTCATGGAAAAGGCGATCATCTTCATCGTCTTTGCAATGAAAGGCGCAACGGTAAGCCTATCATTCCTATCATTCGGCCCGCTCGCCGTCACGGTCATGGACAATTGGTATTTGATCCTTTTCATGAACCAATTGACGGTCACAAGCGCGCTGATCATCACATTGCAATACCGGTACATCCGAGGATTCATTGCGGACGGAAGATGGAAAGAGCATCTTTGGATATTGATCGGCCTGCATGTCGCAATGGCCCTCATCACCGCGGTGGTCGCATACATCCCGTTCGATTCCATCCTCAATTCACTTTTCGGAGGTGGCTTCTAGATGAAAAAACGATTAAGCATCACCGTCGCCATCATCGTCAGCCTCTTCATCGCATTGAACGTCCACGTGCTCTTCTCTGAGAAAAGCACGGTTCCAAAAACATTGTATGTCCACAAGTACGAGCGTATGACTTCCGCACATCATGAGGAGGACATCTTGAAAGAAGGGCTCATCACGCCTGAAAACATATACACCGTCTACGTCGGCGACGATGAAACAATCGATTCATGGCTCGTCAAGGAAGGCGATCCAGTTCAGGTCGGGGATGAAATCGCGTTGCTGCAGACCGGACGCGCAGAGAGCCAACTCGCGGCATGGGAGGCGGAAGAAGAAGGACTCCTTGAACAACGTAGTGCAGTCGAATCAACAATCGCAAGCCTCGAATCCGATCGGAGCAGCGCCCGTAATAATTCGTCCCATGTCAATACGACCGAAACACCTGACGGCACAGATGTTGAATTGAACGTCGATGTCCAAGTCGATGTCCACCAAGACGGCGCATTCGCCCAGGCAATCGCCGAAGCGGAGCGCGAACTGTCGGAAATAGACAGGAATCTCGCCGTCGTCCAAGCGCAGCTTGAACAGGACGCCACCCGTCCAGCGCTCATCAGCCCGGTGGACGGAACGGTTTCGGAAGTGGACAAGCACGGCTTCACACTCGCCGCCGATATTTATAGTAATAAGAAGCTCGTCACAACATACGCGCAACTTGACGAATGGCAGAAGATCGAAGCCGGCGATCTCGTCCGCATCCAGGAGAATAATCTTGAGACGAACATCGAAGGTACGGTGCATTCCGTTTCCGCAGTGCCTGCGACAGACAGCAGATGGCGCGAAGCATACGATAAGCTCGATCCGAAAGAACGGGAAAACCCGCTCGACCTATATGAAATCACGATCATGCCGCTCGAGGAGCTATACAACTTACCATTCGGTGCAAACGTGAACGCATCAATCATCGTGAATGAAGCGGAAGCAGTTTCAGTGAAAATCCAATGGCTCGAATCGTATGTTAAAGATAGTGCTGTGGTATGGAAGCTGGACGAACAAGGCCGCGCCACCAAAACGAACGTAACGGTTCCATTCATCAAGAACAATCGCGCAGTCATTACGGAAGGCCTGAAAACCGGCGATATCGCCTTCTATAACCGTAACATCAATGAAATCGATAACGTATCCAACGTCTTCCTCCCTCTCCCGCTCGAACTCCCGTCAAGGAGCGACTGGAGAATATTCGGATGGAAGAACTACGTAAAGTACGGCTTCGTGGAATAAACACCAAGACAAAAACCGCCCAAGTGGCGGTTTTTTTATGTCGAAATTTATAGTAAGTAAAATTATTTCACTCTGTAAGCAAAGCTGATTATGATTCTACTTGTCCGACTCAATTAATATACTAAAACATTGAAACTACTAGTGGAAATGGAGTAGATAAATTGAAAAAGGTAGTCATAATCGCAATCATACTAATATCATTCATACTTGGAGTGAATGAAGCAGCAGCGGAAGGTGAGGCAAAGCGTTATATCGGTCTTCATGACAAAATGCTGCCGATCGAGAACATCCACGTCATAAGCGGTGATACAAAGGTGCTTTTAGAGGAGATTTCCAAACACCTGTACATCACCATTACAGAAGAAAAAGGAAAAATAAAATTAACTAAACACGGGAAAGAAATTACACTTAGAATACCTGCTGAACAAGAAGCATCTTCTTCAGAGAACCCACTTATTTTCAATGAATCCGGCAAGCTGTTAATCAGCCTGAAGTATTTGACAAACCAATTTGAATTCAAGCTCGAATATTTTCCGGAATATCGAACATTGAGGATTTATAGAGATACCTATCCGCATATGAGCCATGAGGAGTACAAAGAAATCATAAAGGGACATGTAAAGCAGCAACAAAGAACCTACACAACAAAAAAGCCGACCGTCTATTTGACGTTCGATGACGGTCCGAATCAATTCACACTGATCAACCACGCGACACTTGAAAAGTACAAAGTACCTGCCACATTCTTCTTCCTCGGCAATCATATGAAACAGAACGAATCCATCGTCAACACCGTTTCGAAAAGCGGCCATTACATCGGCTCGCATAGCATGACGCACGACAAGACACTCGTCTACAATTCGACTGAGTCATTCATTGCCGAAATGGCTGGCGGCGCCGAACTCGTCGAACAGCTCACAGGGAAGTCTTCGAATCTCGTGCGCGTTCCATACGGCAGTAAGCCGCTCGTCACGCCGGGCATGCAAAAAAGCCTCATCGCCCGCGGATTTAAACTATGGGACTGGGACGTCGACTCCAATGATTGGCGCTACACGGACAAACAAGCTGGCCAAATCGTGAAAAACGTCCAGGACGGCGTCATAAAAGCCGTGAAATCCGGCGACAAGGACATCATCATCCTCCTGCATGACCGCAGCCAAACAACCATCGCTCTACCAAGAATCATAGAATGGCTTCAAAAAGAAGGCTACAACTTCAAGACATACGAGCCCGACAATCACATCATCCAGAACTTCCTGCGCGATCCACTGCTCTGAATCAAACCTAATTGGTCAAAAGCATTCGACAAACAACACCCTAGAAATCACGCATAACCTCCACGAAATATGTATAAATCGTTACAGCGACGCATAAAACGTGAATTCCACGCATATCTCGTCGTATTCACGCATAAATCAAACCCTAATTGGTCAAAAGCATCCATCGCGACAACCAACATCCTAAGAATCACGCATAAACTCCGCGAAACACGCATAAATCGTAAACTCCACGCATAAATCGGCATATTCACGCAAAAATCTCGCTACGCACGCATAAATCCGGAAACTCACGCATAATCCGCTGCATATACGCATAAATGAATCGCACTGTCCAATAGATTACCAATGAAATGGGAAAATACCGATTCGATAAGCATGGACAAGCAACTTAGCTAAATACTCATACTTCCAACTTAACCCATAAATCTTCCGCACTACCCACATCCAGAAACATCCATACCAATAGAACGATTTTTCTGAAGTTTCGCCATCCGAAGCAACAATCACTATTTTCAAATAAATCTCACTATGATATCGTTTAATGGCAGTAATCTACCAAACTACTAAGGGGGAATAGGCATTTGAAGAATCATAATTACACAAAGCTGTTCAGCACATTTTTGGCACTCATTCTCGTGCTCTCCATGCTCACGCCATTCACAGCATCCGCCTACACGGATCCTGAAAGCGCTGCAGAAACAGCTCAAACACTAAAAGCATTCAAAGAGAACCTCCAAGATGAAAGCATCATGCAGCAAAAAGCCGCAATCGCCGAACAGCTCAACCTGCTCGGGGATGAAGCGAAACTGCATGAAAAGCTCCAAATCGTTAAAGGGAACCAACAAGTCCCTGTCATCATCCACCTATCCGAAAAATCAGTAGGGCTCCAAAAAGGAATCCATAAACTAGCTGGAAAATCATTCTCCAACGCGCAAGCACAACAAGCGAAATCCAAAGTGCGCAACCAGCAAGCTGCCGTCAAAAAAGAAATGGCAATCAAAGGCATCAAATTTAACGAAGGTTTCTCCTATGACACCGTACTCAACGGGATGTCCGGAACCGTCAAAGCCGATGACCTTCCGAAACTCCTTGAAGTGAACGGCGTTACACTCGTCGAACCAGACACAATCGTCCACGCTTTCGACAATGGAAAAGACCTAAAAAAACCAGCTCCATCCGAGTCGAAACTTGAAGAGAAGGCTAAAGATGGACATGTCAGCCCTGCCATGGACACAAGCATCGGATTCCTCGGAATCGAAGCACTCTGGGCTGAAGGCTATGAAGGACAAGGCATCAAAGTCGCCGTCCTCGACACAGGAATCGACGCCGACCACCCGGACTTCCAAGGCATCTACAAAGGCGGCAAAAATTTCATTCCGAACAGCAGCACATACACACGTCCACGCGCGGATGACGACGCATCCGAAACGTCACCTGTAGAACGTCCGGCCGGCACGCCAGAATTCAACGCTAACGGCAGCGCATTCTACACATCTCACGGCACACACGTCGCAGGCACAATCGCCGCAATCGGCAACAACGAATACGGCATTAAAGGAATCGCACCGAAAGTCGACCTTTACGCATACCGCGTACTCGGCGCTTACGGCAGCGGAGCAACCTCCGGTATCGTCGCGGCAATCGACACTGCAGTCATCGAAGGCATGGATGTCATCAACCTTTCACTAGGCGGCGGCTCCAACACTGAAACAGACGCTGGATCATTCGCCATCAACAACGCAATGCTTGCAGGAACAATCTCAGTCGTCGCAACAGGCAACTCCGGTCCGAACCGCGGAACGATGGGCACTCCAGCAACAGCCCGTCTCGGCATCGCAGTCGGCAACACGACAAACCCTGAAGCACACAACTTCGGCGATGTAAACATCAACGCCGGCAGCTACAATCTATCAAAAACACTTAACCTAATGGGCACAACATACGGCGCGAACCTCGACACACAACTTGCCGGTGAATACAGCCTTGTTGCAATCCCTGGAGTCGGAAAACCAACCGACTACACTGGACTTGACGTAAACGGCAAAGTCGCACTCGTCTCACGCGGCGAAATCGCATTCGTCGACAAAATCGCAGCTGCGAAAGCAAACGGCGCAATCGCCATCATCGTCCACAACTTCGCAGGCGGAACAGGCGCACCTGGCCCGTCCGGCACATTCCTTGGAGACGCATTCGAATTCATCCCGACATTCGACATGTCCCAAACGGACGGCGAAGCAATCCGTGCAGCACTAGCACAATCAGCAGGCACAATTTCATTCAGCAACTTCAACAAAACAATGACAGCAGGCGACGAAGTGAACAACTCTAGCTCACGCGGACCGTCCACACCGAACTTCGACATCAAACCTGACGTCACAGCACCGGGCACGAACATCATGTCCACAATCCCGATGTACAAAGCGGACTTCCCGGGAGCTAATTACGAACAAGCCTTCACGCGTAAAACGGGAACTTCCATGGCCACACCACATATTGCTGGAATCGCGGCGCTAGTGAAACAAGCGAATCCGAATTGGGACGCATTCGACGTAAAAGTCGCACTGTCCAATACAGCCAAGGTCCTTGACACTGGCAAGTACGACGTATTCGCGCAAGGAGCAGGCCGCGTACAGGCTTACGCTGCAGCGCACCCTGAAATCCTTGCCTATGCAATCGACACCGCAAACAATGACGGACAAACAGTTGAGAACAAAAAAGGGACAGTGACATTCGGTCCTCAAAAATTGGATAAAAATATTTCCGTTACGAAACAAGTTGTAGTGAAAAACGTAAACGGCAACGGCGGCACATACAACGCTTCCGTACAAGTGACGAAAGGCTTCGGTGACGCCACTGTCACAATTGACAAGCCGACATTCACGTTATCCGGCGAGCAATTGCTCAACGTCACGTTGACAGCATCCGCTGCAAGCACGAAGACCGGCGATGAAATCCTCGGCTACATCAACATCGAAGGCGGAAGCACAACTGCATCATTGCCATTCGCAGCCGACTTCGGCGGGGCACCGGCAACTGCAATAAAAGACATCAGAATCTCTGAAACAGACCTAAGCTTCAACGGCGACGGCGTCAAGGACGAAGCGACACTCTCCTTCACACTTACAGGGGACGTTACAACGAACTACATTGAGCTTTGGGACATCATGAACCCTGAAGGTGGAGAATACGGAGACGGCTATATCGGCTATCTGCACGCTGGCTCTGCACTAGGGGCAGGCTCATACACGTTAGGAATCAAAGGACTATACAAACCATGGGGCACCGCTCCTCAAACAACGATTCCGGACGGACTTTACACCATTGATTTCACGGCATTGTCAACAGCAGGCATCATCGGTGACTTCGTAGGACCGGTCGTCGTCAAATCCACAGCAGGTACAATCGAAGGAGCGGTCGAAGGCACAACAGCTACAGGCCAAATCGATGACGCCTATATTCAATACCAAGAGGAATTAATTTGGTACGGCATGGGCTACGACATCAATACAAAACTAAAAGCATCTTACGAAGTATTGAAAGGTGAAGAAGTCGTTGCATCCGGCCCAGTCAAGCTTGAGCAGGACGGCACATTCACTTTCGACCTTCCTGAACTCAGCAAAAAAGACAACTCGGTCAAAGTGAAATATGAAGACGCAGCTGGCAATAAAGCCGAAGCGATCATCTACAACGCTGGCGACCAAGTGGACGATGAAGTTGCATACTCCGTCAACCACGAATCACTAACGCTTAAAGTCGGCGCATCGGAGCAATTGACAGTAACCGAAACAACGACAAAAGCGGACGGAACGACACAAGTGAAAGACGTCACGGTTGACGCAACATTCACTTCTGCGGATGTAAGCGTAGCGACAGTCGAAAACGGCAACGTCACTGCAATTGCAGCAGGCACGACTGAAATCACAGTGACATACAGAGACTTCACGGCAACAGTGGCAGTCACAGTCACAGCTGTTGAAGAGCCGCAGCCAGAGCCGGGCAACAGCTTCGTCGTCACGGAAGAAATGCTAGCACAATCGAGCGGTACGATTGTTCTGGATGTGTCTTCAATACAAGGGGAAGTAGACATCGAAATCAACGCTTCCGTTTTGAAGGCAATGCAAAAGAGAGAAGTCGTTATCCAAAAAGATGGTGCGGTATTTACGCTCCATAAAAATATATTGAAGGCTTTGAGCGGCGACGTAACGATTTCAGTAGCAAGAAATGACGCTTCAGCAGTAGCCAACGCCGTTTCCGATATCTACTCAATCACGCTTTGGAACGGAATTGGGGAAGCGAAACAACAAGTTACAAGCCTTGGTCATTCAATTGAAGTGGCCATGCCTGTCAGCACGAACAGCAAGCAAGTCAGAGTTATCAACGCAATCACATTTACAGAAGTTAGCAAAAACGCAAACGTCAAAAACGGCAAAGTCAACTTCTCAACAAACACTGGCGGCAGTTTCGTAGCCATCAGCAAATAATCAAAACGAGCCTTTCCGTGTCTCGGAAAGGCTCGTTTTTTAAACCTCTTATAATCACAAAAAGACTGCCGCAGAATGTAGATACATCAACATTCCGGACAGTCCCAAATAAAATCTACTTATTCTGCCTGCTCGCTCGGTAGATCTTCCTCCACCTCAGGCTTCGCACGATAAACCAAGAAAGCCAAAACAACTGCGACGATCGACATCAAAAAAGCGATAAAATAAACAAGTTCAACGCCTGCCACCATCGCGAAATCGATTGTCATTGGATCTTCAGGCGTGGCGGAGCCTTCCAAAACCTTCATCTGCCTAGCATTCAAAATGCTTATAAATACAGAAACGCCAATTGCTCCTCCAACCGGCTGCAACGTCGACATGACTGCAGTTCCATGGGGATACAACCGCTTCGGCAACTGGTTCAATCCATTCGTCTCCGCAGGCATCATGATTGCCGACACCGTTAGCATGATCAAAATATACCCGACGACAACGACCCAAACAGGCGTGTCGACTGTAAGTCTGCTCATCATGAACATCGTTCCGCTCAACACAATCGTTGCCGGAATCATCAAGACACGCGGTCCGAATTTATCAAAGAGAGCGCCCATGAACGGCGACATCGCCCCGTTCAAAATGCTTCCTGGCAACAGGACCAACCCTGCAGTGGCAGCCGTCAAAGCCAAAGGACCTTGCATATAGATCGGCAAAATGATTTCCGACGCAAACATCGCCATGATGATGATCAAAAACATGAGGACTGCATGCGTATACATCGGATAGCGGAATACCCGCAAATCCATGACCGGCTCATCCAATTTCAATTGACGAAGCACAAATAGGACGACGCCAATAACACCGACAATCAATGCGGACAGCACATTCACACTAGCAAATCCATCCGCACTTTCTCCGACAGAACTAAAACCGTAAACGATCCCCCCGAAGCCAAGTGTCGAAAGCACCAACGAAATGACGTCAATCTTCGGTTTCGTCACTTCCGACACATTCACTAAATGCTTGTAACCAAACGCAATAGAAAACAAAGCAAACGGAATGACGAGGATAAATAAATAACGCCAGCCGAAATACTCAACGATTACTCCGGAAAGTGTCGGCCCGATCGCCGGTGCAAACATGATGACAAGGCCAATCAATCCCATCACCTTTCCGCGACGTTCCGGTGGGTAAATCAATAAGAAAACATTGAAAATGATTGGCATCAGCAAACCGGTTCCAACCGCCTGGATCAACCGTCCGACAAGCAGAATGGAAAATGTCGGGGCGGAGGCACTCACAATGGTCCCAATCGTAAAGACCGTCATCGTGCCAAGAAACAATTGCCGCGTCGTGAACCATTGTAAAAGCAACGCAGATATCGGAATGACGATCGCCATCACAAGCATGAAGCCCGTCGCCATCCATTGCACAGTCGGCAACGATATTGAAAACTCATCCATAAGCGTAATAAGGGCGATATTCAATAATGTTTCATTTAAAATCGCAAAAAAAGCACCGATGATGAGTGAGAGCATGATCGGAATGACTTTTACATTCGGATTATCCGCCAAATACTCATATTTCTTCGGTTCCACAGTGTCCTGCATAAAAAAACTCCTCTCGTCTACCTAAATATTATTAGCATTCTTCCGTGAAAGTAGTCGAAAAGAAGCTTCAAAATAAGAGGACAATAATAACATGCCAGTAGGCACTTTGCAATGCATTAAAGGGATTACCCACTCAAAACCAAAATAATAGTTTAATAGTCTAAATAAGGTGTAATATATAGTAATAGAAATGAAACACTCGAGAAAAATAAAGGATGTGCATCCAAGATGAGCCCAAATCGTAAAGCCGCACAGCTGCTGCAGACCAAGACGGACATCCAAAATTGGGGCGCACGCCGCGCTTCCAGGGTCAAGAAATATAAAACAACTTCCAGGTACGTCAAAGATTACATCGTCCTCGACTTCGAAACGACAGGCTTCCGCGCTGGCGCCGACCGCATCATCCAGATCGGCGCCCTTAAATACATCAATCACGAACAGATTGAATTCATCAACACATTCATTAACCCGGAGCGACACATTCCAATCACCATCACCCGACTCACAGGCATCACGAACGAAATGGTCCAATTTGCACCGACAATCGAACAAAAAATCGATGAACTCATCGAATTCATCGACGACCTTCCCATCGTCGCCCACAACGCCAGCTTCGACATGGGCTTCCTATATGCCCTCGACAACCTCGAAGGCATCAAGATTCCCGAATACACCGTCATCGACACCGTCAAACTGGCACGCAAAGCCATCACAGAAACGCCGAACCACAAACTCGGCACCCTGGCCAAGCACCTCCAACTCGAACACGACGCCCACGACGCAATCGGCGACTGCCTAGCCACCGCCGCCATCTACCAATACTGCACCCAGTAAACCGCCAAAACTGGCGGTTTTTTAAATGAATAGCGCATAAACAGCTCCAGAAACTCATAAATCTCCACAAACGCGCATAAATCCAATAACTCACGCATAACTAGCTCCAGAAACGCATAAATGCCTGCAATCACGCATAAACGCATCCAAACGCGCATAACGCCCGCAATCAACCCCTTAATTTGTCAAAACCATCCAGCGCGAGAGGGGATAGTGAACGACAAACAACACCCCGCGATCTCTGTCGGAGTATTCAAATGAATATACGTAAGTGATAATATGAAATAGATGGAAAACAAAACAGGTTTGGGAAAGGAACTATGAAGTTGAAAAAGCAGGATAAATCACTAGACCGCTCGACCAAGCTGTTGGCATTTGTGTATAGCATTTTCATAGTAGTCCCGATCTATTGGATACTCGGCAATGCATATTACATGGATTATCTATACGGTTTTCTATACTTAGGGGCATTAGTTGGGCTCATGATTATTGCAGCTATCGCATTAATTATTTTCCGGAAAGATAAGTTTAAGAGCCTTATAGCCTTTTTGGTAATTGTAGTACTGTCTCTCTTTTTCGGTTATGAATCGCCACTCCTGGATTATGAGAGTAATACCTATATTGCAGAAGTTTATAGAGAGCCAGAGGAAATTATACAAAATTCCGGGATATATATCTTGGCGATAGGCCTTAACGATATTCATTACGTGGAGGAGAAAATGGTTAGGGATATTTACGAAAGAGATGGTATTCAACTATTCGATTTGTATAAAATTAAAAATCGAGATAGATATAATAGTAAATCAAAAGAAATAATACGGTTTTTAGGATTTGGCAAAGAGCAATTTCACGTAATGGGGGAGAATGTAAAAGGTTTTATTCGGGAAGATATTACAGTTATTAATGAGTTTCTAAATCGTGAAAATCTCCGTGGAGATAGTGCCGGTCTCGCGTTAGGACTTTCGGCAATGGTCCATCAAAGCAACTTGCATAACCGTATTCCACTCGGCGTCACGGGAACGTTAGAACCTAATGGGGATGTCAATGAAGTGGGCGGAATAGCAGGAAAGTTGATGATCTCGGAACAAAACGGTTTTCCGTATATCATCGTTCCGTATGCAAATAGGGAAGAAGCGAAAACCATAAAAGCACAAGAAAATCTAGCAATTGAAATCATACCTGTTCATCATATTGATGAAGCAGTAATGGCGATTAAGGAACTTAACGACCGATGACAATCATATAAAAAACATTAATTTGTAAAATCATTCAGCGCGAGCCGGGGCCACACTAATCAAGCAACTCACCACGTCCAATACGACTCGCGCATAAATCCGTAGAATCACTCATAAATCCCTCCAAAAGCGCATAAATGAAGATATCCACGCATAAATCCCACCAGACACGCATAATTCCTCCGAAAAGCGCATAACCGCCTCCAAGCACGCATAAACTCCAAAATTCACGCATAACCCAAAAAATCTCCGCATAATCTCCCGCATCCACGCATAAACTCTATCAATCAAACTAGCAAAATACATTTTCAACCCGCGAAATCAGCTCGAAATCCAATTTCAAACGCCGAAAACGGCCCAAAACGCAATCTTCATCCAAAGTATTCCATTCGTGCACTAAGCAAGCTAAACTAAACATGAGGTGATGAAAAATTGATCTACAAAAAACGGACAATGCCAAACGAACTGAAAGCACTCATATCCTTGGACAAACGCCTGCCGAACAATCACGCTAAAAAGAACGCCGTCCAAAAGAACCTGCACATCTACCAAGCAGGCTACAACGGCGAGCTAGAATACGACACCTACATCAAAGAATTCCAACCGGACTACCCGCACGCCATACTCCACGACCTCTACCTGCAGCAAGACGGCGCCTATTTCCAAATCGACTCGCTGCTCATCACGCCATCATCAATCACCATCGTCGAAGTGAAAAACCACAAAGACAAAACGGTCATCAAAGCGAATCCGACCCAATTCATCCGCGTGTTCCAAAACGGCGACCGGAGACCGATGCGCAATCCATACACCGAAATCGACCGGAAAATCCATCTGCTCAATAACTGGCTCGACAATCGAAACATCCAAATACCCATCGACGGCATCCTCACATTCGCACACACCAACGAACTCGCCATCGAACACCCGTCACCCGAAATGAAAACAATGCTCACATACGAAGCACCCGCTCATTTCCGTTCATTGCCCGTGAATGAACACATTCTCGATGGACACGCAGTCCATAACCTTGCGCTCGCCTTACTCGAACACCATAAAGACTACAATCCATTCCCGCTCGCCGATCTATACGACATTAACCCGGCTGACATCGCACCTGGCGTCATCTGCCCAACATGCGACCGACCAGGCATGCAGTGGGGGAGGGAAAAGTGGAACTGCCAATCATGCGGCCACGCCGGAAAAAACGAACACCTTCAAACCGTCCAAGACTGGTTCATGCTCATCAAACCGAAAATGACAAACCGCGAATTCCGCTACTTCACCCAGCTCAACAACCGCAACGTCGCCCGCAGCCTTCTCGCAAAATCTGGCCTGCAACTCATCGGCGAACGGAAAGCTGCACATTATGTATTAATGAAAGAAAAATCTCCAACCCACTAATAAAACGCTCCCACATCGGAGCGTTTTTTTCAAACCCATTACTAGGATCGTAACTTATCTTTCAATTTTCGCAACTTTTGCTATTCAACTAGTAATCTGTTAAAGTGGCAGGTACATACACTCTGGAAACCTATTAAACGGGGAGAAAATACTATGAAAAAATGGCTAACAACTCTACTATTTACAATACTACTAGTCAGTGCATCATCAAATTCAGTGTCTGCCGCTACCTTTAAAGACGTTCTCCAAGATTATTGGGCCTACCCTCAGATTGAGGAACTTTATACGAAAGGCATCATTGACGGGTATAGGGATGACAGTTTTAAACCAGGGCAGCCTGTGACACGTGGACAAGCTGCAAAAATCATCGGAAGGGCAATGAAGTTAACCCCTTCCGAAGGCTTTACTCCTAACTTCACGGACGTTCCGCACTCCCATTTCGCATATAAAGAGATTCGGGCACTCGCAGAAAAGGGAATAATCGCAAATACAAGTAGATTCAACCCTGATTCCCCGCTAACACGCAGTCAAATGGCGAAAATACTAGTCGAAGGTTTCAAGTTGATTGTTGATGATAACAATCAGGTCCAATTCATAGATGTGCCAAAGGATTATTGGCATGGCTATATTATTACACTAGCTGAAACCGAAATTTCTAAAGGGGTTTCAGCATCTCGCTTCGACCCGCACGGCATTGTCACCCGGGCACAACTTTCAGCTTTCACGGGTCGCGCACTTGAATTTGATGCAAAACGGGAAGTTGGCACGATTTATTACGATAACAGGCGAAAAATGTATATCGATACATCAAAACCGGAACCGTTCCCATCCGTTATTGACGTGTCGAAGAACGCTATGGAAACAATCAATCTTGTCAATAAAGAAAGAATGAGCAAAGGGGTCAATGAACTATCACATGACTTGGACCTAAGCAAAATCGCGCAAATCAAAGCAGAAGACATGGCAAAGCTAGGATACTTCGAACACAAATCCCCAACCTATGGAACCGTCGGGGAAATGCTAGCCACATTCAAGTATACATGGACCTCATATGGAGAGAACATCGCTAAGGGGTATGGAACACCAAAAGGAGCAGTCGATGGCTGGATTAACTCGCCCGGCCATTACAAGAATATGATGAATACAACATTCACCAATATCGGCTCAGGCCACGCGACTTCCGGTGACGGTACCACATACTGGGTTCACCTTTTCTCCAAAAAATAAATGACGAAAACCCACGGATTCCTGTGATTCGTGGGTTTTTGAACTAAACGGCCACAAGACAAAACCCCTTAAATTGTCAAAACCATTCCAGCGCGATTCACACTCCTATTTATATAGAAGAAACTCCGCGCACCTCCCTTAAAGCCGCATAAACTCCTCCAAAAACGCATAAACGCCATCAAAAGTCCATAATCTCCCGCACTCACGCATAAATCCGCCGAATCACGCATAACCGCCGCCATCCTCGCATAAATCCCATAACTCACGCATAACCGCTCGCCCCCGCCCTCCCAATATCTATCAATCTCCAATTACCCCCTCCCTAAAACAAGGAAATCCTGTATAATCAACCTCAAAGACCTAAATCGAACTCCAAATAGAAAGGAGCACCTAAAATGCCCGCCAAACAAACGCCGCCCGATCAATATAAGCCGGACCCGCGCTTCAAAATCGCGCACAAAGAAGCACTCATCGGCGTCGCACTCGCAATCTTCAACTTCATCTGGTGGTACGGCTTCGCCTACGGACTCGGCTCCCGCCCACCCGAAGAATATACATACATCCTCGGCCTGCCCGACTGGTTCTTCTACAGCTGCGTCGTCGGCTTCATCCTAATGTCCGTCATCGTCATCATCATCACGAAATACGTCCTGAAAGAAGTCCCGCTCGACGCGGACCCATACGCGGACCCGAACGTAACACCAAAGGAGGAATCACCGACAAAATGAACATCCAAGTCATCATCCCGCTCGTAATCTTCCTGATCGCGATCTTCGCCATCGGCTTCATCGCGTCAAAACAGATGACCTCAACCGGCGGATTCCTTCAAGAATACTTCCTCGGAGGACGCGAACTCGGCGGCTTCGTACTCGCCATGACAATGGTCGCCACATACGGCAGCGCATCCAGCTTCCTCGGAGGACCCGGAACCGCCTACACAGTCGGCTTCGGCTGGATCCTGCTCGCCATGACCCAAGTCGTCACCGGCTATTTCGTCCTGCTCATCCTCGGGAAAAAATTCGCAATCCTCGGCCGCAAATATAACGCCGTCACGATGATCGACTTCCTGAAGGCTCGCTACAACAGCCCGGCGGTCGCAATCCTATCAGCCATCGCCATCATCATTTTCCTATTCTCCGCCATGACCGCACAATGGGTCGGCGGGGGACGGCTCATCGAATCGCTCACCGGGCTCCAGTACACGACGGCGCTCTTCATCTTCGCGATCTCCGTACTCGTCTACGTCACGATCGGCGGATTCCGCGCCGTCGCACTGACCGACGCCGTCCAAGGAGCGATCATGGTCGTCGGCACACTCATCCTGCTCATCGGCGTCATCATTGCCGGCGGGGGAGTCCCGGCCATCATGCAGGATTTATTGAATGAAAACCCGAGACTCGTCACGCCATTCGGAGCGGACGGAACCCTCACCGCGGCATACGTATCCTCCTTCTGGATACTTGTCGGCGTCGGCGTCGTCGGACTCCCGCAAATGGCCATCCGCGCTATGAGCTACAAAAGCTCCCGCGCCATGCACCGGGCACTCGTCATCGGCACAATCGTGACCGGCTTCATCATGCTCAACATGCACCTGATCGGCGTCTTCGCAAGACCCGTCATGCCGGGAATCGATGTAGGGGACAAAGTCATTCCGTTAATCGCGCTCGAAGTATTGCCCCCGTGGCTCGCGGGCATCGTCCTCGCGGCACCGATGGCGGCCATCATGTCGACGGTCGACTCGCTGTTGCTACTCGTCAGCTCAGCAATCGTCAAAGACGTCTACCTGAACTTCATCAAACCGGAAGCAAGCGAAAAACGTGTCAAAATCATGAGCTTCGGTGTCACGGGCATCCTAGGAATCATCGTCTTCCTGCTCGCCCTTCAGCCGCCCGACCTGCTCATCTTCCTGAACCTATTCGCATTCGGAGGACTCGAAGCCGCCTTCATCTGGCCAATCGTCCTCGGGCTCTACTGGAAATACGGCAATAAGCACGGCGCAATACTAAGCATGATCACGGGCATTGCAAGCTACATTGCAATCCACTTCTACAACGCGTCTTACGGCAACCTACTCGGCGTCCACACAGTCACGATCCCCGTCGTCCTGTCCCTGATCGCCTACATCATCGGCTCCCTCGCCATCCAGCGAAAAGCCTTCAGATTCTAAATGAAAAGCGGACTCCCATAACCGAGAGTCCGCTTTCCCATCTCAAAAACGCATAAACTGAAAAACTCACGCATAAATACGCCTACATACGCATAATATCGAATTCTTACGCATAAATCTCCCTATACACGCATAAACGCCGGCAAACGCGCATAAACTCTTACAATCACGCATAACGCCTACAACCAACCCCTAATTTGTCAAAACCATTTGGCGCGGACAGAGAAGGGCAGTTCCTCACGAGTCACCCGCGATTGCTGTAGAATAATTTATTAAGACCCTGGGCTTTGCCCAGACCTGCGGAATGGTATTTATTTGAGAATTGAAGAGAACAGGATAGATCTGAAAAGTGAAATCCCCTTATACATATGCTACACTTAACATATACTAAAAAAGACTGAGCGTCGCATAACGCCCAG
Organism: Sporosarcina luteola; assembly: GCF_023715245.1. GTDB lineage: Bacteria > Bacillota > Bacilli > Bacillales_A > Planococcaceae > Sporosarcina > Sporosarcina luteola_C. Next base: position 445,155 of record NZ_JAMBNV010000001.1, read on the forward strand.
TCAATTTAATAATTGCAGCTGACATCCGCAAGAAGTGCGGTTGACCAGATTGCGAAAGTGAAATAGTAACCACCTTGCTTACTTGTCGGTTAGCGGAGGGTGGTTACTTTCTTTTGGTGAACAATGCAATCGTCGCAATCACAGCCGTAGCCCAGAGTGCGTGCAATATACCTAACTGCACAAGGATATTCATTGTTTCGTAAGTCACCATATATGATCACCCCCCTTCGCAAGGGAGTGCCAACCATCCATCCGCTAAATGCCGCTGCAACTTATATTCTATCATTCTACTGCAGCGAAAGCGAACTAATATTCCCATAATTTTAGATGCCGATAATCTTCCTTATGCAACTAAATATCCCTGCAATCCACCATATGTGTACCTTCGCGTGAACCCACCAGAAACGCATAAAAACCGCCATTCGCGCGTAATCCCAAAAACTCACGCATAACCCCATCCATATGCTAAACTAGACTCTATCGAAACCTAGAAAGAAGGCAACCAACATGTGGAAACTCTACACACTCCTCACCATCACCATGCTCCTCTGGGGCGCCAACCTCCCCATGCTCAAATACATGCTCACCTTCATGCATCCCGTCACCATGACCGCACTCCGCGTCCTAACAGCAGGCATCACCGTATTCATCATCCTCGGAGCCCTCAAAATCCTCCGACTCCCAACCAAAAAAGAATGGACATACATAATCGGCGGAGCCGCACTCAACGTCGTCCTCCACCACTATTTCCTCAATATGGGCCTCTTCCGCACGACCGGCACCAACGCCAGCCTCATCCTCGGAACCGGCCCAGTCCTAACAGCAATATGCACAGCACTCATCCTGCGCAATTACCCGACCAGAATCCAATGGATCGGCGCAGCAGTAGGCTTCATCGGCATCGGATCCGTCGTCCTCGCAGGCGGAGACAGCTTCACCGGCCTCAAACTCGGCGACGCATTCATCTTCTTCGCCATCCTTGCACAAGTCCTTTCCTTTTTGGTAATCGCTAAGGCAGCAAGGACGCTTGACCCAAGGGTTCTCACCGCGTACATGCTAACTGTCGGAAGCCTCTTGCTGTTCGTCATCAGCTTCATCCAAGAGCCTGGCGAACTCGTCAAATTCACAACAGTCCCGCCTAGCTTCTGGGTCGTCTTCGCCGCAAGCGCCATTTTCGCAACGGCCGTAGGACATATGCTATACAACTATTCAGTCGGTCAAATCGGTCCAGCCAAAGCCGCGATTTTCATGAACCTGAACACATTATTCTCCCTAGTAGGCTCAGCCCTCTTCCTCGGAGAAATCATCACCGGCCGCCACCTGATTGGCTTCGTCCTAATCATCATCGGCGTCGTCCTAGGCTCCGGCGCGGCTGAAGATCTATGGAAGAAACGAAAATCCAAACCCGAGCCGTCCTAACGACGGCTCAATTCCGCATAAACACTTCCAAAAGTCCATAAACTCCTCTAAACACACATAAATTGCAAACTCCACGCATAACCGCCGCCATACACGCATAAGCCCACCCAGAAACGCATAAACTCCCAAATTCACGCATAACGTCTCCAACTCAACCCCTTTATTTGTCAAAACCATTAAGCGCGAGCAGGGGAGGTCAATATCAGTAAACTCCCGCGACCGCCACATCATTGCCAACCAACAAGACAAGCCTATATAATGCAATGTAGATAATCTAACTGAAAATAGGAGGTTTCCAAATGGAAGTATTCGCAGAATTTCTAACGAAAATCGATAACCCGGAACATCGGGCGAGAACCGAAGAAGTGTTAACGTGGGTAAAAACGAAATATCCCGAACTGACGCCAGTAATCAAATGGAACCAACCGATGTTCACCGATCACGGCACATACATCATCGGCTTCAGCGTATCCAAACAACATATGGCTGTATCCCCTGAAGAAGCAGGAGTCATCCACTTCTCCGACCAAATCGTGGAGGCCGGCTACAAGCACACCAAAATGCTAGTCCAATTCCCATGGAACCGTCCGTTCGATTTCGCATTACTCAAGAAAATGATCGACTATAACATCTCAGACAAAGCAGAATGCACAACCTTCTGGAGGTAACTATTAAAATTAAGTTTTTTCTTCAAAATAAACTTGAACGCCCGCACATAATTCCTGGATCTATCGTTCTACCCAAGTTAGCAAAACACTGATGCACCTTAGGTTTTTTGTCTTCCTTCACCAATTCAGGTATAATGCAGCAGGAGGGATAGTTATGAAAAAAATATTAATGATGATTATGGCTGCCGGAATTCTTACAGCATGCAGCGAAGAAGCGACAGAACCGAAGAAGCCGGAAGAAGAGTCGCAACAGATTGAAACAAACACCAATGAATCGGGAGTAAATCAAATAGACACATCTGTGTATGAATATGCATCAAATGTGGACATAACAGATGCACGTGAACTAAACAATCACATTACATTAATGATAGATATGAAGACCGATAACCCGGGAATGGCATTTCAACATGTACTCAACCAAACATATGACTTCATGCAACAATCGGACATAGAAGGCGCCGAGACGATCGGTATCAATGTCCGCGTCGATGGTAACAAAGTAGGAATGTTTACAGCCTACCCCGACAAATTCATTCCGAACGATGACGAGCCGATGTCCGATGCTGTATTAGCTGCATCTGAAATTCAAATGATGACGGAAGAAGTAGAGAAATTCGGCGAGACGATGGGATGGAAAAAGGATAACTAAACAACATGGGCACCCGAATAAGTCGGGTGCCATTTTAACTGGGAGTAAATCACATAGGCTTCTAAAAAACGACTTTTTTAGGTTAATTACATACGGAAAAACCTCTCAACCCAGTAAAACACCTTGCGTCCCCAACCACCAACGTATAATACAATCAACTAACCCAACTTCAGAATTAACTTGAGTCACAACTCACGAATTAAAAATGCATAAATCCTCGCAAACACACATAACAGTTTCCAAAAGCTCATCCTCGAATTACTCAAAAACGCGAAAACTCACGCATTACGCCTCCGTACGAACCCCCTAATTTGTCAAAACCATTCATCGCGACGAGCTGATGCTTATCACAAAATCCTCCCGCGACCTCTAAAAGATGTTTTTGAGAGATTCGACATAAGTAAATCTCATCTACAGTCTTCAACCATTCGTGCAAAAAGAAAAACGCCAGAAAATGGCGTTTAACATAATCATGATCATTTACCTTGATTGTTTCTTCATGTTATCTTTCAGGTTCTGTGCCGCATTTTTAGTCGCATCTACAGTCTTCATTGCAATATCTTCCGTTGTTTCCAAAGCATTATGAGCTGTCTCGAATGCGGATCCAGCTGTATTTTTAACGCCTTCCGCAACATTTTTATTATTTTGTTGGTTCTTACCATATTGTTGGTTAGCCATGACGATTCACCTCCTCAACAAGGATAGGATATGTGGTTTGTCATTATTTATCCGTACATAAAAGCGAAAAACGATTCAGAAAACCTATAACATGCATTTATACATGCTAAATCCAACGTTCTACAATAGAAACTCACGCATAAACCCGCCCAGAAACGCATAAACTCCAAAACTCACGCATAAATCCGCCCAGAAACGCATAAGCCCCCGAAGCAACCCCTAATTTGTCAAAACCATTCAGCGCGATCCGAAGTGTAGGGGACAACTCGAACTTCCCGCGTCCAACCCTCATTCACACCCCTCAAAAGTCTTTTTGCAAAATCTAACATTCCTCATAGTGCAATAATCGGAACAATGGTAAAATAGTTATGAATCTTTAAAAACATTGAAAGAGGGGGAAATAATTTGCGCAAACCAGTTCAAAGTAAAAAGTTTCTAGCAACATCGATCATCGCAGCAGCAGTCGTTACTGCGGCAGCAGTTCCGTCAGCTTCAGCCGCTACAGCTACATTTAAGGACGTATCAAAAAACTATCAAAATGCGGTAGATTTCTTGTACACACACGGCATCTCGAGAGGATACACACCTGACCAATTCGGCACGACAGATTCAGTCAAACGTGCGGATGCAGCAGTTCAGATCGCGACGGCACTCGGGTTTGATGCTAGCAAAACATATAAAGATGCTGGGTTCAAAGACGTGCCACTTCGAGCAAAATGGGCAGTCAATGCGCTTGTCGAAGCAGGAATCATCGATGGCCTGAATGCCAACGAATTCGGCTCGGACGAGTTATTGACACGTAACCAAATGGCAAAAGTGCTTGCAAATGCTGCAAATCTTTCAATCGATAATAATGTGAAGTCAACAAAATTCAAAGACGTCAATTCAAATTTCTCGAAATATGTCGAAGCACTTGTGAAGGCTGGCATCACACAAGGGAAGACAGATACAAACTTCGGAGCGTATGACAATGTCACTCGTGGGGAAATGGCATTGTTCCTGTTCCGCTCACAAGAGGGTCTTGGTTTCATCGACTTGATGGTCATGCATATGAACGATCATCACGCATATTTGGATCCGCTTCCTTATGTGTCGACAGTCGTCAATGAATTAAGAAGCAAACATAAGAACAATCTTCTCCTTCATGCCGGGGATGCATTCTCAGGCGACCTCTACTTCAACGCATTCCATGGGGCTGCTGACGTTGCGATGATGAACCAACTCGGTTTCGACGCAATGACATTCGGTAACCACGAGTTCGACTTGGGAAGCACGAAGGAAGGGCATCAAAAGCTTCAGGAATTCGTGAAAGCAGCGAAATTCCCGTTCGTCTCAGCAAACGTTGACTTCACGAAGGACAAGCTGTTCGACGGGCTGCAAACAAGAAAAGTATCAGACAACTATAAAGACGGTCATATCTATAACGGTATTGTCATCAATGTGAACGGTCAAAAAGTCGGCGTATTCGGTCTCACAACTGAAGAAACGCCTACCATTTCAAGCACAGGCGATGTGAAATTTGAAAACTATATCGACCGTGCAAAAGCTTCAGTAAAGGCATTCGAAGATCAGGGTGTTAACAAAATTATTGCACTCACACATATCGGATACGACGATTCACTCGTATGGGACAATGACCAAGAGCTTGCGAAACAAGTTGCAGGCATCGACATCATCGTCGGAGGACATACACACTCTTCCATCGGTGAACCAAAAGTCGTAAACGAAGGCAAAGGCGTGACAATCATCGTCCAAGCACATGAATACGCAAAAGCGCTCGGTACATTGGACGTTAAGTTCAACTCCAAAGGCGAAATCTATTCACACGCTGGAAAGTTGATCGCAACTGATCCTACCGTGAAAGACTTCCCGATTGCTGCGGACAAAGAAGCAGCGAAAGTATTGGAACCATTTACGGCGAAGGTGAATGAAATTAAAAAAACTTCCATCGGCGTTACTGCAAAAGCTCTGCTTGACGGAAAACGGGATTCCGATAATACAGGAGTTTCAAGCGTCCGCCATAATGAAACGAATCTAGGAAACTTAATGACTGACGCAATGCTTTGGAAAGCGAAGTCTATCAACGACAAGACGTCAATTGCAATCCAAAACGGGGGCGGCATCCGTACATCGATTGATGCTGGCGACATTACAAACGGAGATGTACTGAAAGTTATGCCATTCGGAAACGCATTGGCAATCGTAGAACTATCAGGTGCGGATCTTCTGAAGACACTTGAACATAGCGTAGGGGCAGATGCAATCGAAGGTGGAAAAGGATTGAAGGAAAACGGTGCATTCCTGCATGTTTCGGGCATGAAATTCACGTATGACAGCTCGAAAGCAAAAGGGGAGCGCGTCCAAACTGCTCAAGTACTTGAAGGCGGCAAATATGTGGATCTCGATAAAACAAAAACATATACTATCGCTACGAATTCATTCACTGCTAAAGGCGGAGACGGATTCGAACAACTTGGCAATGCATACAAAGCCGGCAAAGTATCCGAGCCAGGATTCGTAGACTATGAAAACTTCATAGAATATGTAAAGACCCTTGGAAAAGAGGTCAATCCAACTGTTGAAGGTCGCATCATCGACACAACTCTAGCAACACAACAAAACGGCTACAAAAAATAATAAGATGAAAATAGAAAATCCTGCTCCATTTCGACTGGAGCAGGGCTTTTTTGATATCTAGTCACCAATCTTTTATCCTAATCGCCTAAATGCGACCTATTACATCTCATTCCATACCCGTTCGGCACCCCTTTTAGACACAAAATCCCAAGAAATTTGAAATTAGTCCGAATGAAACATATTATTATCAGATTCGATATGGTAGACTAAGAGAAACATTTTCCACAAAGGAGTACAGTCTTAGATGAAAAAAATTGTTTTGTTTTTGTTGTCGCTTCTATTGATTTTTTCATTGGACCTTTTCACACCTAAATATGCCTCAGCTGCTTCCGGTTTTGTGGATATCCCTGCTACACATAGAGCATATACAGAGATTAGCTATCTTCAGCAAGGCAATATAACAACATTCGACATCCCAGGCAGATTTGACCCCGATGCACCTATGACACGGGCGCATGCCGCAGCGATGATCGGTAAAGCGGTCCAATTGCAAGGAGCCCCTGTCAATACTAGATTTCCGGATGTTCCAACCGATCACTTTGCGTCAGGATACATAGAAGACTCTGTGAATCGTGGCATCATTTTCGGATACAAACAGGAAGACGGAACATATTTGTACATGCCTGAAAAGCAATTGAAACGCGGAGAGATGGCTTTGCTCATCAGCAGGGCATTCGGTTACCAATCCGATACGACGAATGCAGCGGCACAAGAATTCATGGCCAAAGGTATTTCAGAAGGAATAGGTAAAGGGAACTTCGGTACCGAGGAGCTTATGAAACGTGGCGATTTCGCTGTATTCCTAGCCCGCGCCGTCAATGCTGATTTCCGTACGAAAAGCCAAGATATGACAGCCACATCAATGTATGTCGATGTAAATGAAGACACATCCCTCAACATGAGGACAGGCCCATCTGAAGGCTATGATGTAACAATGAAATTATTCAGTGGCTACCCGGTTGACATTACGTACACTGTTGGAAACTGGGTTTATGCAAAAGTTGGAAATGACTCTGGTTTCATTCATGGTGATTACCTATCCACCGATCAGCCTTCAATTAGTAATATCAAAGATCCGATTAGTGTCATCACTGGTCCCGTCACTGGTCCCATCAGTGGCAAAAAGCCTCTGAATCAACTGACGATCGTCATTGACCCGGGTCATGGCGGAAAAGATCCCGGAGCAGCTGGAAATGGTATGCGTGAAAAAGACATCGTCCTTGATATCTCGAAACGGATGAAAAACTATTTCCAAGGCACACCGATCAATATCAAGCTGACGCGGGAGACAGACGTTTTCCTTGAACTTTCACAGCGTGTTCAATTTGCACAGAGAAATAAGGCGGACTTATTTGTAAGTGTACATGCCAATGCATTTAACGGAAAAGCTTCCGGCATAGAGACATTCTATTACAGTGCTGCCCGTAATCCGAACGTGTCAGAATCCAAAGCCCTTTCAACGTATATCCAGAATAGGATGCTCGAAGCTTGGAATCTTCCAGATCGACGCGTCCAAAGCAAATCACTGCATGTCATCCGTGAAAATACGATGCCTGCAACATTGATTGAAGTCGGTTTCATCGACAATGCAAAAGATGCACAGTACATCAAATCTCCTGCACATCGTGAAACAATGGCAAAAGCAGTGTTTCTAGGGACTCTCGATTATCTGTATCACTATGAGGGTCGTTCAGAGGTATCGCCTCTTTACTCGAAATACAATGCGACCCCATCTAAAAAATATCATTAATAAGTAAATTAACAGCCCTACTGGAATTTCGTTCTAGAGGGCTTCTTTTATAGTTATTTTGAAGAGGACGGTGAAGGCAATGAAGAAATATATTACATCCATTGCAATCGCATTAACGCTTATATTCGCATTGCAACTCCAGACGATGGCTCAGGAGCAGCAGGGTGAGTATCTAATAAGCGGTGGAAAACAGGCCGAACTGATGGAGTATATGAAGGAAAGTGGCATGCACATCGAAAAAATGTATCCATCACTCGATATACTATCTGTCTCGCTATCAAGCGCCGAGCTCGCCAAGTTGGAAAAAGCATTTCCGAATATCGTAATCCAAAGCAACAGATCATATCAAAAAAGCACTGAAAAAGATCTTGCCTCCAGCACGCTGATCAACACCACAAGAGGCAGCACTTCCCCTTATACTGGTAAAGGCGTTAAGGTTGCAGTCCTTGATTCCGGAATCGACGTGAAACATCGTGACCTCCGTGTCAAAGGAGGTTATTGTTCCATGAAAACGGAATGCGCAATGGTCGTCTCCTATGACGATGACAATGGCCACGGGACCCATGTCGCGGGCGTCATAGCTGCACTGTCCAATCAGACGGGCATTGTAGGGATTGCCCCCTCCGTCGAACTTTATAGCATCAAGGCGCTTAATAGTTTCGGAGTCGGAACGACCAATAGTTTAATAGACGGAATCGATTGGGCGATGAAGCAAAAAATCGATATTCTGAATTTGAGCATTACAACAGACCAAGATGATCCCGCACTTGAAAAAGCGCTTCAAAAAGCATATGCACAAGGCGTCCTCATTGTCGCATCCGGCGGAAATAATGGCGACCAGGCGAATAGCACGGTCATGTACCCAGCAAAATATGATTCTGTTATCGCTGTAGCAGCAGTCAATGCTGACTTGACAAAGCTGAAAAATAGCGCGGTCGGAAAGGAAATTGAGATTGCAGCCCCTGGTGCGTCCATTTTCAGCACATACCCGATGAAATGGGATTTCGAGGACGGAAAAGCGGATGGCTATACGCGTCTTTCTGGGACATCTATGGCTACTGCGCATGTATCGGGTATCCTAGCACTCTATAAAGAACGATTTCCACACATGAATAATGACGAATTGCGCCAGCTGATTGCGAGAACTGCCAAGGACCTCGGAAAGGAAGGGAGAGATGACGTTTTTGGTCATGGCCTCATCCAATACAAACCTTCCTTTGATAATACGGTTGATTTTACAGTGCAATCGGAACCCGGTAAATTGACGCTTCAATATAGCGGAAACAAGGACGTTCAAATCGACGGAGCCAACGTTCTGCATCGAACTGATGGAAAGTGGGAGATCTATGGAGTCGCTGGTGATCTTGAAGTTCTGGTGAAGACAAAGATCGACCAAGGCGCAGTTTGGCAAGAAAAGAAGATATACAAAATGCCATCGCCTGTTTTCACGGATATGAACAACAGTCAACGATTTGCAGGTTCAATCGGATTCCTCACGTATAAAGGCCAATTGAAAGGCTTCCCGGGCGGCACAATCCGCCCTTACGAAAACATTACAAGAGCAGAGGCGGCAGCGATTATCGGCAGGGCGCTCGGTTATCCGGAAAAAGCTACGGCGGTTGCCTTTAAGGATGTCTCACCGACTTCTTTCGCCGGGGGCTATATTCAAGCTTTAAAGGAAGAAAAGATCCTTTCCGGATTCAAAGATGGGACATTCAAGCCCGAACAAAAAGTGACACGCGGTGAAATGGCAATTCTCATTTCAAACGCATTTAAGCTGAAATCAGATAATGTCAATAGATTCACAGACAGTCATCCTTCAATGGCTTCCTACAGCGCAGTGAATGCACTAGTCTCTGCCAAAATCACAAACGGCTACACAGATGGCACCTTTAAGCCGAATGACCAAATGAGCCGGGCGGATTTCGCAGTATTCCTGGCTAGGGTTCAAGAAGATGCATTCAAGTGAGAAATCGGGGGAATGAAAATTGAAATTCAAAAAGATAAGAGAAATAATGCTGTTGCTGTTAGTAATGACAATTGCATTTCCGAGTTTGCATGCAAAAGCATCGACCAATAGCCTGGTAGAGTTTGCAAGAAGTTATGAAGGCACTCCGTACAAATTCGGTGGAAATACGCCTGAAACAGGATTTGACTGCTCTGGCTTTATCGTTTATGTCTTTAACCATTTCAATATTTCGCTGCCGCGGACTTCGGAAGGGCAATTCAATTACGGTGTTCCCGTAGATGCATCCGACCTGCAACCAGGTGACCTGCTCTTCTTTAGGGACACATACAAACCGGGAATCTCCCATGCAGGTATCTATTTAGGAAACAATGAATTCATTTCCGCTGAAAATGAAACACGCGGCGTCGCTAAAGCGAAGCTGTTCTCGCATCCGTACTGGGAGCCGCGCTTTGCAGGAGCGAAACGTATGATTGGATCGGCTTCAGCACCGGCCGAACCATCATTGCCCAAGATAACTTTTGAAGACATCACTCCGGATCATCTGGCGTACAACGCCATTTTGAAACTGAGCGGAAACGGAATCATCAACGGGTTTCCAAACAATCAATTCAAACCGGAAGAAACAATTACCCGTGGGCAGGCGGCAGCCATGCTGAATCGCGTATTGAAACTGAATCCGACGAATGAAGTGAATTTTAAGGATGTCGACAAAAAGCATCAGTTCGCAGCACATATTGCCGCGATGAATGAAGCAGACATCTTAAGAGGGTACGAGGATGGAAGATTCGGCTTGGAAGACAAGCTGACACGGACACAGCTTGCTGTCATTATTGATCGCGCCTTCAATCTGCATAAGAAAGTCGACGACCGTGTCTATATTTCCTCACTCTACGTCGACATTCCGCCTACCTATTGGGCAATCGATTCCATCAACGCTTTAAAGCAGTTGGACAAGACAGGCGTCTTCCAAACACCGTCCTATGAATTCACCAAAATCGTGACGCGGGCTGAATTTGCAGCAGCTGTTTATAGCGCCATCGATGTGAATTAAGGTCTGTATCTTAACTAACTGATTCATAGACCGATAGAAAGATGACAAAGCTTTTAGGGGGAAAATAATGAAACGCAAATTAGCAATGATGTTCGTCATCTTTATGCTCATGCTGCAACTGACACCGTCAGTCTCTCACGCAGATGAATTGACAGGTTTGACATTGGAAAAAGAAGTCCGTGAAATGGTATCCAGGGGAATCATTAAAGGATACTCAGACGGCAAAATCTATCCGAAAGCGGACGTGAATCGCGGAGATTTCGCAGCGTTCCTTGCGCGAACAATGGGACTATCACCTGAAGTGCCGGAATTCACGGACGTGAACCCATCATCCGCAATCGCAGGTGAAATCGGAGCCATCCAAAAGAGCGGGATTATGAAAGGCACATTGGACGGTAAATTCATGCCTCTGAAATTAATGACGAGGGAAGAAATGGCCGTCACAGCAGCCCGTGCTATCAACCACTTAGGAATCACAGTCGATGCGAATGACATCGTGCTGACAGATGAATCCCTATTTGCCTCAACGGAAGGGATCAACGCAGCAAAAACGGTATTCGCAGCGGGAATCATGAACGGGACGAAAGTAGATCCGACACGCACCATCATCACATTCGACCCAGCAGGACTTTCAAAGCGGGACCAAGTCGCAGCTGTGCTTAGCCGATTCTTCGCATTCCGTGCGAAACATGAAATTCCTGAAGTGGAACCTGAACAACCATCAATTCCGCAACCACCAGCACCACCCGCAGCGGATCCGGAGAAATTCCAACTTGCCGTTGTGGAGAATAAATCGATGAAGCTCTTGGACAAGAAGTACAATACGTACGCGGAAGCGGTCAAAGCATTTACCGCTAGTCCGATAGCTGAAGGAATCTACAAAGGCAAAGAACTGCTTCGCATCAAGAGCGGCATGGCGTTTGCCCAAGGTCCGCTAGGGGTCAATACAGTCATCTATTCCAGCCCGTCCTTCGGGACACAGCTAACATATATCGAGGCCGGTCGTGAAATGGGCGTGCTGGAATACGCGGAAAACTACATTAAAGTGCAAGTGGGGGACACAGTCGGCTACGTAAAGCAGAATCAAGTCGATTTCAGACCTGTATCCATTAATCAAGCAAAAGATTACTATATCGGAAACAGCAATAATGAGCTCCTCCACTATACGTATAACTATCTAACGAATGCCTACGGGGCATACAACATCGGTCCTGTTCCATCGTTCATGAAGATCGGAACCAAATACTATTCGAGAGATGGCGTCCATTATTTGGATGGTGCCGGTAAAGTGGCGGGGACACATTATCCGTACTTCCAGTTCCAATCAATTCGTTCGAAGACAGAGTATACAGCTGAGGAAATCGACGCGTTCATCCTCCAAATCATAACGGAGAAAGAGAACACCGGGCAGTCGAGATACGCAGGGGCAATCGTGAAGTCGAAGCTCCGCGGCTTAGGTTCCTACATAAAGGAAATGGAAGCACAATATCGGGTGAACGGTCTTTTCATCCTATCGACTGCCATGCATGAAAGTGACTTCGGCATGAGCCGCAACGCACTCGAAAAAAACAATCTATTTGGCATCAGGGTATTCGACAGCACGCCGGAAGCAGGGGAGAAATACGCTACCCCGCAACGCAGCATCGAAGCATTCGTATTGGAATACGCCAACAAGAACTACGGCACTCCGGGAGCAGCTTATGCGAAAGGCGCTGCACCTGGTAATAAAACCTCAGGCTTCAACGTCCATTACGCATCCGATCCTACATGGGGAGCTAAGATTTCAGGCCATATGTGGAGAACAGACAAAGCAATGGGCGGCAAGGATGGATACAAATACCGCCTTGCCATGACGAACATCAAATCATCATTGAACGTCAGAACGGCGCCGGTCGTCTCATCGGATACTTTGCTGTTTTCATTCAGTGAACGCGACCTTGGACGAAGCGGCGAAAGCGGCTATCCAGTCGCCATCGTCGAGCAGCAAAAAGGTGCAGACGGCTACATCTGGTACAAAATCTTCGCAGACTCCGTTACAAAAGACGCCAACGGAGAACACATCGAATTCGGATGGATCCGCGGCGACTTCCTGACAGAATTGAATACAAGATAATAAAAAAGTAGAGGGTGAGTGAAATCCCCTCTACTTTTTCCATTGAATCAAAGATTAAATTGTCAAAAGCACTAGGCGCGACCAGCGTTTTCGCTAGGAAGATACAATTCACCCGCGGCCATTACAATATCACGCATAAATCCAAAACTCCACGCATAAATCGCCGCATTCACGCATAAATCCAAAACTCCACGCATAAACCGTTGCATTCACGCATAAACCGCCGCATTCACTCATAAACCCAAAACTCTACGCATAAACCTCCATATTCGCGCATAAAATCCACAACTAACTATCACCCGCGCCTCAACAATCCAACAAACCGATTAAATCCTTCCCGATACATCACCCGGATCATTGACGCATAAACAACAACCCCAATCGGTACAAGCACGGCCAACTGATAAAGCGAATACCAATCCTTGGCATGCAGCAAAACTTTCGCGCCCCACACAGCAAGCCCCATCACAACCGCCGGTCCCACAACACGTGAACTCATCCGCGCAACACGCTTCAACTCGGCTGCACCTAAATCCTTATAAACTACAGCCATCGACACCGCAAAATAATAAACGCTCACAACTGAAGCTGATATCGCAAGTGCCGGATATCCATACTTATCAACCAACAGCCAATTTAAAATGAGATTCACAGCAATCGTCGTCACACTGATACGGAACACAACAGCGGTCTTGCCCCTTGAATACATCGATTTCGACAAGATCAGCTGCATCCCCTGGAACACGATAATCGGCAAGTAAAGCAATAACGTCAGATACGTATTCGCTGTATCCGCCGCTGTAAATTTCCCGCGTTCATAAATGAAAGAAACGACTGCATCCCCGACAACCAGCAAGCCGACCGCAATCGGCAGCAACGTCACCAATGAAATTTCCATCCCGCGGAAGACAGTATCCTTGAATTTATCCAGTTGCTCCGTCTGCTCGCTCATCAGCGTGAAAATGATAGCGGCAAGCGTCGTCGCATAGATTGCGTTCGGAATACTGATGATGAGCGATGAGTTGTTCAAATATGTAACCGCCGCCTCTTCTGTCCCGGAAGCGAAATACCTGTTCACAAATAAATTCACCTGGCCAACAACCGAATTCAACAGCGATGGAATGATCAGCACTAAAAATGCCTTCGCAAACGTCTTCTCCATATTGAAAACAGGCTGCCACTTATAATCGGAGCGGGCGAGTGCTACGACTTGCACAACTACTCCCATGACCGTCCCCGCAATAAACCCGTACACCAGCGAATAAATGCCCCACACGTCACTGAATAGAATCGCAGACAAAGCAGCCATCAAAGTCGCCAGCAGCTTCGACATCTGGGATGGAACAAAAATCCGGCGTGACTGCAAATAAGAATCGAGCAAGCCGCTCAACGCAATCATCGTCATGAAAGCGAAAAACAATCGTGTCATCTCGACGGCAATCAATTTCGTTTCAAACACCGCTTTTTTATAAATCAACGGCACGAACCAATCCGCAAAAAACCAGCCGAACGCGCTCACAAATATGAATAATAAAACCGTCCAATTCAAGAGGGCATTCGCATTCCGGTCATTATGGTCCGGATTCCCCGTGCGGCTCTTCACATACATCGGCAAAAACACATTATTGAAGCCCGTCGAAATCATCGCCACGACAAGCGTAATGAACCCGAACGCCAAGAAATAAGCATCCGTCTCATGCGAAGCCCCGAACTCATTCGCAACAATGGACTCGCGAATGAACCCCGACACTTTCAACATGAGAGCAAGCAACGTCGTCCACAAAGCCGCCTTCTTTAATTTGCTCATAGTCTTATCCACCTACCTGCACCAACGTCATCAACAACGCCGTTATTTAATTAAAGGACTTATTGGCATAATAAAACAAATTTAAAAATAGTATCTATATTTTTAAGGGAACTCCTACCGCTCAACGGGAAGTCCAACGCATTCTATCCGAGATCTTCGACCTCTTATGGGAAGTCACCAACCAAGAATAAAAAAATGCCCCCAACCTGGGCTGGAGGGCACTAAGTATCTTTTATCTTTAATCTTTTTTAACTCTATAACTATACAAGCAGGATATTTTGCTTCAGCCTATCCGTTGATTGTAGCGAAAGGCGGCGACTCCTGGGGGATTAGCGGGACAGGTGAGACCCCGCAGTGTCGCATAGCGACCGAGGAGGCTCACCGCCCGCCCCCCGGAAAGCGTCCGCCTGCAGCGCAAATCAACATCATCGAACCTGCTCAAGTTTTACTTTCCCAAAGCCTTCTCATAAATCTTCTCATACTTTTCAGCAGCAGCGAAATGCGAATACTCGGCAACAATCTTAGCCCGTGCCGTGTCAGCCAACTGCTGGCCAAAAGTTGGGTCATTAAGCAAACGGATCATCGCTTCGC
The DNA here is from genome assembly GCF_023715245.1 of Sporosarcina luteola. GTDB lineage: Bacteria > Bacillota > Bacilli > Bacillales_A > Planococcaceae > Sporosarcina > Sporosarcina luteola_C. Next base: position 460,490 of record NZ_JAMBNV010000001.1, read on the forward strand.
TCAACGCCTCGACATTCTGCTCTTCCACCAACAGCCCGTCCACGCCGTCTTCGATGATCTCCTTCAAGCCGCCAACCGCGCACGCGATCAACGGAACACCGGAACCCATCGCCTCCAATGCGGAAATGGACGTCGCTTCCTCCACTCCTGCCGAATAGATCGAAGGGACAAGTGCCACATTGCTCAACGCATAATACTGAATCATATCTGCATGATCCACCGCGCCGACCATCGTCACCCGGTCAGCCACGCCGAGCTCTGCAGCCTTCGCTTTCATAGTCTCCATCATTTCGCCCGTTCCCGCAAATACGACACGTGCTTTCGGGAATTTTTCAAGGACCGCTGGCAACGATAAAATCGGGTAAATGACACCGTTCTTTTTCGTCAAACGACGGGGAACGAAGAAAATCATATCATCCTTCTCAAAGCCGTATTTCTCGCGGAACTCATCCCGACGCGAAATTTCAGGCTTGAATGATTCGACGTCAATGAAGTTCTTGATCATGTTGCCGACAACGCCTGTTTCTTTCTCGATATAATCCTTTATCCGTGTATCGACCGTAATCACTTCACGCGTTGACTTATAGGATTTCCACTCGGCTTCTTTCAACTTATCCGCTTCAGTGGAACCTTCCATGACCGTACCTTTGGAAATACCCTCGAAAGTCAAATAGCCATGCACCGTACTGGCGACAGGAACGTCCGATTCAAGCGCGGCAAGCGTCGTAAAAGCATCCTGCGCATTGATGATGTCATATCCGCCGCCCGAAATCTTCTCCTTAATAAGTGACTCCAGCTCGTCCTTCCGTCGGTTCAACGTCCAGACATAACCCGAACCTTTTTTCATCTTATTTAAAACGAAAGCCGGTCCGCGGACAACACCATCCTGCTTCCACTTAGGGACATCCGAGAAAGATACGATATCCACCGTATGGCCCCGTGACTCAAGTCCGGCCTTCAAAGTTGTCATATGGACTGATAATCCTCCTAAATGGGGATAATCATATGCAGTAGCCAATAATATTTTCAATTCAACGTCCTCCATCCAAAAATTGTTCCCGTAGTAAATCGACATTGCGAACAGCTTCCCGTCGCAACACGTCGACATTCGGCGCAATCATCTCTTTCGTCTCTGCACCATGGTCAAGCACGTAAAGCGCATTTTCAAGCAATGCTTCCTTCGTAAAATCTCCTAGAGGGAAAGAGCGGTCCCACATGCCTGAGCGTTTCAAAAAGCTTTCCACCTTTTGATCATAGCTCAACCCGATATGCGGCACATTCGAAAGCGCAGCGAATATCAATGCATGCAAACGCAAGGCGATTGTCAATTCAGTTCTGGAAATGAAATTATAAAACTCATTCGGTGTGAATGAATCGCCTAACAGCCGGGTCTTACTGGCATTCTTCATCTTTGCCATCACCTTTTTCGATACATTCGTATCGTAAGGCGGCTCCATAGGGACGAATACAGGCATGACACCCCTCTGTTCAATGAGCTCATCCAACACCCATGCAAGCTTCTCGATATACTCATCTTCATGATCAAACCAAGGACGAGGGGCCACCGCTACAAGTCGTTTATCGCCCTTCAATCCGAGCGAAGCATAAGCGACATTGTCTTCGGTAGGCTTGAAAGCGAACACGATATCAGCAGTAACGACCGTCTCGGGCTTCGTCACTTTCAAATTCTCAAGATACTCTTTCGAATACGTATCCCTGACGGTGATGAAATCAGCCTTATTGGCGAGTAACCGCATCAGGAATTTGCCCCACTTGCTTGTAACAGGACCGATTCCTTGCGAAAAGAACATGACCTTCGTTCCGCATAGCTTCGCCAGTAGAACGATAAGCAAGTAATAAGGAAGTGGTCCGAATAAAAACTTCGTCGGGTATGTATCCTGAAGCAACCCGCCGCCTCCGGATATCAACAGATCCGCATTCCGCAGCGCCTTCACCTTTTCCTTGTTCTCATGACGCCAGCCCCTGTAAACCGATTTTACGCCATGTTCCTTCGATGTCTTAGCAGGTGACAACGAAAAGACGGTTATATCTGGATTGTCCAGTTCGTCACGCAAATTATCGACAATGGCCTTCAAAATGGCCTCGTCACCTGTATTTCCAAGTCCGTAAAAACCTGAAATCACTATTTTCAATGGATATCCTCCTCAAAACAAAAGCTTCCACGAAGCCGTGAAAGCATAGTTATAAATAAATGTAAGTCGACTTTTTATATGGGACGAATTACTGAATGAAAATGTTGCCCTCTTCTTTAAATGAAAAGTCATCTCTCAACAAATTACTTATATCGTTAATTCTTACTCATTCTATCATCGTTCCCAATGGCTATGCAACCGCTTTGGGTTTCTGCTATACTTATACAATTGAATGCAACGAATCGAGGGTCAGACAATGAAAGAAACGTACCTTGGCGTCCATGTGTCGCCTCTTACATATGAAGGAATCATTACGGAAATAAAAACCCGGATGGCAGCCGGAGAACAGTCCACAATCATCGCCGTCAACCCGGAAAAAGTGATGACAGCACAAAAGAACCCGGAAGTGAAGGATCTTATTAACGGGTCGACGTTTCAAATAGCGGACGGCGTAGGCATATTGCTGGCATCCAAAATGAAAAAAGGGAAGATTAATTCCCGCGTCACAGGTGTAGACATGATGGCGAGGCTGCTGAAATTCGCCGCAGATGAACACCATCCCGTCTATTTATATGGTGCAAAAAAAGAGGTAGTCGAAAAAGCGGCCAATAATATTAAACAACAACACCACGGTATCACGATTGCAGGAATGACAGATGGGTACGAACAAGATGAAGAAGCACTCATACAGCGCATTAACGATAGCGGTGCTAAAATCATATTTGTCGCTCTCGGCAGTCCGAAGCAAGAACTTTGGATAAGACGAAACATGGATAAGCTGAAGAACGTCTTAGTATTTCAAGGGGTCGGCGGCAGCTTCGACGTCTTCTCCGGAACCGTCAAACGGGCACCCGCACTCTTCAGGAATACAGGTACCGAATGGCTTTATCGGCTGGCAAGCGATCCAAAACGGATCAAGCGCCAAATGAACTTGCCCCTCTTCCTGATGAACATCTTATTTAATAGAAGAAACTAAAAATAGTAAGGAGTCTTTCAATATGAAAAAGTCAATTTGCATAATCGGACTAGGATATATCGGATTACCGACAGCAGTCATGTTTGCCAACCACGGACATAAAGTGCACGGTGTCGATATCAATGAAAGCGTAGTGGAAAGCATCCGCAACAAACAGCTTCATATAGAAGAGAACGGTTTGCAAGAACGTTTAGATGAAGCAATCGACTCAAACATGTTCACAGTTTCCACTACACCGATAAAGGCGGATGTATTCATCCTGGCAGTGCCTTCGCCGATCAGAGAAGACAAAACAGCTAATCTCGAATACATCCGAAGTGCGGCGAAAGCAATCGCTCCATTCGTTGAAAAAGGGAACCTCGTCATTCTTGAGTCGACAGTTCCGCCAAGAACCGTTCAAGACGTCGTCATTCCGGAGCTCATCCCGACTGGACTCGAAATCGGGACGGAACTATTTGTCTCCCATTCACCTGAACGGGTTATTCCTGGCCGTGTATTCGAAGAACTCATCTCAAATGACCGTATCATCGGGGGAGTCAACGAAGAATCCGCAAAAATGACATCGGATCTTTACCGTTCATTCGTCAAAGGGCATATGCACGAGACGGACGATACGACTGCAGAGCTCGTCAAAGTGATGGAAAACACGTACCGCGATGTAAATATTGCATTAGCGAACGAGCTTGCGAAGCTTTCCGCAACGATCGGCGTAGATGTCTGGGAGGCAATCCGTCTCGCTAACTTCCACCCGCGGGTGAATATCCATCAGCCAGGACCAGGCGTCGGAGGGCATTGCATCGCCGTCGATCCATGGTTCCTTGTTGAATTAAATCCGGAAATCGCCAAGATCATCAACCTGTCACGCAAGACGAATGATGGTATGCCAGCCTACACGGCCGATCTGCTTACGACAATCTTGCAGGCGAAAGGGATTGAGACGACTGATGCGAAGGTGGCAGTACTTGGTCTTGCCTTCAAAGGCAATATCGACGACATGAGGGAAAGTCCATCCATCGACGTCGTAGAGGAATTACAAAAGAGGGCTTTGAATATCTTTGCATTCGACCCGCATATTAAAAAGAACAATTTGGAAATCCAAACGCAAAACATGGGTGAAGCATTGGAAGGGGCTCAAGCAGCCATCATTTTAACAAGCCATAATGAATTCAAGAATCTTAATCCAGCAGAAATTGCCGATGTAATGGAAAGTAAAATCATCATCGATACAAAACAATGCATCGACCGAGAAAAATGGCAAGCAGCTGGATTTGAAGTGTACGTGTTAGGGGATTCGAAAAACAGTCCGATGTGTAAGTAATAATAATAGATTTAACAAGATAGGCCGGCATTTTTGTCGGCCTTTTTACATGCCCTGTTTCAGAAAAACGATATTTCATTTTCGAATCCTCCATTTAGATTAATAGATAATGCCTACACATCGCACAATAGAAGAATTTTCAGAAGATAGATTAATATAGCTTGAGTTTTTCTAAAACTTTGCTATACTTGTTTAAGAGCTGACGTGCCGAGGTATGCGTAGTAATAAACTTTCAAACTCAAGTTTTTAAATCTACTTATCTATTAGAGTAAATTTATTCCGCTTGAAAATAAAGGTAGATTATTATGCGTATAGTTGGTATAATACATATTGAATCTTGTAGACTACTAGATTCATATGAAAGCTTCATAAATGTAATCATACAATAGGGAGGAATTCTACACATGGCTAATCAACCAAAAGCCTACAAAAAGTTTGTAGCTACGGCTGCAACAGCAACACTAGTTGCAACAGCAATCGTTCCAGTCGCTTCAGCGGCAACTAGCTTCAAGGACGTAAGCAAAGACTACCAAGACGCGGTAAACTACTTAGTAGAAAACGGAATCGCGCAAGGAACTACTGAAACTACTTTCGGTACGTCTAACAACATCTCACGCGGTGACGCAGCGGTCATGATCGCTAACGCTCTTAAATTGAACACTGCTACTGCTAAAGACGCAGGTTTCCAAGACGTTAACGCTCGTGTAGCTGGCGCTGTCAACGCAATCGTTGAAGCAGGAATCGCTAGCGGTAAAACTGCTACTTCATTCGCTCCAGCTGACTACATCACTCGTCAAGAAATGGCGAAAATGCTTGCTAACGCTTACGACCTAACTGCAAAAGAAACTGCTAACTTCAAAGACGTAAACAGCAACTGGATCGGTTATGTTTCCGCGCTTAAAGAAGCTGGAATCACTCTTGGTAAAACAGAAACAACTTTCGCTCCAACAGCTAACTTGACACGTGGAGAATTCGCATTGTTCATGTTCCGTGCTGAAGGTATCGATACTACTCCAGCACCACCAGTAAATGTAAATGCTACTAAAGTCAGTTCTGTAAGTGCATCTAACTTGAAAGAAGTAGTTGTTGAATTCGACGGTCTGGTTGATGCTGATTCGGCGGAAGACGTTTCAAACTACTCAATCAATAATGGTGTAACTATTAAATCAGCTTCACTTTCAAAAGAAGGAAAAGCTGTAACATTAACAATTAACGGTGTTTTTGCTAATCAAGAAGAATACCTATTGGATGTTAAGAAGGTATTTGCTGGAGATAAAACCGTTTCTGTAGATGATTTCGCGTTCACTCCACTTGATAATACTTTGCCAGTAGTTCAAGAAGTTGTTTCATTAGGAACAAAAGCAGTCAAAGTAGTATTTAACGAACCTATTAAAACTGCAAATGCTAATAACTTCAAAATTGATGGTAAAACTTTTTACGGTTCAGTTTCACTTGATGGAAGAGAAGCAATTTTAACTCCATATGATACAAGCACATTAACACCTGGAGAATATAAATTTGAAGTTACTGGAGTAGTTGACTTCCAAGATCTAAAGTCTCTTGCTTCTGAACACAAATTAGTTGTTGTAGAAGACAAAGTAGCTCCAACTATCGTTGAAGTTTCAGCAACTTTAGAAAAAGCGGTTGTTACATTTAGTGAAGACGTAGATCCAGACACTGTAAGTGCAGCTAATGTATATTACAAATCAGGTGATACAAAGTACAGAGCTGATTCTAAAAAGAAAATTGCCGGCAATAAGTATGAATTCGAATTCAATACTAACAAGTTACCAGCATATGAAACAACTCTATTTGTAGAAGAAGTAAAAGATTATAGTGGAAACAAAATTTCTGAAACAAGCGTAAAAATCAAAGCAGAAGTAGATCAAACTCGCCCTGAAGTAAAAGATGTTGATTTGGCTTCCGATAATAAAACAATTACTGTTGAATTCTCTAAAGCTTTAGCTTCTACTTCGAATGATCCGAAATACTTCACTGTAACTGATAAAGATGGCAAAGTACTTGGAGTGAAAGACGTTAAGTGGGGAAGTAACAATAGAGTTCTAATCGTTGAACTTTATGACGCTCTTCCAGAAGGCAAAAACTCTCTTAAAGTATCAGGCATTAAAGATGCTACAACATTGTCAAATACAATTTTAGATTCTACACATGAGTTAGTTGTAGGAGACACTGAGGGTCCTGGTAAACCAACAATCTCTACAAACGCCGAGAATAGAACTGTTGTATTAACATTTGATGAAAAAATGGATTCTACTACTTTAGCAAATCGTGCTAATTACCTAGTAGAATTCAACGGTAGTTACCGCACTCTACCATCGAATGTTGAAATCCTTCTTGTTCAAGATGGCAAAGGTGTACTATTCACTTTCCCTAAACAAATTAGTGGAACTGATGTAGTATTTGGAAATAACCTTACAGGAATTCAAGTAATGGGTCTTAAAGACGCTGCTGGAAACTTGATCGAAGGTTATGTTCAAAAGCTAGATATTACTGGTACTACTGAAGCTGGTCTAGCAGCAAGATATAGTTCAACTGTAACTGAAAAAGCTGCTGCAACTGCTAAGAGAACAGTTAAAGTGAAATTTGATCAAGCAATTGCTTTCGCATCTGCGGCTGATTTCACTTTAAGTGACGGTACTGTAGTTTCTTCAGTGTCATATAATAATACTGACACTGTTACTCTTACAACGGCTACTGACATTCATACAAGTGCACCTATTAATGTAACTGTTAAAGCTAATAACAGCATTAGAACTGCTTCGGGTTCGAAAGCATTGGTTGGAGGAACTACTACTGCTGTAGCTGACTTAATCGCGCCAGAAGTTAAACTTGGAACAAATGTAACTACTCTTTCTGTGAAGAATGCTGGTCCTAATGCAGTTATTTCACTTCCTTTCAGTGAAAACTTAGTTGCAAGTTCCGATACAGCAGCCCTTTATGCTAACGATTTAGTAGTAACTCGAGTTTCTGATGGTAAAGTATTGACTGCTCAAACAGATTACACTACTCAAACTGCTTCTGGTGATGCTGCAACAATTGAAATTATTGTTAAAGATGCTGTAGGCGGAGATTCTAAGTATACTGTTGCTGTTAAAGCTAATGCCCAGTACATCAAAGATGCAGGAACTTACGGTAATAAAGCTGCTGCTAGAGCGGCAATTACAACTGTAGATTCACTTGACCTTGCAGCTGTAAAAGCACCTACAGTTTCAGGTACTTATAAATCAGGCGATGCTTCAAAAATTGAAGAGAATGAAACTTTGGTATTTACTTTCGACGATAAGCTTGATGCTGCAGTTTTAGTTGCACTTCAAAACGAATTTAATACTCAGTTCGGCGGATCAGGTTACACTATCGCTGTCGACAATAATGGCTCCCAAGCATTTGTAACAGTCACACGTACTAATGCGACTGCTGTAAACATTACAGGTGTAGGTAATAACGGAGTGATTACATTAACAGCTGGAAACGTAACAGATGATGCGGGTAACACTCCATCTTCTAACCTCACAGTTGATATTAAGTAATCAAATATTAATTTGTGACTTAAGCCTTCACTTAGCTATTTGTCTAAGTGAAGGCTTTTTGTTGCTCCTATATAAAAAATGACCAATTATCTTACAGAAACCTCCTTTAGTTTTTGAGAACTTAGGGGGATTTTCTCATTATAAATAATGAATTTCTCAGATTCCTCGAGGCATGTCCGATTTAAGAAATAAGCCTCGCTTTGCAGCGCGGTAAAAAAATCCGGATCTATCACCAATTACTTCACATTTAAAGTTGTGCTGATGACATGTACCAATACGTTGGAAGTAACGGCTTAAAATGAGGTGATCAGCAGTTTCATGTAATGATATTAAAGTGTCAGTTTTCCTATCTGAAAAAAAGTTTGCTCTTGATGGTATATGACAAATGGTGTTTGAGCTGAAGTAGCCGAAGGATAAAAACAAGGGAAAGCGATGATTTCAATAAAATTCGAAGACTAGTGAAATCAGTAAAATACGAGGTAGTCACTGTTACTGAAGGTACGAAGGTGGATAAGAAAGTTCTTGGTACTCCATTTCAACTAAAGATCTATTATGAAAACAACCGTGACTTATGTCGTTTTTTAAGCTATACTGTAAAAGAATTGCGAATTATGACTATGTGAAACTATGAAACTATGAAAGATATAAGAAAGGTTGAAAATAGAATGAGAATACAAGAGTCAAATAGACGATACATATTTTTGGGCAGTGTTTTGTTTGTTTTAATTGCTATTTTCGTTGCGAATGTTATGGGTAAGTCTCAGGATAAAGTATATGTTGCAGATGAAGCTTTGTATAATGAAATGGTCACACAGCTTCAACAGGGTCAATATGAATTGGCTTTGGAGAAGTTTCATCGCTTGGAAAAGCAGCAAGAAAATTCGGAGGTTGCCAACTATATAGTTGGTCTTGCAGCTGCTAACGCGGGGCATATTAATATGGGCGTTCAACACTTTCAACGAGTATTAGATATTAACCCTCACAAGGTTGAGGATTCTATGTTCATGTTACAGTTTGCAGAATTACTCGTGATGGCTAATATGATGGAAGAAGCTGAGATTGTTCTAGAACGTTGTGAAATGTTACCTACGCCCGAAGATTTTCCACAATATCAAGAAACTATTTTAGAAATGAAAAAACTGATCAATGGACAATCGTAAAAAGGAAGGTACGATACTATGACATATTATTTTAATACCGCAAAAACGACAGACCTTAATGAGGAATGTGAAAACCGCGTCTCTAGAAAAAGAACAGATCGATGGATATTTGCCTTATTACTGCTTGCTATGGCCTTAATCCCGCTTTTAGTAGGAGGGCACGTGAAAAATGTCGTAGGACCTCATATTTCTACTATTGGCCTTCTTACTTCCGGTGTTAAGGGAGATCTTTTCACATATTATAAGATGGTCAGCTTAATTATTTTAACTGTGATTGCTGTTATCATGTTGCTATCCAAATTGTTTTTCATGAACGGCAAGCTTCGCTCAACGAAGTTGAACTTGTTTATTAGCATTTTTGCAGTTGCTATCATTCTATCAACTATTTTTTCTAAAAGTATTTCTATAGCTCTATGGGGACAGTTCAACCGTTCAGATGGGGCCATTTCATATATATGCTATCTAACTTTGTTTTTTGTTGCAATGAATATTGAATATCCGAAACGCGCTATTCATTATGTTATGTATGCATTATACCCATTTGTCTTTATTAACTTGTTCCTAATTACGATGAATTTTTATGGTCATGATGCAATGAAGTACCCTCTGGTCCAAAAAATGATGACGATGTTTGTTCCAGAAGGTGCATCATTAGGGGATAACTCTATCTTACTAGGTACGCTTAACCAATGGAACTATATGAGCGGGATGTTTGCTGTTATGACGGTTATGTATCTAGCATGGGCAATTATAGATCTTAACAAGATTAGAAGTATTATAAATACGGTTTTTGCAGTCGTTTCTTTTGCCATTATGCTAATGTCAACTTCCACAAGTGGTTTCTTGACAATTGTTGTACTTATTCCATTACTAATTGTTTTAGTCTATAAATCTGGTAACTATAAGAAAGCATTGGTTGCTGTATTAGCATTTGCATTTCTTAGTGCACCAATTTTTCATATTCTTGCTGAAAAGAGTCCAAGAGTATGGTCTGAATCGATCGGTTTCCTTATAGAGAAGAATCCCTATGTTAAAGAACAGCCTAATGCAATGAATGCGTCTGAGTTCAAATATACATTAGAGAATAAAGCCTTTGCTGCAGAGAATCAATTCGAGCTTCCTGAGTTACCAGAAAGGGGAATAGCTGCTGGTTCTGGTCGTGCGTATATTTGGGAAAAGACTTATGACTTAACGATAGATCGTCCCTTATTTGGTTATGGTCTTGATACATTAATGTATCATTTTCCGCATTACAATATAGATGCTCGAGCTGGTATGTGGGATGAAAATACAATTATCGACAAACCACATAGTATGTATATGGGTATTTTTTATGGAACTGGCATAGTTGGTATCATCGGATTTGCCGGGATTGCCATCCTAACAGTTTCGGCTGCCTTGAAAATAGTTTTTACAAGGAGACAAGCTACTATAGCTGTCCTCGCCGTAGGATGGATTGCATACCTATTCCAAGCATTATTCAATGACTCCCTCCCTGGATCAACAGGACCAATGTGGACGATAGCTGGAATGATGATAGGTATACTTATGCTAAATAACGACATTGAGGAGAAAACTAATGGAAGAAACGATTGAATTACGTGAATTAATTGAGACAGTTTGGAAAGGTAAGTGGATCATTGCTGGCCTGACTGCACTCTGTGTATTCATAGCAGCCATTGTAAGTTGGTCTGTCCTTCCGGAGGAATATGAATCGAAAGCTACGGTTCAAGTGGCCAGTGAAGTTCAGGACGCGGGAATTATGGCGAGTTATGTCGCAGCAGAGTTTACACCGGTAATTTTCACACAACGAATTAAAAATCCGACGCTTATGGATGAAGCTCTTGAAGAAGCCGGAATCAAAGAAAAATTCGATGTGGAGCGTCTATCTGTCAACACGCAAGCAAATACTAATCTTGTAGAGTTGAAGTATACGGCGTTTTCTCCAGAAGTGGCGCAACAAGAATTAACAATATTTATTCAAAAAACGAAAGAGCGTATGAACGTGTCTGTGAAAAGCACTTTGGACGAACTTGAAAAAACATATACATCAGAGTCAAAACATCTTTCCGGGGAAATTGAAGCACTTGTAGGTAAATATAATGAAAAAATTGCCACAAATGGCCTTCCTGAAATATTGATCATGCAAACGTTGATTGGATCACAGATCATCACGCCGGTTACTGAAGAACAAATGAACGCCTTATCAAGAGTGGATGGCACTCTTCATAACGAGCTAATGCAAATGCAAGCGCAAATCGCTTCAAAATCTGCTGAATATCGAAAAGTTCTAGATAAATACCAATCAGTAAAAACTGGTCTCGATAGTTTCAGGCCAGATCCATTCATTCGTCAAATCGTTGATCCGACGTTACCGGAAAGACCATTTGCACCGAGTAAATCTTTGAATGTGGCTATTGCTATGACCATTGGTCTATTGGCAGGAGTAGGAATTGTGGTTTTCCGTGAGTACTGGAAGAACTCTGCACCGGTAAAATAGGATATTAGAAAGAAGGTTCTGAAATTGGGTTACAAATTACGATACCTTACATTTTTTATACTCGACTCAGCAATCGTACTTTCTGCAATATTCATGAGTTATTATTTGCTTCATCCAACGATTCCTGTATTTTCAGACACGATGATATTGTTAAGTGCAATTACTCTACTTATTAGTCACCACATTGCAGCTTATTTTTTTCACTTATACGATAGAGTTTGGAGTGTAGCCTCTGTCCGTGAGTTATTTATTATTGGACTAGCAGTTACAATTTCCGTAGCTGCCGCGAGTGGTATGCAATATCTTATTAAGAATGATATCTATTTTAGGATCATGGCGATTACATGGATGCTTCATATAATTATGATTGGTGGCTCTCGATTTTTTCTACGATTAATTAAAGATCGTGAATCATTTATAAATCACGTGGATAAAAGAAGGGTTCTCATTGTTGGAGCTGGTAAAGCTGGGACAATGCTTGCAAGAAATCTCCAACGTGCTAAAAATCCAGAGCATTTGCCGGTTGCTTTTGTAGATGATGACCCGAGAAAGCAGTACTTAAAAATTATGAATATAACAGTTCAGGGAAAAACAAAAGATATCGAGAAACTTGTGGAAAAAAAGAAAATTACGGACATTATTATCGCAATCCCATCACTTGGACGAATGGGGATAAGTAGCATTTATGAAAGATGTGCGAAAACGGGTGTGAAAGTAAAAATCATGCCCAAGATTGAAGACGTCATGACAGGAAAAATCTCGGTAAACGATATGCGTGATGTTAATATCGAGGATCTACTTGGTCGTGAAGAAGTGCAGCTTGATTTAAAAGCAATAGCAGATAAGTTAACGAACAAAACAATTCTTGTTACAGGTGCAGGCGGATCTATCGGTTCAGAAATTTGTCGGCAAGTACTTGAATTTCGACCGAAGCAATTGCTTCTCCTCGGTCATGGCGAAAGTTCAATTTATAATACAGACATGGAATTGAGAAAAAAGTTTACTAAGAATACGAATATCATTCCCATCATTGCTGATGTTCAAGATCGAGAACGTATTTTTGATATAATTGATCAATATAAACCTGATGTTATTTACCATGCCGCAGCACATAAACATGTCCCACTAATGGAAGCGAACCCGATGGAAGCAGTCAAAAACAACATATTTGGAACTAAAAACATCGCGGAAGCCGCAGACATGTTTAGCGTATCGCATTTTGTACTTGTGTCAACAGACAAAGCCGTCAACCCTCCAAACATCATGGGTGCAACAAAACGTTTTGCTGAAATGATTGTCCAAAATCTTGCAAAAACCAGCGAAACCAAGTTTGCCGCAGTTCGGTTTGGAAATGTTTTAGGATCTCGTGGCAGTGTTGTACCATTATTTAAACAGCAAATAGCACAAGGTGGTCCAGTAACCGTGACAGACCCTGAAATGACACGTTACTTTATGACAATCCCAGAAGCCTCTAGGCTCGTAATCCAAGCGGGTACCTTGGCAATGGGCGGCGAAGTGTTCGTCCTAGACATGGGCGAGCCGGTAAAAATCATAGATCTGGCGAAGAACTTAATTAGGCTGTCAGGGTATAGGGAAGAAGAAATTGAGATTAAATTCTCTGGTATTCGGCCTGGTGAGAAGCTGTATGAAGAGCTTCTGAATGAAAGTGAACGGCAAAGTGAATATGTTTATCCGAAGATTTATGTTGGGAAAGCTACACCAATAAGTGAGTTAGAGATGGAGTACGTATTGGATAAATTGCTTGGTATGGAGATATATGAGTTGAAGGCTACGCTTATAGGTATTGCGAATCGGAAGGTTCCAGAAGTTAAGAGTAAGTTGCTGTTGTTCGAAACGGAATATTCTTAATTAATTTGGTGTTTTATGAATGTTTTCTACTAAAGAAATTTTCGGGACACAAGGGATACAAGCAGCCACTTTACTTCTAGGTTTTGACTGCTGAAGTTATAGAATAGAAGAGAGGTGGCATTTTTAATATGAATATCTTATTAGTTACCTTGGCGTATCCAGAAGATGAAAAACAAACTAATTTATATACAGATTTAATGTCAGAGTTCAAAAAAAATGGGCACGATATTACAGTTGTATGTCAGAGGGAGAGAAGACATAAAAAGCAGACTGAAATAACTCCTCACCAGACCATTCCCGTTTTGAGAGTACGAACAGGAAATATTACTAAAACGAATATAATAGAAAAAGGTATTAGTACGTTACTTTTAGAAGCCCAATTTATTAAAGCAATAAAAAAACATTTGAGAAATAAAAAATTTGATCTTGTTTTATATTCGACTCCACCAATAACGTTGGAGAAGGTAATTAGATTTTTAAAAGTTAATCAGGAATCCATGACCTATTTGTTGTTAAAAGACATTTTCCCTCAAAATGCGGTCGATATTGGTTTATTACAGGAAAACAGTATTATCCATAAGTATTTTAAGAAGAAAGAAAAAGCACTTTATAATTTAAGTGATGTTATAGGTTGTATGTCTGAAGGTAATAAACAATTCTTAATTAAACATAATCCTGAAATTGATAAAAGGAAGGTAGAAGTAAACCCCAACACAATAATACCTACAATTATGAAAACAATATCTCCTCATAGCAAAATTAGAGAACAATTTAATATACCTCAAGATGCGCTTTTCTTTATTTATGGTGGTAATTTAGGTAAACCACAAGGCATTGACTTTCTGATAAGTTCTCTGAATATGTATAAAAATCATGAGGACATATTCTTTCTAATTGTTGGTTCAGGGACAGAATATACAAAGATACAAAAATTCTTGGAAATGAATAAGCCTATGAATATTAGGCTTGAAGCTTATATGCCAAAAGAGCAATACGATGAAGTAGTACGTGCTGCTGACATAGGTTTGATTTATTTAGATGAGCGTTTTACAATTCCAAATATCCCTTCAAGATTGACTGCATATATGGATAATTCAATACCAGTTCTAGCTGTTGCCGATAAAAATACTGACTTGAAAGATATAATTCATGATGCACGGTGCGGATATTACACGCCTTCGGGAAATGAAATATTATTTAAAGAAACAATTGAAAAGATAAAGAATGAAAGAGAATCTTTAAAAAATCTTGGGGAAAATGGTCGTCAATATTTAGAACATTACTTCCATGTTTCAAGATCATATGAAAAGATTATGAAACATTTTAACAGATAGGATGGGTTTTATGTTTACAAATAAAACATTACTTATTACAGGCGGCACGGGTTCATTTGGAAATGCAGTAATGGAACGTTTTTTATATACTGATGTAAAAGAAATTCGTATCTTTTCACGAGATGAAAAAAAGCAAGACGACATGCGTAAATTATATAATAATAACAAGTTGAAATTCTATATTGGAGATGTACGAGATCTTGCTAGCGTAAAGTATGCAATGAATGGTGTAGACTATGTTTTTCACGCCGCGGCACTAAAGCAAGTCCCTTCTTGCGAGTTTTTTCCGATGGAAGCTGTGAAAACAAATGTTCTTGGGACTGAAAATGTGTTAAATGCATCAATTGAATTCGGTGTGAAAAAAGTAATTTGCCTTTCAACGGATAAAGCAGCATACCCAATTAATGCAATGGGGATTTCTAAAGCAATGATGGAAAAAGTATTTGTGGCAAAAGCGAAAACTGTTTCTCCCGAAAAAACTCTTATTTGTGGAACAAGATATGGAAATGTTATGGCATCCCGTGGTTCAGTCATACCACTCTTTGTAGAACAAATTAAAACTGGGAAGCCACTGACAATTACAGATCCAGATATGACAAGATTTCTAATGAGTTTAGAAGAAGCGGTTGAACTCGTTGTTTTTGCTTTTGAGAATGCTAATACTGGCGATATAATGGTGCAAAAATCTCCAGCTTCGACAATTGCTGATTTAGCACAAGCAGTAAAAGAAATCTTTAATGCAGATAATGAACTCAAAATCATTGGTACACGTCATGGAGAAAAGCTATTTGAAACTTTACTTACGAGGGAAGAACATGTAGTTGCAGAAGACCTAAAAGGCTTCTACAGAGTACCTGCAGATAATCGTGATCTGAACTATGATAAATACTTCAAGGAAGGTAATGAAAAACTTTCTACGGATGAAGAATATAATTCGCACAATACATATCGACTTTCAATCGAGCAAATTAAAGGCAAGCTTTTAGAACTTCCTTATATACAGAGTGAATTGAAAGGATGGAATAACAAGTGAAAATACTTGTAACTGGTGCAGGAGGGTTCCTCGGTAAAAATCTAGTTGCTGAGCTGAAAAATCAGGGGTATGAAGATTTACTTTTGTATACAAGAAATCAGACAAAAGATGATTTGGAAGCATATACAAAAGAATGTGAATTTGTTTATCACTTAGCTGGAGTTAATAGAACTAAAAATGAAAAGGAGTTCATGGCTGGAAACTATGATTTAACTTCCGAGTTGTTAAAGTTTCTGAAAAAACATAATAACAAATCGCCGGTACTTATCACTTCTTCTATTCAGGCCGTTAAGGATAATCCATATGGGATAAGCAAAAAAGCTGGAGAGAATTTAGTTTTCAAACACTCCGAAGAAACAGGTTCAAAAGTATATGTTTATAGACTTCCTAACCTATTCGGGAAGTGGAGCAAACCAAACTACAACACGGTTGTTGCAACATATTGTTACAATATCGCTAGAGGTCTAGATATTCAGGTTAATAATCCAGACGCAGAACTTACCCTGTCCTATATAGATGATGTTTTAGAGGAGTTTATAAAAGCATTAAAGGGAACCCCATCAATAATAGATAACTATTGTTATGTACCAATAACACATTCAATTAACCTTGGTGATCTGGCAAGGATAGTAAAAAGTTTCAAAGAAACTCGTAATAAATTGAGTATTCCCGATATGGATGATGCGTTAACTAAGAAGCTTTACAGTACTTATTTAAGTTTTTTACGAGAAGATGATTTCTCCTATGCTTTGAAGATGAATAAGGATCAACGAGGTTCTTTTACTGAATTTATTCGAACGCCTGATAGAGGGCAAGTATCAGTTAATATATCCAAACCAGGAATTACAAAAGGGAACCACTGGCATCATACTAAAAATGAAAAGTTTCTAGTCGTTAGTGGAGAAGGACTAATAAGATTTAGGGAAATAGATTCTAATGAAGTTATTGAATACAGAGTGAATGGAGAAAAGCTTGAAGTTATAGATATACCCACTGGATACACTCACTCTATAGTAAACGTAGGAAAAACTGACTTAGTAACGGTAATGTGGGTAAATGAATGTTTCGACCCCGACAAACCAGACACATTTTATTTGGAGGTTTAAATTTAATGGAGAAGTTAAAAGTAATGACGATAGTAGGTACCAGACCTGAAATAATTAGATTATCGGAAACTATAAAAGCATGTGATAAATACTTTAATCATGTGCTTGTTCATACAGGGCAAAACTGGGATTACACATTAAATGAGGTTTTTTTTGAAGAGCTTGGTCTTCGGCAACCGGATCACTACTTAAATGCTGTTGGCGAACATTTAGGAGAAACGATGGGAAATATCATTGCTAAATCTTATGAGGTATTAAAGCAGGAAAAACCTGATGCATTACTAATATTAGGAGATACTAATAGTTGTATGTCTGCGGTTTCCGCTAAACGCTTAAAAATCCCTATTTTCCATATGGAAGCGGGAAACCGATGTTTTGATCAGAATGTGCCAGAAGAAATCAATCGAAAAATAGTAGATCATATTTCTGATATAAATTTACCATATACGGAGCATAGCCGAAGATATCTTCTGTCGGAAGGTATTCGTAAAGAGCATATATTTGTGACTGGCTCACCCATGACAGAAGTGTTAAATAAGAATATGCAGGCAATCAAGAATAGCAAGATTCTTAGTGAGTTAGAACTTGAAAAAGGAAAGTATATTCTCATCTCTGCACACCGTGAAGAGAATATTGATAATGAGCGAAATTTTCTATCATTGATGAATACTGTTAATAATATTGCAGAAAGCTATAAAATCCCTATTATATATTCTACACACCCGCGAAGCTGGAAAAAAATAGAGGAAATGGGTTATGAATTTCATCCGCTAGTTAGACAGTTGAAACCATTTGGTTTTTTTGATTATAATCATCTTCAGCTAAATTCTTTTATAGTTTTGTCTGACAGTGGGACTTTATCTGAAGAATCAGCCATTCTTGGTTTTCCTGGGGTACTAATTAGAACTTCTACTGAACGACCAGAAGTTCTTGATAAGGGAACAATAGTAATCGGGGGAATCAAGGAAATAGAATGCATACAAGCAGTCAATTTATGTCGAACTATGTGGGAAAATCAAGAAAAGACATATTTGGCTAATGATTATAAAGATGAGAATGTTTCTGTGAAAGTTATAAAAATTATTCAAAGTTATACTGGGATTATAAATTCAGATATTTGGAGAAAAAATGATTAGTATAATAATACCGTTATATAATGTTGAAGATTATATTATAAGTTGTCTAGAGTCTTTGGAAGCCCAAACATATAAAAATTATGAATTAATTATAGTTAATGATGGATCAACTGACAATTCCTATCTATTAGTGCAAGAATATGTAAAAAGAACTAATATGAATGTACTTTTATTAAGCCAAAAAAACGCAGGTGTAAGTTCAGCACGCAATAAGGGCCTGGAATACGCTAAGGGAGAATATGTATGTTTTATAGATGCTGATGACATAGTAGACAATAAGTATCTTGAAATAATGCTTACTCTTTGTTGTAAAGCTAGTTGTGATTTAATTATTTGTGGTCTTAGATCTGTACCTGAAGAATTTCGAGAAAATGAAAATAAAATTATCGCTAATACCGACAAGACCTTGATAATGGATACTCAGGAAGCCCTAAAAAGCTTCCTATACAAGAAAATAAATTGTGGAATGGGTTCCTTTTTGGTAAGAAAAGAAATTCTTTCTGATAATAATGTGAATTTTTCTGTGGGATTTAGGTACAGTGAAGATCAAGAGTTAATTTGGAAAATGATTAATCATTCAAAAAGAATTGCTTATAATGAAGTTGAATTATATTTTTATAGAATGCGAAAGAACTCAGCTATGAGTATTATCGATAGTAAGAGAACAGATGGATTAAAGTTAATGGAAAGGTTAGAAGTTTATTTTAGAGATTATAATCCTGTTTTTTACGAGGAGTTTAGAAAGTTTGGAATTGCGAGATGGGTTTGGGCAACTACATGGCAGGCTGCGTTGGGAAGTGATGACTTTAAAAATTTTAAGTTCTATATAGATAGACTTAATGCAAGTATTTATTTCAAGAAATTATTATTATTTCCCGATAAGAAGGTGAAGCTTAGTAGTTTATTATATATTATCTCACCAAAAATATATTATTATAGTGTAAAATTTATTCTTCCGAAAGTTTTTGATGTTCGGAGTGCTGTTTTGAGTAAAACCTAGTTAATCGTAACAAAGTATTTCAAACAAATATTTATAGAAAAAATGGTTGGAATTAAGCGAGGTAATATAATTGGAATTATTGTTTATCGGTGTGGCATGTACAGAAAGTACATTAATTGAAAGTAACAATAAATATTATAACGGTGTGCCACAACTACGACCGCAGCAATATTTCGACTTGGATTTAGTCTCTGGAATATCAGAAAAATGCGATGTGCATGCTCTTTCTCTCCCCCCAGTAGCAACCTATCCGAAGTCAACCTGTCTAATTTATCCTAATAAGAAGGAAAAGATCTCTGAATCTCTTAAAATAAATTATATATCCCTTATTAATTTGCCTATCATTAAGACTATCATTATCATGATAAATGTCCTCTTAAAGACTTTAATATATGTATTCAAAAATCGAAAAAGAGAACGAGTTATCTTGTGCGGTTATGTATCTTTTGAAACTTCCCTTCCCGCTTTACTGATTGCAAAATTCACCAACACTAAAATTTTAACTGTTGTTCCAGATGTCAGTTTATATTCGTTATCATATTCAAACGAAGTAAAGAAGTGGAAAAGTGTTAAAAATCTTGTCTCATGGGCTAATAGGATAATTGAAAGGAATTTTCACGGTTATATTTTCTTAACAGAAGAGATGAACAATCTTATTAACCGATATAAGAAACAATATATTGTTATAGAGGGTATGATTAAAACAGACAACTTTGATTACAAAGATGATGGTCATGTAAAGCTTTATCCGAGGGTAATTATGTATGCAGGTACATTACATGAGAAATTCGGAATAAAAAAATTAATAGAATCATTTACTCTAGCAAATGTTCCAAATTGTGAGCTATGGATCTTTGGTTCTGGTGATTATGAAGAAAATATCAAAAGTATTGTTCAGGAAAGAAAAAACATAAAATTTAAAGGTAATGTTAGTAAACAAGAAATTTTTAAGTTGGAAAGAAAAGCAACATTATTAATCAATCCACGTCCATCTAATGAAGAATTTACAAAGTACTCATTTCCGTCGAAGACTTTAGAATATATGGTGTCTGGAACCCCCTTACTAACAACAAAATTACCTGGAATACCAAATGATTATGATAATTATCTATTCTATTTTGAACACGAAAGTATAGATGAAATGTCTAGAAAAATAAAAGAGATTATGAGTTATCCTGAAATTGTGTTAAACGACTTTGGGGAAGAAGCAAAAAAATTTGTTTTGGAAAATAAAAATAATAAAATCCAGACAGATAAAATTTTTGATTTTTTAATAGAAACTCTAAAGTGAAAAGGGGGTGTTAAAAAGGGTGAATAGCTTAGGCATTGAAAGTAAAAATAATAAGAGAATTTATTTAGCAATGGTTCTACTACTATTACTACTACATGATAATTTAGTTTTCACTTCACTTGTAGATGATTCTATAATTAAGTTACTGATATTTTCTATCTTTTGTTTAATTTATTTTAGATATATATATTTAAATAGAAGAATTAATATTAATAGGTCGTTAATTTTAGTTATATTAATTATACTGGTTTTTCTAAACATGACAATTAATCAAGACTTCACTTTTGGTTATTTTTACATTATATTACTATTAATTTCTGCATTTATAATAAGTGAAGTAATAAGTTACGATAGTTTTATTGAGTCAAGTATTAATGTAATTGTATTTATTACTATATATGCATTGTGTTGCTATTTATTAAGTCCACTTGTATTTTATTACAGATCTTTTTTTTATAGCTTTTCGAATGAGGCCGATCTTCCATTTATCCATTTAGGATTAGCTGTTTTGGTAGACATTGAAGGTTACTATAGACTGTTTGGAATGTTTAGAGAAAGTGGCGTTTTTCAAATATTTTTAAACACTGCTATTATAATGGAACTTTTTCTAAGGAAGGGCAGAGTAAGATTTTTCAAGCTTTCTGTTTTATTGGCAGGTTTAATATTAACATTTTCAACTCCTGGTTATCTTGCTACTATATTAATTTTAATTTCATATACATTTTTTAGTAAAAAGAAAATTAGTGAAAAAGAAAAAAAATCTATTATTGCTGGAGTAATGTTGTTAGTAGTGATGTTACTTGTTTTATATTTTTCGAATTCAACTTTTTCGGATGGTATTAATAATGCCTGGACTAAATTGACAAATAAAGAGAGTTCATATCTGGGACGTACGACCTCCATAATCGTAGAATTAAAATTATGGTCTGAAAAACCTATATTTGGTTATGGGATTCAAGAAGGATTTGAATTATCAAAAACGGCAGGAATGGAGACGCTGGGATTCTATATGTTCAATACAAGTACTATAACTGGACTATTAGTGACTTTCGGAGGTATATTCACATTGATTTTAGTGTTAATGCTATTAGCATTTAGCTTAAGACTGAAGACCAACTTTATAGGGGCTTTCTTAATAACTATAGGTATATTTATTATGATTTCTTCTCAGCTAATGATGTATAATGCTTATTTTTATGCTTTATTATTCATAAGTATAAAAAATATGAAATATCGTAAGAGGATAGAAGAGAAAACTGATTCTCTAGAAACAGCGTTGACCGTGGGACGGTGGCATAACGCTGAGACCGAAATCTGATTTAATGTCATTATTTCCACTTGCGCAAAGCACTCTAATTGATGAGACCTATATAAGTAATACATTAATTTTGGAGGATGTTGAATGCATATTTTATGGGTGGTTAATATTCCATTACCCGAAGCCAGTTTTTTAATTGGGGAGAAGCCACTTCCTTTTGGGGGATGGTTAGTTAGTGCCTCCAAACATTTATCGAAAAATAATTATATAAAGCTTTCCATTGCATTTCCGGGAAGTAAAAAAGATTCTGTTAACGAATTACAAGGAAAAAACAATATATTCTATACCTTTCCACCTTTAAATGACAATGATTTTACAATGATCGAGGATAACAAATATTTGGAAAAAATCATAGAATCCTCAAAACCTGATCTAGTTCATATATTTGGGACAGAGTATGCACATACTCTTGCAATGATTAATATATGTGCAAAGAAAAAAGTGAAATCAGTTATTTCTATCCAAGGACTAATATCCATAATCTCTAAACATTATATGGCCTCATTGCCTTTAAATGTGCAAATGCAATCTACTTTTAGAGATTTTGTAAAACGAGATAATTTGAAGAAACAACAAAAGAGGTTTATTAAACGCGGAAAATATGAAATTGAATCTTTACAAAAGATAGAACATGTCATTGGCCGTACTACTTGGGATAAAGCATGTACTTTACAAATCAATTCAAAAGTATATTATTATGAGTGTAATGAAACTTTAAGGGATGAGTTCTATAATCATATCTGGAGTTTGGAAAATTGCGAAAAGGATACTATCTTTGTAAGTCAAGGATCATATCCAATTAAGGGTCTACATTTTATAATAGAAGCAATGCCATTGATATTGAAAAACAGGCCCAATGCAAAACTATATATAGGTGGTATAGACATTACAAAAACCTCTAATTTTAAGGAGAAATTAAAATTATCTTCCTATGGGAAATATATAAAACAACTTATCAAGAAGTATAATTTAGAAAATAAAGTTATATTTACAGGAGTTTTAAATGAAAAACAAATGTGTCAAAGATTTTTAAAATCAAATGTTTTTGTTTTACCTTCTGTGATTGAAAATGAATCAAATTCATTAAGTGAAGCTAGAATATTAGGAATGCCATGTGTTGCTTCTTACGTAGGTGGGGTAATAGACAGAATTGAAAATGGAGTGGATGGATTTTTATACCAACATGATGCGCCATATATGTTGGCTTACTATGTAAATCAGTTACTTGATAATGATGAACTCTCACTAATGTTTTCTGAAAAAACAAGAAGTCGTGCATTGGAAATTTTCGATCGCAGAAAAAATAATGAGAGATTATTAGAGATTTATAGAAATATTATAAAATATAACTGAATCCCAATTGATTAGATGTCTAGCGCAAAGAGTTTCTCTAATCTTTTATATTGAAAAGTCAAATAGATGTTTTTTGCTGAGGAACATTTTTTACTATATCTAGGATAAAACGCTGAAGAAAATGCTTAAATAGAAAATTCGATTATCTCGGATGTAAAAAGCTGGTTTTTAAGGGCACAACAGGAGGATATAAATGCAAGGCTCTTTAAAGAATAAAACAACAAATGGGGTATTATGGAGTTTTATTGATTTGATGTCAAATCATGGTATCCAGTTTATTATTCAAATTATATTAGCGAGACTCTTATTGCCAGAACATTTCGGAGTCATTGGCATGGTCTTGGTGTTTATATCCATTTCACATATAATAATCGATAGTGGATTTTCTACTGCTTTAATTCGAGAAAGTGATCCGTCTCCTAAAGATTATTCAACCGTTTTTTATTGCAATTTAGTAGTTGCATTAGTGATATATTTTTTACTATACAAATCTGCCTTTTTTATTAGTTCATTTTTCAACGAACCTCTACTGGTCCCGTTACTTAGAGTTCTATCATTAGTTCTTATAATTAATTCGTTAGGAATAGTTCATAAGGTAATTCTAACAAGAAATGTTAGGTTTCGAACACAAACGAAAATAAGTATCATTTCAGGACTCCTATCTGGAATTATAGCGATAATATTTGCTTTTAATGGCTACGGAGTTTGGAGTCTCGTTATAAAAACTATTGCCATGCAGTTTTTTCAACTAGTTTTACTCTGGGTTTATATTAAATGGATTCCTGTATATTCATTTAGTATTACTTCATTCAAAAGGCTCTTTGGCTTTAGTTCCAAAACATTGCTATCAAGTTTAATTGGCACATTTTACAACAATATTTATTATGTTGTAATAGGAAGATTTTATTCAGTTGCAGACCTCGGTTATTACACGAATGCATATAATTTAAGTAATGTTTTTTCGAATACTCTTACTGCTTCAATTCAACGTGTCACCTATCCGGTTCTCAGTAGTATTAAAGAAGATGAAGAAAAGTTAAAACGTAACTTTAGAATTGTTATTAGAATGTCCGTCTTTATAGTTTTTCCTATAATGTTAGGGTTAGTAGTAATTGGTACTCCATTAATTAATCTGCTTTTCGGAGAAAAGTGGTTGCCTATGGTGATCTATCTTCAATTAATTTGTTTGGCGGGACTGTTCCATCCTCTCTATGCAATAAACTCAAATATTCTTCAGGTGAAAGGGAAAGCAGATATATATTTATTATTAGAAGTTACAAATAGATTAATCATGACATTGTTAATTGTATTAGCTTTATGGTTTAAGACCGGTATGCAAGTTCTAATCGGAACTGCAGTTTTATATTCAATAATTACTTTTTATACAAGTGCATTTTTTTCTGCAAGAGAAATATCTTATCCAATAAAAGACCAGTTAAGAGATATTGGCCCGATATTAATAGCTTCTTTATTGATGGGCAGCGTTGTCTATATGTGCGGAAGGGTTTTACCCGGGAGCGGTCTTTTTGAATTAATTTTTCAGATTTGTATTGGTGTTATTGTATATGTTTTAATTTGTAAAATAATGAGAATTAAGGAGTTTGACATTTCATTACAATTAATTTTATCATTTTTTAATAAAGGTAATAACTGAGGATTTTTGGGCTGATTTTACAAGGAAATGTTTTCTTGGTTTAACCTTGTCTTCTTTAGTTACAATCTAAACTGGAAATACATTAGTATACTTCCAGCTACGAATTTTAAAAACAAACCAATGAGTCAATTACTCTATGTGGAACCAGCCTTATAATTCCGAACGATTTAAATTAATGATTATGGTTTAGTTATCCCAAATAAAGAAGTGAGAATCATATGAAAAGATTATTCGATATTATTGCTAGTATTCTATTGTTAATTCTATTTATTTTACCGATTTTGGCCATTATGTTACTAGTTCGTTTGAGGATCGGCTCACCAGTTTTATTCAAGCAGATACGTCCTGGTTTAAATGGACAAAAATTTTATGTATATAAATTTAGATCGATGACTGACGAGCGTGATGAACGTGGAGAGTTGTTACCAGATAATCTACGGCTCACTTCCTTTGGAAAAGCTATTCGAAGATTGAGTTTAGACGAGCTTCCTCAGCTTTGGAATGTCTTTAAAGGTGATATGAGTTTTGTCGGACCACGACCATTGTTAATGGAGTATTTACCCTTATACAATAACCGACAGTCTAGACGGCATGATGTGCGTCCAGGAATTACGGGTTGGGCACAAGTAAACGGCCGAAATGCAATTTCCTGGGAAGAGAAGTTTGAGTTGGATGTTTGGTATGTGGAGAACCGTTCCTTTTGGTTTGATATAAAGATTTTAATAATGACTGTCACCAAAGTGTTCAGGTCCGAAGGTATTAGTCAAGATGGACAGGCGACGATGACGAAATTCGAAGGTAACGATGGAGGGAAACGACTATGAATGATATTGTAATATATGGATCAGGCGGCTTTGCACGTGAAATAGCACACTTAATTGAAGATATTAATGAAAAAGATCCCCAGTGGAATTTGTTGGGTTTTATTGATGATGATGTAGAAAGTCATGGAAGTGTAATTAATGAACTTCCGGTTCTTGGTGGTATTGAATGGTTTAATGATAGAGATCTAACTTCTGTAGTTATGGGTATTGGTTCACCAAACGCTAAGGAGAAGATTATTTCAAACTTAAGAAATTTATCGAATGTTGATTTTCCGAACTTAATTCATCCTTCAGTGAAGTTTTCTCGCTTTAACAATATCGGTCAAGGTAATGTAATATGCGAAGGAAATATCTTAACCACAAATATTGTAGTTAAAGATTTTGTTACTATTAATCTAAATTGCACAATAGGGCATGACACAATTATTTCTTCATACTGTACAATATTACCCAACTCTTCAATATCGGGAAATGTTCTTTTTGAAGAAAAAGTTGATTTTGGTACGAATGCAACAATAATACAAGGGATTAAAGTCGGATGTGGCACAATAGTAGGTGCAGCTGCTGTAGTGGTTAAAGATCTACCGGCTAATTGTACAGCAGTTGGAATGCCAGCGAAGCCAATTAAATTCCATGAAGGTTCCCGGAATGACTTTCTGAATATATAATAACGGTTAGGTGGGGGAATTAATGAAATCAGTCGCAATCGTCGGTGCGGGTCAAATGGGATCAGGAATTGCACAATGCATGGCAATGAATAATATAGAAGTTACATTGATAGACTACAAGGAAAGCAATATTAAGAGAGCATCTGCGAATATAAAGAAGAGCTTGGATAAATTAGTATTAAAGCGAAAAATAGATAAAGAAAGTGTATTAAAAATTCATAGTAATATTGTATACACTACTTCACTTGAAGCGTGTAGTAGAAAAGAAAAAGTTATAGAGACAATCCCAGAGAGTTTAGACAAAAAAGAAAATTTTATCGCAAAGTTAAGTGAGATTATGAGGAAAGATTCGATTTTAGGTACTAATACTTCTTCATTATCGATAACTAAGTTCAGCTCTTTTTTAATGATCCTTCTTGAGTAATTGGAATTCACTTTTTCAATTCTGTAGTAATTATGCCGCTCGTAGAAGGTTATTCGTGGTTTAGAAACTTCCATAGAAACTGTGGATAGAGTTTCGTTATTCATTGACAAAATCAATAAAACAGCCAGTTTTTGTTGAAGACCAATCGGTTTTTGTTTTAAATCGAATTCTAATTCCTATGATAAACGAAGCTGTATTTGTATTACAAGACGGTATAGCTACCCCTGTAGAAATAGATGCAGCAATGAAGCTGGGAGCAAAACATCCAATGGGACCCTTGGAATTAGCAGATTTCATTGGATTGGATACTTGTTTATCAATAGTGGAGACACTACATAGTAATTTCGGTGAAGATAAGTATCGACCTGCTCCATTGCTGCGAAAATACGTAGATGGAAATCGCTTAGGTAGGAAAAGCAAGAGAGGATTCTACCAGTACTAATATAATTTGTCGATAGGGGTGAACATTAAAGTGAATAACCGAATCTTTTTGTCCTCCCCTCACATGAGCGGGAACGAACAAAAATACATTAATGAAGCGTTTGAAACAAACTGGATTGCACCACTTGGTCCGAATGTGAATGCGTTTGAAGAGGAGATTGCTGCTTATGTCGGGACTGCAGGTGCTGCCGCAACTTCATCCGGCACAGCTGCCATCCATTTGGCACTTGATCTTCTTGGCGTAGTCCATGGTGATACTGTCTTCTGTTCTAGCTTGACGTTTGTAGCAAGTGCGAACCCGATCTTGTATGCGGGGGCGGAACCGGTTTTCATCGATTCAGAAGAAGATACATGGAATATGTCTCCTGTAGCGTTGGCCCGTGCTTTTGAACAAGGGCAAGCAAGACGGAAGTTGCCCAAAGCAGTCATTGTCGTCAACTTGTATGGGCAAAGTGCGAAGATGGATGAACTGATGGAGATCTGTGAGCGCTATGAAGTTCCACTTATTGAAGATGCAGCGGAGTCACTTGGTTCACTCTATAAAGGTAAAAATAGCGGTTCATTTGGACAGTTCGGTATTTTTTCTTTCAATGGCAACAAGATCATTACAACTTCTGGTGGGGGGATGCTTGTATCGGACGACTTGGATGCATTAGCACGCTCTCGCTTCTTAGCGACACAAGCACGTGACGCGGCAAAACATTATCAACATAGCAAAGTTGGCTATAACTATCGCATGAGCAATATACTTGCTGGGGTGGGGCGTGCACAGCTAGAAGTATTGAATGAGCGAGTGACGGCGAGACGTTCGGTATTTGAACGATATAAAGAGTCGCTTGGAGACTATGACGGCGTAGACTTCATGCCAGAGCTGGAAGGCACCTATTCGAATCGATGGTTAACAGCAATGATAATTAATCCTGATAAGATTAGTGTGACGCCATATGAATTGATCGATGCATTAGAAGCGGAGAACATTGAGGCAAGACCTGTATGGAAACCGTTGCACTTGCAGCCATTGTTTGAAGGGTGCGTGTTTTATCCGCATGCTGAAGGTGATGTGGTGAGTGAGCGTTTATTTGCAAGAGGGCTTTGTCTCCCTTCAGGGTCGAATATGACGGTGAAGGAGCAGGAACGGGTAATTGAAGTTATTAGGGATACTATAGGTGTGCAAATTACCGATTTTGATTTGTGATTAGGTAATATGTATTAGTTGTGAGATTTAGCCCCCAGTATATTTTAACAGGGGTATTGTTATATGCAGTTTTGTAACGGTCAATTAGAAATGAACACTTTTTTGCTATGTACAAGAATTAAAGCCAGGAAGAACGTTTTCTTCTGTTCATACATGACTGTGCAGTCTGGAAGAGAGAGTGTGAGCGACTACTTGTACTGCAGCAAGGTGATACAGGGAAGAGCTGGGATTAAGTGTCTTCAACTATCTTCAAATTCATCAAACAAAAATGTGATTTTCAAACCCTCCGGCGCGTCTCAGCAATTGGAGGGTTTTCCTGTGGTTGCCTGCACTCCGTTCCATTCAAATTCAACCAAACGCCTAATCTAATAAACAGGGCAGGCGCCTGCTACATACGACCCTGCTTTAAGAGAATATGCGTACAGAATTTTCCCGTATTTTCCCTTTCAAATCGTGCTATCTTATAGTAGTCTAATAGTAAGGAGGGGAATCGGATTGTGAAAAAAATCATTACTTATCTAGCAGTGCTAGTACTATTTATCACTGGCGGGGTTGGAACTGCAAGTGCTCAAGGTTTTTCGGATGTGAGCAATACGTATCAATTCTATGAGCATATCAATTATTTAGCGAACCAAGGTGTCATTAAAGGGAAAGATGCGAACCGTTTTGCACCGGATGATGCAGTTTCACGGGCGGAAGCGGCAGTCATGATTGCCAGAGTGAAAAACTTGCCGACGGAAAAAAGGACAACTCTTTTCTCGGACGTGAGCAGTCAAAGCTTCGCATCAGGGGCGATTCAATCGGCTACTGATAAAGGGATCATCCAAGGGTATACAGATGGCACATTCAAGCCTGATAATAAAGTCACAAGAGGGGAAATGGCAATCTTCCTTACGCGCGCGTTTGGTTTAAGTGAAGAGGAGCCGATGACCTTCACAGATGTGCCCGTAAGTTCTGCGGGGTACGCATATATACCGAAAATCATCGCGGCTGGTATTACGCAAGGCTATTCGGAAACGACATT
Organism: Sporosarcina luteola; assembly: GCF_023715245.1. GTDB lineage: Bacteria > Bacillota > Bacilli > Bacillales_A > Planococcaceae > Sporosarcina > Sporosarcina luteola_C. The sequence continues at coordinate 489,815 of NZ_JAMBNV010000001.1, forward strand.
CAATCCGAATCAGCCGGTCACTCGCGCACAGTTTTCTGCATTCCTTGCGCGCGCTACGAACGAGCAGTTGCGCCTGACTGTTAAATCCTGCGGCTACGACACGGCAAGTAGGGTGAACCCGGATCGTCAGACGCTAAATTGCCTAGTAACGAAAGCGGCAAGAAAAGCGGATGTTCCACCTGAACTAGCAAAGGCTATCGTCGAAGTGGAAAGCGGCTGGAAACATTATCTGAGCAACGGGGAACCGCTCATCAGCTCAGACAATGGAATCGGTCTTATGCAAATTACGAACAGAGCTGAATTTGACACAGAACGTCTCAAATATGACATTGAATACAATATAGAAGCTGGTTTGAAAGTCCTTGCGGATAATTTCAAGAGGTCAGATCTTCCGAAAATCGGCACGAACGACCGTCATGTGCTTGAACACTGGTACTTCGCTGTAATGGCCTATAACGGCACAAAGCCGATGAATAGTCCTTTTTATCAAGCGACTGGGGAAAGAAACCTGAACGCCTACCAGGAGAAAGTATACAGCAAAATCAGTAACGGCTTCGTCAATCCGAATATCGGATCAATCGGTATGACAACTGCCGATTTTAAATACGACGGAACAACAACCGACAATATTCAATTCAATAAGAAAGCATTCACAATAACTGGCTCCAACACGATGTCGGTCGAACTGTTGAAGGAAGACTCCGTCGTTAAGTACACTGGAAAAGGATTACGGTCCAAACCAAGTTCCGGAAGTGATTTAATCATGACATTGACAACGGAGGATGCATTGACAATCATTGGAGGTCCAGTCTACGATATGGATCCTAAGTCTCCTAATCAATACATCTGGTACCCGGTAAAGACCAACCAAAATGGAAAAGTGAAAACAGGCTTTATCGCTGCGCCTTATATTAACTGAAAATGAAGAAGCCGATCATACATAAATGATCGGCTTCTTTTCACATTAATTCCCACGCTATTATTATATTTACATATCTATCATTTTATGTTTACATTACATAGATTAATATATTCTTCTAATTACAAAATATTTAAATAGAAAAATAGTATGTAACTATATTCTACCATGGATAAATGCTAAATGACTGTCTTTATGCGTATTGATGATATAGGTATAATATAATGGCTAAAAAATTTTGTTATATTGTGGACATTAATCCAATGTTTTATATTAGACTTTACCGGATATTGTTGGTAGTATGAATCTATATTCCTCTTCAAGTTTACTATATTGGAGAGAGATACAACTAGGAGGAAACCTACACTATGAAATCTAACTACAAAAAGATTGTCGCAACTTCAGCTACTGCAGCATTTGTTGCATCCGCTATTATTCCTGCTGCTATGGCCGCTGCACCAACTAATTTTACAGATGTGAATTCGAACTATAAAGAAGCAGTAGATTATCTACTAGCTCATAATATTACAAACGGTGTGACTTCAACTGAATTCGGTACTACTCAAAATATCAAACGTGGCGACGCAGCTGTTTTCATTGCAAGAGCCCTTGGATTGAATACAGAAACAGCTAAAGACCAAGGATTCAAAGATTTGAATAATCGTGTCAAAGGCGCGGTTAATGCCATCGTAGCGGAAGGTATCGCTTCCGGTAAAACGAAAGAATCTTTTGCTCCTGATCAAAACATCACTCGTCAAGAGATGGCGAAGATGCTTGTGAACGCATATGATCTTACAGCTGAAACGACAGCGAATTTCAAAGACGTTAACTCCAATTGGATCGGTTTTGTTTCTGCCCTTAAAGATAACGGCATTACATTAGGGAAAACTGAAACAACTTTCGCACCGGAAGCTAATTTAACTCGCGGTGAGTTTGCATTGTTCATGTTCCGTGCTGAAACTCTTGAAGAAACGGTAACAGTACCAGAGATCATTTCTATTTCTGCAACTAACTCAACGACGGCAACAGTGTCGTTCAATACGAAACTAGCTTCTCTGAAAGCTGCAGATGTCAAAGTGAAGAATAATGCTACGAATACTAACCAAGTTGTAAAATCTGTTACTCTATCTGAAGATAAGAAGTCAGCAGAAATTACATTCTATGAGCCGGTAGTTGCAAACGGAACATACGCTGTAGAAGTAACTTCAGGAACTACGAAGCTAAACGGTGAACTTGCAGTAGGTTCATTGAGTGTTGCAAGCATCGTGATGGAAAACCAAACGATCCCTGCTGGCCAAATGACTGACATTGCTTTTAAATTGTTGGATAATAAAGGTGCGGATGTCACTGAACAATTTAAAAACCAAGTCAAATTCGTTTCTAACGCTGCAATCACAAATGGCAAAATCAGACTAGCCAAAGGAACTTCAACTACAGTGAAAGCTGTCTATGAAAAAGACGGTAATGTCGTAGCTGAGAGCCAAACAGTAACTATTAGTGCAGAAGCGAACACGCCTGCAAAACTAGCAAACTGGACAGTTTCTACAACTACACCGGATTTTAAAGACTCTAAATTCAAACGCAACACGATTGTATATGCTAACGAGCAAGCGAAGCTATATACGGAAGTAGTAGATCAGTTCGGCGCAGTTTTGGCTAGTCCGTCTGTTGCGTTCGAATCTCTTACTCCAAAAGTAGCTGTAGTTGACCAAACTACTGGAGATGTCCAAGTCTTAGGTACAGGAAATGCACAAGTGAAGATCACTGTCAAAGACGGCGATAAGGTTGCATTTGAAGAAGTCGTTAGCATGGAAGTTCGGGAAGTGCCTGTTGTAAACACATTGTCACTTAGCCAAAATACACTTGCCTTGTCTACAAAAGATACAGCAGGAATGGAAATCCAAGCGACAGTTCTTGACCAATTCGGAAACCCGATTAAAGATCAAACGGTTGCTGTGAATGAAAAAGTAGAGCAAAATGATAAAGCTGCTCTTGACATCACAAAAGTTTCGAAAACAAATAATGATGGCGTCATGAAGTTCAATGTTGCTGCAGTAGCAAATGCGAAAGTCGGCAACCGCACTGTTGAAGTAACAGTTGGCGAAGGGAAATCAGCTGTTACAACGACACTTGCTGTTGAGCTTAAAAACCCGGGTGTATTTGCTAGATACGACGTACGTGGACTTGAGTCTACATTGGACTTGAACGCTGATGCAAACGCAAACGCTATGGAGCTTGACGTATTATCGGTAGATGCAACTGGATTGATGATCAAAGCAGAGACTCCAAAAGTTACTGTGAAAAACGCTAAAGGCGAAAATGTAACTGAAGAAACTGTTGAAGATAACAAAATCAAACTTGAAGCAGGTGCGAAAGTTGGAGATGTCTACACTGTCGACGTCAAAGTTGGTGGAGTAACTGTTAAAACTCACACATTCACTGTTGTTGACACGACTGCAACAGCAGTAGAACCATCCATCCTGTTCACTTCTTCTACAGTCAATATGGCTAAAGACGAAACACTTGCAGCTGCTATCGCTAAGATCACTCAATTGACAGATGCAAACGGCTATACAGTAGCAAACGTTAAAGGTGCTTCTGCAAACAAAGCAGTCATCTCATTTGATAATGAAGGCGTACTAACGACAGCTGATGCAGGATCGACGAAAATCTATGTGAATTCTGTAGTTCTTTCTAAAAAGGACCAGGCTGATAAAACAATTACATTAGATTCTATTGTAGACCTAACTGTAAACGTAAAGTAATTATGTAAAAACGTATTTAATACCTTCCGGGTGACAACCTCATCCGGGAGGTTTTTTGCGCAAAAAAACAAAACACCAAATTATTCCTTCTAACCTTCCAAACAGCTAGCAAGTATAGTATTCTAGTAAAAGAAGTATCAGAATAAAGGGCAAGATGGCAGCTTGAAAACAAGTTTCGTTTCTTCACCTTACTTCTGATAGACAACATCTGAAAAAGATGAGGAATATTTTTTTAGTTAAAATATTCCTCTCAAACTTGCAAACAGAAGGAGAAGGTGGAATGAAATCATCAAGTAAACATCTGGGTATCATCATCGTCATTTTGTCCGTGTTCATTTTAGGAGTGCCTACTGCACAGGCAGCCACATTCAAGGACGTATCGTATCAATATTGGGCATACAAAGATATTGAATTTGCAGCAGAGCATAAAGTCATCAGAGGCTTCGGAGACGGTAACTTCAGACCGGGCCTTGATATTAAGAGGAAAGATGCTGCCGTTATGATGACGAGGGCTCTTGACCTCTATACACTGGAAGGCGAGCCGACGTCAGTGGAGGATTTGATTCCCACATCCCCAGGCTATAAGGAGATCATGATTGTACTGGAAAACGATTGGCTATCTCTTGATGAAGGACACTTCCACCCGGACAAGCCGCTGACAAGAGACGAAATGTCAAAAATGCTGGCTACTGCCTATCAATATGAAGGAAAAGGGACTAGCTCATTTACGGATGTTCCGATAGAGGATCCGTATTATCATTACATAGACGCCATTGCAAACGAAGAAGTGACGACAGGTTATAATGACGATTCATTCCGCCCGAAAGAAAAAGTGACGCGCGCCCAATTCAGCGCATTTCTTTACAGGGTGTACCAAAAGCCGGTCGCATATGAAGTTAGAAATGGCGGTGAGCTTATCTCTGTCATCCCGAATGTCGAAGACGCAATTGAACTTGCACTTTATTATCCGGAAGGGACAGTCCATCCGCAAAGCAATAAATTCGTGGAATATGCGCAAGAGATTGCAGCCGCGGACAAGACCAATTTGAATAGCGGTGCTCTCATCTATAACGGGTTCAAGGAAATCGAAAAATTCACACCGGAGTTTTTCAAGCACTACTTAAAATCGAAGCCGAAAAACGGCATTCAACAAGATATGTTCGACACATTCATTATCCTAGGTCTTCGATACAATGAAAACAGCGACCAATTCGTAGACGGGCCGACGAACCGTGCCAATTACGAAGATTGGAAGACGTACATAGATAGGACATTCGATTCTAGCGGTGCTATCAAAAACCTGGATACCGCTGCAGGTCAAGTGAAACGGAAAGTCGATGTCTACGTCGCGATTCCCTATCCGAAACGGAATGAACCGATCATCAACTTGAATGGCGATGAAGTCGGAAATGATGTATATGCCAGATATGACCTTGCAAGCTGGTATGTAAAAGAAGTGATGCAGCACTTTGAAAACGGTAAGTACGACAATTTGAATTTCAAAGGGTTCTACTGGTTAAGTGAAACTGTGCGGACGGTCGATGATGAAGTCATCATTTCATCCATTTCAAGCATCTTGAAGAAGAACGGAAAATTCTTCATCTATTCGCCGCATGCCACTGCGACGAACTTCTATAAATGGAAAGATTACGGCTTTGATGCCGCATTCCTCCAACCAAACGCATTCAGGGCATCCATTCGTAACAAAGAAGAACGTCTTCATCAGGCATTCGTGAACGCACAAGTTTATGGCACAGGCATCACGATTGAAATAGATTCCTACCATATGGACAAAGCGGAACAGGGCGTCGAAGCATTCGACCTCTACATGGATATGGCAAAACGCTACGGGCTCGACGAAAAAGGCATGATGTTCTACCAGGGGACTAATATGGTGGAACGAATGGCGACTTTCGACCACCCGATATACAAACGTTGGTACGAGCAGCTGACAGAGACATTTTTCAATAAATCAGTGAAAGAATAAGGAGCGGGCGGTTTTCCGCTCCTTTTTCATATTAACCTAAATTTTATTGAAAGAGATTTGCTAAGGATTGAAGCGGAGGGCGGCGACTCCTGCGAAAGCCGTTGCGAAGAACGGCTTTTGCGACCATAAGGGAGCAGGATGCCTTAATTTCTGCAAAGATCGCAGAAATACGGCCAATCGAACCCTTCGCTGTTCGATTGGCTCGCCGCTCGCCCGCGGAAAGCGTCCGCCCGAAGCGGAAATCCGATATGAAATATTTCTATGAATCCTTTCCTATTTGATAACGTCAACTTAATTGGAAATTAATCTACTGACACGCCCTAGTGCTGTGGTATAATCGAATACGTGAAACAACTATAGAAAGGGTCATTCCATGAATCTCAACCTCAAAGAACTGGCAGTGCCCATCGTCGGAGTAATTCTGCTCGCAGTGGCGCTCGTCATTCCCAATACAATGATTGCTTACGGCATTTCGCTCCTTATCGCGATTGCTGCATTGTTCAGACCGAAACAAGCAATCCTGTTTTTACTCATCTACTTCCCGCTTCGTTCATTTCTGATCGAAGTAAGCCCAGGACTTAAACTAGTTGGCGATTTGATCATCGTCTTCGCTTTCCTTAGAGTCGTTTGGGACGCAAGAAAAGATTGGAAGTCGATCTTCCGTTTCGAGATCTTTGAATGGGCATTTATCGCCTTCATCATCATGGGAACCGTATCGGCATTCCTATCCGATGTCATCCTGTCGGCGATCATTTTCCAAATCCGTGCATTCGTGATCATGTTCCTTCTACTCTATACAGTGAAAAGGCTGGACATTACGAAACGGGATATTATGAACTTCCTGACGGTCACTTTATTCGTCACCGTTGTCCTGATCATTCAAGGGCTCGTCGAAAAGTTATCAGCCCGTTCCCTCCTCATGCCGGAGCAATGGGTGAATCGTCAGCTATCGAAAAATAATGCAAGCCGCATTTATGGACTTGTCAACAATCCAAATGTCCTTGCCGTCTATTTAACGATTTCCGGTATTCTAATTTATTACCTGAAAACGCTGCTGCCGAAGACGAAGCTCCAATGGGTGCTTAATCTTGTCCTCGTCGTTCTCGCTGGAACATGGGTTCTTACGTATAGCCGGGGCACGTGGATTGCGTTCATCATTGGGATCGTCATCTACTTCCTGTTCACAAGGAATTGGAAATTTGTCCTGAAATCAGGACTTGCCGTTGCATTAGGGTTCTTCCTTATAACGACGCCGGTGACAAAATTGGCGCAATGGATTAGTGCGAACACTGAAGTCAGTGAAATTGTACGGACAGGCACGCCTGAAACCGATCCTGCCTTCGCAATCGAATCGTCGCGTATCAAGGAGACATTCCAGTCGGATACATTCGAAAAGAGTAAGACGACCGGCCGTTTGTTCATTGTCTATAAAGGGCTCGAAATTTTCAAAAGGTATCCGATAATTGGAACAGGGTTCGGCACATTCGGCGATTCTGCTTCAAAAGTATATTCATCGCCATACTATAGCCATTATGATATCCAATTCAATATCTACTCGGACAACCAATATATCCAGGTCATCACCCAAACAGGCGTTGTCGGGGTCATTCTATTTGCCGTCTTCCTATTAGGCATGCTCGTTCTGTTCTGGAAGCGACGCAAACTATCCGACAAAGCGATACCGATGTTGGCTATGCTCATCAGCGTCTACTGGTGCGGTATCATCTACAACATTTGGGAGGACAAGACATTCACGATGTACTTCTACATCTTGACAGCAGTCTTCCTCGCATACACTTCAAAGAAAAAAGAAGAATTGCAATAAAAATAGAAAAGCCCCGGTTCTGGTCGCTACCAGTACCGGGGCTTTTCTATGGATTGATAAGTCCTTCCGCGAAACCCTTCTAATTACGCATAAAATCTTTGAAACACGCATAAATCCGCTCAAAAGCTCATAAATTCCTCTAAATACGTATAAATCCCTCCAAATGCGCATAACTCGTCGCAAACACGCATAATCATCGGCATGCATGACAATCTCCCCTCAAACTAGTCTAATAGTATCAAAAGTTCTCTAATCTATGGAAATGCAAGAGTTTGAGATTATAATGGACATACACCAAATAATTACAAAGGGGAATGAATAATTGCTTAAGAATACATACTTGTCGAAACTTAGTATCCTATTTCTTGTGATTTTTTTATCAATACCTACTCTAGCCTATGGAGAGACACCAGGAAGCACGAAGATTTCCGGAGGCGTCCAATATGAATATACGAACAAAACAGTAGCGAGCAACCCGCAAGCATTCCGTCAGTTAGTCGTCGACCTGAATGACCCATTCACAACAGTCGACGTCGGCATCCCGACGCCGCTTAACAAACTGGCACCGACGACGAGCCAGGCAAATGCCTATACAGCACCCGGCCAGCAAGTCGCGGGCGCAATTAACGGCTCCTTCTTCTGGGGGTCCGACCAAGGCTATTTGCCGATGTACTTGATCGCTTACCGCGATAGGCTCATGAATGCTGGGATAATCGCGTCCGGCAGGGACCAATACGTCAATCAGCCTATCGCTTTCGGCATTGACAGTACCGGTAAAGGGAAGATAGATTCATACAATTTAAGATTATCATTCAACCATAATGGACAAGATTACCCGATTACGTCGACGGACAAGCACCGCTCGACTGACAATCTGATCCTATACACACCGCTCTATCCGAAACCGACAACTGAAACGAATGCGCTAGGTATCGAGCTCGTCATTGAGGGAGTCACAGGCGGGACGGCGCTTAACTTCGGCGAAACGGTAACAGGTGTAGTGACGAAAAAGCGGGAGCGCAACGACCCACAAGCTTCAACGATCCCGAAAGATGGATTTGTCCTTTCGGCACACGGTGCAGCGATGTCATCCATCGACAACATTGGTGTAGGGGAAACAATCTCGATCACCGCTAACATTGATGAAAAGTGGAAAGGTTCTTCATTCATGCTGACGTCCGGACCTGAACTCGTCAAGGACGGCAGAGTTCATCTCGGCATCGACCCGAATAGCGACCGCGCGAGAGAACGCGCACCGCGTACGGCAATCGCAATCGACAGAACAGGCACGAAAGTATTCATGGTGACGGTGGACGGACGTCAATCCGGCTACAGCCAAGGACAAAGCCTGAAGGAATTTGCTGAATACCTCGTGTCAATCGGGGCTTACCAGGCACTTAATCTTGACGGAGGCGGTTCTACGACGATGGCAGTCCGCAAGCCGGGTGATTTCAATGTCTCCCTATTCAATAGACCATCGGACGGCAGAGAACGTTCCGTCTCGACTTCGCTTTTCGCAGTATCAACTGCACCAGTAGGCACGCCGGCTACTGTCGGGGCTCATTTATCGAAGCAGGGCGTTTATTTGAAAGGCACGAAAGGATCCGTTGTAGTAGATTACGTGATGGATAATTACTATAACCCGGTTACTTTCAATAAAACGGACCTTAAGCTGAGCTCTCCGCAAGGGCTTATCTCAGTGAATGGTCAGGAGTTCACAGCTCAAAAAGCGGGGACAGGCTCCATCACTGCACAAATCAACGGCGTGACAGGGAACATCCCGTTTGAAGTCGTTGAATCCATCCATACAGTCAAGCCTTCAAGTGCATCAATCGATGTGCGGGCAGGCGAAAAGAGGACATTGACTGTAAAGGCATATGACAGTAAGAACAGGGAAGTCATCTTCGACCCGTCATTAGTGAAGTGGAGTGCTTCCGCAAATATCGGAACAATCACTTCCTCAGGCGTACTGACAGCAGCTTCAAATGAAGGCAAGGGGACAGTGACTGCAACATTAGGCGGCAAAACGGTAACAATCCCAGTGGCAATCACAGGTGCATATTACCGTGTAGATAACATGGAGTCCCTTACTAATTGGACGTCTTCAGCAACGAACGGAAAAGCTTCACTATCCATGAACAGCGCGAAAGAACCTGCATTCGAAGGGAAAGGCGCTTTGAAGCTCACATATGACTTTACAGGCACGACAGGCACGTCCGCGGCATATGTGGACGCGAAAACGCCTATGAGTCTAGCAGGCACTCCAGTGAAGCTTTCCGCCCGCGTATATGGCGATGCAAGTAATACATGGCTGCGCGGTCGAATTCAAGACGGGCAAGGCAAAGAATACACGATTGATTTCACACCTGAAAACGGGCTTAAATGGCTAGGCTGGAACTACGTGACGGCTGCAATCCCGGCAGGTGCAACAGGCAACATCACACTTAAGCAGATCTATATTGCACAGCCTACGGATAGCCTGAAAACGAAAGGCAGCATCATGATTGATGATGTGAAAGCGATCTTCAATACAGGCTACAAAGAAGGCCTTTTCAAAGACACAGGACTCACATTCCGTGCGGAAAATGAAATCGCGTCACTCGTTAACGAAGGGGTCATTGCAGGCTACGCTGACGGCAACTTCGGACCATATCAAGAGTTGACAAGGCAGCAAGCGGCAATCCTTCTGGCAAGAGCGCTTAAACTGCCGCTCGACAATGTTACGGATCCAGGTTTCGAAGACATGGTACCATCGATGACATTCTATAAAGAAGTGGCGGCAGTCGCGAATATGGGCACCATCCGAGGGAAGGAAAACGGAAAGAAATTCGATCCGAACGGAAAATTGACCCGTGCTGAAATGGCGGCCATCCTTCAACGAGGATTCGGTCTTCCATTGAGTGACAAAAATCACTTCACAGACATTAATGGCAGCTTCGCGAAAGACGCTATCAATTCCTTGGCATCTAACGATATTACACAAGGAATTGGCGGAGGGAAATTTGGACCTGGCCAAAACATCAGCAGGGCTGATTTCTCGGTTTTCCTTCACCGCACACTATCGAAAAAATAATAGATTTTTAGACTATGAGAATGCAGAAAATTGTGGTACGATGTACATGTAGGGTTTTTCCTTTAATCTCTTATAGAAGTAACTTTTCAAAGTGGCTTTGGTTGATGAGCGGGAAAGGTCCGCGGAGAATCTTCTCCGCGGACTTTTTATATCATCCCAGTGCCCGATGCACTTATTCCGTTTAGGGGTAAGTGCTTTTTTATTGTTTCAAATGAAATTAGACTAAAAACAGTCTATTAATTACCGATAAAAGGAAAGACAACTAGAGATAGAGGTGACTGAAATGAGAAATAGATTCCTGGGTATTGCCATTATATTAATGAGCATAGGATTATGGTTTTCGGTTAATGGGAAAATAGCTGTTGCTTCTTCAGATTCTACGGGAGAAACAGATAGAGTCATCGTGAACTTGGTAGACAAGAAAGGCGATGAAACAGTAGAGAGCATTTCGCTTGATGACCTTGAAAAATTTAACGAAGGAAGTCTTTCTAATAAATCTTCTGTTTTATACAGTGCGCAAGACGTTGAAGTGTTGCAACCTGATTTCATCCGGACAATCGCTTTGGAAAATCCGACAAGTGGAAAAGCGCCGTCATGGGGAACGGAAAGGGTTGGAATAAAAAACTTCAAAAATTCTCTAGCTGCAACGAATAGAAACGTAATAGTTGCGGTTATTGACACAGGCGTCGACTACACACATCCGTTTCTCGCGGGTCGGGTTGTGGAGGGATATGATTTCGTCTCCAACGATACAAATCCGATGGACGTACATTTTCATGGGACACATGTAGCAGGAATCATTGCGGAGACAACTCCGGCGAATGTAAAGATCATGCCGATCCGGGTGATGGACGAACAAGGGAACGGCTATGATTCCGATGTGGCAAAAGGAATTCAATTTGCGGTCGACCATGGCGCTACAATTATTAATATGAGTTTCGCAGGCGAAGGGTATTCGCAATATTTGGCGGATGCAATCGATTATGCTCTTTCCAAAAACGTCCTTGTCGTCGTAGCTGCGGGCAATGAAAGTGCAAGCACTGATAATTATTTTCCAGCATCCAATCAAAAAGTGATTGTCGTTTCGGCGACAGACATAGCTGATAACGTTGCGAGCTTCAGCAATACCGGCGCCGCAATCGACATATCGGCTCCGGGCGTTAACATCGTTTCAAGTGTTCCGGGCGGAAATTATAAAAACCTTAGTGGCACATCGATGGCAGCCCCCTATGTGAGCGGCATCGCCGCAATGCTGAAACTGGAGGGGCCATACAGGTCCCATCTTGTAATTGAAAGACTGTTAAAGCAATACGTTGATGACAGAGGAGCGGCCGGATGGGATCCTCAATACGGAGAAGGCATTGTCAATATTGCTTCAATAGGCGTGGACAATGTATCAACTGTCAAAGAAGAACTAAAAAAAGTACCGGTTCCTTCATCAGATGTCATCACTCTGCCTGAATATAAGGATGTTCCTTTGAATAAAAAATGGACTGTCGCATTCAATCGACTGCTCACCGGATGGGATGCCATTGATGTGAAAGTCTATATGGGAAGCAGTGAAATTCCCATTCAACTGACATCTCAAGCTGGCAAGAAGGAAATCATTGTCTCGGCGAATGATCAGTATCGTCCAAACACAGCGTATCGTCTCGTAATCCTGTCCGGGAACAAGTTTAAATATGAAATGCATTTTGTGACGGGTTCTAAGTAAATAGATAGATTAGGCTATCCGATTTGTCGTTCAACAGCGACGAATTGGGTAGCCTTTTTCTGTTTTCCTAAATTGATAGTTCATGTCATAGCAGAATCTCCTACTACATACAGTAGAACAGTATCATAGTGGCTTGTCCAAAATGGAAGCCCGAAAGATTTGCCGACAATTTGACTGCTCCACTGGCAGTCGCGGGAGGGGTTCGACCTAGAAAGGAAAGTGTACAAGCAAACCAGCAACTATTTTGGCAAAGGGGGAAGTTAATTGAAGAAGAAACAACTTCATAAGTTATTCAGTGCAATCATGGCATTTGCCATGGTCTTTACGCTGTTGGCACCGATGAATGTGTCGGCGAACAACGGCCCGAACCCATTCAAGCAGAATGGCACGAATGAAAGCATCATGCAGGCAAAAGCCGCAGTTGCCCAGCAACTGAACGTATTGGAAGGGGAACCCGCCCTCCACAAGGACTTGCAAGGATTATCGGGAAGCGAAGAAGTATCGGTTATCATTCACCTTTCCGAAAAACCTGTTGCACTTGAAAAGGGAATTAAGGAGTTGGCCGGTCAGAAGTTTACTACCGCCGAAGCCAATGCTGTGAAGTCGAAAGTTAAAGCACAGCATACATTCTTTAAAAAGGAAATGAATGCAAATCATATATCGTTTAAAGAAGGGTTTACTTTTGACACTGTATTAAACGGATTTTCAATGACAGTAAAAGCGGCTGACCTTGAGAAAATCCTTGATATTAAAGGGGTAACATTAATTGAACCCGACGTGACAGTATATGCGTTGGAAGATACTAGCCTATCATCCGAAGTAGTAAAAGGCGGTCAAGTTGGACCTGCCATGGACACAAGCATCGGCTTCCTCGGAATTGAAGCGCTCTGGGCAGAAGGCTATGAAGGACAAGGCATCAAAGTCGCCGTCCTCGACACAGGCATCGACGCCAATCACCCAGAGTTCCAAGGCATCTATAAAGGTGGAAAAAACTTCATTCCGAACAGCAGCACGTACACACGCCCGCGTGCTGACGACGACGCATCCGAAACGTCGCCAGTAGAACGTCCGGCAGGAACACCAGAATTCAACGCGAACGGCAGCGCATTCTACACATCCCACGGTACACACGTCGCGGGCACAATCGCCGCAATCGGCAATAACGAATACGGCATCAAAGGGATCGCACCGAAAGTCGACCTTTACGTATACCGCGTACTCGGCGCGTACGGCAGCGGAGCAACATCCGGCATCGTCGCGGCGATCGACACAGCAGTCGTCGAAAGAATGGACGTCATCAACCTATCACTAGGCGGCGGCTCCAACACTGAAACAGACGCTGGATCCTTCGCCATCAACAACGCCATGCTCGCAGGAACAATCTCAGTCATCGCAACAGGGAACTCCGGTCCGAATCGCGGAACGATGGGTACACCAGCAACTTCAAGACTTGGGATTGCTGTTGGTAATACGACAAATCCAGAAACAAAGCATAACGGGAAAGTAAATGTTACAGTTGGTAATTACAACCTTTCCAAAAAAATAAATTTGATGGGAACTACTTTTGGTAAAGATATTGCAACACAACTTGAAGGTGAATTTGAATTAGTGGCTATTCCTGGAAACGGAGAAGCGAAAGATTACAATGGAATCGATGTCGAGGGAAAAGTAGCACTGATTTCACGTGGTTCAATTGCATTTGTTGATAAAATCGCCTATGCAAAAGAAAATGGTGCAGTGGCAACGATTATTCACAACTTCGCGGGAGGCACAAATGCACCAGAAGCTTCTGGAACATTCCTAGGAGATGCATTTGAATTCATTCCAACTTACGATATGTCGCAAACGGATGGAGATGCAATTCGCGCAGCCCTTAAAGATGGAAAAGGAACAGTAACATTTAGTGATTTCGATAAAACAATGACACCTGGGGACGAGGTGAACGATTCAAGTTCACGTGGACCATCTACTCCAAACTTCGACATCAAACCTGACGTCACAGCACCGGGCACGAACATCATGTCCACAATCCCAATGTACAAAGCCGACTTCCCGGAAGCGACCTATGATCAAGCATATACAAGAAAAACAGGAACATCCATGGCCACACCACATATTGCGGGAATCGCGGCGCTCGTGAAGCAAGCGAATCCGAATTGGAACGCCTTCGATGTAAAGGTCGCGCTATCAAACAGTGCAAAAATCTTGAATACTGAAAAATACGATGTTATGGCACAAGGGGCAGGACGGGTAGATGCATATGCAGCAGCACATTCGACAATCCTCGCCTATGCTCAAGATAAAGCAGTACTTGACGGCAGCGGTGAAATAGTTGAGAACCTTAAAGGAACAGTAACATTTGGTCCTCAAAAATTAGACAAAGACATCTCTGTTACGAAACAGATTCTAGTGAAAAACGATAACGGCAACGGGGGCACGTACAACGCTTCCGTACAAGTTACGAAAGGCTTCGGTGACGCAAAAGTCACGATTGACAAACCGACATTTACTTTATCTGGCGAGCAGCTGCTTAATGTTACATTGACAGCATCCGCTGCAAGCACGAAAACCGGCGATGAAATCCTCGGATATATCCACATTACACCAGCAGAAGAAAACCTAACGGAAGTATCTTTGTTTGTCGATAAAACGGAACTAAAAATGCAAAAAGACGATAAATACCAATTGAAAGTTACTGAAAAGACAACCCAAAAAGATAGCGGATACACTAAAGTTTCATTGCCATTCGCAGCCGACTTCGGCGGGGCAACGGCAATTGTAATAAAAGACATGAGAATTTCTGAAACAGACCTAAGCTTCAACGGCGACGGCGTGAAGGACGAAGCGACACTCTCCTTCACACTTACAGGCGACGTCACAACGAATTACATTGAGCTTTGGGATATCATGGATCCTGAAGGCGGCGAATACGGAGACGGCTATATCGGCTATCTGCACGCTGGCTCTGCACTAGGGGCAGGCTCATACACATTAGCGATCAAAGGACAATACAAACCATGGGGCAGCTCCCCGGCGACAACGATTCCGGACGGTCTCTATACGATCGATTTCACGGGATTGTCAAAAACTGGTGTCGTCGGTGACTACGTCGGACCAATCGTCGTTAAAACAACAAAGCCTGAAATTACAGGAGCATTGGCGTCTGGTGAAGCAAGCGGTCAAGTAACAGATAAATACTTGGATTATAATGACGAGTTGGCAAATTATGGCCTGGATTTTGATCTAAACGAAAAACTACATGCATCTTATGTAATTACACGTAACGGTGAAAAAGAACAGCCTGTGCGTATCGAATTGGAGCAAGATGGATCATTCAACTTCGGAGTACCAGAAGTCAATGAAGAAACGGATAGTGTTACAGTAATCGTTGAAGATGCAGCGGGGAACAGAGGAGAACAAGTGATTGTTGATGGTTCTGCGACTATTCCAGATGATGTAACCGAACCTGAAGCAAACGAATCTGAGCCGGACGAATTATCCGAGCCGGGCGAACCATCTGATCCAGGTGAACCATCCCAGGGAGCCAGTTTATCTACTTTGCAAGATAATGGGCTATCACAAATAGTAAAGGTTGCAAACGCGCCTGAGTCCTTCCCTACTAATACAAAAGTGGTTGCAAAAGATTCGGAAGTGGATGTTACAAAAGTCGCAACGTACAAATCCGCTGATGAGAAAATTGCTACAGTTGAAAACGGCTTAGTTATAGCAAAAGCTGCTGGTTCAACAACAATCACAATCACTTACGAGAATCACAAAGCCATCACAGTAAACGTTACAGTCAAAGATCCTGCACCTAACCCAGGAAATGGTGGAGGAGATAACAGTGGCGGCGGCGGATACATCCCGTCAACACCAACAACACCAACACCAACACCAACAACTCCAACCAAGCCGGATCCGGTTAAACCAGATCCAGTTAAACCTGATCCAGTCAAACCTGAACCGATGAAACCAGTAACATTTACTGATGTTTCAAAAGGTTACTGGGCTGAATTCTATATCCAAAAAGCTGTACAAATGGGAATATTTAAGGGCTATAAAGACGGTTCATTCAAACCGAATGAACAATTGACACGTGCGCAAGCCGCCGCATTGATTACCCGTGCACTGGGGCTGCAAACAAATGAAGCCGCACCTTTTAACGACATAAAGAACTTGAATAAAGAAACACAAGCCGAGATTGCAGCTGCCTATAAATACGGTATCATCAAAGGGCAAAATGGCGATTTCAATCATTCGGAAAGTGTGACTCGTGTTCAACTGGCGTTGATGATTGCCCGGGCTTATGAATACAAAACAGGTGAAGCCTATACTCCAACGGCAATTGCACCGTTTTCCGACATTGGCAACTATAACAAGGAAACGGTAAACGCTATTTCAATGTTGTATGAGTTGAAAATCATTACTGGATCCGATGGCAAATTTATGCCACAAGACCCGACAACTCGTGCGCAAGCTTCGAAGATTTTCGTTAATTTTATGGAGTTTCTTCAGTAATTGGCAAACCCCAGTCGCATCTATGCGACTGGGGTTTTATATGATAAGCATCATCTTATTTGAATGGAATTGGATCTTTTTCTTTGAAAAATTGAGATGCGTTAATAAAAATAATGTCTGGGTTTTGCTCGGTAATAAAACCATCTCTAGAAATTATTACACCTTTAAAAGCACCTCCTTTAAAGGTTACTTTTCCGTAAGGGGCGAAAAGAATACCTGACAATTCACTGCCTCCAAAATTATTGATTTCTATATTCCCTTTACTAATGATAATTACGTTGCTTGTAGATGAATGCCAATCATTCGCTATGAAGTTTCCCGGCGAAAATATTCTATTTCCAGACGAAATAGTCCCATTTGATTTCACAGTATAGCCATTCTGGGGGTACCAATTGTCTTTATGTAAGGTTGGGGGAGTAAAAGATGGACTTTTGGGAATGTCACCCTCGTTAAGATAGCTGAAATTCTTTACAGTGCCATTAATATTAGGCGAATTAGCACTGTCTAATTTCGTAGTTCCAGCAATATATATTTCATTCGCTATTATTTTAGCGGACCAATTTTTAAACGTGACATTTCCATTTATAATTACTTTTTTCCCTTCTATAACGGCACTATCTCCAAACGTAACATTTCCATCAATGTAAATGGTGTCACCATCGATTCTTGCTCCACCATTATTCAATTGTACATCTCCTGTGATATGAACTATTTTGGTGGAATTTTTTAATCCTAGTTTTGTGCTGCTTGTAAATTTAACTACATTGCCCTTTTTATCAATATAGATATTTTGCACGTTAATTTTGTTATCGCCACCAAATTCTAAGTCCTTCTTATTCAGATTATTGATCACCACCGTCCCAGTCCCATTAGTTGCACTTTTTAAAGGTGAGGAACCAGAGATGAACAAGTGGGAACCATAAACAAATACATTATCAAGTAGCAAATTATCAATGAAACTAGCGTCTTTTTTTGGAATTGTAAAACTGAGATCAGTTTCTTCCTTCCCTTCCAGTACAGTATCAATCGTGAAGGAATTTTTAGGTCCAGCAGATAATGTAAACTTGACGGGCAAATCATTTGTGTGTCTTACAACCACACAATCGCCTTTCTTTAATACTGTATTATTTAATTGCATTGTCATCTCTATACCACTGTTCGCAGCCAATTGGTCGTAACAGACACTCTCGTCCTTGCGGTGGGACGCTCTAATTCCGGTAACAATCCTATTTGATTCCTGCCTTAAATTGATGCGAGTTTGGGTGTTGTCATTGAACTTGACGGTCGATATAAGTACAGTAGTTACAAGCCCGATAACGAAACTAGCAATTACTAATGAAACTAATATTTCCACTAGAGTGAGTCCTTGCTGGGACAAGTGTTTTTTGAACAAGAGTTACGCCTCCTATTAACTTGATGAAGGGTGACGGGATGAAATATAAACTTAATAGCTATCTGGTAAACAATAGAGGAATGTCATTAATTGAGATTCTAGCATCCCTTGTGATTTTGACGATCATTTTCGTTTCACTTTCCCATTTTTTCTTCCAAGCATCCTTATTCTCAGTTAAGGTGGAAGATCAATTGACATCCATTAACATTGCCGAAAAGGTGTTACATGACGTGAAAACCAATACTGTTAATTCCACTGGAAATACCGTTAGTATTGACGGGAAGCAATATAAAGAAATTAATCCAACCGAACTAAACGGGAAATTATATTATCCGTATGTCTTGGTTTCTCCGGAAACACCGACTATTTTACAATTGGAAAAGATTCATGTGAAAATTTATACAGAGAAAATCGAACCGGGTCATCAGCAAGCCTTGGCGTCTGAAATATTCGGGTACAATGAAAAGGGAGCCTCCAAATGATGAAAAACATACTGAAAAAACAAAATGGTTATACATTAATTTGGGTCCTATTAATTGTTGTGTTAATTGGCGTTCTGACTCCGCCACTTGTATCAAAAGTCCTTAGCAGCAAACTCCAAGTCCAAAAAACAGAGAAAGCAATACAAATGGAAAGTATGAGACAAATGGGAATAACGTACATGGAAAGTGTTATAAATCTTGCCAATGAGCAGCTGATCGAGAAATCGGATTCTTTACTTGATAGTAAGCAATATAAG
Source organism: Sporosarcina luteola (assembly GCF_023715245.1). Taxonomy (GTDB): domain Bacteria; phylum Bacillota; class Bacilli; order Bacillales_A; family Planococcaceae; genus Sporosarcina; species Sporosarcina luteola_C. The sequence continues at coordinate 508,748 of NZ_JAMBNV010000001.1, forward strand.
GAAAAATTACAAACAAAGATTAATGAAATAAATCCCGATTTTCGCAATGGAGTGGTAAAACTTTTAAAAGACTTCGGTCATCAATTCCGCTTGGAGATTACTGACATCAAAGAAAATGAAGATGAAGTTGTCGTTGAATACGTAGTGACTGCCTCCTTGAATGGATATACGGAACCGAAAGTATCATATGAGGAAGTTGTTATTCATATAGTAAAAGAATAGCGTTTGATTGTGGTTTTGAGGAAATTACGAGCAACTTGATAGAAAACAATAAGGGCTTTCCGAATTGTCGTTGAATAGCGATGGATTGGGTAGCTTTTTTGTTTTCTATCTTTATTGGATTGTTTCGCTTATGCAACTAAGGTTCGGTTTTAATAAGTAGTAACAAATGCCTATTCATAGTATAATTATTCTGAATAATAAAATGAATCTAAAGATATGGTTCTAATTTACCTCCCTAATGGTACCATTGAAATGTAGATAAATACATATATTGGGAGGTATTTAATTGAAGAAATACTCACGTTCTTATCAAAAACTCTTCAAAGCTGTATTGGCAAGTAGTGTGCTAGGAGGAGCTATAGTAGTTGCCCCTCCAACATTTGTGCAAGCTAATGAATCAGGCCCTACTTTATTTACTGATTTAAATCCAAAGGCTTATTATTTCACACCCGTAGTGAGTCTAAGCGCAAGAGGGATTATTAATGGTTATGCGGATGGCACTTTTAGGCCGAATGATTCTGTCACACGTGGGCAAGCAGCTAAAATTTTTGCTTTAGCTTTGGGATTGGATACAGTTAATGTGAAAAATCCTGGGTTCATCGATGTGAAGGAAAGCGATGCATTTTACGGTCCAATAGCGGCTTTGGTAAATGCAGGCGTCATTAGTGGATATCAAGATAAAACATTTAGACCGAATGATAATTTAAAACGCTCACAAATGGCGAAAATTATTACCCTAGGATTCGGTTTAGAACGAGAGAATCTCTCTGATAACCGATTTGTTGATGTCAAAACTGGTGATTCCTATGCAGGGTATGTACAAGCATTGATTTCTAACAATATTACAACAGGTATAACTCCAACAACGTTTGGACCGAATGTGCTTGTCACAAGAGGTCAAATTGCTTCGTTTATCTTTAGAAGTGAATTGGCAGTTTCACAAAACGGAATCAGTTCTCAGATTGTCGATATTACGGAAAACACTATTGAACTAAAGGATGGGACATATAGTATTCATACGGAAATGAAATCTATATTGAACCCTTCCAACTTGCCTGCATTAAAAGGTGCAAAAATCACAGTAAATGTTAAAGACGATCTAATTGAAAGAATTTCATCACTTGAGATTACTGCCAATGGAACTTCATCCAATCATTTAGTCCTTAATGGAAATAATGCAGCGTTAAAAGGAAATCTGATTATCAATGGTGATTATGTAACGACTAAGAATCTGGTTATTGAAGGTAAATTGGAAATTGGAAATGCAGTCAATAACAGTTTCCAAAGCGAAGCCATTAAGGTTAAGGGGAAAACAATTGTTTCTGACAATTCTTCCTCAAAAGATAAGATGGCAGCAGGAACTAACAGAGTTTATAAAGTCGCATCTGCCAACACTTTTAATGTCTCAGCAGACTCCAAGTCAGCTACAACTAAACCGACAATCATTTTTTCGAATTCTGCAATGGGCACAATAGAAGTATCGAAAAGCGATGTGACAATTGAATCGAAAGGTACTACGAGTGTACAGTCATTCATTTTATCTTCAAATGTTCACCTGAAAGCGGACAATGGCGTTATTATTCCAAGCGTAATACTGTCGGAAGGTGCAACATCCGTTACAATCGACGCACCGGTAACAAGCCTTACAATTAATACAAAATCAGCATTAAAGATTGAAGGTACAGGCAAGATCGGTGAAGTTACAATTGGTTCAAATAGTTCGAAGATATCATTCGGCGCTAATACTAAAATCGGCAATCTAATCCTGCCTAAAGGAACAGAAGCTAAAGACGTAATTCAAGATTACGATAAAGTGAAAGCTAACATTGAGAATATTGGCGGAGAAACAAATCCGGAAGCAAAACCGGCTACACCTGCACCACCTGTAACTGGTGGTATCGGTGGTGGTGGAAATAGTGGAGGGAATACTGGGGGAGGAACTGACGGTTCAGTACAACAACCAGTAGCACCGAAACTTGTAACGCTGGCACAGGATTCCTTGGGAATAGCAGGTGATAAAAAAATTACTGGGTTAACGTCCGATAAAAAATACGCTGTTATCGTAAATGGGGAACTGTTTGGTGTACAGGAAAACGGAACTTTAGGTCTTAAGAATTCCTCGGCAGAAGTATTGAAAAGCACAGAAATTACAGGCTTAGACAATACGAGAACATATAAAGTTATAGAAGTAACAGGCGGCATCATTGCACAGGACTTTGGATTCGTAAGTGGATCTATGTACTCGGCTGGTGCAGGCTTGACTGATGGTAAAACAATAAGTGATATAGCCACTCTAACTGTAGAATGGTTTGATTTTGCAGGTAAATCGTTAGGAAGAGGAACGTTAACGGATAAATTGGCCAAGGAGTTCCCTGAACATACGCAACTCTCCATACCATTGGATCCTGACTTTGATTACGCAGAGGATAACTACTGGACTGTGGATGGGATTATCCCGGGAGAACCGACAAGAGTGACATTTTTCGTGAAATACAAAAACGGTGTTGAAGCTACAGTAGACAACACACGCGTAGCGACAACAGGTGGCATTGTAGCACAGGACTTTGGATTCGTCAGTGGAACAATGTATTCAGCTGGCGCAGGGTTGACAGAAGGTAAAACAGTTAGTGACATTGACACTCTGGCAGTAGAATGGTTTGATCAAAACAGTAAGCCATTAGGGAAAGGGGAAATGACGGATAAGTTTGTAAAAGAATATCCGAATGCTACCCAAGTTTCAATGCCGCTGGATTGGACATTTGAATATAATGAAGATGGATTCTGGGATGTAGAGGGAATCAAGTTAGGGGAACCGACAAAAGTTACATTCACCGTTAAATATAAAAATGGAGTCGTAGCTAAAGTCGATAATACGAGAGATGAATCGGGCGAAATTATTGACTCATCCGACAAGCTACTAGCGGCAATAGAAGCAGCTGGGGAGAATGACGAAGTATACGTAGCAGAAGGAATTTATAAGTTATCACAACAACTTACCATTAATAAGCCAATCACTATTGTTGGAGCAGGTGAGTCTACAATAATTCAAGTTACTGAGAATCTAGGGGAAGTTAATGGTTCAAAGCATGCGTTGTCCATCTATTCTAAAGGGGTCAAAATTAATAATTTGACAATAGACAGCAATTCAAATGCCTATGGAGTACATGCTTACGGTGATGCGAGTGCAAATTTAGAAAATGTCACAATAATAAATAGTAAAGGTGCCGGTCTGACAGTCAACGGCTCTACTGTTATTGCGACTGATCTAAATGCAAGTGGTAACAAATGGGGTGCGGTAAATGTTGACCCGGGTAGCGGTGTTAAAACTCTTTCCAAATTTGTTTTAACAGGCGGTACTTTAGCGGATGCTACGCAAATTTGGTCCGATGGTAGAAATGTAGATGGAGATGCAATGATTAATGTTGAAGCTCTCGGGTATGACAAGTACAATGTGGCAGGAACAAATGGAGTTATTTGGACAAACCGAGAATTAACAAATATCATTACAATAAATGGAGACCCCAACACTGTTTACACGTCTATTCAGGCAGCGATAGATGCAGCTAAGGCAGATGATACTATAAATGTACCGGCAGGAACGTATGGGCTATCCGAACAGCTTACTATTGACAAGTCTATCTCAATTGTTGGAGCAGGTGAGTCTACAATAATTCAGGTTACTGAGAATCTAGGGGAAGTTAATGGTTCAAAGCATGCGTTGTCCATCTATTCTAAAGGGGTCAAAATTAATAATTTGACAATAGACAGCAATTCAAATGCCTATGGAGTACATGCTTACGGTGATGCGAGTGCAAATTTAGAAAATGTCACAATAATAAATAGTAAAGGTGCCGGTCTGACGGTTAACGGTTCTACAGTAATTGCGACTAACCTAACTACAAGGGTTAACCAATGGGGTGCCGTAAACGTTGATCCTGGCAAGAATGTTAGTACGGAATCAAATTTTGAATTAAAAAGCGGAAATCTAGCTGAAGATTTCCAAATTTGGTCTGATGGAGAAAATGTAACCCAGACAGCCATAGTAAATGTTATTGCACCAGTAGACTATAAAAAGTATGACGTGGGTGGTTTATCCATTTGGTCAAATAAACCATTGAATGATGTTATGGATCAAGAGGTTCTCGCCAAATTTAGTAATATTGATGTTACAAGTTTTGATTATCGTTTGGCAATCGAAACTTTTAGCGAGCTTCTAAATCTGGATGATACAACGATTTCTAACCTTAGTAATTTAACGAAGAATCAGGGTCGTGATTTAGCTGTAAATATTGCAATTTGGGGGTTCCAACCAGAAGGTGGATATGAAACGATAGAAAATTTGAAATACAATCTAGAATTTGCGATTAATACAGAATATCACAAGCAATTGTTCATTGTAGCTATGAACAATGCTGGAACTGATCAAGAAGCTATTAAAGCGGCTTTAAAAGATACGCTTACAGCAGTAGCTAATGATCGTCTTGAATTAATTCAGTATGTAAGTAATTTCGGAGACGAATTTAATGAAGACATCGAAACGTTGGTTACTAGTGACTTCAGTCTTTATACTAAAAAAATGCTAGATGACCTAGAGAATGAAGAACAATTAGCAAAGTTATCAATAAAAATAGTGGAATATATTTCAAAAGAAGGTAATGCAATTGGCGGTTCGGGAGATAAAGCTATAGAAGCTATTAAATATGCGTATTCGAATGCTGAATGACCACCTTATAAACAAATGAAACAGTCATAACAGTTATGTTTATTCATACAACAATGAAAAATCTCTCAACCAGTTATTTGGCTGAGGGATTTTTTCTAATATGACATCTATGATAGGAGAATCTGCAGTATTACCCCGCGGAATTATTAGGTCCCTAAACATGTGGCCAAAGATAACCCTGTGATATGAATTTGAAGTTACACCAAAGAAAATTTTTCGGGAATGAAATTTAGTGCTAATTGAATTTTCATGTAATTTCTGCGCCAATATACTATTTTAATGGTATAATACTGGTATAAAAACACCAGGTACTATTAACTAGTTAGTAGTCATTGAAAACTGATAACTCATAGCAAAGGATGTGTCGATTTGGATTCTGCATACCTACATAATGAGATCTTTAACATCGAAGAGGAAAGATGTAAAATTGAGCCGCAGCGAAACAATAGGATTGTTTAATAAGAGCTATCGAGCATTTTCTAGAAAGAGTGCCTTTACGTGTTTAAGCTGCCAAAAACCAGTCATCATGAATCTAACTAAAGAAGAAGGAAGACCGTTTTACTTCCGTCATCAGGATGGTACTGAATGCGCCTATTCGGAAAACAAAAATACATACGATAAACACGTGTCCAATTTGGAAGATAACACGAAGAAAGAAATTGGCTTGACCATTTTTCGTGAAATCTTAGAAGGAGAACTTAGACCTTATAACGTAGAAATTGAACGAGGTTTTCGCTATAAAAAGAAACTGTCTTTTATTCCGGATATTATTATCAAGTTTCCGAACTCCGACGAACAATGGGCGATTGACTATTTTACGGCAGGCAATCAAAATTTAACGTCAGACAGTTATGCACGTCATTTAGCGAACCGGATGAAAACGTATAATGACGAAGGGTTTAAATGTTTCTCTTTTGTAGATATTAGCTGGCTCTCCTGTCGAGAAGAAACAAAAATTGGGAATTTACTCCATGCGGAAATGAATATAACGAGCAAAAATGAAGAGAACCGAGAATGGGATGCTTTTCTAAAACAAAGATTACAGGGGGACCTGCTCGAATTTTTCCTGAAGACTACAAAAGCAGACATGGAAACTTTTGATTCCAAAAGTATCGCATATGTTGATATAGCCAATCGTTTATGTACCATTTTTCGTTTTATTCCCACTTCCTATCAGGATCGGAATATGACGTTTTATAGATTAACTTCTATTGATATTCCTCTCTCCCGTGCACTAACTTTAAATTCGAAGCAAAATCATTTTCTGCTTTCAAGGGAAAATGAAGAGGAACAGAGAGTTGCATTTATGAAAGACCTTATTCAAAGAAAGCAGAAGGTTGAACAAGAACAGGTCCAAAGGGAACAAAGGAGGATGGATCAAGAACGAGAGCGGGCGCGTAATGCTAATAGAGTATATCCTCGATATGGAAAAAATACGAAGGTCTTTGAAGGGATAACTGTTAATACTGTCGTTAAGTCAGATAATGAGATCTTGAGAGAGATGAGTGAGAGAGCAAGAAAGGCTGCAGAGCGACCGGTTGAATATAGCGAAGCAGAGTGGGAATTTGTTAAGAAGAATGAAAAGGGACATTTAACATTGTTAAAGCAAAATACATCTAAGCTGAAAAATCAATTAAAAGAACAAATAGAGCCTAATAAAAAGGAAAGGATTTTGGAAATATTGGTATCCAAACCCGTCTCTGGAGATTTGTATATTAATGGAGACCAAGAGATATGGAGAAGGTTGGTATTGAAATGGATCAAGGAAAATCAAGTGGAAAACTCAATAAACGTGCAGTTGCCAAAACTTATTGAGTACATGAAAAATGCAGGGATTACATTTAATCAAAACGATAAGATTGTGAAGTTTCCGATTAAAGAGTTCCTAGAGTTTTATCAAAAGACGCTATTGACTGAGTTAAAGAAGAAAACCCAATTAAGAATTAAAGAGTGAAAATAGGTATACACAAGTATGTCTTTCGGTATCAGACTTGTCTCAGTGCTTTTAGCTTTGTAACAACCATCCATCCGACGAAACAATCTTTGGAATGGGTTGTTGTTCATTTATTATACTCTGGCTTCATCATATTTGATTGTCTAAGTTGCCGTCATTCCGTTGTGAAGCCGAAAGAAATTTATACAAACAATTGGTCTCAGTTGGCGCTCGTAAAAGAAATCCGCGTTCGTATATTGCCGCTCACGTTCGTATATCGGAATACACGTTCATAATATTCGCAGTTACTTACTAATTGTCTACTGTTTATTGTCACTATCCCGGTCTTACATTTCCCCCCTTGACATCGAAGGGTAATATAATGTAGCTGTTTGAACCTAGTCGGCTCATTATAGGAAAGGTATTGTGCTTTTTTAATGATGTCGAGTTTTGCAAGTTTTCAAATGGTGCGTCCGATGGTTGCGCAATATGGTAATGCATTTTAAGACTTGGCAATTTAATGGTGAGGAAAAGAAACAGAATCAAATTAGGAGTAGTAAGATGCCAAAAGGAGGGAATTCACCAACTTTGAACAAGTATATGAAACAATCATTTTTACGGGTGTGGAAGACCTTAAACCCAAACAACTTGTATTATGTTGGAACTTATGAATTTGTCGTTACAAAAAAGGCGAATGTAAAGTTGCATCGCCAGTATAATGGAGCGTATAGCTTATTTGTTTCGGAAAAGGATGGGAAATATAATGACACTCTTGTTGTAAATCTAAGCACATTTAAAAAAAACGCAGTTGGATCTACAATCAAATGCGGCGTAGTCAAACACCGGGGGAATGATGAATTTGCTGTTGTAACAAGGGAAACGGAAGGGTATAAAGCGATTAAATCAATTGTTTCAGGTTCGCGGATAAAATTAATGTTTCTCCTACTGATCCTAGCATTTATCATTCTTCAATTAGGCTTCTTTTTCACCTTTTTTCTAAGTCTTACACTTTAGTAGATTCACAGAAAACGTTGTAGGAAAGTCGAGGTTGAATTATGTATGAAAAGAATTAGGAAACAAATTTTAAGCCTATTCCTCGTCTCAATGCTGGTTATTACTTCACTGCCAGCAAATGCTTCCTTTGCTGCAGTCGATAATGCGGCAATCTAGGCAAAGATTATCGAGGAATTTGATAGCATTTCAGACACAATTGACTTAATTGCCCCCACTGAACACACAGAAGATCCGGACCACCAAGAATCATCAAACCTCACTGGACAGATAGAACATCCGCTCCTCCATGAAGCTATAGAACCCAACGACACCACAGAATTTCAGGATTTGAATAAGTCACCTGAAATCACCAAAGATGTAGAATTAGAAACGTATAAAAAATGGAAACAAAGTTTACGAATTACCCCTCGTAAACTAGAGTCTGCAGGTAATATGACATACATGTGTGTTGCTCCAATTTATGATAGTTGGAGAGATTAAAGTGGGCACCTGAAGGCGAAATGGTGTTGTAAGATGATAGGTTGTCCAATTCTTATCAATTCCTACATAACTCTCCCAATTCTTAATCGTGATGATCCGCATCGCATTGATTGATTCCTCTGTCAAAAAACCAAGCATGGCAAACTTTTTCAAAAATAATCGAAGTTTCGTAAAGCACATCTCTTTCCCAAACAATTGGACAAGCGAATTACAAGAAATAACCAGTTGTCCGGGCTGTATTGTATACAATCTTCCATAGTACTCCCACTGCTTTTATTCGGTATTTCCCATCAACAGCAATGTCACCAAGATTTCTTTCTGCTCAACTGTTGCCTCTGGCCAGGTTTCCTCCTGTTCCAACTCTGAAATCAATTCTACCCAATCCTTAATCATTGTCATTCCCCTTTCTATTGTGAACAGTCCCTTCACTCTTTATATAGACTAGAGTCTTGCAAAAGGATACTTTTGAGGAAAGAAAAATTTAATCAACATAAACTGACTACTTGGAAAGTATTGTAATCGGATATAGTGTTAATGATATAATAGTAGTAAATATAACTATGGTTTATAAGAACTAGGGGGAGCCGTTATGAAGATATTTCGTACCGTTGGAAAGGGAATCAACCAAATTGGCGGCGGGATTGCCAAGGGAGGCGTACATATCGCTAGTTCCATTGTGTCCACTAAATTTCCGAAGACTGGTGATTATCTAAAGGATGTCGGAAACAGCGTAGTCGATTCTTCGCGCCATGTCATCGAGAATACCGCTCATTTTGCGGATGGAACAGTAAATGGTATATACGGGACCATTACTAAGAATCCGAAACGAATGAGTGAGGGCTGGGACGACATCAAAACTTCCTCCGTCAATACGGCGAAGGGAATTGGTGGGGGGCTCGTCTACACGGGATCAGCGCTAGGACAAACATTCAAGGGAGCTGCATTACAGGATAAAGAGCTAGTAGTGGAAGGGGCCAAAAAGGTCGGGAAGGTGGCGGCTGTCGGTGTACTTGGCGTTAGCGTCTTCGAAATGGTGACAGAACAAAACACCGTACAAGCGGAAGAGCTGCTTAGCCGAAATGGACACTTGGATGAATCAGTTCACGAAATCACAAATGTGCAATTTGAAAAGAATGTTTCTATCCAGGAAGATGGAACGGCAGTTGAAGGAGTCTTTCCGGTATTTGAATCTAATTTCGATGCCGTTCTCCCTCAAGATACTTACCTAATGTCAGACGAAGTTCATATCGGTATCGCCAACATGCAACTTTACGAAGCCATCCAACAAAATCCATCACTAGCAGTTGAGCTTGGATTTGACGAACAGGCTATCCAAAGCCTTCAATCCTCCGTTACTCCTGAAGGCTATGACTGGCATCACCATGAAGAGCCCGGCAGAATGCAACTTGTGAACGAAGAGGAGCATGGAATGACTGGCCATACTGGAGGAAGGTCCATATGGGGCGGAGGGGCGGAGTTTCGGTGACTTGTGATTAATGGATTTAATATCTGGGAAGTGAGTGATTGGCATAGAGAGCTTGATTTATAGTACAGAATTATTAATATCGATAATTGCTATAAATATGACTGTCATCGGTTTGACCTCATTGGCTGAGATGAAAAATGTTATTGGCGTGGATTACGGTAAGTTTTTGTTAGGGAAGTATAAGATATTTGGCTTCATCCGTGTGTATTATTTATTGATTGTCTTTGCCGCTATTAACGTTTCATCTTTATTGTTGATCTTTATTGATAATCCTTTGTTTAGGCTTACTAATTTTATTGTATTAATTGTGAGTTTGATATTTGCGATTTACTATTTTTTTTCGTATATCATTATTGAAAGTCCGTTTGTCAAAAAGCAAATATATAGGAAGGAACTTCTCGGATTTTACTTTAGTAATAATGAGGTGACGAATTTTGAGGCTGATATTCAAACTGAAATCTGTAATGGTTCTCGAAGTACTAAGAAGTTATCAGGAAATATAACGAATTATTTTAATGTCTATAACTCAGATACAAGTGAATCCTTTAAGGATATATTTGGACCCAGATCTTTTATTTACAACTATGACAAAGCGTTAAATCGTAGGCGGCGAAGAATAATTGATCAGCCCCCTTACGTCTATCGGTACAGTTTAAACGGATGTCCTGATATTTCACATGAATTCTTCCAGCTTTACCGATATACAGAAATCCAAGATCGTTGGGTTTTGTCTATATTAGAGCTACTTGACAATTCCGTGGAAAAGGATGAGTTTGATTATATACGTCTATGTAATTTTACGAGAGTTGTTGCGCAGATTAACGTATATGGTTTTACACCCCAATTATTCACGTATAAGTTTTTAGAGCATCTTTATATTTATTATAGGAAAGCGTTACTTATGGCCAAGGTAAACCTTTCTAATAGTACTTTGAAAAAGGTTAAGGCATTGGCGAATTATACTAACGAGCAATATTTTCAATTAATGATTTCTACTTATAAAGAACGGAAAGAACCATTGTATCTCGCAGCCATCAATAGAACAGTCAAATCTATATTGGACTGTGAGGAAAACGGTATTTTAAGACGAGATGATCATGTAGTGACTCTCCGTAATGTGGTAGGTTCTATTGAAGATGAACAATTGCAGTTATTATTTGCTGAAATATTGGGGCATTACTATGAGTTGAAAGGTTACAAACAAATACCGGAGGAGCTTCAACTTGAAAATTTACAGAATTATTTCTCTGGGGATAGGAATAGAAGTAACTCAACCGATGTGGATGCGACTAGAAGGTTTTTGTTCGGAGAGAAGGACCTTGAATATCTATAGAAGAGAGTGAAGTGACCTCAAAAAGTTGGACAGTGTTTTTATTTTTAAAATCTAGCAATTAAGAAACAACCACCTTTCCCACGAAGTGTCGTGAAGATGCGTGGTTGTCTTTGTCAGAGTTGATCGTCTAAGTAGCCGTTACTCCATTGTGAAAGGATCTGTTCGGGTATGTATTGGCGTTTTGATTGTTGAACGTGGCTAAGGAGCATATGTAACCGTGACTTCTGCTGCTTAACTGTTTGTAGGGATACCGGGAAGATGATGTAAGTTTTGTTGCTGAACGTAATTTTTGTTTTTTTTCGCTACGGGATCCGCTTCGAAAAAATGGCTGAAAATCCAGATGCATTCGCCATTTTTCGAAGACGTTGTTGGAAACACGCCTATCTTCCGAGATGAGGAATGGGGGTTTTTAAAAGAAATTCAGGAGTTTCTTAGCTGCCTCCTTCCTTCCTTTGACGAATGATGACGCAAGCACGCTTTGTTTAGCAATTCGATGGGGCTTGACTTTGAAGAGTACTGTCCATGCGTCGTAAGTATCCCGGACTAGTACTAACAAAAAAGTTAATTTCAATACCAGGTTGAAATTCCCCAAAAACGCCGGATCAAAATTCATCACCTCAGGGACTCGGCGTTCTAGGGCAGGGGAAAATCCCATCCCTCATTTTTTTGAAATAATAACCATAAGGAAAATAAAAGGGGTGTTTACCTATGTTGAAAGCACATATTATTTGGGGGAACTATCCGGAAACGGAGGACTTAATTGAAGAATTACAGCAAAGTGATGATTTGGATATCATAACGGTTATCGACAAAGAAGCGAAGAACAGTTTTTTGAAGAGACAAGGTGATATTACATATGCTTCAAGTGATTATGTGGAAAATGCCCGCCTTAGCAAGGTAACTGAATTCCACTATTATTTTATCCCGCCATCCAAAAGAATTGATGAAGCCGTCTGGAAGATTAACAAGGTGGTTGGTGGATTGATACATTGAATGTATTGCTGTTAAAAGCATCTTTTAACCCAAGTGGAATAAGGGCCATAAATTTCGGTGCTAGGCACACCCATATAATTCAGGATATTCATCAACTAACGGCTCTGTGGAGAAGGATCTCCGCGGGGCTATCTTAATTCGTCTGGTTTAATTCGTCTGAATTGCCCTGAATGTTTCTTGCCTTTTTACAAATAAATGAGTTAATAAGCCGATTACGCAGGGAAAGCTTGCGTGATCGGTATTTTTTAGGTTTTATAGACTTTTGCGCAGCTGTTTTGGACTTCTGCGGTCGATTATGGAGATTAAGTAGACAAGTGGCATTTGCTCTCATTATTGAGGAAATGTTCGTTCGTTTGATTCTTATGGGACGGGCTGATGGTTTGGGTTTGCGGGGTAAATGCATGAATTTGGTGTCTTTATGACGCGATTAACAAAAGAGAAATTATAAAGACAGCCATCTGGGTCTGTCTTTTTTACTATGTACTTTTATAAATGAGCAGTTCTTTGCTCTGCCCCTCTGCTTACTAGTATACTTAATGAATAGAAGCATTCGTTCGACTACTACTAGTGGTTGTAAAAAAACAAAGTAAAAAACGTGATAGTTCAAAAAGAAGGTGGGAAGATACGTGGCGATTATACAAGTATCTCAAGGCGGGGCATCTCGTTACAAAACGATTCAGGCTGCAGTAATGGCCGCGCTGCCAGGTGATACCGTGGAAGTGGATACGGGCATTTATGATGAACATGTAACAATCGATAAGCTGCTCGTTCTTCGAAGTTCAGAAGGTGCTTCAAGCTCAGTTTGTGTAACCGGAAGTGTTCGTATCGCGACAACTGAAGAAGTGCGTATCGAATCGATTGGTATTGGAGGAGGCACTGATCCAGTTGACTGTGGAGTACATATCGAATCAGGAGATGTAACGCTTCATCATTGTCTTTTCTCTGAGATTCAAGGAGTCGCTATGCGAGTGGATGCAGCTGCAAAAGTATCTGTAGAGCATTCGACATTCCAAAGAAATATACAGGGAATTGACGTTTTAGGGCGACTGTCTTTGTTTGAATGCATCGTGGAAGACACAATCAAGACTGCGCAAATTCATGTGCGCGCGGGGGGAGAAGTCGCGATCGCGAGTTCCGGAATTTTAAGTGGGCAAGAAGAAGGGCTTTGTTTGTCTGAAACGAGTCGAGCAACGATTACCAAAAGTTCATTCATCGGAAATCGTGGGGTTCAGCTCCGTTTGGAACAAGACAGTTCGATTGATGTAGAAACTACGAATTTTTACGTTGGACATGCCCAAGGGATTTATTGTGATCAATCGACGGGTGTTCTGAAAAATTGTGCTTTTAAAAACCAACGTCTCGAGCATGTGGCAGTTATGAATGGATCCCAAATTGAAGTCGAGTCGAGCACGTTTGAAAATGGTGAAGTTGAAGGAATGAACGTCAGTCGTTCAGCAGTTGAATTAGCAGACTCCCTCTTTAAAAATCAAACAGGTGACCACATTACGTGTAACGAACAGAGCGCCGTTTTGATGACGAAAACAGAGATTCTTTCGGGTAAGTCTAGAGGAATTGTGTCTGGACATTCGACTTGTACACTCATCGATTGTGAAGTGAAGTACAATCAGCTGACGCAACTCTCTGCGTTTCATCAAAGCGTGTTGACGATTCAGGATTGTGAAATTGAAAGTGGAAACAATAAAGGGGTTTACGCGACGAGTAGTCGAGTGAACATATTGGATTCACTGATTAGCCATCATCGTGGTGTACAGATTTTTGCTTCTGACCAATCTGACGTCAATTTGTCGGCGACGGAAGTGAAGAGTGGGGATAGTGCAGGGATATCCGCAAAAGAATCCGAGTTGACCGCAGCCAATTGCATTATCTTCGGTCATAAAGGATCGAATGTGTTAGTAAATGGTGCGGCGAAAGCGGAAATAACCGATTGTAAAATCTCGAGTGGCGATAAGAACGGCATACTTGCAGGTCCTGAAGTAGTAGTTTCATTGGAACGGACGATTGTGTTCAATCATAAGCGAGCGCAAGTACGCGCAACGGAATGTGCAGAAGTGTTTATAACGGAGTGCGAAATCTATGATGGTCAATCGTCAGGAATCGAATTCAGTCAGGTTGAGCGTACGGAAGTGACTGAAACGCGCGTACACGGCCATCTTGATGATCAAATCATCTTGCAAGATTGTTCGAATGCTGTATTCACTTCGGTGCAAGTGATGAATGGAACGAAGGCTGGCCTGCGACTCGAGCGTTCTGTTCCGGTTCTTGACGGTTGTTCATTTAAGGAAAACCGGGCAGGAGATTTAGTTCGTTGGGATGACAGCGTTCCTGTGCTGACGAATACGGACTTACAGATTCCGCCGATCACGAGTAAGTTGGGCGGCAGTACTGGAAGTGCCTCGACTGTAGACACAAATACTACGGATGCAATGAACGTTTCGATGGGTGCGTTGACCGGTTTTATTGGACTAGAAGATATGAAAGACAAAATCCAGGAGTTTAAAAACTTGGCGGAGATTAATCAATTCAAATTAGAGCGTGGCATGAAAGTGAACCCGATGGTAGCGCCCCATATGGTCTTTCAAGGGAATCCGGGTACTGGCAAAACGACGGTCGCTCGCCTGATCGGCCAGATTTTTAAGGAACTTGGTCTCTTGAAGACGGGGCACGTCATTGAAGTGAAGCGAGAGGATCTCGTTGGCACACATGTCGGTGAATCAGAAGAACGAACGAAAGTGATTATTAAGGAAGCAATGGGCGGCGTGCTCTTTATAGACGAAGCGTATACGCTTACAGGTGGGGGTAGCTCGAGTCGGGATTTCGGGAAGAAAGTCATTGAAACGTTGCTTCCTGCAATGGAAAATGCACGTGGTGAATTCATGGTCATCGTGGCAGGCTATACGGACGAGATGGATCGTTTCCTAGCGTCTAATCCGGGTTTGAAAGATCGTTTTACGGAAAGGATCACCTTCCAAGACTATACGCCGGATGAGTTATTGGAAATCTTCTTAGTCCAGTGTGTTGGGAGCTATGCGCTTACAGCGGCTGCGAAGCAAGCGGTGTATGAGGAGTTCGTGGAACGCTATCGTATGCGCGATGAAACGTTCAGTAACGCTCGAATGGTGCGAATGCTTTACGAACAGATCGGGCTTGCGCAGTCGATGAGAATTGCGAAAATGCCGCGCGAAGAATGGACGGAAGAGGTCTTGACAACGTTTGAAGAGGAAGACGTTGTCCAAGCGGTATCAGAGCGTGAAGAGAAGGCGTTTGAAGTGCCGATAGATGAGGTTTTACTTGCCGAGAAACGTGCGGAACTCCATCAGTTTATCGGTCTGGATACGGTGAAGGCTGAGATTGATGAGATGATTGAGTTAATGAGATATTACAGGCGCGAAAATCATTCTGTGGACAAATTGATGAATCACACGTTGTTGATCGGTAAACCGGGAACGGGTAAAACGGAAGTCGGCCGTGTGCTTGCAGGTATTTATCAAGCGCTAGGGTTGTTGACACGAGGCGATCTGATTGAAGTGGATCGTAGCGATTTAGTCGGCAGTCATATTGGTGAAACGGAGAAACTGACAGCCACGCAGATTGAACGATCGATGGGTAGTGCGTTGTTTATTGATGAAGCCTACACACTCGCGAGTGGTGGAGAGAATGACTTCGGGAAAAAAGCAGTGGAAGTGTTGCTGAAGAAAATGTCCGATCTCCAAGGCGAGTTTTTAGTAATTGCGGCAGGGTACGAAGATGAAATGAATCGTTTCCTGGATAGCAATGCTGGTCTCCGTCGACGTTTCGGACTAACACTCCATTTTGAAGATTATACACCAGAGGAATTAATGGAGATTACCGAGCTTTATATCGAAGGGTATGGAATGACAGATGAAGCGAAGCATGCGTTAGTGCATCATTATGAAGAGGTTTATGCACGTCGGGATAGTAGTTTCGGGAATGCGGGTCTCGCGAAAAAGATCGCGAAAGAAATGACGCGTAAAGTCGATTATCGAATGGCTGTGGCGAGCAATGAGCAGGAGAAACCTGCGTTGGAAAAAGAAATTACGACGGATGATTTAGTTTTGTTAGAGAGTTGAGAAAGTCTGTTTTATGTGCCTGTGGATGGTTAAATATAGACAATACACTACAAGTGCATATTAACAATAAAAGAAATAATTTTAGGATACCAGGTTCTCATTAAATTCAGAATTGCTTCAGAACCTAATACCTTTTTATTAAATTTTTCTGTCAACTGGGAGTACGATAAGATATTTAATGTAATTGTTTGAAAGTATAGTCTTTATATGATGTGATAAAATAAATTAAAATTAAAGGGGTGTTTGCCTGTGTTTAGAACACATATTATTTGGGGGGACTATCCGGAAACGGAGGATTTAATTAAAGAACTACAGCAAAATGATGCTTTGGATCTCATAACTGTCATCGATCCTGAAGCGAAGAATAGTTTTTTAAAGAAGCAAGGTGATATTACATATGCATCAAGGGATTATGTGGAAGATGCACGAAATAGTCAGGTGATTGAATTCCATTATTATTATATCCCGCCATCCAAAAGAATTGATGGCGCCGCCTGGAAGGTTAACAGGGTGGCGGCTAACTTGATACAGTGAATATATTGCTGGAAAGTAACTCTTCTCCTAAGTAAATAAGGGCCATGGCTCAATTGACCATATTACTGTGGTCAATAGAGCTGATGGCTTTTTTTGATATCGTTCCACAATAGGGTTTGGTGCCCAGTAGCGATACGTAAGTTAATTATTGCTGAGGAAAGAGCCGCGGTTTGCGGGACAGATGGCCGCCAATAACCTAGTCATTATGAATGATAAGTGACACTGCCTATGCGTTGCACTTTATTCCATTGATGCTTGTCCTTTTGCAGGAAATAACTGCTCGTCGCATAAAGAAATATAATAGAGTCTACAATAGGACGAATTAAGCATTCCAAAAAGAAGAACAAATAGATTCGTATATAGGAAATCACACTATAACGGTGTCCATACTTCGCTGCCGCCCAGTAGCCTGTTGCGCGGAATATAAACTGCATCGCGATGGATAAAGCCAGACAGAAGAGATAAAAAGGAGTTACACCGTTCATGAGGATCATAACTGGTACAGCGATCACTGTCATAATACCAAGCAACGCCATGAAACCAACCAAATGTAAGGCTAGTAGTCCTTTAGGTAGTTTGTAGACAAACCACCATCCAACTCACATGAAAAATGTTAGCAGATGGAAAATAGGTGTGTGTTCCAAAAGTAGGATGCCGATTCTACTCTATTACGCTCCACTTCGTTTAATTATTGTAATCACAATAAATAATAGTCTACTTGAATTATTTTATAAAATTGGTAGTATGGAGAAAGGGCCTATTTCCCATTACAGGAAGAAAAACAGTATTTATTCGCTAAGTATTTGTGAAAGGATGAGTCTACATGATTTCATTGCAAGCATTCATTGACGGTGAATACGTTAGCCATAAACAAAATAAGACCATTCAAGTTATGAACCCTGCTACAAATGAAGTGATAGGGGTGGTGCCTTCATTAGATAAAGCGGATGTGGATCATGCCGTTTCATCGGCAGTGACAGCTTTTTCAAAATGGAAGAAGACACCGGCAATTGAGAGGGCTCGATTAGTTAAGCAGCTTTTACGTTTAATGCAAGATGAAAGCAATATGAGTGCGATTGGGAAAATGATCACTTTGGAGATGGGGAAAAGTTATTCCTCGGCGAAATCGGAAGTGTTTTATGCTGCTGATCTCGGGGAGTACCAAACAGAGTGGGCAAGGCGAATAGAAGGCGATGTCGTGGAAAGTGACAATCCCAATGAAAAAATCCTCTCTATACGAGAACCGTTAGGAGCAATTGGCATCATTGTGCCTTGGAATTTTCCGATTTATGTCCTCATACGAAAAATGGTGCCTGCATTAATTGCGGGAAATACGGTAGTCATTAAACCGAGTATAAAATCACCTTTATCCGCGTTAGAACTCGCGAAGTTGATTGCCGATACGGACATTCCGAAGGGTGTCATTAACATAGTGACAGGCGAGGACAGCATTGTTGGGGAAGCTCTCACTTCTTCAGAAAAGATCAGCATGATTACGTTCACTGGCAGCACAGCTGTCGGGAAACGGATTATGGAAAAATGTGCACAAAATATGATTAAAGTCTCTTTGGAACTGGGAGGGAAAGCGCCAGCGGTTGTGATGGAGGATGCGGATATCGATCTTGCCGTTCAAGCCATTGCAGGCGGGCGTTTGGCTAACTCGGGCCAAGTGTGCAACAACACGGAGAGACTCTACGTGCAGAAGTCCATAAAGGAAGCATTCATCAATCGACTCGTGGAGGAGTTCTCGAAAACGGAGTTTGGAGATGGCCTTGAAAACCCCGAAATCGGAATGACGTGTTTAGTGAGCTCGAATGATGCGAAAAGAGTCCATGGAATGGTTGAAGAAGCTGTTTCCGAAGGGGCTGCCGTTTTATGTGGCGGAGAATTAGTATCAGAGGGTAGTAGTTTTTATCCACCGACTATACTTGATAATTGTACGCAAGATATGAAAATTGTCAGAGAGGAAATATTCGGACCTGTCTTGCCGATAGTTGAATTTGAAACGTTGGAAGAAGTCATTGAATACGTGAATGACTCGGATTACGGACTCACGTCAAATGTGTATTCGAACAATTATCGCTACATTATGGAGTTGATTTCCAATATTGAGTGTGGCGAAGTCTATGTCAATCGTCAACAAGGTGAAGCGTATCAAGGATACCATTCGGGATGGAAGAAGTCCGGAATCGGTGGAGACGATGGGAAACATGGCTTTTATGAATTTACACAAGTGAAAACGGTTTACATGAAATACTGAGTGGCATCAATCTTTCATGTCAGGTTGAAAGGAGTGACGAAACATGCAATTTGAATTTGGCTTGTCGACAAAAATACTTTGTGGAGAAGGGAAGCACCTTCAGCTTGGACAACTGATTAAAGAGTTAACAGCTTCAAATAAAACAGTCATTGTTACAGATCAAGGTGTCATTGAGGCTGGTGTTGTCAATTTAGTCGAAAGGGTGCTCAAGGAAAGCGACATTGACTATAGCGTGTTCAGTGATCTGGAGAGTGATCCATCCGTACGTTCGATTGATGCAGCCGCGCGGGTCATACAGGACTTCGATGCAGATTGTGTCATTGGAATCGGTGGCGGCTCGGCAATGGATGTAGCTAAAATGGCTTCCCTTGTTGCGGTCGGGGAAGCGTCTGCATCCCATTATGAGCTGATGGCAAACCCATTTCCGAAGAAAACGATTACGTCGATCATGATCCCAACCACTTCAGGTTCGGGTGCCGAAGTGACGAGTACGGTTGTATTTACAAATAGTGAAAAACGCAAAGTATGGGGATGGGATGAACAAATGGCGCCGGACGTGGCTATTTTAGATCCTTTATTTACTAAGGGGCTCCCCCCTCATTTAACGGCTGCAACTGCATTGGATGCATTCGTGCATGCGATTGAAGCGTGTACGGGTACAAGGTCAAATCCGATCATCGAAGCGTTCGGGCTCAAATCCATCGAATTGATTTGCGGAAACTTGGAGCGAGTGCTGCATAACCCGAAGGATCTCGAAGGCAGGACGGCTTTAGCAGTAGGGGCGGCACTTGCGGGAGTAGCGATCGAACATGGCGGCACGGGCATCGCACATTGTATTGGCCATGCGATTACAACAGTCGGAAGAGTGCCACATGCGAGAGCAGTTGCGATTGCAATGAATGCAACGTATCGATGGAAGGTGGAAGGGAACGTGGACATGTTTGCGAAAGTTGCAAACGCGATGGGGGTACATACGGAAGGATTGAGCAAATCGGAGATCGCCTATGCAGGGGCGGATCGTTTTGTGGAACTAGTCAATACGAGTGGATTAAGCACATCATTACTTGAGGATGGTTTATGTATAGATGATGTTGGTCGTTTAGTGGAAACGATGAAAGCGGAAGAGAATCAACCGATGAGGGAAAACAATTGCCGCTTCGTCTCTGAAGAAGATTTACGTAGTTTCGCAACGGAATTGCTGTCCAACTAGCTCCAAAACGGCGTCATCGGGCCTTGATGGCAGAATAGTAAGGAGAGATTAAATGAATCTTAGACATGCTGTTTTTTGGCCACCGTTTTTATTAGTGTTGGTCGCCGGTATTATAAGTTTTACAAATAGAGATGCTTTTATCGACATAACGACAAAAGCGAATGACTGGTTATTAGTCAATTTAGGAGGGCTTTTCAGTCTTAGCGGTTTGCTTTTATTGGCGACAGTCATCATTGTTTACTTTTCGCCGTTGGGCAAAGTGAAAATCGGCGGGAAAGAGGCAAAACCGATGCTGAAGCTTCCGAATTGGATTGCAATCACACTGACGACGACTGTAGCGGCAGGTGTAACGTTTTGGGGGATCGTCGAACCGATCTATCATTACTTAGCGCCCCCGGAATCGATGAACATCGCTCCGGAATCACATGAGGCAGTGATCTATTCGATGTCGACAATGTATTTGCATTGGACGATTACGCCGTATGCCATCTATTGTGTTCCTGCGTTAATGTTTGCGTTTGCCTATTATAATATGAAAAAGTCGTTCAGTTTGAGTTCAACGATGGCCCCTTTATTCGGCTCGAGAATAGAAGGCGGTTGGGGGAAGGTCATTGACGCGGTGTGCTTATATACACTCGCATTAGGAATGGCTGCAGCTTTGGGAACAGCTGTCATCAACCTTGGCGGCGGGTTGAATTATCTTACGGGCATCGCTAGTTCACCGGTATCGTGGGCTTTCATCACCGCAATCGTGATGATTACTTTTGTTATTTCAGCAGCAAGCGGGTTGATGAACGGGATTCGAATTTTGTCGGATATCAATATGAAAGTGTACATCGTCATTGTCCTGTTCATTTTTGTTGCGGGACCAGCTGGATTCATTATTAATCTTGGCGTTGAATCGTTCGGCCACTACGTGACGCACTTCTTTGAGAAAAGCTTATTCACAGGTGCAGCATCCGGCGATCAATGGCCACAATGGTGGACTGTCTTCTACTGGGCGAACTGGTTTGCCTGGGCAGCCATCACGGCATTGTTTTTAGGGAGAATTGGCTATGGGTACACGGTTAGGACATTCATCATTGTAAACTTTGCGTTCCCATCTCTTTTTGGTGGGTTATGGATGACGATCTTCGGTGGGACGACAATCCACCGCTTGATTACCGATACGAAAATTGCGGATGTCTTCACAACAAGCGGTCCGGAAACGGCATTGTATGCGATACTATCAGAAGTTCCATTATCGGCGATCGTTATCCCGTTTTATTTGTTCATCGTCTTTATTTCATTCGTAACAGCAGCAGACTCGAACATATCTGCAATGGGTGGAATCAGTTCTACTGGAATTACACCAGATAGCCCAGAGCCAAGTATCGCCATCAAGGTTATATGGGGTATATCGATTGCTGTGATTGCATGGATGATGATTAGTTTCGCCGAAATAGACGGGATAAAGATGCTGTCTAATTTAGGTGGATTACCTGCGATGGTTCTTTGTTTGCTGATTGCGGTTTCGTTGTTGAAAGTGGCGTATGATCCGAAGAAGTATGATAAGACGGAATAGTAGTTATAAAGTAAAGCGACCATTCTCATCAAGAGGATGATCGCTTTTTCACTTTGCGGATAGATAGTCATGGGGATAAGGCAACTTGGCAAAGTCAATGAATTATTAATTATGAGAAAAAAGCACATCCAGATTAGATAAGACGTGCTTTTTTGGTTCATAATCGAACATAGCGCTCGTACTCGGAATTTCAACGACTTGGTTTGGCTTTCGTTTATGGGATGGATATGTACTGTTAGCCATTGACAATATGCCACTCTGTTTACATACTTCTAAATAGTCTAAAAAAACAGTTGACTTTTAGTTTCAGATTAATTACTATGTATTTAAGTATTATTGTATACAATTATACGATTTCGAGGAGATGGAATTTATGAACGAGGGTTTCGATTTACGACAGAAACAATTATCAGCTAAGGATTACGCGTATTTTGAATTAAAAGAATTGATTATTAGGGGTGGAATGTCTCCGAACGAACCAATAATTGAGGAGAAGTTAGCGTCGAATCTGGAGATTAGTCGAACGCCTTTGAGAGAAGCATTGCAAAGACTTGAATGGGAGGGGTTGGTTAGCAGAAGGAAGAACGGTAGGTTGGAAGTGGCCTCGATATCTACTAGCGAACTAAAAGAATTCTTCAAAATTCGAAGTGCACTAGAAGCAATCATCGTTGGCCACGCCGCAAAGAAAGCAACGGAAGAGGATATTAAGAAGTTGGATAATTGTGTTCAAATGATTTCCTTGTTGAAGGAAAGTGAAAAGTTTGATGAAATTCTCCAATATGGTAAGGCGTTTCATAATTTACTTTATGAAATGAGTGAATTAGAAGCTTCCGTTAGGATTTTGAGACAATTGAATGATCACATTGACAGATATCGTAGGCTTGTGCCACTCGAAAAGAAAAAATCTCGTCGATCTGACATAAGCGATCATGAGTTGATTTTAAAGCTTATTATCCAAAAAGATTTTGATGGCGCTGCGGTTGCAATGGAGGAGCACATTATGAAAAGTGCGGAAATTGTAATAGCGGTAGTTAACATGTACGAAGAAAGTATCTAATGATTTCGCAGTGAGATGATGCGGGAAGGAGACTACTGATGACCAGTAAAAGTTTTGAAACTGAAGTTATTCATGCAATGTCTAAACCGGATAGTAGGACGAGGGCAGTTTCACCCTCAATAGTTCCGGCGGTTGCATATGCATTTTCAGACGTTGAAAGTGCCATTGAAACAGTGATGGGCAACAATGATGATGTGTACTACGGGAGGTATGGCAACCCGACAATAAAATTATTGGAGGAGAAAATCGCCTTTTTAGAGGGAGGGGAAGCAGCATTGGCAGTTAGCAGTGGAATGGCTGCCATTTCAAATGCTTTATTATGCTATCTTACTTCAGGGGATCATGTACTTGTAACCAAAGATATTTATGGAGGAACACATCACTTTTTAACTGTTCTAGCCCCTAGGTTTGGGATAGAATTTGATTTTGTCGATTGTACAGACTTGGAAGTGGTTTCAGCGGCAATCAAGGAAAATACCAAAGTCTTATACATTGAAACTCCATCGAATCCAAGCTTAACGATACTGGATATTAAGGCGCTATCTGAATTGGCACATGCTCACGGGCTTTCCGTTGTTATTGATAATACCTTTATGACTCCACTGTTGCAAAGGCCATTGGAATTAGGAGCAGATTTGGTTGTCCATAGTGCAACAAAATATATTAATGGTCATGGAGATGTGATTGCCGGGTTAATGATCGGCAATCAAGATGACATCACTTTTATCAGGAAAAATTTAATGGGTGATTTAGGGCAGAATTTAAATGCTTGGGATGCCTATCTAATTTTACGGGGTATTAAAACGATGGCCATTCGCATGAAAAAACATAATGAAAATGCAATGGCAATCGCTAACTTTTTACAACAACATCCTTTTATTGCAAAGGTCAATTATCCGGGTTTAGTATCTCATCCTCAATATAAGTTAGCCCAATTGCAAATGAAGGGTATGGGTGGGATTGTAACTTTTGAATTAAAGGGGGATTTTGAGACGGCAAAAAGATTTTTGAACCAGCTGGATTTAGCGATGATTTCCTTTAGTCTTGGAGACCCTGAGACATTGGTTCAGCACCCTGCATCCATGACGCATGCATCCATACCAAAGGAGCAAAGGGAGAAATTTGGAATCTCTGACGGTTTGATTCGCTTGTCGGCGGGCTTGGAAGATGCAAAGGATATTATTGATGACTTGAATAATGCATTATCAGTTGTGTATGCCGAATCGCTAATGGAATTGAATTACTCCAAATAAAAAATGGCATTTTAAGGAGGATATTTATGAGAATGAGAAAATCAAATTTACTAGTACTGTCCCTAATAATGATGGTAAATGTTTTTATGGCTGCTTGTTCTGAAAAAAATGCAGAGGGAGCGGACAATGAATATCCTAAAAAACCAATCGAGGTTATCGTGGCCTTTAATGCCGGCGGGGGTACTGATGTAGCCGCAAGAACTATTTTGAACTTTACCGAAAAGCATGCGGGAACTAGTTTCGCAGTAATCAATAAACCAGGTGCGGCGGGTGAAATTGGATTTACAGCTTTGGCGGGTGCTCCGACTGATGGTTATACAATTGGAATGATCAATCCTCCCACAACTTTATTACATCCAATTCAAAGACCTGATGAGGTGAAGTATAACTTGGATGATTATGCATTAATTGCAAATATCGTTTCAGATCCGGGCGCTTTTGTAGTGAATGCGGACAGTCCAATCAATACACTGGATGAACTATTTGAAGCTGCTAAAGATGGTAAATTAAATATGGCTTATGGTGGACCGGGAACTTCTGAGGCACTGACATTAAGAAGGACTGAAGAAATGAAAGGCATAGAGTTCAATAAGATTCCATTTGAAGGTACTTCACCTGCTGTCGCTGCACTGATGGGTGGACATGTAGATGTTCTAATAACGAATGCATCCGAAATCATTTCGCAATATGAAGACAAAAAAATCAAAGTGCTTGCGGTCGGTTCGGATGATCGAGTTGACCTCTTACCCGATGTCCCCACTTATAAAGAAGAAGGTTTAGAGTTGACACAAGTATCGATGCGTGGTCTAGCTGCTCCTAAAGGAATTAGCAAGGAACAACAGGAGTTTTTGGCAGAAGCTATAAGGAAAACGATGGAAGATGAAGAGTTTATTAAAAAAGCAAAAGAAATGGCATTGCCATTGGATTATAAGGGACCAGATGAATACAAAGAGTTCTTGGAGAATTACAATAATGAACTTACAGAAGAATTTGAGAAAAACCCTTGGTAACTCAGTTTAAATAATCTACTTACGTTCGAAAGAGGTGAGTCATAATGGCGTTTGGAGTCATACTTGTAATCTACATTGTCAGTGGCTATTTCTACTATGAATCTACCAAGTTTGGCGGCGACGCAGGGATATTCCCTAAGATGGTTAGTGGAGCCATTATTGTAATTAATACAATTTATCTCTACCAAACATTAAAAGAGAGGAAAAAGATAACCGAGGAAACTAAAGCCCGCGATAGAGCGGAATCGCTAAAACCATCAAAGCAATTTTACGTCATTACTGCTATATCGATTCTTTATGTTCTATTGTTACCACCTATCGGTTTTCTCATTTTAACACCTTTATACTTGATAAGTATTATGTTCTTTTTAGGTGGTAAAAAGAAATCGATAGTGTTTATCAGTTCGATTGTTTTTACAATCGTAATCTATTTCTTCTTTAATTCCTTACTGAATATCGAAATTCCAAAAGGGGTTCTGAAACTATAATGGGTGGTGATGGAATTGGATGCAGTATTACAAGCATTAGTCAATACATTAAGTATTCATAATCTCGTAGTCCTGTTTGTCGGGACCTTCGTTGGGATTATTGTAGGTTGTGTTCCTGGATTTAATGCATCAGTTGGTGTTGCCTTGACTATTCCGTTAACATTCGCATTTCCAGCTGATACGGGATTAATTTTGTTGGTTGCTATCTATGCAGGTGCAGTATACGGTGGATCAATTGCAGCGATTTTGATTAATACTCCTGGTGAGCCTGGGAATATCATTACCGCTATGGATGGCTATAATATGACGAAAAATGGTCAGGGCGGAAAAGCATTGGGCATGGCAGCAATTGCTTCTTGGATAGGCGGAAGTATAAGTGCTGTTTTTCTCTTCCTATTGGCACCTCCACTTTCTAAATTGACGTTACTATTTGGATCTTTCGAGATGTTTCTTCTTGCGATTTTCGGATTATCCATCATTGTCGGTTTATCAAAAGGTTCCATGATTAAAGGGTTGTTAGCCGGGGCATTAGGGGTCCTATTCGCCACGGTCGGAATAGATTCGCTAACAGGTACCTATAGATATACGATGGGAATGCCCTCATTGTATGAAGGACTTCCCCTTGTGGCTGTAATTATTGGACTTTACTCATTGGGAGCAGTCTTCGAATTAGGTGAACAAAAATCTTCAACTATACAAGCCGAAGGTATAAAAGTGAGTAAACGTGATATTTTGCCTAACCTGCAGGATATGAAAAAGACTATTAGAACCATATTTAGAAGTGGAGTCATCGGTACATTTGCCGGGATAACACCGGGGGCAGGGATGAGCATTGGCTCCGCAGTGAGCTGGGAAGCTGCCCGACGAAAATCCAAAACTCCAGAGACATTCGGAAATGGTGAGATTGAAGGAGTCGCAGCTTCCGAATCAGGTAATAACGGTGTAGTTGGTGGCTCACTAATTCCTTTACTGACGTTGGGGATTCCAGGTAACGCTGTATCGGCAATTTTCTTGGGAGGCCTTCTTATTCATGGTCTTCGCCCGGGTGCCGCATTATTCACGACTCATGCAACAATAACTTATGGTTTAATATGGGGTTTCTTATTTGCAAACTTCGTTATGATAGTCATCGGACTTTTGGGAGCTCGCTTCTTTTCAAAATTGGCAGTTGTTCCGGTATACCTGTTGGCGCCTTTAATTTTCATTATTAGTACGGCGGGAACATTTGCAGATCGAAACCTGCTTGCAGATGTTGCCATCATGTTGACTTTTGGAATACTTGGTTACTTCATGATTAAATTGAAGTTTCCTTTGGTTCCGTTAGTACTTGGTTTTATCTTGGGACCTCTCGCAGAATCAGAATTAAGGAGGGCTTTATTAATTACACAAGGAGATTTGAGTTCAGCTGCAATGCAACCAATTTCATTGATTTTGATAGCTTTAATTATTTTTGCATTATTTGGCACGCAAATACAAAAACAAATTAAAAAAATGCTTAAAATGCTTAAAAAGCAAGAGTTGGATGGTGCTAAAAATATATGATGAACTCTTTTGAAAGAATCAAAGCATTATTAAAAAAGGAACCTGTTGATAGATTACCTTATAGTTTTTGGACACATTTTCCGGGAATCGATTTGATTCCCGAAAAGCAAGCAGAAATAACCTATGAGTTCTCCCAAGAATTCGATGTGGATTTTATCAAGCATATGCCAAATGGGCTTTATATGGCGGAAGCCTGGTCATGTGTATGCAACTTTAATGAGATTGAACAAGGGGGGGTGGCAAAAGTTGAAAAGTATGCGGTTCAGAATGAAGAAGATTGGAGAAATCTTAAGGTTCTTGAACCGACATACGGTTCCCTAGGGAGAGAGCTTAAGGCACTAGAATTATTGATCAAAAAGGTGGATGGTACAAAGCCTATAATATGTACAATTTTTTCACCCCTCACCATGGCGCAAAAAATAACGGATGATATCAGCTATTATTTACACCACCATCCAAACGAATTGAAAATAGGTTTGGAAATCATTACAGAGACAATTATCAAATTTGCTAAGGAAGCTTTAAAACGTGGTTGTGACGGAGTGTTTTTCGCAAATCAAACTGCCTCTAGAAAACTACTTACTAAAGAACAATACATGGAATTCGGTGTACCGTTTGACATGGAAGTGCTTGAAGCCATTAAAGATGAATCGTGGTTTAATGTTATGCACTTACATGGGGAGGAGGTATTATTTGATCAAGTGAAAGATTATCCCGTCCAGGCTATTAACTGGCATGTGTGGGATAGTGACCCTTCAATTAAACAATTTCTGAAAGATAGCGATAAAGTGATTGTTGGAGGACTGAAAAGAGGATATATAACTTCAGGAAACGTCGAAGGAATCAGTCAACAAATTGAAGATATTTGTACGGAAACAGATTTTTCAAGGATTGTCTTTTCTCCGGATTGCGTTATTCGTTATCCGGTTGTAAAAGAGTATATTCATCAAGTGAAGGATAGAATCATTGGACACTCTAAAACAACTAATCCTGTAACTTTACTGCTTTCTGAGATGGAAAAAGACCACTGTCTCCAGTCTGTAGAAAAGTTCAAAATACAGAACTTCTGAAACCGGCCAGTTTCAAGATAGAGCTGAAAACAATGGTGTACCTTCATTTAAACATATTCGAGTAGAATATAGAAGTATTTTAGAGAAAGAGCTTTCGGAAACTAAGTAAGCAAAGTTACTAATTGAATTGATTTTTGTAGAGGTTATCCGACAGGACACCTATACATGAAACACAAAATCCATGGATTGATCACTCATTTGAGTGGTCTTTTCATTTGTCGAAATACAGAAAGTGAAGAAGGGCTTTCTAACCTTATGGGAAGGCACTTGAAGCATTTGCCTTTGGTGGCGCACAAGATGTAGGCCAGGTGGGGATTATTTGTAACTTGAACAGGCAGGGGTTATATATGGTTGTGTTAATCGAAGGATTATAAAGACAATACAATTGCATATAAGTAAACCGGAGGCCAATGCATATATTTTCCTGACTATTAGTAAAGTATATTATCCTGAGTCAGACGCCGCTCATTAATTATCCATTTGCAGATTGACTAGTAAATACCAAAGCACAACGCAACATTACCTCAGGGAACATAGTGATGGGGAAGTGTGATATGGGGAAAGTCATTAGCTTGATTAATTGGAAAGGTGGAGTAGGGAAGTCAACACTTACATTGCATCTAGGAGTAGGCTTGCAAAAAAACACAAATAAGCGTGTCTTGATTGTAGATTTAGATCCACAATGTAATTTATCCTTCCTGGCGTTAGGGGTAGAGAGTTATTTTGAAAGTGTTTATGAAAGCGACATAGCAACATTAAAGGATGTCTTTGATAACTATTTCAATGAAAAAGACATTGATGGTTCTAGCATTGTTCATGAGAAGTTGGTGAATGATTCACCTAGTAGTGTCTTTGATAAGATAGACATGATTTTGTCCCATCAAGATTTAGTGTTAATGGATCTCAAACTTGCCCGTTCTCAAAGGGAAGGGAAAGATCATAAGGAAGTTACGAGAAATGAAATTGAAAAGCTTTCGATACTTAAAACACTATTGGACCAAGTAAAAGATGATTATGAATACGTGTTATTGGATTGTCCGCCGAATGTCAATACCGTAACGCAGAATGCTTTTTATGCAAGTGATTATTTTGTAGTCCCTGTAAAACCTGATTTTCTTTCGACAACTGGCATTTCATTAATCGTGAATTACATGGATAGATTTAATGCTGATTTTGAAAGTATGCATAACTACGCAGAATTTCCGACTCCTTATATACATACTGAATTCGGCGGGATTATTTTTAATATGGTTGATGAGTATAAAGGCGAACCAAAGGCTACCCACTTAGAGACGATGCAAACAGTTACCACCCAGCATGCTGGAAAAACTTTTGATAAATACATTACGAATGGAGACGGCATAGCAGTAGCAGCATCTGTTAATCTCCCAGTGTATTCTTTCAATTATCTGTCACGTTCCCGTGATAACGCCGCAAAACAATCAATTTATTTTAATGAGCTCACCGAAGAATTTATCGAAAGAATAGTCTGAGGCGCCATATGAAATCAAAAGAATTGGCAAGATTATTTCGTAAAACGGCTGTGATTCTGGATTACTTCGAAGAGCAAGAGATTGAGGAAGCGATGGATGCAATCCTACGATTAGTTAAACAAAATAGCGCATCTCAAAAGGAAGCAACCGCTAAAATTGTAGTTGAGCGTAAAAAAGATGAGGAAACGATTGATTTCTCGAACCTAATTACAGACATGTATCAAATGAGCGGTGAAGAATTGAACGATTATTTATCTACAAACAAAGATTTGAAAACTAAAAAAAACCTCCTGGCATTCGCAAAAGAATTGTCCATATCCACTTCAACAAGGCAAACAAAAGACGTAATCAAGCATAGTATTATTAAATACTTTGAACGTCGAAAAATGGATGATTTTATTAGGACAGAGCGAAATAGGTAGGTTTAAAAAGCTAAGAGTTCAATCTTTTGGCTTGTCTATGTATATAGATTAGAATTACCGAAGGGTTTCCATTTTTGGAGTTGAAATAAGAAAAGCACGCTCTTATGCATGCTTTCATCAATGCTACTATTCCTTTTCTATCTCTTTATTCTAGCATGTCCGCAACGAACACATTTGTTGGAATAGTAGTCCATCCGGTTGTATCCGGATAGTTTGCACATCCATTTCCCCCACAACTTTGCCATATGATACCCCTTCCCAGAATAAAAATTGTGCGAAAATAGTTGTTTGAATAGTGACACTTCAATTATACACCTTGTACATATAAATACCTATATAATTTAAAAAATTTAACCGAAAAGTTTCGACTGCGCAATTCGACCTAAAATGACATAGAGGCAGATGCTTGTTAGCTTCAATGATGCTTAGTTTTATATCACCAATTGTTCCGGCAATCAGCACTTTCATTTGACTGAACAGACTTGTGGATAGCTTTGACGGTTCCTGAGGAGACGTGTAGTTAAGACCTTTAGATTTTAAAATAGATTTAGAAAGAAGAGCTTCGTCTTTTGAAATCAGCTCGTTTTCCTTGTTGTCAAGCGGTTTGTTGTCATTGTCCCGTTCGTTCATTTTCCCCTGGTCATCGAAGGGTAAAATGATGTAGATGTTGGCTCCTAGTCCGCTCATTACTGGGCGGATAAAGTGGACCTTTTCGATGGCACGTCTTATAGTTACGTTTGATTTCCCTGTAGCATCTTCGATTGTTCCATGCTTCAAATGTGCTGCCCCGTATTTCACCGAATAGCGGCGGATGACGTCGAGCACTTGGCGATCAGATTTCGTTAGTTCGTCCCAGTGAAGTAAAAGATGCTGTTCGGCTGCTGCGTCCATTTCTGTGACTGTGGCGAAGCGTGAGTATTGTTTTAGATAATGTGCCATTTATAATTCCCCCTTTATCCTCTATATAGATGGGAGAGGTCAAAAGGGATACTGCAAGTAAAAATTAATATTAATTGAACAACCATCCTTCCCACGAAACAGTCGTGAGAAGGAATGGTTGTTTTTGTCTGTTTACGAGAAATGAAAATAAGGCATTTTCTGCAGTTTTAACGAGTTTATTAGCAAAAAAAGGTGGTTTTTGCCTTGAAAGTTGAAGAATGGCCAGGGAGAATGAATTTTCTCGTTCGGTGAACAATTCAATTGGTCGATACGATGAAATCACCCGGGAATAAAAGGAATCATGCATGATCAGAAAGAGTTCTCCATGCAGGAATTTGAAGATGTCTTAGCGCAATATGAACCAATGATTTCACACTCGATTCGAAAGTTGAATATTTACCGCGACCATGAACAATACAGGCAAGTCGGCAGAATCGCGTTATGGCAGGCTTGGAAACGGTTTGATACGGAAAAAGGGGATTTTACGCCATTTGCATACCGGAGTATCCGAGGTGCGATGCTGGACGAGTTGAAACGTGAGGCACGTTACGAAGAACGCTTCCTGCCGGCCGTCAATGAAGTCATCATTGATCATCTAGGGGCGGAGGTAGAGGAGGCGTATCATTTGCTCCATGACGCAATTGGCCAACTGGATCCTCGTGAAAAAGCGTTTATCCAATGGTCTTTTGTCGAACAATACAGCTTGGCAGAGTGCGCAGAACTAGCGGGAATTTCAGTTGCGGGCGTGAAGAAGAGAAGGGAAAGGATGATGAGGAAGCTAAAGAAGATGATGAAAGCGGCGAGTCAATAACGAGTGTGTGGAGAGAAGTGGACTACGGGGCTATGTCGTAGTTCACTTTTTTATGACAGTCTTTGATAGAAAACGAGGGTTTTCGCTAGAAATCAACAAAAATCCCATAATTTGTAGACTATTAATAAATTTCATTATATACTAAATATGGTGTGAATAGGGAGTATTTAACTATGGCTGAAATAGGGTGAAAAAGACTAGGGGAACTCCATATACACTGGATGGTAACGCTTACAATCATGCTGTTTGCGAGATGGTTTGAGTGCATTAGAGGAGGTGAGTGAAGTGTGATCCAATTATTCCATGGAAATCCCCAGGTGCGACAAGTCCGGCAAGACATTCACCTGAGGAACCGTGTTGGAGTAAACCAACCTATCGTTAGTATACTCCTTCTTACGTTAAACCGTAAACGTTAAATAACAAGGGGGAGTCAAAGATGAGAAAAAATTACTCAGTTTTCATGAATCGAAACACGATTGCTTATGTTAGCGCTTTCAATGAGGTGGGGAAACTCGTGACAGACATCTACACCACCAAAGGGATTTATCGGGTTGATATTGAACCCATCAAGCTGATAGATAAAGTATTCAAAAATTACGGTTCCAGCTATACTGGGGCGAAAGAAGGTTCAAAATGGATCTTGGGCGACATTGACATGCCGCCGTTAGTCATCGGTGGGGCGGAAGGATTGTACTTGTTTCCTAGCGAGTCACCATCAAGCCCAACGTGCAAGTGGTTCTTCCTACATCATATCGTTCATCATAAGGCGATCGAAAAGAAAAAAACCGCGGTGTATATGACTGGTGAGCTTGTGTTGACGGCGGATATAAGCAAGTCTTCCTTTGAAAGCAGATTGACGCACGCAACGTTGTTGAAAGTCCGGATGGAAGGACAGAATCTGGACTATCGCACGTTTGATATGAGCGTGAACTATCAAATGGTGCAAGAATTCAAGGTCGATGCTTATAAGGTGAATAGGCATTCTTAAATAGATGCTGTATAGATGCGGTGTGAAATTTTATTTAGAATCAGGATGACCAGCATTATCTCAAGGAACATAGTTATGGGGGAAGTGTGATAAGGGGGAAGTCATTAGCTTGAAGTTGTGGATGGAAGGTTAATTGATTTGAAATAGAAGGAAAGAGCCGCTCTTTACGTTAATCGGCTCTTTCCTTCTACTGCTGTGCTTCTTTTATTAGATGTCCTACTTAATTGTCTTCTTTAATCACTAAATTTGCCAAGCCGTTCTCTTCGAATTCCTTTTCGTATCGCTCTTCGATTTCAAGCAATCTGAGGAAACGGTCATCCAGCGTGTCAAATGTTCCCCCTTCTTGATCAAAATCTCTCTTGGCTAGGTTACCGGACAGTTTCTCCCAGAATATGTAGTCATCATTGTCATCGATGATTGGATGCAGCTGTTCTTCATACTCTTTTGAGGGATAATAGGCGTTTAACTCGCGGTCATAGGGGACGAGGTCATCGTATCCCATGTCTTTCGCATGCGAGCAAATGTATTGGAACAGCTCATCGTAGTCGGCAAACCGTTCGTCGTCGGGGCGGATTGAATTTGCAGTCCATTCCCCTAAATAGGCAAGGTCCAACAGCGTTTTGAATTGCTTTTTCGTGAAATTGATTTTCATTTGTATAGTCTCCCTCAATTTGCTTTTCAATAATTTTACCATAGGAGGCATTGTGAGGGTTGGAACTCAAAGAATGTGGTCTGCAAAGCAATATCCCTGTCGTTCATTTTCCCCTGGTCATCGAAGGGGAAAATGCTAAAGAGGTTGGCGCCTAGGCCGCTCATTACTGGACGGATGTAGTGGATCTTTCGATAGAGTTGAGTTTGATATTTAAGAATGGCACGTCTGACAGTCACGTTTGATTTCCCCGTAGCCTCTCCAATTGTTATTTCCCTTCCTGTTGGTCAAATAACAATAGTTATCTAAAGCAGCTATCACTACTAGAAGGGGCAATTTATCTTTCTAGGAGTTTTATACAGTGTTTTTGAAAATTCGGAAAAAGTAGGAAGGTATTTCCAAGCTAATAAAGTATAT
This sequence comes from Sporosarcina luteola, assembly GCF_023715245.1. Taxonomy (GTDB): domain Bacteria; phylum Bacillota; class Bacilli; order Bacillales_A; family Planococcaceae; genus Sporosarcina; species Sporosarcina luteola_C. Next base: position 542,748 of record NZ_JAMBNV010000001.1, read on the forward strand.
AGTCTATTATGGGTATTTTTGTCATAGATACCTCCGAATATCCCTGCCCTTACCATGAAAAATAGTAGGGTACCAGGTTATTCATACTGGGTCCAACTGCATTATTGGTGAGGAGGTAACTTTATTCAACAGGAGGTGAAGTACAAGCAACAAATTACTTTATTGCGTAAAACTGTTCATTAGGGGGGACGGGCACTAATAACTGGATCGTAAAGGTTCTACACCACCTGGGGGGAAAGAACATCTAAGACATCAAAAGAAAGGAATTCACCAACTTTGAACAAGTATATGAAACAATCATTTTTACGGGTGTGGAAGACCTTAAACCCACACAACTTGTATTACGTTGGAACTTTTGATTTTGTCGTTACGAAAAAGGCGAACGTAAAGTTGCATCGCCAATATAATGGAGCGTATAGCTTATTCGTTTCGGAAAAGGGTGGGAAATATAATGACACTCTTGTTGTAAATCCAAGTACATTTAAAAAAACTGCAGTTGGCTCTACAATCAAATGTGGCGTGATAAAACATCGAGGGTATGATGATTTTGCTGTTGTAACAAGGGAAACGGAAGGATATAAAGCAATCAAGTCACTTGTTTCAGGTTCGCGAATAAAATTAATATTTCTCCTCGTGATCCTAGCATTCATCATTCTTCAATTAAGCTTTTTTCTCAACTTCTTTTTAAGTCTTGTACTTTAGTAGATTAGAAGAAAATGATGTAGGAAAGTCGAGGTTGAATTATGGATAAAAAGAATACGGAAACAAATTTTAAGCCTATTCCTCGTTTCAATGCTGGTTATCACTTCATTGCCAGCAAACGCTACCTTTGCTGCAGTCGATAATGCAGCAATCGAGGCACAAATCATGGAGGAATTGGAAGCTATTTTGGAAACTATTGACGTAACAGACCCCACTGAACAAACAGATGACTCCAACCTCCAAGACTCAACAGACCTCACTGAACAGACAGAAGATCCACTACTCCAAGAAACTACAGAACCCGACAACATCACTGAATACCAGGACTTAAATAAGTCACCTGAAATCAACACAGATGAAGAGATAGAAGCGTATAAAAATTGGAAACAAAGCTTACGTATTATCCCTCGTGCGTTGGCGTCCGGAACAAACTTTACAGCATTCCGGTTGTCCCTCTATCAACTGTTCATCCTAAAACCAAGCTTCAACTTATGTCCTCGCATTGTGTTAAATATTAGCCTAAGCCCACCGATGAGAGTATGGAAATAGTGAATCCTTTTGTGATCCTCAGTTTATTGAGATTACGGATGACGCATTGTACGGTTGCAAGTGACGTCCTTACTCTCTGATATATGCCAACTGGGCAGCATGTCATGCCTCGCCGCTCGTATATCTCCCCTCGCGCTCGTAAATCGGAAACTACGCTCGTATATTCCCGTCCGCGCTCGTAAATCGGAAACTGCGCTCGTATTAAAGCCTGTTCGTTCCGTAATTAAAACAGCCAGCAAAGCACATTTAGCATTTAGAAGGCAAAGTCTTGAAATATCACATACAATCGGCTGTTTGAGAGACTTTAGAACTGATTAATTAGACCGATATAAGGCATAAAGCTTTAAGGGTGGAGGTGTTGCCATGTTTTGTTCGGAGTGCGGGTTTAAAAACGCAAAGGGGGTCAATTTTTGCGGGAGTTGCGGTAAACCGATACAGAAGAAGAGCCATACAGGGTGGATGCTGCTAGTCATTTTTGTCTGTATCTGTGTACTTGGCGGAGTCGGATATGCTTTCCTACAAATCAATAAACAGGAAGCACTGCAAACATCGACGCTTGGGGATGCAAATGAAAAAGACGATCCTGTGGAACAGCCGGTCCGTATCATTGAAAGGGAAGTTACGGAGCGACCTAAAAATAAGCCGGTCGAAAAAGAGAAAACAGAACTTATCGAGGAAACATTGCCGAGGGTATTTACCATTGTGACGACGGATGGTTTCGGTTCAGGTTTTCTGTATGCCAAGGGCGGTTACATTGTCACGAACGCTCATGTCGTATTGGGCTATACTGATGTGAAAGTGAGGAATTCGGTTGGCAGGGAAGCCCCAGGGAAAGTGATCGGGATCTCTGATACATATGATGTCGCACTTATCCGGTCTGATGCGAATAAAGATATCAATCCGCTAAAGACAGAGGTAAATGAAACGAAAGTAGGAACTGAAGTGATCGCTTTAGGCAGCCCGAACGGATTGGAAAACTCCGCTTCAGTCGGTTATTTGACAGGCACAGGTAGAGATATTCGTGATGATTTCTTTTATGAAAAAGCTTATCAGATCGATGTCCAGGTCGAAACTGGCAGCAGCGGCGGACCTTTGATTGACGCAAAGACTGGAAAAGTGATTGGTATCAATTCACTCCTGCTGGAAAAAAACAGGCGTATTGGCTTCTCCATTCCTCTGTACACGATGACGTATTTATTTGATGACTGGATAAAAAGTCCGATGAGTGATCGACAGGTCGCATCCGTTTTTGGTGTGTACGATGACTATGGGACTTCACATTTCTACAATGAGGATTCCTATAATTCTGATGCGAGTGAAGACGATGTTGAGGGTTACGAGGGGGACGTCTACTTTTACGAAGAATGGCTGCAGGATTTCATTCTGGAATTCCGGACGGTTTACGAGGATGCCTTGTCTAACGAGGACCTCTACCAGATCGAGCACTATTTATTGCCAGGCGGCAGTGCACATAAAGAATTTGTGGATTACTTTGCTGAGATTTCCGGTGAAGGCATGCACTTCGACTTTATTGAAAATGTCGTAACAGGGGTAACCATCTATGAGGATTATGCACTTGTTTCCACATACGAAACGTTAAACTTCCGCAATAAATCGGGGAACGAGAAGTATTACGTGAAAGAGAAGAACTATGAAGTGGTTATTCATATGGATGGTACTTATAGAATTAGAGATGTGAATAATAGGTGAAATAAACACGCCCGGCAATTGCTAGATTGCTGGGCGTGTTTTTACTTTTTGAATATTGAAATCAAAAAACTACCACCTATTCCACGAAGTGTCGTGAAGATAGGTGGTTGTCTTTGACAGTGCTGATTCGCCTAAGTAGCCGTTATTCCATTGTGAAAGGATTTGTTCGGGTATGTATTGGCGTTTTGATTGTTTATAGAGCAGCGTCTTGCATAGGGATACTTTTGAGGAGATAGAATTTAAAAGGCACCAATTCAATAAATGCAAGTTTGTATAGATTTGTCGAAAAATATCGAATAAAGTTATTGCTTGTTGATTCTATTCGTTATATCATTGTATCTAAAATTCAGAAAAGGGAGGGTTCAGCGATGATTACTTTTATAGCATCCATTTTATTGTTGATTGTTGGTTATATCGTTTACGGGAAGGTGGTTGAACGAATTTTCGGCATCGATGACAAGAATCCGACGCCTGCCTATACAAGCAACGATGGTCTTGATTATATGCCGATGAGCTGGTGGAAAGCGAGTTTGATTCAGCTTCTGAATATCGCTGGGACCGGCCCGATATTTGGTGCAATCATGGGCGCGCTTTATGGTCCAGTAGCATTTGTATGGATTGTTATCGGTAGTATCTTTGCTGGGGCGGTACATGATTACTTTTCAGGTATGTTGTCGCTTAGACATAATGGAGCACAATTTCCAACACTTGTTGGAAAATACTTAGGTGGCAACATGAAATTCCTTATCACAATCGTCTCGATCGTGTTAATGGTTTTGGTGGCAGCAGCATTTACTGCAGCACCTGCCCAGCTACTGACGGAAATCACACCAATTAACTTTACGACTTGGTTAGTTGTTATTTTCATTTATTTTATACTTGCAGCGGTTCTACCGATTAATAAGATCATCGGAAGAGTGTATCCTATTTTTGGAGCTATCTTAATTTTCATGGCTGTATCGATCGGCATTGGATTGTTCTTTTTTGATCATTCCATCCCGAATTTAACATTCAGTAATTTACACCCTGGAGACATGCCTATATGGCCATTGTTAATGGTAACAATATCGTGCGGAGCGATTTCTGGATTTCACAGTACACAAAGTCCGATTTTAGCTCGAACATTAAAAAAGGAAAGTGAAGGAAGGAAAGTTTTCTATGGGGCAATGATCGGCGAAGGGATTATTGCAATGATCTGGGCAGCAGCAGGGATGACCTTTTTTGGCGGTACGGGTGCGTTGCAAACAGCACTTGCAGCTGGTGGTCCAGCTGGAATCGTGAATGAAATTAGCCTATCAACGCTAGGTGTTTTCGGCGGATTCATTGCCATTTTAGGTATTGTTATTCTGCCAATAACGACCGGTGATACGGCATTACGTTCCTCCAGAATGATGCTTGCTGAATTATTAACTGACCTGACGAAGAAAGAGTTTAATGGGAAAGGGAAATTAGCCTTTCTTATCATACCAGTAGCAGGAATAACGCTATATCTAACTACGATTGATTATAGCTTCCTCTGGCGCTATGTCGGTGGATCTAATCAAATCGTTGCTGCGGTTATGTTATGGACCGCATCTATGTACCTCGTGGAAAACAACAAGTTCCATTGGATCTGCAGTATTCCGGCAATATTCATGACAGCGGTGGTCAGCACGTATATCTTCTATGCACCGGAAGGCTTTAACTTGGACTACGGTATTTCCCTGGCGCTAGGAGCGGTTATTTGGTTGGCAGTACTTGCATGGTTTGTTATGCGTCTTATTAAACATAAAACGGTTGGCGGCTATAAGGATTTGGATGTTAAAGTGGGATAGTAAGAATCAGGCATGCGCTGTTTGAAACAAACACGCCCAGCAATTGCTAGATTGCTCGCGGCGTGTTTTTTGTTTTTCGAATCTGAAACATCCAACAACCAACCTTGCCACGAAACATTGGAGATGGTGGTTGTCTTTTTAAGAGTTGATCGCCTTAGTAGTTGTTAAAGGGCTAAGGGCTGTGTAGTCAATACTTGGTCCTTTGCTGTCTATATCAAACATCATTCATAGGACCTATCAATTAAACCAATCTCCAACTATATAATGATAATTGGAATAACAAACTAGTTGTCCACTTATAGTAGAAAAGAAAAGACGATTAATCAGTAGTTTGCAAGGATAAGATAATCTGAATAATCAGCGTAACTTTTACTGACTTCTGTCGTCTAAGTTATGGAATGAACAAATTAGGAGGAAACCGTTTGGTCAAAAAACACAAAAACGTCAAGCTCTTGACGTCAGCTGCCGTGCTGACGAGTGCCATTGTAGCGCCTGTTGTTGTTTCTGCGGCTCCAACGTATTACAAGGATGTCCCACCATCTCATGTTGCTTATGATTCGATTATGTATATGTCTGGCAAGGGCATTATTAATGGGTATGCCGATGGGACATTCCGCCCTTCTGAAAAGGTGACCCGTGGCCAGGCTGCGAAAATATTGGCTATTTCATTGAATTTGGATCTGAACAATGCTCGCAATCCTCATTTCCGTGATGTCCCGACTTCCCATGGGTTTTACAAGTACATTGCGGCACTTTACGAGGCAGGCATCATCGATGGGTACTCGAACGGCAATTTCGGAGTGAATGATCCGTTGAACCGTGGACAGATGGCGAAAATCTTGGCCTTAGCTTATCAACTCGAAAAGCAACCATTGCGTACGGCTAAGTTCACAGATGTCTCTGCAAATGCATTTTACGCCGGCTACTTGCAGTCCTTAATTGACAACAAAATCACTTTTGGAATCACGCCTACCCGATTTGCACCAAACCAATATGTAGACCGTGGGCAGATGGCGATGTTCGTACACCGGAGCGAACTGGCAACGAACCGGACAGATACTGTGAATGCAACGATTTCAACTTTTGATGGGTACTCACTGCAAACTGATAAGGGCTTTTACGACATTCCTGCATCCTTGCGCTATTTCTTCTCTTCCCAAAACTACAATGCTTTAAAAAACGCAAAAATCTCTTTCAATCATGACAAAGGTGCCCTGACGTCCATCACGCAACTTGAACTCAGGAACTCAGGAACCTCGTCCAATATAATTACATTGTACGGAAACAACACAACCTTGAATGGCAGTCTGGTCATCGATGCCGATTACCTCAATGTCAGGGATCTGACAGTTACTAAAAACCTCAGCTTCGGTTCTGAAACACAAAATTATTTCACTGGAGATACGCTGAACATTAAAGGTTCTACGACTAGTAACGATTACACTTCAACTTCCAATCGAACTCTTAACCTCACATTCAATAACACCACGCTAAACACAGTACAACTATCCAAATCCAACACGAATTTCACACTCACCAACAAGTCATTCGCACAATCCATTACAATGAAAGCAAATGGTACTGTCAGAACAAATGATACTTCCCGGGTCAATGAGGTTTCATTAGAGGGCTCTATGTCAGAGGCGGCAATCTACTCAACTATCCCTAAGCTATCAGTCTCCACGACAAGGGATGTTACAGTGAATGGATCAGGTACGATTACAACCTTCAACATCCTTACGAACCGCCTTGTGACAATCAATACAGCTGGAACCATCTCAACACTGGACATTCCACGTGATGGCTATGTTAACGTAAGCTCGCAAACTTGGGTGGCCAATGCACTCATTCCTTGGAATACATCCATTAAAGATGTCATCCGGAACTACGATTCAGCCAAATACCGAATTGAACGGATTAACGGAGTCAAAAACCCGGATCAGACGCCTCCTTATGAGCCGCCAGTGTACCAGGACATCACAATCCGGGCTGCAAGTATGGACGCCAATGGAGTCATCTCCATGACTTTTGACCAAAATCCTACGAAGTATAAGATGATTACGAAAACTAAAATGTATGCTGGGGACGTAAAAACAAACCAAACGCTGGAACTGACAAATCTCTCCATTGGTAATGGGAATTACACGAGCGGCCAAGCGGGGACATTCACGTGGACCGAAGGAAAGAACCAATATTCCACTTCCTACTCGACAGTCTCTTCGAGTGGCAACTGGAAGACGGTTACTTTCTATGAGGATACCCGCTTAAAGAACAAGATATTTGGAATCACTTATCGGGTCAGCAGTTTAGGGTTGGAAGTTGCAACTGACTTTACGGACGATACAGTAACTTTCCTGAATAACTCCACATTCTCTGTCGTAGGTACTAAAGGATCGTATACTTCGATTGCCGGTTCAAAAATTGCTGTTCCAACAGGTACTATTACAAATGAAACTGAATTACAAAGAGCACTCTCTTTGAAGGTTCCTGAAATAACGATTTCTAAAGATATTACGATCACTAAGCCAGTAGCGATCAACTATCCAAATGTAAAGATTCAAGCGATTAATGGAGCGGCCATTAAAGTTTCTGATGGATTACGGTACAAATCCGAAGAAGCTGCCATTACATTTGATGAAAATGCAAAGAATGCAAAGTGGCAGAATGTGAAGTTGGTCGGACATTTCAATACACGAGGCCATGGAATACTTGTCAATTCCGACAATGTCACTTTCGAGAATGCTGAGGTCACGAACTTCGCGGGCTACAATATCGTTTCGGATAATACGTCATCCGTTACTTTGAATAAAGTGAAACTATCCAATGCCAAAGGCGGTTTGCATGTCTATACATCCAGAACTTCATCCCCGACAACCGTCAATTTAACCAACGTTGAAACAACGAATAACCAAGACGGCGGGGTTAATTTAGTTGCGGATCGGGGAAGTAGTAAAATCATCGTTACTGGGAAAGGCAACAAGCATAATGACCAGTCTAAAGGTGTACCGGCTCCTGCATTTTGGACAGATGGGAATGGAGAGTTCGATTTTAAACTTGCGGACTTACATCTTTACACAAAAATACAAAATGCCTATTATCATATCGACAATGACCTGGAGTTTTCTCATGCTGTCTCACAGTTAAGTAAAACAAAAACAGAAAAGCAGACTCCGGGAATGAACATTGCCGACAATTTCACAACCAACAAACCACTTAAAGTTAACGAGGCAATTTCCATTAACGGAAATGGAAAGACGATAACTCTTAATTCCAAAGGGGATCCAAAAAGAAACGCTGAAGGACTTCTGATCAGCTCGTCAGTTGTCATCGACAATCTGAACTTCGCTGCCGGGAAAGAAATGAAGGATCATCTAATTGAAGTAAGCGGAAATGGAGCTTCATTGGCACTATCAAACACAACATTGAAAGATTCCAGGTTAGGTGCAATATACGTGGGTAATTCCGAGAAGAAAGAGACTAAAGAGAAACTTACACTGAAAGGTTCTATTGCCTTATCCAACAATGAATTGGGTGGAGTTGGGGCAATGAATGGTGTAACGATTATTGCGAAAGAAGCAAAAATCACTTACACTCCTTCCACACGTACGAACAATGTTGTCTATAAGAATACAAATCGAAAAGGCAGCATTAAAGTGGAGCCGATTTTCTGGGCAGACTCCCTGGATGTACTAGTTGACCTGCCAGATGGATTCAAGAAGTATGAGGTATCTAGGGATAAGAAGAATAACAAGATATTGTCCAATGATCGAAATTCTGCTACAGAGGTTATTTATAGTAGATAACATAAAGGCCTTCCCGCACGTTAGGGGAGGCCTTTCATCAAATATTAATTTTCGAAAGTTGGCGGCGCTCACTAATTATGTGTAGCCGCTCGTAAAAAGGATTTCGCGCTCGTAAACTGGACTCAGCGCTCGTAAATTCAGTTTCACGCTCGTAAATAGTAATCTACGCTCGTAAAATCACCTGTGCGCTCGTAAACAGGAATCCACGCTCGTAAACTTCCTCTTTGCGCTCGTAAACAAGAAGCCACGTTTAATCAATTCATTAAGAAAACAGGTGAAAAAATGCTATTTGCAATCTTTCACCTGTACTCCTCTATAATTACTTCACAATCACCTCAATCGGCTCTCCAACAATATTCCACTCCGTACCTAGCATGGTGAATGTGTGTTTCACGAATACTTGGGCTGTTCCAGGAGAGACAGCTTCGATTGTGTTGCCAGTCAGTTTGACGACGCCGTTGTCATCAGCGACAAACAGTTCGGATGCGATGTTCTCCTTTTTAGCGGTGCGGTAATTGACAAAGGCTTTTGCTTGGACTGTGGATGTTTTGCCTGGCTTCAGGTTGATTTTCTTAATGGGTGTTTCGAGTCTGATCGGTGAATCTGTGAGCCATTGCATGTAGTCGGTGATGGGGCCGACGAGTCCTTGTGCGAGTTTATCGCGGAAAGGCTCTTCAGCACGGAATGTCCAGTGCATCGTCAGCATGCCGCGTTGGCGCATATACGTGATGAATTCTTCGTATGTGCTTCCGTAGCTTGCATTTAATGTGACTTGATTCGATGTTCCGTAGTCCATCATCTTTTGGGCGTTTTTGATTTTTGCTTCTGTCGTTGCTGGCACTGCAGCGGAATACAGGTAACCGACAGGGATTTCAGGTTTTAATTCAAAGGAATCGATCATGCTGCCGAGGTCAAAGCTTTGCAGGACGACTTGGTCGACCATCCCTTCTTCTTCGATTTCCCTTATCACTTGCTCCTCGATGCCGACGCCTTTCAATTCGACGAGAAGGATGACGTCTTTTCCTTTGAATTCTTGAAGGAACTCTTTGAATGTCGGTACTTGCTCTCCAGCGAATTCTTCACTGTATTTAATGCCTGCATCGAGCTGACGGATTTCATCGAACGTCAAATCGCTTACCGCACCCGTCCCATTTGTCGTCCGGTTCACGGTCAAGTCATGCATGATAATCAGGTGGCCGTCTTTCGTCAATTGTAAATCCGTTTCGATCTGATCCGCGCCAAGCTCGTAAGCCAGTCGGTACCCTGCCATTGTGTTTTCAGGGGCTAGCGACGGGACCCCACGGTGGGCGGCGACGATCGGTCGTTTGACGATTGTGTTTTCAGGGTACTTTCCAAGCGCCTCAATGGAAGCGGCAGGGTTATCTGTGATGATGCCGTCTGCTCCTGTGTGGATGAGCGCGTGTGCACTGTTTTCATCTTCGGCACCGATTCCCCATACGGCTACCATCCTTGTGTGCAAGTAGTGGACATTTTCCACATCGAGAAGTTTTTCCGGAATGAGCGCAACTTTTGCATTGCTAGCATGGACGGTCCGGATCAGTTCGTTAAGGTCATGTTTGTTGAATGAATTCTTCGTGTAGACGATTCCACCTCTTGCTGTAGGCATCAGGTTAGTGATTGCCTTCACGATTTCCGGATGGGACGAGACGATATGAACGTCAGTCGTCTGTGCAGCATCCAAGCTTTCTATGATTACTTCTTCAATGCCTTTCGTTTCGATTTGCAAGATTGGAATGCGCTTGTTTTGTACATTGGCCAGTGCATCGCGTAATGGCACGCCATCCGTCACCAATTCACCTACGCCATTCTGTTCAACTTTCAGGAGCACAGATGCTGTATTTGAAGATTCGGAGGCAGCCAAGGATTGTCCGATTAGTGTAGGTGCGTTTATGATATTTGTCTCCGGCTCTTGTGGAAGGAAAGCGCCCGCGTTTTCAACTGGCGGCAACCCTTGCTCGAAAGATGAAACTTTCACATTGTCGAATAGGACGGTGGCTCCGTTTGCTTGGAAGCCGATGTCGCCGTTAAGTAAACCGGATGCTTGATCTGTATTGATGACAAGTTTGTTATTAATGAACTGCTGAACACGATTATTGCTTGCAATGATTTTAATTCGATAAGGCTTGTTGTACTCGAACTTTTCCGTGAAGAATGTAGCTTCGGGTACGACCCATTTGTTCTGGGCATTCCTCTCTGCAAACTCCGCGCCATTCAGCGCTGTCGTACCTCTCCGGATTGCGAATTGATAATATGGATAATTCGCCGATTGCACACGGAACATCATTGATGCCCATCGAGTATCTTCGACTGCGGAAACGAAAGTCATATCTGCCTCAAACACGATGTTTCCGTTCTTATCGGGGAGCGGTACAAGCACTCTCGCCGGTGAAGCTGACGAAGGCGAAGTTACCTTCAGTGCCCCATCTTCAACGGATGCTTGTCCTTGAATGACGCTCCATCCTTCCGGCATCACGCCATCCAATTGCTCAAAGTCCTCTTCGACGAGTACGGTTTGATCGGCACTCGCCAGATTTCCAGCGCCGAACAAATAGCCGATACCCGCCACCAGTGCGACAACGCCAAGGGTTACCCACTTCATAATTCCTTTCATCATCCCAATTCCTCCTTTCGAATTAGATCGCCAATCTAGCAACCTAGGTAGCAATCGGTTAGAAGTATACATGATTCCCAATTGTTTGAAAGTTAAATTATTGTAAAGGGGCTAAAAACAATTCTTTATTACCGGAAGCGCTATTAATTCCATTTCAAATGAACTAGTTCACCTCGTAGGGTGACAGACTCATAACCAATATGGTTATGGAAATGAGTGAAAGATCTAAATAATGTTTATTAAAAAATAGAATACTATTGCAATTGTATGAATCTACTGTATACTATGGGTAGTTGAATATAGGCAGAGACGATGAGATGAAAGCCTAGAATGTAAGCCCTTTCTGGAAAAGGGGTTCATTTGGCGTTCCTCTCTTTTTTCTTGCCTAATAAAATCTTAGGGGGATTTTCATGAAAAGATTTGGTGGATTGGCTGCTAGTATCTTGTTGGCTACAGGATTGCTGGCCGGTTGTGCAGGGGGAGCTTCAGAAGGTGACGGAGATGGAAAAGGAGGGGGCAGGATCACTCTTTATTCACCGGAAACACCTGATTTTACGAAGGAATTGGCTCAGAAGTATGAGGAGGTACATGGCGATAAAGTCGATGTACATTACGCCGGGACGAATATCCTTGTCAATCAGATGATGGCTGAGAAGGACAATCCGAAAGCGGACGTCTGGTACGGCGGTGGAGGAATCCTTCCGTTTGAAGCAGCAGTAGATCGTGGAATCCTTGCTTCTTATATCCCGGATTTCGCAGCAGATTGGGATGTTGTGGAGAATGGCATTAAATTAAAGCACCAGGACGGTAAATATGTCGGCGTAGAACTGTTCGTATTAGGGTTTTCTTATAACACCGACTTGGTGACTGAAGAAGAGGCCCCGAAGACGTGGGCAGATCTGCTTGACCCGAAATGGGAAGGGAAGATCCAGTTCCCGAACCCTGCAGCATCCGGTACCGCCACTCTAATGGTTATGGACCAAATGATGCAGCAAGGTGAAGACGAAGCTTGGGAGTATTTTGAAAAACTTGTAAAGCAAGCGAACTCGATCCCTGACTCCGGTTCAGCTCCAACTAAAGCCGTAGCGATGGGTGAAGCGCATATCGGCGTCGGTTTTGACTTCATGGCCTATGAGCAAAAGGCTAAAGGTGAAACTGTAGACTTCATCGTTCCTGATAAAACACCGGTGCTTGTCAACCCTGCAACTTTGATTGAAGGTGGTCCGAATGCTGAAGGCGGCAAGAAATTCATGGATTTCCTTCTTTCAAAAGAAGCTCAGCAGATCATGGCGGATTGGTACCATATCCCGATCAACCCGGACGTGGAATCTAAAACTCCATTGACGCTTGATAAGGTGAAAGAGCATGCTGTCGATCTTGATATCGATTGGGTGAATGAAAACTACGATCGCGTTCGTAACGAATGGAAAGACAAATTTCAATAAATAAGGGTGAATATGTATGGGGTCAGTAAAAATTAAGAACATGACAAAAACGTTTGGGGACTTTACTGCCCTTCACGACATTAACCTTGATATCGAGGAGGGCGAATTTTTCGCTCTTCTCGGTCCTTCGGGATGTGGGAAAACGACAACGATGCGGTGTATTGCCGGTTTCGAAAATCCTACATCGGGATCCATTTACATAGGAAATCGTGAAGTGGAAAAGATTCCGGCAAACAGACGGAATTGCGGTATGGTCTTTCAAAGCTATGCATTATTTCCACATATGAATGTGTTTGAAAACGTTGCATACAGCTTGAACATCAAGCAGCTCAATGCAAGCAATCCGATTAAACAAATGGGGATCTACGCACGTCTATTGACGAAGAGGTTCGGAAAATATCCGGAAGATCTGAAGAATAAAGTAATGGAAATTTTAGAGTATGTTGAGTTGGAAAATCATGCGGAACGGTTGACGAGTGAACTGTCGGGCGGCCAGCAACAACGGGTGGCCTTGGCACGAGCATTGGTCATGGAGCCTGCAGTTCTTCTAATGGATGAGCCGTTATCCAACTTGGATCAGAAATTACGGCATTCCATGCGAAACACCATCCGGACGATTCAACAGGATTTGGGCATTACGACGATCTTCGTCACGCACGACCAAGAAGAGGCGATGAGCATGGCGGACCGTGTTGCGGTCATGGATAAAGGCGAAATCGTTCAAATCGGAACTCCGACAGAGCTATACAGTAATCCGTCTACGCCATTCATCGCAAATTTCGTTGGTACCTCGAACATTCTGAAAGGCACTGTTGAAGGCGAAGAGAATGGATTCACTGTCGTCAAAGGGGAAGGGTTTTTACTCCGTTCATCCAATAAAGCGAAGAAAAAAGAAGTGGATGTCATCATCCGTCCGGAACACGTAAAAGTGGAAGCTGCGGACAGTGTGATTGATCACGCGAAGACGAATGTAATTGAAGGGACTGTCATCATGTCCACGTATTTAGGGTCGATCGTCAGGTATGACGTCCAAGTCGGCTCCTATCAATTGATTGTCGATACAACGTATTCCTCAGGAGCTAATATTTTTGAGGAAGGGAAGAAAGTGAAGTTGACTGTGGACCACGAGAGGGTGCTGTTAATATGAACCGTATCAAAAACAGCTTCAATGGGTTGACGGTCGTAAAAGTCCTCATTTATGCATTCTTTGGCCTGTTCATGTTGCTGCCGCTTCTCTCCGTGTTCGTTGTCAGTTTCACTGGTGAACCGACGAACCTATTAGGCTCCTTGACGGATCCGGCCATTTTCAATTCGACGCTTGAAAAGTTCAAGAACATTTCATTGGATAATTATAAAAGGATCTTCTCGGGCAAAGGTTATTTCTCTGCATTGAAAAACAGCCTTGCACTAGCATTTACCGTTACCATCATCATTATCCTTGTTTGTATTCCCCTTGCATATGGGATTGCAAGGACGAAAATGCCTTTTAAAAAGACGATTTCCGCATTATGCATGATTCCATTGATCGTACCGACGTTCATTTCTGCATATGCATTTATCATCATGTTCGGACGGGCTGGATGGGTGACGCAAATCTATAACGCGCTGGGCGGGGAAGGCATGTTGTTGAACCCCTATTCGATGGCCGGGGTCGTTGCGGTGCAAGTATTCTTCTTTTTCCCTTACGCATTATGGCCGTTAGTGGCGGCATTCAAGGTTAGTGATATCAGTTTGGAAGAGGCTTCCCAAAATCTCGGGGCGAAAAACTGGTTCACCTTCATCTTCGTGACGTTCCCGCTTGCGTTGCCAGGGGTCATTTCGAGCGCATTGCTCATCTTTACGGTGAGCTTCTCGGATTTCGGAAGTCCGATTGTCCTGGCACCAAAAGAGTTGAATTTGCTCGTCGTTGAAGCGTATCGAGAGATTTCAGGATTCTTCAACTGGGGCGGGGCAGCCATTCTGACGGTTGTCATGGTGATCGTGGCGGCATTCTTCTTCTATCTCCAGCATTTATATACGAAGGGGAAAAACTATGGCTCCGTTTCCGGAAAGCCGAAGCAGCAGAAGCTCATTGAGAATAAGTTATTGACGCGCGTACTATCCGGCTATTCTCTGTTTGTCGTATTGATTCCGCTATTGGCGATGCTTTCCGTGGCACTTCAATCCGTTGCAACGACATGGGGCAAGGATTTATTGCCGAGCGGCTATACATTGAACCACTATAAAACGATCTTTTCAACGTCGATGGGCAATATCCAAAACAGTATTATGCTCGCGACTGGCGCGTTGGTGTTAAGTGTTATCATCGCAACATTTGTATCGTATTTCGTCGTCAGACAGAATTCAGCGAAATTGGATTTTATCGCGTCCATTCCATTGGTCGTGCCGGGAATCGCATTCGGGATCGCGTTGATACAGACATTCAATACGATGCCGCTGCAATTGACGGGGACTGCTTTACTTTTGATTATCGCTTATACGATCAGGCGACTTCCGTATATGGTCCGTTCAACGATGGGTTCCATGCGGGCCATCAAACAGGATATTGAAGAAGCGGCAGTGAATCTTGGCGCCACCCCTCTGACCGCAGCGATTACAATCGTAGGACCGTTAATGCTGCCTGGAATTGCAGCCGGATCCGTACTTGTTTTTATTACGGTCATTAAAGAGGCAAGTGTTTCGATCCTGTTGGCTCCGCCTGAATGGGCACCAATGAGTTTGGCGATCTTCCAGAACATACTTCGCGCAGAGTACTATTCAGCGGCAGCGATGTCTATCGTCCTCATCGTCTTAGTACTAGTTTTGCAGGGCATTGCCAGTTTTATCGGGAAAAAACAACGTCTTTAATTGGAAGAGTGAAGTGTGAGCTTGTACACAAATACTGTTTTAGGTATAACTGACTTGGAGTGAGAGTGTTGAAAGGGTTTATCTTTGATTTGGATGGAACGATTTATCTGGACGACCATATTATCGATGGGGCGCCGGAAGTGATAAAAGCGTTGAAAGAGCGCGGGGATAAAGTGGTGTTCCTGACGAATAAATCAATTGCGAATCGCAAAGAGTACGTTGAGAAGTTGAATCGTTTAGGGATTGAAGTTGAGCTTAGCGAGGTCATTAATTCTAATTATATTACTGCACATTATTTGAAAACGGTCATGGGTGAGGGTGATTCTGCCTACGTCATCGGGGAAGAGCCTTTATTCGAGGAACTGGCGATAGAAAACATAAAGCTGGCGGAAGTTCCCGCCAGCGCATCTCATGTTGTGTTAGGATGGGACCGGCAATTCACGTACGATAAGCTGAACAATGCCTTCCAAGCATGGCGGAATGGGGCCGAAATACTGGCGACCAATCCTGATCGGACTTGTCCGGTCAAAGATGGTGAAATCCCGGATTGCGGCGCGATGATTGGTGCGCTTGAAGGCGCGACTGGCGAGCCGGTGAAGATGATCACTGGAAAACCGTCTTCGTTGATGGCTGAATATGTACTGGAAAATGTGCTCGGTATGAAAGCGGATGACTGCTTTATGGTAGGTGATCGCCTGGAAACGGACATTAAGATGGCGAATGATGCTGGTATCCATTCCGTGCTTGTCCTTTCAGGCATTACGACTGAGGAAATGCTTGCAAGTACCGAGCATCTACCTGATCTCGTATTGGATAGCGTCAAAGATCTTATTACATTATAAATCGAATTTCCACATTGCAGGGTCACCGGAGGAAACCGCCAAAGCACCTGCTTCCAGGGCTTCATGGACTTCGGACAGATTAGTGATCAATCCGCCAGCAATTATTGGGTAATCAAGTTCCCTTGAGAGCTGGTCGATGACTTTCGGAATGATGCCAGGAAGAATTTCGACGGCATCCGGTTGACAGGATTTGACCATCTCAATCCCTTTTTTAATGGCAGCGCGATCGATGAGGAAGATGCGTTGAATGGTTTTCAACCCAACTTCATTCGCCATTTTAACAATATGACTTTTCGTTGTTATGATTCCTGTAGGATTCCAGTACTCAGCGACGTAGTTGAGCGCATTTTTAGAATTGGAGAGTCCGTCGATAAAGTCGAGATGGAGAAAGACATATTTGTCCGCCTCGCGCAGCTGTCGAATATAGTCTGCAATGGTCATCAGATTCCCGGTGAGAAGAAAGACAATGTTGCAATTGGATGTGAGAGCGTGCTGTAAATCCTCCTCATTCTTTACGGAGGCAATCATTTGGGATTCGACCATGTCAACTAGACTCAAGTTAATTCATCCTTTCGAAAAATGTGAAGTGGTGTACTATTATAATACCATAGCGTGATGTTAGGAAAAGGAAAATTTTATAAGGTCAGAGATTATGAGAGAAGGCCATTACAATCCCCCTGCATTGAGCAGGGCTATTGTAATGGCCTTTTTCAATGATAGGAGCGTTTTACAGATGAAATCATTTTCATTTACCGGCAGACGGGAACTATTGGGCAGCATTGAAAACAAGCAATACGATGTCATCATTATCGGGGGCGGAATAACCGGAACGGGCATAGCTCTTGACTGTGTGACGAGAGGTTTGAAGACGCTTGTCATCGAAATGCAGGATATTGCAGCGGGGACTTCAAGCCGTTCCACGAAACTTGTCCACGGTGGACTGCGATATTTGAAACAATTTGAAGTTGGCATGGTTGCGGAAGTGGGGAAGGAGAGGGAGGTCGTCTATCGGAATGCCCCCCATGTCACTCACCCCGAATGGATGCTCTTGCCGATTTACCGCAAGGGTACGTTTGGAAAGTACTCCACTTCGTTAGGATTGAAGGTTTATGATTTCCTGGCGGGCGTGAAGAAGAAAGAGCGCCGGAAAATGTTGACGGAGAAAGAAGCATTGAGAAAGGAGCCTCTATTAAATAGGAAAGGATTACTCGGAGCAGGCTATTATGTGGAGTACCGGACGGATGATGCCAGGTTGACAATCGAAGTGGCGAAAACTGCTTTTGCGAATGGAGCGGACTTGCTAACTTATGTGAAGGCCGAGTCGTTCACGTATGATGCGAATGGAAAGGTGTCGGGATTGTATTTTAAAGATGTGTTCAATGAAAATCGATATCATGCTTTTGGCAAAAAGATCATTAATGCAACTGGCCCATGGGTTGAAGATGTCATTGGGATGGATAGGGATATAGAAGGGAAGAGTTTATTCCATTCAAAAGGCGTTCATATCGTCATCGATAACGGGAAATTCCCATTGAAACAAGCAGTCTACTTCGACACGCCGGACGGTCGGATGGTATTTGCAATTCCGCGGAACGGAAAAACGTATGTGGGTACAACAGACACCGAGTATCATAGCGATTTGATTCATCCTGAAATAACGGAAGAGGATAAGCAGTACTTATTGGCGAGTATTGCATTCATGTTTCCAGAAGTGCGGCTTGGGATGACAGACATTGAATCCTCCTGGGCAGGAGTGCGCCCGCTCATCCGGCAGGAAGGAAAAGGACCGTCCGAGATTTCGAGAAAAGATGAAATTTGGACATCAGACACCGGATTGATTACAATCGCTGGCGGGAAATTGACAGGGTATCGGAAAATGGCGGAGACGGTGACGGATATGGTTTGTGAGCAGCTTAGAGTGGATGGTGTGGGTTGCACCAAATCAGTGACGAAGCGTTTGAAGTTGTCAGGCGGGGATTTTGAGAAACCTGAAGATTATTCGCGTTTTATACACGAAAGAGCTGGTGACGTCGCAAAGGTGGGAATCTCAGTGGTCGATGCCACTAGCATCCTTGCGACATATGGAACCAATACGGAATCGGTGATTAAGTATGCGGACCAAGTGTTGCATGAAACCAATTTGCCGCTATCCATCAAACTGACCCTTCACTACGCAATCGAAGAAGAAATGGCCCTCACCCCGGCCGATTACTTCATTCGACGGACGGGGGCTGTATTGTTCGACATCGACTGGGTGAATAAGTGGAAAAAAGAAGTTATTGAGTATATGGCTATTTTGATAGGATGGACAGTTGAAGAGAAGGAAATGCATTGGGGGGAGTTGGAGGCTAGGATTTGGGAAGCTGGGGAGGGTTGTTGAAGTTGTAGTGTAATATGTCATTTGTTAACCCCTCCCTTTGTATAGGGGAGGGGTTAAACGTGTGAATTGCAACGCTCGTAAATATGAATCCACGCTTGTACGCTCATCTACGTTCATAATTTGTTTCTATGTATTCCGTTAACCCCCCACCTCTACTGCTATAAAATTCCTAACCCCGCATATCAAAAAATATGATAATATCCTTGGAAATACGTTCAGTCGACAAACTGGACCGGCACACCATCCAAATGCCCCGGCCATCTCTGAATTGCCCCTCAATCAACAAACCCTTCCAATAACAGGACATGAGTCCTATTGCACCCACTACTCCAAATATCTTAGGCATCCAGGCATCCATTCAACCAATGTAAGTTAAATCGAATGGTGCGGAAGTCTATAATACCCATCCCCCCCTAAGGTAGAGTGTCAACAAGAAAAAGAGTATCCATTCGAGGGAGGTGGATTTATTGTTCTCTGGCTATACTGAAACTAGTTCCATTTTATAGTAAAACAAAGTTCTAAAGGAGGAGATGGGTGGGGTGATGAGGTACTTAAGCCTTGTCTAATTAAACAATATGGCATTCTACTTCTGGACAGGAAAGAACTTAGGCAAAGAGAAATTCGCTCCAAAACACCTCAGGTTGAGAAAGAAGCCATTACAGATAATAGGTGAAACATTGGAAGCAAAAAACTAATTCAAACAGGCACTTGAATGGCTATGGACAAAGCAATGACGCAAGTAAAATTTGATAATCATTGGAGGAATTTTAAATGGCTCTTAAAAAGAAATTAGCAATGGGTATTGCAACTGGAGCATTGGCTGTAAGTATGATTGGTGGGGGAACGTATGCTTATTTCAATGATGTTGAAACGAGCGTGAATGAA
This sequence comes from Sporosarcina luteola, assembly GCF_023715245.1. Taxonomy (GTDB): domain Bacteria; phylum Bacillota; class Bacilli; order Bacillales_A; family Planococcaceae; genus Sporosarcina; species Sporosarcina luteola_C. The sequence continues at coordinate 562,357 of NZ_JAMBNV010000001.1, forward strand.
TTCGCTGCAGGTACATTGGATTTAGCGGTGAATCCGGAAACCATTATCTCAGTAAACAATTTGAAGCCTGGTGATTCGATGAATAGAACATTCAAATTGGAGAATAACGGGAGTTTAGATATTTCCCAAGTGTTTTTAACTACTAATTATACTGAATCAGTGGAAGGTTTTGGCGACCACATCGTGGTAGACTTCCTTAGAAACAATGATAAGGGCGAAAGTATAGTATTTGAAAGTTTGACTTTAAGCACTCTAAAGGCACTTTCAGCCGATGCAGTTGATAATACATCCCCAGAGATTGAAAAAGGTCAAGGCAACGACAAAAAAAATGAAAATGGCAAAAAGATATATTTCCAAGATGGTGAAAAAGATGGCTTAAAGAGCCGTACATCGGATCAACTGGAAGTAAGATTTAGATTTAATGAAAATAACGAAGATCAAAACGCCTACCAAGGCGCAAATCTAGAATTGTACTGGACATTTACAGCAACTCAGACAGCTGGAGTATCGAAATAATAGTAGTGCGGGGAGGAGAAGAGCTATTCTTCTCCTTTATTTTTTGGTGCCTTTGTAGCACGCCATTCTGTTTATTCACTACACATCCAAGCTATAAAACCAGCTCCCGCAATACTAAGATATGAATCCCCCCCTCTAAAGTGGTAGACCAACCCGGAAAGAGTACCAGTTGGAGGGAGGAGGATATGCTTTTCCCTGGATATACTGAATATAGGTCTATTTATAGCGAAAATGATGGACAAAAGGAGGAGGTGGGCGAGTAATGTGGCACTCGAATCTGCAATTTTGTTTCTAATGGAACAAGACGGCATTATGCTTCTATTTATTGCTGGCCACACGTAAAGAACTTGAAGTTATAGGAGGAAATTTAAATGGGTCTTAAAAAGAAATTAGCAATGGGAATTGCAACTGGAGCAATGGCTGTAAGTATGATTGGCGGCGGAACGTATGCTTATTTCAATGATGTTGAAACTAGCGTAAATCAATTCGCTACAGGTACATTGGATTTAGCCGTGAATCCTGTGACAATCATCGATGTTTCGAATATTAAGCCTGGTGACTGGATGAACCGCACTTTCGAGTTGAAAAACAATGGAAGCCTTGATATAGCTAAAGTGCTTTTAACTACAGACTATAAGATTACGGACAAAAAAGGTGACAACACAGAAGACTTCGGCAAGTATATTAGAGTCAATTTCCTAATGAATAATGATAAAAGTGGACGTAACGAACCGAATGATGTATTTTACAAGACTACTTTAGATCAATTAAAAGGCACTGCATCAGACGCGGTACAAAAGAAAGTCTTTTCATTCTTTGGAGAAGATAGCGGATTGAAATCCGGCACGTCTGACACACTATATGTCCAATTTGAGTTTGTCGATAACGACAAAGATCAGAACCAATTCCAAGGGGATAAACTTGAACTAACGTGGACATTCGAGGCAACCCAGACAGATGGAGAATCGAAGTAATAGCAGCGCGGGAAGGAGAAGAGCTATTCTTCTCCTTATTCTTTTTTTGGTGCCTGTGCAGTACACTATTCAGTTTATTCACTACGAATTTATAATTGCACGTAAGAAAGTCAGCCGTTCAGGGAAAATGGCTGACTTTCTTTGTATATTCATGATTACAGATGAATTGTCATAAATGTTTCTTTCACAGGCACCCTTAACCAGGCATCCCTTAAACCAGCACATCATACTTATACTGCACCAATCCTGTTGTGTTGGCGTATAGTGCAGCTTGCGTTCTATCACCAAGATTCAGTTTCGATAAGACCTGTCCAACATGTTTTTTTACCGTATTTTCCGTAATGAATAATCTTTCGGCGATTTGTCGATTTGAAAATCCCAATCCAAGTTTTTGCAATACCTCTTTTTCTTTTGAGGTAAGTTGCTCTATAAAGCTATTGTCAACTTGCGGCTTCTTCTCTGCTTGCAACAACAGTTCTATGATGTCCGGATCAAAATACTTCCTTCCCCTGTAAATCACATGAAGAGCATAAATGAGTTCTTCGGGATGTGCTTCCAGTGAAATATACCCATCCACATCGAGTGCCTTTGCATGTTCGAAAGATGTCAGATCCTTTGAATAGGTAAGGATTGCAAATTTGCACTTGTAACCCAGTCGTTTCGCCTCAGAAATCACTTCTAATCCAGATTCTTGTCCTAATTGGAAATCAATGATAACCAAATCGGGTTCTTCCCGTTGAATCAATCGAAGCGCTTCTTGCTTGTTCCCTGCCTCTCCGGATACTTCTATCGTATCCTGTAATGAAAGAATCGAGATTACCCCTTTGCGGACGAGCGTTTGATCATCCACCAACACAATTTTCATCAATACATTGCCCCCTCACTCAAAAGATATGAACGCTTCACATAAAAGGCGTTCACATGAAATGAGGCCGGTTGCACCACTGACTCCATACATCCAAGGTGCCCAGATAGAGGATGTATTTCCTAGTCTCCTAACTAATTCCTTTGTCACTTAAGTATATCCAATTAATTGTAAAAACTTTGTCGATTTTTCGAAGTGGATAAGCACTATTTTTGAGAGGTTTTAGTCTATTCCGTCGTTTCATATCTTTTGGTTTGCATGAACCGGGAATTGCAAAAATGCTATTAAATGAAGCTAAAAATACCTGGCACGAAAGTATACCAAAGAATCATTCCAAAGAAGAATGCCGAGTTGCAAAAAATCACCCATTTGAGGGAGGATGGATTGTTTTCCTATGCTTATACTGAATATAGTTCCATTTCATAGTAATCAAACGAGCCCAAAGGAGGAGATTGGCTGATAAGAAGGAGGGGCTACCATCTGAAATTGAATACCTACTAAGAAATTGGCATTCTACTTCATTTATTCTGGTTGGGGAGCTCGCAAGCAATAGTGATCCAGCCGAAAACTTCTTAGAGTGGAATTGTAATTCATTGCGTCGAAAAGAAATTAGAAGCAAAACAGCTAACAGACTATGAAAACGGCATGGAACCAATTCAACTTTGTAGAATACGCAAGAAGATGTGGGAACACTGCTTTAACGGATTGATCGAGAAAGTACGCAGGAAAAACAAAAAACTAAAATAATTGGAGGAATTTTACATGAATATCAAGAAAAAATTAGCAATGAGCATCGCAACTGGAGCATTGGCTGTAAGTATGATTGGCGGAGGCACTTATGCTTATTTCAACGATGTTGAAACAAGCACGAATCAATTCGCTGCAGGTACATTGGATTTGTCGGTGAACCCTGAAACTATTATCAATGTAGATAAGATTAAACCAGGTGACTGGATGAACCGTACTTTCAAATTGGAGAACAAGGGCAGCCTTGACATTTCTAAAATATTTTTAACTACAAGCTACACTGAATCAGTAGCGGGATTTGGCGAACACATTTACGTTGATTTCCTTAGAAACGAAGATAAGAGCGGCATTCTTGGAGATAGTAATGTGATTGCATCCAAGAAATTGAGTGACCTAGCGAACATGACACCGGATGCTGTTAAAAATGTTTCACCTTCATTCTTTGGAATCCAAGATGGAGAAAAAAGTGGAATCAAGGCTGGTACTACTGATACTATGTATGTGAAATTCAGATTCAATGATAATAATCAAGACCAAAACCAATACCAAGGCGCAACTTTGGAATTGAAATGGCAGTTTGATGCACAGCAAACAGCTGGAACATCGAAATAATATATTACCCGGGAGGAGAGCCCTTCTCCTCCCTCATTTTATTTCAACAAGCCGCCGGTGACATATCTTATATATATTTCTCAGCATATAACTCTATTTTTGTGTATTGAGGAATATATTTAAGGATATTCTAGCAATAAAACTCCGAAAGGCGGGAACAGCTTGAAAAACATGAAAATAGATCGAATGCGCAAGCGCAAGGAACGTAGGCGCAGATATAAGAAAAACTATCAAGGTCTTTTCCTGAGTTTAAAGATTGCTTCTATATGTTATTTAGCCATCTTTGGCACTAGTTATATGTCGTCTGGTACGTCTGCATTTTTCAGCAATCAAAATACAGTCCCGTCAACGATAACTGCTGGTACTTGGAATTATTGTGGTGAAGAAGATGAAACGGATGCTACACCAAAGGAAGAAATTAATGTTGACGGCGAGAATATTGAAGACATCCTTACTGAAGAAAATGAAAGTGAAACACTTCCGATTGAAGAAGTTGATATCGGCACTGTAGGTCAGGAAGAGTCATTGGAAGAAAATGAACAGAATATAAGTACAAGCGATGAAATCAATATCGACCAAGATGGCACCGAAGATAACCTTGTTGAAGAAAGAATAGAAGAAGTTATATCGGGCGATGAAATTGGGGTCGACTGCGAAGAAGATGAAGAAGACACTGCGCCAATCGAAGTAGATTGCAAGGGTGAAAATGACTCTGAGGAAGAACAAGATGCAACATCGAGTGAAGAAACCAAGGCGGAATGTGGAAATAAAGAAAATGATTCAAATGAAGAAAGTGAAAAGAATAACATCACGGAAGATGAAAAAGTCAGTGAGTCTCCAAAGGAACTAGAAGCTGGCGTTGAAAACGTGGAGAACGATCAAATACAACCGGAAAACAAAGATACGATGCCCGTAACCGAATCTACAGAAACAGAACCCGACAACGATTCCATAGAAAATATAGGGTCAGAAGATGATACAAACGCAGCTATAAATGAAGAAATAGAAAAAGAAAATGCGGAGGGTGATTTAAATGAGAGAGAACAAGAACAAGAAAAAGATAAAAGTAATGAAATGGGTGAATAACCTCGTATCGGGCATACTGATGGTCTTACTTATTACAGTGGCATCTGTAGTAGTAATCACGAAAGCCTCTGGCGGGGAGCCGCAACTTTTAGGTTATCAAATAAAAACAGTCCTGTCGGGATCCATGGAGCCGGGAATCCAAACCGGTTCAATCATTGCCGTGAAACTGGCTGAAGATAAAACTAATTTTAAAACAGGTGATGTCATCACCTTTAGGGAAAATGAAGAGATGTTGATTACGCATAGAATTACGGAAGTGGTTTCGAATGGGGATTCCGTTCTTTACCGGACAAAAGGGGATAACAACAATGCAGAGGACATGAATCCAGTTCTTCCTGACAATGTTGTAGCAGTGTATACCGGTTTAACAGTACCTTACGTCGGTTACTTTGCTAATTTTGCGCAATCCAAGAATGGTGCTCTTCTTCTGTTAATCCCTGGATTCCTGTTGCTGATCTACTCGGCGGTTACAATTTGGAAAGTATTGTCCCAAATCGAATTGCCTCAGAAAAAACAAGCGGATATTTTGGGAGAAGATGGCGGAAAAAGTTCTTCCTGAATCGATCGCTTAGTTATGTAAGGAGACATTATCATGATAAGACTGTTTCGATATTTCCCGATTCTATTATTGATTAGCATAATATGTTTGTTTCCTACTACGGGCGCGGTTGCAGATGAAACAAACGCCACAGATAAAAAAGAAGTTGATATAAGCCTTTCACCAAAAGAAACTTTATTTGATGTCAGCAACATGAAGCCTGGTGATTGGGCGCCACGTACTCTCACAGTCAAAAATACTGGCAGTAAAGATTTTGTGTACCATATGCAGTTGCGAAACCGAACCAGTGGAGATGACAAGCTGTTTAACGAGCTATTATTGGAAGTAAAAGCCGGCGAGCTGGAATTATATCAAGGTAAAATGGCAGCATTTACTTCATTGTCAGATAGAGACATCACAAGCGGCAGTGAAGAGAATCTTGATATTACTATTCGTTTTCCCGAGCATCTAGGAAATGATTTTCAAGGGCTTAACGCTGCATTCGTTTTCGACTTTACAGCAGAAGGAATAAATAAAGTGGCGGTTCACGCCATGACAAAAGGAATGATCGACAGCGGTGGAATTGCATCATCCGGGTTTGGACTACTCGGCTCGTCGACAAAACTTTTTGAGTGGATACTATTTGGTTCTCTAGTAGTGGCAAGCGGATTTGTGTTGATGATCATCAGGCATAATAGGCGAATGAAATGGGCTCAATAGACGTTCTTGATTTGCGGTACCTGTGCAGCACACTATTTAGTTTATTAACTACAATTGAATAGTATCTAGGGGGAAAGTCAGCTATGAAAGGAATTGGTTGACTTTCCCTTGCATTTTTATACCACGTATAGAATTGTTATAAATGTTTCTTACACAGGCACCGGCACAATTCAGTTTATTAACTACAATTGTATATTTCGGAAATGAAGAGTCAGTCGTTTAAGCAACCGGCTGACTTTTTGTTGCATTTTTATGCCTGGTCGTGAATTGTCATAAATGCACCACGCACAGGCACCGAATTGAATTGTGTGAACAACCACCTACCCCGCAGGAAACTGTGAGGATGGGTGGTTGTTTTGTTGTTGTCGCCCCTCTTTCCATAATGACCCAAGAATGAATAATCTAAATTTATGTACTAATAGTCATTGACACTACATTATAATTGTAATACCATTAGAATAGTTTAACAGAATGTTCAAAGGGGTGGGGGTATTGGGATGGTTCTGAAAAATAGGGAAGTCCAGTCGGGTTTTTTACTTCTTCTTGTAAGCGGTGTCATGTTTACTGCAACGTTGAGCTTTAAAAAGATGACGACTACGGCGATTGGACCAGCATTCATGCCACAAGTGATTTCAATTCTGATTGCACTCGTGAGCCTAGCGGTTATCTACGAGGGATATAAGAAGGTGAAAGCCGCAAAGGAAGTTGATTCAACAATAAAGGCTGAAGATGCGGAAGCCGTGGATAAAGGAGTTTCCTACAAGCCGGTGATTGTGTCGTTTGTCTTAATGGCTTTCTATGTTGTTATAATGCCTATCGTCGGTTTTCTTATCACGACTGCGGTATTTATGTTCATTCAGATGATGGTTCTTTCATCAAAGTTGGAGCGGCGTTGGTTGCTGTTCGCGGTTGTCTCGGTCGTTTCATCCGTGATCATCTATTATGTATTCCGAAATGTGTTCTACATAATGCTGCCATCTGGACTTCTATAAGGGGGTGGGAAAATGGTTGAAATGTTAGTAAGCGGTTTTGCTTCTATTCTTACGATTAAAGGGATTTTGCTCATTATGGGAGGGGTAATCCTTGGCTTGATATTCGGATCGATTCCAGGTCTGACGGCGACGATGGCGATTGCCATCTGTCTTCCAATCACGTTTGGAATGCATCCGATTGATGGAATGGCTCTTCTGATGGGCCTTTATATCGGTGGTGTTTCCGGAGGGTTGATTCCTGCGATTTTACTGAAGCTTCCTGGAACGCCATCATCAATCGCTACGACATTCGATGGCTATCCGATGGCGCGTAAAGGGGAAGCGGGGAAAGCGTTCAACTTTGCGATTGTTGCTTCTTTCATGGGTGGTCTGTTAAGTATTCTTGTCCTGATCTTGATAGCTCCGCCGCTAGGCAAAGTGGCCCTTCAATTCGGTCCATTCGAATACTTTGCAATTATTATCTTTGCCCTATCGCTCATCTCTAGTTTGTCTGGAGATTCATTGCCAAAGGGAGTGATGGCCGGGCTGCTAGGAATCGGATTTGCGATGGTCGGTTCGGCGCCGATTGATGCCTTTCCGCGCTTCACGTTCGGTGCAACATCTTTGAATGCCGGATTCTCACTCTTGCCAGTTTTGATCGGGTTATTCGCAATCTCGGAAATTCTGACGAATGCCGAGAAGACGGTGAAGGATAACTTGAAAGTTGATATGAAAAAGATCAGTTACAAAGTGACGTTGAAAGAGTATCTTTCGCAAGGTTGGAACTGGCTTCGGTCAAGCTTGATTGGGCTTGGAATTGGCATCCTGCCGGGTATCGGGGGAGGAACATCCAATCTTGTCGCGTATGCAGCTGCTAAGAATTCCTCAAAAAATCCTGAGAAATTCGGTACAGGGGTTCCGGACGGTGTAGTTGCATCTGAATCGTCGAACAACGCGGCGATCGGGGGCGCACTCGTTCCACTTATCTCGCTTGGAATTCCTGGTGATACGGTAACGGCACTTCTACTCGGAGGGCTCGTTCTTCACGGACTTCAACCAGGTCCGTTGCTAATTCAGAATAATGGCGATATCGTCTACGCCATCTTTGCCGCATTGTTGGTCGCAAACTTATTCATGATTCTGTTCCTTTTCCTGGGGATGCGAGGGTTTGTGAAGATGCTCAGTATTCCGCAGAACATTCTTATGCCTGTCATCCTTGGGCTCTGTATTGTCGGCGCTTATGGAGAGAATGGCCGTGTGTTCGACATTGGCGCACTGTTTTTCTTTGGTCTACTAGGATACTTGATGGTCAAGTTTGGATTCCCGTTGACACCGCTTGTCTTGGGGTTCATTCTCGGACCGCTTCTTGAAACGAATTTACGCCGCGGACTCATGATGTCCCAAGGTGACTTTATGCCATTCTTGACGTCCCCGATTGCGGCTGTATTCCTCATCATCACAGTAGGATCGATCGGACTGAAAATTTATAGCAACTGGAAGAAGAAACGAAGCAACAATGACCAATCGTTCAACCTGTTAGAAGGGGAACAATGAAAGACCAAATAAGATTGGAATGGGGGATTTACAGATGAAGGGAATTTTTAAGAAACTAATGATCGGTACTGCTGCGATTACACTCGTGGCAGGATTGGCAGCGTGCTCGGATTCGGAAAAAGCATCAGGGGATACAAAATCAAACTACCCGACGAAGCCGATTGAAATTGTAGTACCAGCGGGGGCCGGTGGTGACACAGACTTGAACACCCGGATTATGGCGAAAGCAATGGAAAAGGAAATTGGCAAGCCGCTAGTCGTTACGAACGTCACGGGAGCAGGCGGGACAGCAGGTACCCAGAAAGTGAATGATGCAAAAGCAGACGGCTACACGGTTCTTGCTTTCCATAATTCAATCATTCTTAACAAAATCTATGGGCTTGTGGATTATACCTATTCCGATATGAAAGTGGCGGGTGTAGGGGTGCTGGATCAGTCGAATACGTTCCTAGTCTCCAAAAACTCGGAGTTCAAAACGATTGATGAATTGGTTGACTATGCCAAAGCCAATCCGAAAAAGGTGAGTGTCGCAACGGAAGTCGGTTCGATGACCTATATGCAAATTCTCCAATTTGAAGAGCAGACAGGCGTCGAATTCAACATTGTGGACGTCGGCGGCGCTTCCGACAAAATCACTGCACTTCTCGGCGGTCGTGTGGACATCGTCCCGACATCCCTTGGTCTGGTGAAAGGCTATCTTGAATCCGGTGATTTTGTGCCACTTGGCGTAATGGCGGAAGAGCGACTCGAAGATGCTCCGGACATTAAGACGTTTAAAGAGCAAGGCATAGATCTTGTGGTGGATAAAGTATTCCTTTGGGCATTCCCGAAAGATACTCCTGACGATGTCGTGGCTACTTTTACCGAAGCAATGAGCAAGGCCGTTGAAAATGAAACATATCAGGATGAAATCAAAAAGTCCTGGCTCAGCCCGGTTTATTTGAACCCGGAGGAAGCAAGCAAGAAGCTCGCCGAAATCGAGGCGGAATATGAAGAACTTTATAAGTTGACCGAAGGCCAGTAAGTCTTTGAATTATAAAGATAAAAAGAGGGACAGGCCCGGGTACAGTCGATCTTGAATCGGCCCCGGGCTTCAAATATTGTTGGAATCTGGAGGAGACGAGAATGATGCATGTTTCTGTAACTGTCAATACAGCGGATTTGACTGATCTTGACCTGCAACAGATGGCGCAATTAGGAATTGATTATATTGATTTCGGCAACGGACAGGGGTTCAAAGGAGTCTCTGAACAGGGTTTCCCTGATCTCGATGAGCTGCTGAGATTGAAAAAGCGTGTACGTTCATTCGGGCTTGATATTAACCGGGTCACACTGCCGAATATTTCAAGACGTTTTATGGAGAATGAAGAGGGCAGTGCTGCGGAACTCGAAAACTCGCTGAATGCTGTAAGGGTTTTTGGCGAAGCGGGGATTAAAATCGTCCGGCAGCGATTCGAAGGAGATGTCTTTGAGGGCCGCGGGTTGAGCTATGAAGCAATTCAACGCGGCGGCGCCATTGCACGCGGCGAGAGCATCGGCCTGTTGAAAGAGAAGAGTGAAACTCCCGGTCAGGAAGAGCTGCAGAACTGGTGGGCCTCTTTCCAACGTGCCTACCGGGAAATTGTACCGCTCGCACAGGATTATGACGTGAAAGTCGCAATGCACCCGTCCGATACACCTCATCCGGATTCTCCTTTTGGCGGCATCGGCCTGAACCGGATCATTGATGATTTCCCAAACAAGAATGTTGGATTCGTCTATTGTATCGGTACCCGAGCTGAAGCGGGTGGATCTTCCCTAGTTTTGGATGAAATCAACCATTTCGGCCGCAAAGAGCGTATTTTCCTAGTACACTTCCGGAATGTCCGCGGCAGTTTGCCGACTGCGGGCGCATTCGAAGAAGCCCTATTAGATGACGGGGATTTGAATATGTTCAAGATTCTACTTGAACTGCGTAAGGTCGGGTATAGTGGCTGCCTGAACCCGGACCATGTTCCGACATTTGCCGGGGATACCGCAGATCTGAACGAAGCTTGGAAATACTCGAATATCGGATGGAAGGCATCAAGTCTCGGCTTTGCGTATTCAGTCGGTTATATTAAGGCATTGTTGAATGCACTGAATGAATTCGAGGGTCATTAAATGAAGGGAAATGTGATGGCTGGGAATACGGTGAGGATTCCCCCGCTTTCGATTAAGATGAATGACTTGGATAATGTCGCCATCATTGCGAATGACGGGGGGCTTCCAGCAGGGGCGGTTCTCCAGGATGGATTGAAACTTACCGAAAGAATTCCGCAGGGGCATAAAATTGCCTTGGAAGATTTTGCGGAGGGTGATGCGATCTATCGATATGGCGAGGTGATCGGCTATGCAGACCGATTGATTCCGAAAGGGAGTTGGGTTCGCGAGACGATGCTTCAAATGCCGGAACCACCTGCACTTTCGGAATTGCAAATTGGCGGGAATACCGAGCCCCTTCCGCCGATGGAGGGTGTCTATACTTTCATGGGCTATCCGAATCCGGATGGTTCGTTCGGAACGAAAAACCTTCTTGGAATTACAACAAGCGTTCAGTGTGTAACGGGTGTCTTGGATTTCGCAGTTGAGAAAATCAGAAAGGAACTCCTTCCTAATTACCCGAATGTCGATGACGTTGTGGCGCTTAACCACTCTTATGGTTGCGGAGTGGCAATTGACGGGCTTGGCTCCGAAATTCCGATCCGTACCATCAGGAACCTGGCAAACCATCCAAACTTCGGCGGGGAATTGCTGATTATCGGACTTGGTTGCGAGAAATTGACACTTGATCGGCTTGATGCAGGTGAAAGTGCATCAGATGTCCTTTTCTTGCAGGATAGATCAGGGTTCTCTGAAATGATCACAACCATCATGGAGATGTCGCGTGAGCGGTTGGAGCGTCTCAACAAGCGTGAGCGGGTGGAGGCACCACTGTCCAAGTTGACCGTTGGCATGCAATGCGGCGGAAGCGATGCGCTATCCGGCGTCACCGCGAACCCCGCTGTCGGACACGCATCAGATCTGCTCGTACGGGCCGGTGCGACTGTCATGTTCTCGGAAGTGACGGAAGTCAGGGATGGTGTCCATCTACTGGCGAAACGTGCTGTCACTGAAGAAGTTGGGCAAGCGTTGATTCGCGAGATGAAATGGTACGACGATTATTTGGTAAGGGGACTTGCGGACAGAAGCGCCAATACGACCCCGGGGAATAAAAAGGGCGGTCTATCTAATATTGTGGAAAAGTCGCTCGGTTCCATCGTCAAATCCGGAAGTGCGCCGATTGTGGACGTTCTCTCACCTGGCGAGAAAGTCCGGAAGAACGGATTGAACTTTGCGGCGACACCGGCAGGGGATTTCGTGTGCGGAACGCTACAGCTAGCATCGGGTATGCATCTTGAAGTATTCACAACGGGCCGCGGCACGCCGTATAACTTATCAATGGCACCGGTGATCAAAGTGTCTACGCGGACAGGGCTTGCTGAACAGTGGCGTGACTTGATTGATGTTGACGCTGGAAAGATCGCAGATGGGAAAGCGACCATTGAAGAGGTCGGGGAAGAGATTTTCCAGGCGATCATCGATGTTGCAAGCGGCCGCCGTCAGACGTGGGCCGACCATTGGGGGATCCGGAACGATTTGGTCCTGTTCAACCCGGCTCCCATTACATGAGAAAAACAGAGCAAGTGGTGGTGTCCTGACTGACCTAAGTATTGGAGATAAAGCGAGTGTGTTCTTCACGTCAATCAGGACTGCCTTTGTAAAATGATGAGATGGAAGAGCCAGGCGGGTGCCTGGCTTTTCTTTCAGCAAATAACCGGAACATAGCGTTTGGGGGATGAAAGGAAGTCATGGAGTGGGTGCTTTTATTGCCATACGGAAAAGTCGCAGGATGCAGACCCGTCACGGAATCCTGTTGATGTTGTTCTTCTTTTCGGCCGTCAGTTTCTCGGAACGATCCGTCCTTTCCATCGCAGGTGCCCCCATCGCATCTGATCTTGGGATTGGTGACGTAGCGATGGGCTTCCTGTTTTCGGCTTTCGGATGGGCATACGTCCTTGGACAGGTCCCGGGCGGACTCATTCTGGACCGATTCGGGTCAGGGAAGGTCTATGGAACGGTGATAATTGCTTGGATGACTGTCATCGCTCTGCAAGGTGTGACGGGATTCCTCTCACCGGTCGTCGCTTTGATCAGTCTTTTTATCCTACGAATTCTATGTGGGTTGATATCGGCCCCGATTTTCCCTGCCAATGCGCGGATTGTCGGGGAATGGTTCCCGCCTTCGGAACGGGGAAGAGCCGCATCGATATTCAGTGCGGCGCAATACTTCGCCATCGTTCTTTTCGGTCCGGTGATCGGTTGGATAGCCCATAGCTTCGGCTGGACGTATGTCTTTTTCTTCTTTGGAATAGTTGGGGCGGTTTGTGCGGCTCTATGGATGAATTTTTACAGAGATCCTACCGGAGAAGTGAATGGTGGCAAGGTGGAAACGGAAGTAAAAGTGGAACGTCGTGAAAAGGAAAAAGAGCCTCGGAAACTTCCGTGGAAACAGCGACCTATCGTGATGTTGCTGACGAACAGGATGACACTCGGTATTTATATCGGCCAATATTGTGTAACGGCGATTACATATTTCTTCATGACCTGGTTTCCGGTCTATCTTGTCACCGAGAAAGGCCTGTCTGTTCTGGAAGTGGGGCTAGTGTCGACGATTCCGGCCATGGCTGCCTTTTTTGGTCAGCTCTGGGGCGGCCGCTTTTCGGATGATCTGGTAGCGAGAGGGATAGCGATCTCAAAGGCAAGAAAAGCTCCCATCATCGTTGGCATGTTGTGCTCTATGTCCATCATCTTCGCAGAATTAGCCGAATCGATTGTCTTGCTGGTCGTCATCATGTCATTCGCCTTTTTCGGGCGGGGATTTGGAGGCATGGGGTGGGCCATTGTTGCGGAAACATCCAATCCGACAAATGCTGGCTTGAACGGTGGACTCTTTAATATGTTCGGTAATTCGGCTGGCATCATCACGCCGGTCGTCATCGGATTCCTTGTGCAGTGGACAGGGTCGTTTGAACTGGCCCTGCTGTATGTCGGAATTCACGCAGTGTTAGCTATCATCTGTTATGCATTCTTTGTCGGTGAAATAAAGCAGATTCCTATAGATCATAGTGCCGCGACTTGATAGCGGTAAATAGGACGGGCTCAATCCGGCTTCCGTTTTTTTCCTGAAGAGAATATAATAGATTTACAACTACTTTGTCGTTTTGTCGGACTATAAATGAAAGAAGGTGACTAGTATTGCAACTCTATCAAGTTGATTCTGTAAAAAGAAATAGCCTTGCTCAGCAGGTGATGGATCAGATTGTATCCCTTCTGATCAGCGGAAAGTTAAAGCCGGGAGACAAGCTTCCGTCCGAGGTGCTGCTAATGGAACAATTGGACGTAAGCCGACCTGTCGTCCGTGAAGCGCTCAGTTCACTGGAGACACTGGAAGTTATTCATCGGAAGCCGCGTGAAGGCACATTCATCAGTGAAAAGATCGGAAGCGGCCCATTCAGGACGATGCTTGCCATTTCCATCAACAACCTTCCAGCTGTCATCGAAGCAAGGATGACGCTGGAACTCGGACTTGTGACGATAGCGGCCGAGAAGATCACGGACGAAGAACTGGAGGAGCTGGCGGAAACGATTGAAAACATCCGGCGCAATGATGAAGATTACGGGATGTACGACAAACAATTCCACCGGATTATTGCCTATAGCGCAAAGAATCCAATTGTCGAAGGCATGATCGAGTCCCTGCTCATTGCCCACGAAAAGACCGATTCCCTCATCAAGTACCGAGAGCCGGAGCTGACAATCCAGTATCATACCGCAATTTATGAAGCATTGAAAAAGCGGGATTCAATTGAAGCGTATCGGAAGATGTATGATCACTTGAAGTATGTGCGTGATAAGATTCTTAATGGACAAGAGGATCTGTAATTCATTTGAAGAACAGGATTGGAAGTGCGTTTTTCCTGTCCTGTTTTTATATTTTTAGAGGGGTGATTTAAATAGAGGAGAAAGTGATCGTCTATAGTCCGATTTCTGAAGAGGGCATTCACAAACTGAAAGAGCGGTTCACTGTCGTCGTGGCTTGCCCCGGAAGTTCCAGCTTTACAAGAGAACTTTCAACGGCAACCGGGTTAATCGGAACGGGAATGAAGATTGATGCGGCTTTTCTGGATCAGGTTCCTTCATTGAAAGTCGTTTCCAATATTTCTGTTGGGTATGACAATCTGGATGTGGAAGAACTGACGAGGAGAGGTATCCTTGCCACCAACACACCGGATGTTCTTACGGAAACGACTGCCGATGCCATTTTTGGTCTGATGCTATCGACTGCCAGAAGAATTCCGGAATTGGACAGATACGTGAAAGAAGGAAAATGGAGAGGGAAGCTAGCACCGTCTCAGTTCGGCGTCGATATCCACGGAAAAACACTTGGCATCATCGGAATGGGGAAAATCGGACAAGCCATAGCTAAACGGGCACGCTTCGGCTTTGGGATGGATATTCTCTATCACAATCGTAAGAGGAATTTGGAAGCGGAGAACTTGCTAGATGCGGTCTATGTGGAAATGGATGAGCTGCTAAGGCAAGCGAATGTTGTCTGTCTGATGGCGCCGCAGACAAAGGACACGATTCATTTAATGGGGCGAAGAGAGTTTGGCCTGATGACAGAGACTGCCATTTTCATCAATGGTTCGAGAGGTGCATTGGTAGATGAATCCGCATTGGCGGCTGCATTGGAAAGCCGTGAAATATGGGCCGCTGGGTTGGATGTGTACGAACATGAGCCGATTGGGAAAGACCATCCTTTCTTAACCTTGCCGAACCTCGTGACGCTTCCGCATATCGGATCAGCCACAGCCGAAACAAGATTCAAAATGGAGGAACTGGCTATCCGTAATATGATTGCAGGATTGGTTGGTGACAGGCCGCCTTCGTTGATTAACTATTAAAAGTAGTGAGGTGCCTGTGCAGCACACTATTCAGTTTATTAACTACAATTGTATATTGTTGAAATGGAAAGCTTGCCGGGATATATGCCGTCAAGCTTTCATTTGTATATTCATGTATTTTATTGAATTGTCATAAATGCGCTTTGCACAGGCACCGAAACAATTTCGGAACAAAGCGCCAACGCATGTGAAAAATCCGTCCACAAGAGAAAGTTGTGGACGGATTTTTATATAATCGATTAATTCGACGTCAAGTATCTGCGCGAACCGGAATGATTCTTCTTATATAATGGCGTGTCGATTGAAATGATCTCGATGCTGCGAGAAGAGTTCGGGGCATGGATCATCTTGCCTTCGCCAATGTATATCGATACGTGATATACAGCTCCCTTACCGCCATTATGTGCGAAAAACATTAGATCTCCTGGCTGCAGCTGACTCCGGCTAACCGCTTTTCCGTGAGTCGCTTGGACGAAGGAATCCCGCGGAATAAGTATGCCGTGGTTTTTATAGACGGAATAGATAATGCCGGAGCAGTCAAAGCCATATGCGGAAGTCCCGGCCCATACATATGGAAGTCCCAAATACTGTTTGGCACTGTCAATGATCTCTTTGGCCGTCGGTTTTGGAATAGAGGCGTAATCCGCGTATACTTTGGCGTCGCGCTTCAACATGAATTTCGTGTTGCCTTCCACGGTTAAAACTTCCAGAAACTGACCGTGTTCTGCCACGACTGGCAGGATTGTCGTGTAACTCACATCCAACCATTTCTGTTTGTCATCCCATTTCGCCACATTGTAGAGTGTGGCGATTTTTGCATCAACAATTGCAATTGGGCATTTCGTATCGTTGATAGAGGAGGCGGCAACATGCGATTTTGGGACCCAACCTTGATAGCCGTTCTTATGTCCGGTTTTCGCTTGATCCTTTATTGCGATATAATGCCAGTTCCCGCTAGATTTTATAATTTCGACAGGATCCCCGTATAACGCCTGTGTGTCGGTTTTTCCTATGAGCCAAAGCTTTTGGGATATTGTCAATTGGGATGACCATTTTTTCATATCCGGTTTTGCTTGGATTGATATCTCGTCAATAGGGCGGGTCTTGCCAGGGGTATGCCATACGTTCGTCACCGGTACATTTATAGCGTATGACTTTTTGTTTTCCGTAGAATAGCAGGCAGGACGCTGTCTGAATTCCGGGTTAAGGATTCTTGCTAAAAAGGTACTGAAATGTCCTTTTGTCAATGAAGCTGTCGGTTTGAACAGTCCATCTGAATAACCGAAAGTAATTTCATTTTCTACTAGTATTCCGATTGCATGGCTCGCCCAATAGGATGCAGGAACATCGCGGAATAGCGTTTGTGACTTGCCCTCCAAACTGAAAGCAGAAACCAAAATGGAAGCGGCTTCCGCCCGACTCAACTGACCATGGGGCATGAACTCCTGATTTGCATTTCCAGTCATGAATCCCGAGGATGCTGCCGCCTGGATGATTGCATAATATTTATCCGAAGGGCTTACATCAATGAAATCGACATCGGGTAACCCTTCCGTCTCCAGCCCTAACGCCTTTACAATCATTTCAGCAGCTTCGATGCGCATAATTGTTTCATTGACGCCAAATGACGGGGCTTCTGTTAAAATTCCATTGCCGACAAGATATTCGATTTCCTTGCTAGCGGAATGAGTAAGGGGGACATCTGAATATGTAGGAGCGGCAGCATGAACAGAAACACTTGCGAACAAAAAATAAACCGCAATAAATAGGCCAACTATCGTTTTTTTCAAAACATAACCTCCTTCTCTCGTAATATGATAATAGTACCATATGAAAATTTTCACTAAGTCAGTAATAGGAAAGAGTTTCAGCTCAATTTGGGTGCCTTGTGCGATACATTAGTTATTCAGTTATCACCTGAGTAGTTTTATGGAACTATTTTCCTTGGAGTGTTATTATGGATATTATTACCTACACAACAAGGAGAGAATTGCAGATGATCTGGTTGGAAAATACGTCAAATTACGCGGGGCTCCATCTTTCAGGAGATAAAAATGACTTTGTTTCGTTGCATGAAGCGATATATTCGGTTGTAGGGGAAGAAGGGGAGTATCCTGGGTATGAGCAAGTACGGCTTCGGATCCTGAGTTTGTGTAAAGAACTTGATCAGGCAACGAGGGGGCAAAGGGAAATAATTCTTGTGCCACATGGTCTCGATTCGGAGAAAATGATGACATCTCCAATCGAATCGGAGAATAATGTGTACATTCGTATCCAAATACTTTGGCCGGAATTGTTGTTTCTTGGGTTTGTATTGAATGATTTCATTGAATTATCGGCGAAACACAGAAAACATTTCTGGGATTCCACTCCAGCTCGTATCCGTCTATTTCAGTCAGTGATTGGCGATTGTCTCGAGAGTACGGTAGGGGAAAGCAAATTCCGGCTGATAAAGGGGTCCTTGACGCCTAATTTTGTCGGCTATTACGAGAACTTCCTTACCCAATATATTGATTATCTTAATATCGAATTTTTGAAAATGGATAAAGAGAAGCGACTGGCCAATGTGAGTATTGCAGCCAAACGAGTAGCTAACATGGACGCTAAATACATTAAAATCAAGCGCGAAATCGAGAAGATGGCAAAACAAAATGGGGTGACTTCAAGTGCTGTTGAGTACGCTGGCGAGTATCCCGAAACCATTCAGTGGTAAAGTGATTTCTTTTCTGTGCCTTTTCGGTGCCTGTGCACCACGCAATTCAGTTTATTAACTACAATTGTATATTCCAGAAGTGAAAAGTCAGCCATACAGGCAACGGTTGACTTTTCTTTGTATTTTCATACTTTTAGGTGAATTGTCATAAATGTGCCGTGCACAGGCACCGACACAATTCCTGAACAATTCTTTTCATGCAATATATGTAAATGGTACACTAGCATGAAAGTGGGAATTATTTTGGGGGTTGGTGGAATTTGAAGATTCGATTGGGTGCTATTGGACCCCGTGACTCGGTTGAGATTGTTAAGAAGGCAGTGAAAGAGTTCGACGAGATTACACTTATGATTTTCCCATATGAAAAAATGGAAGACATCGAGACGATAATTCCGCAAAATAAACAATTCGTGGATCAATGGTTTTTTTCGGGGCAGGCGCCGTATAATTTTGCATTGCATCACAATCTTATTCATAGTGAAGAAGGAAGTTTCGTACCTAAAAATAGCAATAGTGTATATAAAACGTTACTTGAAGCACAGTTGCAGGAGAAAAAGATATTTAAAAACATTAGTTTGGATACCATTCAGTCGACAGAAGAACTAATGGAGACTTCTTTACGTTCGATTACTATCCATTCCTTGTCCTATACCGGTTATGTACCGAATTCCGAGCTTATAGAATTCCATACGAAACTCTATGAACAAGGCAAAGTGGATGTAGCTGTAACGTGCATAAACAACGTGTATAATTCGCTGCGCAAGAGCGGTATACCTTGTTATCGCGTCACACCTGATATGATGGCAATCCGTTTAATTATCCAGTATTTGAAACAGCGCGGGGTGACTCAATGGTACCGGAAAGCGCAAATCGCGATTTTAGGGATTGAAATATCCGAATCTGATTTGGATAGCCAATTTACGTATAAAATGAAGCACAAAGAATTGGAACTGAAAAGACTGCTCCTCAACTATGCAGAGAAAATTAATGGCTCCTACGTTGAAATAGGTGATGGCCGCTATTTCATCTATACAACTCGTGGTGAAGTGGAATTTCAGCTGGAAAAGGAATCGTTATTTGATTTGATCATGGAGGCGGACGTGCATAGTAAATTCACGATCCGGATTGGTCTCGGGTATGGGATAACTGCACTCGAAGCCGAGCAGAATGCAAGGTTGGCAACACAATATGCAAGAGTGAAGCAACGTCAATGTATCATCATTGTGGATGAGACTAAACGGATTACTGAATTCGAAGATCAACAGAATTCCATTTCATATGATAACCGTAACTACAATGCAAAATGGAGTGAAAAAATGGCGCAAGCAAATATAAGTCCTGCTACTGTCAATCGGATTCTATCGCTTTCGCTGCATTATAAGAAAACGCATGTCACTGCAAAAGAATTAGCCGTCTGGATGAACAGCACGGAGAGGAATGCCAGAAGGATCCTCACTGAATTGGAGAGTGCTGGCATGGCTGAAATTTCCGGAGAAGAACAATCCGGTCAAAAAGGCAGGCCACGCAAAGTATATAAATTACTTTTTATAGAAAAATAAATAGATTCTTCTATTCAATTAGCATACTAACTTAGGCGTAGTGTCAGTATTTTTGACACCACTGAAGTTAGTATTTTTTTATTTTATTGAAAAACTAGAAAAGATACTATTGACAAACTATTCTATTTTTAATACTATTAACGGAACAATAAGGGACAATTCCTTAATTAACGTAATTGAATTGAAAATGGGGCGTTTACGAGTAAAGGAGAAGGCGACTTACGGCGATGTTCATTGGAGGGATGAAAAGTGGGAGAGATGATCTTTACAGCAACTGGAGACACATTCATTACGAGGCGGTTGCCGGGTAAGGATAAAAGCTTTCTGGAGTTATCCGGTTTGCTGAAAAAGGCTGATGTGCGTTTCACCAATTTGGAAATTACTGTTCATGACGGTGAAGGAATCCCTGGGGCAGTGAGCGGAGGGACTTGGGCGAAAACCAAACCTGCTGCTTTGCAAGACATCAAAGATTACGGTTTTAACTTGGTCGGTTGGGTGAATAACCATACATTGGATTATTCCATAGAAGGTTTGAAGGCAACCGAACGGAATTTGGATACGTATGAGTTTGTTCATGGCGGAGCTGGAATGAACCTTGCAAGTGCAAGTGAACCGAGGTATTTGGAGACGGAAGCTGGACGTGTAGCCATGATTGCAGCTACGTCGACATTCCACGAATCTTGGGTAGCTGGTGACCAACGGCCCGATATGATCGGGAGGCCAGGCATCAATCCTCTTCGCTATCAAACTATTTATCATGTTACGCAAGAGCAGCTCGCACACTTAAAAAAGATTGCTGCTTCAACGAAGATCAACGCAGTCCGGGATATGAGCATTAAAGAAGGGTTCAAGGTTGAACGGAAAGATGGTTTATTCGAATTTGGCGGGCATCTGTTCAAGGAAGAGGAACAAGAGGGGAAGACGACATCGCCTATTCCGAACGATATGGACCGGATATTAAAGGCGATCCGTGAAGCGAAAAGGCAAGCGAACTATGTACTTGTCAGCATCCATGCACATGAAATGCTAGCGGATGATAAAGAACAACCTGCACAGTTCTTGGAAACCTTTGCGAGGGCATGCATTGACGAAGGGGCGCATGCAGTTGTCGGTCATGGTCCTCATCTAGTGCGTGGCATCGAAGTTTATAAGAATAGACCTATTTTCTATAGTCTAGGAAACTTCATTTTCCAAAATGACACCGTAACCCACCTGCCATCCGATTTTTACCAGGCTTATGATCTATCACATACGAATACTGTTGCGGATGCTTTGGATGTCAGAAGCAAAGACAACTCGATCGGCTTGGGCGTTAATCCGAAAATATGGGAGTCCGTCTTGCCGATTTGGAAGATGGAGAATGGGGAGCTTACAGAATTGCATCTGCATCCGCTGGAACTTGGGTTTGGAAAGAAAAGGTTTGAGCGCGGCTGGCCAGTTCTTAGTGAAAATACTGGTGTATTGGAGCGGCTGGCAGAATTATCGGCACCATACGGTACTGAGATTCACATAGAGGAGGGGGTTGGAAAGGTACTGTTGAAGAAAGGGGTGTATGTATGAATAAAAAGAAAGCGCTTTCCTATAAAAGTGAAAATGGGAGGAATGGAATGATGAAGAAGTTTGTCCTTTTGATTGTTGCATTAGTTGTTTTTGCACTTGTTGGTTGCAGTAAGGATGAGCCAAAGGAAGGCGAGGGTTCTGCAGAAGCGGAATATGGGGGTACATTAAAAGTTGCGATGAGTGCCCAGCCGCCGACATTAGATGTACATTTGACAACATCTTCTGATGCGATCGATGTTTCGCTGAACATTTACGAAACACTTGTAGCCCAAAATAGCAAGCAGCAGGCTGAACCGGTGCTTGCAGAAACTGTTGAAAAAAGTGATGACGGCCTAACATATACCTTCAAATTACGGGAAGGCGTAAAATTCCATAACGGTAAGGAAATGACCGCGGATGACGTTGTTGCTTCCATGAACAGATGGGTGGAAAAGTCGTCAAGGGCCAAGCTATTACTGGCCGATTCGACGTTTGAAAAGCAGGATGACTATACGGTTGTTTTAAAACTGAAGAACGCTGTTACAGATGTGCTTGACGTCATGGCAGGAAGAGGGCAGTTTCCGGCTATCATGCCTGCTGAAATACTTGCATCTGCAGGCGCTGACGGTGTCTCCGAGTATATCGGTACGGGTCCATTCAAATTCACTGATTGGAAGCAAGACCGTTTCATTCATTTGACAAAATTCGATGACTACTCGCCTGCTGAAGGTGAGCCGGACGGATTGGTTGGCAGCAAGACAGTTTACGTCGATGATGTGGAATTCCATATTGTAACGGATTCATCGACTAGAATGGCGGGAGTCCAAACGGGGGAATACGATATTGCGCTAAATATGCCATTCGATAGCTATGAGCAATTAGTGAATACTAGCAACTTGCAAACGTTTTCGCCATTTGACAAAGGGGCAATCAGTCTTGTTTACAATAAAAAATCAGGAATCATGACAAATCCGGAACTTCGCAAATCGATCAATGCCGGTATTGACTCACATTCCGTCATGCTTGCGGCAGTTGGAAATGAGAAATTATTCAAGTTGAGCCCGAACTTCATGAGTCCGGAAAATGCCGACTGGGCAACGGATGCGGGCAAAGAGGTCTATAACTTGGGCGATGTTGAAAAAGCGAAGCAATTATTGAAGGAAGCGGGCTATAACAACGAAGAAGTTATCCTGTATGCGACTGGGGATTATGATCACCATTACAATTCGGCCGTCGTGTTGAAAGAACAACTTTCAAAAATGGGTGTCAATGCAAAACTAGAAATCTATGACTGGCCAACACTGCTGGATAAGCGGAATAATCCTGAAAACTGGGATTTGATGGTTGCGGGGATCAGTTATGTAACTACGCCATCGCAATTGCTCGCTGTCAATCCGGATTGGCCGGGATGGACAAATGATGAAAAGATTTCGACTGCATTGGATGAAATCCGTGTAGCTGCAACAAAGGAAGAAGCGAAGGAAAAATGGAGCGATCTGCAATCCTATATGTTGAATGATTACGTTCCCCACACACAGTTCGGTCATTATGCATCAGTTATATCGGCAACAGATAAGTTGGAGGATTTGACAATATTCAATACAGCGCTCCTCTGGGAAGTGAAGAAGACGAAATAATTGATAAAGGAAAAAGTCGGCCCTTATGAATAAGGGCCGATCTCTTATCTGAAATGAAAAGGAGGAACTGCTTATGAAGATGTATTTTCTCAAACGGTTGCTATCGCTCATCCCGGTCCTATTCATCGTTTCAATCGTCATTTTCATGATCATCCATTTAACACCGGGCGATCCAGCTTCATTGGTGCTTGGTGAAGAAGCGACGGAAGAACAGATTCAAGCTCTGCGCGCCAATATGGGACTCGATCTCCCGATTGTGACACAGTACTTTCATTGGATTGGAAATGCCCTCCAAGGGGATCTAGGCACTTCTTATTTCATGCGGCAACCTGTGACGGAAGCGATTGTAAGCCATTTAGCTCCAACCATTTCAGTGGCGATCATTGCAGGAACCATCTCGCTCCTCATTTCCATTCCAATCGGTATTTTGGCGGCGACACGCAGAGGCACGAACACAGACAGAACTGTTATGGGAATTTCATTGATTGGAATGAGCGTTCCAAGTTTTCTGCTTGGCTTGTTTCTAATCCTGCTTTTTGGCGTCAAGCTGCGCTGGCTCCCTGTAGCCGGCTATCAGCCTATTACCGATGGGTTTCTTGGACATATCAAATATCTGATTTTGCCATCCATTGCACTGGGTTCCATGCATGCGGCGCTTATTGCAAGAATGACCCGTTCAAGCTTGCTTGAAGTTTTGAACATGAATTACATAAAGACAGCCCGTTCAAAAGGGGTCCACGAATATTTGATCATTACGCGCCATACGTTGCGAAATGCGTTTCTACCCATCCTCACAGTCATCGGACAGACATTCGGCTCGCTGATTGCAGGGGCTGTCGTGACGGAAACGATTTTCAACATCCCTGGAATCGGACAATTGATCATCAATTCAGTTGAACGAAGAGATTATGCGGTTATTCAAGGCGTAGTTCTATTCGTCACATGCACCTATGTGCTAATCAATCTAATCGTCGACTTACTATATGGTGTCATTGATCCGCGGGTCAGATTGAACAAGAAATGATGGGGGAGGGACTCATGTGCATGTAGCTCAGGAACAAGACAAACTGTTGAAAGATGAATTCATTCTTGCGAAGAAACGATTAAAACGCCATCAGAAAAAACTTCTGTTTCGAAGACTGATACGCAATCGGGGCATTCTGTTTGGCGGAATCATAATGGTGTTATTGACATTGCTGGCGGTTTTCGGTCCGATATTTGTTCCGTACGACCCGTACGAAATGGTTGTGACGGATCGATTAATGGCTCCTGGTGCCCAACATTTTCTTGGTACTGACAACTTTGGACGGGATTTGCTCACCCGAATGGCGTATGGTGCACGCGTGTCTCTTAGCGTCGGTTTGTCAGTCGCTCTTCTCGCTTGTTTCTTTGGAATGCTGATCGGTTTGCTGGCAAGCTATTTCAAAGCGCTCGATAACGTTTTGATGAGAATATGCGACGGTTTGATGGCAATTCCAGGAGTTTTGCTTGCAATCGCTTTGGTGGCGGCTCTTGGCCCTAAAATGGAAAACGTCATCCTCGCATTGACGATTGTATTCGTACCGAACGTCGCTCGTGTCGTCCGTTCAGCAGCAATTGTTATCCGCGAAGAAACGTATATAGAAGCAATTCGTGCACAAGGGGCAAAAACGTGGCGGATCATCGTGTTGCATATCGCGCCGAATACAGTTGCTCCATTGATCGTCCAGGCTTCTTTCATTTTTGCAGATGCCATTATTACCGAAGCGGCATTGAGTTTCCTTGGAGCGGGGATACCGGCCCCGGATCCAAGCTGGGGCAA
Source organism: Sporosarcina luteola (assembly GCF_023715245.1). Lineage (GTDB taxonomy): Bacteria > Bacillota > Bacilli > Bacillales_A > Planococcaceae > Sporosarcina > Sporosarcina luteola_C. The sequence goes on from NZ_JAMBNV010000001.1 coordinate 587,214, forward strand.
TATTTTGCATGACGGGAAAGTGTTCATTTTCAATGCTTGGTGGATGACTGTTTTCCCAGGGATTCTAATTGTGCTGTCGGTTTTCGGCTTGAATTTATTGGGTGATGGCATTCGTGATTATATCGATCCTCATACAAGCAAATGACACTGGATGTAGGTGAAAAAGGAGGGTGCTAGAATGAGTCGGGAAAAATTACTGGAAGTGAAAAATCTGAAGACGCACTTTAATACGGAAAACGGCAGAGTGACCGCGGTCGATGATGTCTCCTTTCATGTTGATAAAGGTGAAATATTAGGGATTGTAGGGGAGTCGGGATGCGGGAAAAGTGTGACATCCCAGTCCATTCTTCGGCTATTTGACGAAAAATACTTAGTGAAATATGAAGGCGAAGTCTTTTTCAAAGGTGATATAGATTTATTGAAGTTATCCAAATCCGAAATGAGACATGCTCGCGGCAATGAAATTTCCATGATCTTTCAAGACCCGCTTAGTTCATTGAATCCAGTCCTGACAATCGGTTTTCAAATCGCTGAAGCTCTTATGCTGCATGAAAAAATTACAAAAGAGGCTGCGTTTGCGCAGGCAATTGAAATGTTAAAGCTGACAGGCATTCCATCCCCTGAAAAACGGGTGCATGATTATCCTCACCAATTATCCGGCGGAATGAGGCAGCGTGTCATGATCGCTATGTCGCTAGCATGCAAACCGAGACTGCTCATTGCGGACGAACCGACAACTGCATTGGATGTCACTATTCAATCTCAGATTTTGGACCTGATCGAAGATATTAATAAGCGCTTTGATATGGGGGTTATCTTCATCACGCATGATTTAGGGGTTGTCGCAGGCCTTTGTGATCGGGTCGTAGTTATGTACTTGGGTCAAATCGTCGAAGAGGCGGACATCCTGAATTTATTTGAAAACCCGATGCACCCCTATACGAAAGGTCTTATAAAATCGATACCGCATATGGATGGCGACAGGAAAGAGGAATTACATGTCATTTCAGGAACAGTGCCGTCCCTCGAAAATGTACCGGTCGGTTGCCGATTCGCGGAGAGATGCCAATTTGCCGATGAACTTTGCCAAACGAAAATGCCTGATCTAAGGGTGATAGGAGAAGGTCAGAAAGTACGATGCTGGCATGCGGAGAAAATAGCGGAGCAAGAGGAGGCGCCAGTGTATGTTACAAGCTGAAACCGAAAAGAAAGTGCTGCTTGAAGTACAAGGGTTGAAAAAATACTTTCCGGTGAAAGGTCTAGGGATGTTCGGGGGAACCCAACAGTATGTGAAAGCGGTGGATGATGTAAGTTTTACGTTATATGAAGGGGAAACGTTTGGGCTTGTCGGTGAATCGGGCTGCGGGAAAAGTACAACGGGAAGGACGATCATGCGGTTGACGGAGCCGACCGAGGGAAAGGCGGTATATCGGAACGTGGACATCTTCGGACAATCCGGTAAACAGCTTAGGAAGACACGTGAAGAAATCCAAATGGTGTTCCAGGATCCGTATTCTTCGTTAAATCCGCGTAAACGGATTGGGAGTACACTCCAAGAGCCGTTGATCGTCCATAAACTCGGACAGCGGAAAGACCATACGGAACGTGTAATGGATATTATGCAGAAAGTCGGCCTGCAGCTTGACCACTTCTACCGTTTCCCACACGAATTCTCAGGCGGGCAACGGCAACGTATCGGGTTGGCGCGTGCATTGATCGCTAATCCGAAATTAATCATTTGTGATGAACCGGTTTCCGCATTGGATGTATCTATTCAATCCCAAATCGTAAATCTATTGCAGAGAATGCAAAAGGAATTCAACTTAACGTATTTGTTCATTGCACACGATATAAGTGTCGTTCGACATATCTCAGATCGGATAGGCGTCATGTACTTAGGGAAAATGGTGGAGACTGCGCCGACGGATAAACTTATCGAAAAGCCATTGCATCCATATACGCAAGCTCTTTTATCCGCGGTGCCGCTGCCGAATCCACGCATTAAACGAGAACGGATTACGCTAAAAGGCGAAATTCCGTCCCCGCTGAATCCGCCGTCGGGTTGCGTATTTCACACTCGCTGTCCGTTCGTAATGGATAAGTGTAAAACGGTTCAACCCCTCAATAAGGAAGTTGGGCAGGATCATTTTGTCGCTTGCCATTTATATGACTAAGGAGGGCCATTGATGACTGATGAAGAGACACTATTATTGGATTTTTTAACAGTGAACTCCGCATACGAAGCGAAGGTTATCCCGGGAACAGGGACATTCACCTTCCTTTCGAAAATGACAGGTATCCCTCAAGTGTGGAAGCTCGACGCGAACGGTGTGCCGTTCCAATTCATAGACATGCATGATCGCGTAATGAGTGTTCACCATTCACCCGCCGGAGACCGGACAGTCTTGGGGGTTGATAGCAAGGGGAATGAAAAACAGCAACTGTATATCGTTGACGCGACCGGAAACAAATCCGAAGTTCTTGTGGAATCAACCGACAATTTCCATTATGTCGGTGGCTGGTCAAAGGACGGCAGGTATCTATCCTATTCCAGCAACCGTCGTCATCCCGGTTATTTCGATATGTTCATTATCGACGTGGATACGAAAGAGGTTGAGCAGGTATTTACGTGTGACAAAAATTGTGTTCCACTCGGTTGGCTGGACGACAAATCGATTTTTATTAGCATCAAGGAAACGAATATCGACAGTTCCGTTTACATCGTCAATATCCGAACGAAGGAAAAGGTGCTTCTAGGTCCGGATGGGGCAGTTGCCCGTATATTATCCCCGATTACAAGGAATGACGAAGGGTTCGTCCTTACGGATGTAAATGAGGATACGCTGCATTTATGCAGGTTTTCAGTAGGGAATCCTGGCAGCCTTGAAAAGCTTCTCCATTGGGAGAAATGGGATATGGAAGAGATAGCACTTTCGCCGGATGGAGAAGCGCTTTCTTTTACATTGAATGAAGGCGGTATTACGAGATTAGGTGTTTATTATCCAGGTCTGAAGACTTGTGAATTAATTGATTCGCTTCCGGAAGGCGTTATCGGATCACTATCATGGCTATCGAATCAATCATTTTTATTTACACTGAAAACCCCGACGAATCCGGGAGATATTTGGAAATATGATTTGGCTGCGAAAAAAGTGGAGCGATTGACATTCATAGGTCAATCGAAGTCCGTCGGCAAGTATTGGATAGAACCCGAACTGCACACCTATCAATCTTTTGATGGCTTGGAGATACCTTATTTCTTTTATAACAAAGATAAGGAAGGACAGAAGCCTGCTGTCATTTACGTGCATGGGGGACCTGAAGGACAGTCGAAGGCGGAGTACAATCCTGTATTGCAATATCTTGTGTACAAAGGTTTCGCGGTAGCAGTCCCGAATATCCGAGGGAGCAATGGGTATGGCAGGAACTATTTGAAGCTGGATGACGCGGATAAAAGGATGGACGCAGTGGCAGACTTGGCAAGTTTGGCAAAAGATCTAGCTGCATCCCATGATGTTGATCCCGATAGGATCGGTATTATGGGCAGAAGCTATGGCGGGTTCATGGTGTTGTCAGCATTGACGCACTATCCGGATCTATGGGCTGCTGGCGTCGATATCGTCGGGATGTCCAATTTGAAGACCTTCTTGACGAATACGGGGGAGTGGCGAAGGTATTTGCGTGAGTGTGAATATGGTTCCCTTGAGAAATACAGCGAGTACTTCGATGAAACTGCTCCTATGAATCTAACGCATAAAATTACAGCGCCTTTGCTCGTTTTCCACGGCAGAAATGATACGCGTGTGCCAGTGAGCGAAGCGGAACAGCTCGTTGCCGATTTAAAGACAGTAGAGCGGGAAGTTGAATTGGTCATCTTCGAAGATGAGGGCCATCAGACAGAGAAGATTGAGAATCATATTACGCTGCATACGAAGACAGTTGAGTTTTTTGATCGTCATCTAAATACTTCGAAAGTGGGGGACTTGTCACTATGAATGCATTGAAGCCGGAAGTCGTTGAGACAGTCAAAGCGCTTGCAAATGATGAAAGAGTGAAAAAAGCACTCGCGTTTTTGAAGTCGGATAATGACACGACGACGAATGAGCAAATTGAGCTAACCGGAATTGAATCACCGACATTCGATGAATGGGTCCGAGGGAAGGCATATAAGGAAAAACTTCAGCAATTAGGTATTCAGGATATCCAGGTGGATGAGGTGGGGAATGTGTTCGGTGTTCGAAAAGGAACCGGGAACGGGCCATCGCTCGTACTTTGCGCGCATCTCGATACCGTTTTTCCTGCAGGTACCGATGTTCAAGCAAAGTGGATTGACGGAAAGGTTTATGCACCGGGAATTGCGGATGATGGCCGTGGGTTGGCAGTTGTCCTGACGATTCTTCGGGCGCTGAATCATGCGGGCGTCGAGATGAAAGGTGATTTGATTGTCGGAGCGACAGTCGGGGAGGAAGGGCTCGGAGATTTACGTGGGGTGAAGCATCTATTTGAAACACGAGATGATATTGATGGGTTCATTTCCGTCGAACCTGGGTCGCCAGAGAGAATCACCTATTTAGGAACGGGCAGTAAACGGTATGCTGTAACGTATAAGGGGCCAGGGGGACATAGTTTCGGCAGTTTTGGGACGGCGAATCCAATTCACGCGCTTGGAAGAGCGATTGCGGGAATTTCCGTCTTGGAGACGCCTACCGACCCGAAGACGACGTATAATGTCGGTATCATTAGTGGTGGAACTTCGGTTAACACGATATCAGAGTCGGGCAAGATGATCATTGATCTACGTTCCAATTCAGAGGATGAGTTGGCGAAACTTGAGTCGAAGGTGCTTGAAATAATACAGCAGGCTGCTGATGATGAGAATTCATTCAGAGGGAAGCCAGGCGAAGTGACGGCCGACATCGAATTGGTTGGAAATCGACCGGCGGGCAGTCAAAGCCATGAGGCGGACATCGTGCAAACATCGATGGCGGCAGCAAGTGAACTCGGATTTAAACCGGTATTGGAAAATGCATCGAGTACGGATTCGAATGTGCCAATCAATCTCGGCATTCCGGCAGTTACACTTGGCGGTGGAGGAGATGCGGGAGGATTCCATACACTAAACGAATACTTTGACCCGACAGATGCCCATGTCGGTGCGCAAAAAATCCTGCTGACAGTTTTGGGTCTTCTTGGTTGCGGTAAAACGATTGAACCATTGCTTGCGAAACGCCAAGCGGAAATTGCCAGAGGGTAACTCATGGAAAAAGTGTATCAATTCATTGATGACAATAAGGAAATGTACCTTGAATGGTTAATGGAGATTTGCAAGATCCCCAGCGTCGCTGCTCAAAACCGCGGAATCGTTGAAGCGGTCATGCTGGTGAAGAAGCACTTGGAAAACTTACATGCGGACGTGCAAGTGATTGAAACGGAAGGGAATCCGATTGTTTTTGGGGAATTGAAGTCCGAGAGTGAGAGAACATTATCTTTCTATAATCATTATGATGTTCAACCGGAAGATCCGATTGATTTATGGGAAAGTCCTCCCTTTTCACCTGAAATTAGAGACGGGAAACTCTTTGCAAGAGGTGTTGCGGACAATAAGGGAACACTTATGGCGAGAATTTGCGCCGTTCACGCATACAAGCAAGTATATGGGGACTTGCCTGTGAACTTGAAGTTCATCGTGGAGGGCGAGGAAGAAATCGGCAGTCCGAATTTGGAAGCATTCGCTGACAAATATATTGATATGATACATGCGGATGCGAATATATGGGAAAATGGATTCAAAGATGTGGAAGGGAATCTACAAGTAAGTCTTGGCTGTAAAGGCATGCTCTATGTTGAATTGCATGCAACGGGCGCCAATACCGACCTTCATTCCGGAAGGGCAGCAATTGTTGAAAATCCTGCTTGGCGATTAGTTTGGGCGCTTGCTTCATTGAAGAATGAAAAAGATGAAATCCTCATTGAGGGCTTCTATGATAAAGTCCTTCCTTTGACAGAAGCGGAACGCAAGTTGACGGAAGGAATAGAGTACAAGGAAGAGGAGGAGCTCGAGCAACTGGGCTTGTCCCAATATATCAACGGATTGTCAGGGTTTGAGTTGAAAGAGAAATTGATCTTCCAGCCGACATGTACGATTTGCGGAATCGAATCAGGGTACACTGGACAAGGCTCGAAAACTGTCCTCCCTTCTGTTGCCAAAGTAAAGCTGGACTTCCGTCTCGTTTCAGAACAGGATCCCGATGAAATTCTGGAGCTATTGCAGATTCACTTGAGGAAACATGAGTTTGGTGACATTAAAGTAGTACCACTGAAAGGCACCCGGGCCGCCACGACAGACATTGAAGATCCTCTTGTTGATACAATCAAGCACAGCGCAAGGGAGTTTTACGGAAAAGAACCACAATTGCTGCGTTCCCAGGCAGGCACCGGACCGATGTATACATTTTGCCAGAAGTTCGGCATCCCTTCCGCGGGCTTCGGAGTAGGTCATGCAAACTCCAAAAATCATGCGCCAAATGAAAGCATTTACGTCGATGACTATTTTGAAGGCATAAAATTTATGGCACTGGTCATGCGTAATTTTGCGAAGTGATGGTGCTTCAAGGCGGTGCCATCAAAGTGGTGCCTGTGCAGCACGCTATTCAGTTTATTAACTACAATTGTATATTGTTAACTTGGGAAGCCGGTCATTCAGGGAAATGACTGGCTTTTTCTTGTGTATTTATACTTTTAGGTGAATTGTCATAAATGTGCCTTGCACAGGTACCGAAACACGAGGTTAAACGAAAACTCGTTTCATATACTAGTGGGTTAAAAAAGAGGATTTCATCCGATTTGTAGCGAATTCAACTTGAAACAGAATTCATTTAAACGATTTGGGGAAAGCTGTAAGGAATCCGACGGGAGCAGGAGCTGCTGGATCGGTTTTCCAAAAAGTCAATCTAGAACAACAAAAAGGGCTGTCCAGAAAATCGGCGATACCGACTTTCCGTGATAGCCCTGTCGTTGCGCTAAACTTTACTTGGCATTCTCATCAGGTTGATGAATTCCAAACACATTGCCTTCCGTGTCGATATAATATCCTTGCCACGCCATGCCGGGCAGGGCGTATTTAGGCATGGCCACAGTGCCGCCATTTGCCAGTATTTTCTCTTCGGTTGCATCGTAATTCTCCACACCCATTGTGCAAGCAAATCCATTCATAGCTTGTCCCACTTCTGGCGGAGCACTTTGACGCTGCATTAAAGCACCATTGATTCCAGGTTCGCTATCATCACCCGTCACTGCTCCGAAGTAAGGCATCCCCGCAAAATCAGTCCAATCTTGGAATGACCAACCAAATACCTCCCCATAAAACTTCGTTGCCCGCTCCATGTCATCTACATGAATTTCGAAATGAACTAATCTTCCCATGACTTCCTCCTGTTTTCGTGTTTTATTTTTGAATATTTATGTTTGTTCAATTAATTATACCACTGCATTCTAGGCTGTGTAAATGAGCTGTAGATTAGGGAATGATTAGTATTATCTATTGAATGAACAAAGTTATCGATTGAATACGGCGATTTATCTATCGAATTTGTGGAGTTATCTATTGAATCCAAGAAGTTATCTATTGAATATGAGAAGTTATCACCTAAATGGGGCTTTACGCCTAGCGATTGAAGGACGGTTCTACATGAGGAAGACAACCTGGCAGCGATTTAATACTGTCAGGATGTCTTTCTTTGTGTCTTTATCCAATCCGCATAAGTTGCAAACTGGCCATTTTATAACTGCAATGTTCTTGTAACTCAGCAATCAGTTGGACGACATCGCCTTCCTGTAAGGAGACTAGTTGAGTGTTTGTCAATGTCGTGGAAATTAAGGATTCCGTTACGGATGAATGGACATGGACGTTGTCATTTATTTTCACCCGAAATGCTGAAGGGGTGCAGCTGATGACTTTCGATTCCAGAACGACGGTGTAGCTAATTTGGTAAATTCCATCCTTTAAAGCTTGTAATCCATTGCGAACGACTTTGATGTCTTGTAACGGTCCGGCAATTTGGAAATGGACAGTCCCGGATGCCGAGCTTTTTGCTGTTGTATAGGCATAACCGTACGTCGTATCAAACGTTCCGGCAGGGCCGCGTTCCCCTTGAGGTCCTTGAGGTCCGGTTTCACCCCGTTCTCCTTGAGGTCCCCTTTCACCCCTTTCACCTTGTTCCCCTTTTTCACCCCGTTCTCCTTTCTGACCCGGCTTTCCGTCCAAACCTTGATAACCTCGGGGTCCCCGATCTCCTTTTGGACCAGGTGGACCTTGTTCCCCTTTAGGTCCGGGGCGCCCTGGTTCTCCTTGTGGTCCTTGATAGCCCCGCGGCCCTCTTCGTCCTCTGTTTTCACTGCCGCATTTACAGAAGAAATCTTCATTGCATTTTGGACACCGCTCCATTACTTTTCCTCCTTTCATTGAACTGTTTCTCATTGGGCATTCATCTGCGAATCGTAATGGGTACAGATGGAAGTGTGCCGCCGGAGCTGGATTGGATGGAGATTGCCCTCGTTTCATCCGGTTGGATAGTAGACCCCTCGACGCGGAATCCCCATTCGCCAAGTGCGTCGACCGGCACTTGAGCAAGAAGAACACCTGAAGCTTCATTTCCGATGTAGATTGAAATAGCGGCACCAGTACCTAACACATCCGAGGTTCCGGTAATTCTCCATTCTGCATCCCGTGTCCGGAATTCTGCCCGGGTGACCGTTATAGTACCTGTAGGTGTCGGGGTGGAATTAACCACATGGATGTGCACTTGATCGGTGGATGTACCTTCTTCACCGATGACCGTTAATTGAAAGATTAGCGTCTCTGTTGTGTCAGGGGCTATGAAAGAGGGGGTTAACGTATCTTCGTCTAGTAGTGCAACGGGTGTACCTGCCAGTTGTGTCCAAGTAAATGAAGTTATCGTGCCCGTTGAACCGGAGCCGTTCAGTGTCACCGTTGCGCCGAAAAGCACAGTCGCATCATCCCCGGCGTTTGCTGCAATTGGGGCTGGTGGAGACGGAGTACCGTTGACGGTTACCGGGATTGTTCGACTCCCACCAGCTGTAGAGCGAATTGTCACAGTGGCGGGGGCAGATGGGAGATTCATCGTAAGCCCGGCCGATGGAATGATGAGTTCCCCAAGTCCAAAGTCTTCTGCGGATAATGTTGGCGTACCGACTGCGTCACTGGAAACTGCTTGGATCGTCAGGTTTTGCGAATCGATATCAAAGTTTGCAGAAGCTGTAATGAAGTCGATGGGTGCCACATCTTTACGGCTGTCCGGCTCATCGCTCACATTTGTAACGGTAATCGAACTAGGTGGACGGTTTCCGGTAAATTGGACTCTCGCAAAATACAGTCCATTGCTTCCTGCTAATACGGTAGGGTCAAGCCCTGTCCCTGTCACTTGTATCAATTGATCGGTATCGTCGGAAGTAGCAAACACATCGATGACCCCAACATCCTCAGCGGTTTGGGTGTACGTTGCCCTTGGGACATCGACACCGGAAATTGTGGAAATTTTACCTAGCAGACTGAAGTTTCTCGTCTCAATGCAGTGGTCCGGATCAAACCCCGGTGTGGTGGAACGATCTGGCGAGCCGATTCCGATGCCGGGACCTTCAATGCGGAAATAGTTTTGTGGTTGCCCGGACTGGTCGACAAATGGACTTCCGATAATGGGGTGAAGCACGTTCGGATCACCGATGTATCCTGCGGGAGCTGCTGGTGCGACAGCCGGATCCCATTGCAGAAAAGGTTGGACACGGCTATTCAATACAACGTCAAAGTCTACGCCGTTCATTCCTCCAAAGTCTTCCGTGAAATTGATCTCTCCGACTGTCGGATTACGAGGATCGGCTTCTGCTATAAACGTGTCAACTCCATACGGGTGAGTGACGGTGTATTGTGCATTGGCTTGTAAACCGTCGACACGTACGCGGACTCTTGCAAACACGATTTGTTCAGTATCCCTTGGCACTTCATTCACAAATGCAGCTTCCAGCGCCAACACGAGCCTTGCCCTTTCCCCGGTGCCTGTCGTCATTTCCGCTTCTGCGAGTAGATAAAATCCCTCATCCGGATAGTTGTCGGGAAAAGATACAGGTTGTGTAGGTGCGGGTAAATCAGCGGATGCAATGCCCGAGAATGGATCAGTCGGGTCAACGTTCAATTGGAGGCGCAAGCCATTTTCATCCTTATACCAAATTGGAAAACCATCAAACGGATTGATGGGGCCAAGTCTCATAACATCTCTCCTAATAAAATGATAACTAAGGGAAACCACATCCCCTGAATCTACTATATGCCCAAGACTTTTGTAGAGGGGGGACAATTGAATCAGTGCGCCCTCTTTTATAGGGGCATTTCACTAGGACTAGTTTCATTTGGAAACAAATCGCCATAGCGTAAGTAGAGGTGAGGTCTTGGATATACCCATTTGGCTGTTCATCTATGTAGATAGTTGCTTGTTTCTCATCTTTTATTTGTATGTACGGAAAATCAAAAAGCGGATCGGTTTTCAATTGGGGATGAATATAAGCATGGTGATGGGTGGAATGATTGCAATGCTTTCGGGTGTTCTGTTCATTCATCAATTTCCTTTCCATTTCACGTATATTACAATGCTCTCCGCCCTGATCGGAATGGGATCGGGGGCCTTATTCGGCAAACTTTTTGATTATGAGACGTTTGTAACGGGCCTGACAAATGGGGCCGTTGTCGGATTAATGGCACCGATGATCGGGACCGTTGTCGAGATGCCCGGTAGATTCGTTTGGGGCCTCCACATTTTATTCGCTATGAGCATGGTTATGATTTTGAGTTCTGTTATAAGGTCGTGAGGCGACTTGTTGCTCATACTCGTTTTACTTCTGTGGAATGTCGGCGAGATGGTTTATATTTATAGGGTATTCCGGAAGAAGCAAACCCTTTTTGACGATCGGTATACGAAGACGATGTGCATGGCGCTGTCCTCGATTTCTTCATTCGTCATCGCCCTTTATTTGCAATTGCTTCTCCCTCCTCACCCGGTTACGTATTTTCTTCCTTCCTGCGCAGGACTTTGGATTGGTTGGAAGTTCGGTTCATTCATGAAAGCTCCTTCCTCTTTGAACGGAATGTATAACGGCGCTCTCGGCGGCATAATGGGCATGATGTTTGGCGCTGTCCTTCAAAACCCGGCGATTTGCAATATCCCGATTGAAACGGAAGCATCATTCACCTCTAATCTAGTGAGCCTCGTCCTTTTTTGCGCCGCGCTCCATACGCTTGTCCATCATTTCATACGCAAATCGCTGACAAAATAGGAAGGGATGAAGTTGCTGAAACTCGTATGGGGTATCGTTGTTCTCACTCTTGGGTTGGCTGCATTCTACTTTTTTTGGCCTCGCGCGCTTGACCTCCCGCAAATCGGAACTGTGGAAGAATGGCCATTTACCGAGGTGAATGGAAAAGAGGTTTCACAGCAAGATAAGCCGAAGCTCGTGACCTTTTTCTTTACCAATTGTCCGGATGTCTGCCCGATGACTTTCATTGAATTACAAGAACTCCAGGGGGAGATGCAGAAAAAAGGAATTGCGGACGATGAGTACATCATCCTGGCCGTTACGCTGGACCCGGAATTTGATACGGAGGAACGAATACGTCAGTATGCAGAAAATATGGGGATAACGGACCCCAATTGGTTGTTTCTAAGAGGTACGGAAGAAGAGACGAAGCAATTTACGCGAAGCTTTCATTTCACATATACGAAAAATGCCGAAGGGTTTGTCACCCACTCCACTTCGATGTATATCGTCGATCCAGAGGACCGTATCCGATCGCTTCATAACATGGCCGTTGGAACGAAACGGGTGAATGTCGAGGGAATTGCCGACCAATTGGAGCAGTTCATCAAATAAGGGAAGGGGGTTCCAAGCATGTCCAATGAGTTCAGTGAGTTGGCGACGGGCGAGCATCAGGAGTCCAACAAGCCGAGTTTTCCACCGTATTCATCACCGACGAGCGCTGTTTCAGCGGAGGAAACACGGATTCTCACAGAATATATCCAACAGAAAAATCTATTCCATGTCATTCGCCGAGACGAATCCCGACGGAAAACCCTTCTGTTAAAACAGTTTTTTAAAATGAAACGGCATCAGCAAGTTAGCATTATTTCAGCAGTCAATCAGAATGAAACGATCACTACCGTGGGGAAGGTTGCCACAATCGGCAGAGATTTTGTTATGGTAACCGATTTGAAAAAGAGGACTTGGATTCCGTACGAAGCCATCGACTCCGCTACCATCCCCTTTGGATTTCCTACCTATTCAACCCCGCATCAACACCATATCTATGACAATCAACTTCAGCAAAAGCTTGTATTGCGCTTCGGGGAGACCGTAGCTGCAAAAGATGCATTGGTTCGTCAATTTTTTGAGGAAACGCTCCATACGAATCTTTCGACTTGGAATGGTGTCTGGGTAGAGGTCGACACAGTGGAATGTTCATTTTTCGGGAAACTGAAAGGCGCTTCCAAAACGGAATGCGTTTTACAACGAATGAGCAGTGAACACCGGATCCCGTTAAGCGAAATACGATCCATAACAACGATCGGGCCAGTTTCTCTATGGAAACGGTTCGGGAAACAAGTCGTCACGGCCTGTAGCGAAAGAATAAAGGGATGGAGGGCGTAGGGAATGGAACAAATAGAAGAAAATTTGCAAGGGAAGTTAGAGCTGTTGAAAGGGGAAGAGCTGCTCGTCATTACGAAAGCGACACAATTGAATTTATTAGGTCAAGTGTTCCGGCCCATTTTTTCTGGGACGGTGTCAGATGTCCAACTGGGCCATATAACGTTAACACCCGTCATTATAAAAATGGTGAATGCGCCGTTTTATCGGTTTCCTTTTCCGTTAAGCATTCCCCTTGAGCAGATCGTCTCGTATTCAACCGATGTGCCGAGTGATATGGCATTTCCACTAACATAAGCGAGGAGGGATGATAATTGGTTCAATCATTCAATGACAAAAAAGAGGAAGGGATCATCCATTATTTCCGGAAGAATATCGGGCGCCGAGCATTTATGTTAACCGAGGCGTTTCCTTTTATGTTCATTGGGAAAATCAAGTCGCTTGTTGAAGACATGGTCGTTTTGGATGTGGAGACGACATCCGTCCCCGCATTGGAGGGAAAGGAGTGGACGGTGCATATCCATTCCATTGAAGTCTTCTATATTGAAACAGGGATTGGTGCCAAGATTCCTCATCTGAAAGACAGCTAGAAAAGAGGGGGTTGTCAATGCTTAGAACGTATCACGTTGTGGCTATTCCGATTCGGATTGTCTTGAACACGTTTGGCGACCATAATCCGAACGGAATGATGTATGTGTTGAAAGAGAACGAAGAAAAAGTGAAGCAGTCGGTGAAGGAAAATCCGTTCATGCCGGTACATCTCGTACAGCCTCTCATTATTCGGGCGAATGAAGGGGATACGGTGGAAATCCTGCTTGAGAATAAATTGCCGTTCCACGCAGGGCTTCATTTCCAGCAAGCGGAGTATGATGTCCGGACTGCGGATGGCGCGAACGTCGGGTTGAATGAAGATAGTACGGTGCCGCCTGACGAATCAAATGTGTACCGGATCCACGTTGTGAAAGAAGGAATCTATTTCTTTTCGGATTTGGGGCACCCTTCCAGCAGCGAGAACGGCTCGAATGGAAATGGATTATTCGGAGCTCTCTTCGTTCAACGGCGTTTTTCGTGGTGGACGGATCCGGAGACCGGGAAGCCGATGAATAGTGGGGTGTATGCGGATATCCACCATCCTATTTTGCCATCATTCCGCGAGTATGCATGGGTGTTCCATGATGAAATGGAAGTGGATGATCTGACCGGGAATCGGCCGATCCATCATTTGACCAACCAAGAGGAAAGTTCGTTCCACGGCGCCAATTATCGGTTTGAACCGATTAACCGACGGCAACAGTTGATTGCCGAAGGGGTGGTCTGCCCCAATTGTGAAGGGGAGGAAGTCCACCATGATTCGTGGGTGTATGGAGATCCCTCGACACCAATTTTACGCGGCTATGTCGGAGATCCCGCGAAGGTCCGAGTCGTTCACGGGGGTGTAAAAGAGACGCATGTTTTCCATTACCATGTCCATCAATGGCTGAGTGATCCCGATGATCTGGAATCAGAGATTATTGACGCTCAATCGATCAGTCCGCAAACCCATTATACTGTGGAACCGCTTTACGGATTAGGCAGCTTGCAAGGTTCATTTGGCGATTCGATCATCCATTGCCACTTATACCCGCATTTTGCGGCGGGCATGTGGGGACTGAACCGGGTTTTTAATACGCTTCAAGATGGAAGCCAGTGCTATCCGAATGGCGTTCCGATCAAGCCGCTGCACCCGTTGCCAGACCGGAAAGCGCCGCCTAAGCCGACAGCCGAAAGACCGGGGTTTCCGAATTTCATTCCCGGCAAGGTGGGCTATAAAGCACCCCGTCCACCGCTTGGCATCGTAGGGGGGCGCGGGCTGACAGAGTTGGAGCGGCATGCCGCGATCGAGAATCCAAGACCTGGAGCCGTCTTTACGGATCCCTGCCCCGAAGACGCACCCATCCGGGAATTTAACATCTCGTTAATCGAGCTGCCCCTTACGTACAATAAGCAAGGATGGCATGATCCTAAAGGAAGAATATATGTGCTGGATGAAGACTTGGAAGATATTTGCGCAGGGAGGAAAGAGCCGGAGCCACTCGTCATTCATACGCCTGCCCATACGGCTTTTACAATCAATTATACGAACCGTTTGCCGCATATTTTGGACGGGGATGCTTTTCAACTAGTCACCCGGGTATATGAAACCGGGTTTCATATCCACTTTGTCAAATTCGATGTGCTAGTGAACGATGGGGCGAATGTGGGCTGGAACTATGATTCCTCCGTATTGCCGGGTGAGACAATCCAGTACTGCTATTATGCTGAGTCCGAATTGAAAGCGTGGTTTTTCCATGATCACCTCTATCCGAACGCCCATCAACAGCATGGTGTTTTCGGTTCTGGCGTCGTCCATCCCCGCTTTACGGAATTCCTCGACTTGCGAACAGGAGAGCCTGTCGTGCATGGAACACAAATTACTTCTATGAATCCATTGATACCGGATTACCGGGACTTTGCATTATTTGTACAGGATTTCACTTTATTGTTTGATAAAAATGGAAAACCGCTGCAACCGCCAAAGTTTCCAAGTTCCGATGACGATCCGGGTTTATTCGGCGTGAATTATAAGAACGAACCGTTGCAATTCAGGTTAGGGAAAGATTGCGATCCCGCTTATACGTTCAGCTCTTATACAAATGGAGATCCCGTTACCCCTATTTTAAGGGCATATGAAGGGGATTCGATCCGGATCCGGCTGCTGCAAGGCTCGCAGGAAGAGTCCCATAGCTTCAACGTGCACGGGCTTAGATGGCATAAAGAGCGAGGCAGTTTGAACTCGTCGTTGAAAGAACAGCAACATATCGGAATCTCGGAATCCTTTACGATGGAAACATATATCGAAAGAGCGGGCGACTACTTATGGGCGTTTGAAACGGAGGAGGATTTATGGAACGGGCTATGGGGATTGATCCGGGCGTATGATGAGAAAGTACCGGATTTAATCTCATTAACTGACCGACCCGAGCCGTTAAAGCGTTCCAAACCGTTGCCGGAATACACGGGTGACAAGCCGCCGCAAGCAGAAGATCCAACTGTCCTCCCTGTGGAGGGGCCGGTCCGCTATTTTGACGTTGTCGCTTTCCATACGAAGCTGATTTATAACGACTTTGGCGACCATGATCCGCATGGCATCATTTTCGCCTTGAAAGAAGATCAAGAGGCCATTGTAAATGGAACGAAAAAGCCGGAGCCACTCATTATCCGGGCCAATGTGGGGGATACCGTGGAAGTGACGTTGACGAGCGAGTTGGAATTGGCGAAGTTTCCGTTTCCGGATGGGATCTATCCTTATCCTATTGTAAAAGAGCAAGCGTATTATCCACCTTCTTTACGCATTTCCCTGCATCCTCAATTGATACAATACGATGTCAAAACGTCTGCCGGGGAAACTGTCGGATTCAATGGCGACCAAACGGTAGGACCCGGGGAGAAACGGACGTATCGTTGGGTGGTGGATACCCAAGTAGGCGCTGGTGGGCTATGGGATATGGCGGATATCCGGAACCATAAATCACAAGGAGCGTTCGGGGCCTTCATCGCAGAGCCGAGAGGAACGGAATATGTTGATCCGTATACGCTGCAACCCGTTGCATCGGGAGCGAATGTTGTGCTCCGGAACCCTTTCTTGGCCGATATTCGGGAGTTTGTGGTCATTATGCATGATGGGGTGCGGTTGTACGATAAGCAAGGGCAGGTCATCTTTGACCCGGTTGACGGAATTTTAGTCCCGCCGCCAGAGTTGGACGAAGATTTACTCGATACGTACGATCAAGGTTCCCGGGGAATTAATTATAGAAGCGAACGATTGATCAATCGTTATCGAAAACATCCGAAGCTGCATGAGTTGTTCAGTTCGAAAGTGTTCGGAGATCCGGCGACTCCCGTTTTTGAATGTTATGCAGGAGATCCCGTAACCATCCGGCTCGTGACGCCGGCTGAAAGAAGAAGAGCACATTCTTTCCATTTGCATGGACATCGTTGGCGATTTGATACGAAGGACATCGAATCGCGGACAGAAGCCTTTGTCGGATTTCATGTCGCGGGAGCGGCGAAGAACTTGGAATTGCTTGGAGGAGCAGGGGCCTATGGGAAATTTCCGGGGGACTATCTGTACCGATCCGGGAATATCCGTTGGGATATCGAACAAGGCATGTGGGGCATTTTGCGGGTCCACGATAAACCGAATGCTGAACTGCCGCCTTTGGAGCAATAGGGAGAGGAGGGGTGAAAAATGAAAAATGAAGAGAATCGGAAGGAATGTCCGGAAATCCTCCCGAACCCTCAACTCCCTTCTCCGACGGATAACCCGCCTCTTGAACTCCTTGAAAAGATATATGATGCCAATGAGTTATTGCTGGATTTGGCTCTATCGGATGAGCGATCGGCGAATGAAATATATCAAAAAGTGTTCGATGGATTAATTGGCTTGTCCGTTGAAGTTCCCATTCGAGCCGGAAAGCCTGTAGTGGGAAGGGTGACGCTCGCAGGTTTCGATTTTGTCGTACTCCAAGCAGAAAAAGTCACTTTCATTGTACCGTATGTACAAATCGAAAAAATCAAGCCCGCAGGCCGATTTGCCGAATCTTTTCCTGACCCGAGACTAAAGGACGCCTCCCCGGGCTGTCAGCAGGCACTGACCTTCCGTTTCGGTGAGATGGTAGCTTCCTCGCCTGAATTGATCCACCTGTTCTTTAGAATCCGGTTGGACGTCTATTTGCTGACTCTGGAATCACATTCACTTCAGGTTGTTACGGAAGATGCGACATTCCTGGGAACTTTAGAAGAGGTAAACAAAGAAACCATCAGTCTTTCCATGAAGGAAAAGGATATTGAGATTCCAATTGGTGCGATCTGTCTTATTCAAGTGTAGGTACTAAAAAAAGAAGTCAGCTAGTTCTCCACGGTAGCTGACTTCTTTCTGATTGGATCGTTACTGATCAGGTCAGTGCGGCTTCTGACCGGAAACTTCCACATATACGATTTTATCGATTGAAAAGATCCAAGACCGTCCGATTGGATGCTCCCGCTTTTCGGTCGCCGACTCTTCTTCGATGTCCACTTCTATTCCTTCCGGATCTAAGGCAAGAGTTGTCTCACTTTCTGCGGAATGGGTGTCTGCCAGGAGAACTTCAACAAAATTAGACCCGACCGAGATGATGGTCCCTTTTACTTCAGTACCGTCCTCAAGCTTGAACTGCGCTTCACACCACAACAATCGGTGGAGCCTAGAAAGGAGTCCGTTTTGCAATCCAGCCAATCGGATACTGAAGTGATGGCAACCGCTGCACCGACAACAACCACAGTGGCTGTGGGAGTGCCCACAACAATCGAAGTGGCAGTATGTTGAGCAACACCTGCCTATCCATTCATAATTCTCATTCCGTCTATGCGAACAGCAGCAATTATGTGAACTCATACGATAACCTCCCTACGGCTTCACCCTTACTATATGTCGTAATCTGGGAAGTCCTTGGTTGGTCAACCTATGGGCAACTACAACAAAAAGGCATTCATCCACATTGGATCAATGCTCTTGAAGCTACTGTTTAACATCTTACATACTTGCGTTTAAAGCCAATCCTTCCTCGATCAATTTCCTTTTGGATGTTTTCGTAAGCGTTGAGGATGGCAGGTTTTTTATTGTCCCGTTTCATTTCGACTGGTCCCATTGCCTTTGCCGTTTCGACCGCCAGTTCATGGAGCGGTAAATAGGAGAAGCCGACTGTGTACATGAAGTTGTTCATGGCGGACTTTGTTCTTTCTGGCGCATCGTGAATCGTGTTATTCACTAATTCTAGCATGTCGGCAAGCTTGTCCGATGAGAATTCAGCGTCAGGACGGTTCCCGAGCAGCCAGCAATAGCAGCTCCAGCCAGCTGACATCCTCAGTTCGTCACCGCAAGCGATCCATTTATCGGCAACTTCTTGTGCGATATCCGCTTCCGCCAACGTGACCGCCACGACATAATCGGACAGCATATAAAAATACGCAGAATCCATCCAACGGTCAAAATCCGTCGCAGTCATTGCTTTCGGGTCTGCAATGATGCCTGCGAAGTACATGGCGTCGTAGTTCCCAGTCGCGTAGAGTTCTTCCGCCAAAGCTTGGTCTATTCCGATTTTCTTAGCAATCGGCTTCATTGCGCCCGTTGCGACGCCGAATAGCGGCTCATGGGCGCCATTGGACATGTATATTTTTTTCGTGCGTTCCTTGCCGAGCGCTTCGAGTTCTTGCATAACTGATTTTAAATCCAATGTGTTAGCACTTCCTTCTTAGCAATTTGCTTTTTACTTATCTAATCCCACTTCATTATCCTGCAACGAACTGCAGTTTGTCAGTAATACACATCTCACTATACAAGAAAACTGAACTACTAATTCGTTTGGAGAGGTGATAGAATGTTAATTCGAAGTAAAACAATTGGAAAGATTCAACCCTTTAAATAACTTTTAGGGATTTGACTATTAACGAAAGGAAGGGTGCAATTGAGTCGATGGGAAGAATTTGAAGCATTCGTTGAAGAAACGATGGAAGCCGAACAAATACCTGGTATGGCAGTAGCGCTTTCTCAATATGGAAAGACTATTTACAAAAAAGGCTTTGGTAAAAGGGATTTGGATTCAAGTGAGCCTGTCACTCCAGAAACTATTTTTGGAATCGCCTCCATTACAAAATCATTTACAGCACTTGCCATAATGAAACTGGTGGAAGAAGGCAAAATAGAAATCGATGACGCAGTTACGAAGTACCTTCCTAGTTACCGATTGAAAGGCTATGATAATAGTAACGAAATTAAGATCCATCATCTTCTATCCCATACAACAGGGCTTGCTACAATGAAGAGAATGGAACAATTAAACGGATTTGAGGAACACCTTAGCTATATAAATGAAATAGAACGAACATACTTAGGGAAGCCCGGGGAATATTTTTGCTATAACAATGATATGTCTTTGTTGTTAGGAACTATTATTGAACGGGTGACTGGAGAAAATTATCAGGATTTTATTTATAAGCTACTATTGAAGCCATTGAAGATGGATAGGACAACTTACAATCTTGATGAATTACATAAATTTGATAATGTGACGAAGCCCTATATTTTAGACGGCGGCAAAGCAGAAATATGCAGTTGGCCGACCTTGGGGAACTATGCTGTCGGCGGCGGTATTCGATCGACAGTTACTGATTTGCTGAAGTATGGAAATGTATATGTAGGTGCGCTTGAAAAAGAGATCATCGGTCATCAATACACGGCGCGAATGGCAAAACCTGTCCACAAAATAAACAGAAATAGCTTTTATGGGTATGGACTTAAAACAACACCTACTTATTCAGGTGTTACATTGGTGGAGCACGGGGGTGGGCAGCCAGGTGTATCATCCAATTTCGGCTTCATTCCTGAGCGGGGAATTGTAGCGGTCGTGTTAACGAATTTGAGTGATGTAAGCGCAGATGCCATTTGGCTTGCAGCAGTGAATACTGTGTTAAATCTTCCGATTGACCAAAAGAGAAGTACAGAACCTTATTTTGAAATGAATCCTGCAAATTTCCTGCGCATGGTGGGTACATACAGATCCGGTGAGGGATCAGAAGTGGTAATCACTTTAGAAGATGGAATGATGACAGCAATTATTTCAAATAGGACTTACAAACTTCGTGCTAGTGATGAAAGAACTCTTGTCATACTGCCTATTGAAAAACCAATACAATTCTTTTTTGATGAAGAAAACAATGCGTGGGCAATATTTCTAGGGCTTCGAATGCTAGTGAAAAGCGCAAGTCACTCACCTGTAAGTTCCTAAGAAAATAAGGTGCCTGTGCAGCGCACTATTCAGTTTATTAACTACAATTGTATATTTTGGAAACGAAAAGTCGGCCATGAAAGCTAATGGCCGACTTTTCGTTGTATTTTCATACCTTAGGATGAATTGTCATAAATGCACCACGCACAGGCACCGACACAATTAGGTTTCATCAGTTGTGTTGAAATTGAATTGTAGTGTGTCATCTACGCGAATTTTCTCTTTTTTCACTGTGCCGAGGGGGAGGATAAGAGTTGAGTATGCTTTTTTTACAGGAGGCACGACTCGCCAAGGTCGACGATAAGACATTGATTTGATGACACGGTTTGATTTTGTGAGAAAGATGACGTCAATTGGATGCCTGATGAAAAACATACGGAGAGAATTGCAAGGTGTAAGAAGAAGACCTTTATTGACAAGCGGCCCTTTGTGACTGATACGCCCCTTGAATCTCTTCCAAAATGTATCAGCACGGTTGATTTGGAATGGTAGAAGAATAGTTTTAGAAATAACTATTGAGCCCCCTTTTTAACTCATCTTATTCTTTGTGAACTGTAAAGATGCATTGGAATGCGGAAGTTTGTTGTATGTCACCTTTAAGATAGCCCCTCACCGTTCAATAGGCGAGGGCTTTTTTGAGAGCTGTTTTATACATTGCGTTCAGAATAACTTTGTTTTAATAAGTGTGTACTATACTTTAAGTTTGTAATTCATGCATTACTGGCTTTTATCAACGTAGAGAATTAGTATAAGGACTAACTGTTGAAAGTGAGGTGTTTCCATGAAAGCATATATTGCAAAATTGACATTTGAAGATATTGAACCGCTGATTTGGAGAAGGGTTATAATGCCTGCAGGCGGAACATTTAATCGACTCCACGAATTGGTTCAAAATGTCACAAACTTTCAAAGCAAGTGGATCGATGAGCCGTATCATTACTTTGATGTAGAGGTAGATGGGCTTTTCATTACAAATAATCCTTCGATCCATGAAGAATATAAGAAGGATTTTAAGGGATTGACACTTAAACGTCCTTCCCATCTGAAGATCGATAAGTATTTTGAGGCAAGTGGCCAATTCTTGTATCGGTATGATTCAGGAGATGATTGGCGTATCATTGTGGATCTTGAGGATATCGTAGAAGATTACTATTTCGGTTTCCCGACTGTTCTTGCAGGAGAGGGGACAGCACCTCCTGAGGATGTTGGAGGTCCACCTGGATATGCTCATTTTTTGACGGTCTATCATGATCCGAAACATCCAGATTATTTGGCGATTCATGCGTGGGCAGAAGCGCAAGACTATAAGCTTTTTACTATGGACGTGATTAATCAACGTTTAAAATATAGTCAATACCAGAAAACCGAGTGGGATCGAATTGACCATGAAAACCATTATGTGAAATCGGATAAGTATCGGGGTCCAAAATAAATTTTTCGTCATATAAGAAATGAGAAGTCAGCCATAGATGTGAATGGCTGACTTTTTTGGATATTTGGGGAGCAGTCAAAATCTCATTGCTTCAATTCATAACCTCACCTATTAAACATTCTTTTTCCGATTCCATGGTGTTCCTAATTTCGGGAGCGCCCAACGATCGAGACCGTACCAGCCAGCTACTTTCCATGCGAGTACGAGCCAGGTTGCCAGGATGAACAGCATCGGATTTGAACTTAGCGTCCCTGCGAATAAGAAGCTTACATTCATTAAGGCTCCGAAGAAGGCTGCAATTCCGGTAAGTAATCCAAATATGAGGCCAAGACCAACTAAAAGTTCACCATACGCAACGAAGAAACTGAATAGCTTTGCATTTGGCAGCACGGTGTTTTCTAAGAATAGGGCATACCATCCCGAAACGTCTCCACCTTCCTGCGCTTTCGCCAATGCTCCGTTAATGAAACCTTGAAGTGCAGTCCCAGCGTGTTCGCCTGTCCATGCATCGCTAGTTACTTTACCCCAACCCGCTGTCAACCATGCGTACCCAACGTACAGCCGAATGACCAACCAAATGAAAGCAGAGCGTGTGTCACTAAATAAAAATCGTGATACCGGGTTTTCTGGCACAATAATGGATTTGTTGTTGTTATTTGTCATTAAAATTACCTCCTTTTTCCATCGTAACTCAGAGAAGTTATTTTGTATACTATGTTCAATACTTTGTTGATTTTGCACAAAGAAATTGTGTATATATAGTAACAAATTAGTCTTATAGAGGGAGATTAAGTTTAGTAAATATAGGTACCTGTGCAGCGTACTATTCATTTTATTAACTACAATTGTATAATTTATTAAATGAAAGTCAGTCGTGTAGGTTATCGACTGACTTTTCTTTGCGTATTTATACTGACAATTGAATTGTCATAATTGCACCATACACAGGCACCAGTCCTTGTTTCCAAAATCTATCATTGCATAATAAATAATATTTATGTATTATTATGCAAGTGTTTTAATTTTAAAATTGAAAGGAATGAACACTATGGAACATATGGGTTTGTTATCATTGATTCCCCCGCTTATTGCGGTTATTTTAGCGATTGTTACGAAGAATGTTATTATTTCACTGTTTTCCGGTGTTTTCGTTGGTGTTCTTATGCTTGTCGGAGGCAATCCGCTAACAGCGACGACAGGCGTGATCGGCGATTATTTATTCCCGCAGCTGACGGATAGTTATAATGCGGCTGTGCTTGTGCTTTTGTTTTTCATCGGAGGATTTGTCGCTCTTATGGAAAAGTCAGGCGGGGGAGCAGCGCTTGCTGCTGCTTCGGTCAAATATATTAAAACGCGGGCGAATGCGCAAATATCGGCTTGGTTCGGTGGAATTGTCATTTTCTTCTCTGACCTTGGGACGCCACTCATTGTCGGTCCTGTTTTTGAGAAGATTTTTGATAAAGTGAAATTGTCCAGGGAGAAGCTCGCTTGGATTATTGATTCCACTGCTTCACCGGTAGCCGTTCTTGTGCCGTTCATCGGTTGGGGCGTGTATATTATGGGGTTGATTCGTGCGGAGTTTGATAAGTTGGACATCACCGATTCTGAATTCAGCACTCTCATTCAAGTGATTCCATTCCAATTTTACGCGATTTTGACGGTGTTGCTCGTACCGTTGATTGCCTTTACGAAGCTAGATTTTGGACCGATGGCGAGAGCTGAAAACCGTGTACGCCAGACGGGCCAGCTTTATTGGCCAGAGTCGAAGCCGTTGCGGAAGGCAGAGGAAATGAAGGAATATACGACGGGCAGCCGCACAATTCTTATTTGGCTACCGCTTCTTGTTTTATTCTTTACGTTGTTCGGTCTGCTCGTCTCAAAGGGCTTTCCGGTCACTCCGGTTCCAGGCGGCGATTTCCGTGTCGCGCTTAGCACGGCGTATCTGTTTGCAGCCATTACGATTGTCATCCTCATGATTGTTTATAAGGTGAAGAAGTTCAATGAGATTTTTGATATTTATACAGCTGGGATGCAGAAAATGGTATACGTAGCGGTGACCCTAGTCCTTGCTTGGTCGCTTGGAAAGGTGATTGGTGAGATGGGAACGGCGGCTTTCATCGTAGAAGTGACGAAAGGAAACGTACCGGCGTTCATCATCCCTGCCATATTATTTGTCGTCGGTGCGGTCATGTCCCTCGCTTCCGGTACTTCTTGGGGGACGTTCGCCATCATGCTTCCGATTGCAATTCCGATGGCCATCTCACTAGATGCCCATATGCTCGTATGCATCGGGGCGGTTCTATCCGGAGGTATTTTCGGAGACCATTGCTCGCCGATTTCGGATACGACAATCCTTTCCTCGACAGGCGCGGGTGCAGATCATCTCGATCACGTCAAAACGCAATTCCCATATGCAGCTTTAAATGCATCCGTTGCTCTCATCGGGTTTGTCGTGGCAGGATTGACGGGAAGTGCATACACACTTATTTTAGCAATTGCAATCCTCCTCGTAGCGACGTTTGTTTTATCTAGACGGAATACAGTTAAAATGGGAGAAAAAGTGACCGTTTCTTGACGATGCCTCTTGACGGTGCCTGTGCAGCACACTATTCAGATTATGCACTACAATTGCATGTAAAAAAAGAGGAATCCAATGATTGCAAGATGTCATTGGATTTCTTTTGCATTTTCATCCGAAACGGTGAATTGTCATAAATGCTCCCTACACAGGCACCGGCTCAATTCAGTTTATTCACTACAATTGTATATAACAAAGGAGGAAGCCGACGTGGTCAACATGTCATTGGCTTCCTCTTGGATTTTTATCCATATTGATGAATTGTCATAAATGTGTCTTACACAGGCACCGATTGAAAAGGCACCGATTGAAGTCCGGTTACATTGCGACCCAGTGGCCTTTTGATACTTCTACCAATTGAGTGTTGTGTAGGTTGTAGCGGTCCGATGCCGAGCCTTCTTTCGGGATGTGGCGCTTTTTGGTTGCTTCGATCCGTGGGTCGGGGATCGGGATGGCGGAGAGCAAGGATTTTGTGTATGGGTGCAATGGATTGCTGTACAGTTCCTCGCTTTCGGCCAGTTCGACGATCTTGCCGGCGTACATGACGGCGACCCTGTCGCTAATATGCTTCACCATCGACAGGTCGTGGGCGATGAAAAGATAGGTGAGTCCGAGTCGGTGTTGCAGATCCTCGAGCAGTTCGACGATTTGGGTTTGGATGGAGACGTCGAGTGCGGATAATGGTTCGTCGCAGACGATGAAGTCGGGTTCGACGGCCAAGGCGCGGGCGATGCCGATGCGTTGGCGCTGGCCCCCTGAGAATTCATGGGGGTATCGCATGGCGTGCGCCGGTTCGAGGCCGACCATTTCGAGCAGCTCTTCCACTCTCTTTTTCCGTTCCGTTTTCGATTTGCTCAGTTTATGGATATCGAGTGCCTGCCCGATGATATCAAGCACCTTAAATCGTGGGTTCAACGATGAGTACGGGTCTTGGAAAATCATCTGCATGTGGCGGCGCATCGTTTTCATTTCAATTTTCGACAACCGATTGACGGCGATTCCTTGGTAGAGGATGTCGCCTGCTGTCGGTTCGTCGAGCCGCAAAATGGCACGGCCTGTCGTCGATTTACCCGAGCCTGA
The DNA here is from genome assembly GCF_023715245.1 of Sporosarcina luteola. Lineage (GTDB taxonomy): Bacteria > Bacillota > Bacilli > Bacillales_A > Planococcaceae > Sporosarcina > Sporosarcina luteola_C. Next base: position 612,850 of record NZ_JAMBNV010000001.1, read on the forward strand.
TTCGCCGACGAGTCCTAATGTTTCCCCAGGACGGATGTGAAAGCTTATATCATCGACCGCTTTCGTCAATTCTCCTTTTCCGCTGTCGAAATGTTGCCGTAATGAATCGACTTGAACGAGCGGAATCGTCGTGTCCACGCCTGCTTTAATATGTGGTGTTCGTTTTGGCTTCTTCTTTTCATCAAGTCGGGGCAATGCGTTCAATAGTTTTTTCGTATATGGGTGCTGCGGGTTTTCAAAAATCTCAATCGTCGTCCCAGTTTCGACAATTTCCCCGTCTTTCATGACTACTACCCGGTCGCACATCCCCGCAACGACGCCGAAGTCATGCGTAATCAAAATGATGGACGTGTCGAAACGTTGCTGCATGTTCTTCATTAAATCCAGAATTTGTGCTTGGATCGTTACGTCAAGTGCCGTTGTCGGTTCATCTGCAATTAAGAGGGAGGGTCTGCATGCAAGCGCGATGGCGATCATTACTCTTTGTCGCATGCCTCCTGAAAATTCGTGAGGATACTGGTTATAGCGCTTCTCACTGTTTTTTATTCCGACAAGCTTCAACAGCTCGATCGCTTCTGTCTTCGCTTCCGCCTTCGATAACCCCCTATGCTTTACTAGGCTTTCGGCAATTTGTTTTCCTACCCGTATAGTCGGATTAAGCGAAGTCATCGGGTCTTGGAAAATCATACCGATCTCTTTTCCTCGGATGCTTTCCATCTCTTTTTCCGTCTTCAAAGAGAGGTCTTCCCCTTGGAACTCAATTTTCCCTTGCTTCATATACGATGGAGGGGAAGGGAGCAACCGCATGATGGAGCGTGCAGTGACGCTCTTTCCACTGCCCGATTCACCGACGATGCCTAACGTTTCCCCTCTCTTCACTTCAAAGTTCACTCCGCGGACTGCATTGAAATCTTCTTCCCTTCCGGCGAATGAAACATGCAGATCCGTCACGCGCAACACTGTCTCCGACATCAAAAATCCCCCTATCGGTCATCAAAATGAAAATTCGTAAATTGACAACAACTTAGTCTTTGAATATAGTATAGTATACCGATAGGGATTATACAATATAGGGAAGGAGGAGACTGCGGATGAAACTTGGCGTATCTGCCTTGCTCAAAAGAACGTTCCTAGAGACGCATGGAAGGCCGATGTATCGATTCTTGCTCTATTTGACGGGACTGCCTCTCCATTTACTTGTTACTCTCTTTTATTTATTGAAGAGAAAAAATAGTACATACGCAGCAACGATGGCAGGAGTCGAGTGGGAGCTAGCAGATGAAAAACGCAACTATTTAGTAGCATATGAGGGGCAATTGCATCGGAAAGCGGAATTTTTCGAGGAGAAGAGAAGCCACGAAGAGATTCATAGGGAGGCGGAAAAGCTGGCGGACGCACGGCTGAAGGAAGAGGCTGCGCGACGGGCTGATGAAAGGCTAACGCAAAACGGTGTGCGGAAAGAGACATATGCCGCATATTTCCTGTCTCTCCTTGACCGGCCGTTATTCCTCATCGCTTCGATTTTGCCAGGGAGTGTCATGTATTGTTGGCTGTTTTTGATGAGCAACCCATTTTTGAAATACATTATGGAGCGGCTCGTCCAAAGCGTGTTCGTCATTATCGGGGTTGGGATACTCGTTTTTACCATCCTTTATATTTCACCTTTCGATCCTGCTTCCAACATCCTTGGTGAGTCGGCGACGAAGGAGCAAATTGCCGCATTCAACCGCATCCATGGTCTGGATCTTCCATATTTGCAACAGTTATGGAATGCATTGAAAGGAATCGCGACGTTCGATCTCGGCTCATCGTTTGCGGGAAGTGAGGATGTTGCGTCGAGCATCAAGAATAAATTCCCGGTCACGTTTACGATTGCAATGTTTTCCGTCGTCATGGCCATTGTCATCGCTATTCCGGTCGGCATCTTATCTGCGACACGACCGAATTCGTTCTTGGATACGACATTCATGTTCATCGCTTTGATCGGTTTATCGATTCCGAATTTCTGGCAAGGTCTCATCTTCATCCTGAATTTCTCGATTAAGCTGAATTGGCTGCCTGCGACTTATAGCCCGGGAAATGTCTGGTCGATGATCATGCCAGTTGTTGTGCTCGGAACAGGGCTCACCGCTTCGATTGCAAGGATGATGCGTTCATCATTGTTGGAAATCATCCATGAGGACTACATCATTACGGCACGCGCAAAAGGGCTGACGAAAAGCCAGATGCTTTGGAAGCATGCGGTTGGGAATGCAATGATTCCGGTTATTACGGTCATCGGTCTGATGTTTGGCGGCATGCTCGGAGGTGCTGCGGTGACGGAGAAAGTGTTCAATATTAAAGGGATTGGCAGTTATATTGTGGATAAGCAATTTATTCCAGATATCCCAGCCATTATGGGCGGCGTCGTCTATATCGCGATTACGATATCGCTCGTGAATTTACTGATTGATATTTTGTACGCATTCCTCGACCCGCGTATCCGTTCGAAGATGAAACAATCGTAAAGCAGGTGAAAAGATGGAAGAGAAGCTGAAAAATCGGCATGCATTGGCTGTATCAAGGGAATACCCGCAAGCGAATTTCACTTGGATCATTTCGTTGATCCTCTCATTGATCTTCTTAGGGAACAGTTTCTCGTTCAAAACCGGGGACATGAATATGGTTCTGTTCGCATTTTTTATCGCTTATATAACAACGGCGCTATTTCAGTTTTTCATTGCGTGGCGAATGAAGCATGATCTGCTTGGCCGTGGGGAAATCCGGAAAGGGACCCGGCGGCTCGGGTATGTGCAGCTCATCAGTTTAGCAACTGGGAATGTGTTTGCTGCTGCATTCGCGTTCAATATCATCAATAAACGAAAGACGCCGGAATACACTTTTGCCGTCTATATGTTCCTGACGCAACTGTTCGTCATTGCGATTTCGGCAATGAATATCTTCAAGCCGTATGTTACGGACACATTTCCAGTAGCGATGGCCGTTTTGCTGGGTATTGCGGTGTTCCATGTAGCGGTTTTGATTATCGTGGCGAAGTCAGTGAAGGAAGTAGAGGCGCCGCAATCACTGGGAGTTGTGGCGATCATCGTTCTTCTCACTGCAATGACGGGCAATATTTTCGCATTGCTGCTCGGTTGGAGCCTGTTGTTGAAATCAATGAGCAACGACCGTTCGCGCATCATGAAATGGAATGTGATGTGGGAGAAGATTACGCGGAATTCCATGGCTGCCATGGGGATGTTTTTCATTATCCTTATGCTGACGATTTCGGTTGTGAGTCGGTTCACGTTCGATTATGATCTTGCGGTCGCAAATGATTACGGCAATATTTTGCAGCAACCAAGCCTTGCCTATCCGTTTGGCACGGATAACTTCGGCCGCGATGTGTTTTCAAGGATTGTGTTTGGTGCAAGGATTTCCTTGATCGTCGGCTTCGCCTCTACTGTCATTCCGGCGTTCATTGGCGGATTTCTGGGAGGGATTGCGGGCTACTACAGTACGCGGACAGATAATGTAATCATGCGTTTGCTGGATATTTTGTACGCGATTCCCGGAATCCTACTCGCCATTGCGATTATCGCGGCATTTGGCGCCAATACGATGAACTTGATCATCGCGCTCAGCGTCGGGTCGATTCCGACGTATGCGAGGACGATGCGGGCGAATGTGTTGATGGTGTCGAATTATGATTTTGTCGATTCTGCTCGCGCTTTGGGAACTTCGGATATGTCGATCATCTTCAAACAGGTTGTGCCGAATTCAATGGCGCCGATGATTGTGAAGTCGACGTTGACGATTGGCGGGGCTGTCATTGCGACGAGCAGTTTGAGTTATTTAGGGCTCGGCGTTGAACCGCATATTCCGGAGTGGGGGAATATTCTGCGGGTCGGAAGCACGTATTTGGAATCCCATTCGTATTTGGCGGTTTTCCCGGGGCTCGCCATCATTCTGCTCGTCCTTTCCTTCAACTTTTTGGGGGATGGGCTGAGAGATGCGCTTGACCCGCGGCTTGATTGACGGATCTTGTTAGTGGCGTCTGAATAAATACATTTAGAACAGGAGAATTGATTATGGGAAAAAGATTAGTAATCATGATGCTCGCGCTTATCGTTGTGTTGGCGGGCTGTGTGAAAACGAAGTCGGATGTGTCCGGTGAAAAGGATAGTGGAGAGACTAAAGGCGGCGGGGGTTCCGGCAAAGTGACGATAGAGTTGCTTGGAACGAGTGCTGGCGAGGAGGACATGAATATTGTCCGTGACCAGCTCATTAAAAATGGTTTTGACGTGAAATTGAATATCCAGCCGGACTACGGCAGCTTCAAGGCGCAGCGCGATGCAGGGAATTATGATATCGCGTTGTCCAGCTGGACGACTGTGACGGGGAATCCGGATTATGCGGTCCGTTCTTTATTTAAATCTGATGGTGATAATAGCAATATTAATGATTCTGAAGTGGACGGTTTGATTGAGAAGGCGAGCACTGAAACACCTGATGAATTCAAGGGGACGTATAAGCAGCTTGAACAGCGGATTGTAGGCGAGAAAGCGTATATTGCGCCACTTTATATCTCATTTAAAGCGCAAGGGATCAATAAAGATGTGTTGAACCCGGATACAGTCCGTCTTGCGAAGTCGAGAGCGATCGCATGGGAGACGATCGATTTCAATGATGCAGCAAAGCGCGATGCGGCGGCGTTAATCACTCAGCAGGCGATCGGATCGTTGACGTCGCTTGACCCGATCAAAGGGAACGACGGCTCGATTAATACGTTGAATACGAATATGTATGTGCGCCTCGTCAATTTGACGGATGACGACCAAGTTGTTTCGGACGGATCGCTTTCGTATAACTATGCGATTGGCGACGGAAATACGGATTATTATTTCATTCTCCGTGATGACATCAATTTTGTAAAAGTGGCGGACGGAAAAGCGGTCGATACAGGGGAGCGCGTTGGTGCGGATGATGTCGTGTTTTCATTGAACCGCGCGAAAGACAAGGATTCTGTGCCGGATCACCGGACGTACAGCTTGCATGAAAGCATGAAGGAAGTCGAAATCGTGACGGATCTCGCGGAGCTGGAAGAGGCGAAGGTTTCCGGCGGCGACGGGTCTATCCTGGAGGCTCTTAGTGAGGGGCTTGAATCTGAAATCGCGGAGCTTGTGGCAGACAAAACTGCCGCTGACAGCGGCGCAGGAAAATACCAAGTTGTCAAAGTGACGACAAAAGAGGCTTTCCCGCAAGTGCTGAATTATTTGGCTCACCAATCTGCTGGGATCGTATCAAAGCAGCAAGTTGAAAGCATTAATACGTATGACGTGGCGGCGTTTAATGTGAATAAAGATATTCCGTACGGCGACCAACGGACTGTGACGGAAGGTGCAACGTATGACAACCATCTATATGCGAGCGGTCCATATATTTTGGTGAAGAAAAACGACTACCAAGCGGACTTCGTGAAAAACCCGGCATACCGTGCGGGCAGCGAATTCGAACCGAAAATTTCTGAAGTGACGGTCCGTTTTATTGAAGACGCGGACAGTTCGTTGTCTGCATTGCGTAATGGCGAAATCCATCTATTCAACGGAGTGCCGGAAACGAAGTATGAGCTCGTCGAGAACGATGATAAGTTAGTATTGCAAAAGAACGACAGCAATGCAGTCACGTACTTGTTATTTAACGGAGCTGACCGGGAAGTTGCCAAAAGCGAAAACCTGCGGAAAGCCGTTCTCTATTCCATCAACCAAGACGAATTCTTGAACTTCTACCAAGGGAATAAGAAGAAAGCCTACTCCACAGTAAGCCCGTTAGTCGACACAGGCAACGAGCTCATGGCAGACCCGGCGAAAGTCAAAGAGTTCTTGGCGGAATATCGGGCGGAGTAAAAGCGGTGCCAATAAAAGCGGTGCCTGTGCAGCGCACAATTCAGTTTATTAGCTACAATTGTATAATCTAGAGATGAGAATCCGATCGAATTACCATTTGATCGGATTTTCTTTGCATTTACATGCAGATAGATGAATTGTCATAAATGTGTCGTGCACAGGCACCGGCGCAATTCTGACACAATTTACACCATCTATCTAAATAGAGGGTTTCCGCAATATTCAGCGAAGTAGTCTTCATAGTTGATTATTAGGAATGGGGGATTTAGGATGCAGCATATGTTGTTCGCAGATCCGATTAGATTGAATGCTAGTCGTTATGGAGAAAAGGAAGCGCTATCGTACATGGGCAAGAGGTTTAGTTATCGTGAATTCAATGAGCGTATTAACCGGTTAGCGCACGCGTTGCTTGAGACGGGTGTTGAGAAGGGGGATAAGGTAGCTTTTATGCTGCTGAATTGCAATGAACTCTTTGAAATCATGTTCGCTTGCGCAAAGATTGGGGCGGTTTTCGTTCCAATCAATTCCCGCTTTGTCGGACCGGAAATTGAGCATGTGTTGACAAACTCCGATGCCGTTGGACTGATATATGGGGCGGAATTCGATATAGAAATATCTTCTATTAAAGAGCGAGTGAAGGATGTTCAGTTATTCGTATCGGTTGGGGGCTCTGCTGAGATGGCGTCCTTTGAATATGAAAGCTGGATTGCACGTTATTCCGAAAATGAACCGATCATAGACTATGAATTGGGCGAGCTTGATACAGTTTGCATTATGTATACCGGAGGAACGACGGGTCATCCGAAAGGGGCGGTCCGATCGCACCGGAGCATGTATCTCGTCGCGTTACTGTTCAGTATTGAATTCGGGATTGTGAGAAACGGAAAAGGATTGGTTTCCGGTCCATTGTATGGCGCGGCGGCTCTGTCGACTTCCGTTCCGAATCTTCTCGTCGGGAATTCACTTCATATTTTGCCGAAGTTCCACCCTGTCGGAGTGTTGGAAGCAATCGATAAGGAGAAAACGACGACTTCATTCATGGCACCGCCGATGTTTGACGCGATTTTTGCTTTGCCTGAGGAGGTAAGAAACAAGTACGATGTCAGTTCGATGAAGGGACTGTTTTCAGTCGGTGCGCCATTACACTCTAGCACGAAAGAAAAAGTGATGGCATTCTTTAAGGATGCTGAATTGAATGAGTTTTACGGTGCAACGGAACATGGGGGATCGACGAATTTATTCCCGGAGTACCAGGAACTGAAGGAACGCTCCGTCGGTGTGCCAATGTTAGGAATGGAAGTGAAACTTGTCGATAACGATGGGAATGAAGTGCCGCCGGGTCAACCGGGCGAGTTTTTAGTGAAGGGCTTGACCCTTTGTGATGAATATTATAAGAACCCGGAAGCGACAGCCGAAGCGTTTCACGGCGAATGGCTTGGACTCGGTGATATGGGAGTTCAGGATGAGGACGGATTTTATTCTATCGTCGACCGCAAACAGGATATGATTTTGTCAGGCGCGCTGAACGTCTATCCAGCGGAAATTGAAGGCGTCCTCCATCGCCATCCGAAGATAGCCGATGTAGCGGTGATTGGTGTGCCGGATGAAAAATGGGGAGAAGCGGTGAAAGCGATTGTTGTCCTTCGTGAAGGAGAAGAAGCAGACTCAAAAGAGATCATCGAATTTTGCGATGGCAAGCTCGCCGACTATAAAAAGCCACGAACTGTCGATTTCGCCGACGAACTTCCACGGAGCCTGCAAGGAAAACTGTTGAAATATAAGCTCCGCGAGATGGTGGCTGTAGAGAAATAGGTTAATTGTTTGGGTGCCTGTGCAGCGCACAATTCAGTTTATTAGTTACAATTGTATAACTCGGAAAAGGGAAGCTAGCCAAATCAATGTTTGGCCGGCTTCCCTTTGTATATTCATGTTTATTAGTGAATTGTCATAAATGTGCCTTGCACAGGCACCGGCGCAATTCATTCACCACTCTTTATTCCATATCGGGGCGAACCATTTTACGCCTCGGCGGTTCATGGGGAGGAGCTTCATGTCTGCGATTAGATGGCTGCCGTAACCAGCAATCCCTGCTGATAGTAGACCGTCGATCGGCCACTCCTGTTGTAATTGATTCAAAATGAACGCATAAAACGCGAGCCCTAGAAGTGAGTGAGTGTAGGAGCGGTGCGGAAGGAATGATGCTATGACGATATAACTTCCGACCAACAGGATGCCGATCGATTGATGCATCACAATTCCGAGCCACATCACCATGACACCGGTGAGGGTCAACATTCTTCGTTGTGTAATGAGCCTCGATACGATGAACAGTAGCAAACCGATTCCTGCGTAAAGTAAAATGGATGGGGCGAAACCTGTAGTGAAATATTGGTAGACGATTGCTACTAAAATGCCCGCACCGACTAGCTGCATCAGCCATTGAGTGACCTGTTTGGAAAGGGTGATCCGGTTGGTTGCCAGCCCATTTGTGTCAAGGTCGGGGACAAGTGCTGATACGCCGCCAATCACTGAGGCGACTGCGATTGTGTATACATCGGGTTGCACCTGATACCCTGCGATTGCTCCGGCAGTAACGCCGATAAGTGCATGTGAACTTCCTTTCATCTGTAAACCTCTCTCATGGTGTAATCTATCTATTATCCTTCATCTTGAAGAGTGAACGCAATGGGTGGATGTTAGCACTTGGAATTTTTGAATTGGGTATAATGGTAGAAAATGATTGAAATTATTAGTTGCTTAACAAAAAATAGTATAGTGAAATCGGGATTTTATGTTACAAGTATTTACAAATAATACTAGTTGGAGAGATGAAAATGAAAAAGAGCTTAACTGGAATCACCGTAATTTCCCTTGCATTCCTTCTATTCATAACGCCAATCGACTCAGCTAACGCAACCCCAGCCAAGTTTAAGAACTGCACCGAGTTGAATAAAACATATCCGGGCGGCGTCGCTAAAGATGCTAAAGTCCGAAACGTAGGTGGAAAAACGAAGTTTAAACCTTTTGTTTCAGCAGAAATTTACAAGTCGCACACAAAGATGGACCGCGACAAAGACGGCATTGCATGTGAAAAGTGACTTTTAAACAGGTACCTGTGCAGCACACAATTCAGTTTATTAACGACAATTGCATAATTAAAACACGGGAAGCTCATCAACTCAATACTTGATGGGCTTCCTTTCGTATTTTTATACTTAGGTTTGAATTGTCATAAATGTGTTATGCACAGGCACCAACACGATTCAGTTTATTCACTACAATTGTATAAATAGATCTTGCGGACTTCGGCAAATAAGGGTTTGGATGGAGGTGAATTGTGTTTTTATGCTTTGCAGTGAATTGTCATAAATGTGCCATGCACAGGCACCGACATCAATGCAATAAAGGGTTTTCCGGTTGGGTGTCGTATTGGTACTAGTAATAGATTGTGCGCCGAAGGAAGAGAGGGGATAGGGCGATGAATCTTTATGATTTTGAAGAGGTAGTGAGCTCCACTATCGTCGATCGCGGTTCCGAATATTATAATGCTGGATTCGTTTTAAAGCTAACACGCCAGGGAGATGGACGATATAGTGCGCTTGTTGAGGGGGCAGATATGTATGAGGTTGCCGTCCAGCTAGATGAGGAAGGCAATATCCTTTCGTCTTATTGCGATTGCTCTTATGATTTGGGGCCGGTGTGTAAACATGAAGTGGCGGTTTATTATGAGTTGATTGACAGACTAAAAGCTAATGATTTTCCTGAGATGGCCGGGACAACTCTGCCGGATTTGAAGACGGTCCTTGAAAGCCTATCCAAAGTGGAACTGATTGATATACTCCTTCATTTAGCGGACGACGATCCGAATTTTCATAATGAGTTGCTCTTCAATCATGCAACTGTCGATGAGCAACAGGAGATTGCTCGCTTCAAGAGGATAATCGATTCGATCATTGAGAAATATACTGGCAGAGAAGGGTTTATTACATATAAATATGTTGGCGACTTCACGAACGAACTGTCCGCCGTACTGAATAAAGTTGAGTCGGTGAAAAATCCGTTGATTGCCTTTGAAATTGCGCAGGGGTTGTTGATTGAAGGGATAAAATCGTTTCAATACGCAGATGACTCAAGCGGTAATATTGGATATTTACTAGATCAAACAATTGAAACGATGGAAGCGATTGCAGCTGGAGCTTTAGGGTTGGACGAACAAAGCGAGATGTTGGAAAAACTCATTGACTTATCGAAATCGGAGGTTTTTGAAGGATGGAATGACTTTCGAATCGATTTGCTCGGCATCGGTCTGAACTATGCAGGAAATGAGCAATTGCGGGCGACTTTACTGAATGAGCTAGAAGCAATGGTGAACGGTTCGTCTGCAAATGATTATGGTCGGTATGAAAATGAACGAATTTACAACTTAATGTATGACATCTTTGAAACTCACGGCACGTCAGAGAAAGCGAGACAGTTTCTACAGAAGAACCTAAATTATCCTACATTCCGGAAACGGTTGATGCAATATGAATTGAAGGAAGGCAACTATGAAAACGTGTTGGCGTTGGCTTCTGAAGGGGAAAGTTTGGACAAGGATTATCGTGGTTTGGTTACGCGGTGGAAGAAATGGCGCTACAAAGCGTATAAACTAATGAAAGCATTTGATGAGCAAATGACAATAGGTCGTGAATTATTGATAGAAGGAGAATTTGAATTTTATTGGGAATTGAAGGATCTGGCCGAGGACGCGACAGCTTTTTATGAAGAAGTGAAGCAGGAATTGGCTGTTAAAAATCAGTGGATGTTTGTGAAGCTCATTGAAGCTGAAAATGATGTTGAGGCCATCCTTGATTATGTCCGTGAAAATCCTTCAATGGTGGAACGATACTTGGAATACTTGGTTGATTCCCATGCAGAAGAGGCAATCGGACTGTTCAAAACTCATGTAAAAGAGATCGCACAAAACTCATTTAACCGGAAGGGATATAAGGAAGTTTGCCAAGTGCTGAAGCGCTATGGCAAAGTTGCAGGACGAGAAGCCCAAATGAACCTTGCAGAGGAACTAAAACAGACATACAAAAACCGCCCCGCTTTTCAGGATGAATTGGGTAAGCTTTAAGGGTACTCAATTCGGTGCCTGTGCAGCACACTATTCAGATAATGCACTACAATTGTATAACTGAAAAACAGGAAACCTATCAATTCGACGTTTGATAGGTTTCCTGTTGTATTTATATGCGTTGAGTTAAATTGTCATAAATGTGCCATGCACAGGCACCAACACAAATTAAGGATTTGTCGACCATAGGCCAGCCGATTTTAAGAGGACGCGTGGGTGCAGTTTCAGCTGTGCGACCATCAATTCAGCAAGGTCTTCAGGCTGCAGTACTTTATCCGGATTGCCGTCAGTGAGATTCTCTTCGAATGCCAAGTCTGTTGCCACTGTGCTCGGCGTTAAGGCAGTGACGCGAATGTTGTGCTTTCTCACTTCCAACATGAGTGATTCCGTCAGACCCAGCACGCCGAATTTTGAGGCGCTGTATGCACTCGTAACAGGAGCACCTTTTTGTCCGGCAGTTGAAGAGACATTGATGATATCACCTGTTTGACGCTCAATCATTTCCGGCAGCACTGCGCGTGTAACGTAGTACATGCCCATTAGGTTAACGTCAATAATGTTTTTGAATTCTTCCGGAGTAAGCTCAAGGAACTTGCCGAATTTGCCGATACCGGCGTTGTTGATGAGGATGTCGATTGGGCCGAGTTCCGATTTGATATGCTCGACAGCGGCAATTACAGATTCATTGTCCGCCACGTCCGCAGCAGCGATAGAAACGTTGACGCCAAATTCGCGAAGCTCTTCGGCGACCTTATCAAGATTCGCTTCGGTTTTCCCGATAAGTCCTAAATGGATGCCTTCCTTCGCAAAGGCGATTGCCGTCGCCCGGCCAATACCGCGTCCAGCTCCCGTAATGATCGCATTCTTTCCAGTTATGTTTTGCATAGTAAAATCTCCCTTCTTTATACGTTGACACGTGTAGTATAGCAAACCGCTGTGTTTACTCCTATGGAAACGGTTTGCGTGTGGAAACTGCGTACGGTTTTGGATTGGACGTGAGGAGATTACTATTATTACTCTGCTGAACACCCAATTCACCCGTTGCATAGTCTATATGACGAGCGTTATCCAATGGAGGTATACGAATGAATTTTAGATTTTTCACCGGCAGAGTAATGGAGATTAGTGATTTTTCGATACGGCAAGATGATCAAGGGTCTAGGTGCTATAAACTGTTTATGGTCGCTGATCGGGAAGGCTCCATCGTCAATTTCGTCATTGAGCCGGGCACATATTTTGTCGATCATGTTTTAGTGAAGGTCGGCGATATCGTAACGGGTTTTTATGATGCGAATGCACCGACCCCTTTTATTTATCCACCGCAATATCGGGCGGTTGTCATGGCGAAAGAAAGATCCGACCAGTTTGTGAAAGTGGAATTCTTTGACCAGAATTTAGTGAGCAGCGACGGAAGCTTGAAATTGAACCTAAATCGAAGTACACCGATTTTACTGGAAAATGGACAGTCATTTGCGGGCATTCCAGCTAATCGTGAGCTGATTGTCATTTATAGCACTACAACCCGCAGCATTCCCGCCCAAACGACACCACATAAGGTGATCGTGCTTTGTTAATGCCGAATATCGTTGCTGTTTTTGGTGCCTGTGCAGCACGCTATTCAGTTTATTAACTACAATTGCATAAATAAAAAGAGGGAAGTTGATCAAATCAATCTTTGATGAGCTTCCCTTTGAATTTATATAAATCTCTTTGAATTGTCATAAATGCACCATGCACAGGCACCCGCACAATTTAAACTCAAAGATTTCATTCGACTAAAGAAATGTTATAATTTTAGGTGTGAGAATTCTAGATAGGAAGAGGTCGTTCATATGCTGAAAAAGTTGGCTTCAGATGCGTTGGGCTTGTCGGATATCGGTAAAATCATAGGACCGGAAGATTATGATAAGACGGATGCAGATGATTATATTCGACATGAAGATGGAGAAAAGATTTATTTCTTGATTAAGACTAAGGCAGATGAGTATTGCTTTACGAACTTAGCGGTCATTCATGTGGACGGAGATAAAGCGGTCTCTTCGAAACGCGTTTTGAAACGCTACCCATATTCAAAATATCAAATTACCAATGTGTTCTTGGAAACTGCGGGCAAAATTGACTTGGATGTTGAAATCAAGTTCACGCTTGGCGATCAATCGTACAGCATAGACGTTGATAAAAAGCAGCTCGCACAATTGAATGATCTGTACAAAGCATTGGTATATATTTCGGAAAAAGCTCACGAAAACAATATCCTATTCGAAATGGCGACGCAAAGTCTCGATAAGGCGGCAAAAGTGTTGGAGAATTCAAGACCGTCCGACATTCAAATGGCCGACCAATATAAACAATTAACCGAATTCGGTTTCTCCTGGCTAACATCAGCCCGTGACAAGTACCACGTTAAGGATTTCGGTGATGTATTTGAGAAGTATATAAACAATTGAGACGGTGCCTGTGCAGCACACTATTCAGTTTATTAACTACAATTGTATAAATAAAACGACGGAAGCTGATCAAATCAATCTTTGATCAGCTTCCCTTTGCATTTATATGAATCTCTTTGAATTGTCATAAATGCACCGTGCACAGGCACCCACACAATTCTCACACAATTTATTAATGGATATTCCGCTTTGTGAAACTTCCGCCTCGTACTTCGGCGACTTCGTAAACAGTGACAAACGCTGACGGATCAATTTCAAGGATAATTTCCTTCATCTTACTATCTTCGAGCCGGTTGATAATGCATGTGATTTCCCTGAATTCTTCATTGGAATACGCGCCTTGAACGATACTATAAGTCGAACTGCGGCCTAAACGATCACGAATCGTTTCGACCATACCTTCAGGTTCGCTCGTAATAATTTTATACATTTTAGAACCGCTAAGTCCTTCTTCAACAATGCTGATCACTTTAGTGGCGATGTAGTAAGCAATTGCGGATAAGAAAGCTCCTTGAAGTCCAAAGACAATCGACACGATTGCGAAAACGAAGACGTTCAAAAAGAGGATCAAATCACTTGTTCCGAACGGCATCCTCCGGGATAGCAAGACGGCTAACATATCAATTCCGTCAAGAGCGCCGCCATTACGCAGCGCTAATCCCATTCCGAAACCGAGGATAATTCCGCCCACAACTGTTATTAATAACGTATCTCCGTGAATGATTATTGGCACATGATGCATTAGGCTTGTGCTGACCGCCAGTGTAGCAATTCCAAGTACAGAATAGATGGCAAAGCTTTTCCCTATTTGCTTATAGCCTAAAAAGACAAAAGGGATATTCAAAATCGCTATGAGAAGTCCTAATGGAAAGCCGAATAATTCTGATCCAACGATACTTAGACCAGTCACGCCTCCATCAGATACCTTGTTTGGAATGAGTACAGATTCTAATCCGTAGGCGGCAATGAGGGCGCCGAGCATAACCATGGCGCCGCGAGCAAACAATTTCCATACAGGTGTTTTTTGTTGAGTTTTAGGCATTAGTTGTTCCTCTTTTTAAGCAGTTTTTTCTATTCTACACCTATCTTCAGCACGTTGCCAGTTCATGTCCCTCGGGGTAGAATTGGTGCCTGTGCAGCATTCAATTCAGTTTATTCACTACAATTGAATAAATGGAAAGTGGAAAGCTAATAAAACTGATGTTTAGATATTTATTTTTGTATGTTTATGAATTTAGTTGAATTGTCATAAATGCACCTTGCACAGGCACCGGAACAATTCAGTTTACTCACTACAATTGCATAAAATTAAAAGAGGAAACTGATCAAATAGTCATTTGACAAGTTTCTCGTTGTATTTAAATAGAGCCGATTGAATTTTCATAAATGTACCATGCACAGGCACCGGTTAAACGTGTACAGGCACCGGTTAAACGGGCACCGGTTAAACGAACACATCCAGTTATTCTACTGTTCGTTCGAATGTTTTTTTGTTGGAGGAGAGTTTGCCGATGGTGATGTTGATGTTTCGGATGGAGTCATCGGTTAATTCGATTTTGCCGTCTTTTTGCAGTCGTTTCCATTCTTTAACGTTCTTGCGATACAGTTGTTCAGAAAGCCGATAGATGTCGGCATCCATTTTTAAGGCTTCCTCATACGTCGCAGCAATTTGCTCTTTCACAATTTCTTTCAATAACTTCTCAATTTCTGCCGGTTTAATCGTTTCGGTGATGATGTCGATTATCCCGTCGGCGTATATATCAATGTCGAACTTTGCTTCTCCTTTAATCATGACAGGATTGATTTTCACTTTGATATTTTCCAAGACGACGGAGATGAAATTGCCATTTTCCGTTCGGACTGTTAGATTGGACCTCTTCGTGTCGTTCGTCATCCATCGGATTCCCCTTGCTTTCTCTCCAGTGATGAACCCTTTGAAATCATCCGGGGAAACGATGGTTGCACCGGAAATGACGGGGGCTTTGATCGTTTCTTTTATTGATTTCCAGTTTTCCGCAATTGTTATGAACGGGATCAGCGTTTCATGATTCGGTTCATTCATATTGATCAATACTTCACGAATGCTTGCCGGTTTAATAAATGATTCTTGTTCGTAGGAGTTGCGTGGATCCCCTAGCTTTGACAAGATAATGGCTTTATTAACAACGGGTCTTATTAAGAGCACTTCCTCCACTGGGTCTTTTGTGGCGTATAACCAGATTTGATAACGCGTTTCCCTGTAACGTATGAAAATATCGAGGACCGGGCTCAACTTCACCTGTTGCAGTGCTTCTTCTGAGAAGACCAAGTATGATAAATGGCCCCAATTCACTTTTTGATCGACGGAATGGTATAACTCGAAGACAGCTTCATCTAGCGACATCCCCGAGGCATGACCGACTTCTGCTTGTGAAGTTTCATCGCTTGTAGGCTGTTCGGATTTTGCGGTGTTGGCGAAATTGATGATTTGGGCGTACAGTTCATATCGGCCATCCTTGTAGTCGATGCCGATTCCATTGAGATATAACATCCTCTCAGGTTCATTATTATCCCAGCAGCCTGATAAGGGGAGCGTCGCAAGCAATAGCAGCAGGAGGGCGACGATCTTTTTATTCATCCTGATCTCTCTCCTTCGTGCGTGTTGGGTCTGTCGGATTCAACATATTCGGCCGCTCTTTGTATGATTTATGAGGAAGCCGGAAGAGCGATTGCATGACTGTCTTAAAACTTAAGTCAGCTGCAATGTTCATGTAAGGAACGCCGAACGTCCGGATGCTGGATAAGTAAACAAGTGTAATGAAGACGGACATGAGAAGACCGAACAAACCTAAAATTGCTGTGAGGAGGATGAAACAAACACGCAATACACTAATTGCGTTCACTACCGATTGGTTGACCAATGTGAATGTCGCGATTGTTGAAATGGCGATGACGACAATCATTGCGGGACTTGTAATCCCTGCCCGAATGGCGGCATCTCCGATGATCAATCCGCCAACAACGCCGATTGTCCCGCCTAAAGCAGTCGGCAGTCGCAAGCCGGCTTCGCGAAACAGTTCAAACATGAGCAGCATAAGCAGCATCTCAATGACTGAAGGGAATGGAAGCCCTGTATTCGCTTGGACAACGGTCGCTAATAAATGGACCGGCAGCTGATCTTGGTGATAGGTCGTCAATGCAAGCCAAAATGCGGGCAGGGTTAAGCCGATGGACAATCCGAAGACGCGCAGCAAACGCTCGATTGAGCCGTAAATGACGGGTGTATCATTATCCTCCCCTGTCTTTACGAGCAGAAACAAGTTGACAGGCAAGATGACGCAATACGCCGCTCCATCAACAAAAACGAGGAACCGGCCTCTTACAAGCGACTGGATGGCGGTATCTGGTCGTCCCGTGTAATCGACCCTCGGAAAGAGCTTTGAGCTTTTATTCGCACTTTCCATCAGAAGGGTAGGGTTGAAAACGATATCGGTATCTGTTTCATTCAGTTGTCTTCTAATGCCGTCCAGTATCTCTTTGCTCGCAATGTCATCGAAATACAAAAGAGCTACAGTCGTTTTGGAGCGTTTCCCTAATTCGAATTTCTCGACGCATAATGAGTTTGTCGGCAGCCTTTTGCGAATCAATGCGATATTAACGGACACGTCTTCGATGAAGTTGTCACGAGGTCCTTTCACAGGCACCTCTAACCGTGTTTCCTCGGGGTTTCGGTTCGGTTTTTTAGTGATATTGCTCGTGTAAATAAATCCGGATTCCTCAAAAAACAATAAGACATGCCCGGAATAGACGAGGTGAATGACTGTTTCCAAATCATTTCCCGCTTTCAAATCGGGGATGTGCAACTGCGATTCAATCGCCGTTTCCAGTGGCTCGTTCTCCAAAGTGCCGACGAAGTGACGAATACGGGGCACGATGACTTCATTCAACAGTTGTTGGTCAATCATTGCATCGCATGTGACAAACGTGACGGCATGACCATTGAACATATAACTTTGAAACTGAACGTCTGCAGACTTCTGAAATAACGCCCGTAAAGATGTGATGTCCATCTCGTGATCAGACGATTGCATTGCACTTCACCATCTTCTGTGTAAGTTTTACATTTCTTTTGCCGCACTTCTTTTGATTAATGCAGAGATTGTTAGAAATAACGTCAGCAAGAGCAGGAAGATGAACGTAGCAATTAAGAAATAGTCCCCTTTAAGTTTCAGGAAAATATGATCTTCCATTAGAAATAACGACAAGGACATGAA
This sequence comes from Sporosarcina luteola, assembly GCF_023715245.1. Classification (GTDB taxonomy): domain Bacteria; phylum Bacillota; class Bacilli; order Bacillales_A; family Planococcaceae; genus Sporosarcina; species Sporosarcina luteola_C. The sequence goes on from NZ_JAMBNV010000001.1 coordinate 630,554, forward strand.
GAAGAACGCTGGTCCGATGATTTTCCAAATACGTTTGCGGTCGCCTCTCAGCCGCAATAAATCCGAGACGACATACAAAATGAAGGACACACGTACGAAGGTGCCAGTAAGCCATTGGTATATGGAGAAAAAGTCTAGATGCTCAATGAAACGTCCTATGGAAACGAGCCCCCACTCCTCATAAGCGGGGTACCTTTGCTTTGCCGCTTCGTCAGGACCGAACTCTGTAATGGCACCGATGAGCGGACCCATCGTCAAACTGTGCAGTATAAAGAGCATGATTGCATAATGATACCAGCGAAATCGGCCTTTCACATTTTGTTGGATGAACAGGAATAACAGAAGTTCAATATAACCGGATGCCGGGTAGACCAATGTTGAAATGACAGGTTCAAATCCGTGCTCAAAGAACGGTCTCAGTAACGAATAATTTTTCACTTGTATATTCGTGAAAGCGACAAAAAAGCCGAGGATAACGACCCAAAATAGAACAACCACGTTGACCATGACAATCGTCTGCAAATTTGTAGACGCAAGGAAGATGCATAGGATTGAGTAGATGAGAATCATGAGGACTAACGGCGACTCGGGTAAAAACGTCGATTTGATCCACTGCAAAGTCTCTGCCATCGTAAAGACGGCCATTAACAGAAGAAAAAATGCTGTGACATACCGAAAAATGGCGGTCGGGACTTTGCCGATCTTCGGAAGCAGCCAATCGCCGAGGGAAGCCTGCTGCGAACTGCGATGAATGTAGACGAGAAGAAATAGCCAAGGCACCATCGCAACTGCGGCAATGAACACGGATATCCATCCGTCACGACCCGCATGAATCAATAACGGCGGCAGAATGGTCACATGATTTTTCAGACCAATGACCGTCATTGACAATAAAATTACATGCAAAATACTAATTGACCCGACCCTCTCCATACCCAAAACTCCCACCCTCATAATATTGCCCAGTCTTGACACGAATGAAGCCGATTATAAGCAAGTGACCCTCAAATACGGCGTCTAAATGCGCTGCCTGTGCAAAGGACAATTCAGCTTATTCACTACAATTGCATAAATCTTGAAAAGAAAGCTTGTTGCATCAATGTTTACCTGGCATCCTCTTGTATTTACATACCTTTTGTTGAATTGTCATAAATGTACCACGCACAGGCACCGAAACAATTTTGTCTATTCACTACAATTGCATATTGAGGTATCGGGAAGTCTGTAGCTAACGGATTTGGTTGACGCTCCATTGTATATTTATTGCTTCTATTGAATTGTCATAATTGCACCATGCACAGGCACCGCAAAGAGGTGGACACAATTCATTCGTTTCTCTGTGAACAATGTGTGAATATTGTTGGAGGGGCTTTCAAACTAGTGGATGATGGCCTATGATAGTAGTGGAATAATTGATAACAGTTCTCACTAGTGGGAGAGGAATTTGCATGAGAAGACGGGTGGCGCCTTTGTTTGGTGCTGTTTTGCTGTTATGGGCGATTGCATCTGCATCTGTAGGTGCGGAATCGTTGTCTGACGGCGTATATGCAGTGGAGTACGAGCTGCTGCAAGGTGATTCGGACTCGGTGTCGATTGCGAATGATTATTTTGAAAAGCCGGGGCTACTGAAGGTGGATGGCGGCAAGCAAGTTTTGCAGTTGACGTTGAATCATAGCAAATGGGTTAAAGAGTTACAGGTACATAGCGATGATGGTTTTGCGGATGCGAAGGTCGTTGCGGAGGATGAAGAGGCGGATACGCGTGTCATTGAACTGAATGTGGACGGCAAGCTAGCCGAGCCGTTTCCAGTGAAGATGCATGTGGTGATCGACGAGTTGGAGATTCCGTATGATCATGCGTACACCGTGCGTGTTGCGGTAGATGCAGACTCCTTGGAGGAGACGGACCAGGAGTGGATCGATTCTGTCAGCACAGGAAGTACAATTTGGTTTTGGCTGGCGACTGTATTCGTTATTGCAGTGGGAATCTTTGCTGCTATGCGGATGTTCCGGTCGAACCGGTCTAATAAGTAGAAGAGGAGATTACTAGAATGAAGAAGAGTTTACTGGTTTTATTCACAGCAATGTTGCTGAGCTTTACGGCAATGCCATCACTTCCAGCAACTGCTGAAGTGACTGCAACGCAAGAGGTATCTTATGAGCTTCCGTTCAACGTGTTGCAAGAAGATAAAGACGAAGTTTCTACGGCGGGCGATTTTGTGAAAAGCCCTGCGGAAGTTAAAGTGGAAGATGGCAAGGCGTTCGTTTACATGACGCTCTTGGAAAGCCAGTATTGGCAGTCATTGAAAATTCAAGATGGCGACAAATTTGTCGACGCTCAAGTTGTGAGTGAAAACGCTGAAAAAAGGACACGTCTTGTGAAGTTTGAATTAAAAGATGTTGCAGAAATAATGAATGCAAAAGCTCATATTATCGTTACAGGCATTCCTGGACTAGGTGAATATGATCAAACACACCAAATTCGTTTCCAATTTGATGGAAGCAAAGCCCCGGCGGTAGAAGAGAAACCAACAGCGCCGATAACTCCTGAAGCACCAAAGGCAATTAAAGACGGCGAATACGCAATCGGCATCAAAGTGTTGCATGCGACAGAGGAAAAGGAATCCCCTGGCATGGCGCGCTTTATCGAAACGCCAGCAGCTTTGTCCGTGAAAGACGGCAAGCAAGTCGTGAGACTCACATTGACGAACAACGAGCAAATCACTGAGTTCCAAGTTGAGCAAGACGGTAAATTGGTTGATGCGACAGTTGTACGTGTAGATGAAGAAGCAAACCACCGCGTTGTTTCATTCGAAGTGGCGGATCTCTCGAAAATCATGAACGCAAAAGTGACGGTTTTCGTTGCAGCAATGAACCATACTGGAAATCACACGATTCGTCTAGCGTTCGATCAAGATAGCATTAAACCTTTGGCAGAAGAAGTGAAAGTCCTATTCAAAGATATCGCCAATTCGTTTGCAAAACCTTACATCGAAGCACTGGCTGCTAAGCAAATTGTAAAAGGTAAAACATCTGAAACATTCGCACCGAACGATAAAATGACTAGAGCGGAATTTGCGCTGCTAATTTCTCGTGCATTGAATCTTGAAAAACAGGAATACAAAGGAACATTTTCAGACTTGACTAAGGAAATGGAAGTTTTCGTGTACGAAGTAGAAGCAGCAAACCGTGCCGGAATCATTCTAGGTGATGCGGGGAAATTCAAACCGAATGCAACGATCACTCGTCAGGAAATGGTAGCGATGATCGTTCGTTCAATTGAATATAAAGACGCTACCCTATTAAAAGACGTTGAGACAACTGTTGTGTTTGCAGATGCGGCTAACATTAGCATCTACGCGAAAGACGCTGTCCAATTGGCAGTCGGTCTTGGCATCATTGACGGCGATGTTGTGAAAGGCCAAAGAGTGTTTGCCCCGAAAGCGAACGCAACTCGTGCACATGCAGCAAAAATGGTTTACAACATGCTTGAAACTATCAAATAAATAATCTTCGCACGGATGCCGGCGTCACGCTTTATGTGACAGCCGGCGTTGTGTGTGGAACGAAGGAGTCTAACATGAAAAGAATTTTTACTGTTGCTATGGCGGTTGCATTGGTCACGGCGCTATTCATTCCAATCATGCCGATGAAAGCGGAGGCTGCAACGTTTGCTGACGGGGAATATTCCGTGCCGTTCACAGTATTGAAGGATTCAAGTAACGAGCAGTCGACGACGGCGGATTATATGGTCAGCCCGGCGAAGGTGCAGTTGGTGAACGATAAGGCAACGGTTACGGTCACATTGAAAAACAGCTCGTGGTGGCAATATTTCAAAGTCCAAAATGGCGGAAGCTACTCAGATGTTCAAGTGGTGAGTCAGTCAGGCGATCAGCGTGTTGTGAGGTTTACCGTGACTGATCTGAAACAGCTCGTCAATGCCAAAATCCATATTATCGTGACGGGCATCCCAGGCTTTGATTACGACAATAAATATGATATCCGCTTTAATTTCAACACATCTTCCATCCCGGCCCCTCCTGTGGCAAAGCCGGTAGCGACACCGCCTCCTGCGAAAGAAACGAAACCTGCAGCGCCGAAGAAGACAGAAGTCACGCCGGTTCAAAAGACTGAACAAAAACCTGCTCAACATCCTGTCGTGAATAAAACCGAGACGGCCAAAACGACTGAGAGTGTAACGAAAAAAGAAGAGAAGTTGACTGTGAATGAAACAGTAAAAGATGAAGCGGAGAAATCCGAAACGAAATCGGAAGACGAGACAGCAGTGAGCAAGGAAGATGATGATGTGGAAGAGGATGCTGCATCTGAGGAAACCGGTGCTGTAAATGAAGAACATGACGAAGAAGAAGACGCTGTCGAAGAGGTTGCAGTCGCAGAGGTCAAGGATGAAAAAGAAAAGTCCTCGAATACATTTTTGATTGTCATCATTGTGATTGGTGCAGTCATTGGCGCTGCAGTCGTATTTGCGATTGCAAGGAAACGAGCTCGAAAATAAGGGAGTTGTGCTTGAATGAAAAAAGCGATCGGCCTTTTCGGTTTATTGGCTAGTGTCATGCTTGCCGGCTGTTCAGCGATTGCCGGGGATAATGCGAATGAACAAATCGGTGAGCAGGACGGCGATCGGGTAGTTGCAACGACTGTCGCGCTGACGGAAATCATGGACGCACTTGATATCGATTTGGTCGGCGTTCCTTCAAGTTATAAGGAGTTGCCGGAACGCTACGCGGATGCGAAAGAAGTCGGCAACCCGATGAGCCCCGATATGGAAATGCTGCTGTCGTTGAAGCCGACGGAGATTTTCTCGGTGACGACATTGAAATATGACTTGCAAGAAATGTTTGATGACCGCGGGATCGATATGACGTATGCAAACCTCGAAAGCATTGACGCGATGCACGAAGAAATCTTGAAGATTGGTGAAAAATACGATTCTGTGGAGCAGGCGGAAGCGATTGTAGCGCAATTCGAGGAGAAGGCGGCTGCAATCGAGAAGGCGATTGAGGGGAAAGAGAAACCTTCCGTGCTCATTCTCATGGGGATTCCAGGAAGTTATTTGGTGGCGACGGATCATTCGTACATCGGGAATCTCGTGAAGCGGGCCGGTGGCGTCAATGTCATTACGGGCGAGGATGTCGAGTTCATTTCATCCAATACGGAATACTTGCAGCAGACGAATCCTGACGTCATTTTGCGGGCGGCGCACGGCATGCCTGAGCAGGTGATTCAGATGTTCGATGAGGAATTCCGTTCGAATGATGTGTGGAAGCATTTTGATGCGGTGAAGAACGGGCGCGTCTATGATTTGGAAGAGACGCTGTTCGGCACGACGGGCAATTTGGCCGCGGCGGAAGCGCTGGATGAGTTACTGAAGATGTTGCATGAAGAGAAATGAAGGCAGGTAAAATCATGTCGGGAATCAATCGGAAGAGCATCAGTTTCATAGTCGTTGCGCTCGTTTTGGGGGTTGTATTCATCCTATCCGCATTGACGGGCAGCATTTCGGTGACGCCTTTCGAATTGATTCACGGGCTGTTGACCGGAACAAATGACGATGTCGCCATTATTAAAGACTTGCGACTGCCGCGGATTTTAATTGCGGTATTCGCGGGAGCTGCTTTGTCGGTGGCGGGCGTTTTGCTGCAGGCGGTCATGCGCAACCCGTTGGCGGACCCTGGAATCATCGGGGTTTCGGCGGGTGCGAGTTTCATGTCTGTTTTGGTGATTGCGATGTTCCCGACGTTGTTCTTTTTCGTGCCGCTGTTTGCGTTTATCGGCGGTGCGCTGGCGTTTTTTCTGGTTTATTCATTATCGTGGAAGTCGGGCTTGGATCCGCTCCGAATGATTTTGATTGGAATTGCGGTCAACGCGCTATTCACTGGACTCGGGCAGGCGATCGGGTTCAGCGGAGGCGGTTTGACGCAGTCGATAAGCCAAGTGACGACTTCGACGCTGACGATGAAAAAATGGAGCGAAGTGGAAGTGATCGCGCTTTACGGTTCGATTGGGCTTCTGCTGTCGTTTTTTGTATATAGATGGTGCAATTATTTATCGCTAGAAGACCGTACGGCGAAAAGCCTTGGCGTCAATGTGAATTTGGCGAGGTTCGTCATTTCGATCATTGCGGTATTGTTAGCTTCTATTGCGACGACAGTGGCGGGCATGTTCGCGTTCGTCGGGCTGTTAGTGCCACATATCGGAAGGACGCTTGTCGGCAATGATCATAAAGTGTTGATCCCGTTTTCCGCTTTGGCTGGTGCGCTGTTGATTTTAGTTGCGGATACGCTTGGAAGGACTTTGATCGCGCCGAATGAAATCCCTGCTTCCATCATCATGGCAGTGATCGGCGGGCCGTTCCTTATATTCTTGCTGAGAAAGAGTGATCGAATTTATGGACATTAAGGAAGTCACATTTTCATATGACAAGAAGAGGGATACGCTGCGAGGGATCGACAGCACGATTGAGATTGGCAAAGTGACGACGATCATCGGGCCGAATGGGTGCGGGAAATCAACGTTGCTGGGAGTCATGTCGAATCATTATCAGCCGCAAAATGGGGATGTGTTGCTGGATGGGAAATCTTTAGCGGAGTTTAAGCCGAAGGAACTCGCACGGAAACTTGCCGTCGTCCATCAGCAAAACAATGCGCCTTCTGATATGACGGTAGAGAAGTTGACAGCGTATGGCCGGATTCCGTACAAAAGTCTATTTGCTTCGAGTACGAAGGAAGATGATGAGGCGATTGAATGGGCGCTGTCAAGCACGAATCTGCTCGACAGGCGGCATATGCCAATCGACAGCCTATCTGGTGGCCAAATGCAGCGCGTCTGGATCGCCATGGCATTAACACAGAAGACGCCGTATCTGTTTCTGGACGAACCGACAACGTACTTGGATATCTTCTATCAATATGAGTTGCTGGAGCTCATTCGCAGTTTGAATAAACAGCACGGCATTTCCATCGTCATGGTGCTCCACGACATCAATCAGGCCATCAAATACAGCGACGTCATCATCGTCATGAAAGACGGCCGGATCGCCGCCAAAGGCAAACCGGAAGACATCATCACAGCCGAACTGATCCGCGACATCTACGGCGTCAATGTCGTCGTGAAACACGACAAGGATGCGGGGACATACATTGTACCGGTGGGGATTTGAATCCCCAAACCGGTGCCTGTGCATCACACAATTCCGTTTATTCACTACAATTGCATAATGAAAATCCGGAAGCCAACCAGATCAACATCTGGTTGGCTTCCTATAGCATTAATACACATAAGGATGAATAGTCATAAATGTTTCTTACACAGGCACCGAAACAATTCAGTTAATACACTACAATTGTATAATTACAAAAGAGAAAGCTAGCCATTCCAATTAGTGGTCAGCTTTCTCATGAATTTATATACCTACTATTGAATTGTCATAAATGCACCATGCACAGGCACCACTCAACCCCTGCACACAACCTCAGCGACTGCTTTTGCGGCCACGAGCAATGCGTCTTCGTCGATGTCCCATTTTGGATGATGGTTGAAGTACGCTTTTTCAACGCCCTTCGGTTTACTGCCGATGTAGAAGAAGCAGGACGGGAACTTCGCTGCATAGTAGGCGAAGTCTTCCGAACCGGAGAACATAGGGAATTCCTTCACTGACTTGATTTCCGGCTCCGTGGAGCTTTGAAGGGCGGCGACAACCTCTGCCGTTATTTCCGGGTCGTTAAATAGCGGCGGATAATCCGGCACGTATTCAAGTTCACACTTCACCCCAAATTCCTCTTCAATCCCTTTGGTGATTCGGTGGACTTCCTTGTTGATCAACTCTTGGACTTCGGTTGTCATATACCGAACATCGCCCTCCAATTCGACGCTGTCCTTGATGACGTTGAATTGCCCTTTACCATCAAACGAACCGATCGTGATGACACCCATGTCAAAAGGATTCAACCGGCGGCTAACGACTGTTTGGATCGCAGTAACAAAATGGGCTCCTGCGACAATGGCATCGTTAGCTAGGTGCGGAGATGATCCGTGCCCGCCGACACCTTGAATTTTCAGTTTGAAGTACGTCCGACCAGCCATGGAATAGCCGCTATGGTACCCGACAACTCCTGCAGGATCTGTTGGGAATAAATGAATACCGTAAACGGCATCCACGTCATCGAGTAAACCTGATTCCACGATGCTCTTCGCTCCGCCCGGAGGAACTTCCTCCGCATGTTGGTGAATGATTTTAATCGTCCCTGTAAGCTCCTCCTTCAGTTGAATCAAACAGTCCGCGAGCACCAGCAAATAGGCAGTATGCGCATCATGGCCACAAGCGTGCATAACTCCCTCGTTTTTCGATTTGAACGGCACGTCCGTCTCTTCATGGATAGGCAATGCATCAAAATCCGCACGGAGCCCAATCGTCTTTCCTGGCTTACCGCCTCTAATCGTCACAATGATGCCGTATCCATTGCCGATATTTGTTTGAATTTCGACATCTTTTCCCTTATAAAAATCGGCAATGTACTGGGCAGTCTTTTCCTCTTTGAACGATAGCTCAGGATTTTCATGCAAATGACGCCTTATCTGAATCATTTCATCTTTGCGTTGTTCCAACATTTTCATCAGTTGCTGCTTCATCGGGCGACCATTCCTTTCTCTTAATCATATCTTTAACTATTCCGCTGAGTTTATCACATCAAACATCGAAAAAAGTACCGAAACATTTTCAACTGGCATCTTCTCGTACACGGTCTCGAGGTCCTGCTTGTACGCTAAACAATATAGATAGTATGCTTTATTTGTTGTGTCGAATGGCTTTGGCAGAAATGTCCTCACAAGATCCGTATGTAAGAAACGAGGCGGTTCTTTTTTAGCATCGGCATAGTAGGAGAACGAGCTATGTGGATAATCCTCCAACGAGTTCACCTTCTGGACGGTCGTTTCAATCGGATTCCGATGGATGTAACTGCTAATATCCAGTATGGCTCTTGGCCCATTTGCAAGTTTTGAAAAATACCTCTTTTCGTAAATACGTCCGACATGATCATAGCGTTTGGCATAATAGTCACTGTATCTCCGGTTAATACAAGCCATAATCTTACTTAATTCCACCTCGGATTGGATCAGCAAGTGATAGTGATTGGACATGATGCAATAGGCAACCACGTTATATGAATATTTGTCGTACGCATATTCAAAGGCCCGCATCAGATTCCACTTATCTTCATCGGTTTGAAAGATTGCTTGCCGATTATTGCCTCGCATCGTCACATGGAAATAGCCATATGGATTCCAATATCGTGTCCGTCTTGCCATGTCATTCTCCCACCAATATAGGTGAATTATATGCCGCCGATTTCCATTTGATTGATTCCTCTAATGCACTCTCAAAAATCCGTTCCGAACCTTCCAAATCCGCGATTGTCCTTGCGATTCGCATCAATTTAGTTTGTGTCCGATTGCTCCATTTCCTTTCAAAACAGACTTGCTGGATGAAATCTTTTTGTGCCTTAGACAGTCCGCATGTTTCATCCAATAATTGAAACGGTACAAAACCGTTCAACCAGTCTTTACCGAATCGCGAACGTTGCATTTCACGGGCACGGGTTGTCCTTCCGCGTATTGTTTTAGATACTTCGACCACGCCATCCTCCTGCAACCCGACACTCATAATTACCGATGCGATTGCACGTCACCTCTTTCATTTTCTCCAACCATATCGCTAGTCAAGTAGACTGACAACTGTCCGAATTCAACAGAAAACGAAAAAATGAATTTTAACTGCAGAAAAGCAGGGAAAACTCATTTTTAAACGGGCATATCCCAGGAAAATAATATTTTCAGTGTTTTTTCGGTGCCTGTGCACCAAACAATTCAGATTATGCACTACAATTGTATAATGAAAAAATTACAAGACTTTCATCTCAACATCCTATACTCATTTGAGCGTATTTATATTCCCAAGCCTGAATAGTCATAAATGCACCTTACACAGGCACCGACACAATTCCGATAATACACTACAATTGCATAATGAAAAACAGGAAGCCTACCATATCGGTATTTAGTCGAATTCTTACTGCATTTATATACTTATAAGCGAATAGTCATAAATGTGCCGTGCACAGGCACCTCTGAGAAGATTCCCTAGGTTTCAAGACCTGAATCCTTCTGCGCATTTTTGGATTTACTTCAAGTTTCGAAGTAAATCGCTATCTAACTGTCTGTTGCTTTGATATAGTCAGACTATTGTAGCCTATTAATCTACAATACAAAGCGTAGAGGGGATGAGATGTTGAAACGGTTTTTAGTTGGGTTTTTAGCGTTGTTCATGGTGTTTGCGACAGCGGTGCCATTATCTGCGCAAGCTGTTCAATCGGTTGAGACTATCCAAGTTGCCGATACGGTCGAACTGGATGTCAGCCGGTCGGTATTGTCGCTGACAGAAATCAGGGATGTGACAATTGAAGCGGACTTTGGTGGGCAGGTTGATTTGGAGAAACTAGAACTGTATTTCGGCGGGAAAGCGCTCGATGAATGGAAGCAATGGAATGCGGCAGCGAAATCCTATTCCGGGAAGCCATTCATCCTCGTGAAAAAAGAGCCCCATTATGTAGACGGCACGACGAAAATCGCAGCGGAGCTTGAATTCGGGTTACCGTTCGGTACGGCTGATCTATCGCCGCGCTCAATCCGCGTCATCTACAAGGAATTGCTAGGGGATTATGAGCTTGCGTTAGTTGATTCGGAGAATGAAGCGAAAGCCGCGACAACGGTCGAGCTGAATGTGTATGACGAATTCCTTGAATGGGATGAAATCAAGCCTGAGATCGACCAAATTTTCGAAGAGGCTATTGAATTGAATGATCGTTATTTGCATTATGAAAGTCCAGGGAAGAGCGTGGAAGGAAGAGATTTGCACCTCGTCGTTCTAGCGAAAAATGAGGGCGCGGTGAACAACTATTTAGAGAACACTTTGCCGGCTGCGCTTGAAACGCCTGAAGATTTATTAGCGAAGCTGAAAGATGGAACTATGGGTGATTACCAGATTCCGATCTGGTTCAATAATATCCACCCAGACGAAGTAGAAGGAATTGATTTCCAGACAGGATTATTAAAGCAATTCGCATTGGAATCGGAAGTTTCATTCACCACTACGAATGAAAACGGGGAAGATGAAGAGGTTGTGTTGAACGTCGACGAAGTGCTCGACCATCTTATCTTCATTTTCAACTTCTCACATAACCCGGACGGCCGTGTCCATAACACGCGGGCAAACGTGAACGGGTTTGACTTGAACCGGGATAATGCTTATCAGACACAAGTCGAAACGATCCAGTTGAATCAAGTCATTGCCAAGTGGACGCCGCTCGCGATGATGGAAGGTCACGGGTATGTGAAAGGGTTCCTGATCGAGCCGGCGACACCGCCGCATAATCCGAACTTCGAATATGATTTATTAATGGAAGGAATGATTCCGCAGGCGCATGCGATGGGACAGGCCGGGATCGGCAGCTCTGGGCTGACGTCGTATTTCTTGGCGTCCGAAGAATATGAAGACGGCTGGGATGATATGGGCCCTTCCTATACACCGATTTTCTCGATGCTGCATGGCACGCTTGGTCATACTGTCGAAGTGCCGACGCTCAGCCAAGATGCCTATGATGCGATGGTTGGTACAGGATTCGGGATGATTAATTACGTGTTTGAGAATAAAGATGATCTGTATGCACGGCAGGTCGAAATCTTCGACCGGGGCGTCAAAGGGGAAGATAATCGCGCAGTCGACCCGCTATTGACGAATGCGGCGGGGGAATCAATCGGCCGTGTCCGTGGAGAGAATGAAAACTTCTTCCCGGATTATTATGTGCTACCGACAGACTCATGGAATCAGAAAAACGTGTCGGAAGTATACATTATGGTAGATTATTTGATCCGCAACGGCGTGAAAGTCGAGCGGACGACTGAAACTGTCAAAATTGGACCGACGACGTACCCGAAAGGTGCTTATGTCGTTCCGATGAAACAGGCGAAACGTGGCTTGGCAAACGCGATGCTCTATAAAGGAGATGACGTCTCCGACTGGAAGGCGATGTATGATCCAGTCGTTGCCAACTTCCCGGCGCTCAGAGGATTCAATGTCGTCGATGTGCGCATGGGAGAAGAGGACGTGCTAGAAGGGTTGACTGAGCAAGTGACGGAAATGACGGTACCTGCTAGCGAATTGGATGAAAGAAAAGCGATACAAGTATTGAAAAATGTCAATAACGATACGATCAGATTGGTGAATGAACTGCTGAAGAACGGCAAGCATGTCGGACTTGTTCAAGAAGATAAATTCGGATTCAAAGTGGGCGATTTCGTCGTTAGAACGGAAGACATTGCTTGGTTTAAGGACAAGTACGTGTTCGAAGCGGACGTATTGCCTGCCTATCAAGCTATTGATTTGAAATGGATTGCCGAGCCGAAAGTGGCGAGCAATGGATCCGGCCAATTGATTTTTTCATTGAAGGAATTAGGATTCAACTTGATGGACGAGGAACAGGCTGATGTCGTTATTTCCGATTCGAATCTGCCGAAGGAGCTTGCCGGCAAAACATTCGTCGGCATTGGCAACAGCGTGTTGAAGGCGGTCCATGATGCTGGATTGTTTGAAGGATTCGAGTATAAAACGACTAGAGGCGGACACGAAGGGTTAATCAAAGGGACGGTCAACGTGAAGCACCCATTAATGGCTGGTTATCGTCCGGATGAACTTTTCTATACGACGCGAGGTTCATGGATTACCGCAGTTCCCGAAGGAGCGGAAGTGTTGGCGACAGTGAAAGGGACTGACGATTTCTACGTCGCGGGTTGGTGGCCTGGCCATGAAGGTGCGAAAGCGAAAACGCTTGCCTTCACACAGCAATTGGACGATGCAACCATCACTCTATTCGCTAACGATCTCGCATTCCGAGCGCATACGAAACACTACTACCGCATGCTAGCGAACAGCATCTACGCTGCAGCGGAAGAAGCACCCGCACCTAAGCCAGGAGCGAGTAAAAACTGAAACACAAACGGCCCTGTAGAAAACACTGCAGGGCTTTTTATTCTGGAGTTTTTTGGTGCCTTTTAACCGGTGCCTGTGCAGCACACTATTCAGATTATGAACTACAATTGCATAACGAATAATAGAAATCCACTAATATTAATGAAGGTTAGCGCCAATAGTGGATTTTTACTCTTATAGTTGAATAGTCATAAATGTGTCTTACACAGGTACCGGAACAATTCAGTCAATACACTACAATTGTATAATTAAAAAACAGGAAGTCGACCATGTCCATAACTGGTTGTCTTCTCGTTGCATTTATATACCTACTGTTGAATTGTCATAAATGCACCTTGCACAGGCACCAACAAAGTTGGCACACAAAAAAGGATGCTGCCCGAAAGGCAGCATCCTCATTTCCATTATCACTCTTCTACGAACTGAACGTCTTTCAACTTATAGATGCCGTCCGTGCCGATGGAGAAGCCTCTGATTTTATTGCTGACGCCCGTAAGGTATTCCGTATGGATCAAGTATGCCATCGGAGCGTCTTCGATTAAGTGCTCTTGTACTTTGTTGTAGATTTTAATGCGCTCATCGGGATTGGATTCACGGCGGCCTTGTTCGAGAAGCTTGTCGACTTCCGGATTTTCATAGAACGAACGGTTTCCTGGGTCACCCTTTTGGGATGAATGGAACAATGCGTATAATCCGTAGTCGGCGTCGCCTGTCGGGTTGGACCAGCCAAGTATGAACATGTCATGCTCGCCGTTTGCCGTTTTATCGAGGTACGCGCCGAACTCCATGACCTCAATGCTTACTTCGACATTGACTTTCTTCAATTCATCCTGCAAAAGGACTGCAATTTGTTGACGTTGTGGGTTGTCGTTCGTCCAGATGGAAGATTTGAAGCCGTTCTCATAGCCGGCTTCCTTCAGAAGCTTTTTCGCTTCTTCCACATTGTATTCAATCGGTTTTGCATCTTCGTTATAACCGAAGATTCCTGGGGCAAGTGGTCCTTTTGCAGCCACTCCAAAACCGTCGTACACGCCTTCGCTAATGTCATCTTTATTCACAAGCATGGATATTGCTCTACGAACTTTTGGATCATTGAATGGTTCTTTCTCGGTATTGAAACCTAAATATGCAAGGCTGGACGATGCTTTTTGGTTGATTTTCGCGAAGCTGCCGTCATTGATGCCTGCAACTTCATTCGGTTGGACTGGATCCGCGATATGAACGTAGCCTGTTTCAAGGTCTGCGTTCCGGACCGCACTTTCAGGAACAACTTTGAACGTCACAGTGTCTACATGAGCTTTGTCGCCCCAGTAGTCTTCGTTTTTGGAGAGTTTGATTTCAGCTCCAGGCGTCCAACTTTCGAATTTAAAAAAGCCTGTTCCAACAGGGTTTGTCGCAATGACGGAGCCTGCTGCTTCACCAGCTTTCATAGCCGAATAATCCTCTTCGATCGACTTCGGACTAACCATGCTGCCACCGTTATGTGAAAGGTGGGCGAGCAAAGGAGCAAATGGGTATTCCGTTTTAATTTGTACGGTATGCTCGTCTTTTACAGTAATGTCAGTGATCATTTCATATAGGAAATAGCGTGGTGATGCAACCTCTGGATCGAGGACCCGCTCAAGGTTCATTTTCACGACTTCCGCGTTAAAAGGCTCGCCATCATGGAATGTAACGCCTTTACGGAGTGTGAATTCATACGTTGTATCATCGATGGCTTCCCATTTTTCTGCAAGACCTTCGATGATTTTATTGTCGTCATCCCGTTTCACAAGCGTTTCATAAATGTTCGCCTGTATTACGGAAGACGGCACATCGTTGGAACCAGCCGGATCCAATGAAGATGCATCTGATAGAACTGCGAGCACCAAGTCGCCGCCTTCAATCCCTTTCCCTTTGCCTTCGTCAATATCAGTCCCCGATCCACTTTCTGAAGAAGGTGAACCACCCCCAGAACATGCAGCAAGAATCATTGACAAAGCGAAAGCTAGAACAAACAGCCATTTAACATTGCCATTTCTCTTCATGTGCGTTCCCCCCGTTTGTTTTTAACAGATTACAATTCAGGCAGATAACTAGGAATTGTAATAGTCAGATGCAATATAGCACACAATAATAGAATAGACAATATGATTTCAGAATAATTGGTATTATTGAATTTTTAAATGAAAAATAGCAGAATTTTACTAAATTAACTATTTGCGAATTATATGGATGTAAAACAGTTATCTCGTCGGCCTCTCATTTTAAAATTATACTATTTAAAATAAATTGAAAACAATGATAAAAAGGATTCCTCAAAACGAGTATTCGTGATATGCTACTGTCAATATACTGATTTTTCATAGAAAACAAAATGGGGGAAGGTGTTCAAACATGGTTCAACATACACCTGCTGCACAAATCGGACAGAAACGGTCGAGTCCTAGAGTTGAAGCATACAAAGCTTTTTGGCGCAGGCTCCGTAAAAATAAGGCAGCGGTTGTCGGAGGTGCCCTTGTCTTATTTTTCATTTTGACGGGGATATTCGGTCCATTCCTGACATCGTTTGATCCAAATACGACGCAAATCGCGAATAAATTGAAACCGCCTTCCGGGGAGCATTGGTTCGGCACGGACAATTACGGGCGTGACATTTTTACGCGGATCATTCATGGTATGGGAATTACGATGAAGGTCGGCTTCTTTTCGGTTGCACTCGGCGGAGTAATCGGAGTTTTTCTCGGCATCATTTCAGGCTATTATGGCGGGAAGCTGGATACGGTCATTATGCGGATCATGGACATCCTTCTTGCATTTCCAGGCATCCTTCTGGCACTTGCCATCGTTTCGGTACTTGGCGGCAGTTTGCAGAACGTCATCATAGCAGTCGGGATTTTCTCCGTTCCGGCATTCGCAAGAATCGTGCGCGGGTCTACATTATCGGTAAGGAAGCTGGAATACATCGACGCGATTAAAGCGCTGGGGGCGAACGACGGACGAATCATTTTCAAGCATATTTTGCCGAATGTCCTGTCGCCGATCATTGTTCAATTGACGCTGCGTATTGCGACTGCTGTCCTGACGGCGAGCGGACTAGCATTTCTCGGGCTTGGTGCAAAGCCGCCCACTCCGGAATGGGGGGCGATGCTCAGTGAAGGACGGACTTTTTTGAGAGAGGCGCCGCATCTTGTTTTATTTCCGGGAATCATGATCGTCATCGTCGTGTTGGCATTCAATATCTTTGGGGATGGGTTGCGCGATGCGCTTGATCCGAAGATGAATAAATGATGGAGGGGGCACATTCATGTCGAAATTCATTATAAGGCGCCTGCTCCAGACGGTTCCGGTTTTGCTTGGCGTTACGATTCTCGTTTTTTCAATGATGTATTTGATCCCGGGGGACCCGGCGCAGATCATGGCGGGGGAGGGGGCATCTCCGAAAACAGTGGAACAGATCCGGGAGAAGCTCGGGTTGAATGAACCTGCACCCGTGCAATATCTCAGTTACATGAAGAATGTCCTCAAAGGAGATCTTGGAAACTCGGTGCGCAGCGGGCGTGCGGTCACGGATGAAATTAAGGCTCGGTTTTGGACGACGGTGGAGCTATCCTTTTATGCAACGCTCCTCGCCGTGTTCCTTGGGCTGATCGCTGGCATCATCTCGGCTGTCCGCCACTACACATGGTCGGATATTTCAATAATGATTGTCGCGCTTTTCGGCTTATCCATGCCGAATTTCTGGTTCGGTCTCATGCTTATCCAATGGTTCGCGATTGGTCCGGACTGGATGCCGGAATTCATGAAAATGCGGGCGTCCGGCTGGGGGGACGATTGGAGGCAAATGCTTCTGCCCGTCATCACGCTTGGTACAGGGGGAGCGGCGATTATTGCGCGCATGACACGTTCATCGATGCTTGAAGTGATCGGGCAAGATTACATCCGGACGGCAAGGGCGAAAGGGATGGGCGAGCGCGTCGTTATTTATCGCCATGCCCTTAAGAACGCCTTGATTCCCGTCATTACGGTTGTCGGTCTTGAGTTCGGAGGATTTCTGGGAGGAGCTGTGCTGACGGAAACAATTTTTGCAATTAACGGCATGGGACGCTTGACAATCGACGCAATCCGGACGCGGGACTTCCCGATTGTACAAGGGACTGTTCTCGTCATTTCATTCCTGTTCGTATTTGTGAATTTGCTCGTGGACATATCGTACCGCGTCTTGAATAAACGGATCGATTTGAACTGATACATGTCTGATAGGGGGTGCGGTGAATGGAAATGAATTTATTGGAAGTACGGGATCTCCGTACGTCCTTTTATACGGATGATGGGGAAATAAAGGCGGTCGATGGCGTCAGTTTCACGCTTCCGCAGGGGAAAACGTTAGGGATTGTCGGTGAGTCGGGGTCGGGAAAGAGCATTACGGCGCTTTCGATATTGAGACTTCTTGCAAACAACGGCAAGATTATCGGTGGAGAAGTCAATTTTAAAGGGAAGGATCTTCTCTCCTTCTCCGACAAGCAAATGCGGGATATCCGAGGGAATGCGATTTCGATGATATTTCAGGAGCCGATGACGTCGTTGAACCCAGTCTTCACTGTCGGCCAGCAGATCGGCGAGTCGCTAATGAAACACCAGGATTTGTCGAAGAAGGCGGCCCATTTGAAATCAGTTGAGCTGCTGAAACTCGTCGGGATTCCTTCGCCGGAAAAACGAGTAAAACAATATCCATACGAATTATCAGGAGGCATGCGGCAGCGGGTCATGATTGCGATGGCACTTGCTTGTAATCCGGAAATTTTAATAGCCGATGAACCGACAACTGCGCTCGACGTGACAATCCAGGCACAGATTCTCATGCTCATCCGCGATTTGCAGAAGCGGCTTGGTATGTCGGTCATCATGATTACGCATGATCTAGGGGTTGTCGCGGAAACATGCGAATATGTCGCCGTCATGTATGCGGGACAAGTTGTGGAATATTCGGATGTCGTGACGCTGTTCCAGAAGCCGAAGCATCCATATACGATTGGTTTGATCAATTCATTGCCAAGGCACGATGTAGAGCTTGAAAGGTTGGAGTCAATCAGTGGAAATGTGCCGAATCCGAAAGAGATGCCTACTGGTTGTAGATTTGCTCCAAGATGCCCGGCCGCGATCGATCTATGCAGGAACGTCATGCCGGATTTATTGATAGATAATGAAGGAAATGATGTGAGATGCTGGATTTATTCAGAAACATGGGAAGGCGAAGCGGAGGTGATCGTCTATGGCGAAAAAAGAATTGCTCAAAGTCGAGGGGCTGAAACAATACTTTCCGATTAAAGGTGGAATGATGGGCCGCACTGTCAACCATGTGAAAGCGGTTGATGATATCAGTTTTACGATCTACGAAGGTGAGACGGTCAGCATAGTCGGGGAGTCGGGCTGTGGAAAATCCACCACGGGCCGCGCCATACTCCGGTTGGAAGAACCAACGGAAGGCGTCGTCACATTCAATGGGCTTGAACTGACATCATTGTCGAAACGGGAGATGAGGAAGCAACGAAAGGATTTGCAGATCATTTTCCAAGATCCATACGCATCCATCAACCCGCGTCAAACTGTTTCGGATGTTCTAGATGAAGCTATGACGATCCAAAAAGTACTGCCTGCGAAGCAGCGGAGGGCGCGGATCATCGGGTTGCTGGAAACTGTCGGTTTGAATGAATACCAGGCTGACCGGTATCCGCATGAATTTTCTGGGGGGCAGCGTCAGCGGATTGGCATTGCCCGGGCATTATCGGTCAATCCAAAACTCATCATATGCGATGAGGCCGTATCCGCATTGGATGTCTCCATTCAAGCGCAAGTGCTGAACTTATTGAAGGATTTGCAAAGGGAATTCAAATTGACGTATTTATTCATATCACATGACTTAGGTGTCGTCCGTCATATTTCGGACAGAGTCATTGTCATGTATTTAGGGAAGATCGTCGAAATCGGTGATAAGTATTCGATATTTGAAAATCCGAAGCACCCATACACGCGAGCCTTGCTATCCGCTATTCCGGTCCCGGATCCAACATATGAGAAAAAGCATATCGTCCTGACGGGAGACGTCCCTTCGCCGATCGATCCGCCGGAAGGGTGCCGTTTCCATACTCGTTGTCCATTCGCGCAGGAAAAATGCAAAGTAGACATGCCGGTATTGCGCACGCATGAGTCAATGATCAACGGCCATAAAGCCGCATGCCATTTTGTGGAGCATATTGCAAATGGCGAGTTGCTAGTGAAAGGATTTGAGGAAGCGGTGTTTTAGGAGGGGGAAACCGAATCACTGGCGAGGGAGGTATATCGGGAGGAACTTGTTGGTTTCATTACATCAAAAGAAAAAACACCGCTCATCAATTGATAGGCGGTGTTGCTTTATTAAATAGATTGTTCGTCCTTTACCGATTCTTCTTCACTTAGAATTTCGCGTTCCTCTTCAATCTGAGTTTCTTCGATTAGCACTTCTTCATCCACTTTGAATTTACTAATTTCCGTTTTCAATTCATTCGCGAGGTCGTGCAAAGTATCTGTTGTTGCGACCATCTCTTCCATCGAGGCAAGCTGTTCTTCCATGGATGCAGCGATGTTTTGCGTATGGTCGGATGATACACCCAATGACTGTACGGTATCGTGGGTCGATGCCAGAATCTGTTCGGAGCCTGCGGAAATTTCCTGGACTGTAGCCGAAACGGACTGGACATTATCTGAGATGTTCGCGATTTTCTTCATTATGCTGCCGAATGTTTTGCCGGCATCGTTGACGATGACCGTTTCGCGTTCAACATCTGAATAGACTTGTGCCATCGCTTCGACAGATTGACGGGAACCGTTTTGCATTTCAGTGATAAGTCCACGGATCTGCTTCGCCGAAGCGGCAGATTGCTCCGCCAAGTTGCGCACTTCACTCGCTACAACACTGAAGCCTTTGCCTGCGTCACCCGCACGAGCCGCTTCGATGGCTGCGTTCAACGCAAGGAGGTTGATTTGACCGGAAATGTCGGTGATCATACCGATGATCTTCTCAATTTCAGATGAACGGATATGCATCGTTTCCGTAATCTTCATCGATGCTTGTACAGATTGATTGATCGTATGAATGCCTTCGATTGAATCGTTGATGAGCTGGCTGCCTTGCTCCGCCGCTTCCGAAACTTCCGACGTCTCTTCCGCCACTTTCGAAGAGGAGTCAGCAATGTCTTGGATGCCCGCCGTAATCTGCTCGAGTGCCGTCAGATTTTGATTGGCAGCTACTGAAAGCGACTCGCTTGCTGTGGATACTTCCTGCGTCGCAACTGTCGACTGGTTCACGACTTCACTCATCTGCTCCGCGCTGTATGCCAATTCACTGGACGAATTGACGACATTGTCAGCCGCCGCATTCACATGCTTGATCATGCCACTTAGTTCATTTTTCATATGATTGAAGCTGTGTGCAAGCCGGCCGATTTCATCCTGGCTCTTCAATTGGACCGTTTGCGTCAAGTCGCCTTGCGCAATGACATCGGTGAAACGGACCAATTCCTGAAGCGGTTTCGTAATCTTTCTAGATATAATCGAAGGAATCGCGACACCAAGGATGCTGCCGAGGACAATAAGGGCGATGCTCACAATGATGATTGTCCGTTGCAGATCAGTGATTGACGAAGCATCCTGGCTCACAACGAGCACCGTATCCGACTCGGGGATCGGGTAATATAGAGACTTATGAACCCCGTGGTCATCTTTATAGACGCCGCTGAACAACGGCTTGGCCTTATCCAGTGCCCGGTTGTGATCAGCATTGAATGTCTGCTTTACTAAATAATCCGTGGAATCGGAGAAGGCAAGCAGCATGTCCTGGCCGTCCACTTTGCTATGTATCGAAATGTTCTCAACGCCGTTCTTTTTCTTCACGCCATTGATGATATGCATAAGCTGGTTATGTGCATTCTTATCTTTCAACGCGCGATTGACGAGCCGCCCCGTAACTTTCTCCTTTACGTCATCCATCGTTGAGTTCAGCGATTTCTCAAACTCCGGCATGACATTCACTTCCACAATGCGCATCGACGTGTAATAAAATACAAAGCCGAACAGCATCGTAAGAAGATAAATAGGAATCAATGTCCCTAGAATAATTTTCTTCCGAACGCTTCCCTTTTGCCTTAACAAAGATTTTTCCCCCTGACTGAATCCAAAGTAGTGAAAATAAAAAGAATATTACCGTCTCATTATACCTATAAAAATATGAAAATACTACCACTAAATAGACTTTTGTAATTTATTCGGTGCCTGTGCAACAAACAATTCAGATTATGAACTACAATTGCATAAGGGATATAAAAAAAGCCAATCAATTCAACAATCGATTGGCTTCTTACTGGTTATTTATTCACATGGGTGAATTGTCATAAATGTGCCGTGCACAGGCACCCGCTCAATTTCGGTTCAATTCTCTTCGTCGGTGTAGTCGCCGCGAAGTTGTCTTCTGTTTTTCTCCAGAAGCTGTTCAAAATATGACGTAGGTTTTTCGTTGTTCTGTTCATGCTGGGGATCGGTTTTGTTGATTTTCAAGTTCTCCTCCGCATTATCCTCCGAGTGATTATGTGATGACAATGTGTATCGGTCCATGTCGACTTCCATCGTTATTCGCGTGTTTTCTTGTGTTACAACCGGTTCCAAAGTTCCCGTAAGAATAGGGGATTCGATCGTTTCAATCGGCCTATCAATCTCCTGTGCAACGACGTTCGGTTGCTCGATAATGGTTTTTAACCTAGTAAACCATTCTTGGCGCTCTTTTACGTGTGCTGCATATTCAAGTGTGTCTTTTCGTAACGGGGTGTAAGGAGCATGATAAAAACGAATGAGATGTTTCGGGTTCGTGCTGTCGTCAACGATGATTTCAAGATCCATTGAAGTGATTTTATCTACAGGTTGACTGGTAGGGGACCCTGTTGCTGCCTCTTCCTCTTTTAATTTATTCAATAGGAAGTTGGTGTAATGCGTATCTCTTTGAACCGATGCAGTCTCATAATTGTCTTCTTTGAGATTCACTGCCAAAATATCGGAATAGCTATAGGTTTTAATTACGTAAGGCATATTGATATAGGCTTTTGTAACTTTTACATCCTTTTTCAATTCTGGCATCCATAAATAGATTTTCTCTCGCTGTTTATCAAGTGCGATTTTAGATAATAAATCGTAAGAGGTAAAAGATTTATGTCTATTAGCATCGAATTGGTCAGGTTGGAAGGTTTGAAGGAATTCTAACTGTGATTTTTTACGTTTATCTTCAACTTGGTGCACGATGCCAAATAAGAGTATGCCTACCAAGAAAAATACGACCAATGCGCCGATGCCAAGCAGGAATGATCGGTTATAGAAAAAATACCCAAGCAAAACGATGCCGAAAATTGGTGTACTACATCCGATGCCTGAGATTAGATTTGTAATTTTAGATGGCATAATTATATCCCCCCATAAACAACCATTGTATATGCTTACGACCGATTATGAAATAGGTTTCATCTTATGCGGTTATTTTCCGTTCAAATCGGGGTATAGGAAGATTTATTGGTAGAAGAACAGGAGTGTCTGGATTGGAAAAAGGAAATGTTCTATTGGTAGTATCTTTACTTTTAAACGTTCTGTTAATCGGAACGGGAAGCTATGTCGTTCACAAGATTGGCGGCATCGAATTCGTGAAAACGAAAATGCAAACCACACCATCTCCTAAAAGGGATTCTGCATATTATTATACGAAGAAAAGCGTCTTTGAATATTCAGCAGCGAGTGATGCGGATAAAGTGTTCATCGGGGACAGCATTACCGACTATGGGGAGTTCCAGGAATATTTCCCTAACGAAGTCGTGTTGAATCGTGGAATTCGCAATGATTCGGCGAAAGGTGTATTGAAACGGATCCAGGAAGTAGTGGACCGGAATCCGAAAGAGGCTTATTTGATGATCGGGGTCAACGATATCCGTTATAAAACGGATGCCAACGATTTCGAAAGCCGTGTCAATGAGATTATCGATTCTTTTGAAGGGAAGGAAACCCGGCTTTTCATTCAATCAATCCTGCCGGTGAATAACGGGCTTTTCGGGAATGAAGTAACGAATGAAAAAGTAAAGAAGTTCAATGAAATTTTACGACGGATTGCGGATGAAAATGGGATTGAGTATATCGACCTGCATCCGAGTTTCACAGACAATAGCGGGCAGTTGGATAAGAAGTTCACGGTCGATGGGCTGCATTTGAATGGCAAAGGATATGAAGTTTGGGTGGACAGGCTCCGATCGAGATGACGATATGTATAAAAATAGCTGAACCTCGTGTTAGGAGGTCCAGCTATTTTTACGTCGTTATTGGTGTTGACTTCTTCTTCGGTGAAAATCCGCCAAGCAGAAGTTTTCCATGCGGCAGCAACTTATTGATTAAAATTGAAACGACGATGGGAATGAACACTCCGATGGCCGTGAATCCGATAAGGCCATACGTGAAATAATCATTCAAAATGATGTCTGCAAAAATGTGCAAGTACATAATGGATAGCGAGTGCTGCTCGATTTTCCGCAGCCAGCTGAGTGACAGTCGGGCCGTGATGAACTGGAATACTCCTACCAAAAGAATCGTGAAGGATAGGGGAATGACCAGATCCAAAACGAAATGGTCGTACCGTAAAAACTTCATGCTAAGACGGTAGTCAATGACTTGGAAACTGTCGAGCAGGACAGCCGTCACACTGACAACTAATGCCGCGACCATTCCTCGCTTCGAAATATCCATCCAAAAATCCTTCAAATAATAGCCGATGGCGAAATAGACGATGGCCATGAGCGCGACGTCGATGTTCCAAATCATCGGGATCGATTGTGCCGCCTCGGATGGTTTGCCGCCGATGACATGCATTGCGATAATGCTTTCGAGATGGGCAATGGTGTAGAAAACGCCGAGAATGATGAACTGCTTCGTCCGATTGAAATATTTCGTTAGCAGTAAGAAAAATATATAAGTGAAAAACAATGTCGTCACAAACCAGAAGACCCCGTACGCTCCGCGAATAAATCGCCCGCCGACGGCTAGCGTCCACAGATCATTGAGGTACCAGGACAACTCCCGATTGCCTGAACCAATTTCCATACCGTAACGGATCAACGTGATGCTGACAAGGAAAAACAGATAGGGGACAATCAACTGCATAAAACGCTTGTGAATTGTCGGTTTCATAAGCCCTTTTTCCAAAACTGGCTTGAAAAACAACCCACTCAAGATGAAAAATGCAGGCATATGGAACCAATAAATATATTTCGCGAGCGGAAAATCAAGCTCTCCAGGATAATGCCCGATGACTACGAGAATCATCAAAAAACCTTTTGTGACATCCACCCACGTTAACCGTTTCTTCTTCATTAACAAACACCTCTAACTAAATATGCTGCTATTATATACCCCCTTATCCCATTTTCAACGCATTGTAACAGCATTGATATGTAATTGTTAAATCCCTGGCAAAAAACGGTGCCTGTGTAAGACACTATTCAGACTATGCATTACAATTGCATAAGGAAAAATGTAAACGTAGTTAGATTAGGGGTCGAATTTGAGTGAAATGGATTTTTATCCAAAGAATCGAATTATCATAATTGTACCTTACACAGGTACTGAAACAATTCTGACTATGCACTACAATTGCATAAAATAAAAGAAGAAGCCAACCATGTCAATCGATGGTTGGCTTCTGACTGCATTTATATACCTATTGTTGAATTGTCATAAATGTGTGGTGCACAGGCACCGCCTTAATGGCATCGCCTTAATGTTTAAAGCTCGAGATGAGTTCTTGCAGTTCCTCTGCCATGTCGGAGAGGGTTTTGGCGGAGGCGGTGATTTCTTCCATGGAAGCGAGCTGCTCTTCGGTGGAGGCGGCTACTTCTTCGGAGGAAGAGGCGTTGCTTTTCGCCATGTTTTCAAGTTCGTTTGCCGTGTCATTCACTTCTTGGATTGCAGTTTGGACGGTTTGCGCCGTTTCTGAAATGTCATCCATTTGAGGCGTGATTTCCTGTGTGCTCACTAAGATCTGTTGGAACTTTTCAATCGCTCCGTTTGAGATGGCCATTCCTTCTTTGACGTCTTCCGTCACTTTCGCCATAATCTCAACTGAGCTTTCTGTGTCCTGCTGGATACCTTGAATGATGTTGAAAATCTCTGTAGCGGACTGCTGTGATTGTTCTGCAAGCTTCCGCACTTCATCGGCGACGACTGCGAATCCTTTTCCGTGTTCTCCTGCTCTAGCTGCTTCAATGGCGGCGTTTAAGGAGAGCAGATTTGTCTGTTGCGCAATGCCGGTGATGACGTTCAGAATCGTACCCACTTCTTTCGACCTTTCCGATAAGGTGCTGATCATCCTGTTTGATTCAGATACGGAAGATTGGATTGACGACATTTGATTCACTGTATCTGTGACTGCTTGTCCGCCGACTTCGGCTTGTGTCATTGTGTGGATAGCGAGCTCCGACACTTTAAGCGATCTTTCCGCGATATGTGCAATTCTTTCCGTCACTTGTTCAATCAGTTGGACGTTCTTTTCGATGCTGTTCGTTTGGTTTTCTGCATTGCCCGCCACTTCCTGTACGGCTGCAGCAACATGTTCTGTAGCGTACATCGTTTGTTCTGCACTTGCCGTCAATTGCTCGGATGAGGCTGCGACGAATTCCGTGTTTTTCTCAATATTCCCGATTAAGTTCTTCAGGCTTGCCTGCATGTCCTGGAATGCTTGTCCCAGCTGGCCGATTTCGTCTTTCGAACTGACAATGATTTCCTCGGTTAAATCACCGTGACTGATTGTGATCGCTTTATTCCTCAAATCCTGAATTGGTCTAAGAACGGATTGTATGACGAAATAAACGATGAGAATTCCAATAAGTAGCGCAATGACAATGACAATCGTCGTCGTCTTCAGAATCGGAGCTGCAGCATTCCCTACTTCGGATTCATACAGCGATCCACCAATTTTCCAACCGGATAGTTCATTTGTAATGAACGTCATGAACTTTTCTTCGCCTTGATAATCATACTTGAACGAGCCATTATCCTTCTCATAAAGCTTCTGATAGAAAGCCTCTTCAGCAACAGTGCCAGCTGCACTCGTCGGATGTGAAATGAAATTCATATCTTCATCCATCAACAGTGCGTATCCCTTTTCGCCGATTTCCACTTGACTCGTGAGTTGATTAATCACATCCAACGTAATATCGACGCTAATGACACCGGAATTATCCTTCGTCGTTTTGGAAATTGTGACAACCATGGCGTCTTCAGCTGCGTCCTCGTATGGCTTTGAAATAAGAACTTCGCCTTTATGCTCCATGGACTGCTTGTACCAATCGCGTGTCCGTGGGTCATATGTAGATGTATCATTAATGATCGGTTCTTGAATGAAGTGCCCATTCTCCGTGCCGACATAAATACTCAATATTTCTGGATGCAAATCTGCATATTGAGCCAGCTTGCTCCTCAGCTCCGGGCTTTCATTCCCATCATATTGACTTGACGTGATTTTCCCGCTCAACGTCTCGATGTCATGAATTTTCGGGGCAAGCGTATTATCGATCGTCGTGTTTAAGATGCCGATATTATCAGTGGCTTCTCCTATGATCTGACTTTCCACTGCATTTTTTGCACTCGTATATGATAAAAATCCGATACTCACCGATGGAATGATTAAAATTAAAGCAAACGCTGAAATGAGTTTCCTACGAATAGTACTAAACACAAAAATTCATCCTCTCTATTTCTCTCTCTCGTACTATCTTTATTTCGACCGAAACCAATACTTATTAATATCAAGCACCAAGTATTTGATGAAAAAATGTTACGAAAAGATAATGGTATTTACAAAACTTTACATTGTACTTCCAGTAAAAATAAAGAAATGAGTGGGTGCCTGTGCATGGCGCATTTATAACAATTCAATTGTAAGTATTCAGAGGAATTTCAATGAAAGGTTGGATTCGATTGGACGCTCTATTTTTTTATTCAATTGTAGTGCATAGTCAGAATTGTGTCGGTGCCTGTGTAAGGTGCAATTATGGTAATTCGACATCCTGAATAATCATACACAAAGAAGCCAATCTGTTTGCGTAGTGATTGGCTTTCAAATTTTTCTTATGCAATTGTAGTGTATTACCTGAATAGTTCGCTGCACAGGCACCGCCTTAATGGCACCGCCTCCAATCCCCTTCACCTTACTATAAAGTCGTATGGGGAGAGGCGCTTTTTCTTTTGTTGTGCATAGTGGTACATATCGTCGAGGCCTTTGATTGGGAGTTCGCTTAGCAATTTTCCTGTCGTTACGTCATATGTGTCGATTGAATGCGTGTCGGTTGAATCGTGATAGCGGAAGAAGTAGAGCTTACCGTCTCGGAAGTATATTTGTTCGGACATTTTCATATTTCCTTGACTTGCGCCTTGAAGGGTAAATGCAATATGGATTTCACCTGTATCGGGGTTGAGCGCATGCACGTCCCCGATTCCATCTACATAGTACAGGATGCCGTCATGGATGGTGGCGGCGTTCCGGAGATTAAAGGGAAGGCGGATGATGTACTCGTTGATGTCCTTATAAGAAGTAAGTGGAAACGTCTCGAAGTTCTTCGTCTTTTCATGTATGCGGTACACATCGCTAGTCAGCTTTTCCGTGTCAGCCATTATGAGATAATAGTAGTCGCCTTCTTTGAGAATCGATGCGAGTCCGACCCGTTCGCCAATCGGACCGAGTGATACGATTTCTTCCAACTGGACATTTTGTTGAAGGG
Organism: Sporosarcina luteola; assembly: GCF_023715245.1. Classification (GTDB taxonomy): domain Bacteria; phylum Bacillota; class Bacilli; order Bacillales_A; family Planococcaceae; genus Sporosarcina; species Sporosarcina luteola_C. The sequence continues at coordinate 658,426 of NZ_JAMBNV010000001.1, forward strand.
GCATCTTTTGCAATGAAATGCGGTCATCGTCACCAATCACCATCAGCAGATTCTCGTCTGCCTTGCCGGACATTTGCAAATAATGGGGGATGTGTATTGTATCGAATCCGTTCGCATTTCCAAACCGTATATTCGAACGATAGCCGCCATTATCGGTGAAGCCAGAGTTATAGATGCTGTAAAAGAGATTGTCCTTTTCATTGAAAGCCGTTAACTCACCGGTATGTTCTTCCGGCAGCATGGTGATCGTTTTGGTTCCATTCGAATCAGCCAAATAGACATGACCGCGGTCTGCCAAAAAAAATGAATTCTTTGTTGCAAAAACCGTTCCAAGCTCAAGGCCTTGCATTTTCCACAGTTTCGAATTTCCATCCTGATCAACAAAGACCGCAAAGCTAAGGCCATCACGATCCGTGTCCTGATTCGCAGTCGTCGAGAAATATAGAATAGCCGCAGTATCTTTCAGCAAAGCAGGATTTGAAAGGTCAGTCCCTGAAAGGAATTCTATTGAATGTTGACGGCTAAAAGCATAATAGGCAGTGGCCAAGGCGACGACAAGCAATGCGGTGATGCCGGCAATTATCAACTTCTTTTTCATGTTCCGAAACCTCCTTAGAGGAATGAAGGAGCGGGCCTCAAACGGACAGCCCCTTCGTAAGAATCAGTTGTGTCCCGGTATCATTAAATTTGGCGGATGAATCTTGTCTGTTTCGCGTCGCGGATATCTCGTGGATAGACGCCAAAGCCTTTATTTACATCCAAATCCAGTCCGCCATACAATAAGTAAGCTGACCAGATGAGTTTAGAGCAGTTTTTCGCACCCATATGTCCTGTGTTGCGGTTGTTCATGGCGTTCAATGAGTACGGCTGTCCAATTTGGGTATACACCCAGTTTGCCGCATTTTGCTTGACCGCGTCTGTAGTGGAAACGGATTTCACGACTGCCCCTTTTTCTACCATCTTGACGTTGGCGGAAATACTGCGGACGCCGGTTGGGAAGATCGATTCCACAATCGTGTTGCTAGAATAGTATAATCCGACATGACCGTGGTTTACGAAGGCTGTCGAGGCCGGTGTATAGAAGAAATCACCGCTTTCGCTCGGACCAATGATATAGTTTGCAGATCCCCCGCCTTGAACCTTGCCATTTTTGCCGAAATGCTCGGCCAACAGCTTCGCAATTGTAATGGACAATTGGTTTTGTTTTTCCGTTTTTTTGTCTAATAACACGTTGAAATTCTCCTCGAGCAATCTAGTTGATAAGACGAGCTCCCCACCGGGAACAGTAGATTGAATCGTTACCATCTCATTTTTTTGTTGCTGGACTGCTGAAGCGCGGATAGGGGACTGAACACCGATAACGAGAATTCCTGCCAATGCAAATGCAATGAATCTTTTCACGTTAATCGCTCCTCTGGCAAAGGCAACTGGCCAGTTTGCCTTCAAATTATATGTTGTCCAACATACTTAAACTATAGCACGTATAATAGAATAGTTAAAATTTTGGGAAAATAAGTAATCTGCACCGAAATCTTGTATTTTATTGAATGAAAAGCCGGGAACCTTTTGTGTATATACAAAGATTAACGCAGCTTGCTAGGTAAATAGACGCTTAAAATGATGAAATGATAAAAAACTTAATAGAACAAATTGAGGAGTGTATTTTCCCTATAGTGAAGGAAGAATCATTTGCCTGTCCACAAAACAAGTACCAAAGAATGAAAATTAGGAATACATAAACTTCTTGTTGTATATAACAAATACATTACGTACAATGGTGGAAAGGAAGAAAAGAGGTGCCCAACATGCACATCGGCAGTCGGATACGGAGGCTGCGGGAGAGCAGAGGCCTTACTCAAAAGGAGGCGAGCTCCGGAATCATATCAACTTCACACTATAGCAATATTGAAAGTGGCCGTTATGAACCCTCGATCGATGTCCTTGTACTGCTAGCTGATCGGCTCGATGTGCCAATTAGCTATTTCCAAAGAATACACGAAGATGATGCACTTCTCCAAAATTTATTGACGGAATATGAGGAACTGCTATCTTCGAATATGAAGGCAATTCCACAGTTTATTAATAAGCATCAAAAGCATTTCGCCTATATCTCCTCCATCCATCAGGAAATCATGTTTCACTTACTGAAATACACCGAACTGGTTAAAGTAGAGCGCATCCCGGAAGCACAAGCCCTTTACTCCTCAGAAGTCGCCCACATACCACAAACATTCTTTGAAAATGCCAGCAGAGCGCTCCTTGAAAAATATACGTATACATCAGGTGTGTATTACTATTTTAAAAAGGACTATATGGCGAGTATTTCCCATTTTGAAGACGCCCTCCATTTGACGAGAGAGGAATCCCTTTCAGCGAAAATCAATTACAATATTTCATTAGTCCTTTACAAGCTTTATGATTATGGCACCGCTCACGTCTATGCAAAACGAGCAAAGCAGCAGTATTTGCATATGCATAATTGGGCAAGGGCCGGTGATTGCTACAATTTGATTGCAGCACTCTACCTCGAACAGCATAAGACAGTTGAAGCGAGACGATACATTGACAGGGGATTCAGTGTTTTGGGGAGCCCTATGACGGAGACCCAAGGACGGCTTTATCATAATCTGGCTACTGTTTTAATGAAAGAAAACGACTATACCCTTGCATTGAAAACGGTCAATCAATGTATTGACTTGAAAAAACTGTTGAAATGTACAACTCTCTTTGACTCGCAACTGCTGAAATTGAGGATTTTATTCCGTCTCGGTGATCTGTTGGCGCTGCGAGATAATATGAATCGTCTGCAAGGTTTTATTCAGAATGAATTGGAGCAAGCGAATCTCGACTATTTTGAGGCGAAATTATACCACGCCCTTGGCGAATTTGAATTATATGAACAGAAGATGAAGAATTGCATCGATCATCTGCATAAAAATGAAGACTGGAAAGCATTGAAGGACGCCACCCGCCATCTCTCCCTCTACTATGAATCGAACAAGAAATATAAAAACGCATTCAAATTCCAGGAGCTTTGCATTGAAGCCTATAAGCGATTAACGATGGAACTGAAGGGAGGTGAAGAATTGTGAAGAAGAAAGTCCTGATGTTGTGCCTCATTCTCAGTTTAGCGGTATTTGCGCCATCGATGAATCATGCATACGCTAGCGATTACAGCACGCACGGACTAGGTGGAACAGATGTTGGACCACCACATACCAGGGGGTAAATGAGAGAGTAATTTTATATTTTTACATGCACGTACCTTTACGTGCTCTTTTTTATTGTCTAGAAGAACTAAAAATCAGTCGTAACAAATGGATTATCGTAATACAGTTACTATAGAAGGCCAATACCCTGGATTGGCTGCCGTCGTCTTGGATGAAGAATTTAAAAAACAGGAGGAGAAAAATTGACATGCACGAATTGTGGAAACGAGCAGGCGAACGGACGGTTTTGCGGAAGTTGCGGCATCAGAATGGGAGAGGTAATGGAAGGTTTCCAAAATGGACAGACGGTCATCGAGGCGACTGATATCACCGCTGAATCAAACGTGCATCTAGAAAACGTGAGTAACTTGACGAAGGAGTACTGGTCCTATTTCGTACAACATTTGAAACACCCGTCGATCAGTCTGACAAAACAGGATGATGAGTTCAGGAACAGCTTCATTTCATTGCTTCTTTATGCAATTATTGTTGGTCTCTCAGTTTTCACGACACTTAAAGAAGTATCGCTTGAAACAGTTGGCAGTCCTTCCTTTTCATCAGTTTTTCTGAATGTAGCGGGGTTTGTGGCAGTTTGCATCGCAATTATATCGTTCGGTCTTTTCATCATCGGGAAAAATTTCGGACCTGCTTACACATTTAAGCAGACAGTAGTGCTATACGGAGCACACTCCTTGCCGGCAATCGTCATTGGTCTCGTAGCCCTATTTTTGTTGGCAATGAAATCTTACTGGTATGGACTATTTCTACTCGCTGTCAGTTTCATCTATATACTCATGCTCGCACCGGGTTATGTGATCAGCGTCCTCCTATCCAAAAAACCAAAAGGAATTGATCCTCTCCACGGCTACGCAGCATACACAGTCCTCGTCATCATCCTATTTGGACTCCTATTCAAACTCCTCAGCGACTCCACCGTCGTCTCATACTTACCAGGACTAAGAGGAATGCTATAAATTGTTCGGGAATTGTTTGGGTGCCTGTGCGAGGTGCAATTATGACAATTCAGCTTTAGTAATAATAATACAGTGAGAGGTCGTCTGAAAATTGACATGGATGACTTGTCAATATTTTTTATACAATTGTAGTTCATAATCAGAATAGTTTGCTGCACAGGCACCAGTCTGTGACTTATGCACCTGTAAATTAAAAAGGAATGCATCCATTATGGAGCATTCCTTTTTTCATCATTTTTGAATTGTGTAAGAGAATGTTTTGAAAACTTTAGGCATTTGGTCAGAGTTACTTGCTGAAACTGTGCTGCTTTGAACTGACATACCTAATACGATAGCTAGTAAAAGAATCGATGCAATTTTCTTCATTACAAATCCTCCCATTTTTCTTTTTTACTATAAATATAGCCATATCTAATACCTTCTCGGTAAAAAATAGATGCTAGCTTATATTTCCTATTATTATAGTACCACTCCGCCAGTGCAATGCAATATTTATGAATGAATCTGAAATCTTCCATTTCCTTAAAATGCTGAATGGCGGCTTCTGCTATTTCTACAGACAATCCATGTTCACTATGCAATGATTGATAGAAGCTGAAATGATGAAAATAAGAAATTTGGTTTTCATCATCTACTTGATGATACAATGCACTCCCTTTTTCAGCCCAATCTTTAACAAGGTTCTTTTCATTCATTTTTGAATATTCCTCGATTAGAGAGAGAACTGTAATCAGCTTTTCAGAGGGATCTATTTTATTGTCAATACTCTTATTATAGTATTCGATAGCTTGCTTACTATTCCCCATAGCGCTATTCAGAGTACCTATATTATGATAAATAATCCCTTTTTCGCTATGTAAATTAAATTCTTCGCTAATTTGCATAGCTTTTGAATATGCTTCCAATGCGTCTTGGAATTTATCGCTTCTTTTATAAGAAATCCCGATAAGAATATAGCAGTCTAACACTCTGCTCATCATTATATTTTCCCGGAAAAAATTAAGTGCACGTCTAGCATGATCAATCGAATTGAATGTATGCCCATCGGCCATATAAAAAACAGCAATTATAAAATTAAATTCAGCTTTTTCCCAATCGCCAAGAGGTAATGACTCCAGTTTATGAAGTATTAACTCAAAATAATGTATGGCCATTTTTCGATTGCCAGTATTATAATAAAATAACCCTTTATTTAGTTGGAACAAATAAAGTTGATATGCATCAAAATTATCACTAGACTCTTCAAGTAATTCAATTTCTTGTTTGAGTTTTTCTGAATCAAATCTTACTGTCAAATTAAATCGGAAAATAATAAGCGAATAAGTAAAGTGTAGTGAATCGTTTTCAAATAGGGGGCAGTTTTGCTCAAGATACTCTAACTTTTCTTTCGTAAAATTGAAATCCCTCGCTGTAATTACTTCGCGATAAGCCTCCATCAACATCTTTTCAAACTCGCGTTCCGTCTCTTCATCCGTTTCCTGCAGCTTCCCCGGATCCATTCCGAGCCGCTCCATCAGCATTTCTGTAATGTCCTCACTCGGTTCGATCTGGTTCCGTTCGATTTTTGATAAATAAGATGGCGTACAAATCCCTTTGGCTAGGACTATCTGCTTCATATCTTGCCGTACACGTTCCGCACGTATCAAATGACCTATTTTCATTTGCCGATCCCTCTCTTTATCTATCTAATCCTAATTTACAGTATAAAGCATATTCATGCAAAGTAAGAAACTTTTCTTGGAAAAGCGAAAATAAATGATCTTTTTGAAAAAAATGTCCCAACCGGTTATACTTCTTTAGAAGGACATGGCATGATATATTATAGTTAATAGTCCCACGCCATGGATATTCATCTAAATTAAACAGGACAAAAGGAGTGTGAAGGGGATGACGATAGCAAGTAAAGAGGTAAACTGCGACAAGGAATTCCTGGACATCGAGATCATGAAGATGAAGATGGAGCTCTTACAATTTGTGAAGAAGATGCAGTCCAATGGTTTATTGAAATCGGTTGATTACGATGAATTAAACAATACGCTCACATCAAAGTGAATAATTGCTGGAGAGGAAGGTGACAGACATTCAATGGAATGTTATGGTCACCTTTTTGCATACAAGGGATAGTTTTTTCACTGGAAGATAAAAAAGCCGTTTCGAAGTTTATGTTGACTTCGAAACGGTTAATTATAACCTCTTGTTCTCTTTACGCCAATAATCATGAGACCCACAGCGCTTGTGATATTTAGCAGGACACCTATAATGAGCAACACCCATTCAACGGTGTTTGGAAGTGAAAGAGTCAAGGATAAAACGAGCGATACAGTGCCGACGACGAGCAAGAGCATCAATATCGGTATTTTATTTTGCATCCGGATGCCTCCTTTTGATATGTGCAAGTGTATGTAAGGGTATTATAACTGTTTTATGAATGAAGTGGGGGACGCGTTTGTTACGTTTATGCGTCTTTGTAGCGTTTTATGAGCTTTTGCAGGTATTTATGCGTATCTGCAACGGTTTATGCGTCGATTAAGACATTTATGCGCGAAGTAAGCGTTTTATGCGTAGTTTCGGCAATTTATGCTTCATTAGTGGAATTCATATGGCTGTTAATCAAAAAAAGGTGGTCCCTCTACACGAAGGGGCCGCCTTTTTGCTTATGCTTCTATTATTCCCCGTTACCTTCCTTCAAAGGGACAAGGTCGAAGATGTTGTGGTCTTCGAAGGCGTCGATGAGGCGGTCCAGCCATTCGAAGTAGTCTCGGGCATATTGAAGTTTGTTGATATCCGTTTCAACGATCTTCTTTAGTTCCTCGCTGATGTCGGGATTGTTTTTCAACTGTTCCAGTTCGCGCAGCGATTTCTTGACGGCGACGGAATGGAGTGAAATGGATCTGCGCCATTTAATTGAAAATAGATTGATAAAGCTCTGGTACCAATCGTCTTTCACTTGATATAAGTCTTTGCGTACGCCGCGGACCCATGCCCGTTCGACTAATTTCAGTTCGGCCAGCGCCCGTACGGATGTGCTCATGCTTGTTTTGCTCATGCCGAGTTCTTCGGTCATGTCGTCCAAGGTCATCGGCTCATCGTGGAAGAACATTGTGCCGTACTGTCTGCCGGCTGAAGCTGTGAGGCCGTATAAATGTATGTTTTGTGCGATTGTCTCAATAATCCTCTCGCGTGCCTTGTCGAGTGTTTCTTTACCTTCCATAGTGCATTCCCTCCGCTGTCTGGGAATTAAATTCCCAATCAATAACCTAAGCGTATTATACCTGCAATTCAAGTGTAACGATAAGTTTAAACTTTGTACAGTTTTTACTGTACAAACAATTTAAATGGAAATAACGGTTGTAAAGAAAAATCTTTATGCATATACTAGTAGACGATGAGTTTCATATTTAGGGAGTGTACACATGACAGAACTAGTAAAGAAAATCGAAGTGGTCAATACGACGAAGATCTTCGGTAAAAACAGCAGGCGCGCGGCGCAGCTGTTGAATGAGGGGAAGTCAAAAAGTGAAATCCTCAAGTCTACAGGCGCGACGGTAGGCGTGAAAAACGCCACATTTGACGTCTATGATGGTGAAATATTTGTCATCATGGGTCTATCAGGAAGCGGGAAATCCACATTAGTGCGGATGCTGAACCGCTTGATTGACCCGACGATGGGATCGATCCGTATTGACGGGGAAGACATTGTCAGCATGAATAAAGAGCAGCTTCGTCAAGTGCGACGGAAGAAAATCGGGATGGTGTTCCAGAATTTCGCTCTATTCCCGCATAAGACGATTCTTCAAAATACAGAATACGGTCTTGAAATCCAAGGCATCGCAAAGGCGGAGCGTAAGGCGAAAGCGGTCGAGTCGCTACGGCTTGTCGGGCTTGCAGGGTACGAAGAGCAATATCCGAGCCAGCTGAGCGGTGGAATGCAGCAGCGGGTCGGCTTGGCACGAGCGCTTGCCAATGATCCCGATGTGCTGTTGATGGATGAGGCGTTCAGTGCGCTTGATCCATTGATTCGGAAAGATATGCAGGATGAGCTCCTCCAGCTTCACCATGACATGGGGAAAACAATCATTTTCATTACCCATGATTTGGACGAGGCGCTTCGAATCGGAGACCGCATTGCGTTAATGAAAGACGGCGATATCGTTCAAATCGGAACGCCTGAAGAGATTTTGATGAGTCCTTCGAATAAATACGTGGAGCGATTTGTGGAAGATGTCGACCTATCGAAAGTGTTGACGGCTGGCCATATTATGAAAAAAGCGGATATGGTGCAAATCGACCGGGGAGCGCGCGTTGCCTTGCGCCTTATGAAGAGGCAAGGGATTTCCTCCATTTATGTTGTGGATAAAGGAAATCGACTGCTTGGAGCGGTCACTGCTCAAGATGCGAGCGAAGCAACGACATCCGGAAAAACATTGGAGGATGTACTGGTCACGGACATTCCGACAACTTCACCGGATACCGTACTAACCGACCTATTCGACACAGTTTCGACGACAGCGATTCCAGTAGCGGTCGTGAATGAAAATCATCATCTGGAAGGCATTATTATCCGCGGCGCATTGATTGGCGCGTTGGCGGGGGACGGACAGTTCATTAATAGTGACCGTACGGTGGACGCTACCGTGGACACAACCGTAGACACGGAACAGTTGATGGAAGTGGAGGTGAATAACCATGGATAATCTTTTACCTCGCTTGCCATTTGCAAGTTGGATCGACAACGGTGTTGATTGGCTTGTAACCAATTTCGGCTCGGTCTTTGATGGCATTTCCGCCTTTTTGAAAGGCATTGTCGAAGGAGCGGTCGATTTGATGGACGTAGTGCCATCTATAGTACTAGCGATCCTGTTCGCTTTGCTCGCCTGGTTCGTTTCCACGCGAAGGATTGCACTGTTCACATTGGTCGGCCTGTTGTTCATTGACTATCTCGGCTATTGGTATTCGATGTTGCAAATGCTTTCGCTTGTCATCACATCCGTCGTCATTGCGCTCGTCATCGGTATTCCGCTAGGCATATGGGCTTCGCAGAAATCGACGGCGAAGAAGATCATCAGCCCTATTTTGGACTTGATGCAGACGATGCCGGCATTCGTATATTTATTGCCAGCAATCTTTTTCTTCAATATTGGCGTCGTGCCTGGCGTCGTCGCATCGGTTATCTTCTCGATGCCGCCGACGATCCGGCTGACAATGCTTGGAATTGAACAAGTGCCGAAAGATTTAATTGAAGCGACCGAAGCGTTCGGCTCGACGACGTGGCAGCGGCTGTTGAAAGTGCAAATACCGCTCGCCCAACCGACTATCATGGCAGGGGTCAACCAAAGCATCATGCTTTCCCTATCCATGGTCGTCATCGCGTCTATGGTCGGCGCACCGGGACTAGGCGAGGAAGTGTACAGGGCGGTGACACAATTGAAGACAGGTGTAGGATTTGAAACGGGTCTATCGATTGTCATCGTCGCGATCATCCTCGACCGGATTACACAGCACGCAGGCAAGAAAAAACAAGGGGGAACTATTTAATGAATTTGACTAAGAAAATGTTCGGATTAGGTGCAGCAGCATTACTTGCAGTAGGATTGACGGCTTGTGGAAGTGACGATAAAGCGGGAGATTCAACATCAGGCGGAGGCGGTTCGGCATCAGTCGGCGAATCCGTTGATTATAAAATCACGGGAATCGACCCGGGCGCAGGCATTATGGAAGCGACTGACAGAGCGCTGAAAGATTACGATCTCAAGAAGTGGGACGTCACTACGGGATCAGGCGCAGCGATGACTGCGGCATTAAAAAAGGCGTATGATGCAGAAAAGCCGATCATTATCACAGGTTGGACGCCTCACTGGAAATTCGCGAAATATGATTTGAAATATTTGGAGGATCCAAAAGGGTCATACGGTGGGGAAGAGCAAATTCGTACAATTGGAAGAACAGGACTTGCGGAAGACCTTCCGGAAGCCCACCAAATCCTTTCAAATTTTCACTGGACTGAAGAAGATATGGGTGAAGTGATGGTTGCAATCCAGGAAGGCGAAAAAGAGGATGTTGCTGCACAGAACTGGATTGACGCCAATGCCGACAAAGTCGCAGAATGGACAGACGGCGTGGACAAAGTGGACGGCGATGCCATCAAGCTTGCATATGTGGCTTGGGACAGTGAAATTGCGAGTCATAACGTTGTCAAACTTGTACTTGAAGAAATGGGATATAAAGTTACGTTGACACAAGTCGAAGCAGGTCCACTTTGGACAGCTATTGCTGACGGAAGTGCAGATGCATCACTTGCAGCATGGTTGCCTGTGACGCATGAAACGTATGCTAAGAAATTCGATGGTAAATTCGAAGAGCTTGGCACCAATATGGAAGGCGTGAAAATCGGTCTCGTCGTTCCAGCATATATGGACATCGATTCGATTGAAGATTTGAAGGAGTAATTAAACCAGGCAGTCCGCTACTATAGCGGGCTGCCTGTTTTACGCTTTTCATTACTATCTTCTATATTCAATGGAGTAATATTGTTGGTTGAACTCTTTGATGCTAGGGAATATGTAGTTCAGTTGTCCTTCATGGTACGTGAAGGTATGTAAACGCTTACTTGTCTCATCAATAAAATTTTTACGGACAGGGATTAGAAGACTTGTACCATCAGCGAAAATGACATCTGTGAGATACTCTTCCACTTCGAACGTTTCAAAAGAACGAGTGAAAATCCAAACACAATCGATATGGTCCGGCGGTTCTGTTTGTAATATGACCTGATTCGCCTCGGGAAGTTGCTTGAGTAATTCCATAGGCGTTAGATCAGAAAGATAGAGACCATGTGTCGTGATGATCTCCGACATGCCACCGGTCGTTTTAGCCCAACATAAGGCGTGAACAGTCTGATGGTCATGTGAAAAACGGTTACGTGACATTAGATATCCTCCTTTTATCATATAATGTATTTAGTATAGCATGATAAATTGTATAGTAATAGTCAAAATGTAACAAATAATTGAAATTCTTGTAAAATACATAAAAACGTACATATTTCATGAAACTCATACAGGCGGAACTATTATCCACTGTAATTAATCCGCAATTCAAAACTGTCTATTGACCTTTACGTTAACGTCAATGGTATATTCATAGCAAAGGCTCAAGGGGTGGTGAAGCTGAAGACAATTACGGAAGTGGCGGAATCATTCGGCGTGTCGACGCGTACAATCCGGTATTATGAGGAAATCGGACTGTTGGCACCGGTTCGGTCAGAGGGGAATCAGCGGCTCTATTCCAATGCTGAACTCGCGAAGCTTAAACTCATTTTTCGCGGCAAGCGGTACGGATTTACACTGGACGACATCAAAGAGATGGTGCTGCTGTTCGACAAGGATCGGACAGGACAAAAACAGCTTGAAGTGACGATCGAATATGGTAAATGCAGAATCGGGGAAATCGATCGGAAAATCCGGGAGTTGCAGGAAATGAAAGCTGAAATGGTAGAGTTGCTCGAAGAATTCACTGAAAAATTGGATGGTTCGAAAGGGGAATGAAGGGATGAACAGTTCACAGCTGTTGGAGAGGAATGCAAGGAAGTACCCAAAAACGGAGGCCGTAGTCTGCATGGGGAAGCGGACTACGTACGAAGAATTGGACAACCGTGTCAACCGGTTCGGGCATGCGCTTCTGAATGAAGGCATCCAAAAAGGGTCGAAAGTGGCGTTGTTCTTGCCAAATGTCGAAGAATTCATCGTTGCCTATTTTGCAACACAACGAATCGGCGCTGTCGTAGTTCCAATCAACGTCAAGCTGGCAACGGAAGAATTGACGTATGTGCTCGACCATTCAGACGCAGAAGCAATCGTTGTGCATGAATTGCTATTTGAAACAGTGAAGTCACTTAAAACACCTTCTTTATTAATCAAAACAGGCGAGGCGTCCGGAAACTGGAAAGCCTTTGAAACGCTTATCCAAAACGCGGACGACATACCGATTCCGTGCAATCTGACAGAAGACGATGAATCAACGATCCTATATACGTCCGGAACGACCGGAAATCCGAAAGGGGTGCTGTTCAGCTATCGCAACATCCTTACCGTCGCATCGATGATCGCCGTCGAAATGGAGTTCAAGCCGGAAAGCCGCGTCCTCCTCATGATGCCGCTCAGCCATTCGGCGCCCCTTCATTTATTCATGATGGCAGGAATGTATGTAGGTGCGACACTCGTCCTGACGCCGACATTCACGCCTGACCTTCTGATCGACACGGTGGAAAAGGAGAGGACGACCCATTTCTTCGGCGCGCCAGTCGCGTACTTGCTCACGGCTGGGCAACCACGATTGAAAGATGCTGATCTGTCTTCGATGAAATGGTGGATTTACGGAGGAGCGCCGCTATCCGCGAATGAAGTGAGTATGGTGAAGACCGCTTTCCGGACGGACAATCTTGTGTGCGTTTATGGCCTGACGGAAGCGGGCCCGAGCGGCTCATTGCTGTTGGCGGATGAGCATGCAACGAAGTCCGGAAGCATCGGACGCCGAGCACCGCTTCATACGGAGCTTCGGATTGTGAATGAAGACGGCATAGACGTGCCTCCGGGAGAAATCGGTGAAATCGTCCTACTCGGCGAAGGGAATATGCTCGGCTATTATAAAAATACGGAAGCGACGAAAGAAGCGTTCATCGGGGAGTGGCTCAAGACCGGAGACTTGGCGAAGTTCGATGAGGACGGCTATATATGGATTGTCGATCGCAAGAAGGACTTGATCATTTCGGGCGGCGTCAACATCTATCCTAAAGAAATCGAGGAGACGATACTCGGCTATCCAGGCATCCGTGAAGTAGCGGTCGTCGGCGTGCCGCATCCCGAATGGGGTGAAACAGTGAAAGCGGTGTTCGCAGCAACAAATCCGGTAGACAGCGGGGAATTAAAAGCATTCCTCCTCGAGCATCTTGCCAAATATAAAGTGCCTCGTCTGTACGAACAAGTAGAAGCATTGCCACGGAACGCTTCCGGAAAAATCTTGAAGCAGCCATTGAGGGGGTGACCGTCCAATGAAAGTCGTGCAGGAAGCGGAATCCATCAAGACTGAAAACTTCTACGAAGGCGATGACACGCTCCGCTTAATTCTCGAAGAGCATTTGCAAGGGCCATTCCTAGAGTATGCGAAAAGGGAGCTTTCCCTTTTCGGCGAGCTTTGCGCAAATGAAATCGATGAGCGTGCAAAGCATACCGACCGTGAAGGGGAGCCTCGCCTTATAAGATATGACAAGTTCGGCGAGGAAGTTTCCGAAGTTTGGGTGAATGAAGGCTACAAGAAAACCGTCCAGGAAACGTATGACACCGGGATTGTCGGATATGTCCACAAGGAAATTCCTGAGCTTGGCCATAAGGGGAACTACACGTACAGCTTCGCACAAGGCTATTTATTGTCGCATGCCGAGCCCGGGTTTTATTGCCCCGTTACACTGTCGATGGCGACCGCCTATTTGCTTGACCATTACGCGGATGCACAAGTGAAAAACTTGTTCCTCGGCAATGTGTGCTCGACAGGAGAAGTACCGTTATACGAAGGAGCGACATTTCTAACGGAGCGTCAAGGCGGATCGGATGTCGGAGCGAACGTTGTGAAAGCTGTAAAAGACGGCGATCACTATCGCTTATACGGTGAGAAATACTTCGCTTCGAACGCGGGCATGGCAGGCGTGGCTATGGTGCTTGCTAGAATGGAAGGCGCGCAGGAAGGGTCACGCGGATTGACGTTATTCGCCGTTCCATGGCACAAGGAAGACGGTAAACCGAACGGGCTCCGCATCCGCCGTTTGAAAGATAAATTAGGCGTCCGCGCCGTCCCTTCCGGAGAAGTCGAATTCGACGGTGCACTCGCCTATACGATCGGGGAGCCGTCGAAAGGGCTCTATTATATGATGGAAGCCCTCAACCTGTCGCGCATTTGCAACGCGGTCGCCTCCATCGGCATCATGCGGCGCGCCTTGCTGGAATCAAAAGCGTACGCAACCCGCCGGAATGCATTCGGCAAGCCTCTCACTGACTATCCGATGGTGCAGGACACGCTCGGAAAAATGGCGGCGAGGCTTCATGTTGAAGTGGCAACCGTCTTTGATTTCATCAAACTGTATGAACGTGTCACAGATGGCGCAGCATCCGAACGCGAAACGGTCCTGAACCGACTTTTCATTGCGCTCATCAAGAAGGAGACCGCCGAGCAGGCAATCCACTTTGCTCATGAAGCGATTGAAATGCATGGGGGCAACGGCTATATCGAGGATTTCGTCACACCGCGCCTATTGCGGGACGCCCAAGTGCTCACCGTATGGGAAGGCACCGCCAATATTCTAGGGCTAGAACTTATTCGTCTCGTCAATAAATTCGAAGCGCATAAGCTGTTCATCGACGAAATGCGCAACCGCCTCGTCATTGTAAATGACTGTGAGATGAAAAAAGCTTTAACGGGCGAACTAAATAAGCTATCCACTGACCTTCAAGCATTTGCAAGCTACGACAATGCCCTCCAAACATTTGAAGCGAAAGGCCTCATGAAGCGTATGGCCCATCTATACGAAAGCGTCATTGCGCTTGAATGGGCGACGAAACATGGAGGCAAATTTGAAAAGCTGGCGGAGATTTATATTGAAGATACATGGTCATTGCGAGAAGTCGGAGATGACATGAAGACAGTCGCATATTTTACGGAAATCATTTGAAATGAAGGGAGTCGGCTTTGGAAGCCGGCTTCCTTTTTCAAATTATGCATGTTGCGAAAAATGAATGTTTCCCCAAGTTCCCTCAGCATTTGACAATATAATCTGTCGATGCACATGGGTTCTTTTTATTTACTGGCGATATTGACGAATAGATAGCGTATTTTATCAGTAAAATTGAATTTTCTATTCTCCCAGGAAGCCGTATAGTTAAAGACAAGAACATCACTTGGGGGAGTGAGAGCGATTAAAAAGGTAGCTGCAATACTTCTGGCAATTGCCGTCGTGGCAAGCAGTGCGGCCATATTTGTGGGAATTGATCCGGCAGTGGATCTCCTTGCTTCATTCGAAAAAGAGTACGAAAAGAATTTATTCGAAGCGGAGTACAACTTACTAGATGTAGCTGAAACGGAGAAGGGATTTATTGCTAATGCATTGAATAGGAAGTAGGGGGACATGTCATATAAAATGAGCTGTTTTATACAGACAGCTCCATACATATTTATCTGCTAAATAAGTTCCACAATAATCCAGTAGGTGTTACTATAGTAGTGAGTGTTTTTTTGAGTCGTGCGGTTCTATTGAACTAAGAGAAGAGAATGGGAGTTGTGGGCATGGAGAAGGAAGATTTAGTTTCATTGCAGCGAAATGTCCTGAAGTTGCGAGTGGAAGGTAAATATGAAGAGACAATTGAAGCATGCTTTCAATTGTTAGAGGCAGGTTTAGCAGCGAATGACCCGAAATCCATTTTGACTGCCCAAATAAACAATGCCGCGTCTTTTTATTGCATCGGCGCGATTGAAGAGGCGTTTTACAGCATCGATGCGTATCTTGAATATTGCACGGACAATGGCGATGAAGCCGACCGGTTAAATGGATGCAACGTCCTTTTCCTACTACACGAATTTAATAAAGACTACGAGAAGGCAAAGGAAACACTAGAAAACGCGATTGAATTGGGTAAGAATCTCGGGCACTTCAATATTGTCAGCAATGCGTACAGCAACTATAGTATGATTCTGGCAAAAGAAAACAATTTTGAGAGCGCCCTTTCCATGGCGAAAACTGGACTTGAAATGGCCGAGCTTCATGAACCGAGGACTCCAATATTGGAATTCAGGGTGAAGCTGAACATTGCAAACGCTTTAATTGGCTTAGAAGAACTTAAAGACGCAGAACAACTCGTAAAAGAGATGGTAAATGACCCGATTCTTGCTTCCTTCATTCGAGAAAAAACGCAAGTACATGATTTGTACGGACGTTATTTAATGCAGAAAAAGATGTACCGGGAAGCATTGCAAGCATACGACACAGCGAAAGAGCTTGCGGAAAGCTATAATGACAGGAATTTGCTCAAAGGCATTTTGGAAAAGAGATGCAAGCTTTGTGATCTAATGGACGATGTGCAACGTGGTTACAAAGCCCAGCAAGAATATATCAATCTGTTAAGCGATCTGCGTCAGCATGAAGTTTCAATGGCGGCAGTCAAAATAGGCGTGAAGCATCGGATTTCGACTATCGAGCGCCGGGCCAACACTGATTTCCTCACCGGACTGTACAACCGGAGCTACATGGAAACGACGACGGACAAATGGCTTGCCGAAGCTGCTTGTTCTGGCGAAAGCATCGTCTGTATCGCATTCGATCTCGACAATCTTAAAAGCTTGAACGATACGTATGGCCACATATTCGGCGACGAAATCATTAAGAAAATCGGACAAGAATGCGCCAGGCATATCAGAAGCGGTGACTTGATAGGCCGGTTCGGCGGCGACGAATTCGCCATCATCCTGCGGAATCTTTCCCTGGAAGAAGCCCAACAGAAAGCGGAAAACCTGCTCGAAGCCGTCCGTTCAATCAAAATCGAGAAAGACGGCATCTACATTTCATTAACCGCTAGCGTCGGCATCGCCGATAACGTGGGCGGCACAATCGGGACTTTCACCGAACTGTTCCACCAAGCAGACGTAGCGCTTTATCAAGCGAAAGAAAACGGGAAAAACCGAATTTGTATAATGAGTTAAGAGAAGAGGCTGTTTATGGCCTTTTTTTGTTGGAATAAATCGTTCGATAAATTCTTTATTCTGTTTGTAGGAATTTAAAAAAGCACCGCTTGGAGCGGTGCTACATCTCACTTCATTGACTATTATCCTCACGTTGCTCCGAAGGCTCTTCCGACGGATCCGGTTCATCTTCATCAACGCCGTTGCAGCCGAATAGAAAACCCGCCGACAAAAGAACTGACATAAACGAAAGAAGATATTTTTTGTACTTCATGCTCATCCCTCCTCAAATTAGACTTTATGTATTTTGTGCCATCTCTTATTAATTATTCATGTGATTTTTACAAGGGCGCCTTGTTTGTTTCACTCATAGCGGTCATTAGCGGTGAGGCTTTTTCGTCAAATTAGAATCCTGGCAGGAAAAATAGAATGATCATCACGACCAGAACGGTAATATTTGCTGAAAGTGTTAATTGTCCTTGTGTCTTGTTGCATCTTTCCATAACGAACGACAAACAAAGGATATTTTGCTAGTGGAAGGTGAAAGAGTTTCAAAATACGAGCAAAAAAGCTTCCCGGGAAATAATTCGGCATAGATTTTATCTTTTGTCGAAATTTCCCGATATTGACTTTCATTATTTTGACAAGAGCCCATTCTTTCGCGTTCAAGGTCCATTCATTCTCGCAAGGGCCCATTCTTTCATGTTCAAGGTCTATTCTTTCACAAAACCCTCGCGCTGTTAACGGGACGCCCCCTTCTCTTTATCCTCCCTGAAATACTCCGAAACTTGCACGACCCGCACTTTGCCGGTATGAAGCTCATGGTAGATTCCACGGCTGTCGCGGAAGGAGATGTATTGGTCACGTTCCGATTCGACGAGCTGTTCGGCGCTCTCCAACGAGTCGGTGTGAATAAACCTCCGTATGTAATGTTCTTCATCAAAAAAATAGGTGAATTTGAATTCCTTCAAATCGCGTCACGCTCCTTTCTGTCACTGATATCGTACCCGCATTCATCCGAATTGATTCCACCTATTCCCCCATAATTGGCAATAGTGTAACATAGAGAGAAATAGATTTCCCGCTGAAGCACGCAACCGACTAGCAACTACACTTCAAGATAGAGAGATGATTCGCATGAAATCGAGATCTTTGCAATCACGCATATTTTCATACGGCGCCTTGTTCGTTTCGCTCGTGGCAATCATAATCGGTGTTTCATTTTACTTCACGATGTCACAAGGAATAGAAAAGCAGATCGGCATCCGGGCACTGAGCATTGCGAAAACGACGGCGGCACGGCCAGATGTCCGTGCTGCTTTTGAACACGATGACCCGTCCAGGCTGCTGCAGCCGATCGCTGAAGCGGTCCGCCAACAAACCGGTGCCGAGTATGTCGTCATCGGGAATAGCGAAGGCATCCGATATGCCCATCCCGTCACAGAGCGGATCGGACAAAAGATGGTCGGGGATGACAATGAACGTGCGCTTCATTTAGGAGAGTCTTATGTTTCAAAGGCGACCGGCACACTCGGCCCTGCACTGCGCGGTAAAACGCCTGTCTTCAACGATGAAGGCGAGATTATCGGGGTCATTTCGGTCGGTTATTTGAATGAAGATATATCCTCCATATTTTTTCAGTACATCGATAATATTTCGTACATCGTACTGATCGCCATTGCTCTCGGCATTATCGGCTCGAGTTTCCTTTCGCGGAACATTAAGAAGGAATTGTTCAATCTAGAGCCTGCGGAAATCGCTAATTTATTCACCGAACGAAATGCGCTTATCGAGTCAGTTCGCGAAGGCATCATCATGGTCGATGCGAAAGGGGTCATCACAACGGTGAATGCAGCGGCTTATGACACACTTTCCATTCCCGGCCAGACGGAACTGATCGGCAGGACAATTCAGGAAGTGCTGCCAAACACCCTGCTGCTGAAAGTGTTGGAAACGGGGGAACGGCACCTCGATCGACCGATGGAAATCCACGGACGTAAAGTCATCGTCAACCGCATCCCGATTCGGGCGGATGACCAAATCATTGGCGCTGTATCCACGTTCCGTCTTCAATCGGAAATCGATCAGCTTGCGATGGAATTATCACAAGTGAAGCGGTATACAGAAGCGCTTCGGGCCCAGACGCATGAATACAATAACTTTCTTTATACGATTTCAGGACTTATCCAGCTTCATTCATACGACGAGGCGCTAAGTCTTATCCATGATGAAACGGCTGAGCACCAATCACTCATCCAGTTTGTGACGAAGCGTTTACAGGATCCTTTCCTCGGCGGAATCGTCATCGGCTTTTTCAATCGGGCGAGGGAACTGAATGTCCGTTTCCTTCTTGATGAGGACAGCTTTCTGAAAGAGTTGCCTGCCCAATTAGAGAAGACCCATTTCGTCTCCATCATCGGAAATTTAATGACAAATGCATTTGAAGCGGTTGATATGTATCCCGAAGCGAAACGGCTTGTCCGCCTATTCATTTTTGATAACGGGGAAGAGATTTTATTCGAAGTGGAAGATTCAGGAAAGGGCATTGCAAATGAAGTATTGGATGCTTTATTCCTTGAAAAAGTTTCGACAAAAGATATGGAAGACAGAGGTTATGGGCTCTTGAAAGTGGCGGAGAACGTCGAAGACTTGGGCGGCTCCATTACAGTGGAAAAAGGGGATTTAGGTGGTGCACTGTTCATCATTTCCATCCCGAAAAGGGGGTACCAACATGCAAAATCCAATTGAAATTTTGATCATTGAAGATGATAAACGAATTGCCGATATCCATAGGCGATTCATTGAAAAAATGGAAGGCTTCACGGTCGTCGGTTCCGCACATACAGGCGAGGAGGCGAAAGATTGGGTGCAGGCGCTGTCGCCGGATCTTGTGCTGCTCGATGTCTATCTGCCCGATGCGCTCGGTACGGAAATCATGGGTTTCATCCACGAAAACAGCCCTGACACTGACATTATCTTCATAACCGCAGCCGCCGAAGTCGACATCGTGAAAAAGGCGTACCGCCGCGGTGTTGCTGATTATATACTTAAGCCTCTTACATTCGATCGGTTCAAAGAAAGCCTCCTTTCCTACAGGGCGAAAAGGGAGAAGCTAGCTGGCGATGGAATCATGAAAGAGGATTCCATCCACTTCTTGTGGAATAAAACAAATGCCACATCAGAAAATGTAGATCACCTCCCTCCGAAAGGAATCGACCCCATTACGAAAGAGAAAGTCATCAACCATATGAAGCAGGTCGAAGGAGGAATCACAGCTGAAACGCTTGGTATGGACATTGGTGTCAGCCGCTCGACAGCAAGGCGTTATTTGGAGTATCTCGTTTCGGAAAAACAGGCGTACACCGAGCTGATATACGGTTCTGTCGGTCGTCCTGAACGCAGATATTTCATCCAATACCGATGAACAATATGAACAAAATGACGTTTACGCCCATTATTGAACTTATGGCCGGAAACATTGAAAATAACCAACCTTCTGATAAATTGATGATAGCGTATGAAAGCGCTACCATCATTTTTTTTATTCCAAAGGGGGATGCAAGATGAAGTGGAAGAAGTTTAAGATTGTTGCTTTGGCAAGTGTTATGGCATTAAGCCTAGCAGCGTGTGCTAAGAATGACGGAGCAGAGGGGAGCTCCTCGAAATATCCGGAGAAAAACTTGACGATTGTCGCACCATCCGGGGCAGGCGGCGGATGGGATTTAACCGCTCGTGCAATTGCAAAAACGATGAATGATACGAAGCTCATTGAAAAACCGATCACGGTTGAAAATAAACCAGGAGGCGGTGGCGCTGTTTATATGGCGGAGTTTGCAACGAAAGAAGTGAAGAATGACTACGCGTTGCTTGTGAAATCTCCACCTCTGTTAATTAATAACAATAAGGCTGAAGGGAACAGCCCGTACGGCTACAAAGATACAACGCCATTGGCACAGCTGACACGCGATTACGGCGCAATTGTCGTTAAAGCGGATTCAGAATTCAAAACGCTGAAGGATGTTTTGGAAGCAATTAAGAAAGATGCAAAATCAGTCACACTTGCCGGCGGATCGGCACCCGGCTCGATGGACCATTTAGTTGGCGTCCTGCCAGCTTTCGAATATGGAATTGACCCGAAAACAGTGAAATACGTTTCGTATGATGGCGGGGGAGAAGCAGTTGCAGCGTTGCTCGGCGGTAATGCTGACGTTATTGCAACAGATGCATCGACAATCGGACAATATGTAAAATCAGGAGATGTCCGTGTCCTTGCTGTCAGCTCATCAGAACGTCTTGGCGGTGAATTGACTGAAGTGCCTACATTTAAAGAGGAAGGCATTGATGCAGAGTTCACAATTTGGCGCGGCCTGTTCGGACCGAAGGAAATGTCCGAGGGAGCTGTCAAATATTGGACTGAAAAGCTAAAAGCAATGACCGAGACCGACGAATGGAAAGCTGAACTCGAAAGAAACGGCTGGGAAAGCGAATACCGTGGCTCTGAAGATTTCACGAAGTACTTGGAAGACCAAGATAAAGTCATCGTCGAACTTTTGACAGCACTTGGCATGCAAAAATAATGTAATCTGGCGGCTTAAGCGGCCGCCTTTTCAGTCTAGCTACTGGCGCTGAAAGGATGCCTTATTTTCTGCAGAAATCGCAGAAAAACGGCAAATCGAACCCTTCGCTGTTCGATTGGCTCGGGGTCATAAGTCAAAGCTGTTCTGTGGCAAAAATCATTGCACCTAACGCTTCGCTTTTACTCGCAAAAGCTGTTCTTCGTTACGGCTTTGCCTGTCGCCTCTAAGCAGGCGCCATTCGCTTTTTTTATAAGGGAGGTGTCAAAGACTATGAGTAAAACATTCGATCGATATGCAAGCATCGCTTTTTTACTGATCGGTCTTTTATTTGTCATCGAAAGTACTAAGATTGCTAGTAGCGCATACGGATCAGCGGTAGGACCTAAAATCTTTCCGTTATGGCTCGGCGTCATATTAATTCTCTTGAGTTTGCGACTGCTGTACGAAACATTTACATACAAATCAGAGTCGGCATCCACGGAAAAACTGCAATATAAAAAGTTCCTCATCATCCTAGGGAGTGCGGCGCTGTATGCATTCTTACTGGAGAAGATCGGGTACGTCATCTCAACATTCCTCTTTTTGATCGTCACATTTCAGACGATGGAGCGTGGAAGGATTGTTCCTACGATCATTATCGCAGCGGTTTTCTCGTTAGGAGTCTATTATTTGTTTGCAGAATTTCTTGGCGGCTCATTGCCAGGATTCCCAAGGTTTTAAGAAGAAAGGAGTCACAACATGAGCACATTGCAATTTTTGGGCGATGGCTTCGCTATAGCCTTCCAATGGCATAATTTATTATTTGCATTTATCGGAGTCGTCATCGGAACAGCTGTCGGCGTGCTTCCGGGCATCGGTCCGATGAGCGGGGTTGCACTCCTTATTCCGGTCACGGCAACAATTACGTCCGGCATGCCGACAAGTGCGGCGGCAGCCAGCTCTATCATTTTACTTGCAGGCGTCTACTACGGCGCGATGTACGGGGGATCAACAACATCCATTTTATTGAACACCCCAGGAGAATCATCCTCCGTCGTCACGACACTTGACGGTTATCAAATGGCAAGGCAAGGACGGGCAGGGGCTGCATTGGCGATATCCGCCATCGGATCGTTCTGTGCGGGCATCGTCTCCTTAATTGGCCTCGTTTTGCTGGCAGAACCATTGTCCAATGTTGCCATCAAATTCGGTCCGGCGGAGTACTTCTCATTGATGCTGTTAGGCTTGGCGGCGGTCAGCGGTCTGGCTGGAAAATCGATGACGAAAGCTTTGATGATGACCGTTTTCGGACTGATGCTTGGAACAATCGGCATCGACGCCGTCTCGGGAATTGCCCGTTTTACATACAACCAACCGATTCTATTCTCTGGTCTTGAATTTTTAACGATTGCAGTCGGACTTTTCGCGCTCGGTGAAGTGTTCAAGACTGTTCTTGAACGGGACGATGAAGAAGGGACGATTGCAAAAATCAACCGTATTCTCCCGACGAAGCAGGATATGAAAGATAGCACCGTGCCAATCGTCCGTGGTTCATTGCTCGGATTTTTCATCGGAGTGCTTCCAGGCGCAGGCGCGACGCTTGCTTCCTTCTTCTCATATATGACAGAGAAGAAATTCAGCAAACGACCTGAAACATTCGGTCATGGAAATATCGCAGGCGTTGCCGGTCCGGAATCTGCGAACAACGCGGCTTCCGGAGGCGCCATGATCCCTCTGCTGACACTCGGCATCCCCGGTTCCGGAACGACTGCCATCTTGATGGGTGCACTCATCATGTACAATATCCAGCCAGGCCCGTTGCTCTTCGATGAGCATCCCGAAGTGGCATGGGGGCTCATCGCAAGTATGTTCATCGGCAACTTGATGTTGTTGGTGTTGAATATGCCGCTCGTCCGTGTATTTGCAAAGGTCATTCAAACACCAAAGAAATATTTATTGCCGATTATTGTAGCGATTTCATTTTTCGGTGTGTACGCTGTTCAATATACGACGTTCGACTTGTATTTATTGCTCGGATGCGGTATACTCGGGTATTTATTGTCGAAGAACGATTACCCTGTCGCTCCTCTCGTCCTCGCACTCGTGCTTGGGCCGATGATCGAGAACAATATGCGTCGTGCCTTAACGATTTCAAACGGCGACTTCGGCATTTTCTTCTCGAAGCCTTTATCACTTGTTTTCATCATTGCGGCCGCAGCATGGCTGTTGATTCCGTTATTGTTGAGAATGAAAGGCAAAGCAGTAATTGTGGAAGATGAAGGGTGAATAGGAAAGCGGATTGCCTAATGGGAAAGGCAATCCGCTTTTTTTATATTGATTTAAAACCGTTTTTTTAGAATCGCGTCCTAGCGAGTCGCTAGGCGTCCAAAGCAAGCCGCTGCGCGTCCATAGTAGGTTGTTCCGCGTCCAAAGCATCAAAGCGAGCCGTCCCACGTCCAAAGTATTCAAAAAAACCGGAAGAGGGGATCCCTCTTCCGGTTCAAACGATTATCTTTCACACGCATAACCGTCTTTGTCACGGTCCATTTTAGACTGGTAGGCAGCATGGCCTTGAGGAACACCGTTCGGATATTTCTTACGGAGCTCCGTGCAGTTTTGGAACCATTCCTGGCCGCTGGAAACGCTCGGGCTAGGCGTTGTTGCCGGTTTTGTTGCAGCAACACTAGGTGCTTTCGGCTTCGCAGCTGAACTGCCGGCACTTTTCGCAGGTACTGCATCGCTGTTAAATCCGGAATCTGTCGTGTAATTCTCGATCGACCAGATGCCGAGCCCTTGTTTCTTCGCTGACGCCTGCGCTTCCTCGAAAGGTGTCAAATGACGCGTGTTTGGCGGATATACGTATGCAACGCGAGCCAAACCTTCCGCTATCAACGTCTTTTGGACGCTTTTTCCGTCGACATAAACGTAGGCGAGCAATCGATCGTATTTATCGTAGCGCTCCCCGATATCGAATTCGAGCGTGAGGGCACCACTATTGACCAATTGACGGTTTCGCTCCTTCGCCTTATCGCCGAACGGCTGCTTCCCAAGGCGGGGATGATTCGTTTCTGGCGTATCTACCAATAAATAGCGGACGTTTATCTCTTGCCCGTTATACAATACTTTGATTGTGTCGCCGTCAATCGTCTTCACTAGTTTGACGGGGACTTGCGCCGTCGTTCCGGACGTCTCAGTCTTTTTCACCGGAGCCGGTTTAGCGGTGGAAGCAGGTTTCTTTTCGATTGGTGGAGCGACGATAGCCGTGCTAGTTTTCGTTTCTTCCGTTTTGTTCTCTTGCTTAACGGCTTTTTCTTTTTCCACTTCTTCTTTTTCAACAGTTGAAGTTTCTTTCTCTGGTGCTTTCTCTTCCGATGTATCTTTCTCGACATTCTCAACTTGTTCTGTCGGGGATTTTTCAGTAGATTCTTCCTTATCGAGTGAACCGACGCATCCACCAAGCGCGAGCACTAGCCCGATGATCAGTAAAGCAGGTGCCATTTTCGACTTCTGATTCATTTCTTTTTGCTTCTTTATTTTTTTAATTCCCCAAAGTGCAATGGCAATGCCAGCAAAGAAAACAGGGAATTTGAATAACAATCCAATGAACACCAAACCAACAATAACTGTTACTAAAATCTTCAAATCTACAATTCTCCTCAGCTAGGAATATGTTGTATCCAACATTCTCCGTCTACTATTTTTCGTGTTTCAGCTAGGGGAAGCCCCTTTGCAAAAGCACTCTATTATTATAGCAGGAAAACTTGTAGGAGACGAGCGAATGAAGAAAATGGAATTAAATGAAACGTTTATAAGTACAAAGTATGAGTGATGATCACTTCTCCGGATTTATGATCACTTGCCGTGATTTATGATCACTCATCCGGGTTTATGATCACTTGCCGCGATTTATGATCACTCATCCGTGTTTATGATCACTCGCCCGGATTTATGATCACTTGCCGTGACTTATGATCACTTCTCCCGATTTATGATCACTCGTCGTGACTTATGATCACTCCTCCGGATGTACGAGCTTATCCCCATAAAAAGACCACACACCCGATAGGTGCATGGTCGCATTCGTCATTTATCCTTTTTTCGTTTCTTCGGCAGCAGCCAAGACTCGGCATTTTCCTCCACTTCGACATTCCGCAAGTCGATGACAATCGGCTTTATCGGCTTGACGACATCATCTGATTGGGTACCCATCATCGAATCGCGGCCTTCTAACAAATCGGCAAAATCCCTCGCCTTAGCCAATGCATCCTGTCGATCCATTTGGCTTTCTGAGAAGTTTTGTGGATCGGGGATGACGTTTTGGCTTTCTTGATCAACACCGCCCCAATCTACGTTCCTCCGGGATGCCCGATGCAAATGACTGCGTTCCCCGGACGGCGTGCCGCGTATTTGGGAAGGAGGGGAAAGGTTTGGCGGGTTCGGCTCATATTCAGACCTGTCTAATAAAGCTTCCGCACCTGCTCTGCCGAACAGCAGATCTTCGCGCGAAACTGCACTACTGCCCTCATAGGCGTCCGTTGCAACGCTATCCCGGTAATCATTTTTCGGCAATCCATCTTCCCCGATGCCGACTGGTGACTCCTCACCTTGCCTGTTCAAACGTTCAGCTTCCGAAACCGGCCGGTCAAACGGGTTCGTTTCCGCCCTATGTCGCTCTGCATTCAGTTCGTATGCTGTCTTCGCAGGTTCTCCGTCAACATAAAGCAGCCACTTTCCTTGCTTGATTTCCGATTCATACCGCCTTAAATCCGCCTCATCAAAACCGACTTCCACAAGCATGCTGCGCACATGATTCTCCCCGGAAATATAACCGATAAAACGGTCCAGCCAATTAGAGGGCGCCGACTGGATCTCTTCCGCCGTCCTGCGCCGTAGCATATCGACTTCCTCTTCATTCCTCGCAACGACATACATGTTCTCCGGGGCGATCCCTTTTTCATCCAACTCTGCAATGGCGGCAAGCAAAGCTGTTTCTGTATCGTATAACCCGACAAAGGTTTTTTGGTTCATTCCATTCACTCCTTATATTTTTCGACAACAGTCACAATCTATCCATGCAATACCCAGATTTCTGAAGCGGGAAACGATTGCAACAAATTCTATTTCCGGATTTCTAATGAATCAGGAACCGTTTTTGTTGTATGATAGAACGTATGGTTTTATTTCGGAATTATATTGGATAAGGACCAGAAAGGAGGATGTCATGATGGGGAAAAGCGAAGTGATGAACTGCCGGCTCGATATGACACAACGGGCGCGCAAGGAAATCGGAAATTGGGCGATTGACGAAAACGAGCTCTTTTCCATGCAGGCAAATTACTCTGTATACATCGAAAAACTACCCGCAAAACAAGACAACATGACATTCTCCTTCTACTTCGGCCGAGAAGAAAATCCACAGCTCGCCAACCACTTAAACGAACGGGTCGCCGTCATGGAATGCGTCTACAAAAACGAAGGCTTCCTCGCGACAAGCTTCAGAGTGAAAGGGCGGAAAGAGCCTGTCCGGACGAATCGCCGACTTGGCGTCCGCCTGGCATTCGCAGTCAACCGGCGTACAGGCAGCCCGATGCCGATCGAGCTATATACGAGCCTTCGGGAGCTTCCGATTGCGCAAGAGCGTTCAGCATATGTGGAAAAACGGATCAAAAGTTGGGAAGGATACTTACGGATTGAGGAGAAAAATGCAGATGTCGCGGATGTAACCGCCCATTTTTCACAACCTATCATCAATGACTCGTTCAGTCAGCTGTCGATCATTTGCAGCGGATTGGAAGCGAAAGATTGGGGTTCGATCAACGGATTCAGCGCAAAACTGAAAGGTTCAAGCGATGATCTCGGAACGGTCGTTGATGTAAATCGCGGAAGACGGTCGGTGAAGATCGAACTGAGCCGGAAATACCAAGCGATTGCAAGGCGTGGCTCTTTATTGCCGAATGGCGCCCGTGAAATCGTCTTCAGCAATTTCGCCGAGCTGAGCCAAATTCGCCGGCTGCGGAAAGGCTTCAAGGATCTGCAAGACGGATTTGCGGCAAACGCCAATTTGGAGAAGGTGCTGTTCGAGGAACGGCCTGTCGTCCAAATTACGAATAAGCGGCAGGAGCTCGAGTTCCATCATCCGTTGAATGAGTTCCAGCGTGAAGCGGTCACCGGCGCGATGTCTGCGCATGATCTGTATGTCATCCAGGGACCTCCAGGGACTGGGAAAACGACGGTCATCTCGGAGCTTTGCCACCAGCTCATGTTGGCGGGGCAACGGACGCTCGTCGCTTCGCAGTCGAATTTGGCGGTGGACAATGCGCTCGGCAGGCTGCTGTCCAATCCGGGCATCCGGATTTTGCGCTATGGACGGACGGAGAGTATCGAAGAGGAAGGGAAGCGATTCATCGAGGAGAATGTCGCTTCCTACTGGCGGGACGAAACATTGGCAGCGGTCAATGAGCAACGGGAAGAGCGAGCAACTCGGGAGCAGGAGATCGCTGAGGAGATCGGACGTCTCGAAGAAGAACTGCAACGTCTGCAGGCGGAACGGGATGAAATGGACCGTCGCATAGCCGAGAAACAAGCCGCCGAGATGGAAAGCAAAGACCTGAATGGACAGCAGGACTCCTTGAAGAAATTGCAGTTGGAACTTGAGGAGAGACAGGATTCGCTTGCCCGGCAATTGGAAGAAGAGACCGGAATTCTTGAAAAGCTGTCCATAGAAGAGGACAGATTGCAACAGGAAAAGGAAGTTGCTTCAATCAGTCCGGAAATGCATGAAAAGATGGCTGAAGCAGAGCTCGAATTGGCTTTGAATCGCAAAAAGCTTCGTTATTTCCAAACGGTCGAAGCGATCGATTACGCGGAAATGGAAATCCGGAAATTGACGGAAGAAGCGGCAACGAATAGTTTGAAGTTGGGGTCGATGCCGCGTTTCATCGAAGACTTATCGGACGTGCGGAAGCTGCAGGAGCTGGAAGGGCTCTTCGCGGCACACAACATCGAACCATCGCTTCCGACGAGCCTTGAAATCAATACGCTCCGTCGTTTGCGTGTGGATATTCAAAACGGTACGTATCCGTATGCGCTTCTGGAATGGAAAGAAGTGGCGGAGCGGCTGATGAATGGCATCAAGCATGCGGAAAATCTGCTTCGGAAGCATCATTTCGCGGTCGAACAGGTCTGCAGCAAACAGGACGATACATACAAAACGGCTGAAGAAATGCATGACATGCTTGATAAAATTGGCCGATTCTTTGTGAACCCTGCGACAAAACGGATTTTGGCAGCGCCGGCAAATGCCGAAAAGGCGACTCTTTTGCATCGGCTTGCCGATAATCTCGCTTATTTATACGGCAAAGCGGAGGACGTGCGGAAAATCTCCGCGTCGATCAAATCATCATCCGATCGTGAAGCGGCGGGCCGATTCACCGCTTTGAAAAATGAAATAAAAGATGAAATGACTGCTCATATTCGAGAGATTGAAGAACAGGTGGCAGCCGCCGAACGAACAATCAAAGAACATGAAGAACAGCTTCTAGAGTTGAAGGAAGAAACTTCGGAGCTAGCTGTACTTGTTGACGAACAAGTTTATCGGCAGGATGTCGAGGACGAGATTGAAAAGCTCGAAAAGACGCTTGCCGACTTTGAGGAGCGAAAAGGTTTATTCCAAAGGATTGAGCAGGCTGTCGAAGAGAATTCCACTGAATCGATCCGTACTTCCAAACAGCTTGCAGCTTTACAGCATGACGAAGAAGCATTGCTGCTAGAGATAGCGGAGGCAGAAGACCGGATGAAACAACTTGAGCAGCGGATTCTTACTCTACAGGAAATCATCCTTTCCAAACCGGAAAAGCGGAAGAAGGAACTGATTGAGGAAATCGATCAGAATTCTGCAAAAGCCGCCGAATTGCAGCAGGAGCGTGACCGGATGCCGGTCGCACGGTTGCTGCAAGATGAGTGGAGTGAAATGCTTGCAGGAGCAGGGGAGTATGACTTGGATGAAATCCGCAAGCTGTATGTGAAGCACGCAAACGTCATCGGGACGACTTGTGTTGCTTCCGCGAGGCGCGATTTCATGGAGGATTATCCGGAATTCGACGTCGTCATCATTGACGAAGTGTCAAAAGCGACGCCGCCTGAACTATTGCTTCCGATGCTGAAAGGGAAGAAGATCGTCCTCGTCGGGGATCATCATCAGCTGCCGCCGCTTGTCGGCCGGGAGACGATGGAGGAATTCATCGAGGAGATCAAGGACGAGGCCGAAAAGGAAGAACTGAGCGGCATGCTGAAGGAGTCGCTATTCGAGCGGCTGTTTAGAACATTGCCGAAGCAGAATAAGACGATGCTTGGCATCCAATACCGGATGCATGAGGAGATCATGGAGACGATTGCGCCATTTTATGTGGATGGCCAATACCGTCTGCAGTGCGGTCTTGCGGATTCTGATGCAGCTCGCGATCATTTGCTATCTTCCGCTACTATTAAACGGAATGATCATCTTCTATGGTTTGATATGCCGAATGAGCCTGCGTACTTCGAAGACAAAGTGAAGGGTGGTACGAGTCTCTACAATGAGGCTGAGCTAAATAGAATCCGAGAATTGCTAGTGGATATCGAAGAAGCTACGTCGCTCGCGAAGCGGGAAGGCCGGATGCAGCCGAACGAGAAGAAAAGCGTCGGTGTCATCAGCTTCTACGGGGAACAGGTGAAGCGAATCGACCGGCTCATTGAACAGGAAATTAGGCCGGAGCATTTGCATTGTCGAACTGGCTCTGTCGATAAATTCCAAGGGATGGAAATGGACATTATCATTTTGAGCTTCGTTCGGAACCACGCGCAGCCGAGCGGCACTATCGGCTTCGCGGAGGATTACCGCCGCTTGAATGTCGCATTGTCGAGGGCAAGGGAATTGTTGGTCATCGTCGGCAGCTCGGATATGTTCACCAAACGGCCGAAGAAAGCCGGGACGAAGGCAATGTACGCACGGCTAGTTGAACAAGTGAAGCTCAAGGGCGGCTTCAGGGAGCTAGTAGGTTCTGGCAGGAATGATTGAAGGAAAAGGGGGTGGATGAATGGATGCGTTGGAAAAACGGCTACGTGATGATTTGCTGCGCGACTTGAACGTGAAATTGCTCGAAACGGTGAAATGGTCATTGCCGATCCAGGTGATTGATATCGAGTACGAAACGGTGAAGCGCACGAAGATGGACATTTTGATGAAAATGCTTTTGGTCGCCTTCCGAACGTCGCAATTTACTTCTGCTGAAGAATTAAGCGAGATGCTCGTTGTCGAACCGTTATTCATTGAAGACATCATTGAGCGAATGGTACGGGCGGGCATGATTGTGAAGAGCGGCGGCGCCTATTCGTTGACGGAAACGGGAAGGCAACAGCTCGAAGCGGGTATTTACGTCCAGCCGCCGGAAATGGAGGAGTCGACCGTCCATTATAGCCCATCCCACGGAAGTTTCCTTGTCGGGGAGCCGACGGATGGCGAGAGGGAGACGTATCGACATGCAGTGGATTCCCGCCAGCTGAACAAATTCCGTGATGAAGAGTGGCGGGAAGCGCTCGATAAATTGGACGTCGCTTATACGGATGGTAATGTCCAACTCGTTGTCCAGGCGATTACGGCAGTCAATGAACTCGAACAAAAATCCGCCCCCTGCATTGAATTCCGTCTTCATCAAACCACCGACGACAGGCTGTATGCACGCGTTTGGAATATGATGACAGGCGAGTGGGACGAGACGCTTGAGAAGCAGATCATGGAATATGAGTTGGTGGAGTGGCGGGAGAAGTACTTTGCAAACTAATCACCACCTATGAAGTGGCCACCATTTTTTACTAGTTACTAAAACCTTTTTATGCAGCCAGTTGTCGGTATTGTACCGGCTATTGGCTGTTTTTCATTTTCCTGCGCCTTTCATCACTACTAGTAGTTGAAAACTGATTTGAAAAAATGGAAGTTAAATTTATCAGAATACATTTGCTTTTTCGATATCACTGCACTATACTGACTTTATATATAACACTATGAATGACTATCGTTAAAATGTTGTTATGCGGGGCGGAGCGATTTCATACGTTAGGCAAAGGGGGATTTTACATGTCGGCTTTACACAATACGGCTGAAGAGGAACAGTTAGCACACTTCATGAAACGTATTGAGGCGGGGGAGAAGATTGAAGCAGATGATTGGATGCCTGAAGAATACAGACTGACATTGATTAAGCTGATTTCCATGCATGGGATGAGCGAAATAATGGGAGCACTCCCCGAGAAAGAGTGGGTCCCGAAAGCCCCGTCTCTTCAACGGAAACTTGGCATAATGGCAAAAGTGCAGGACGAAATGGGCCACGGCCAACTGCTGCTTCGAGTTACAGAAGACTTACTAGCTCCCTATGGAAAAAATCGTGGAGATTTAATGCAGGACTTATTCAATGGAGACTTGAAATTTCATAATGTGTTCCATATGGAAACAAAAACGTGGGCGGATGCTGGAATCATAGGCTGGCTTGTAGATGGAGCAGCCATAATTACGCAGACAGATATGCTTGGGGCTTCTTATGGACCTTATGCAAGAGCGTTGCAACGCATTTGTGCGGAAGAAGTGTTCCATGCCCAACATGGAGAGTCAATTATCATGGCATTAGCAGAAGGAACGGATGAACAAAAAGCGATGATCCAAGAAGCTTTGGATCGCTGGTGGGAATCATTACTTATGTTCTTTGGACCGGCAAGTAAAGAAACGACGGGTTCATCGAAGCAAGACGTAACAATCAAATATAAAATCCGTACGAAAACAAATGAAGACTTCAGGCAAATCTTTTTTGACAAATACATTCCGCGTATTTTGTCGCTCGGATTAACAATTCCAGATCCAACTTTCCGCTACGATAAAGACAGTGGTTTGTGGTCATACAAACAACCAGACTGGGAAGAGTTTAAGAGAATTATTAAAAATAAAGGACCTCGTTCAGAAGCACGCCTTAATTTACGCCGATCTTCTTACGAAAATAGTGCATGGGTGCGTGATGCATTGAGTGCGACAGTCAACTAACGAAAGGAGTCAGAAGGAAATGGCCGAAGAGAAAACATTTTATCAAGAATATGAAGTTTTTAGCAAACGGACGCCGACTTCGACATTCCAATACCAATTCAGCTTACTGGCTCCAAACGAAGAAATGGCACTCGTTTTGGCTCAGGAGAATTTCATGCGCCGTGAACCGGTTACTGACATTTGGATCGTGAATCGAAAGCATATTAGGAAGATGAATGCAGAAGAAAAATTGACGCTTCGCAGACTGGACAATAAAGATTATCGTACGACAAAAGGCTACGGCTACTTAAAGAAAAAGTGGCGTCACTATGAACAGGAAATCTTGGATGAAAAAGAAATCTTGTCATGGGGAGGAAAACGGAAATGAGCAATATCGACAACGGAGTGACCGAGGCTGCGGAAAACAAAGAAGCGATAACGAGTTTGTTATTTCAATTGGCGGATGATGATTTCTTGTATGCCTATCGAGGATCTGAATGGCTCGGACTCGCTCCCCACATTGAGGAAGACGTCGCTTCTTCATCAATTAGCCAAGACAGTATGGGCCATGCAGCTATGTACTACAAACTACTTGAAGAGTTAGGGGTGGGAAATGCAGATGACCTGGCTCATTTGCGTCCAGCACATGAGAGAAAAAACAGCATTGTAACAGAGCGGGTAAACGGTGAAGGCTACTATATGGAAACACCTAATTATGATTGGGCCTATCAAGTTGTCAGAAGTTATTTTTACACACAAGCCAAAAAGGTGAAAGTTGAATCTTTATGTAAAAGCTCGTATCGACCAGTTGCTGAAGCTGCAGTGAAAGTGAAAATGGAACTTTATTATCACAGACTACATTGGGAAACTTGGTTTAAGCAATTATTGAGT
This sequence comes from Sporosarcina luteola, assembly GCF_023715245.1. GTDB lineage: Bacteria > Bacillota > Bacilli > Bacillales_A > Planococcaceae > Sporosarcina > Sporosarcina luteola_C. The sequence goes on from NZ_JAMBNV010000001.1 coordinate 691,817, forward strand.
TCCACCGATGTGGCAAAAAAGAAAATGAATAATGCCATTACGCTCGTTATGAATGACTTTGGAGATATGTTCTCTTTTGGGAATCAAAGACAAGCAATTGAAAAATACAAACTAATAGACAGTGAGGAAAAATTGAAAGAAAACTGGATAGCTAGCATTGAACCAGTGTTTGCTGCACTTCGACTTGATGTACCGCCTATTCCGGAAAACCCTGCGAATAACGGGAGGAATGGAGAGCATACAGTAGATTTGGACGAAGCTCTGCTTACGCTGTCTGAAGTTTACAAAGTAGATCCGGTGGCTTCTTGGTAAGTGGATAGGAAAGAGGTGAATTTATGGCTATTTCTGAAAGCGTTTCCATTGATCGCGTCTATAAAATACTGATGAACGTGAAGGACCCTGAAATTGATTCGGTTAGCATTATTGACCTTGGCATGGTTGAAGAAGTCACGCACTCGGGGAATAGTGTAAAAGTAGTTTTACTTCCGACTTTCTTAGGATGCCCGGCATTAGAGATTATCAAAAAGAATACGATTGATGCAATCAAACAACTGCCCGAAGTGGGAGATGTCGAAGTGGAATTCGTCTTTCATCCGCCGTGGACGTCAGATCGTATTACAGAAGAAGGACACGCGAATCTGCGTGCGTTTGGAATAGCCCCACCTCCCCGACATTTTGAAGAAGATGGCTCCTGGCATGTGGATTGCGCCTATTGCGGATCCACATATGTGACGATGGAAAACATCTTCGGGCCGACTGCTTGCAGAAGTATTTTGTATTGTAAGAGCTGTAAAAATGTATTTGAGGCAATGAAACCAGTTTCGACACTACTATAAAGTGAGGAGAAATGTAAATGGCTAAATTAATCGCTCTGTATAAACACCCTGAAAACAAAGAGGAATTTGATAATCATTACTTCAATGTTCATGCTCCGATTACAGCGGAAATTCCAGGACTTCGTGAAATGAAAGTTACGAAATTCACAGGATCTCCGATGGGGGGAGAGGGTAAATACTACCTCATGTGTGAGATGTATTATGACAGCTTGGAAGACTTGCAGCAAGGGTTACGTTCACCTGAAGGGAAAGCATCCGGTAAAGACTTAATGAGCTTTGCACGTGATCTTGTGACATTAATGATAGGTGAGGACGCGTAATGGATCGATTCGACTTCATTGAAACTTCCATGGAGGAAAACGGCGTAGCAGTCATCTGTTTAAATCGTCCTCGTCAGTTAAACTCATTGAATCGAAAAATGGTTAGAGAAATTGTTGTAGCAATGGAAGAATATGATCGAGATGAGAACGTTCGTGTCATTGTGCTTACAGGCCAGGGTCGAGCTTTTTCGGCGGGAGCGGATATTGATGAAATGAGGAATGATGACCCAATCAGCCTTGAGTCGTTAAATCAATTTGCTGATTGGGACCGTTTAGCTCTCATTAAAAAACCAATTGTCGGTGCAGTAAAAGGGTTTGCCTTCGGAGGAGGATTCGAGCTTGCCCTTTGTTGTGACCTAATAATCTCAGCTAGCGGAACAGAGTTTTCATTTCCTGAAGTCTTTCTTGGCGTCATGCCAGGTGCAGGAGGAACGCAGCGGTTGACGAAGCTTGTAGGTAGAACGAAAGCGATTGAATGGCTATGGACAGGAGAGCGTATTTCTGCGGAAACGGCTCTTATGCACGGAATCATTAACAAAATCGTTGCTCCTGAAATGCTAATGGAGGAAACGATGAAGTTTGCAAATCGGCTCGCTAAACAACCGCCGCTATCGCTGCGCCTAATTAAAGATTCGGTCAATAAAGCAGTGGATTATCCATTATATGAAGGAATGCAATATGAACGGAAAAATTTCTATCTACTATTCGCTTCACAGGATCAAAAAGAAGGTATGAATGCTTTTGTGGAAAAAAGAAAACCGGATTATCAGGGGAAGTAAGGAGGGTGCTTGAGTGTTTGAGACGATACGCTATGAAGTTGCAGATGGAATTGCGTGGCTCTATTTAAATCGACCTGACAAATTAAATGCATTTATCGCACAGATGAACCGGGAAGTGAAAGACGCAGTCAAATCCGCTTCGAATGACGATGAAGTTCGTTGCATCGTCATAACGGGCGAAGGACGTGCATTTTGTTCCGGACAAGATTTATCGGAAGTCGATGAGAACATGGATCATGGTCAAGTGTTACGAGACCATTATGGACCGATGGTGAAGCAACTGAGAGCTTGTGAAAAACCGATTATTGCAGCTGTTAATGGAGTTGCTGCTGGAGCTGGATTTAGCCTTGCACTAGCATGTGATTTCAGACTGATTTCAGAACGCGCAAGTTTTGTAAACGCGTTCATCCATGTGGGACTTATTCCGGATTCCGGCAATCTCTATTATCTGACACAACTCGTAGGACATGCCAAAGCAACGGAACTAGCCATGTTAGGAGAAAAAGTATCAGCTGCTGACGCCGTGGAAATGGGACTTGCGAATCGACTGATCCCAATTGATACATGGAAAGAAGACGTTACCGCATTCGCAGCCAGACTTGCCGCTTTGCCAACAAAAGCACTAGGGCTGATCAAACGTTCAATGAAGGCAACAACCGTACTATCTTTTAATGATTATCTAGAACAAGAAGCTCAAGGACAGCGAATAGCGGGTCTAACAAAAGATCATCGCGAAGGTGTCAACGCATTCATGCAAAAAAGAAAACCTGTCTATTCGGGACAATAGGAGGAATCATTAAATGACGACAATTCAAGAAGGAACAATCGAGCGAGAATCAATGAAGCGTGACTACTACAAACTGTTCATTAACGGTGAACAAGTCGATGGCAGCAGCGGAGAGCGCACAAATATTTATAATCCCGCGACAGGTGAACTACTGGCTGAAGTAGCTAAAGCGACGAAAGAAGACGCTGAAAAAGCTGTTCGGGCAGCGAGAGATTCATTCGACAATGGGAAGTGGAAAATAACTCCCGCAGGACGTCGTGCACGTGTACTGAACAAAATTGCAGCCATTATGGGCGAACGCTTTAATGAACTTGTGGAATTGGAAATTTTGAATACTGGAAAATCACTTGCAGCTGCGAAAGGACAGATTGCTCAAGCAATTGAAGACTTTGAGTTTTACGCAGGTGCTATCGTAGCACACGGTGGATCTGTAAATAACGTACCTGGACAATTCCACAACTATACAGAAAAAGAACCGCTTGGTGTATGTGCGCAAATTATTCCGTGGAACTATCCACTGATGATGGCTGCTTGGAAAATTGCTCCGGCTATTGCTGCAGGGTGCTCGGTCGTTATTAAGCCGGCGTCACTCACGCCACTGACGGCGATTATTCTAGGGGAAATCTGTCATGAAGCGGGCGTACCGGCAGGCGTGATAAACATTCTACCTGGATCTGGATCCGAGATTGGCAACTACTTGGTAGAACATGAACTAGTGAATAAAGTTGCTTTCACAGGATCTACGTCCATTGGTAAAGACATTATGGCAAGAGCAGCAGGAACAGTAAAACGCGTAACACTAGAACTTGGCGGGAAATCTCCAAGCCTAGTTTTTGAGGATGCAGATATTGATGCAGCCGTCGATGGCTCACTCTACGGTGCATTCAATAATACGGGCCAATCTTGTGATGCACGTTCACGAATCTATATCCATGAAAATGTATACGATGAGTTCGTTGAAAAGTTTATTGCGAAAACTGAAAAACTAGCAATTGGAGATCCATTCAGTAAGGCAACGCATATGGGCGCAGTTATCGATCAAACTCAGTTAGACACTGTGAAAAGCTATGTTCAATCTGCAATCGACGAGGGCGCTGAGATTCTAACGGGCGGTAAAGAATTGAAACCGGAAGGCTATGAAAACGGCTTTTGGTATGCGCCAACTATTATCGGTAACGTCACACAAGACATGAAAGTTGTGCGTGAAGAAATCTTTGGACCGGTTGTCGTCGTATCGAAATTCAAAAACGAAAAAGAAGCAATTGCCTTAGCGAATGACTCGGATTATGGGTTAGCCTCTTCAATCTGGTCAACAAATACGGCAACGACAACGCGAGTTGCGAACCAAATTCAAGCGGGAATTGTAATGATCAACACACCGTTCTCCGCATTTCCAGGCACGCCATTCGGGGGCTTCAAACAATCCGGATTCGGCCGTGAGCTGTCAGCCGGATCACTTGATCTTTACACTGAAACGAAAAGCATCATGTCCTACTTCGGCAGCCGCCCAGTCAACCCATTCGGGTTATAAGAAAAGCGTAAGGCGCCGCTTAGCCCCGACAGGCATAAGTGAAAAGGAAGGCAGTCTAAGTTCGCGACGTCTAAGAGGAAGGCGACCTAAGTTCGCGACATCGTGTCGCAATGGTCGCATGACTCGCATCCTGCGAGCCTCAACGACTGCATACCTGCCTCCTTGCAGGCACGAGGAGGCGTACTCCAGCCACCACAGCAAAACGGCTTTCAGGGATCACAGCCTAAGTACGCCGCGTCCTGCGGCAATGGCTGTGTGACTCACATCCTGTGAGCCTCCGAGGGGCTGGCGTCTGAAGCTAGACAGTAAGTAAATACGTATACCTATTACAAAAATCAACGGACAGGGATGTATGATCTCCTGTCCGTATTCGTTCATCATAAAAAGGAGGAATATGGATGATTCAGCATATAGTTGTGGTTGGTTCAGGCGTGATGGGTAGAGGAATTGCCTATGTCGGTGCCCTCGGTGGGTACTCAGTTACACTAGTCGATATTAATGAAGCTGCACTTCAAAATGCAAAGAATGAAATTGAAGTTATTGTTGAAAAAGGGCTGAAGTATGGAAAAGTCACAGCGGACGCAGCTGAAAAGGCGCTCCAAAAATTAACCTATGAAAACAATCTGGAAAAAGCATCACGAAATGCAGATTTAATCATCGAAGCCGTGCCTGAACTGGCATCTATTAAAAAACAAGTGTTTGAAGAAATAGAACAATATGCTTCAAGAGACTGTTATTTTGCAACAAATACATCGACGATGAGTCCGACAGAAATCGCTTCTTTTGGCAAACGTCCAGATAAAACAATTGCTATGCACTTTTTCAATCCGGTACATAAAATGCCACTTGTTGAAATCGTCCGGGGGTTGGAAACAAGTGATGAGACGGCAGAAATCATTAGAGAAGTGGCCGTGAACATGGGGAAAGAAACTGTCGTTATTAATGAATTTCCGGGATTCGTTACAAGCCGAATTAGTGCACTTGTTGGCAATGAAGCTTTCTACATGCTGCAAGAAGGACTTGGAACGCCGGAAGAAATTGATAAAGCGATTAAGCTAGGGTTGAACTACCCCATGGGCCCGTTTGAGCTCGTCGATTTGGTGGGACTTGATACACGGCTGAATAACTTAAACTACTTACACGAAAAGCTAGGGGAGAAATATCGCCCTGCGCCTCTATTGGAGCAATATGTAAAAGCAGGCCGCCTTGGCCGGAAAAGCGGGAAAGGCGTTTACGACTATACCTCTGGAAAAGAGTTGGTTCCGAAATGAAAGAAGTCGTCATAGTGGATGCTGTCCGTACGCCAATCGGAAGATATAACGGTGCGTTAAAAGACGTCCGTCCAGATGATCTAGGCGCTGTCGTTATTAAAGCGCTCGTCGAACGGAATCCGAGGCTGCCGGTAGGGGAGATCGAAGAAGTAGTCTTAGGAAATGCGAATCAGGCTGGGGAAGATAACCGTAATGTAGCTCGAATGTCCGGTCTATTAGCGGGGCTTCCTGTCGAAGTGGCCGGCACGACGATTAACCGTCTATGCGGTTCAGGGCTTGACGCTGTTATGTACGCCGCCAGGGCGATCGCAGTTGGTGATGGCGATATTTACATTGCAGGCGGAACAGAAAGCATGACGCGTGCACCCCTTGTCATGGCAAAGCCTGATCTAGCATTTCCGCGCGGCAATATGGAATTACAAGATACAACAATCGGTTGGCGCTTTACAAATAAAAAGCTAAAAGAAATGTATGGTGCAGATACGATGCCACAGACGGCTGAAAACGTCGCACAACGGTATCAAATAACACGAGAAAATCAGGATGTATTTGCTAATGAAAGCCAGCAACGTGCGAAAAAAGCGATAGCAGAAAACCGTTTTGCTGAAGAAATTGTTCCGGTTATTTATCAAGACCGTAAAGGGAACGAAATCATTGTGGATCAGGATGAACATCCGCGACCGAATACAACGCTAGAAAAGCTTGGAAAACTGAAACCGATATTTGAAGGTGGCACCGTAACTGCAGGCAACGCCTCGGGTGTCAATGACGGTGCGTCCGCTTTACTTCTTATGAGTGCAGAGAAAGCGAAAGAACTGAACCTCACCCCCCTTGCGAAATATGTTATCGGGGCAACAGCTGGACTAGAACCAGCCGTCATGGGCCTTGGTCCAGTTTACGCCTCAAGAAAAGCACTTGAACGATCAGGGCTCACTACAAATGACATCGGACTTGTCGAATTAAATGAGGCTTTTGCGTCCCAAGCACTTGCATGTATACACCAGTTAGAATTAGACGATAAAAAAGTGAACGTCAACGGCGGAGCAATCGCTTTCGGCCACCCATTAGGAGCAAGCGGCGCCCGAATCCTAACAACACTTCTCTACGAAATGAAAAGACAGAACGTTAAATACGGACTAGCAACGATGTGTATTGGAGTAGGTCAAGGGATTGCGGCAATCATTGAGAATATAACTGAGTAATAGGTTTTCTTTTATTGATATAACGATATAATGGAAGGCAGGGAATATTATGATACATCTTTAAAAAAGAAAGAGTGAAGTTAATTGGCAAATGCACAATCAATGATTTTTACAATATACGGAGATTATATCCGTCATTATGGCAATAAAATATGGATTGGCAGCCTGATAAGATTAATGAAGGAATTTGGGCATAATGAACAATCAGTTCGTGTTGCTGTTTCCCGAATGATGAAGCAAGGATGGCTTGATTCTGAGAAGAAGGGAAATAAAAGTTATTATTACCTGAAACCTCGTGGAGAAACTCGTATGGAAGAAGCGGCCGTCCGTATCTTCAAATTGATGCCGCACGAGTGGGATGGTAAATGGCGTATGCTTATGTATACGATTCCAGAAGAGAAGAGGCAGATCCGTGATGAACTTCGTAAAGAACTACTATGGAGTGGATTTGGCAGTTTTTCAAACGGGTGCTGGATTACACCGAATAATCTCGAAAAAGAAGTGAACCTGCTCATTGATAAATATGACATCCAAGGGCATGCCGATCTATTCCTGTCCGAATATAGAGGACCACAAGCAGACAGAGAACTTGTCGAAAAAAGTTGGCCGCTTCAAGAAATTGATGGGAAATATAAAGAATTCATTTCGACGTATAGTAATAAGTACATCATTCATCAAAGCCTGATGAGTGATGGGCAAATGACGGATGCCGAATGTTTCGTGGAAAGGACAAATCTAGTTCATGAATATCGTAAGTTCCTCTTTGTAGATCCTGGCCTACCGAGAGAGTTGCTGCCGGAAATATGGAACGGCAATCATGCAGCTCATTTGTTTGAACAACATTATAAGTTGCTGGCGCAATCGGCCAGCCGTTTTTTCGAAGAAGTCTTTCAAGAAGATAACGATATGAGGCGAAAAGATAAATCATATGATGCGGATAATCATCCGCTAATTATCGAATAAGATAGGTCTCAAGGCAATTCAAGGCGATGCCGAAAAAGGAGGGATTAATTTTCATCCCTCCTTGGCCATGTTCGTTACTCTAAAACATGGTGCGTCTTTCTATCTTACTTAACTTCTTCGTCTTTAAAAATCTCTCGGTAGTCATATCCTTTTTCAACGTATGAATCTATCGATAGTTGAATAATCTCGAAATCCTTCTCGTTCAGTTCCCGCACTACTTTTCCTGGTGAACCGACAACGAGTGAACGGGGAGGGATTTTCTTACCGGGTGGTATTAGCGTATTTGCACCAATAATGCACTCTTCACCAATTTCTGCATGGTCAAGAATTGTAGATCCCATACCAATAATCGTGCGTTTTCCGACTTTACAACCATGTAAGATAACGTTATGTCCGACCGTAACCTCATCTTCTACAACAACTGGAGCACCTTCATATAGATGGATTGTCGAATTGTCTTGGATGCTACATCTTTTACCTATCGTAATCGGTCCTTCATCTCCCCGCAGTACAGTATTAAACCAGATGGTAGATTCTTCTCCTACTTGAACGTTCCCAATCACTTTCGCTCCAGGAGCAACAAAAACAGTAGGATGCAACTCGGGTTTATCCCCTTTATAAGGCACTAACATATAAATCCCCCTCATTTTAAGTAATCTAAATTGTTATTCTATTGAATCTACTATAACATAATTTTGCGGAGGTGTATAAAAATGAAATATCTATGTGAAAAGTTACAAATTGACTTCCCGATCATCCAAGGAGGTATGGGGAATATAAGCAATGCACAACTCGCTGCTGCTGTTTCTGAAGCAGGGGGACTTGGCACGATTGGATGCGGCACTATGACGCCAGAGGAAGTAGAAACAATAATCCTTGAAACGAAACAGCGGACGAAAAAGAACATTGCGGTTAATATAGCAGTTAGCGTGTCCCCTTATACGGACAAGATGATTGATCTCGTCATTAAACATAAAATTCCAATCGTATCCCTATCGGCAGGAAATACAGCTCCATATATACCTAAACTTCACAACCATAACGTAACCGTACTTGCAGTCGTAGCTTCAGTGAAGCATGCACAAAAAGCGGAAGCTGCCGGAGCGGATGTATTAGTCGCAGAAGGGTTTGAAGCAGCAGGCATTAACTCCAACTTGGAGCTGACAACATTCGCGTTAATTCCACAAATCGTGAAGCATGTAGATATCCCAGTTCTTGCTGCAGGAGGAATCGGTGACGGTAAAGGATTGGCGGCTGCCCTTTTGTTAGGAGCGAGTGGTGTGCAAATAGGTACTCGTTTAATTGCAACGAAGGAAGCGCCGTTTCATGACAAGTACAAGCAAAATCTTGTGGAAGCAAGTGATACGGAAACGTTAATTATCGGACGAAGCGTTGAACGGCTGAGAAGAGTTCTAAAGACACCTTATGCAATAAAACTTAAAGAATACGATAAAGCGGGTATGACACTGGAACAATACGGAGAACTAACGTCAGAAATCCAGCATGTAAAAGGTGCGATTGAAGGTGATATGGAAAACGGATTCCTGAATAGCGGCCAGATTGCAGGGCTAATAGAAGACATTCCAACTGTGAAAGAATTGTTGGATAGTATGATGGAAGAGGCGGGAAGTCAGTTAAAGAAAACCACAAAGGAATTTAGAAGAGTAATGAAGAGATAATGTATATAAAGAGGTTTTTTCCTCTCAGCTTTATTTGACTGCCGCAGCCTTCATGGTTGCGGTTTTTTTTTTCGGCCTCCCTCGGACACCAACTCGTTAGACTATCAGCCATCAACCTATTCCGAAATTACGGAGTTTTCCAACTATAATATTGACTTTAGTATTACAAGTCGGTAATATTACGTATAAATAGTGTTATATTAATTCGGTTTAGTAAAGCATAAATGTAAGCGCTCTCATTCAGCCGCTTAGTTCGTGATGAATTTGCAGTAACAATAGTAGTTTATAGGTAAGAATCATAGGATACAGGGGGGACGCGATGAAGCAGGGGATGGAAGTTGGCAAATCAGAAACGATTGAAATAATAGTGACTGAAGACATGTTTGCTACGTTTGAAGGCGAAGTTGTGCACCCCGTCTATTCAACAGTAGCGATGACTTATCATATGGAATGGGTTTCCCGGAAAATTATTCTTCCCTTTTTGGAAGTACATGAAGAAGGAATGGGGGCGTCTGTTCAGCTACAACATCTAGCACCTTCCCCGCTAGGTTCAAAAGTGACGCTCACCGCAGTGTTAGTCGAATTACGGAATAATGCTGTAGTTACGGAAGTTACCGCGCACAACCACGTAGGGTTAATCGGTCAAGGTATTGTAAAACAAATCATTCTTCCAAAAGAAACGATTGCACAAAAGTTGAGGGATGCTTCGTTATCTTCCTAGGAAGAGATGCTATTTAGTAGGTTGACAGCAAATGCTCAGGGGGCAAAATCTATGAAAATTGAAGAAGAAAGAGTTTCAGTGACAAGTAATTTCGATCTCTTTGAAAAAATGGCCGGGCATGAACAAGTCGTATTCTGTAATGATCCATCGACAGGTTTACGTGCGATTATAGCAATCCACAATACAACACTTGGACCTGCGCTAGGCGGCTGCCGCATGCATCCTTACGAAAGTATGGATGCAGCGCTGGAAGATGTACTTCGTCTATCCAAAGGGATGAGCTACAAATGCGCAGCTGCTGATGTGGATTTTGGCGGCGGAAAGGCGGTCATCATCGGAGATCCCAAAACGGATAAAACGCCCGAATTGTTCCGTGCATTTGGTCAATTCGTAGAAACTCTTGGCGGCCGGTTTTACACCGGTACCGATATGGGAACGACCTTGGAGGATTTCGTCCATTCAATGAAGGAAACGAATTGCATCGTAGGTACTCCTGAAGCTTATGGAGGCGGAGGGGACTCTTCCATTCCGACAGCAGAAGGTGTTCTGTACGGGATAAAAGCGACAAATCTAGAGCTATTCGGAAATGATGAGTTAGGAGGGCATTCTTACGCTGTCCAAGGTTTAGGTAAAGTGGGATTCAAAGTTGCAGTTGGACTACTTGAGGCAGGTGCCCACGTCTATGTAACGGATATTAATGAAAAGAATCTGCTGGCCATCGAAGAAAAAGCGGCCACAACAACCGGTACCGTGAAAGTCGTTGCAAGCGGGGATATTTATTCACAAGAAGCGGAACTATTTGTTCCTTGTGCACTCGGCGGAATTATTAACGACCAGACGATAAATCAGTTCAAAGTAAAAGCGATTGCAGGTTCGGCGAACAATCAGTTACTACATGAAGACCATGGGAAAAAGCTACAAGAGAAAGGCATTCTCTATGCTCCGGATTATATTATCAATTCCGGCGGTCTCATTCATGTGGCGGATGAATTGTACGGCTTCAATCATGAGCGGGTACTGGCAAAAACAAAACATATATATGATGCGATTTTAGAAGTTTACAAGCTGGCGAAAATGAGTGGTACTTGCACAATGGAATCAGCTAATACAATGTGTGAGAAAAAAATGGAAAGTAGAGGTGGGCGGAACAGCTTCTACACCCCATCCATAAAACCGAAGTGGGCGATCCGCAAATAATCGTGAGTGGGGGTACTGTAGTTGAAAAATCACTTTCCCATTAAGAAAGTAATGGACGATGAAGGAGTTTTACTAGATTCATTCTACGAGAAGCAGATTGATGAGCAACTTGTCAGAGATTTTTATTACAACATGGTTCGAATTCGAACATTCGACAGAAAAGCGATTAACTTGCAGCGGCAAGGACGTCTCGGGACATATGCTCCATTCGAAGGGCAGGAAGCTTCACAAGTTGGCAGTGCACTTGCATTAGGAACTGATGATTGGATTTTCCCGACTTATCGCGACCACGGTGCGACGTTGACATACGGTGCTGATATGGTGAGGACCTATTTGTATTGGAATGGTCGAGTTGAAGGGTGTGTCCCTCCGAAAGGGAAGAAAATCTTTCCTCCGGCCGTCCCTATTGCGACGCAGATTCCACATGCAGTAGGAGCTGCATGGGCAGAGAAGAGGAAAGGGACCAGAAATGGATCAATCGCTTACTTTGGTGACGGTGCGACTTCAGAAGGTGATTTTCATGAAGGGCTCAATTTCGCAAGTGTATTCCAAGTGCCTGTCGTCTTTTTCAATCAAAATAATGGTTATGCGATTTCAGTCCCGATGGAAAAACAGATGAATTCTGCGACAATTGCTCAAAAGTCAGTCGCATATGACATTCCCGGGGTTCGACTTGACGGCAATGATTGTTTTGCCGTCTATTTTGAAACGAAAAAGGCATTTGACTATGCGCGGAACGGGAATGGCCCGACGTTGATAGAAGCGGTCACATGGCGGACAGGTGCTCATACGACTGCGGATGATCCATCTAAATATCGCCCTGAAGAACAAGGAAAACATATTGTCGATCCACTAGTCCGTTTGGAAAAATTCATGCGGAATTATGGCTACTGGGATGAAGAATGGGTCGCAGAAGTAAAAGACAAAACAGCTATTGAAATTGAAGCGGCAGTAGAAGAAATGGAGCGCTTCCCAGCTCCAAACGTCAGAGATCTTTTTGATCATGTCTATGCAGAGCTGCCAGCAGACCTGGCTGCACAAAAAGAGTCCTATCTCGCACAGTTAGGGGGCCAGTGACATGGCGATTGATTTTAAAAAAACAGCCGGGCGTACAGAGACGACTAAACTAATGACGATGATCCAAGCGATCAATAGTGGGATGGAAACAATGCTCGAAGAAGATGAAAGATTAATTCTTATGGGGGAAGACATCGGTAAAAATGGTGGTGTGTTTCGAGCGACCGAGGGGCTTGTGGAGAAATTCGGGGAAGATCGTGTGGTGGATACACCACTCTCAGAAGCTGGTATTATCGGGACGTCCATCGGTCTTGCCGTAAATGGCTTCAGACCAGTGGCGGAAATTCAGTTTCTTGGTTTCATCTACCCTGCATACGAGCAGATTATGACGCATGTTTCTCGTATCCGAATGCGGACGATGGGGAATTTCACGGTACCGATGGTCATCCGTGCACCCTATGGAGCAGGCATTCGAGCCCCAGAAGTCCATTCGGACAGTACAGAATCCTTGTTCACGCATATGCCAGGAATCAAGGTAGTCTGCCCATCAGGACCTTATGATGCAAAGGGTTTATTGATTGCTGCAATGGAAGATCCTGATCCAGTGCTTGTGCTGGAACCGATGAGGAATTACCGTGCACAAAGAGAAGATGTACCCGTAGGTAAGTATACAGTTGAAATCGGTAAGGGGAAAATCGTGTGTGAAGGTACCGATGTGACAATCATCGCATGGGGTGCAATGGTTGCAGTGGCAGAAAAAGCAGCCGAGCAGGCAGAGGAAATGGGCATAAGCTGTGAAATTATTGACCTTCGAACGTTGTACCCGATCGACCGTGAAATCATAGCACAATCCATACAGAAAACGACAAGGGCGGTCATCGTCCACGAAGCACATTCAACTGGAGGACTCGGCAACGATATCGTTTCAATTATTAATGACACCTCTTTCCTTTATTTGCGTGCTCCGATTGAACGGGTGACAGGGTTTGATGTGCCAGTTCCGTTGTTTGCGCTAGAAAATCATTATCTTCCAACACCTGCACGGGTCGTAAAAGGGATTGAAAAAGTTGTCCATTTTTAGGGGGGAATGAAGTGCTAGACGTAAAATTGCACGATATCGGTGAAGGGATGACGGAAGGAGAGATTCTCCAATACCTTGTACAGGTCGGGGATCAAGTAGCGGTCGACCAACCGCTTGTTGAAGTACAAACTGACAAAGTAGTAGCAGAACTTCCTTCGCCTTGCTCCGGGATTGTGAAGGAAATCATAATTGAAACGGGCGAAACCGTCCAAGTTGGAACTAGCCTTCTTTCCATTGAGGAGGAATTCAGTGCGGAAATCGGGAATAAGCCACTACCTAAAAGAGAAGCAACGAACGAAGTTGCGGCGACTGTCAGTGAAAAAGTGGTGAAACCTTCGCCAACTCCATTTAGACGTGTATTAGCTGCACCTTACACACGTAAAATCGCACGTGAAAACAACATTAACATTGAGGATGTCCCATCTAGTGATCCTTCAGGACGAGTGACTGAGGAAGATATCTACCGTTTTATAGAAGGGAAACAGGCTGTCATGGAACCAATTATTGAAGTACAGCCTGTATCGTCATATGAAAACCCTCCCCATGAACTCCCTTTCAGAGGAATCCGAAAACAGATTGCTAAGAAAATGACACAATCCTATTTTACAATTCCGCATGTAACGCATTTCGATGAGGTGAACATGACGAGATTAATTAACATGCGTGATGAACTGAAAATGGCGGGGGAATCAGTGTCTCTGTCCGCATTTTTCATTAAAGCGCTCACGATTGCATTGAAGGAATTTCCGATTTTCAACGCGGAGCTTGATGAGGATAACGATCGTATTTTGCTCAAGAAAAATTATCATATCGGCATCGCGACGAACACGGATAATGGACTGCTAGTTCCTGTCGTTCATGATGCGGATAAAAAAACAATTAAAGAGATTCATCGGGTGATTAAAGATTTGACCGAAAAAGCCATCACTGGGAGATTGAAACCGTCTGAAATGCAAAACAGTACGTTTACGATGAGCAATGTCGGTCCACTTGGCAGTACGGGTGCAACACCAATGATTAACCACCCTGAGACGGCGATCATTGCATTCCATAAAACAAAAAAACAACCCATTGTCAACGAGCATGATGAAATCGTTATCGGTCATGTTATGACACTGTCCATGTCATTCGATCATCGCGTTGCAGATGGAGCAACGGCCGTTGCATTTACAAACCGCTTTTCCGGTTTACTTGAACAGCCACATAATTTGTTGTTGGAGATGATATGACATGGTTGTGGGGGAAATCAGTCAACAAAGAAACCTCGTTATTATAGGCGGCGGGCCGGGTGGCTACACTGCCGCAATACGAGCGGCTCAATTAGGGCTTACCGTCACGTTGGTTGAACAGAGCAGCATGGGCGGCGTCTGTTTGAACGAAGGGTGCATACCGTCTAAAGTTTTTACACATGCGGCAGGGAAACGCTCTGAAACAGTTCATTTGAGAGAGATTGGAATTGGCGAAGGCGAGGACACGTTCAATTTACAAACGTTACAATCCTATAAAACAAAGGTAATCGATGGGCTCAGAGCCGGCGTTGAACGTCTATGCCAGGAAAATAAAATTGAAATCATCCGTGGGAAAGCTACATTCACCTCTGTAGATAGAATCGGCGTAGAAAATGGGCATCAGTTCGACATTTATGAATTTAAACAAGCAATCATAGCAACTGGAAGTTCGCAGGTCCTGCCATCTATTTTGAAGGAAAAAGGAAATCGGATTCTGCTGTCCCGGGAGGTCTTCGAGCTTGAAGAAGTGCCGGAACATCTACTTGTGCTAGGACACGACACGATTGCACTTGAAGTGGCTTCCAGCTATGCAGCCTTTGGAGCGAAGGTCAGTATTCTTCTACCGGAAAATACTGGCCTTCCATTTGATGAATCAGTCAATAAAGAACTGTTGCGGATTTGTAAAAAGAGGAAAATAAACGTCGTCAAAGATGCAGATATAGTTACTGTAACTGAGCAGGATAACGGAATTACAATTGTATGTAAGACCGGGAAGGACGTGCATGAAACAATACATGGGTCGGATCTATTCATTTCCGAAGGAAGGAAACCAAATCTGGCTCCGTTAGGCATCAACCGCTTCGGAATTGAATTGACAGCTGAAGGTTTCGTCAAAGTGGACGGGAATATGCAATCGTCAATCCCATCCATTTATGCGATTGGTGATGTGACGGAAGGGCCGCTTCTTGCGGTTAAGGCAATCAAACAGGGGAAAGTGGCCGCCGAAGCAATTGCCGGAGGAAAACCGGAAGCTGATCTTACTTTCTTGCCAATTGTAGCTCATACACTACCGCCAGTTGCTTCCGTCGGTCTTACGGAGAAACAAGCACGTGATTTTGAAATCGATGTTCGCGTCAGTCAATTTGCACTTGGAGGGAATGGCTATGCGGCAATCACCGGCAAAAAAGACGGATTTGTCAAAGTGATTTCTGATTCAACGACAGATCTCGTAGTGGGGATTCATATGATAGGGGATGGAGCCATTGAAATGTCGGGCTCTTTTGTCCAGTTGTTGGAGATGGCGGCGAAAGAAGAAGATATAACATTTCCGACGTATGCACATCCGAGCTACAATGAAGGGCTGCTAGAAGCGGTGGAAGGACTAATCGGACAGGCGATTCATGCTGCCCCAGCCAAGAGAATACCACAAGATTTGTCAAGA
Organism: Sporosarcina luteola; assembly: GCF_023715245.1. Lineage (GTDB taxonomy): Bacteria > Bacillota > Bacilli > Bacillales_A > Planococcaceae > Sporosarcina > Sporosarcina luteola_C. The sequence continues at coordinate 707,871 of NZ_JAMBNV010000001.1, forward strand.
AAGTGAAGGAGGGGCGGAGTGGCACGCTTTGTTCATAAAATGGACTCTGTGTACGCTCTGAAAGGGTAATGAAAAATTTAACTGTTTCAAATGATGGGATAATCATGTATTATATTCTGTAATATATAGCTTTACAAGTTGGAATATTCAGTTTAGTTAACCTTGGAGCAAAGGATGTCTGCAGCTTGGAAGACGTCTAGCGTGAAATGGTTTTAGACGCTCGTTTGTTCAACTTGTATAGCAATGTAATTGATAATAGGGGGAGAAAGAATGAAGAGAAAATGGAACAAAGCGTTGGCTGCGATTTTTGGTGCTACCCTGCTTCTTTCAGCATGCGGCACCTCATCAGGGGGAAGTACGACCACTGCTGAAAAAGAAAAGACCTATAAAATCGGTGTCACGCAAATTGTCGAACACCCATCCTTGAACGCAGCATACGACGGCTTCAAGAAGGCGCTTGAAGATGCAGGAGTTAAAGCTGAATATGATGTTCAAATTGCTCAGGGAGATAACAGTGCAAATACGACGATTGCAACTAACCTCGTAAGTTCCGGAGTCGATCTAATTTTTGCAAACTCGACACCAAGTGCACAAGCTGTAGCAGGCGCAACACCAGATATTCCGATTGTTTTCACTTCGGTAACGGATGCTGTCGGCGCTGAACTCGTTGACTCAATGGAGAGTCCGGGCGGGAACGTAACGGGTACGATTGATAATCATCCCGATGCAATTCCAAATACAATGAAGTTCCTTAAAGAGGAATTAGGCGCGAAAAAGGTTGGTATGGTATTCAACTCAGGAGAGGCAAACTCCCGTGCCCAAGTGGATGCAGTAAAAGAAATGCTGAAAGACATGGATATGACTGTTGTTGAGGCATCTGTTGCTACGTCCGCAGATGTAAAGCAAGCGACAGAATCATTGATTGGCAAAGTCGATTCTTTATACATCATTACGGATAATACAGTTGTATCTGCACTAGAATCAGTCGTTCAAGTAGCCAATGAACAAAAACTACCAATGATGGTCGGAGAATTTGACTCTGTAAAACGTGGCGGTTTGGCTGCATATGGATTTGAGTATTATGACATCGGCTATGAAGCGGGTCAAATGGCTGCGAAAATATTAAAAGGTGAAAGCAAACCTGCTGATTTACCTGTCCAAGTTCCACAAAACTTGAAACTGATCATGAACGAAGATACAGCAACAGCATTGGGACTCTCCATTAAAGATGAGTGGAAAGTCGAATTTAGTGAATAAGTAGGAGATGATTCTTTATGTTTGCATCACTTTTTGGCGCTTTTGAACAAGGAATCATCTTTGCAATCATGGCACTCGGAGTGTATTTATCATTTCGAGTGCTGGATTTCCCGGATCTGACGGTGGATGGAAGTTTTGTCTCGGGAGCTGCAGTTGCTGCTACCATGATACTATTCGGCTATCATCCAGCCATTGCAACGGCAGTAGCACTTATCGTCGGTTTCATGGCAGGCTGTGTAACGGGACTACTGCATACAAAAGGAAAGATTAATGCGCTGCTTGCCGGGATCTTAATGATGATTGCTTTGTATTCCATTAATTTGCGCATTATGGGCCTTACAACTGAAAATTCTATTGGTCGCCCTAATATACCTTTGTTAAATGCGGAGACGCTATTTAGTAAATTTAAAGCGTTTCTAGCTCCACTGGGCATTGATAATGCACTCAATCAATTACTTAGTATGATGGGTGTCCGCTATTTACCTTCTACTTGGGCAACATTATTCATCGTGGCAATCATCGTTATAATCATTAAATTCATTGTAGATTGGTTCTTGAAAACAGAAGTGGGACTAGCGATTCGTGCAACCGGAGACAATAAAAAAATGATAAGGAGCTTATCAGCAAACACGGATACACTCGTCATCATTGGGCTTGGTTTCTCGAATGCGCTTGTCGCCTTTTCAGGGGCGTTATTCGCGCAATACACAAAGTCTGCCGATATTAGCATGGGAATCGGAATGATTATCATCGGTTTAGCCTCTGTCATTATTGGTGAAGCAATCTTTGGAACCAAGACAATTGTGCGAACAACGTTAGCGGTTATTGTAGGAGCAATCATTTATAGGATTGTACTAGCGCTTGCGCTGCGGGTTGATTTTCTTGATACAGGAGATATGAAGTTAATTACAGCAGCAATTGTCATCTGCGCTTTGATTTTACCTCAGTATTTTGAAAAACGGCGTGAAAAGGCGAGAAAAGCGAGGCGTCACGAAGAACGTTTGGCCGAACGCAATTTTTCTCTCAACAAGGAGGGGAATGCAATTGTTGAAGCTCGAACAAATAAATAAAATCTTCAATGAAGCAACTCCTGATGAAAAGATTGCGTTAGATGAAATCAATCTCGAGTTGAAATCCGGTGATTTTGTGACCGTAATCGGAAGCAATGGTGCTGGAAAATCGACAATGTTAAATATGATTTCCGGAGCCCTTACCCCTGACTTCGGGAATATTGAAATTGCGGGTAAAGAAGTTACAAAATTGCCGGAGTATGTCCGTTCACGAATGATCGGAAGGGTTTTCCAAGATCCGATGGCAGGTACTGCCCCTTCGATGACCATTGAAGAGAACCTGGCAATGGCGTATTCACGGGATAAAAAACGAGTGTTGCGGAGAGGTGTTGATAAAAAACGCCGGGAATATTTCCGCAGCTCGCTTGAAACATTGCATTTGAATTTAGAGAATAGGTTGAATGCAAAAGTAGGCATGTTATCTGGTGGAGAGCGTCAGGCGCTGTCTTTGCTAATGGCGACATTCACCCAGCCGTCGATTCTGCTGCTAGATGAGCATACAGCCGCTCTAGACCCATCCCGTGCAGAATTGATTACAAATTTAACAAAACAACTTGTTGAAAAAGATCAATTAACAACGCTGATGATTACACATAATATGCAACAGGCACTGGACCTCGGGAACAGACTGATTATGATGGATAAAGGCCAGATAATATTGGAAGTGGGAGCCGAAGATAAGAAGGGACTCACAATTGATAAACTGATGTCTGAATTCCAACGCATTCGCGGTGAAAAATTAACGAGTGATAAAGCCTTACTAGTAGTTTGATTAACTAGTTCACGAAACTAATAAGGGGCGTCACAGAAAGTCAGATTTCATGGACTTTCCGGGATGCCCCTTTTTGCATCAGCTGTCAGGACTTGCCTCGGTTTCATCCAATGGAATCGGTTTGTAGCCTTCATATTGTCTTTCAACCGCAATCGGCTCATTGTTGTGTTCTTTTTTCAGCTGCCCGTTGATATAAAGCAGCAAAGCGCCTTCCTGAACAGCATCGAAATACCGTTTCGCTTCGTTGTCGGAGAAACCGGCGTCCTTCAGCAAGCGACGTACGTTATGTTCGCCGGCAAGAAACCCCATGAAGTGATTGAAAAGGTTATACGGTGAGTCCTCACCTTCTTTCAGCGCATTGCTCCGCAGTTCGTCAATTGCCAAGTCATCCTTCATGACAATATACAAATCCTCTTCCTCCACACCTTCATGCTTCAACTCCACTATTTTAGACATCAATCGCTCGCTGTTCGGGAATGATCCGATGAATGTTTTATTCATATTGTTCCTCCTCTACTGTCTTTGTCTTCGGAAAATACCCTTGTTGGCGGAAAAGGAAACAAATATGATAATCCTTTCAAGTTAAAATGCGAACAATAGGCGGTCCTGACGACATAGTATAGGAGAAAGACTCGGTAGAGGAGCTTGCAATTTGGATAGTTCGAAGATTCATCATAGTGATAAGCCGACCGCTTTTCCGGCGAATCAAGATCGATTCGTCTGGAATCCGCATATGGAATTCATCAAGAGCCAAAGTGCGGTCAATGCGCAGCTTTTGACTGCGGTCGAAAAGTTGGAAAAAGTTTGTTGCAAAATATTAGATAATGTTTCTAACCAACAGCATGTCCATCGGAACCGCTATCTTCATTTGCGGGACAGGATTTGGGAAGTTCATGAAAAGTTGAGATCAGAATCAATCAGGCAGGAAGCCATACGTGAAGAGATCGGGAAACAAGGGCAAGCCGTTTTCCGCTTGCGCAAAAGCTTTCAAAACCACCGGATGTCGATGCGCCAATTCACGATCCACCAATACGATGATCTGCATGATGTGCTAGACATGCTCGAGCGGATTAATGCGAACCATGAGCAGATACTTGCAAACCAACAGTTCAATTCGGGCGACGAGTGAATCGTCCCCGAGTTGAACTTATTTTATGGTTCCCCCTCCAATTGTCTCGATTTCGAGAATTAATTAAGGACAACCAAGCACACGTCCTATATGTCGAGAAATTATAGTAATACAGTATAAGGACCCTTGAAAAACAGATGGGATTTGATAACGTCAAGGAGGTGAACAAGCCATTAGTTACACATCTGGTAAAAAATATTATAGAGAATCGGGCAGAGACAGCATCCTTGCCAATTTAATCCCTTCATCAAGCGGTCGAAAACGTAGTAACTACGCATCATCTCAACACGAAAAAGTGTCTCACCCCAAATTTAGACACTTTTAACACAGAAAAACCCGCAGAGCATTTCCACCTCTGCGGGTCCATATTGTTCCGCTTACTTAAAAGCGTTCGTCATCCCATTTCTTGCGCATCGTAAGCTCATCGACAAATTCATCTTGTACATCAACTTCACCTGATTGCTCAAAATGAGCTTCTTCGCGTCTAATGGTTTCATTTACTGATTCTGTATCTGCGACTTGTCGTTTTCCAACGACGATTTCCTCCGTAACATACGGCTTTTTAGTCACTTCCAAGCGTTCCTCAGTTATCGGGACGCGGATCGTTTCTTCATCCTGCATCATTTTGAATTCATCAACATCCGATTCGTACTCATTGACAGGACGGCGTTCAACGTAAACTTCTTCACGCATTACAGGGACATCGAAGGACTGTTCTTCTTCAACGACGTCCTTGTGAAGTGTGACTTCGCCTCTTTCGACCTCTTCTTTGTCCACGCTGAGTCGCTCTTCACGCAAGCGCATTTTTTCCTCTTGCATCTTCCTATCGAATTGACTCGTTTCATTTAAGTTGTTCGTATATCCATACGCGCTGTTCGGAGGTGTTTCATAGTCAGACTGGCTGCGCAGCGCTTCACCACCGACTCTCCCGAAAGTATCATTGGATCCTTCGTATAAATTGGAATCTTGGAATGCTGCAGATGTTGCATCATAGTGAGATCGATTCAATTCATTTTCCTCAAACTCGGAAACGCGGTTTGCGCCTAAGTTCGGATCGACGCCAACATCAGCAACGCCGAATCGTTCGCTACTATTCGTATGAAGTCGATTTAATTCGCCTTCATCGACATACAGTAGCTTCCCGCCATTTTGAATTTCAGTATAATAATTGTCCATGTCGCCATCAGCGACGCCGGCTTCATGCAACATGCTGCGGACATGATTTTCACCGGTCAGGAAATTCATGAAACGGTCAAACCATGATTCCGGGGCCGTCTGTACATCCCCGTATTTCATTCCTTGGAACATCGTCACATCTGAATCATCTTGCGCAATGACATAGATATTTTCTCCATCGATTCCTTGAGTTTTCAAGTCATCTATTTTCGTCATCAATTCCGAGTCGTTGTGATACATACCGATAAATTTTTTATCATTCATGTTATATCTCTCCTTCTCTATAATTGATGGTACAGTCTTTTAAATACCCATTCTGACAGGATGGAAACTTCCCTGAATGAAAGACCTACTATGCAATTAATTATGAATAGAATATTATTAGTAGAGCAGGGGGGAGAATTTTCATGCAGAAGAAAATAATAGCTTTCATAATGATATTTTGTTTATTCATCACTTTCAACGATCCGTCGGCGGCTAGAGTAATAGATGAATCGGGCACCAAGCAATCCGGAAAAGCCGCTCCAGTGCACTATGCAATCAGCGTTCCGGTGACGAACGTGTGGCGTGTGCCGAATAAGACACGTAAAATCGATGCGGTTTCCATAGTCGCGATGCCGGATATGGCGAAGTGGACGAAAGGTCTGACAGTTGCGGAGAAGAATTGGCTGATCGGTCGGACCGATACGCAAGCTCTATACGGGGATGAAGTTGAAGTGTTAAAGTCGAGCGGGGACTGGCTCTATATTGCAGTGGTCGACCAGTTTAATAAAGGCCAGGCGAAAGGCTACGAGGGATGGGTGCCTAAATTGCATGTAAAAGCTTATTCTCCCGGTGAGGGCGGTTCGGAAATCGCGGTCGTCACTACGAAAATTTCTTCCTTATATAATAAACCAAAACTTCATGATAACTATAAATTCATCGATATCAGCTATACCACGATACTCCAAGTTGTGAAGGAGGAAAGGGAGTGGCTGCAAGTACAGACGAAAACTGACGGCTTGAAATATGTCCGCAAGAAGGAATTCAAAGTTTACAAGGACTTTGCATCCATTCCGAAGCCGACACAAAAGGAGCTTGTCGACAGCGCGAAGCAATATATCGGCCTGCCGTATTTGTGGGCGGGTGTATCAGCGTATGGATTTGATTGTTCGGGATTGATGTATTCGGTCTATAAAAATCACGGCATCCTCATCCCCCGCGATTCATCCGTCCAAGCAACACAAGGGACCGCGGTGAAACGTAAGGACTTGCAGCCCGGTGATCTCCTGTTTTTCGCGCATGATAAAGGAAAAGGGAAAGTGTATCACGTCTCGATGTATATCGGCGGCGGCAATATGGTGCACGCCCCGAACTCATCACGCAAAGTCGAAATTGTGAGCATCAACTCAGGCACGTATAAAACAAATTACGCCGGCGCCCGTAGATACTTGAAATGAAATGAAAAACGGCCCTTTCCGAACTGGAAAGGGCCGTTCCGCGCTCAAAGCGTTAGGTTTCGCGCTCAAAACGAAAGGTTCCGCGTCCGAAGCACAAATCCGATTTGCTCTTCCAGTTCTACATTCCGGTGCTAAGCATTATAGTATAACAACGCCATGGGAGGGATGCTGTGTTAATTGATGGGGTATTTGCAGGTGGCGGATTGAAGGGGTTTGCTTTGGTCGGTGCGTATCAGGCATTGGAGGAGAAGGGGTATCGTTTCAAGAGGGTGGCGGGGACGAGTGCCGGAGCGATCCTCGCGTGCTTCATTGCCGCAGGATATACGGGCAAAGAAATCGAGCAGATGATGCAGGAAGAGGATTTGAAATTATTGCTCGATCCCCGAAAGATGATTCTTCCAATACCATTCATGAAATGGCTGCTGCTCTATTTGCGCATGGGTCTTTATCAAGGAAATGCCCTCGAGGACTGGTTCTTTGAAAAGCTGTCGGCAAAAGGGATTTACAATTTTGCGGATTTGCCAGAAGGATCGCTTAAACTGGTGGCGTCAGATCTGACAAACGGAAAAATGATTGTACTGCCCGACGACCTCGTCCACTATGGCATCGAGCCGGGAATGTTTTCAATTGCGCGCGCGCTTCGGATGAGCTGTTCTATTCCGTTTTTCTTTGAACCGGTCCGTTTTAAGGCACCTACTGGAGAAACGATCGTTGTCGATGGTGGGGTGCTAAGCAATTTCCCGATGTGGATTTTCGATGATGCGGAAGGCAGGCGGGAGCGCCCATTGATTGGCATGAAGCTGAGCCATCGGAAAGATCAGATGGGCGGCAAGGAAATCAGCAATGCACTCAACTTGTTCGAAGCATTGTTTTCCACGATGAAGAACGCGCACGACGACCGTTATATTTCTCGAAAGCACGAAAAGGAAATCATATTTATACCGGTCGAGCAATACAGCGCGACACAATTCAATATGGAGGACGAACAGAAAGATGCACTCATGTCGATCGGAAAGTCTCGTGCAAATGAGTTTCTAAGAACTTGGCCTCATTCAATGGAAGGAACCCGGAAATACAGAATGATTGTCTAAAGCTAAAAAAACCGCCTGCACGTTAGTGTGCAAGCGGTTTTGCTTATATTATAATCTTTTGAAGCTGTGGAATTTCGATTTCCAATAGCTATTGTTCAAGCTTACGACTTGAGATTGCTTTCCACCGGCATGGACGAACTTGTTGTTGCCGACGTAAATGCCAACGTGGGAAATCCCTTTACGGTACGTGTTTTGGAAGAATACCAAATCTCCCGGTTGCGGCTTGCTCACTTTTTTCGATTGCGCGTATTGTCCTAATGTATCACGGGCAACCGATTTGCCGGATTGCTTATAGACGTATTGAACGAAACCGCTGCAGTCGAACCCTTTTGTAGTCGTTCCGCCAAAACGATAAGGAATGCCTGTCATTCCAGTTGCACGTTTTACAACTTTGTCTGAAAGGGCGACATTCGTATTGCTTTTCGCTACTGTTACTGATTGCTTTGTCAATAAAGTGCTGAGTGCCCAGCCTGTTTTGCCATTCACTTTTACTTGGTACCATACTTCTTTGCCGACTTTCTTTTCGCTGACGTAAGTGGCTTTTGTACCTTTTTTCGCTAATAAAACAATTTTATGGTTTGTTCCTGCTCCGGAACGGATATTTACATTGTAAGCTGTCGAATATGTTCCTGTATGTGCTGATACGGATTGTGATGAAGGAGCACTTGCCTCCGCATCTGCTGCCGTAAATCCAAATGCCAATGAACCTGCTACGAATAACGATAAAGCAACTTTCTTCACACTATTCCCCTATCTACCATTATCTCTATGGTTTAAGATTTTATATTGTCCTGCTGATCACTATTCCAATTGTAGAGACCCAATGTTACAAGACAGGGGCAATGATATTACAAAAGTGTTACAGCGATATGACAATTCCTTAATAAAAGTAGATAATAGAAATAGAGGTTAGTATTTCACATATAATACTCCGAAATGAATAAAAGCGGCCAAATGGGTGATTCATCCATTTGGCCTTTTTAGTTGAGGGATGAGAATGGATGCACTTTTGAAAGGGGTGCTTCATTTTAAGGGGCGGTCTTTTTGTGTAGGGCTCCGCAAAGTCCATTCTTTTTACTTTAGGTCCTATTCCTAAAATCAGCCTTAACTACCCTGAAATTAAATATCAAAAATAGTTTAATAATTTAAAAGGTAATTTCAAAGCTTCGTCGAATCTCTATTGGTAGCAACGAAAATACCATTAATAGAGAGGGTGAGTGATTGGATGAAAGTCCTGAAGTATGCGGCAGCTGCCCTGATGGCGTGCACATTATGTTTTCAAGGGATAGGAGGGAACTCAGCATCTGCACAAACCGGTGATGATCCAACAATCCGCATCGGGGTCGTGCAGAGCGTCGGTTCATTGACTGTCGGCGGGCAAGGATCATTTGAATTGATTGACAAGTATACGGGCGAGGTTTTGTTTACCGGAAATGATGAAGAAGTGTTCGTGGAACTGGGCTCCGCAGCTACTGTTCAAACCCATTACCGATTGCAAGTTGCATTCACGACGAGTCAAGTATATTTAGATGATTGGCTTCGACGGGCGCACGCCGAAGGGTATCGGACGTACGTCGAAGACTATAACGGCGGTTGGCGTTTGTATCTCGGAGAATCTCCGACGGATGCATCCTTTGCAGTACGGACCGCATTCAAAGATGAAGTAGTTGCCAAAGGATTGGCAGCAAGTGACGCATTTTGGAAAGTGGTGACGATTGCTGAAGGCGAAACACAATTGAAAGTGACAAAAAACGGAAAGGAAAAGGAAACTTCAAATCCAGTTCAACTCGTGGCTTCGTCAGGGTTTGTCACAATCAACGGGCAAACGTACCGGGGTCTCGCTGAAGTCGGTTTCAATAGTAGCGGAACGTTGGCGGGCATCAATGAATTGAGCATCGAGCATTATTTGTACGGTGTCGTCCCGCGTGAGCTCCCACCAGTTCCTTATGCGGAAGTCGAAGCGCAAAAAGCACAGGCGATTGCTGCGCGTACGTACGCTTTATCCAATATGGGCAAGCGGAGCGCGGACGGCTATGATCTTTTGCCGACGACTTCCGATCAAGTCTATGGCGGATTCGGAGCGGAACATCCGATTTCCAATGAAGCTGTAGACGGAACTAGAGGGATTGTCGCCACATATGAAGGCAAGCTCATTACAGCAGTTTTCCATTCGACGAGCGGAGGATTTACGGCGAACAATGAGGATGTATGGACTGCCGAAGCGACTCCTTATTTGAGGGCAAAGCATGTCGGGCAGAAAGGGAACGATTTGAAATACGTCCCGGCGCTGGATATTTACAAGAAGAACGGCAGCGGCGAATCTTTGCGTGAAGTTAAGTCGGGGGATTTCGAGGTCGATTGGTCCAAATATTATCGTTGGCATTTCGAATGGACAGCAGATGAAATCAGTGAAATCGTGGGAACCTACTTCAATGCAGAAGTCGGCCGAGTGTTGGAGATCAATGTGACAGAACGCTCCAGCTCAGGTCGCGCGGCTGTCATTGAATTCGTCACTGAAAATGGCACGTTTTACGAATACAAAGACCGCATCCGCTGGGCACTCCAATATATTAATGCGAATGGCACGCCAGCAGTTTTGTTAAGTACGTTGTTCATCATCGAGCCTATCAAGGATGAGGAAACGGAAGAGACTATCGGTTATAAAGTGGACGGCGGGGGATGGGGTCATGGCGTCGGAATGTCCCAAGTTGGAGCAGTCGGAATGGCTGAAAAAGGATATACGTATGATGTGATTCTGAAGCATTTCTACACGGGAATCGATTTAGAGACTAGATATTAATTCATCATTGAAAAAGGCGGTAGTCAGCAAATGTATGTATTAGGAATTGACGGCGGGGGCACCAGGACGACGGGGATTGTTGCCGATGAACTTGGAAACGTTTACATGCATGCGGTAACCGGACGGAGCAATCCGAACACGTTGCAGCAGTCAGAATTCGAAGAAGTGCTTTGCGGATTGACGAAGGAGTTGAAAAAGCAGAACGAAACCATTTTCGCTCAACTGTCCGTCTGTTTTGCAGGCATTGCGGGTGTCGGGGAAAGTGGACGCGATGCGGAAGTGGCAGCTCTGTTGGCTCGAGGGCTGCCAGACGGAACGATAGTCACCGTCCGCAATGATGCGTTCAATGCACTGTATTCCGGCACGCTCGGCGGACCTGGCATCGTCCAGATTGCCGGTACTGGCGCTGTCACATTAGGCATTAATGAAGATGGCGAAATCGCCCGTTCAGGCGGTTGGGGTTATTTATTTGATGATGAAGGAAGCGGGTTTTATTTAGGGAATGAAGCGTTGAAAGCGGTCTTCCGTTCTTTTGATAATCGCGGCGCGGGCACAAGCTTAACGGATCGGGTCACGGAGTATTTTGCTGTACAAAACGTCCCGGATATTATTGCAAAAGTATACGGAAACGAACACCCGCGTTCGGTCGTCGCGCCTCTTGCACGCCTAGTCATGCAGGAGGCCAAGACGAATGACGCCGTTTCGAAATGGATAGTAGAGAAGGCGTGCAAGGAAATGATGCATTCCATCGAAGCTTGCCATCGTCGTTTATTCGATGAAAATCATCAGACAGCGATCATCCTGTCTGGAGGCGTTTTCACTGATGAGAAGCTGTTTATCTCGCGGTTCCGAGAGCTGGCCCGTCATTCCATTCCGAATGCCACTTTCCAAACGACTCAAGTACTGCCTGTCGGAGGGGCGGTGCTTGCGGGGTTAGCGGTAAAGCAAACGGCCATCAATCCGGGATTCGTCAACTGGATGAATGAACAGCTTCAAGAGAAGGTGACGCCATGACTGTCGTGCCTTTATCTGAAATTCATGTCTCTGATATTGTCAGGCTGTGGAATGAGGAAATCGGCGATCGTTTTCCAATGAGCATCTCGTTATGGAACCAAAATACAACAACGGAGCCGAATGTGCTTCAAGAAGGCTCGCTCGCCGTCGTTGAGGGAGGAAAGCTGCGCGGAATCATCATAGTGAAGCGGTATATGGAAAAGCTTGACGTCCGGATGCCGGAGACGGTCGGATGGATTCAATGCATGCTTGTCGAAAAGTCGTTCCGTAACGAAGGGATCGGTTCGGAACTTCTAAAAAAGGGGGAACAGGCACTCATTAACGCCGGAGTCGATGAAATCCGATTAGGGCGTGATCCGAGGCATTACTTCCCAGGTATCCCGCTTGAAGACAAAGCAACAATCAGTTGGTTTGAAAAGCGAGGATACGTCACAGGCGAGGTTGAAACGGATTTGATAAAGGATGTAAGCGGTGGGGAGCTCTATAAGCTGATGAACCCGAGCGAGCATTATCGTCTGTTGACGAAAAAAGACATTCCTTTGCTGCTGCATTTTTTGGAACGCGTCTTTCCAGGCAGATGGCATTATGAAGCAGTTCACTACGAAATGATTGGCGGTACGGGAAGGGAGTTCATGGGGTTTTTCGTGGATGGTGAATTGAAAGGATTCTGCCGGCTGAATGATCCGCAGTCTCCAGTCATTGCGCAAAATGTCTATTGGTCGGCATTATGCGACGGAGAGATGGGAGGCATCGGCCCTTTAGGGATTGACCGAAAAATCCGCGGGAATCATTTTGGAATCGATTTAGTGAAGGCGGCGGCGAATGAATTGATTAGTAGGGGCGTGACGGACATCGTAATCGATTGGACCCAGCTCATCACATTCTATGAAAAGCTCGGATTTACCACTTGGAAACAGTATCAGTCGATGGCGAAAAAAGTGGGAGTGTGAAATGAATGAGAGAAATGGTGCGGACGTTTTTGCAGCGGGAAATCGACCTGCAGGTGACACCGGGTGCAGTTATTCGTGTCCGGCATAAAGGGGAAATCGTTCTAGACGAGACAGTTGGGACGAATAGTTTGGAAGATGACCGTGTTCCGATATCGAACAGCCATCTGTTCGATATGGCCTCGTTGACGAAGGTGATGGTGACGTTGCCCGCCATCCTGCAAATATGTGAAACGGGCGAAATCCATTTGCATGATAAGGTTGCGATGTTCATCCCTTCCTTCCAAAAGCACGGGAAAGAAAGCGTAACGATCAAGCAGCTGCTCACCCACTCTTCAGGATTGACTGCACATCGGCCATTTTTCGAAAGAAGGCTATCGGCGGTTGATGTACTGAAGGAAATCGTAGAGGAAAAGCTGGAATATGCACCGGATACAGATGTCGTCTATAGCGATCTTGGGTTCATTCTCCTGATGGAAATTATCGAAAAGGTTACCGGGCAGAAGATTGACGAATATGCCAAGCAGCATTTGTTCGGACCGATGGGAATGAAGAATACGGGATATAAACCGGCAATTGAGCGGCAACGGTATGCGCCGACCGAGTATTACGACCATTTGCAAGATCATAAGTATGGCATCGTCCATGATGATAATACGGAATTCATGGGCGGAATAAGCTGCCATGCAGGATTGTTTTCGACGATGGAGGACCTTTCCGTTTTCACAAAGATGCTTGAGAATGACGGAATGCATGAAGGGAAGAAAATATTAGATCCGTATTGGCTTGCGGTCTCACGGCGGAATTTTACGCCGTTTGCCGACGAAAGCAGAGGTCTCGGATGGCAATTGAAAGGGGGTGGGGCGAGTCCGGCAGGTGATTTAATGTCGCAAGGTACGTATGGACATACGGGATTCACCGGAACTAGCTTCTATATCGATCCGGAAAGGGAATTGACGGTCATGCTGCTGACGAACCGGGTTTATTTCGGACGACATCTCGCCATGCTGCGCTTGCGGCCCCGCTTACATAATATCATCTATACATCATTGTTCTGATAGGGGGAAATTGATATGCAGAGTGTCTTAATTGTCGGAGCGCATTGCGGGGATGGGGAAATCCAGGCTGGAGCAATCGCCCATAAATATGCGCAAGCGGGGTATCGGGTGACGTTCCTTCATTTGACAGCCGGAGAGAAGGGGGCACCGCCACATTTGGACGTGGAAGCTTACCGCCAGCAAAAGATCCGCGAGGCTGAGAAAGCAGCGGCGATTTTAGGCGGAACGAGCATCACACTTGCGCACCGGGATGCCGAGTTGACATTCAATGAAGAAATCGTTAAAGAAGTGGCGACGATTTTTCGGCGGGAGAAGCCGGAATTCGTCATTACACATTGGGAAAACAGCATGCATCCTGATCATGCACTTTGCCAAAAGATTGTACAGGATGCATGGCTGAAAGCTTCCCTGCCCGGATTCGATCTTGATGGACTGCCGCCGCACGGTTTGCGACGCGTGTTCCATAGTGAAAACTGGGAAGATATGGACGGGTATGAGCCGGACATTTACGTCGATGTGACGGATTCATTCGACGTCTATTTGGAGGCGTTATCCTGTTATTGGTTCATTATGAATTCTACGAGCTTCCGTTACTACGATTATTATAAGGCGCTTGGAACGATGCGCGGCTGTTTGGCTCGCACGACGTATGCGCAGACATTGAAGAACTCGAGTGGGCTGAATGTGAGAAGGGAAGGACATATTCCTGGATTCCCTATTTAAGGACAAAAAGAGTTTAAGAGGGGGAGCATCATGAATTTGCAAAAGAAGGTTGGCCGATTACTGATCGCCGGATTCAAAGGCATAACGATGTCGGAAGAAATTAAACATATGATACACACATATCATATTGGAGGAATCATCCTGTTCGGGAGGAATATCGGCACGCCTGAAGAAATCCTCGCCTTGACGAACAGCCTCCAAGCGGAAGCGAGGAAGGCCGGGTATGAAACCCCTTTGCTCATCTGCATCGATCAGGAAAATGGCGTTGTCAGGCGATTGGGCGAAGGGGCGACGATTATCCCTGGAGCAATGCTGCTCGGAGCGACACATGAATCAACGAACGCAAGGAAAGCGGGCTTCATGACCGGAAAGGAATTGAAAGCGCTCGGGATCAACTGGAATTTGGCGCCTGTCGTGGACGTAAACAATAATCCGGAAAATCCCGTCATCGGCGTCCGTTCTTTCGGGGAAATTCCTGTTGACGTTGCAGAAATGGCGAAGAATTCCATGCTTGGCATGCAGGAGGCAGGGGTCATGACGACATTGAAGCATTTCCCGGGTCACGGCGATACGAGCGTCGATTCCCATCTTGACTTGCCGGTAATTAATCATGAACTTGAGAGGTTACATGCTGTTGAACTCGTGCCATTCAAGGAATGCATGGCGGCTGGAGCGGATGCCATCATGAGTGCACATGTCTATTTTCCGGCTTTGGAGAAAAAGGAGAATGTACCGGCGACGTTATCACACTCGGTCATGACGGGACTTCTCCGGGAAGAGCTTGGATTCGATGGCGTCATTACGACGGACTGCATGGAAATGGACGCGATTGCGAAGAGAATCGGCACGGTGGAAGGGTGTGTGCAGGCGGTCGAGGCGGGGGTGGACTTCGTCATGGTGTCCCATTTGCATCATCTGCAGGAGCAGGCGATACTCCGATTGGCGGAAGCTGTCGAGAGCGGTCGGATTTCCGATCGGCGGATTGATGAATCGATAGAAAGGATCGAAAAACTCGCGCGGAAGTACACGTCATGGGAAGAAATCGATTCGAACAACACAGTTGCTGAATTTGTCGGCTCCCAGAAACATCATGATGAAATGAAAGAGATTTACCAACAAGGTATAACGGAAGTGAAAGGTCCAGAGATTCCAATCGAACCGGATGACCGTGTACTTCTCATCCATCCGAAAAACGAATACGCGATGATGGTGGAGGATAAACGATATGCGACGTTGACGATGGCGGAGCAATTGAAAAAGATTCACGGGAACGTTGTATCGGTGGAGGTCGATAAGGAAACTCCGGATGATGTCGACATAAAAGGCCTCGCGAACGAGTATGACCATATCGTCGTACTGACGTTGAATGCAGATAAGCATGAAAATCAACGGCAACTCGTCAATGAATTATTGGCTAGCGGAAAGCCGGTCGATGTCATTGCGGTCCGTTCGCCGTATGACGCTGCGTTTTTCCCGAATGCGAATCGGGTGATCTGCACATACGAGTTTACGGAATCGGCGTTTGAAGTCGTCGCTGCGTATTTGACAGAAAAAACATCCATCAATGGTAGGTTACCAGTAACTATTGAATGAGTGAAAATTCTTTTTATAAAAATAAATTAGTATTGATATTTAATTTCAGAACGGCTAAAATTGAAGAAAGCGTTTGCAAAAGATACTGGAAAGGAGTATGCCCGTGAAACCAATGCGTGTGTGTGGATTAATGTCAGGGACATCCTTGGATGGCCTCGATATCGCAATTGCCGATTTCTCGCATGAAGAAGGACAACTGCGGCATAAATTGATTCATTTTACGACAATCTCTTATGACGATGGACTTAAGCAGGAACTGCATAAGTTGATGGATTCGGCGGCGCCTTTGCATCTTGTATCCTCTATGAATATGTATCTGGGGGAAAGCTATGCAGGTTCGCTTACGAAAGTTTTACAGGAAGCGGATATCGGTTTGGAAACGATCGATCTAATCAGTTCGCACGGTCAGACGATTTGGCATGAGCCTTCGGTTGAACCCGATCGTTCGTATGCTCGTCCGAATACGATGCAAATCGGTGATGTCGGCGTGCTGGCGGAGCTTACGGGTAAAACCGTCATCGGGGATTTCAGGACTCGCGACATGGCTGCGGGCGGGCAAGGCGCACCATTAGTACCGTTTGCGGACCAGGTTTTATTCCAATCGGAAACGGTCGGGCGCGTCCTTCTGAACGTTGGCGGCATCGCCAATTTGACAGTGCTGCCGCGGTTCGGATCGGAGCAGCCGATCGTCGCCTATGACACTGGTCCCGGAAACATGGTGATCGATGCTTGTGTTGCTCGGCACACCGGCGGGAAGAAATCATTCGATAAGGATGGCGAATTGGCGAAGGGCGGAACGGTTGACGATGAATGGCTGGATTGCCTGATGTGTCACGAGTATTTTGCCGCATCTGCGCCGAAAAGCACCGGAAGGGAATTATTCGGGACCGTTTTCGTTGACGCATTCTGGGCGGAAGGGGATGAGCGCGGGCGATCATCCACCGATAAAATCGCGACTGCAACGATGCTGACGGCAAAAACGATAGCTACAGAGATTCAAAGATATATACAAACGCATGACGTGAAGGAAGTGATCATTAGCGGAGGTGGAGTGCACAATCGGACGTTGATGGGATTCCTGAAGGCGCAGCTGCCTGAAGGCTTAGAGTTCGCGACAACAGGCGATCTAGGAATCGATGCGGATGCGAAGGAAGCTTTCGTATTTGCATTGCTTGGCTATTTGGGCATCCACAAAAAGCCGAATTCATTGCCGGCGGCGACGGGTGCGGGGAAGGCGACAGTTATGGGGAAGATTGCTCACGGCGGTTGAAGCGTTTATGCGTGCATTTTGAGATTTATGCGTGATTGGCAGCGTTTATGCGTGATTTCCACGATTTATGCGCATTTGGCCGTGCTTATGCGTGAATCCTGCGATTTATGCGTGTTTGACGGAATTTTTGCGTATTTGAACAAGACTTTTACCTGCTGGGAATAAATAATGGGGAAGTTCACTAGAAAAATAAATAGGGGGTCAAGAAATGAAGAAAGTTTGGAAAAAATCCGCTCTTGCGGCCTTAACATTAGGGCTTGCAGCAACAGTGCTTGCAGCTTGCGGTGATAAGGAAGAAGCCGGAAATGCTGAAGAGTTCAAAGGGAAAATCACTATTTGGGATGGACCAAGATGGCCAGACGCGGACGATAACAAGTTCCATTGGCTAGAAGAGAAGATTAAAGAATATGAAGAAGCCAATGAAGGCGTTGAAATCGACTTGGTGCAAGTACCATGGGCAGAAATGGGAGATAAGCTTGGAGTCGCCATCGCAGGGAAGGCTTGGCCGGATATCGCACCTGTCGATATTAGCGGCAGTTCGGTAAGCATCGATCATATCGAGCAAGGCGTCGTTGAATCATTGGATCCATATTTCGATAAAGATGCGAAAAAAGACTTCTATGAAAATGCATTGGATGCATATACGTATGACGGAAAGCTATACGGGATTCCGAATAGTATTACGCTGCATACGATGCTGTTGAACTTGGATTTATTCAAAGAGGCTGGCGTTGAACCGCCGAAAGACGGTAAGTGGACGTATGATGAGTTTTTGTCAGCAGCAGAAAAATTGACGTTCGACCGGGATGGCGACGGCAAGACGGATGTACACGGCTTCTCGACGTACATCATGCCTGGCTATTATGAAGCATGGCCGTTCTTCTATAAAAATGGCGGATCGCCGCTGAACGAAGACTTGACGGAGTTCACATTCGATTCTCCTGAAGTGGTCAAGGCAATTCAAGATTTGGCTGATTTGAAATTGAAGCATAAAGTAGCTCCAGAAACGCATGGCGGCAATGACGTCGGCGGCACATTCCAAGCGTGGGCGAATGAAGAGCAGCGCACAGTCGCAATGCAGCCGTGGGCAACTTGGGCAATTGGTGCTGCGCAAGGCAAATATCCGACAAACTTCATGGTTGCTGAATATCCTTCCGGTGATAAAGATGCGTCTACTATCGGCGGTGTCGGCGGTTGGGTCATGATGCATCAGGAAGATGTAAACAAGAAAGCGGCTGTCGCTGATTTCATGAAATTCATTTCGACAGCTGATGAGCAGTACTTAATGGCGCAAAACTATGGTATCTTCCCGGCCCGCATCAGTGCTTCAGAAATGGATCCATTCAAAGACAATCCGGAAATGACCCGCGCGATGGAAATGTCCGACCAAGTCGTCATGCTTCCACGTCATCCGGAATGGAGAAAAATCGACGAAGCAATCCAAAATGAGCTGCAACTCGTGTTCAATGGTGAAAAGACCGCAGAACAAGCGATGGCGGATGCTAAAAAAGCAGTAGATAAGATTTTGGAATAACCGAAAACCAAAAAGTAGACCATATAGTTGAAAAATAGAATGGAGCAGGCTATGCATCGCGTACGCCTGCTTCACTTTTAGGGGGTGTCAACATGACTCAGATGCCTATGGGTGCAGTGCCAAAAAAGAAGGACGAAAAACTGAAAGTAATCGGGAAATCGAATGGGAATCCGAAAAAGTTATTCTACGAGGTGAAGCGGAATTATAGCGCATATCTCTTCCTCCTGCCGAAGCTCATTCTTTTCACGCTTTTTGTTGCAATCCCTGTTGTGTGGGCATTCGTCCTTTCCTTTCAGAAATACAAGATTTTCGGCAGTGAATTTGTTGGGTTCGCGAACTACATAAAAGTGTTCGAGAGCGATGCATTCCGTATTGCATTGAAGAACACGTTGCTCTTCACGGTCGTGACGGTTCCGTTTGGCGTCATAAGCGCCCTCGTGCTTTCCACACTCATTTTTGAATTGGGTAAAGTGTCTCAGAGTCTATTCAGGTCGGCGTTCTACTTGCCGACGGTCACTTCGATGGTCATCATCGCGATGGTGTGGCGCTGGATGTATAATTACGATTTTGGCCTTTTCAATTATGTGTTGGGCTGGTTTGGCGTCGGTCCCGTCAACTGGCTCGGACAGTCAAGTACAGCATTGTGGGCATTGATTATCATGCAATGCCTCATTCCGTTCGGCGTCGGGATCATCATGTATTTGGCTTCGATGGGATCAATCTCTCAATCACTTTATGAAGCCGCGCGGATGGATGGAGCCAGCCGGTTCAAGCAATGGATCCATATTACGATCCCTTTATTGAAACCGACGACGTTGTACTTGGTGCTATTGAGCACGATCGGTTCATTCCAAGTATTTACGCAGATCATCATGATGACAGGGGGAGGACCAGGGAGCGCGACGGAGACGCTCGTCCATCTCATTTACAAAACGGGCTTCCGGGATTTTGAATTCGGTTTGGCAGGGGCCCAATCAGTCGTTTTATTTGTCATTATCCTCATCTTTTCTGTCATCCAATTCCGGGTGCTTCGCCATGATGAGTGATTGGGGGATAGGAAATGAAGAAAAAACCGCTTGATCGTTTAAATAAACTGATTATATTCGGATTGCTCACTGTTTTCGCTGTTGTTTCTTTGCTTCCTTTATATTGGGTGTTCTCGACTTCCCTTCAATTAAGCAGCTATCAATCCCAAGACATGGAGCGGCCGGTTTCGTACGTCGATTCCAATCCGCCGAAAATGTATCCGATGGGGATCCCGCTTTATTTCAAACATTGGGGCGAGGCGAGGGAAGCGGCGAAAGCGGGAGATGCCAAAGAGGAAGAATACCATCGCGACATGATGGACCATATCGTTTCAAATTCGTTCGGAAGCTTCAAGAACTTGTTCAAGAAGCACGATGTCGGGAAGTGGTTTTTCAATAGTATTTACATTGCAGTCGTCGTTACGATAGGCATCTTGCTCATCGACTCAATGGCGGGATATGTTCTGGCAAAGAAGAAGTTTCCGGGGAGGAACCTAATCTTCTGGATCATCATTTCCACGATGATGATTCCCGGTCAAGTGACGCTTGTGCCGCTGTTCATCATGGTCGGGAACCTTGGCCTCATGGATACGCATTGGGCGTTGATCCTACCCGATCTTTCGATGGTGTTCGGCGTATTCCTCATGAGGCAGTTCATGTATTCCATTCCGGATGAATTGCTGGAAGCTGCACGAATGGACGGCGCAAGTGAATGGCGTACGTTTTGGACTGTCGTCCTGCCCCTTGCAAGACCAGGACTTGCTGCACTCGGCATCTTTACATTCATGAACGTGTGGAACTCGTTCCTCTGGCCGATTATCGTACTGAATACTTCTGAGCTGTACACTTTGCCTGTCGGGTTGAAAACATTGCAGGACGCAAACTTGGCCAGCTTTAAATTGCTTATGAGCGGTGCTGCGGTTGCGGCAATTCCTATGATTATCGTCTTCATCCTATTCCAACGCTATTTCGTCAAAGGCTTAACACTAGGCGGCGTGAAGGAATAATGATGGAGCTCAATCAAGTGAAACTTGGCGTTGACGTTTTTTTTGACAGGAATCTGTCGGAGTTGAAGGGAAAGCGGATTGGTCTATTGACGAATCAAACAGGTGCGAATTCCGATCTTATCTCTACAATCCGATTATTCCATGAACATCCGGAGCTGCAGCTGGCAGCCCTCTTCGCACCGGAGCACGGGCTGTTGACGAATGCGAAGGAAGGTGAAAAATTCACTGATGCCGTCCATCGTTCAACGGGCATTCCGGTATTCAGCTTGTACGACAAGTCGAAGAAACCGACAGAAGAGATGATGGGGCAAGTAGATATCGTCGTCTTCGATATACAGGATATCGGCGCAAGATATTACACGTATATCTACACGATGGCCTATATGATGGAAGCTTGCGCGCGAATGGGGAAAAGGATGATTATCCTTGACCGGCCGAATCCGATTGGCGGAGAGAGAATCGAAGGGAGTGTAGTCGATCCGGATTTCACATCGTTTGTCGGACTTTATCCAATTCTGAATAGGCATGGTATGACAGTCGGTGAGCTTGCTTCCTATTTTAATGAAGAGTTTCACATCAGATGCGAGTTGGAAGTCATCGAAATGGAAGGCTGGAAAAGGTCTTTATTCCACACGGAGACTGGCCTTCCGTGGATTCCACCTTCGCCGAATACGACAACGCTCGATATGATGTTGTTGTATCCGGGTACGTGTTTAGTGGAAGGGTTAAATCTTTCGGAAGGGCGCGGGACGACACAGCCGTTTGAAATTATCGGGGCTCCTTTCATTGACGGTGAAAAGTTGCAGGACAACGTAAATTCGCTCGGATTGGAAGGAATCCGCGCACGCGCACTCGCTTTCACGCCGACATATCAAAAATACAATGGACAGCTTTGTGAGGGAATCCAGCTTCATATTACAGATCGCCAGGCGTTCAAGCCGGTTGAATCGGTCATCCAAGTGCTTGCAGTCATTGCATCAGTGTATGCCGAGAAAATCAAGTTTTTGGAGTACGGCAATTTGCGGCATCCGATGTTCGATCTGCTTGCTGGAAACGATGTATTGCGTCGCGGTTTGCTAAAAGGGGATATTCATCCGTTTTTACAGCAATGCAAGAGGGATACAGAGAGATTCATGGAAACGAGAGAACGTTACTTACGATATAGATAGGAAGGCGGACGATGGAAAAATTATCACTTCTGACGACTGAAAGATCCAATCCGAAAACATTGCGATTGGATGAAATGTCAATCGCAGACATACTGAAAACGATGAATGAAGAGGATCAGACTGTTGCCATCGCTGTCCGTCAAGTAATCCCGCAAATTGAAAAGGCGGTTGAAAAAGTGGCGGAGGCTTTTAAAAATGGCGGCAGGCTCCTTTATGTAGGTGCCGGAACGAGTGGGCGGATCGGCGTCATGGATGCGGTGGAATGTCCTCCCACATTTGGTACTTCTCCAGATCTCGTCAAGGCAGTACTTGCTGGAGGAGAAGGAGCGATGTATGAGGCTGTTGAAGGCGCCGAAGACGATGAGGCATTAGGAGCGAAGGATTTGGCAGACCTTCACATAAACTGTCAGGACGTCATCATCGGCATTGCAGCTAGCGGCCGGACCCCTTATGTGAAAGGGGCTCTCGTGTACGCTAATTCATGCGGCGCAACGACTGTCAGCCTTTCCAATAATGAAAACTCGCTTATCAGTAACTTTGCGGATATACCGATCGAAATCATCACCGGGCCAGAAATATTGACAGGATCGACACGGCTTCGTGCAGCAACATCTCATAAAATGGTGTTGAATATGATTTCGACGACGGCAATGGTGAAGACTGGCAAAGTGTATCAAAACTTGATGGTCGATGTGAATGCGAGCAACTTTAAATTGCGTGAGCGTGCGAAAAAGATGGTTTGTACGATTACCGAAATGGATGAAGATAAAGCTGAATCCGTACTGCAACAGACCAGCTATAACGTGAAGCAAGCCATCGTCATGATTCTTGCGGAAGTTGATCAAGCTCAAGCTCAAGCTTTAATTGAGGCAGCGGATGGTTTCGTAGGCAAAGCTGTTAAACTAGCTTCTACAAAGTAGGGGAAGAAGGGTGATCATGATGTATCGCGCGTTTCAAAGCGGGGATGAAAATGGGATTGTCGGATTATGGAATGATGTATTGATTCACGACCCGATTCATAAAGATCGTTTTAGGACACAAGTATTGCTCGATGCGAACTTCGATCCTGCAGGCCTGATCGTTGCTATTGATGGAGAGCGGATTGTAGGAGCAATCATGGCTATTACACGAAAGCTGCCGATGATCGGAACTGAACTTGAACCTGATACAGGATGGATCACCTTTTTCATGGTGCATCCCGATGTCGGAAGGCAAGGGATTGGCCACGGACTTATGGAAAGGGCTTGTGATTACATCCGGAGTCAAGGAGCGGAGAAAGTGTTCTTCTCTTCTTACGCACCGAATTATTTCCTTCCAGGAATCGACGAAGCAGCCTATCCAGCCGGTTTCGAATTCCTCCAGAAAGAAGGGTTTAAGCGTGCTTATTCACCGGTAGCCATGCATCGGACGTTGACAGATTATGTATATCCTGAAGCCGTCAAGGCAGTGAAAGCGGAGCGTGAGCAGGAAGGATACGTATTTGAAACCGTTCAAGACGGCGATTTACCTGCTGTTATCACTTTCGCCAATACAGTTTTCAATCCTGATTGGGGCCGTGCGATTCGCGAAGGTTTATTGCAAGGGATTGATCCTTCCCAAATTCTCATTGCTAAAAAGCAAGGAAAAGTCGTCGGTTTCGCGATGTACAGCGGCTATGAAGGGATTCGGGAACGTTTCGGGCCTTTTGGTGTGGATGATAACGAGCAAGGAAAAGGGCTTGGAAAGATTTTATTGCACGAGGCCCTTTATTCAATGAAACAGAGGACGATCCAAGGGGCATGGTTCCTCTGGACGAGTGAAAAGAGTTTAGCGGGACATTTGTATTTGAAAAATGGATTCAAGACATACCGGACATTTCACGTGATGGTGAAGGACTTGGCGGAATGAAGAAAAAGGAGGGATGGAAATGGCAATTGCAAGTGGCGGCTTAGTGCTGCTGAAAGAAATGAGGCATGCGCTCCCTCCTTCGGAACAGAAAATTGCTGACTATATTTTAGCGAACCCGGAAGATATCGTAACGATGACCGTTTCTGAACTCGGGGAAGTGAGTCAAACGAGCGGTGCTGCTGTTACGAGGCTATGCAAATCACTGCAATTGAAAGGCTTCCAGGAATTGAAATTACGGATCAATGGCGACCTTGGACGGAAACTGGAAATTACAACAAGGGATATTCAGCCGAATGAACCGGTTGCAACGACAATCCAGAAGGTGACGGAGCAGGCAGTTCATACTTTGCTGGAAACTGCTGAATTGCTTGATCCGAAACAATTGGAACATGCTGTCGATGCGATTGTCCAAGCGAAGAATATCCACTTTTTCGGCGTGGGGGCTTCCGGGATTGCCGCAATCGACGCTCAACAGAAGTTTTTGCGGATCCATAAAGCTTCCACCGTGAGCACGGATTTACATATGGGGGCAACCATCATGGCGAATGTCGACGAGGAGGATGTCGTCGTCGGCATTTCTTTCTCAGGAGCGACGTTTGAAGTTGAGAGAATCCTCGAGCTAGCGCAAGCGAACGGAGCGACAACGATTAGTCTGACAAAATTCGGGCAGACGCCAATTTCGCGGATTTCGGATATACAGTTGCATACGTCGCCGGCGAAGGAAGCGAATTTCCGGAGTGGCGCGACCTCGTCAAGGCTTGCCCAGCTGCATATTATGGACATTCTATTCATGTCTGTAGCCTCGAAGCAATTTGATACGACGATCACTTATTTGGATGCAACGCGTGAAGCGATTGATGAAATCCGGAACGAGACATTCAAGAAACGAAAAAGATAATTCGGGAGGTGACAGCTTTGACGTCATTGCTAATTCATAACATCCAAATCGCATTGCCGGACGGAAGAGTGATGGACGGCGAGATTGTTGTGGAGAACGGTATGATTGCAACTGTTTCCGAAGTCGCAAACGTGGATTTCTCGGGAAAACGGATGGACGGTCAAGGCTGTATCGCGCTTCCCGGATTCATTGATATCCATATCCATGGAGCGGATGGCGCCGATTTCATGGATGGTGATAATGGTTCATTTGAAAGGATTGCAAGCGTATTGCCGAAGGAAGGGACAACTTCATACCTCGCAACGACGTTGACACAATCCGAAGATGATATTGCGAAAGCCGTCGATGCAGGCAGTAGATTTATGGAACAAAATGAAACAGGTGCTGAAATGCTCGGGTTTCATTTGGAAGGTCCTTTTATTCATCCCGAACAAGCAGGTGCGCAGCCAGTCGAATTTATCCAAAAGCCTTCCTTTGCGCTTCTAGGAGGGTGGTTTGGTAAAGAACTTGGCCATTTGAAAATTGTTACGCTCGCCCCGGAATGTGATGAAGGGCTAGATATGACTAGGCGACTCACTGAACGTGGCATCATCGTTTCAGCAGGACATACAAAAGCATCTTTCGAGGAAGTGAAGAATGCGGTCAATCATGGACTGTCACATCTAACCCATTTTGGCAATGCGATGAGCGGCTTGCATCATCGTGAAATCGGAGTAGTCGGAGCCGGTATTTTGCTAGATCAGCTTCATTGTGAAGTGATTGCGGATGGGATCCATTTGTCTGAGGACATGCTGCGCCTCATCTATAAACGAATCGGACCTGAACGTATAATCCTCATTACAGATTCGATGCGGGCGAAAGGCTTGCCGGACGGATCGTATACGTTGGCGGGTCAGGACGTGAAAGTGGTTGGTTCGAAAGCGACATTAGCTGATGGAACATTAGCGGGCAGTGTTCTGAAAATGGATGAAGCGGTTCGGATGATGAGGTCCATTGGCGCTGACTTGCCGAATTTGATAAGAATGTCTTCAGCCAATGCGGCAAAACGGTTAGGTGTGTTTGACCGAAAGGGAAGTATCGAGGTAGGGAAAGACGCTGATCTCGTGCTCGTGAATGCTGATTTTGAAGTCAGGACAACCATTTGCAGGGGGATGGTGAGCGTCCCGTGAATGAAGTTTATGAGTTTGAATGGGTTGAAGTGGCTGATTTTGATGATATGAGCAGCTATGCCGCAGAATTGTTTGAACGTCAGTTGCTCCGAAAGCCGGATAGCGTTTTAGGCCTTGCAACAGGGGCAAGTCCTATTGGGTTTTATGAAAAGCTTGTAGAACGGCATGCGCAAGGAACGTTTTCCTTTGCGCAGACATGGACGTTCAACTTGGATGAATACATCGGGGTTGAGCCTTCGCATCCGACGAGTTTCCATAATTATATGAAGGAACATTTATTCGAAAAAGTCAATTTGCCCGTGACCAGGAGGCATTTGCCCGACGGAATGGCTGACGACTTGAATGAAGCATGTTTACGATATGAAATGATGATACGTACTAGTGGCGGAATTGACATGCAATTGCTTGGCATCGGGGTGAACGGCCATATCGGTTTCAATGAACCGGGTACGTCGTTCCATTCTCGGACGCATATCGTCGACCTTGCGGAATCGACACGTAAAGTGAATGCGAAATATTTTCCTTCCAAGGAGGCTGTTCCAAGGCAGGCGATTACAATGGGCATCCAAACAATCCTCGAGGCAAAGCAGATCGTCCTTCTTGCTTTAGGAGAGCAAAAAGTCGAAGCGGTGGAGCAGTTGAAGAGAGGCGTTATATCGGAGGATTTTCCGGCGAGCTGTTTGCATAGACATCCGCATGTCACGGTATTCTACGGGAAGTAAGCAGTCAACGAAGTAATTGAGGGGGGATTTATGATGGCTGAACTGAAATTGACCAATTTGACGAAGGAATATGACAAAGGTGTTGTTGCCGTCAAAGACTTCAATTTGAATATAGAGGATAAGGAATTCATCGTTTTCGTAGGACCTTCCGGTTGCGGAAAATCGACGACACTGCGAATGATTGCCGGACTGGAAGATATATCAGACGGCGATTTTGAAATCGACGGCAAGCGGATGAATGATGTCGCTCCGAAAAATCGAGATATCGCGATGGTGTTCCAAAACTATGCGCTATATCCGCATATGACTGTCTATGAAAATATGGCATTCAGTTTGAAGCTCCGCAAAGTGAAGAAGAAGGAAATTGAAACGAAAGTCCAGGAAGCCGCCAAAATCCTAGGATTGGAGGATTATCTGGAACGCAAACCGAAAGCTTTGTCGGGTGGACAGCGTCAACGTGTCGCATTGGGCCGAGCGATTGTACGAGATGCGAAGATTTTCCTCATGGATGAACCGCTTTCCAATTTGGACGCAAAACTCCGGGTACAAATGCGCGCCGAAATCCAGAAGCTGCATAGACGTCTTCAGACGACGACGATTTATGTGACACACGACCAGACCGAAGCGATGACGATGGCGACACGTCTCGTCGTCATGAAGGACGGCTATATCCAGCAAGTCGGGACGCCGAAAGAAGTTTACGATTTCCCGATAAATGTATTTGTCGGCGGCTTCATAGGTTCACCGGCTATGAATTTCTTCAAAGGTACGATGACAGAAGAGGAATTTGCCATTGGGGACACGAAGGTTTTCATTCCGGAAAGGAAACGCGATATGCTTAAAGGGAAAGGATATGCTGGGAAGGAATTGATTCTCGGTGTCCGTCCCGAAGACATTTATACGAAAGTGTCTGATATCGAATCAAACGCGAAGGCAACTTTCCAAGCGACAATCGAAGTGGCGGAACTGATGGGAGCGGAAACGTATTTATACGCTTCATTGAACGGTTCCGACTTCATCGCAAGAATCGATTCTGACACATCGATCCGCCCGTCGGATACGATACCTCTAGCATTCGATATGGAGAAGGCGCATTTCTTCGATGCTGATACGGAAGAACGAATTTATTGAAGGAATTGGAAAAGGGTTGCTCTCACGAATGAGAAGCAACCCTTATTTTTATAGTAACTTTTATTGTTGAAGTTTATGTCCATCTAAAGATCCGTGATCCGGATTCTATTGAAAATGATCAATGCCGCGGTCATTTTCCACTGGGTGTCTTCTATCCTTAAGCAACGCAAGCCCTACCATCTCTTGCGTCCTTGCGACCCTTTAGCCGCGCCAGTGTGAATAAGTGTCCTCAAAAACAGTACGTAGAATGCCAAGTCAATTTAAAAGTTACTATGGCGTTAACTGATTTAGTATAGCATGGATGGAGGTGGATAGCAAGAGTAAGTTTTTTTCGCATATTTCCCGAGAAATAATCAAAATTCGACATAATAATGTGAAGCTTGTAAGAAATAGTTAATGATGTAGCGGATAGTCAATCATTAGTTGGTAAAATTGTATATTTTTATTATGGACTATAATAAGCTAGGCGGATAAAGTGCGCAAGCAAGCCAGTTAACGTAATAATATTGTCACTATTTCTATATCTTTCTTCTTGTTCAAATGGCTCTTTTTCTTATATAATAATAGTATCTTTAATAAGGGAGTTGGGGATGGCTTGAAGCCTAAGTCTACATTTGCAACGAAGATTGTCGTCCTTGTCATTTTAGTCATTGGAATCGCAACAAGTGTCGGATGGTACGTTGTCTCGGGTGCAAATAAAGGAATGGATATGTCGTTTACTGAATTTGAGAAGACGATCAAGGCTCAAGAAGGCCAATCCTTGTCTCTGAAAGAGAAGGCTGATGGCACTTTGCAATTAAAGACGCAAGATGGGCTATACGTGACCCAGGTCCGCCCGCAAAGCCAGCTTGCTGAACAATTAGTTGAAAAATATAACCTATCCTATACATTTGCCGATGCAAGCCAATACAATGGCCTGTTCATCGGTGGTTTGATACTCGCATCGTTTTTGACATTGGTAATTCTTCATAAGAAAGGGAAGCTCGGGGTCGGCGTTTCTTCGATGAAGAACGGGGCTTCGAAAGCGACACCGCTTCCGGAAATTACACTTAACGACATCGGCGGGCTTCCGGAAGAAATGAAGGAAGAGATTCACCAGACGCTGTCCATCATTAAAGATCCGAAAAAGGCAACACAAGTTGGCATCCAAGCGCCGAAAGGGATCCTTTTATACGGCCCTCCAGGAACCGGGAAAACATTGCTTGCCCAAGCAATCGCCCGTGAAATCGGAGCTACTTTCTATTCATCCAGTGGTTCTGCGTTTACGGAGCTGTTTGTCGGAGTAGGTGCTTCACGTGTACGTACTTTATTCCAAAATGCTCGAAAAGCTAGACCTGCCGTCATTTTCATTGATGAAGTCGACGCACTTGCAGGGAAGCGGAAAGAGCATGGCGGTGAAGAGTCCGAGAAGACTTTGACGGAGCTGCTCGTTCAGTTGGATGGCGGCAACGATAATGAAGGGATCCTTTTCATTGCAGCGACGAACCGGAAAGATATGCTTGATGAAGCGTTCCTTCGTCCGGGGCGTATCGATTATACGTTCAATGTACCGCTGCCTGACACACATGGCCGTCGTGAAATCATCGACATTCATACGAAAGGCCGGTTAATGGCAGAAGAAGTATATGCGTCACTCGATGTGTTAGCAGAAAGTACATCAGGTTTTTCGGGTGCGGAACTTAGTTCTTTATTCGAAACCGCAAGTAAACGGGCAATCCGTGACGGCCGTGAAAAGATCGGCAAAAGTGATCTCGATTTCGCGATTGACCGGACAATCCTCGGCAGTACATCGCGCACGCTGAATGATCCTGATACGAAAAGAAGGGTTGCAATCCACGAAGCTGGCCATGCATTAATTGCAGCTCTGACGAAACCGGGCTCCGTCCGGAAAGCAACAATCATTCCTCGCGGACAAGCGCTCGGATATGTGGCGCCGATCCAAAAGGAACTCCATTTGCAGACGGCGAGTGAGCTGCTTGACCAAGTGAGCATGATTCTTGCAGGAGGCGTTGCGGAGCGACTTTACCTCGGCGAGCATAGCATCGGCGTCAGCGGTGATGTCCAGCAGGCGAAGGAAATCATCGAGCGGATGGTCGACACCGGTTTGCTACAAGACAGTTTCATGCTGACGTTCAATAAAGGTGAAAAAGAGTTGAAGATGCAAGCTATTTTCGGCGTGGCACTGAAAAATACTGAAACGTTGATTCAGGAAAATGCTGCACAGTTCGAGGAGTTGGTCAATGTCTTGTTCCAAAAAGAGACATTGGACGGCTCAGAAGTACAGGAAATCGTCGATGGCAAAGGCGTAGAAGAAGTAAAAGAGCTTGTCATCATCGTTTAATAAGTGAAAAACTCCTTGGTCCGATTGGGCTAAGGAGTTTTTTTAATGCAATGAAAATGAAGTTTAATCATCATCTCCCTCAATGTAATCAATGAGCATCGCCACACAATCATTACCCCAAAAATCACAACCAACACGCCGGGCAATACAACCAAAATCCCTACAACCATTGTGTCTAATCTCACAAATCCATCAGATGCATACATGTCAAAAGTTTGGTTTAAAAGTCATGAAATATTGCAAAAAGTCGCATAGTCATGCTAATAACGCAGTGGTACGATAAATATGAAAACTTTTACTCTACTAACCTAGTGATGAAAGGGAGCGGTCACTGACGATCTACTCGCAATGCACCATACCAAATTTTTCAAATATGAAAGGAGAATGGTTTCATGCGGAGTAAGAGATGGAAGAAACGTTTGAACGGCTTTTTGGCGGCTGGGTTGGCAGTAACTATGGTTGTACCATCGATTCCAGCGGTAGTGAAAGCTGAATCGGTTGCTGCAGATCTGTTCATTTCCGAGTATATCGAGGGTAGCAGCTTCAATAAGGCAATCGAGCTTTACAATGGAACTGGACAGGCTGTTAATTTAAGCAATTACACGTTGGAGCTGTATGCGAACGGTGCAACTACCGCAACTGCCAAGCTGACGTTAGCTGGAACTTTAAACCATGGTGAGACGTACATCTTGTATCATAGAGATGCTGTTGCTGAACTAAAGGCTAAGGGCGATTTTGAGAATAGTAGCGTAATCAATTTCAATGGTGACGATGCGCTTATCCTCAAAAATGGCAGCGCGGTCGTTGATTCATTCGGACAAGTCGGAGCCCGTGCCAATTGGGGGACGGATGTGACGCTTGTCCGGAAACCATCCGTTGCAAGAGGGGATTCGACTCCTGGAGATGCATTTACCAGCGGTGACGAATGGATCTCTTATCCGAAAGACACATTCGATTATATTGGGTCGCATGAAATGGATGGGACACCGACGGATCCGGGAGAGCCAGGAGATCCGGATGATCCGGGCGACATTTCCACTATCGGTGATGTACGTTCCAAGGCGCTCGGGCAAACGGTGACGATCCAAGGAACCGTTGCAGCCAAGTTAAAAAATACGATTTCAGTCCAGGACGGAACGGGCGGAATCGCTGTCAGGCCGACAAGCTTGAACGTTCAAGTCGGCGACAAAGTGACATTGACAGGTACGCTTCAAGATTATCGCGGCTTACTCCAATTGGACGGGGCTACAATCATTGAAGTAACGAAAGATGCAGGCGCTCCGGAACCTATCGTCATTACAGGTTCAGAAGTCGGCGAAGCAATGGAATCCCAGCTCGTCACGGTCCAGAACACGATTCTTTCCGATGTACAAGCAGGCAGTGGATGGGCAAACTATATAGCGACTGACGGAACTGGTGACTTCCTCGTCCGTGATGAGACGGCGTCATTAGGACTCACTGTCGGGACAGCCTATGATTCGATCACAGGAATTGTTCAGCAGTTCGACAATGATTATCAAATCATCCCACGTTCAACGGTCGATATTGTTGTTGATAGTTCTGTCATCCAGCCGGTCGTTGCGAGTCCGGGAGGAGGCACGTTCGTTGGCGGTGTGAAGGTTTCATTGAAGACAGGCACGCCTGGAGCAAAAATCCTTTATACATTGGATGGTACAAGTCCGATCGAAAACGGTTCGACATACGCAACGCCAATTGATATCCAAGAAGATACGATAGTGAAGGCGGTCGTGAAAACGGATGACGACCGTTTCGGCGACGTATCGACTTTCTCGTATACGATTGCAGATAGCCTTAAAATCCATGATATCCAAGGGGGAGGCCATACATCTCCTTTTGACGGACAAACTGTGGAAGGAGTCGAAGGGATTGTCACTTATAAATATGAGCTGAACGGTTCCACTTATTATCATATCCAGACACCGGACGACAAACGCGACGGTAATTTAAACACGTCCGAAGCGATCGTCCTTTACAGTGGAAGGGATGCTTGGAACCTTTCCATTGGTGATCTCGTTTCCGTCACAGGATCAGTGAGCGAGTTTGCGATCGATGGATATGCGGATCGCCAGGAAACAGACTTGAAGACTACACAGATCAATGTCCGTGACGACCGCGGCGGAAATGTGCGAGTTCTTGAGCGCAATGTGGCACTTCCAACGCCGTTCACAATTAATGAAGGAAACTTACCGGGAGAGAAAATCGCAAGTCATCAGTTCGCTGAATTCGATCCTGCGAAATACGCGGCGGATTTCTGGGAAAGCCGTGAAGCGATGCTAGTGCAAGTCGGCAATGTGAAAGCGGTCGGACCTCAGGAACACGGCGATCTTGTTACAGTATTCGAAAATGCGGAGACGGAAACGTTGAATGGCGGAATTCTGTTGAAAGAAGACGACCAGAATGCGGAGCGGGTCCAATTCCGATTGGAGCCAAACGGGCCGGCACGTGATTTCGAAGTAGCGACGGGCGACCGTTTCGCGGGACCGATAACGGGAGTTGTCGGATATTCATTCCAAAACTATAAGATCTTTACGTCTTTGAGTGGCATGCAACAAGCACATTCAAAAGGCGATGCAGTGCCGGAGAGGACGACAATTGTGAAGGATGCGGACAAGCTGACGATCGCCTCCTACAACTTGGAGAACTTCTCGAACAATACAAAAACAACGTCAAATGATAAAGCGAAGAAACTGGCAAGGGCATTTGTTCAGGATATGCAAAACCCTGACATTATCGGCGTGACTGAAGTACAGGATAATAATGGACCTGATGCCGGCGATTCTCGCGCGAATGAAAGTTATGAGCGCCTTATCCAAGCGATCATCGATGCAGGCGGAGTGCAGTACGAATACGTCAATATCGACCCGGTGAACAATGAGGATGGCGGACAGCCGAATGCGAATATCCGTGTCGGGTTCCTTTACAATCCTGCACGCGTTTCATTGACGGAAGGCATGCCAAAAGGGGATGCGACGACTGCGGCTCATTATGAGAACGGCAAGCTGACACATAATCCGGGACGCATCGCCCCGAATGACGCAGCATTCAACAGTAGCCGGAAACCACTCGCTGCGCAATTCGACTTCCAAGGCGAGTCGGTCATTGCGATCGTCAACCATTGGAATTCAAAAACGGGTGATACCCCATTATTCGGCTCCAAACAGCCGCCGGTCTATGGCAGTGAAGTGCAACGGAAACAGATTGCACAGCTCGTCTATAATTTCATTTCCGAAATCAAAACGGATAATCCAGATGCAAACATCGTTTCTCTTGGAGATTTCAATGACTTTCAATTTGCGGATGCTTTGAAGATCCATGAAGGCGAGCTGATGACGAATATGATCAACCATGTCGACAAGGCTGACCGCTATTCGTATGTTTTCCAAGGGAACTCCCAAGTGCTCGACCACATTCTTGTGTCGAATAACTTGGCGGATCAAACAGAAATCGATATTTTGCACATCAACGCAGACTTCACGGATATGGCTGGACGTGCAAGCGACCATGATCCGGTCATGGTGCAGATCGGTTTCGAAGCGCCAGTCGTATGGGAGCCTGTTCCGATCAAAAAAGTGTACAACCTTATCAATGAGCATAAAAAGCAAATCATGATTGCGGAGCCGAGCGTTTCTGTCTATATGGATGCGCAATCATCATTGAAGGACGGCATGTACTTGAAAGGGGACTATGCCGAGCTGACAGGTGAAGGATTTAAAACGAACACTGTCATCTTGCAACCAAAGAAAAAAGGTTTGATTGTTGATATGAAAGGTACCGAAATGGGTCATGTAATCGTGGAGGGTACGAACCCACTCGAAATTAGAGGCGCTGAAAACATTAAGCGAATCGACTTTGTCAAAGGGGCAGACGCTTCAAAAGTCATCTTCTACAATTCGAAAGGAAAGCGGATCGGCGTACCGACGCTGAATAATGCACCAATCGTCACGAAGCTAATCCCGAATCAGGAAGCGAAAGCCGGGGAGACGATTTCAATCGTCCTCTCCGGACATTTCAGTGACCCGGACGGTGATAACCTGACATATTCCGCTACGAAAGGGACAGTCGATCTAACTAAGAACGTCTTGAACTTACAGTTGGAAGAAGGCAGCCATATCGTTGGAGTGACGGCGACAGATGGCGATAAATCCGTAACGGCGAGCTTCTCGGTCACAATTACGAAAACGGAAGTTCCTGCAGACGGCTATTACAAAAATGCAATCGGCAAGGAAGGGCAGGAATTGAAAGCGGCGCTTCACGATATCATTTCCGACCATAGCCAGTTGTCCTATGCAGAAGTATGGAATGCGCTCAAGGAGACGGATAAAGATCCGAACAACTCGAACAACGTCATCTTGTTCTATTCAGGTGAATCACGCTCCAAAGATCGGAACGGCGGGAATGTCGGCGACTGGAACCGGGAACATGTATGGGCAAAATCGCACGGCGACTTCGGCACGAGCATTGGACCTGGAACGGATATCCACCATTTGCGTCCGACCGATGTCCAAGTGAACAGCGCACGCGGCAACTTGGACTTCGACTATGGCGGAAGTGCAGTGAAAGGCTGTGACGGCTGCTTTAGGTCCACTAACTCATGGGAGCCGCCCGATCGCGTAAAAGGCGACGTAGCAAGGATGCTCTTCTACATGGCAACCCGCTACGAAGCGGGCGACAAAGTGGACCTTGAGTTGAATGAACTGCTGAACAATGGCAGCAACCCATACCACGGAAAGCTTTCCGTCCTATTGGAGTGGCATGAGATGGACCCAGTTGATGCATTTGAAATGAACCGCAACAACATCATCGAACAATGGCAAGGCAACCGCAATCCGTTCATTGACCATCCTGAATGGGTGAAGTCCATCTGGAAAAAAGCCGGTTCAAACAATTTGCAAAAAGCTTCATAATCAAAACGTGAGACCAGAGGATCAACTTTCCTTTGGTCTTTTATTATCGTCTTCAAATACTTTGCATCTTACAAAATCTACCCTAAAAGCAATTCATCCTTCCTACAAACAAACAAGAACATCCATCCTCCATTCATACGAAAAAAGCAACCTAGCTAGCATTACCTTAGTCTTGAATTCAATTATCTTTAATTCTAGACTTTCAAAAAATGGAAAATGGTTCATAAGTTGTGAACAACAAAGGAAAACATGATTTTATGCCTTGATTTCCGCCCTAGGACTTCAACGGAAACATTATTGGAAAAACTTTTATCCCTGTCCTTTACCTTTGGTCCGGTGACTAATGACTCAGCATCGATCGAGCTCATCTGTAACGGTTTTGACATACTATCGACACAATGATATTAATTTAATAACATAGAATCTGCCAATGGTAGGGGAATAACACTAATTGAAATTGAAAAGGAGTAACTATGAATAGAAAAAGATATGTTGCATTCATCCTCACGCTCATGATCCTTTTACTGGCAGCTGCATGCAGTGACAAGAAGAATGAAAACGAAAAAGTAGTAGCAGATGAGCCGACATCATCAGATGCAAGTGTAGACGATGGAGAAGGCGACGAAAATTCAGCAGATGAGGAAGCCAAGGAGAACACAGTTGAGGAAGTGGCTGCGGATCCGCTTCCTCAATCATTGGCGGAACTTGAAGAGTTGCCTTCCGGGTATACGGGGTTTATTTCCATCCTTGATGAAGATGGACAGAAGAAAATCGATGAGTTGACGGCGCATTTACCTGACATTTCAGGTGAACGTTCCGAGAACGAATTGGATCATTATTACAATGGATTATTAGCAGTTTTCCAGCAAGATTTCAAAGGGCCGGATGAGTTGATTGCCAAATTGAAATTCCAATCGATCGGCAGCCCGGATATTGATAATCCAAGAATGCAATTCAAGGAAAATATGAATGTCCTAGTCATTTTAGACGGCTCAGGCAGCATGGGGAAAAATATTGGCGGCCAAACGCAAATGGAAGCGGCGAAAAAGGCAATTGTCCAGTTCGTCGGAAATTTGCCGAAGGAAGCGAATGTTGGTCTACGCGTCTACGGACATAAAGGGACTGGTAGTTCTGCCGACAAGGCGATGTCTTGCTCTAGCAGTGACTTGCTCTATCCACTGCAGCCATATGAAAAAAATGAATTCAAACAATCCCTTGATCAAGTGAAGCCAGCAGGTTGGACACCGACTGAACTTGCTATATCGGAAGCACAGAAAGACTTGGCTGGTTTTGATGGGGAAAATAACACAAATATCGTTTATCTCGTCAGTGACGGCATATCGACATGCGATGATGATCCGGTTGCGGCTGCGAAAGCTCTATATGATTCCGAAATAACACCAATTATTAACGTCATCGGATTTAATGTCGATAATGAAGGGCAGCGCCAATTGAAAGAAGTGGCGAAGGCGGTTGAAGGGACTTATCAAGACGTTCAGGATGCTGCTTCCCTCCAAAAAGAATTGGATCAGGCGAATGAAGTTGCAAAGCAATGGGCTGAATGGAAAAAACGCGAGTCACAAAGTCTTAGCCATGAAAGAATAAAAAAGGATCTGGAAATATTTGTTTTTGATAGTCAGCAATTCTCGAAGATTGTAGACGAGCGACAACAAGTCGGCTTCACTTTACAATATCTGTATCAGACGAAAAAAATCATGTCGTCTGAAAGCTATGATTATCTCGTAGAGAAAAATACAGAATATCATAGATGGGTGCAAACCCAATATGATGAACTCAAAGCTGATCTCGAGAATATGAATGAAATGCAATACAGTGAAGCAATCCAAGCTCTTGAAGAAAAATATTTACAAAACACTCCTGGCTAGGAACGGTTGATGTGAAGGAATTTATTACCCGTAGTGAAGCCATCAATCATCTTTTTCTTTCTGAATACTGTACTACTTTTACGTTCTCTTCGTCGGCCAATTGTATGTATATCCAAAATAAAGACAACCGGGAAGTTATAGCAGAGGCTTGAGTATCGTGAAAAGGAGATTGACGAATCATGTCACAAACCAATGTAACCAATCCGATAGCAGAGAAACGTCTCGGATTTACGATTACCTTGCATCTGTTTTTACTAGTGGGAGCAAGTTCCTTCCCGGAAGGCAGTTTTTTCTTTTGGCTCGCAATTACTCTTGGAGTAGAGGCTTTAATCGTTTTCCGTGTCCTTACGATGTGGAATCGATACAAATACGATACAAAGCGCTACTATTCTATCCAAGCGTATTGGATGCTGATCGGATTTTCAATTTACACGACACTGCCCCTTGTGAGAATAAGCTATGGAACAATCGTTTTCTGGCCACTTCTTATTGGCACTGTACTACTCTTCTCATTAGGACATCTATTGAAGGAGAGAATTGGAGAAGTCTTTGTAAATCCGCGTAAACTAAAGGAACTTGTCATGTGGCCCACGGCGCTTGCGGGGATTGTCCTTATAGGCATCCTGGTCATGGCGGTTTTACGGTTTCAATCAGTGCATCCGAATGTAGGGATCGCTGTTTTCTTATACATGCTCGGCGGGTTTTCAATATTTTTAGCAAATCCATTTTCACTACCGGAAGATCGAATAGAGAAGCTGAAGGGTGACTGAAGAAGATTAACTTGTATGAGTAGTGTCAGCTGAGAATTACTGGAAAACAATATTATGAAAAGTTGGTTGAGGGTCTAAGTAGTAAGGAATGCCATTTAATCAAGTGGAGACGAAGTGAGAGCGTGAAATAGCGGGGAGTGAACAATAATACTAGAACAAAATGTATCCGAACCAATTGCAGAAACACGTCTTGGTTTTACTATTGGTTTGCATCTCTTTTTTTTAATAGCGGCAAGTGCCGTTCCAGAAGGTAGTTTTTTCTTTTGGCTCCCTATTAATCTAGGGATGGAGGCTTTAATTGTTTTCCGTGTACTTACGATGTGGAATCGATACAAGCACGACACAAAGCGTTACTATTCCATCCAACTGTATTGGATGCTTATTGGGTTCTCGATTTTTACGACAATGCCTTTTGTAAGAATGAGTTACGGAACAGTGATTTTCTGGCCACTATTCATTGGTACTTTACTACTCTTCCTATTGGGACACCTTTTGAAAGAGAGGATAGGTGAAGTCTTTGTTAATCCGCGTAAGATAAAGCAACTAGTAATGTGGCCAACAGCACTTGCGGGAATTGTCCTCATTGGTATTGCGATCATGGCAATTCTACGATTTCAATCAGTGGATGAGAATGTTGGATTGGTTGTCTTTGCATACATGCTCGGCGGATTTGCATTATTCATTGCAACCCCATTTTCACTAACGGAAGAACAGTTCGAGGAGCTGAAGAAGAAATGAAAGAGAAATAAATTGAACGAGTAATTTCCCTTTGTGGAAATACAGGTAAATGATACGTGAAAAGTTGGTTGGGAGTCGTGGTCAATGGGAAATCCATTTAAAGTAATGATAATGGGGTATCTACTGCCTTTATTTACAGCAGTGGTAGCGCTGCTCATCCCTGAATATGATCAGCAATACATCAAATGGATAGTGGCCGTGTTTGTCTTATTGTTGTTGCTGCCGATTGTATTTTCACTCCGATTCACAGCTAATAAGAAGATAGCGTATAGGTTGACGATCGCGTATCAACTATACGCTTTCACCTTCTTTGCAGCATTTCCATTGCTGAAAGTGTTGAAGGGAAGTATCGTTATTCAATTGCTGTTAGTCGGTTTGTTCATCGGCATTTATTTTTTGGCGATATTCGATCAGCGGACGGAAGTGCCAATTGTTTTTCCTGATTCAGATAAGAGAAAATGGCTTGCGATTCCTTTTTATGCGATACCCGTATTTCTTGCGGTTTTCGGCTTTGGAGGAGATCACAGAGTTGCAAGAAGATTTTTCGAGACGCATGGGTATGATTTCGCGATGACTTATACTTCAATAATTTTATATTTATTTGCTTGTTGGCTACTGTTCTTGTTCACCTCGCTGGCGTATAAATCCCTTGTGAAGAAAGTGGAGTAGTCTGGTGAATAGCAAAAGATGAAGGGAAGTATTACATTCTCCTTCATCTTTTTTATTTTTCGTACTATAGGCGGTTTCAATGGTATATCAGGCAGTCGCCTACTATTTAAAACTTCAACATATTGGACTCTGACAACTCCGCATTATTATGTGATTTTGATGACCATCCGACTTGCCGGCAAGGTGGGCATGCGTGTCATGTTAATCGACAAATCCTGATCCTGGACGACTGTATAGTCAAGTTCATTCACAAGGAAGGAAAGACTCGCCTTTATAATCGCGACGGTTACATCTTCCCCTGGACAGCGGTGTCCCCGCGCAGGATCTCCGCCGCCTTGTGGTACAAAATTATAGGGGGTCACTGTCTCTTCTAAAAAACGTTTAGGATTGAACAGTTCTGGGCCATTCCAACTCTTCGGATCGTGATTCGTACCATAAATATCAACGAGCACCGTGTCGCCCTTGCTGAATTGATAACCTTTCCATTCAAAATCATGCCGGACCATTGCGCCTAGGAATGGTGTGAATGGGTAATAACGGCGGACTTCCTGGGCGAACGCCTCCAAAAACTTATCATCAGCACGCAATGCTAAGCGATGCTGTGGATATTCGTGAAGAGCAAGTGCGCTAAAAACGATAAACCGAGCAACTGCTACAATCGGGCGAATAACGCTGATCAATTCGACCGCTGCGATTTGTGCATCCAACAACTGCCCATTGTCATCGCGGTGAGTTGCGATGACCTCGAGTGCATGATCGACACCTTCGACAGCCCCCGAACGGTACTTTTCTATTAATAAGCGGATCCACTCCTCTGTCCGTTTCCGCGCATTCCTGCCTTCCCGATATCTCGGCCCAACTCCTCCAAATGCATCAATCAGCGCTCCAAAATCATAAGCCCGTTGTGCAACTTCCGAGTCCTTTAATGGCACACCTGCCCACAAGCAAGCAACTCGGCATAAGACTTCCTCAGCCTGGTCGAATAAAATTACTTCCTGACCGCTCTTCCATTGATTTGACTGTAATCTCCATTGCTCCAATGTCAGTTGGTGAACTCGTCTAATACCAGCCTCTGTCATTAGTAATAAAAACATCAGCTTCCGGACTTGGTGAGCGTTCCCATCAAGCGTCTGCACGCCGCCTTCCCCAAACAGTGACTTTTGAATCCGCTTCGGAACAGCCCCAGATCGTTGGAAACGAGATGTATCATAGAAAAGCCTCACTGCCTCAGGACCTTTCATACACGTCATCTTTTTTCCCATAAGTCTCGTCTGAAAAATATCGGTTCCAAGTTCGTCAAACCGATTTCGCATAAAATGATAACCTTCCGTTAATAAATCAAAAGTATGATCAATACCTTTGTCCACAGGTATTTGCATTTGTTTTCCAACTCCTATTCACAGTGTGCTACTGTGAATATTCCCTGTTTGAGAATCATTTAACACGAGAAATTGGATTGTAAACTATTCCATTCCCAAATGTGCTTTCAGTTCCGTCTTCACTTCCTCTAGCTCTCCAGAATCCATCATATAATACCAGACCCCGTCCATCCGTTTCCCTTCGCCTTTTTCAAACCTGATTTGTTCAACGGACTTTGCGGCGTTCCGGTAATTTTTTTGCACTTCCACCATTTCGTCGAATGTCATATTTGTCCGAACATTATTGCCGATCGCTTCAAAAATACCTTTGTATTTCATCAAGCTTGAAAGCTTTGCGCCCTTTTGCAAAATCCCTTGAATGACTTGCTTCTGCCGATCTTGCCTACCGAAATCACCGCGCGGGTCATCCATACGCATCCGGACAAAGGCTAGTGCTTCCTCTCCATTCAACGTCAGTTCACCTTTCGGAAATGAATGTTCATCCACAGTAAAATCAAGTGTATTTGTAACGGAAACACCACCGACAGCATCAATGATCCCTTGGAAGCTTTCCATATTCACTTGAACGATATAGTCTATCGGTATGTCGAGAAAATTTTCCACGGAGGCGAGTGACATTTCAATCCCGCCATAGGCATAAGCATGATTTAATTTATCGTCAAATTCCATTCCGACAATCTCGCTGTACGTATCTCGAGGGATGCTCAGCATTTTTGTTGTGTGAAGTGTCGGATTGACTGTCAGGACGATCATCGTATCAGAACGGCCCTTGTCACCTTCCCTTTCATCCACACCTAATATAAGCACGGAGAAGGGTTCTTTCTTATGAAACACGACAGGGTCATCCCTTTTCTCCGAGAAGACGCGCTCCATCGGCTCATGGATCTCTTTCGCCGTTTCTGTCAATTCTTTTACAAAGAAAAGCGCATAGCAAATGACGCCTACCACCAGGAAGCAAGCAATCCCGCCAGCCCATAACAACAGTTTCTTATACGACTTCTTCTCGACTTCCGCCATTTTGCTCTCCCGCCAGTCATTCAGAATAAAAAATAATATACCTTAGCAGTTTACGCGAAGAATAAAAGAAATAGACACATCTGTTGTTATCTGAATATTAATTATATAGCTTGTAATCTGAAAAATCGGTTGCTAGAATATAAGTAAATAACGCAATGCAAAGGAGAGAGTATCCATGTTCATGACAAATGTGCTGGGGGATTATGCAAAACAGCAGCCGGACAAAGTTTTCACATCATATAACGGCAGGGAGTGGACCTATGGCGAGTTTTATGAAAAAGCCATGAAGGTGGCGGGGCATTTTCAAGCGGAAGGCTATGAAAAAGGGGATATCATCGCGCTTTATTCGCTGAACTCCGATCTCTTTCTTGTCTATTATTTCGGCATTCAAATGGGTGGCTTCACCGTCATGCCGGTCAATACGAAACTGGCGCCGCCGGAAGTGGAGTTCATCTTCAATCATTCAGAAGCTAAAGCGCTAATTTACGATGAAAGATTGGGAGACATTGTCCAACAGTCTAAGCATTCATTCCAAGAGAAACTGTCGATACAAGAAAATATGGAGAACTTGTTTGCAGGAGGAGCGGATGAGTTTGAGCCAATGGAGCCCACTGGTGAAGACACGGCGGTCGTCATGTATACATCCGGAACGACAGGCAAGCCGAAAGGGGTTATGCTGACCCATCAGAATATCATTTCGACTGCGGCTATCTGGTCTGAGGCGATGGCAATTACAGGTGAGGATAGGATGCTTATTTCAACACCATTATTCCATTGCGCCGCCTGCCATGTTTTCATGATTCCCGTCACGTATAAAGGAGGGACGGTCATCATCGAAGAGGCGTTTTCTCCAAAAGGTACACTGGATTTATTGCAAAAAACCGCCCCGACCATGTTTTTCGGCGTGCCGGCCATGTATACAATCATCTTGAACTTGCCGGAAATAAAGAAGCTCGAACTGCCATCCCTTCGCCTGTTCGGGTACGGAGCTGCGCCGATGCCGTATGAAATATTGAAGAAGCTGAAAGAGACGTTCCCGAATGTGAAGGTGCAGAACCTATACGGGCAGACGGAAAACTCGCCAGCTGCCTCCACACTGAAAGATCATCTCGCCCTCAAAAAAATCGGCTCGGTTGGTGAAGCGCTGCCACAGACAGAAGTTCGGATCGTCGATGAATTCGGAGAACCGCTTCCGACCGGGCAAGTCGGGGAAGTCGTCATGCGCGGTCCGCAAGTGATGAAAGGCTATTTGAAAGACGAAGAGGAGACAAGACGGGCAATCAAAAACGGCTGGCTCTACACAGGCGACCTTGGTCGAATGGATAATGACGGTCTGCTCTATATCGTCGACCGGAAGAAAGATATGATCATCCGCGGCGGCGAAAACGTCTATCCGGTGGAAGTGGAAGAAGTGCTCTATCAAATTCCAGAACTCTTTGAAGCGGCAGTTGTCGGTGTCCCACACGAAGTGTTAGGCGAAGTTCCGAAAGCATACGTAGTCGTGAAGGAAGGGGAGACCCTCACCGAGGCCGACGTAATTAGCCATTGCTCAGGCAATCTTGCTAACTATAAAATACCCATTGAAATCGAATTCCTCGATGAACTTCCGCGGAATGCGTCAGGTAAGGTGTTGAAACATACACTAAGATCCGGCATGCACTCGACAATATGAACAACTAGTCATTCCTCAACGAAATGAATAAGTAGTTAGAAAACACACCGCATCAGCCATGATAGGGGTGTTTTTTACATTCGAAACACTACTTACGAATTAAGTCAGAAGGTAGTATAATAGTAGGAACTCAATTCAGAAAAGGGGAACCCGACTTGCTACGTAACCAAATGAAACGATTCTTTATGCTATTCGCCATCCTATTCGTCATGCTGCCAATCCATCAGGCTGCAGCCGCTGCAGAACCCATCGATGAAATTCGGCAGCTAATCAAAGACTATTATGTTGATGATGTTCCCGCCTCGGTATTATCAAGAAGCACCGGAAAAGAGATTACAAATGGTCTTGATCCGCATTCCGCTTACATGTCCAAGCTGGAGTACGAAGCCTTCATTAACGGAATCGAGCAACGCATCGTCGGTATCGGCGTCGTACTAGAGGAAAGCGTGAACGGTATAAAAGTGATTTCCGTCATTAAAGATGGTCCTGCTTTCAAAGCTGGCATAGTACCCGGCGATATCATCACGCATGTCGGCGGGACTTCTTTGATAGGTAAGTCCGTACAAGCGGCAGTCCCTTTGATCAGCGGTACAGAGAACACAGACGTCTCCCTTACAATAGAACGGGAAAAGACAGAAGAACCGGTAAAAATGACAATACGTAGGGCGGAAATCCACTTGCCGACAGTCGAGTCTGAAATGCTTGGCGGCAATATCGGCTACATCCGATTGAATAGTTTCGCTACCGATTCCGCCCGTGACATGGGGGACGCGATTCGTTCACTTAAAGGTGCTGAAGGTTTCATTGTTGATATCCGAAACAATGGAGGCGGCTATATTACTGCAGCACAGGAAATTGCTGGCTTTTTCCCTGGAGTCGAACAGGCCTTCCAACTTCGCGAGAAAAATAAGAAGCCGGCAATTTATCCTTCCGTCAATCAGAAACAGAAAATTACCGGTCCCGTCTCATTGCTCATCAATGAATACAGTGCTAGTGCATCCGAAATGCTGGCCGTCAACTTGAAGGAGCAGAAAGCTGCTACGCTGTATGGAGAAAGCACATATGGAAAAGGGACCATGCAATCGATGTACGCCTTTAACGATGGCAGTGTATTAAAAATGACGACTGCCCGTTTTTATTCGCCGAAAGGCATTGCTGTGGATAAAGTCGGTGTAACACCCGACAT
Organism: Sporosarcina luteola; assembly: GCF_023715245.1. Lineage (GTDB taxonomy): Bacteria > Bacillota > Bacilli > Bacillales_A > Planococcaceae > Sporosarcina > Sporosarcina luteola_C. Next base: position 752,335 of record NZ_JAMBNV010000001.1, read on the forward strand.
AAAGACGCGGGAAAACGAAGAATTGATAACTGCGCATTACGAGCAGCTACTTACGCAATATAAAGACTATGCCAGATACCCTAAATTGGAAAATGTAAAGACGACGAAGAGGTTCACGGTCAACATGACGAAGGAAATGGATTGGCGGCAACTTGGAAACAAATCGGCCCAATTGATTGAAATTGGTGGAAAAGAGAGCAATGTCCGCTTTGAAGTGAAAGATGGCAAGACAATCGAAGTGATTCCTGAAGCACCATTGCTTTCAGGAAAAAAGTATGTGCTGATCATCCATCCTGTTTGGATGGGTAAGAAGGGAAAGGCATTGAAGAAAGGGATCTATCTGGATGTGACAGTAAAATAGAAGGGAATGAGAGCTTGTCCGTCAATGAATGGATGGGCTCTCATTTTCTATATAAGCGGATTCCTTCCCACACTTTGGGGAATGCTTTGAGCGTCTTCGGATTTCATTTTCCAAAAGCTTGATGAAATGGGGGCAAAGGTTCAGCGCAATCGCTTTTTTATACGAATCCATTAGAAAATCATCCGGTATACTTAACAATTTGTGTCTCCTCCTTGTCATCAAATCGTTTCCGGTTGCATATCTTGAAGTTTGGCTGTATTTACCTTACCAAATTTCAATTGTGAGAACAATCGTTCCGATATCCACAGTTGAACGTGGATAAGTTGTGGTTAACATGTTTGTAAGCCGCCCAAGTCAATGGGCGACCGGTGGATGAAGTGGACAAGGTTATCCACAGAATGGGGAAACGCGAAATTTGTCGAAAGATTTTTCCGGAAAGTTAATTTTCGCACTATTTTACATTGAAGTTTCGACTGAATTCCCATACGATTAGATGAAAAACAATTGGGGGAGAGGAAAAGTGTTTCAATTCGATACGCTTGGCCAGGAAATTGTGGAAGAACTCTCCAATTTGATACAGGAACAAGTGATTCTTACAGACCGACGTGGTTTCATTCAAGCAAGCACCGACCCTGAGAGGATCAACCAATTCCATGAAGGCGCGCTGCTCAGCTTGCGGGAGAAAAAGATCCTCCATATGACGGAGAAGGAGATGGACCTTTTGCGTGGCGTCCGAAAAGGGGTCGTCCTGCCGATCGTAATTGAAGGGGAGCCGATTGCCGTGCTCGGAATAACGGGCGATCCTATGCATATCCATCCGCAGGCGCAACTCATCCTGCGAGTTGCTGAGCTTTTCATCCAAGATGCGATGAAAAGGAAGCAGAAAGAGGAAAAAGTGCGCGACATTGAATTTTTCGTGTTCGATTGGCTCACCTCGACAAAGAAAGATGGACGCTTTCGTGAAAGAGGGGCGGTGCTCGGCATCGAAGTGAGCCTATATAGGCAAGTCGTCGTCATTGAAGTGATGAACACGGAGGACCAATTCACAATTGAAGAAGTGGATAGCTTCATGTCCAATCAAAACATCCACCCCGATCTAAAAATGATCCGGTGGGGGCAAGATAAGATCCTCCTGCTGTTGCCAGACATGAATCAGGACATATTAAAGAGCGAACTGGACTATTTCCTTTTATCCATCAAAAGAAGGAAAAAGATTATCGTCGCGGCCGGCATTGGCGGAAAGATGGAGTACTCCGATTTGTCCAAGTCGTTCATACAAGCGGAGCGGGCGGCGAATGCTTCGAAAAAGCTGAAGCGGGTCCTGTTTGAACACGAGCTTCGTTTCGAGCTAATCCTGCAAAGCATCGGAGAATCGACCCGCAAGGAATTCGTCGAGCGGACGATTGCACCGCTGCTTGGGGACCCTGACCTCCTGCACAATCTCCAAGTTTGGTTCAATGAAAATCAATCGATGCAGAACACAGCGAAAAAACTGCATATCCATAAAAACACTCTTTCCTATCGTCTGCAGAAGGTCGAGCAGCTCACCGGACTTTCCGTTTCGAAAGTTCATGATGTTCTCCTCCTTTACCTTGGCATCCGGCTGCTAGACGAGATGAAGTGAGGGGGTCCCTTTTGAATAATAAATTCAAAAGGGGCCTTTTTATATGCCATACTATTCAATATAATTAGTGTTTTTTGTTTGCATAGACAAAAATATGTCGAAATATAACACAAATGTTGTGTATGCACCTATATCATCCCAATCGTTGCACTATTAGAATTAAACAAAGAATTAGAATTCGAGAGGAGGCTGCTGCATGGATGTGCAAGTGTTAGAACGATTGATTGCCATCACGGGTAGTGCTCATGCGAGGACATCGACAGCGCAGAAGCTCGCGTATTCCTATGATGCGACCGCCAATTTTCAGGCACTGCCGGATATAGTCCTTTCTCCTGCTTCAATCGAGGAAATTCAAGAGATTGTGAAAGTGTGTGCGGAGTACGGGGTTCCTATTGTCTCCCGGGGATCCGGGACGAATCTTGCGGCGGGAACGACACCGACATCCGGCGGCGTGGTCGTTTTATTCAACCGGATGAACCGGATTTTGGAGTTGGATGTAGAAAATTTGACGTTGACGGTCCAACCTGGTGTCATCACACAGGCTATTAATGAAATGGTTGCAGAAAAAGGGTTGTTTTATCCGCCCGATCCGAGTTCGATGAGCATTTCGACGATAGGCGGAAATGTGAGCGAGAATTCCGGAGGCTTGCGCGGTTTGAAATATGGCGTCACCCGTGATTACGTGAAGGCATTGAAAATCGTCCTGCCGAGCGGGGAGCTGCTGACAACAGGCGGAAAGCTTGCGAAGGATGTAGCGGGATATGATCTGACAAGCTTGTTCGTCGGTTCGGAAGGGACGCTCGGAATCATCGTAGAGATTACATTAGGTCTGATCCCTGCACCCGAGACGAAAAAGACGCTGTTAGTATTCTACGACACGCTTGAAAAGGCGGCACAGACAGTTTCATCGATTATTGCGGCAAAAATCGTGCCTGCGACACTTGAGTTCATGGATAAAGGAACGATCGAAGCGGTCGAGGAGTTCATGAAAATTGGCTTGCCGACGAATTGTGAAGCGATGCTGCTCATCGAACAGGATGGTGATCCGGCGGTTGTCGACAAGGATATGGAGCACGTCCACAAACTATGCATGGAACATGGCGCCACGTCGACGCAGCTGGCGCAGACTGTTGAAGAGGCTGCGCAGTTGAGCATCGCACGCCGGGTCGCTTTGTCGGCGCTCGCAAGGAAGCGGCCGACGACAATTCTTGAGGATGCAACCGTCCCGCGCTCCGAAATTGCGAAGATGGTGAAGGCTGTCCAGGAAATCGCGTTGAAATACGATCTGCTCATCTGCACATTCGGACATGCGGGAGATGGCAACTTGCATCCGACCATATTGACAGATGTGCGGGATGATGCAGAAATGGCTAGAGTGGAAATGGCGTTCGCAGAAATCTTCGAACAAGCGATCAAACTTGGCGGAACCATTACAGGTGAACATGGAGTCGGGGAGATGAAAGCTCCCTATTTGGAATGGAAGATTGGCAAGGCAGGGATGGACACGATGAGAAGCATTAAATTGGCAATCGATCCGCTCAATATTATGAACCCGGGGAAAATATTCGCCAAGTCGACGAAGAAAAGGGTAGTGGTGCAGCATGAGTAATGCACAAGCGGAGCTGATCCGACACTCATTCGTCACCCATGTCGATGAAAACAGGCTGATGGATTGCATGCGCTGCGGATTCTGTCTGCCGGCCTGTCCTACATATATCCATTCCGACTATGACGAAACCCAGTCGCCTCGAGGAAGAATCGCCTTGATGAAAGCGGTGCGCGACGGCAATGTCGAATGGGACGGGTCCATCGAGGAGGCTTTCGACTTATGCCTTGGCTGCAGGGCGTGCGAACCCGCTTGTCCCGCAGGTGTCCAATACGGAACGCTCATCGAAGAGACGCGCGAGGCGGTTCTTTCCGTCAAATCGCAGTCATTTAAGGAGAAGGCGATCCGGAAAGGTGCGTTCGACCATCTTTTCGCTGACCAGCGGAAAATGAAGACCGCTGTGAAGCTAGTGACATTCTATCAGAAAACGGGATTGCAGAAAATCGTGCGGAAAGTCGGATTCCTCGAGCTCTTCCCGCCATTCATGAAAGAGATGGAAATGTCGCTGCCCGACCCGCCGAAGAAGCGGAGGGCACTAGAGACGCCAACCGAAAAGAAAACAAAGGTCGCCTTCTTCGCGGGCTGCCTCATGGATACGATGTTTCAGGAGACGAACCGGAATACGATCGAACTGTTGAACATGCTCGGCTGTGAAGTGGTCATTCCGAAAAATCAGCAATGCTGCGGAGCTTTGCAAGGGCATAGCGGTGAAATGGAACGGGCGAGAAGGAACGCGAAAGCGAATCTGGAAGCATTCGCCCTCAAAGGTATCGATTATATCGTCAACAATGCCGGTGGTTGCGGGGCATTCTTGTCCGAGTATGACAGGCTGTTTGAAGAGAATCCGACGTTGCATACATTGGCACGTCAATTCGTTGAAAAACAGATTGATATTTCCTCGCTGCTCGTGAAGCTTGGCATTGTGGATGAGCTGGTGAAACAACCGCCGACCGAAGCAACTGAAATCGTCACTTACCAGGATTCGTGCCATTTACGAAATGTGAACGGTGTGAAGGATGAGCCGAGGGAGATTTTGAAAGCAGCCAAAGGCAGTTTATTTGTGGAAATGCCCGGTGCGCATTTATGCTGCGGTTCCGCAGGTATCTATAATTTACTTCAACCAGAAATGGCATCACGGATTCTCGGTTCGAAAATGGAAGAGGTGAAACGGGTTCAGGCAACGACGATCATAACGACGAATCCAGGGTGTCTGCTTCAAATGAAAGTCGGCGTAGAAAGGGAAGGTTTGTCCGGAACTGCCCGCGCGCTGCATGTAGTCGATTTTATTCACGAAAAAATAATAGGAACTAATGGAGGGAAATGAAATGAAGATGAAAAAGGGAAGAATTTTAGGTGCAATCGGGTTAACCGCAATGCTTATGCTTGGTGCATGTTCAAAAGATGATTCAGGCAGCGCATCGAGCGACAAAAAATACAATTTGAAAATGTCCGTAACGGTGAATGACTCATCCACTTGGTACAAAGCAGCGGAGAAACTCGCCAATGACATGAAGGATGAAACAGACGGCAGGGTCAATATCGAAGTGTTCCCGAATGAACAGTTATCGGGCGGGGACCAAGGGAAAGGTGTCGAGCTACTGGCGAAAGGGCAGACCGATTTAAGCTTGCACTCCACAATTATTTACTCCATCCTTGATGACCGATTCGGGGTTCCGAGTGCTCCATTCCTGTTCAGTGAACATGCGGAAGCGGATAAAGTGTTCAGTGGCAAGGGCGGTGAAATGATCGGTGAAATCCTTAATGAAAAAGGCGTAGAATTGCTTGGATTTGGCGAAAACGGCTTCCGTCAAGTGACGAACAGCAAGCATGAAATCAAATCGCCTGCAGATATGAAAGGCATGAAAATCCGTATACCAGGCATTAACATGTACACGGATTTGTATCGTGCATTAGGTGCGGACCCAACGACAATGGCATTCTCTGAAGTGTTCACATCACTGCAGCAAGGCACAATCCACGGGCAGGAAAATCCGATTGACGTCATCCATTCTTCCAAGCTGAATGAAGTCCAAGATTATTTGACGCAATGGAACTATTCATATGACCCGCTAGTGCTTGGCATTAACAAGAAGCTATTTGACTCGATGAGCAAGGAAGACCAAGAGCTGTTCAAGAAACTCGGAAAAGAAGCCGCGGCTTACCAAATCGTGCTTGCACGCGAAAAAGAGTCGAAGCAAATTGAAGAGTTGAAAGCTGCCGGCATGCAATTTTATGAGCCGACTGAAGCGGAAATGGAAGAATTCAAAGCTGCTGTTCAACCGCTATACGAAAAATACAAAGACATCTGGGGCGAAGATTTGCTGAAAGCGTTCCAAGATCAATAAGTGGAGGGAACATGAATGGAGAGAGTGATTAGCAGATTAGAAGAGTGGATTGTTGTAATCGTTTTGTCCATCATGTCCACAATCGCTTTTGTCAACATAGTTTCAAGGGGATTCTTAGGCTATTCGTTTTCCTTTGCCGAGGAAATCACAGTGAACTTGTTCGTAGCACTTACGTTTGTCGGGACAGCCATAGGTGTGCGCCAATACGCACACCTAGGCTTTACATTGATTTATGATTTAGCGAATGTAGTTGTGAAAAACATCATTACGATTCTCGTTGGCGTCTTGATGTCGCTTTTATTTGTCATTCTTGTCTATTTCGGGATTCAAATGCTTTTATTCCAAGTGCAAATGGGCCAGAAAACACCTGCACTCGGATGGCCGCAATGGATATTCTCCATGGCAATGCCGATTGGAGCGGCTTTGTGCCTGTTCAGGACTGTGCAAGCGACGATCAAAGAGTACCGTGAGCAAAATGGGAAAGGGGAGCAGGCGCTATGATGGCTTTAATATTATTTGGTCTGTTTTTCTTGCTCGTCATGCTTCGGCTGCCGATCGCGGTGGCGCTTGCCATTTCATCCATTGCTGTACTGTTCACGGGCAGCGGGATGTTCGGCCTTGAATTGGTCGCTGATATCATGTATTCAAGCGTGTCGAAGTTCACGTTGCTTGCGATTCCGTTTTTCATTTTGGCGGGAGTCATCATGGAACAGGCTGGCATTTCGAAAAGGCTGATTGAGTTTGCACAAACGTTGGTCGGCCATCGGAAGAGTGGAATCGTTTTCGTCACTGTCATGACGGCGATATTCTTTGCCGCGATTTCAGGATCGGGCCCAGCGACAGTTGCTGCAATCGGTGGAATTCTCATTCCGGCAATGGTGAAGAACGGTTATAAGAAAGAGACGGCTGGAGGACTAGTGGCAAGTTCAGGCGCGATTGGTATCATCATTCCTCCAAGTATCGCTTTCATCGTGTTTGCCGTAGTTGCTGGCGACCAGATACCGGTATCGATTGGACGATTATTCATTGCGGGCATCATCCCGGGATTATTGCTTGGCGGCGGATTCATTCTTGCTGCAATGTATGTCAGGTGGAAACAGGAACGGACGGAAGGCCCTATTGAAGGGTTTGTTCGAGAGAAGGCAACAGGTAAAGAGCGTTTGAGAGCGTTTGTAAGTGCTTTTTGGGGATTAATGATACCTATTATCATTTTAGGTGGGATCTATGGCGGATATTTCACACCGACAGAAGCTGCAGTAGTCGCAGTTTTTTACGGTCTATTCGTCGGCTTCGTCATCTATCGTGAACTGAACTTGAAGAAACTATACGATATTTTAGTCGCAGCATCGGTACAGACAGCGACCGTCATGTTCATCGTAAGTGCGGCATCCGTCTATGCGTATATCATTACGACGGAGCAGATTGCGAGACAGATTTCCAGTGCGATGCTCGGTATTTCGGAAAACCCGATCATCATCCTATTGCTTGTCAACGTATTACTGTTGATTGCAGGAATGTTCATCGATGCAATTTCCGCGTACTATATTTTCATTCCGATTCTATTGCCGATCATGCTCTTCATGGATGTCGATCCGACCGTTTTCGGTGTCTTCATGACAGTCAACTTGGCAATCGGACTCTTCACACCGCCTGTAGGCTTGAACTTATTTGTCGCGGCGGGCATTTCGGGGACATCGATCGGCAGGTTATCGATAGGGGTTATGCCGTTCATCGTTTCTTCGATCATCATTCTGCTGCTAATTACCTTCGTACCGCAAATATCTACATTTTTGCCGGATTTATTAAACGTCAAATAGGGGGAGTTTGGCATGAAACTTAAGGGGCAAACAGCAATCATAACGGGAGCGGCGAGCGGCATAGGAGCCGAGTCCGCCGTCCGTCTTGCTAGAGAAGGCGCGAATCTCGTCCTGATCGATTTGAATCCTTGCAGTAAAACAATCGAATCCATCCAATCGGAGTATCCGGACTCGAAATTGTTGGAATGTCTAGGCGACATCCGAGATCCCGAATTCGTCAAAGCCGCTGTCGCACGTGCCTCAGATTCATTCGGGGAACTGCATATTTTAGTGAACAATGCAGGGACTTGCGGAAGGCTCGGAATCGACAATACTCCGCTCGATATTTGGGACCGTGATATGGACACGAATGTGAAAGCTGCATTCCTGTTCATGCAGGCGGTCATTTACCCGCATATGATCGATCAGAAGTATGGACGGATCATCAATATCAGTTCCATCTCAGGAATTAATGGCGGTGTCACTTCGGGAGATGACGCTAATGGACGATCCGGTCCGGCATACGCAGCATCGAAAGGGGCGGTCATCGCCTTGACGAAATGGGCGGCAAAGGAATTGGGTTCCCTCAGCATTACTTGCAATTCAGTGGCACCGGGGGCAACCGAGACGGGAATCACTTCTGGCGTTCCATATGACGTCAGCCAGCAAGCCGTCAAACGGATGGGGACTCCTGCCGATATTGCGGAAGCCGTCCTCTATTTCGCATTGCCGGAATCGGGATATACGACCGGCCAAGTGTTGAAGGTCGATGGAGGTTATAGCTTTGGATAAGCGGATACAAGCCGTGCATGACAGGAAGTCAGATCGGATTGCCGGGCGATTCATGAAAGGCATCGATCTGTTTGAAGGGATCAAAGGCGTCTGCAAGGAGTTCGGGGTGGAGGCAGCGCAATTTCAATGTCTGGGGTCGCTTGAGTACGCAACATATGTCCAATTGGATCGAAAAGAAGATAACACGCTGTACTATTCATCGGAAACCGTAACAGATACGCCGGTTGAATTGCTGTCGGGGACCGGCTTTGTCGGTCTCGACATGGAAGGTAAGCTTGAAGTCCATTTCCACGGGATGTTCGTCGACTGTAATAAGAATTTGAACGGTGGGCATTTCATCGACGGCAAGAATCCGGTCGCCGTCACGATTGAGTTTGCCCTCTTACCATTGAACGGCATCCGTATGCAACGGGGGCTGGATGAGATTTATGGCATTCCTGTATTTCAATTTAGGGAGAAGGAGTGAGGGGCATGGAAACATTGGGGAAGTTAGCAATGAAATCGGCCATCGCTTATCCGGACAAGGTGGCTGTGAAGGATAAGGATCGGTTACTTACATATCGGGAAATGATGGAGCGGGTTTTCGCCCTGACAGCCTATTTCCATGAAACAGGGCTGAAGAAAGGTGACCGTGTCGGTATCCTTATGGCAAATCGACTTGAGCATATTGAACTTGACGTCGCTACAGCGCTCACGGGCGTCATTAAAGTCCCATTAAATTATCGGCTACATCCGAAAGAGCATAACTACATGCTGAAAGATGCCGATGTGTGCCTTGTCATCGGGGATGCGGAATTGATTGAACCAATTGGAACGGATGTCGCCGTACTGAAAATTGGAGAGGACTATGAGCAAGCCGTAAAAGCACACCTCGGAAAACAATATATAGAAGAAATCGGGGAAGACGATCTGTTCGCGATCATGTATACATCGGGAACGACGGGCAATCCGAAAGGCGTCATGCTGTCACACCGCAATATGATATCGGGTGCTTTGTCGCTTGCCGTCGCTTGTGGTACGGACTATGACGACATCATCGGGCATGTCGCGCCATTGACACACGGCAGTAACTTCCTTTCGCATGTCGCCTGGCTGTATGGATTGACGCAAGTCGTATTCGATAAATTCGAACCGGAAGAATTCGTCAATGACTTGGCGAGGGAGCGAGTATCGACGATTTTCCTTGTGCCGACGATGGTGAACTTGATGATCCAACACCCGAATTTTAACCCGGTGAAACTGTCGACGCTGAAAACGATCAATATGGCAGGTTCTGCGATTGCAGCTAGCAAGCTAGAACAGGCATTGTCGCTCGTCGGACCGATTTTCGCCCAAACATACGGACAAGTCGAAGCACCGATGTGCATTACAATGATGCCGAAGAACGAAATGAGCAACAGGCTGGAATCATGCGGCCGCACAGGGCTCTTCGTCGATATGAAGATTGTCGATGACGAAGGGAATGAAGTCGCTGACGGAGAAGTGGGCGAAATCATCTGCAAAGGATCTCTCGTCATGCAAGGCTATTGGAATAATAAGCAGGCGACGGAAGAGACATTGAAGGACGGATGGCTCCATACAGGCGATCTCGGTTGGAAGAGCGCCGAAGGGTATCTTCATATCGTCGACCGCAAAAAGGACGTCATCATTTCGGGAGGCGTCAATATCTATCCGCGTGAAGTGGAGGAAGTGCTTAACTTGCATAACGGCGTGAAGGAGACTTGCGTCATCGGCGTGCCAGACGAGAAGTGGGGAGAGAATGTCATCGCCTACGTCGTCTTGAACGGCACGGTGGAAGTGACGGAAGAGGAGCTTATCGCCTTATGCATCGAAAACATGGCAAGCTTTAAAAAGCCGAAAGAGATTCATATCGTGGATGAACTGCCAAAGAGCTCGTACGGAAAAATCCTAAAACGGGAACTCCGGAGCAAGCATGAGGAGGTCAAGGCATGACGAATGTATATGTCCATGGAATCGGAATGACGCAATTCGGTACGTTCGTCGACAAGTCAATGAAGGAATTATTGTTGGAGGCATGCATCAAGGCATTAGAGGATGCCGGCAATCCGAAAGTCGATGCTGTCTATGTAGGGAACTTCATGGGAGGCGCCATCTATAACCAGGAAATCCTTGGTGCGATCGTCGCCAATGAATTGGGGCTAGGATTCATTCCGACAGCGAAGGTCGAAGGGGCTTGCGCTTCGGGTGGAATTGCATTGCGGCAAGGCATCATGGGCATCTTGAGCGGTGAATATGAAACGGTGCTTGTTGCGGGGGTGGAAAAGATGAAGCATGCGTCCACTTCCGAAGTGACACAGGCAATCAATGCAGCAATGGACAACGATTCGAATGAAAAGCAGGCGGGATTGACGTTCCCAGGCTTTTTCGGCGTCTTGGCAAACCGGTACTTTTATGAAACAGGCGCATCGAAAAAACATTTGGCGATGGTAGCCTTGAAGAACCGCGAGCATGCACTCAATAATCCGCTCGCGCAATTCCAGAAACCTGCGACGCTCGATGAAATTATGAATGCGCGCATCATTACGAATCCGTTAGGCCTGTTCGACTGCTCGCCGATGACGGACGGTGCAGCTGCGCTCGTCATTTCGAAGAAGAAATCGGGCGTGCATATCCGTTCATCCGCCCAAAGCTCGGGCCCTACGCAAATGCAGGACGCTGATGATCTGTTATCCATCCCGGCCATCAGGGAATCGGGCCGCCTCGCTTATGAAAAAGCGGGTGTTGGGCCAGAAGATATCGATGTCGTAGAAATCCATGACTGCTTTTCGATGACGGAAGTGCTCGCCATCGAGGAATTGGGCTTCTTCAACAAACGCGAAGGATGGAAAGCGGTCGAAGAGGGACGGACGAAATCGACTGGAGACAAGCCGGTCAATACGAGTGGTGGCTTGCTGTCACGTGGCCATCCGATTGGTGCGACAGGAATCGCGCAGATATATCACCTTGTCCGGCAACTTCGTGGTACTGCACCGAACCAAGTGGATGGGGCAAGGCTTGCATTGGCTCAAAATTTGGGCGGCACAGGTTCGTATTCAACGGTGCATATTTTGGAGAGGGTGTGAAGACATGAAAATTTTCAAATGCAATTCATGCGATTACGTAAGTGTCTCATCAAAATACACATGCCCGCAGTGCAGAACCGGCAAGCTTGAAGCACAGGAAGTGTCTCCGATAGGAACGGTCTTCAGCTTTACGGATATCCACATCGCACCCGCCGAGTTCGCGGACATCGCCCCTTATACGATCGCGCTCATCCAGCTTGACGAGGCGAATGTGAAAGTAACCGCGAGGATGGATGACCCTGTACAAATCGGTGACAAGGCCGATTTGGACAAAATGGAGAACGGCGCTTATTTATATACGAAATTATGACGACTTGTGCTTGGAATCGGTTAGTCGATTCTAGGCGCAGGTCTTTTTGTAAAGGAGGAAATCCGTTGAAAGCATTGCAAGTGGCGACAGGAATCGTATCGAAATATTTGCCGATATGGATTGTCCTTCTGTCCTTGATCGCGTACTTGGCACCTGACTTTTTCATTCCGATACGCAGTTTGACAGGCGCCGGGCTCGGAACGATCTTCCTTCTCATGGGGCTATCTTTGTCGACTGATAAACTGATGGCAGTAATCAAAAAACCGAAATTCGCATTTCTCGGCGTCTTCCTCAAGTGGACAATGACAGTCGGCGTTTCGATAGCAATCGCGTACCTGTTCTTCAAGGACGAAGCGGAAATTGCGACAGGCGTCATCTTGGCGGGGGCGGTACCGAGCGGCACATCCGCCAATATCTACACATTCATCGCAGGCGGCGAAGTGGCGTTAAGCATCACGATGGCTACGATGGATACATTCATCTCGCCGGTATTGACGCCTACGCTCGTGCAAGTGTTTGCGGGAAAGTTGATTCCAATCGCATTTTGGCCGTTGTTCCTTAATATCATTTATATCGTGTTCATTCCGTTGTTGGCGGGATTGTTCATTCAATGGAAGTGGACAAAAAAGGTGGAAGTCATCAAACCGTACACATCCGTCCTCTCCCAGCTCGCGTTGTTCGTCGTCATCCTGTCGGTCATTTCGAGTGCCCAGCAATCATTGGAGCAAAATCTTTCGGTGCTGCCTCTCGTATTCGCAGCAGTCATCCTCCAAGTATGCATCCCGATGGCTGGCGGCTATTTCATCGCGAAGCTGCTGAAGGTGACCGAACAGAACGCCCGCGCAATCCTCTTTCATACAGGTATCTGCAACACTGCGCTTGCCGCGACTCTTGCGATGGAGCACGTCAGCTCGCTCGCCGCTGTTCCCGCCGTCGCCAATATGGTCGTCAACCTGACAGTCGGGGCGCTTGTGGCAAGTCTGTTTGAGAATAAATTCAAGTTGCAAAAGACCGATTCCGTTGCAGTGAGGGAATGAAAAACGCTGAAATCGCCATCTCGGCGTATGCGGCAACCTGCTAGTTCATACGTTTAAGTATTAGCCAGTCAGGGGGTTGCACAATGAAAAAGAGGACAATGAACATAGTCGCGGTCATTTTACTATTGCTCACGACATCGGCTTGCGGCGGGAAACGATCAATCGGCCAAGCCGACCTAACGCCGAAGGGTGCCGTGGAACTTGCAACCGCATGGACCGGATCGGCCGCAATCATCCAGGCCGGCGGATTGTATAAGGAAGGCGAGTACAAGACATTCGCCCATAAAGGATTGGAGTACCGCTATTTAGCCGCCCACTTGGATTCTAAAAAGAAGATGAAGGCTGAACTTCAAAAGTTCGTGACGAAGAAGAAAGCGAAACGATTCATGAAAGATAATGGCATCTTAAAGCACAAAGGAAAGTTGGCTTCACCCGAAGTGGAAGAAGCGCCGGGCTCTCTGCACCAATGGGAGATTGCGACAGCTAGAGAGATAAAATCGAAAAAAGGCAGGAAGACGTTCGAACTCACTGTCCCGATTGGCGACACCCGAACCGCCGAGACGATCATCGTAAGCTACGACTACGTGAAAAAATCCGGATGGCGGATCGATAAATTCAATGAGTAACGGAGAAGGGCACCATTATCTCAACATGGGCGAAGCAAAAAGCGCATAACTTCCTGCAAGCACGCATAAATACAAATACTGACGCATAAATCGCTCCAAATGCGCATAAAAAATTTTTATGCGTGTTTGTGGCGATTTATGCGTTCCTGGAAAGACTTATGCGCCTATTTTCAAATTTATGCGCTTTTGCCATTCAGCAAAAGCGCTTTCGAATTTTCTCTCGAAATCTTACTAAAAGTCTTCAGGCCACCGAACCCATTTCGCTCACTAGCCAAATTTCCGCTCATCAATCACCAACGTCAACAATAAAATAAAAAATATTTTCAGATAGTCATAATTCCTATAATATGCAATATATCGCACATGTAAGCGGATACAATATAAACCATAATTCATAATTGAACAATAATTATAAAAAGACGGTTGACGTAGGTGAAAATACGATATATGATAGCAACAATCTATTTAGATATGTGATTCATTTCACGCAATTCATTTAGTTTGACAGCTTTTGGATGATTTGATTAGGAGAGATAGCAATGAGAAGTGACATGATTAAAAAAGGGATTGACCGTGCGCCTCATAGGAGTCTCCTTTACGCAACGGGTGTTAAAACGAAAGATTTAGAGAAACCTTTCATCGGTGTATGTAATTCATATATTGATATTATTCCGGGCCACAAACATTTAAATAAATTTGCTGAAATTGTAAAAGAGGCAATTTGGGAAGCCGGAGGGGTTCCATTCGAATTCAACACGATCGGTGTAGATGATGGAATCGCGATGGGGCATATTGGAATGCGTTATTCACTGCCGAGCCGCGAACTGATTGCGGATTCTGCTGAAACGGTCATCAATGCTCACTGGTTCGACGGAGTGTTCTACATTCCGAACTGTGACAAGATCACGCCTGGCATGCTCATGGCAGCGGTTCGGACGAATGTCCCTTCCGTCTTCGTCTCAGGCGGACCGATGGAAGCGGGCGTCTCCTCATCAGGTTCACCGCTTTCCCTTACATCCGTATTTGAAGGGGTCGGAGCATACAAATCGGGCAAGATGACGGCGGAAGAGCTTCTTGACATTGAAGCTAATGCATGTCCGACATGCGGCTCGTGCTCAGGAATGTTCACCGCGAACTCAATGAACTGCCTGATGGAAATGCTAGGAATGGCGTTGCCGGGCAATGGAACAATTGTCGCAACATCCGATGAGCGTCACAAACTGATCAAGGAAGCGGCTAAGAACTTGATCCGCATGGTGAAAGAGGATGTCAAACCGCGCGACATCATTACGAAGGAAGCAATCGATGACGCATTCGCACTAGATATGGCGATGGGCGGATCGACCAATACGGTCTTACATACATTGGCGATTGCGCACGAGGCGGAAATCGAATATAGCGTCCAGGATATTAACACAGTTGCCGAACGGGTTCCGTACTTAGCGAAAATCATGCCGGCATCCGATATCTCGATGGATGACATTTTCAAAGCAGGCGGCGTCAGTGCCATCATCAATGAACTAACAAAAATACCTGGAGCCATCCACCCGGATCGCATCACCATCACAGGAAAAACGATGAGGGAGGACGTCCAGGATTATCATATTACAAACGATCAAGTGATTCGGACGAAAGATAATCCGTACAGTCCGGTAGGCGGCTTATCCGTCCTATTCGGAAATATTGCTCCTGAAGGCGGAGTCATCAAAGTCGGGGCGGTCGATCCTTCCATCAAGCAGTTCACTGGTGAAGCGATTGTCTTCGAATCCCAGGAAGCTGCGCAGGAGAATATCGACAATGGCACAGTCCGTGAAGGGCATGTCGTCGTCATCCGCTACGAAGGTCCGAAAGGCGGGCCGGGCATGCCGGAAATGCTTGCTCCGACATCTTCCATCCAAGGAAGAGGCCTAGGAACGACAGTGGCGCTCATTACTGATGGCCGGTTCTCTGGGGCATCCCGAGGCATTTCCATCGGCCACATCTCACCGGAAGCGGCTGAAGGCGGGCCGATAGCATTAGTCGAAGATGGAGATATTATCGATATCGATTTGACGAACCGAACAATCGAGCTGAAAGTGTCAGACGAAATATTGGCAGCGCGCAAATCGAAGCTACAGCCATTTGAACCGAAAATTAAAAAAGGCTATTTGGCCAGATATTCAAAACTTGTCACGTCTGCAAGTACAGGCGGAGTAATGAAAATATAACAATTCGATGATGGGGCAAAAGGGGATAGATCCTTGCATTCACAGAGAGCCGGTCGTGCTGGAAGCCGGCAATGCAACTATCCGCGATATCACCCCGGAGTGGACTGCTGAAAGGGAAACCGAGTAGGCAATCCCGGGCTCGTGCAAGATACGGGCTCGTTATCAGCGAATGGACCTTAACGTAATGGGTCCATTCACGAGGCGGCTAATGTCGCGAACAAGGGTGGTACCATGAAAAGCTTTTTCATCCCTTATACGAAGAACGAGGTTTCTTTGTGTGGGGAGAAAAGGCTTTTCTTTTTTTAATAAAAATTAACCATTAGAAAAGTAAGGAGGAGTTCGTATATGAGTGCGGAAGTTCAAACGAAGCAGGCAGTTATGGAAATGACGCCGAAATCTCAAGACGAAAAACAGAATAATCAACCGATGGATGGTTCTGCGGTCTTGATTCAAGGGTTGAAAGACCAAGGTGTCGAAGTCATTTTCGGTTACCCTGGAGGTGCCGTCCTACCAATTTATGACGCATTATACAAGGATCCGATTCCCCATGTGCTTGCCCGTCATGAACAGGGAGCCATCCATGCAGCGGAAGGCTATGCGCGAGTATCCGGCAAACCGGGCGTTGTCATCGCGACATCAGGTCCGGGCGCGACGAATCTGGTGACGGGGATTACAGATGCAATGATGGATTCATTGCCGCTCGTCGTCTTCACTGGACAGGTGGCAAGCACCGTCATTGGGACGGATGCATTCCAGGAGGCCGATATCATCGGAATTACGCAGCCGATCACAAAGCATAACTACCAGGTGCGAGACGTCGCGGACCTTCCGAGGATCATCAAAGAAGCATTCCATATCGCTTCAACAGGAAGACGCGGTCCGGTTGTCGTTGATATTCCAAAAAACGTGGCTACTGAAATCTTCGTCACGAAAGAGGAACGCACTTCTGAGGTGAATCTGCCGGGCTACCAGCCGACGACCACTCCGAATTACTTGCAAATACAGAAAGCGGCCGAAGCGATCCGATTTGCACGGAAGCCACTCATCCTTGCCGGCGCGGGCGTATTGCACGGCCAGGCGATGGAAGAACTGAAAACATTGGTGGAAACAAAACGGATTCCAATCACGAACACATTGCTCGGACTCGGCTGCATCGCCGGTAACCATGAGCTGTTCCTAGGCATGGCAGGCATGCACGGAACATACACGGCGAACATGGCAATTAGCGAGTGCGACTTATTAATCAACGTCGGTGCCCGTTTCGACGACAGGCTGACAGGAAATCTGGAATCTTTCGCACCGCATGCAAAAGTCATCCATATCGACATCGACCCTGCGGAAATCGGAAAGAACGTCCCGACTGAAATCCCGATCGTGGCGGACTCGAAGGAAGCATTGCAAGCATTGCTTAACCAGGAATTCAATGTGCCGGACACCGAAGAATGGCTCGCATACTTGAGAGGTATGCAGGAAGAAGCACCGTTATGGTACAACATCGACGAGCACGAATTCCTGCCTCAGGAAGCGATTCAAATGATTCACCGCATTACCGAGGGGGATGCAATCGTTACGACGGACGTCGGACAGCATCAGATGTGGGCTGCACAATACTATTCATTGAACAATCCCGACTTTTGGGTCACGTCGGGGGGGCTTGGAACGATGGGCTTCGGATTCCCCGCTGCAATCGGCGCGCAAATCGCGAAGCCGGATGAAAGGGTAGTCGCGATCGTTGGCGATGGTGGTTTCCAAATGACAGCGCAGGAGCTATCTCTTCTCCAAGAGATGAGAATCCCGGTAAAAGTCGTCATCTTGAATAACGGAGCTCTCGGAATGGTGCGCCAATGGCAGGAGACGTTCTACGATGAACGCTACTCACAATCATTGATTCCAGTCCAGCCGGATTTCGTCAAGCTTGCGGAAGCATATGACCTGAAAGGGTACCGCATCACGAAAAAAGAGGACGCTGAACAAATTTTCCGGGAAGCCCTTCTGTCGGATGAACCAGTACTCATCGATTGCCGGGTGAAAATGCTGGAAAACGTCTATCCGATGGTTGCCCCAGGAAAAGGACTACAGGAAATGATCGGGGTGAAGAGCAAATGAGAAGAGTCATTACAGTGACGGTAATCAATCAAAGCGGGGTGCTGAACCGAGTGACTGGATTGCTCATGAAACGGCAATTCAACATCGAAAGCATCACAGTCGGGCATTCCGAACAGCCGGGCATGTCAAAAATGACATTCATCGTCCATGTGGAGGATGAACGGAAAATCGAACAGCTACTTAAGCAGCTGCAAAAGCAGATTGACGTCATCAAAGTGAATGACATCACTGATAAAGCAATTGTCATGCGGGAGTTGGCGCTAGTGAAAGTCGTCTCTCCGCCGCATGCGCGCAGTGAAATCAATAGCATCATCGAACCGTTCCGCGCTACGGTCATCGATTCAGGGAAAAACGTCGTCACGTACCAAGTGACCGGCGCCCCTGAGAAAATTGAGGCATTCATCGATCTCGTAAAACCCTATGGCATCAAAGAATTGTCAAGGACCGGAGCAACGGCATTCACCCGTGAAATCCAAAAAGTCAATTCACCACAGTTATCCATTTTAAAATAAGTACTAATAAAGTTTGCAATTCTAGTTGATTGAAGCGGAGGGCGGCGACTCCTGTGAAAGCCGTCATGAAAAACGGCTTTTGCGAGCAAAAGCGTAGCGGTGCGAGCAGGCTGCCTTAATTTCTGCAAAGAACGCAGAAATACGGCAAATCGAACCCTTCGCAGTTCGATTGGCTCAGCCTCGCCCACGGAAAGCGTCCGCCTGGAGCGGAAATCGACAATATAAATATAATACCTAAAATTCCAAGGAGGAACTAACAATGGCTAAAATGTATTATAACCAGGATATCAATGAAGGACTTCTACAAGGAAAGACGATCGCAATCGTCGGTTACGGCTCACAAGGTCACGCACATGCACAGAACTTGAAAGACTCTGGATTCAACGTAGTCGTCGGCGTACGCCCAGGAAAATCATATGATCAGGCTAAAGAAGACGGCCTAGCTGTGAAAACAGTAGCTGAAGCAGCTGAACAAGCGGATCTTATCATGATCCTACTTCCAGACGAAAGACAGAAGCAAGTGTATGACGAAGAGATCCAACCGGCACTGAAAGCGGGCAAATCACTCGTATTTGCACACGGATTCAACGTCCACTTCGGACAGATCGTACCTCCCGCAGACGTCGACGTATTCCTCGTCGCACCGAAAGGCCCGGGACATCTAGTTCGCAGAACATTTGAAGCAGGCGCTGGCGTACCGGCATTGTTCGCGGTATACCAAGACGTTTCCGGCCAAGCGAAAGACGTCGCTCTCGCTTATGCGAAAGGGATCGGCTCAGCTCGTGCAGGCGTACTTGAAACTTCATTCAAGGAAGAGACGGAAACGGACCTATTCGGTGAGCAGGCAGTACTGTGCGGCGGATTGACTTCCCTCGTCAAAGCCGGCTTTGAAACATTAGTGGAAGCGGGTTATCAGCCTGAACTTGCATATTTCGAAACGATGCATGAATTGAAACTGATCGTCGACCTCATGTACGAAGGCGGCATGTCCGGAATGCGCTATTCGATTTCCGACACAGCTGAATGGGGCGATTACGTATCAGGGCCGCGTGTAGTTGATGCGGACACGAAAGCACGTATGAAAGACATTCTAACTGATATCCAAGAAGGTAAATTCGCAGAGGGCTGGATTGCAGAAAACGAAAACGGCCGCCCGAAATACAATGCATATGAGGAGTCGGAAGCGAAGCACCAAATTGAAGTCGTCGGCGAAAAGCTTCGTGCGATGATGCCATTCGTAAATGAAGGCAAGAAATCAAAACAGGAGGAAGTGGTGGGTAGTGCGAAAAATTGACATCTTTGATACGACACTTCGTGATGGTGAACAATCGGCCGGCATCAATCTGAACACGGCTGAAAAGATGGAAATTGCCCGCCAACTAGAACGTTTTGGCGCTACGGTGATCGAAGCAGGGTTTCCTGCTTCCTCACCTGGTGATTTCGAAGCGGTGCAGCGCATTGCGAATACAGTGAAGAACTCGACAGTGACCGGGCTTGCCCGCGCAATGAAAAGTGATATCGATACATCATGGGAAGCACTTAAAGGCGGACAGCAACCTCATCTCCATGTGTTTTTGGCCACGTCTCCAATCCATATGGAACATAAATTGATGAAGACGCCTGACCAAGTCGTGGATATTGCAGTTGAAGCCGTAAAATATGCAAAAAAATTCTTTCCTCTCGTTCAATGGTCAGCAGAAGACGCATTCCGTTCCGACCCTGCATTCCTCGTCCGGATCATCAATCAAGTGATCAAAGCCGGTGCGACGACAATCAATATCCCAGACACGGTCGGTTATGCAACGCCGCAAGAATATGGGGCTTTATTCAAATTCTTGAAGGAGAATGTGACGGGCATTGAGCGTGTGAAACTTTCTGCGCATTGCCATAACGATTTAGGTATGGCTGTCGCAAACTCCATCGCAGCGATTGAAAATGGTGCCGATCAAGTCGAAGGCACGATTAACGGGATCGGTGAACGGGCTGGAAATGCAGCGCTCGAAGAAATCGCGGTTGCCCTCCATATCCGTAAGGACGTTTACGGGTTTGAAACGGACATTAACTTGCAAGAGATCAAGCGCACAAGCCAATTGGTCAGCCAGTTGACAGGTGTCGTCATTCAGCCCAACAAGGCGGTCGTCGGGAAAAACGCATTCGCGCATGAATCCGGAATCCATCAGGACGGCATGCTGAAAAATCGGGAAACGTATGAAATCATCACACCGGAACTGATCGGCGAAACGACGGCTCCGTTAGCACTCGGCAAGCATTCAGGCCGCCATGCATTCAAGGACCGTGCTATTTCAATGGGCTTTGAACTAAGCGACGCGCAAATGAATGAAGCGTTTGTCGAGTTCAAGAAGCTCGCCGACCGCAAGAAGGAAATAACGGAAGACGATCTGTTCGTCCTCTTCACAGGAAAGCAGATTGCGTACGCAGATGCGGAAATCTATGAATTGACGAATGTGCAAGTCCAATACGGCACGTCGAACGTTCCGACCGCAACGATCGCAGCGAATGTCCCTTCAGGAGAAAACGTCGTCGTTGCCACAACCGGCGCAGGTTCAGTCGAGGCAATCTTCAACGCACTCGAATTGCTCGTCAAAGGCCAAGTCAATATTCTGGATTACCGCGTCACATCTATCGGCAAAGGCCGCGATGCTTTAGGGGAAGCAGTCGTCAACTTGCGCTTCAACGGTGAAACCTTCACAGGACGCGACGTTTCACAAGACGTATTGGAAGCATCAGCAAAAGCCTACTTGAACGCTATTAATCGAAAGTTAGTGAAGGATCAAGTGAAAGTGGCGGAAACAGTTAGTCAATAATAGCTGGCATGAAATTGCGTTATGCGTGATTGTGGGGATTTATGCGTTAATTTCGCGATTTATGCGTGAGTTTAGCAGTTTATGAGTAAATTTTGCAGTTTATGAGCTTTTACAAGGATTTATGCGTAATTCTAGCTGTTTATGCGTTTTTAGTATATAGAAGTTATATTTTAGACGGGATCTATAAGGATTGAAGCGGAAGGCGGCGACTCCGGTGGGAAAAGCGTCAGCAGAAGACCCCGCAACGAAAGCCGTCACGAAGAACGGCTTTTGCGAGCAAAAGCGCAGCGTTGGGAGCAACTAAGGGATGCCTTAATTTCTGCAAAGAACGCAGAAATACGGCAAATCGAACCCTTCGCTGTTCGATTGGCTGAAGCGACGCCCACGGAAAGCGTCCGCCTGAAGCGGAAATCCGATTAGAAAGAAACACTTTATACGAAACTAAGTCTGAAGATTGTGTAAAAAGTTATGACAACAAGGAGGAGAAGTTCAATGGAAAAAAGAGTAGCTGTATTACAGGGCGATGGAATCGGACCGGAAGTAACGTCGGCGGCTGTGCGAGTTCTTGAAGTGGTTGCAAGACGATTCAACCACACATTCCATTTCAATTACGGTTCAATCGGAGGAGCGGCGATCGATTCGTTCAATAACCCACTCCCGAAGCAAACAATTGAACTCTGTGAATCAAGTGATGCAGTTCTCTTAGGGGCTGTCGGCGGTCCGAAATGGGATCGGAATCCGTCAGAATTGCGACCTGAAAGAGGGTTGCTTGCCATCAGGAAGCACTTTGATTTATTCGCGAACCTGCGTCCGGTCAAGGCAGTCCCTTCCTTGCTTCAAGCTTCTCCTCTCAAGGAGGAAATTGTTCGGGAAGTCGATATGATGATCGTCCGGGAACTGACGGGCGGCATCTACTTCGGGCAGCCGAGCCGCAAAACCAAAACTTCCGCAGTCGATACGCTCGTCTACACACGTGAAGAAATCGAACGCATCGTTGAAAAAGCGTTTGAGCTTGCGCGGATGAGACGGGGAAAAGTGACATCCGTCGATAAGGCGAACGTATTGGAGTCGAGCAAGCTTTGGCGGGAAGTCGTCGAAGAGAAGCGCAAAGGCTATCCGGATGTCGAAGTTGAGCATCAGCTCGTCGACTCGGCGGCGATGAAATTGATTACGAACCCGAAATCCTTTGATGTTGTCGTCACTGAAAACATGTTCGGCGATATTTTAAGCGACGAAGCATCCGTCATCACCGGTTCGCTCGGCCTCATGCCATCCGCAAGCGTTCGTTCCGATGGATTCGGCCTGTACGAACCTGTTCATGGCTCAGCGCCCGATGTTGCAGGGATGGGCATCGCGAATCCGGCAGCAGCCATTTTGTCGGCGGCAATGATGCTCCGCTATTCATTCGAAATGGAGACGGAAGCGGCAGCAATCGAAAAAGCCGTTGATACCGTATTTGAGGATGGACATTTTACTGCGGACCTTGCGGGTGGATCAGATCGCGCCCTTTCAACGATGGAGTGGACGGATAAAGTGATCGGTGAGCTGGATTTGCAGTTCGTCTCGAATAGCATCATGTTTTCATATGTCTGAAATGGAAGGAGAATTTGATATGCCTAAAACGATCATCGAAAAAATTTGGGAGCAGCATATTGTGTACGAAGAACAGGGGAAGCCTGACCTATTATATATCGACCTTCATTTATTGCATGAAGTGACTTCACCTCAAGCGTTTGAAGGCTTGCGGCTGGCGGGACGGAAAGTGCGGCGCCCCGATCTCTGCTTCGCGACGATGGATCATAACGTTCCGACCCGGAATTTGCCGATCATAAACGACCCGATCGCTAAAAAGCAGATTACGACATTGGAGAAAAATTGTGAGGAGTTCGGCATTGAGCTTGCCGATATGGAGCATCCGGACCAGGGAATCGTCCATATTATCGGTCCCGAACTCGGGTTGACACAGCCAGGCAAAACGATAGTCTGCGGGGATAGCCATACTTCCACGCATGGTGCATTTGGCGCTATCGCGTTCGGAATCGGTACGAGCGAGGTCGAGCACGTCCTATCGACACAGACGCTTTGGCAATCAAAACCGAAAACGATGGAAATTCGGATCAATGGCAAGCTCGGATTTGGTGTTACTGCGAAGGATGTCATCCTTGCGATTATCGCAAAATTCGGCATCGACGTCGGAACCGGGCATATCGCTGAGTATACAGGCGAAGCAATCCGCTCCATGACGATGGAGGAACGGATGACGATTTGCAATATGTCCATTGAGGCGGGGGCGAAAGCCGGTTTGATCAGCCCGGATGAGACGACAATCGAGTATTTGAGAGGACGACGTCATGTCCCTGAAGGCGAAGCGTTTGAGGACGCTGCGGAACAATGGCTCTCCTTGGCAACCGACGAAGGGGCGGTATACGATACAGTTCTTGAAATCGATGCGAATGAAATCGAGCCGTTTATCACTTGGGGCACGAATCCTTCGATGGGTTCCGGCATCAGTGCAAAGGTGCCGTCCTCGGGGGACTTTACAGATGAATCCGATAAGGAAGCGTTGAAAAAAGCGCTCACCTATATGGGGCTTGAAGAAGGGACGCCACTTACTTCAATTGCAATCCAGCACGTTTTCATCGGCTCTTGCACGAATGCCCGCTTGAGCGATCTACGAGCCGCAGCTGAAGTGATCGCAGGTCAAAAAGTGCATCCGAATGTGACGGCAATCGTCGTTCCAGGTTCACGCACTGTGAAACGCCAAGCAGAAGAGGAAGGCTTGGATAAAGTGTTCCTCGAAGCCGGTTTTGAATGGCGCGAATCGGGTTGCAGCATGTGCCTCGCGATGAACGATGACGTCGTACCGGCTGGCGAAAGATGTGCATCTACATCTAACCGGAACTTCGAAGGCAGGCAAGGGGCGGGTTCCCGCACGCATCTGATGAGTCCAGCAATGGCCGCGGCCGCAGCGATTTCCGGACATTTCACAGACGTTCGTACAATGAAATTGGCCCATGCCTAATGAACAAAGCTGGATGAAGAAAGGATGATTCCATGAAACCGATCAATGAAGTGCGCAGCGTCATGACACCTTTGAATCGAAAAAATGTAGATACAGACCAGATCATATCGAAGGAATTCCTGAAGCGAATCGAACGGACCGGCTTTGGAAAATATCTTTTTCACCATTGGCGCTTCCAGGCGGACGGTACGGAAAACAAAGAATTTGTCCTGAACGACGACCGGTTCAAAGACTCCAAGATCCTCGTCGCCCATGACAACTTCGGTTGCGGCTCCTCTAGGGAGCATGCGCCGTGGGCAATCCTTGACTATGGGTTCGAAGTTGTCATCGCCCCGTCGTTTGCGGATATTTTCCATAATAACTGCTTCAAGAATGGCATCCTGCCAATCCGTCTCCGTGTCGAGGAAATCGAAGAGCTTTTATCCAAAGGCGAGACCGCTCCTTATACATTGGAAATCGATCTTGAACAACAGACGGTAAAAGGCGAAGACGGGAAAACATACACATTCGACATCGACCCGTATTATAAGCAGATGTTATTGAATGGATGGGACGAAATTGCGTTGACGTTCCAATATGAAGAGCAAATTGCCGCATATGAAAAACAGCATGCTTAATGAATAAAGACTGCAGATGGAATCACGTTAGATCCTATCTGCAGTCTTTTTTTCGTCCATAATTCTCCATATTATTTCCTCGTTTACGTCTCAAGTCGATGAAAAATGAGACCGAAATAGTAACCATCTCCTACACTTCAAAATCCCAGCACACATTTCACATCATTCACATATGACTGGCTCACCGGCAGTTCGGTTCCATCCACTAATGTCACGACAAGACTCGAAGAGAAATCGCGTGAGATCCTCGAGATTTTAGCTGTATTCACAATGTACGAACGGTGAATGCGCAAGAAGATTTCAGGCAGCCGCTTATCCAACTCCTTCAACGTGCTCGAAATGCTGAATTGCCCGTCCTCCGTATAGAAGAATGTCTTCTTCTGATAGCTTTCAATATGAGTGATCTGTTCAAGCGGAACTGGGTACCATTCGTCGTCAAGCTTTCCGGTGAGCAGGCGCAACGGATCGTTCTTGACTTGCGATCCGGGTTCCGGTGGAAGGATGACGACGAGTGCTGCATGTTCTCCGTCAATTTCGATAGGGTATCCGACGCCATACGATGGGGTCGCTGACAAAGTCGAATCTATCATCATTCCTGTTTTACCCCTACTCATTAACACCTTCGCCGCAATGCTTCCCGCTTGCACGGGTTGGCCATCAATCCATGTGTCATCGTCTCCAGAATCGCAACAATGATAGCAACCGTTCAACGCAATCGCGAGGCGGGCATCATTGGGAATCCAATCCTGCAACAGGCAGGCAAATTGCTGTAGAAGTTCTTCCCGTATTTCGGTGTTTTCCATTCGATAATCTTCCCCTTTTCGAATTCATCGAGCTATTTCCGCTTTCATCCTCTTAAACTATCCTTTTGTCGAAATGCACAGACAGTTTTAATATTCTGTTATATAGTAATGTATAACAACTTATCCTGTTGTGGAACAGTAGGAAAGTATCAATTACTCTATTAAATGAAAGGTGTGGAATGAAATGAAGGAACAGGTGGAGCAGTTGGAGAGAAGCTGGCAGGAAGACGGACGTTGGGCGGGGATCGAACGAGGATACAGTGCGGAGGACGTCATCAAGTTACGGGGCTCAGTTCAAATTGAACATACATTGGCGAAAAGAGGGGCAGAGCGGCTTTGGAAATCGCTTCATGAAGAGGATTTTATCGCTGCTCTCGGCGCACTGACGGGCAATCAAGCAGTCCAGCAAGTAAAAGCGGGACTCCAGGCAATCTATCTGAGCGGTTGGCAAGTGGCGGCGGATGCGAATATGGCGGGGCAGATGTATCCGGATCAAAGCTTATATCCGGTGAACAGCGTGCCGAATGTCGTGAAGCGGATCAATCAGGCGCTGCAGCGTGCGGATCAAATCGACTGTGCAGAAGGCAGGCTAGACGAGTTCGATTGGTTCGCACCAATTGTCGCTGACGCGGAAGCAGGATTCGGAGGTCCTTTGAATGTGTTCGAATTGATGAAAGCGATGATTGAAGCAGGCGCTGCCGGCGTCCATTTCGAAGATCAGCTCGCCTCAGAAAAGAAATGCGGTCATCTTGGCGGGAAAGTGCTTCTTCCGACGCAGAATGCAGTCAGGAATTTGATTTCGGCAAGACTTGCGGCTGACGTATCGGGTGTCCCAACGATCATCATTGCGAGGACGGATGCAGACGCGGCAGATCTGATCACGAGTGACGTCGACCCACGCGACCATGCATTCATTACCGGAGAACGCACACCGGAAGGATTTTACCGGACGAAAGCTGGCATCGAGCAGGCGATTGCCCGCGGTCTCGCATACGCACCATATGCTGATCTCATCTGGTGTGAAACATCCACGCCGGATCTCGAAGAAGCGAAACGCTTTGCGGACGCCATCCACGAGAAATTCCCGGACAAAATGCTCGCCTATAACTGTTCGCCTTCATTCAATTGGAAATCGAACCTAGATGACGAGACAATCGGCAAATTCCAGCGCGAACTCGGCAAGATGGGTTATAAATTCCAATTCGTCACATTAGCGGGCTTCCATTCATTGAACCACAGCATGTTCGAATTGGCGCATGGTTATAAAACGGACGGGATGGCAGCCTATTCGAAGCTTCAGGAAGCAGAGTTCGCGAATGAATCAAAAGGGTACACGGCGACCCGCCACCAACGCGAAGTCGGAACGGGTTATTTCGACGAAGTGGCTCAGGTAATTTCAGGAGGCACTTCCTCAACAACAGCCATGAAGGGGTCGACGGAAGAGGCGCAATTCGTTTAAGTACCTAACGATTCCACGAATAAATGAAAGGATGATTCAACTGACAACTCAACAGACGCGTTTCAATATGGATGTAATCGGTGAAATGACGGCGGGGACGGAGGAAATCCTGACGCCGGAAGCGCTCGAATTCCTTTATAGCCTGCACGAAACATTCAATGGCCGGCGAAAGGAATTGCTGGCAGCGAGGGAAACAAGGCAACGCCTATTCGATGCTGGCGAAAAGCCGGGCTTTCTTGAAGAAACGAAGCATATTCGGGAAGGGGATTGGACGGTCGCACCGATTCCACCCGATTTGCAGGATCGGCGTGTTGAAATTACCGGTCCCGTCGACAGGAAAATGATTATTAACGCACTTAACTCCGGAGCGAAAGCGTTCATGGCTGATTTTGAAGATGCAACTTCGCCGACATGGTCGAATATGATCGACGGTCAGTTGAATCTCAAAGATGCCATAAGAGGGACAATTTCGTTCGAGCAGGCTTCCAATGGAAAGAAGTACTCTTTGAATGAAGAGACAGCCGTTTTAATGGTGAGGGCAAGAGGTCTTCATTTGGATGAAAAGCATATCCTAATCGACGGCGAGCCGATGGCAGGAGGCTTCTTCGATTTCGGGCTTTATTTCTTCCATAATGCGAAGGAATTATTTGAACGGGGAACGGGTCCGTATTTCTACTTGCCGAAGCTTGAAAGCCATTTGGAAGCAAGACTATGGAATGAAGTATTCGTCTTCGCGCAGGAAAAACTGGACATTCCGACTGGTACGATACGTGCGACGGTGTTGATTGAAACGCTTCCCGCTGCATTCGAGATGGATGAAATTTTGTATGAACTGCGAGACCATATTGCGGGACTGAACTGCGGCCGCTGGGATTATATTTTCAGCTTTATCAAAAGGCTTCGCAGTCAACAGGATGTCATCTTGCCGGACCGAGGGCAAGTGACGATGACATCGCCTTTCATGAGAGCTTACACACAGCTATGCATCCAGACATGTCACAAGCGGAACGCGTTTGCGATGGGCGGGATGGCGGCTCAGATTCCGATCCGTAACAACCCCGAAGAGAATGAGGAAGCATTCAGGAAGGTCGCCGAGGATAAACGCCGGGAAGTGACGGACGGACACGATGGAACGTGGGTCGCTCATCCGGGGCTTGTCGCGGTTGCGAGGGCTGAATTTGATGCACATATGGAAACGCCCAATCAAGTTCACAGGAAACGGGAAGACGTGCAAGTGACGGCGGCTGAGTTGCTGGAAGTGCCGACCGGGACGATTACGGAGGTAGGGCTGCGGATGAATTGCAGCGTCGGCGTCCAGTACATCGCTTCGTGGTTGAAAGGGAATGGAGCGGCGCCGATCAATCATCTGATGGAAGATGCGGCTACCGCGGAAATTTCCCGCTCGCAAGTATGGCAATGGATTCGCCATCCTGAAGGCAGGCTGGATGATGGCAGGGATATTACTGTCGATTTATTCATGAATCTATTTGCCGAAGAGATGAAAAAATTGAGGGAAACCTACGGCGAAAAGGAATACCGTTTCGGCAAATTCAATGAGGCGGCTGAGCTGTTCGTCGAGTTGACGCTTCAAGATGAGTTCGAGGAATTCCTGACATTGCCGGGATATAGAAAACTATCATAGGAAAAGGAGGAGGTTCATTATGCAAAAGACGAATGAAGTGCAAAAGTCGAAAAAGATCTGCCGGGAATGCGGTTGTGAAATCGTTGAGAAAGTTGAATCCCTGCTCTATGAATGCGAACGCTGCATCGGCAAGCATAAGGATTGAAGAAATTGGCCCGTCTCCTCAAATGGGGAACGGGTTTTCTCTATTTTTCATCAGAATAAAGAGGGTTTCATTCATAATTCGGAGAATAGGGTATAATAGAAGAGAAATCTAACGTAAAGGGGATATCGTTTTGCGAAATGAAGAGATGTTATTGATACCTGGACCGACGCCAGTTGTCGATTCGATTTACGATGCTATGGCAGCCGAGACAAGAGGGCATACAGATCTGCGCTTCGTAGAGATTTACAAGCGATCAATCGAGAGGACGCGCGAGATGTTCAAAACCGATGGAGAGGTATTTGTCATCGCCGGGTCGGGTACGATCGGCATGGAAATGGCTCTTGTCAATACTGTCGGTGCGGGAGAGCGTTTATTGGTAATCAGCCACGGGTATTTCGGGGACCGTTTCATCCAATTGGGGAAAGCGTTTGGTATTGAAATCGATGTCCTTCAAGCCGAATGGGGACAGCAGGTTGCACCGGAAGACGTGGAGCGTAAATTATCGGAGCGTACATACAAGGCGGTGACGATCACGCACGCCGATACGTCCACAGGTGTGGCGGCCGACTTGGAAGTGCTCGTTCCTATTGTGAAAAAACACGGCGCACTCGTCATACTGGATGGAGTTTGTGCAACTGCCGCAATGGAAGAGGATATGAGCAAGGAATATGGCGGCGCGGGTTATAAAATCGACGTCGTTCTGACGGGCTCCCAAAAGGCGATCGGCGTTCCACCGGGGCTTGCCATTGTCGCGTTCAATCAAACCGCATTGGATGCACGCAAGCAACTCGGACATATTCCGGCTTACTATTGCGATATTGAAAACTGGATTCCGATCATGCATGATCCGTCGAAATACTTTGCGACGCCTCCGGTTAACTTGATTTATGCATATGATGAAGGAATGAAACTTGTTCTGGAGGAAGGCTTGGAAAAACGATATGCAAGGCATACGGCATTTGGACGAGGCGTGCGCGCTGCACTCCGGGAATATGGCATGAAGCCATTGGCGGAAGAAGCGGTTGCGGCCTCGACATTGAGCTGTTTCCTGTATCCGGAAGGTTTGGATGACGCTGAATTCAGGGCAGCTTTGGCGAAAGAAGGACTTATCGTCGCGGGTGCATTGGCGCATTTGGGCGGTAAAGCATTCCGCCTCGGCCATATGGGCAACACGACGGAACAAATGCTTATTTCTGCAATCGAAAAGATTGGTGAAGCATTGAAGGAAGCAGGCCACGAAGCTCCGATCGAGAAAGCCGTAAACCGATTCAAGGAAGAAGTAAAATCACTCGTTTAAAGACAAAACCTCCCTTTTCTATCGAATAGGGAGGTTTTTTCTATGCTGGAAAAGTTATGCGCGACTTTAACACAGTTATGCTCATTCCGGGACTTTAGACATGCCCATCCATCCGGAAAACCTTACTCACCCCGCATCTCCTCAACCACCTCGACCGCGACATCCGGCACATCCGTAAAAATCCCATCTACGCCGATTTCAATCATGCGTCTGATTTCCTTCTCTTCATTCACAGTGAACGGATGTACATGCAAATCCTGATCATGTGCAAGCTCAACCAACTCCTCTGTTACAACCGACTTATCGACGCCTATGCCCGACGCATACTCCGCGACTTTTTCCAATCGCTTTTTGGTTAGCATCGTTTCATTTTTCGCCGAATACAGTTGAATTAGCGGAATGGCCGGCTCCTGCTCATGGATTTTCTTTAGAGATCTGGCATCGAATGATTGCAGGATCACTTTCGGCAGTTCCGTGTCTTCTAACGGTAACAGCCCGAATGCCCTCAGCTGTCCGAGTAAAGCGTCCTCGATTCCCGGGTAGGAGGCGGGTGTCTTCAGTTCAATATAATAATTGACATCATCTTGGAAGTACGAAAAAATCTCCTCCGTGCTGACGATTCGCAAAGGATCGATCCCTTCAGGCAATGAAACCGAAAGCTTCCCGTCATAGTCAGACTCACGGCGAATTTCTTTTAACTCCTGGAAATCCACTTCTGCGATCTGTTTTCTGCCATCCGGCAAATGAACGAAAGGGTCATGCATCGAAACGAGTTCCCCGTCTTTCGTCATATGCACATCCAATTCGATATAATCCGCCTTCATCTGCACTGCCAATCCATAGGACAGCAAAGAGTGCTCCGGTGCATAGGCGGAAGCCCCTCGATGCGCGATGATCAGAAACTTGTCGGCAGGCAAAGATGCCGCCATAGATGCCGTCGAACATGCCGATAGAAGGATAAGCAAGCTTAGCAGAAACCCTTTTTTCACGTATATTTCCTCCTAGAACGTAAAGTAATTGTAAAGAATGAAAAGAGAAGAAGGCATGACATACGTCTCCAAATTATACGATAAACAAGTGTACGTTATATCCAATTTAAACGTAACAATTGAGCCAGGCGAGTTTCTCTCATTATCATCACTTATTGATTGCTGATCGGCTTTTTGGAATGACAACCCGATTAAAAGACAGGATTGTGGGTATCGTAAGGATAAGACATGAAAATGGAGGAGCTGTTTGTGATGAAAGACAACCGTTTTCAAACAAATCCCAATGAGGAAGAAGGCAAGGCATTCACTGGAATGCCGAACGCCAAGCCCTTCCCGGATTTTGAGCCTGAACAAGACTCGGAAAAGCAAGTTGCTCAATTCCTGAATTCAACCGAATGCAGAGAAAAGCCGTCGGATAATAAATAAGTGGAACTACACCGAGACCTATGCATTCGTTCAAACGGAGCATAGGTTTTTTGCATCTTCCATATATTAGAACCTTGAAGTATAGTGGAAAGATACTACTACTTTACGACTGGGGATAGTTGCTTGAAATATTTTGCTGTATTGACGATAGCATGTAGTTTTTTATTAAACGGATGTATAAGCGATAAAGAAAGAGTTGTCCGTCCTGATGAATTTTCCATGCTTCAAAGCAATCCGGCAGAATTAATCCTGGATGGAAAATCATCCGATATTACAATTGGAATGATCGGGGATATCCTGTTGCATTACCCGCTATATACATACGATAACTACGACCTCTCATTCAGTGCCGTGAAAGCGGAGATGACCGGCACCGACTTTCTCCTTGCAAACCAAGAATCATTGCCCGGAGGAGTGGAGCTAGGATTGTCCGGCTATCCCCAGTTCAACAGCCCGAAGCAGATTATTAGGGATTTGAAAGCGAATGGAGTCGATCTACTGTCCATTGCAAATAACCATACGCTCGATCAACAGGAAAGCGGTTTACTGAAGGCTATTGGGCATATGAACGAATATGGAATGCCTTATATCGGTGCATATGAGTCTGCGGAAGATCGTGGGACGAAGCGTATAATTGACGTGAAAGGCGTGCGTATCGGCGTTTTAGCTTATACATACGGTCTGAACGGAGCGGCAATTCCAAAAGGGAAGGGCTACTTGGTTTCATTGATTGCTAAAGACCGAATGGAAGTGGAAATTCGGGAATTGAAAGCCGAAGCGGATTTAACTGTCGTTTCCATCCATTGGGGCGATGAGTATATGTTGCAGCCTTCCGAAAAGCAGGTGGAGCTCGCCGAGTGGCTTGCGTCACAAGGTGTTGACATCGTCTTCGGCCACCATCCCCATGTCTTGCAGCGCTATGCAAAAATCGGCCAAACGGAAGTTTTCTATTCGCTCGGAAACTTCTATTCCGCACAAGCATTTGATTCTACGAATGTTGGCGGTATTGCAAAAGTACATCTTTCAATCATTGAATTGGCGGGAAGACGTTTTATGAAAGTGGAAAAATCTACATTTCATCCTACGGCTGTCATCCGTGACGAGAATGAAAAATTTATTGTCGTGCCATTACGAGACGCAGTTGGCAGGACAGGTTTTGATGAAAAGTGGGTTGCCGAACAAGTCGGCTTGCCTGAATGAAAAAATGCCCTCCACACCGGATATGTGCAGAGGGCATTTGTGTATTATTTTTTTGAAAGTCTTTCAATGAATAGTAGAAGTTCACTTGAAGTGACCCTGTTTGTTGTTCCGAATGTTCCATCGGCATAGCCCGTTGTCAATTTGTTTGTGTAAAGCGTATTAATATAGTCATTCGCCCAGTTGGATGTTGATACATCCGTGAAAGGGGTTGTCCCAGGAGTTAACGGGAGATCGAATGCGCCAACCAAGACTTTTGCCAGCTCACTTCTCGTCAAATAATTATTCGGCATGAATTCTCCTGCTGTATTTCCAGTGAAAATCCCTGCCTCTCCGACTGCAGCAATAGCTTCATGCTGGGGATGAGACGTCGAGATATCGGTGAACTCCTGATTGCTTGCCTTACTTGAAAGGTTTAATTCCTGAGCCAGGATTTCTGCGACTTCGCCTCTCGTTGCATAATTGACTTGAGGAGTTGAAGCAATTGTTGTTTCTGCAGAGAAGTCTGATACACGCCGAGCTCCTATGTATCGTTTACCCCAATAAGCCGGATCATTGATTGATGAAATCATGACACCTCTACTTGTTGAGGCATGAATGAAATTACTTGATCCGATATAGATTCCCACATGTGAAACGCCGTTTCCGCTAGTATTGAAAAATACGAGATCACCCGACAGCAAATTGCTTTTTGCAACGGACTTTCCAGTAGAGTATTGTTGGGTAGTAGTTCTAGGAATTGAAACTCCTTCTCTTTTGAAGACGAATTGTGTATAACCAGAGCAGTCAAAACCTGAAGTAGTAGTTCCCGCGTATTTATATGGTGTTCCCATGTACGCTTTAGCCGTACTGACTAGGGAAGTCGATGTGCTTGCTGAAGCCGTGTCATGAGTGGACGTTGAGATCAATAGGCATGCAAAAACTAAGAAGATGATTCTTTTCATATTTTTTCCCAAATTCCCCTTTCGCACATAATAGAAGCTGTGCTTTATCTGTGAATCAATCCTAACATGGATAAACATCAAATTTTGTTACATTCATATTACGATATGGTTACAACAGGAATAGGCTCTTGTAGAGTGCGAGAACCGAGGGATATTGCGTAGATTGTTCAAGGTTTTTTGCATATGGTATAATCGCTCAATGAATAATCAATTGAAATGACTATGGAATTTGAATAGATAGGATGAACTCTGATGCGTCAAATTACAGTATTCAGCAATATGTACCCTTCACAAAAACACCCGACATTCGGTATTTTTGTAAAGAACCAAGTAGAACACCTCCGTTCAAAAGGTCTGAAAGTGAATGTCGTTGCAATCGAAGATCCTTCAAAAGGAAAAGCTGCTTTAAAAAAGTATTTTACCTGGTTCGTAAAATCAATGACCCATATGCTTACGAAGAAGTCTGAAATTTCTTTAACTCATTCGCATTACACATTTCCGACGGGGTTGCTATCGTTAATTGGAAAAAGAATGTTTGGATTGCCTTATGTCATCACAGTCCATGGCGGAGATATCGACAAAATGGCTGCTAAAAATAAGATGATTGAGTCGATGACTAGAATCACTTTACAGAATGCCGATGCCGTCATTGTTGTAGGGCAACGATTGAAATTGGATGTCGTTGAACATTTTGGTGTTAAGGAGAAGCATGTCCATGTAATGAGCATGGGGGTCAATACGGAAGTATTCAAACCGATTCCAAAAGTGGATGCCCGTAATGAATTAGGCCTTCCTCTACATGAGAAGATTGTGTTGTTTGTTGGAAATATGATAGAAGCAAAAGGGATTCTCGATCTTATCGAAGCATTTAAGGAGGTAGAAGAAAACTATCCGGACGCCATGCTTCATATGATTGGGTCAAGTAAAGATGAAGGTTTTATGCACAAATTAGAAGAGCATTTGTCGGAAATGAAAATTAGTACTTCCCATCAGGAACCGCTGCCGCAAATAGAAGTGGCGAAATGGATAGCAGCCGCAGATGTCTTTGTTTTGCCATCACATCATGAAGGGTTTGGACTAGTTGCTCTTGAAGCGATGGCTGTGGGAACTACAGTAGTCGGTACTGACGTCGGGGGGCTTTCATTCCTTTTGGGCAATGAAGCAGGAATTCTCGTAGAGCCGCACAATCCGACATCCCTTGCGAACGGATTGAAGCAAGCTTTGGAACAACCTTCGGAAACAAGAAGACAAATCGCAGAAGGAAGAGTCCGCGAACATACATATGATGTCATTACTGAGAGATTACTGGCAATCTATGAGGCGGTATCAAAAGAAGTGAAAATGTAATGCATTTCTTCGTAAATCGATTCAGGATTCGGAATGAAGAGGAGAGATTGTGATGTCGATTGAAAAACAAATAGGGGAATGGTTCGGTCATTTTCATGCTCACCCTGAAATCAGCTGGAAAGAAGTCGAAACGA
The DNA here is from genome assembly GCF_023715245.1 of Sporosarcina luteola. Classification (GTDB taxonomy): domain Bacteria; phylum Bacillota; class Bacilli; order Bacillales_A; family Planococcaceae; genus Sporosarcina; species Sporosarcina luteola_C. The sequence continues at coordinate 787,587 of NZ_JAMBNV010000001.1, forward strand.
CGAAAAAGATAGCAGAAATCCTCACGGAAATGAACGTACCGCATCATACATTCGATGATGTGACCGGTGTTGTGGCAGAAATCGGGGAAGGGGATCGGATCATCGCAGTCCGTGCCGACATTGACGCGCTTTGGCAAGAGGTGGACGGCGTTTATCGCGCGAACCATTCATGCGGGCACGACGCCAATATGTCGATAGTGCTCGGGGCGCTTTCCTACTTGCAGGAACAAACGCTCGGAAGCCGCATCCGGTTCATTTTCCAGCCAGCGGAGGAAAAAGGGAATGGCGCGAAATCAATGATTGAAAGGGGAGCCATCGATGGTGTTTCCCATTTATTCGGTGTCCATCTAAGACCACAGGAAGAGATCCCATTTGGCAAGGTATCTCCTGCCATTCATCACGGCGCGGCGATTTTCCTCGAAGGGAAAGTGAAAGGGGCTGATGCACATGGCGCGAGACCGCAGCAAGGGAAAAATGCACTCGACCCGATTTTCGCGATTGCCCAATTCCTGAAAACGATTTACTTTTCTCCATATGAAGCGTATTCCGCGAAACTGACGAAAGTCCAGGCGGGTGGCGATAGTCTGAACATTATCCCTGGAAATGCCCTGTTTGCAATCGATGCACGGGCACAGTCGAATTCGGTGCTGAATGAACTGAAGGAAAGAATCGATGCGGGAATCCATTCAATTGCCGAGCTTCACGGCGTAGACATCGAATTGAACTGGTCTGATTATACGCCTGCAGCGGAAGTTTCGGAAGAAGCCGCTTCGATTGCAAAAGAAGCGATCTTCGAATCAGTCGGTGAAGAGGCATTTGCGCCAGCAATCATCACATCCGGAAGCGATGACTTCCATTTCTATACGATCTACAACCCTAAACTGAAAGCCGCTATGATTGGCGTTGGTGCAGATTTAGGACCTGGCCTTCACCATCCGTACATGACATTCAACCGGGATGCTCTCGGTATAGGTGCTAAAGTGCTTGCGGCGATATTGGCGAAAGCTTCATTTTTTAGATGAAAAACACTCCATCTACGGGACAGTCCCTGTAGATGGAGTGTTTTATAATAGTGAACGGATAATAAAAATCACATAAAGAAATTCTCTTCCCCAATCCGATCATATAGTCCGCTTTTCTTGAACATGGAAAGTTTTTGCTTGGGCAATTTCTTCACAATAATTCTTACATTCTGTTTGCTGGAACCGTCCAACAACGCGGATAGCGCAGCCTCACCAGTCGCGTCAATCATCGATAGATGCTCCAAATCCAAAATGATCTTAGCTGTTCCACTTGAAAGGATATCGGGCATCTTGTCTTCGAACACCTTTGCCGTACCGAAAAACAACGGTCCTTCAATGATGAATTTGGAGACTTCCTCTCCGAACTTGTGAATCTCTACTTCCGAAAGTTTTTCCGCCACGATATACAGCTTGCCGCTCATCTTACGCAAGAAGGAAAGTGCAGCCAACATGATGCCGACTTGGACGGCAACTGTCAAATTGATAAAGATGGTAAGCAGGAATGTCGTCAGCAGCACGATTGAATCGCCTGACCTGACGGACAAAATATGAGCAAATGCCTTTCTCGCACTCATATTCCAAGCAACAAACATTAGAATGGGCGCCATCGCCGCTAAAGGAATATATGAGGCGAACGGGGCGAATACCAAAATGAACAATAAGACGAAAATGCTTTGCACCATGCCGGAAACCGGGCTGACAGCGCCTGACCGGATATTGGTCGCAGTTCTCGCAATCGCGCCTGTTGCTGGGATGCCCCCGAATAACGGCGAAATGATATTCGCGATTCCTTGCCCGAACAATTCCCGCTTTGAATCATGCTTCGGACCTTCTTTCATTCCATCCGCAACGACTGCAGACAACAGCGATTCAATCGCGCCCAGTGCAGCAATGATTAATGCAGGCTGCCAAAGACTGACGAGCTTGGATAATGTGATTTCAGGAAATTGAAAGCCGGGCAATGATTGCGGAATTCCTCCGAACGCTGTGCCGATCGTTTCTACTTTTCCCGGGTAGAACAAGACAGATAATACAGTTGGAATCAAAAGAGCGAAGAGCAGCAACGGAACACGAGGGGCAACTTTCGGCAAGATGAAGATCAAGGCCAGCCCAATTATTGCGGTTAGCACACTGAAGATATTCACAGTATGAAGATGCTTGGCGACATCAATCATATTTTCATGAAAGAACTCCTTGCTCTCAAGTCCCGACAGGCCAAGGAAGTTCCCGAACTGCCCCGTGAAAATGATAATGGCAATCCCCGAGGTGAACCCGATTGTTACGGAACGAGGGACGAAATGAATAAGATTGCTAATGCCTGCAAAGCTCATGATCACGAGGAAAATACCGGCCAGAAACCCTGCTATTAAGAGATCTTCATAGCCGTATTGAAGGACAATTGCGAGAAGGATAGGGATAAAAGCACCTGTAGGACCGGCAATTTGAAACCGCGATCCACCGAGTAGGGCTACTAAAAAACCTGCAATGATCGTTGTGTATAATCCATACTCTGGTTTCACACCTGAGGCAATTGCAAAAGCCATCCCAAGTGGAATGGCTACGATACCGACAGTGATCCCCGAAAGCATATCCTTCCGAAACCCTGACGCATTATAATCAATAAAACGCTGATCTTTGAACAAGGCGGTCACACTTCTTCCACAGAATTTGTAAAAATATTTCCTATCTTCATTATAAGCGACAAACACAGTGCTGGCAAGGCCTCGCGCGTGAAAAAGGCGGTCGCGCGTCCAAAGTCGGCGTTCCAGCATCCAAAGAAGGGAGTGCCGCGCTCAAATCAGAAAGGTGCCGCAGAAAGTCAGCTTTCACTGATTTTCCGGACACCCCCTCTAGATCAGCTCGATTTCCTTCAATACGACACGATCATATCCCAATCGCTGTACTAGTTTTGTAATATGCGGTTGCTCGACCCGCGCGAGCCGCAAAGCTTCCTCCTTTGCAAATGCTTGACGTGTCGGGCCATCAAACAGCATTCCGCCATTGCTGAAAATGATCGTCCGTCCGAATGTATCCGCAACGAAATCCATATCATGCAAAATACAGATGACGAGCTTGCCCTTTTCATGGAGTGAATGGATGATCTCCTTCACCTTCGACTTCCCGCGGATATCCTGCCCCATAGTTGGTTCGTCGAAAATGACGATATCGGTATCCATGGCGAGAATTGAGGCAATCGCAACCATCTTCCGCTCAGCTAGACTAAGATCATATGGATTCTCATCCGCCTTATCCGCAAGTCCGACGAGCGCAAGCATCTCTTTTGCATTAGCGAGCGCTTCCTCACCAGATTGGCCGATGTTCAGAGGACCGAACATCACTTCATCGATCACCTTATGTTTGAAAATCTGGTCATTCGGATTTTGGAAGATGAGCCCGATCCGGCTTGCCAGTTTAGCTGCCGTCGTTTCGGATAGTGGCGATCCATTCAGGAAAACTTCACCGGAGTCCGGCTTCAATAGAGCCTTCAACAATTTCACAAACGTCGTTTTCCCGGAACCGTTCTGCCCGATGATTGCGATAGGCTCGCCGCTCAACGAGACATTAAGCCCGAGGATGACGTCCTGTCCTTTTTCATAGCTGAAATGCAGATTTCGGACGATGAGTTCGGAAGTAGTTGTGCCGTTCGCCTCGATTGATTCAATATGATGAAATCGAATCTCCCTCGCCCTCGGCATTTCCTCTAAAGAAATTGGATATAGTCCGGTCTCATCATTCCGAATGTCGAGAGTCCGTGCGATTTTCACGTAGATAGGAGGTTCCACACCGAAATCAATCAAATCGTCCCTAGAAAAGACCTCTTCCGGCTTCCCATCCACGATTAATTTGCCGTCATGCAGTAAGAGGATCCTGTCCGCATACGCCGCAAGCTTCTCCATTTTCTGCTCCACCATGATGATCGTCATGCCCTCATCCGCCAATTTTTCAACGACGCGGAACACTTCCTCCGCGCCCTCGGGATCGAGCTGCGAAGTCGGTTCGTCGAGTATGAGGATATCTGGCTTCATGGCAATGACGCTTGCAATGGCGACCCGTTGCATTTGACCTCCGGATAATGAAAATGGATTCTTTCCTTGCAATCCTTCAATATCGAGCAACTTCATGCTTTCGCGGATCCGTTCATGCATGACATCACGCGACACGCCTTGATTCTCCAACCCGAACGCAATTTCATCATAGACAGTGAACTTGGCACCGGTCATCTGCGAGAAAGGATTTTCAAAGACGAGACCGCCCCTTGCCGTAATTTCACTTATTTCATGCGACAACACATCCATGTCGCCAATGTACACATCCCCGCCGTACGCACCTTTGAAAAAGTGGGGGATGAGTCCGCTCAATGCATAACATAACGACGTCTTCCCGGCTGTATTCATGCCGACAATCCCGACGAATTCTCCCTTTTCCACCGTGAATGAAATATCATCGAGCGCAAAACGGGGGCTATCGGGATATTTATATTTCAAATTTACAACACGTAATAAACTCATGACATCACCCTCCAAACGATGACAGCCAAAAAGAAGACGATCAATGCAATTCTGAGAGGCATGCTATATCGGTAGTTTTCCCGTTCATACAAAAACGTCCGATTCCCCTTTGCGTTGAATCCGCGGATTTCAAGTGCGATGGATCGCTCCCGTGTTTCTGTGAGCGAATTGAGGACGACGGGACCGAGAAGGGGGAGGAATGATTTGAATCTCTTCCAAATTCCACCTTCCGTTTCCATCCCCCGAGCCCGCTGAGCATCCGTGATTTTACCTGTCAAGGCGACCATTTGCGGGATGATCTGCAGCACCGACAGCAGCACATAACCGAATTTCGGAGACAACCCTTTTTGCAGCAATTCTTCCACTAGGTCATCCGGCTTCGTCGTCAAAATGAGTACGCCGAACGCGGCCACCATATTGACGACCCGGAGCGTTATTAGAAACGCGATTAAAAACCCCTCTTTGTAAATGGCGATCGGCCCGATTTCGAACAGAACCGTTACCCGGTCGGGATGAAAAAATCCTTGGACGATGATGATCGATGCGATTAACAGAAAGCTGACCCCGATGACCGGCAAAATGAATTTGAACACATTGCCGATCATGAGGATGAAGAATGTGAACAGGAGGATGCCGAACACAGCCAGATGATTCGCTACTATATATGTCGATGTGATGGAAATGAAGAGGAATAGGAGTTTATTCAACGGATCCACCCGATGGACAGGCGAATCCCTATTTACGTACAATGTCATGTTGTTCATTCGAATCCCTCCTGCGGGCAATGCTTATAACCTTTCTATTTCCCCTTGGTTGTCATACATGAGTTTCACATTTTTCGGCAACCCTTTGAAAATCAAGAAGCTGAGCAGTACAGTGACAACTTTATCAGGTACATCGACGACGATGCTGTCCGCAAACGAAGCGAGCCATAACGGCATATCTTTTGCGAGCATCGTTGCAAACAATGCATCCCCCCAAACGTTTCCGGTCGTCCCTTCCCAAAACATAATATTAAGCGGAGTCGAAACAATTGCTGCGATGAATCCGACGACAAGCCCGAGGATAACCGCTTTGCCGACATTCGAAATCCATCCTTTATACGCCATGATTCCGACCACTAAGCCGATGACGGCCTGGGTGATGGCATAGACGAAGGAGACTGGACTCGTCGTGAAGCCGTAGACGATATTATTGATGACGCCGACAATTGCACCGACGACAGGCCCTGCAAGCATACTTGCTAAAACAGTTCCGATGGCATCGATCCAAAGGGGCAGCTTTAACACGTCAGCAAACAATTTCCCCAAGAAGTTGATGCCGACTGCCGCAGGGATCAGCACAAACGCAGCAGTTGAAAACTGCAATGACCACATACGCTTCTTTTTCATTTGTATTCTCCTTTTTTATAATCAAGATAGATGTCAAGACACATGACTATACTAATCTATTATGAAGAAATAGGGAAGCCTTTATTGAAAAAGAATTACTACTTTAGACTACTTATTCTCATCTTATGCCCAATAAAAATTTTAGACATGATTTTTCATTGTGCCGGTGAGGAAATTGTCGTAACCATACTAATTCAAAGAACACGAACCTCTGGAATTGGCTAGTTATATAAAAAAACACCGTTTGCACATGGCGAACGGCGGGTTGGATAATAATAATCAAAAGGTGTACTGCTTCAATAAATTTTCTAGCTTTAAAGCTAAACCGATATTGCCCTTCACTTTAAGTTTTCCCATCATGAAAGCAGCAGTGGAGTTCAAGTTGCCACCAAGCATTTTTTTGAAGTCCGTGACACTCAACTTCAATGCACAATCGACTTCGCCTGGGTCGCCACGGTACGTTTCCGCCTCGCCGTCCGCAAACTTCAATCCATACATACCGCCGTCCTCACCGGCCAAATCGAATGAATACGATGCGTTCATCCCTGCGATAGGCCCTTTATTGGTGCTCAACTGCGCATCAATTTCTGTCCAAATCTGTTCCATCGTCATCTCTTCCAATTTCATCTGGAGACACCTTCTTTATTAGTTATGAGTGATTATTCATTCATTGTAACATAGGCTCTAATAGAATAATGAAAAAATACGCTTTAGCCTCAAAAAATATATAATATTACCGATACAAAGGGGTAGGAGAAGTAGTTAGCAGGAAGGGGTTGAATAAGTCCAATGAACCGTTCTCATGAAAAACTAGATATAATTTTAGAAGAACTTCAAAAAATACAGGAATTCATATTTACGCAGGCGAAACGGTCGGACCTTTCGCGTCAATCGATTGCCCCTATTATAGAAGAATTGTGCATTCGCATATCAAGAATTATGGCGTGCGATCGAGTGAGCATTTGGTTATTCAATGAAGAACGAACGTCTCTGACCGCACAAAGCATTTTACATACAAATGGATCTTCCCATACAGCAGGAGAAGTGATCTATGCTGAAGAGCTGCCATCCTATTTTGAAGCGGTCCAACAAGTACGGATTTTGGCCATTGCAGACGTTTCAACAGATCCCGCCACCCGGGAATTGTATCAACATGCTTATTATGATGGTGGGGAAGTGAAATCGATCATCGATGCCTCGATCATCCTAAGCAAGGGGATTGGCGGTGTAGTCTGCTGTGAATCAACGCGTCCGAGAAATTGGTCATATCTTGATAGAGTCCTTGCAGCGTCCATTGCGGATATGCTTTCCTTCGTTTTCGATCGATTGGAACGCATTGAAGTGGAAGAACATGTCCATCGGCTTGCCTACACAGATTTGTTGACCGGAATCGACAATCAATATTCATTTACTGAAAAGGTGACAAAGCAGATTGGCGAATTTGAAAATGGTCAGCGGGGCGCCTTCGTATATCTTGTGATGGATCAATTTACGGAAGTGCAAGGTGTGCTCGGACCTGATGGAGCGGAAAAACTGCTCCAGATTACAGCGAACCGGCTGAAAACGCAGTTTCCGCATCCCGCACAGACCGGAAGACTGGCATTCGATCATTTTGTCATTTTCATCCCATTTGATGGCGAACTGGAATGCGAGATGGCTAGGATAGAACGGGTCGTCAATCGATTAAAGCGTCCGATGCATGTAAGTGGACAGGAAGTGTATATGACGTTCAGCTACGGGGCTTCCATCTATCCTGAGCATGCGACGAACGTGAAGTATGGAATTCAGGCGGCTTATATGGCGTTGCAATCGGGAAAAGAGGCATCAAACCGGAAAGGCGGTAACCTCTATGACCCTGAAATGCACACGTACTTGAAAGAGACAATGCTGTCTGAAATGAACTTGCGGAGGGGCCTGGATCTGAATGAATTCAAGTTGCATTACCAGCCGCAAGTGAATTGCCGGACGGGAGAAGTGATCGGTTTTGAAGCTTTGATTCGGTGGCAACATCCAGAGCGTGGCCTCATTTTCCCGGGAGAGTTCATAGAGCTTGCCGAGTCAACGGGACTCATTACACCGATAGGGGAATGGGTCATCAAGCAGGCGGCCGGCCAAATCCGGGATTGGATAGAGCAAGGATTGAGGAATGCAACGGTGTCCGTGAATTTATCGCCAAGACATTTCCTGCACCATAACCTGCCTTTCTATCTCGAAAAATGCGTCACTGAGGCAAACATCAAGCCGAAAAGCATTGTGCTGGAAATAACGGAGAACGTCGCTTTGGAAGATACCGAAGCCGTCGCCAACCGGATCAATCTCTTAAGGGAAATGGGTTATTCCGTTTCGATCGACGATTTTGGAAAAGGGTATTCCGCATTTATTTATTTGCAGCACTTCCCAATCCAGCAAATCAAGATTGACCGCCAATTCATTAATGGACTCGGAAACGACCCGAAAAGCTCCGGAATCGTCCAGACAATCATTCATCTTGCAGAAATGCTCGGTTTGCAAACAATCGGTGAAGGCGTCGAAACGAAACAGCAATGGGATCTTTTGAAACAGTTCGGATGCTCCGAGCTGCAAGGGTATTACTTCAGCAGACCCGTTCCAGTTGAAGAAATCAATGCACTGATCCGCAATCATGGAAGAGCAGGTAAACTGCTTCTTCCTTCCATGTACTAATAGAAAAAGCCTTACACAATGGGATTCCCGTTGTGTAAGGCTTTCTTCATTACCCTCGTCTAGACTCCGGGCGCCAGAAGCTCGGGTCATAAGTCAAAGCTGCTCTGTGGCAAAAAGCGCCACGCCGCATCTTCGCCTTATGCCTGAGGCCGGCAGGATGCCGGTCATGCAGTCGTTGCCGCAGGACGCGGCGCACTTAGACTGCGAACCTCTGCTAGGCAGGCGCCCTCCACTTTTGTTTACTATCTCCCTATCGGCCAGTCAAATGGCAATGACCCTGGTGGGGAGTGTTTGATAATGTCGATGACCGGAATTGTATAGGCGAAAAGGATGAGAGCGATTGTAATCCCGATCCATAGATACCAGTTCTCCAAAATTTTCGGAGTCGGATCGGCATCCACCTCTTCTTCTGCAATCGGAAACTCCTGTACGCCGCGTGGTGCGAAGAACGCGAGTTGAATGAAGATGTAAATCATCAGGATAATCCCGATGAACAGGATTGTTCCTCCAACTGCCTGTGCCACCTGATAACTAATCCATGTGCTTACCTGCTCGCCGCCTGCATAATTCGAGAAGTCGGAGCGTCTCGGACCGCCAAGAAGACCTTGGATATGCATCGATGTGGACATGATCGTCATTCCAACGGTCCAAATGATCGTTTGAATGATGCCGAGCTTATTCAACTTCGGGGTCAATCGTCTGCCCGTCAAATGGGGCACGAGCCAATAAGCGATACCGAAGAAGGTCAAGATGACTGTCGTGGCAACCGTCAAATGGAAGTGGCCTGTCACCCAGATCGTATTATGGATGAGTGTATTCATCTGGTGGGATGCGTTGACGATACCGCCCGCGCCACCAGGAATGAAAGCGACCATACCGATGAATGGTGCAAGGAAACGGACGTCTTTCCAAGGCAAGTGCTTGAACCAGCCGAAGAGCCCTTTATGGCCTTTTCGACGGCCTGTCGTTTCGAATGTCGCAAAGATGGAGAACGCCGTCATTAACGTCGGGATGACAACCATGAACGTCAGTACGACTTGGATGAATTTCCATGTCGGATCGATTCCCGGCTCCGTCAATTGGTGGTGGAAGCCGACCGGAATTGAAAACATAAGCAATAGAATGAATGACATCCTTGCAAGGGAGTCGCTGAATAATTTGCCGCCGATGATTTTCGGAATGATTGCATACCATGCCATATATGCCGGCAGGAGCCAGAAATAGACGAGCGGATGGCCGAAATACCAGAACAGCGTACGGCTGAGCAATACGTTGATCGTAGCTGCGTACCCTAAAGACCAAGGGATGAATTGGATTAAGACGGATGTTGCAACACCAAGGGACGCAATGAACCACATCGCCATATTGATCGTGACCATGAACGCGAGCAATGGAGATTTCTGTCCCGGATTCGCTTTCTTCCAGACGTACAGTTGACGGAAATTGACGAACACGGCAATCCAGCTGCCGACGATAACCAATGCCAAACCGATGTAGAATGCAGCATGCGCACGCAACGGAGCATAGAATGTATACAGTACGTTCGCCTGACCGACCAGAATCGTAGCCGCAGCGATGATTGTACCGATAAGCATCGTCCAGAATGCAATCCATCCCCATTGACGTTGTTTGTCAGATATTCCGACCGTTTTCCCCATCAGGGCAAACTGGAATCCGACGATGAAGAATGTAGTCAATACTAATCCCAGAATAACGCCGTGCACCGTTAAAATCGTATAGTAATTAATTCCGAACGGCAGTTTGAATTGTCCTGAACGGGACAGTGTCTGCAAAAGACCCATCAGGCCGCCGATTAGCAATGATGCGAATGTCACATGCATGAACGCCATATATAGCCGAGCTTCTTTCTTCGAAAACAGCGTATTTTTCAACATCACTCATACACCTCCACAGTTGCAAACATTTGATGGTGCCCGATTCCGCAATATTCATTGCAGACGACAGTGAATTCACCAGCATTTTTCATCACGGTCTCTAGCCTGCTCACATGCCCCGGCTCAACCATCATATTGACATTCGTGCCTGCAACTTGAAAGCCATGCACGACGTCCTTAGTAGTGATCTGGAATAAAACAGTGGAACCTTTTGGTACACGGATCTTCTTGACAGGCTTGCCGTCAGCGTCCGTGCCGATATCATAGTTGAAAGCAGAAGCAACGATATTGACAGTGTATTTCCCTTGGGCCACTTCACGCAGGCCAAGGTTTTCAGGTTTAAAAGATTCGTGTGCTTCAACGTTCTGTGGATCGATCGTTTCAATATGGCTCATCGGATGCGTTCCTTTCCAGAATGCTGCGAAACCGATGATCACTAGGAAAAGTGCGAGTGATCCCAATCCGAACGTAAGCCAGATCTTTTCGTATTTATGCAAATGCATTGTTCTTCCTCCTAACGAGTCTCATTATCTTGATAAAAAAAGTGCGTAAAGTCCGAACCATGTCACTAGGATGAAGACACCTAACAGCATGACTGAGATGAAGGTCCCTTTCAGATTGATTCCGGTTTGTGGATTTCCGGATTCTTGCACTGGGCGCTTCTTTGAATTGCCTGTAGCCATACGTTCCACCTCCTGCATTGATTGAATAGCTAACTCATACTTTTATCATAGTCGCGGAGGGGAATTAGAGAATTAGGGAAATCCCTATGAATCTTCAATTTGGGAAAGAGTCCACATTTTGTTCACATCGCCTTCAAGATTTAGACATATACTTTTCAGCAAGGAAATGTGTTTTAGATGAGATGAAGAGGGAATAGAAATGTGGTCAGTCTATTTGTGTAAATACTTCTTTTATTTGACCATACTGTTTTTGGAAATTACAATTAGACAGTAAAACTAAATCTATAATGAAAGTCGGTTGAGAATGATGGAGAAATGTAAACTTATTCATGTGGAAAGCCCTGAAAAAGGAGCAGAGCGTTTTTATCAGCTGCTAAAAGAAGAGCTAGAGCATAATCGACTTCATGTGCTTGGATTGGCAACAGGAAGTACGATGATCCCCGTCTATAAAAAATTAACGGAATCGGAGCTGGACTTCTCGGAAGTGACAACTTTCAATCTCGATGAATATGTCGGCCTGCCGGCATCCAGCCCGAACAGTTATGCATATTTCATGAACGATCACCTATTCAATAAGAAGACATTTAAAGATACGAATATCCCGAATGGAATGGCAGAGGACTTAGAAGAAGAGTGCAAACGCTATGAGCAAGCGTTGCAAGACGCAAAACTCGACATACAACTATTAGGTGTCGGCGAAAACGGCCATATCGCTTTCAATGAACCGGGCACGCCTCCAGACTCCGTCACCCATGTCGCAACATTGACGGATTCAACGCTTGGCGTAAACAGTCAATACTTCGAAAACGATGAGAAGATCCCTAACACTGCATTGACGATGGGAATTACCTCCATCATGAGTGCCAAAAAATTGGTCCTACTAGCATTCGGAGAGAAAAAGCGTCCGGCCATCACAAAATTGCTTGAAGGTAAAACTGACCCTGACTGGACCATTACGTATCTCCTAGAGCATGACGATGTTACAATTATTACAGACTTGAAATTTTGACTGTAAGTTATAAGACCACGTTCCTCAGAAGTGAGGGCGTGGTCTTTTTGCGTGTTTATTGATATATGGACAATCAAATTAACTATGTAACTTTGCGACACTTTGTAATGAGTTTGTTACTGAACTGTAATGTTGGACGAGCATACTTCATGGTAAAGTGAATTTAGAAGATTTTTCAGATAAATATAAAAACCTGGGGGAACATATGAGAAACTTAACATACTTGCAAAAGCCTATTGCTGTTTTTGCGTTGTCATTTTTACTATTTATGTCGCCGTTCATTGGTCAAGCAGAAGCTTCCTCATCTGATTCAGCTAAAATTTCCGAAACTGCAACTAGCCTTAAAGGGATAAAATATGTATACGGGGGAACATCAAAAGCGGGTTTTGACTGCTCAGGATTTGTTCAATTCGTATTCAAACAACACGGAATCAATCTATCACGTACGTCTTCAGGAATGTATGCGACAGGCACGAAGGTTGCAAAGAGCGACTTGACTGTTGGCGATTTGGTATTTTTTAATACTACTGGTAAAGGTGTGTCACATGTCGGCATTTATATCGGCGACGGAAAGTTTGCTCATGCCTCATCATCTAAAGGCGTGAAAGTCGACAAGCTTAATGACCCAGCCTATTGGGGCAAACGATACGTTGGCGCTAAACGAATCACAGGCGTTACCGAAGTTGCGTCTAAATAGTTGATAATTTCGATGCTTAATAGAAAAGGGCTGTTCCAGAAAATCAGTTGTATCGATTTTCTGGAACAGCCCTTTTCGTTTTTGTAAATTCGTTTGTTGGGGTGACGTGCAAACACGTCACCTCAACATTTGATTTAGAACTTTAATTTTGAGGTACTCTGATAACCCACTTAGAGAAATCTGGATTGTCTTTTTTGATCATTTCCTTTGGATAGATGAATGTCCAAGGTTTCGACGTGTTAGCCTTTACTTCTAGTTTTCCTAGATTGAACGAACCGTGTGCAACTACATCGCCAGTGGCATCCAATAATTCTAGTGGCAGCTGTTCTACATTTATGTGTTTTGAGTGTCCGTTACGAATGAACAGGGATACAGCAATGCTGCCATCATCCTGTTGCTTTACCTGGAAACCGGCAAAGTTCACTTCGCGTGGGTTCAATTTAGGCAATTGGTCAACGACTTTTGTTAGTGCATCCTTCTGCTCAGTTGTAAGTCCATCTTCCCATGCTTGTTCAAGTTCGAGTTTATGAGGTGCCATAGATTGGACATTGAAAGCAAGTTTCCACTTTTCCGCTGGCGGTTCCTCCAAAAACGTATTCTCTTTCTGGAAAACAAAAACCCATGGGCGTGCACTACGTGCCGGAAGTTCGCCTAATTCATTCAAGTCGAACTCTTGGGAAGCTATCACTTCACCTTTGTCATCCAATAGTAATAATTCAACGGGCCCAATCGAAATTTGCTGATCAAGAGAAGATCTGAAGAACGCTTTGACTAACCAGTCTCCATTTGCCGGTTCGACGTCAATGTCGATCCCTGAGAGGGAAATCTGGTTCGGCTTCAAAGGCTCCAGTTCATTTGCAAGGAAGCGGAATACGTATTCCTGTTCTTGCGAAAGTGTCCATTGGGGGTGAAAGGAAAGAGTTGTTTCCACTTCATCCGTATCTATTGATTGTGCGCTGCCTTCCAGAATTTCTTCTGAATCAATTGTGCTGTCTGAACCCGTTTTTTCGGTTTTTTTGAATAGATTGAAAAGTTTCATGGTTATTGGACCTCCTGTTGTTGTGAAATAAGCTTCATAAAGCCGATAACTTCGGATGCAATATTCCGGCGAAGCTTCTGATAGTGCGTGCCGAATAATTGCAAGCCTTCACGTTGATAAATACGCATCGGATCCTCTTGGCCATATGACCGTAATCCAATACCTTCCTTAAGTCGTGCCATCACATCCAGATGTTTCACCCACATCGTGTCGATATGGCTCAACATCACTTGCGGGATGATCTCGTTCACCTGTTCATTATCAGCGAACGTATCAAGATACGCAAACAAGGCAGCAACCGGCTCTTCATAAAACTTCAATATGTCTGCAGGCTTTTCCAAGTTGCGCGGCAACGTTAACGGCTCCAATAATAGTCCATCCATCGTACGTTCAATTCGATCGAAATCGTAGTTCTCAGTGGTTTCGTGTTCCGGGCAGCTATCATAGACGACGAATTCCACCGCCTCGGACATCATCGTTTTCAATTGATCAAAAAGATTTACGCGCTCAAGCACTTTATCCCGCAGTGAATAGAGCACACCGCGCTGGTCGTTGATTACATCATCCAGCTTCAGATTGTATTCGCGCATGGAGAAGTGGGCACCTTCGACGATGCGCTGTGTACGCTCAGTGAGCTCGTTCACGTCGGCGTTTTGGACAAGTCCGTCCGCGTTTACGACAATTTTTTTACTGAATTTCTCAAGATCATCCTTCGCAAAACGTTTGAACATATCATCTTCAAGCGAGATGAAGAATTGGCTTTCTCCGTGGTCTCCTTGACGTCCGGAACGCCCGCGCAGTTGGTTGTCGATTCTTCGGCTTTCATGTTTTTCCGTTCCTAGCACATACAATCCGCCAATCTCCTCGACGCCTTCACCGAGAACGATATCCGTTCCGCGTCCTGCCATATTTGTCGCGACCGTAATATGGCCGAATTGACCCGCTTGGGAAATGAGGTCCACTTCCTGCTCGACACTTTTCGCATTTAATAGATGATAGTTTAAATTCTCTCGATCCAAATACTCCGCAACCTTTTCAGATTGGAGAATGGAAGTGGTTCCGACGAGCACCGGTTGTCCTTTTTTATGGCGCTCCGCCACTTCTTTGGCAACCGCTTCGTATTTCTGTTCGATCGTTTCATAGACCCGATCCGGTGAATCAACGCGGATACGTGGGCGGTTTGTCGGTATCTGGATGACTTCCATATTATAGACTTCACGGAATTCCTTTTCCTGTGTCTTCGCAGTTCCAGTCATGCCGCTGAGCTTCGGATACATCCGGAAATAGTTCTGGATTGTAATTTGCGCTTGTGCTTTATTCTCATCAGTGATCGGCAATCCTTCCTTCGCCTCGATCGCCTGGTGAAGACCGTCTGAAAGCGTTCGGCCTTCCATGATACGGCCTGTGAACATATCGACAAGTTCAACTTTTTCGTCCTTGACGATGTAATCCACATCGCGTTTGAAAATGACGTAAGCGCGAACGGCTTGAATCATATAATGATAGAGCGTCTGGTGCTCGAGTTCGTATAGATTGTCGATGCCGAACGCCTTCTCCACTTTCTCGATTCCTGCTTCCGTAAGTGAAGTCGCTTTTGTTTCATCATCAAAATCAAAATCAACGCCTTTTTTGAATCGTTTCGCGAGTCTTGCGGCTATGAAATGAAGATCAGGATCAGCCTTCATTTTGCCGGCGACGATCAAAGGCGTTTTTGCTTCGTCGATCAATACGCTGTCGACTTCATCAATGATGGCGAAATGATACGGGCGCTGAACTTTTTGGGAAGTGTGCTGGACCATATTGTCTCGAAGGTAATCAAAACCGAACTCGGTTCCGACACCATATGTAATGTCCGACATATAAGCATTTTGCTTCGCAGGTCCTTGCATCATCGGGGCGTTCAAGCCGACCGTCAATCCGAGGAATCGGTGGATCTGGCCGATCTGGTCATAGTCACGTTTAGCAAGATAATCATTGACCGTAATGACGTGCACGCCCTTACCTTCCAGCGCGCGCAAGTAGGAGGGGAGGGAGGCGACAAGCGTCTTACCTTCACCCGTTGGCATTTCCGCGATATTGCCCTCGGATAGAACTATGCCGCCGATGAGCTGAACGTCAAAATGACGCATGCCGAGTACCCGTTTCGATGCTTCACGGACAATGGCGAATGCGTCTGGAAGGATTGCCTGAACAGTTTCCCCTTCCTGGATCTGCAGTTTGAACACTTCTGTCATATGTGCAAGTTCTTCATCTGACAATGTTTCATACTTTGATTCCAAGTCATTTATGTGTTGGACAACTTTACGATATTTACGAAGTTGTCTTTCGCTTGTTTGATTTGAACGTTTGAATATAGATAACATATGATTGGCGCTCCTTTATCTTATCCTTCTATTAAGGATATAGGTTCTATTTTATCAAACTATATACGAAATGACTACCTTGTTACGAAATTGCCCCCGGTAAGATAAGGATACTCTATCTTACAAAAGGGTAAGGTAGTATCGAGTGCCTAGATTGACTAACTGGGATGCTTTCCGTTGACAGACGTGCTATAATACTTGTGGTTAACTAAATTATTGTTATTTACGGGGAGGAAGGACATGTTATTCCTTGCAATGGCTGCTGCATTCATAGCTTCCATCATACTGACTCCGCTCGTCATAAAATTCGCGTTCCGTATCGGGGCGGTCGATCATCCGAATTATCGGAAGGTGCATGCTTCTGTCATGCCGCGTATTGGGGGAATAGCAATTTTCGGTGCATTCGTCATCGGTTACCTATTATTGACTCCTTCAGATGAGCATGCGATCGGAATTCTTGTAGGAGCCGTCATCATCATTATTACAGGCTTCCTCGATGATATGCTTGAAATCACCGCCAAGGCGAAGCTGTTCGGCCAGCTGGCTGCAGCGATCGTCGTTGTCACATGGGGCGGTTTACAAATCGAATTCATTAACTTGCCGTTTTTCGGGCCATTTGACTTTGGCTATTTAAGTATCCCAATCACGATTCTTTGGATCATCGGCATTACCAATGCTATCAATCTCATCGATGGATTGGATGGGCTTGCTGCAGGCGTTTCCACGATTGCCCTCATTTCCATTACGGTAATGGCCATGATCATGGGCGACGTGTTCGTTGTGGCGACCGCTGCCATTTTGGCTGCGAGCACACTTGGCTTTTTATTCTACAATTTCCACCCCGCGAAGATTTTCATGGGGGATACCGGAGCGCTATTCCTAGGCTATATGATCTCCGTATTGGCATTGTTAGGCTTTAAAAATGTCGCGGTTGTTTCACTTATCATCCCGATCATTATGCTCGGTGTACCGATTTCCGATACATTCTTCGCAATCGTCCGCCGGGTTCGGATGAAGCAACCAATTTCAGCTCCGGACAAATCGCACTTGCATCACTGCTTGCTGAGGGCAGGGTTTTCTCACCGGCAGACTGTCATGATCATCTATGGACTGGCTATCCTTTTCGGTGTAGCAGCAGTGCTCTTCTCGCAAGCAACTGTATGGGGCGCCATCGTCCTGATCGCCGTCATGCTAATTGCGATTGAACTGTTCGTCGAAATCATCGGCCTTGCGGGAACAAATTACCGGCCTTTATTGAATTTAGTTCGTATGATTGGAAAATAAATGAATGCACTAAAACAGGGTGATATGCGAAATTTCGCATATCACTTTTTTTGTTTAGGAGGGGAGGAGTGGAGCGAAAATATCCACTTGGAAAGTTATCGATCATTTCTCACGGTTAATCGATCATTTCCGGGAGGTTATCAATCAATTGCCGTGAGTTATCGATCATTTCCGGACAGTTATCGATCATTTCCCAAGAGTTATCGTCATTTCGGGACCTTTGGCTCACCGTGATTCATACTCCAATTTTCTCCACGAATAAAAAAATCCCGGCTGAGAGGAATTCAGTCGGGATGGAAGTTCATTCAACTATTCAACTTAATAATCATCGCTGCCTTCAGCAGTTTCGTCCGCTGTCACGATGACATTTGAATTGCCGCTATCGGTCAACGAAGAAGAATCCGGTATTAAGCCCAAATGAGCTTTTAGCAGCTGACTCACATTCTCTAAGTCACTGTCTTTCAACTTATAATAATAGGCGCCTGTTGACCAATCGTCATAACCTTGCAAATTGATTGTGTCGATTTGCGGCATACCGCCTTTTGCATACTCCCAGAAGGAAGTCATTTCTTTGAAGGTCATGTCGGTTTTCATATTGTCTCCAACCGCTTCGATGACGTCACCATATTTTGATATGGATTTCACAGATACCATTTCTTTGATGACCGCCTGCAAGATCATTTGCTGCCGTTTTCCACGCTCGAGATCACTGTCAAGCTTACGTGTACGCGCTAGTGCGAGCGCATGTCTGCCGTCAAGCTCATGCCGCCCTTTAACTAACTGAATCGTGTTTTTGTCATTTTCATCTTTTTCAAGTCTGTTATACGGAACGTCGACTGTAATACCACCGAGTGCATCCACTACTTCAATAAAAGCATTGAAGTTCATCTTCACATAATAATCAATCGGGATATCAAGCATTTCTTCAACCGACTCGATTGCCGCATGTGTGCCGCCAAAAGCATGGGCATGGGTGATTTTGTCCCTATACCCGACCTTCGGGATATAGACATAGGAATCACGCGGAATGCTCAAAAGTTTAACTGATTTCTCTTCGGGATTGAAGGTGGCGACGAGAAGGGCATCGGAACGGCTATTGCCGTCTCCTTGCATACGTGCCTCGCTATCATCCACGCCAATTAATAGAAGGGAAACATTGTCCTTTGAAGGTTCCACTCTTGCCTCGCCCCTCATATCGGATTTCTGTGTGGCGGGAACTGCTTCAAACGCTCTATCAACTGCCTGTTCCGCTTGGTTGCGCAGCGATAGACCGTAAGCTGCAACCGATAGCAAGGCAGTTAGCGAAACTAATAGCCCGACCTTAATAGCGAGCCTCGCTTTCGACGTCTTCTTTTTCATTTTTCTATAGTCTCTTCTATTCATAGCTTGTATAGGCCTCCACCATCGGCTAAGGATTCTTCCCAAGCAGATTTAATGTTCCATGAAAAAACGGAAAGTTGACGCACACATAGATGGAATCCGCAGAATACACAATGAATCGTCAACTTTCACTATTATACTATTAATTTCCTTTGTCGTATACTGTTATTACAAATCGAATTCAAGGAAAGATGTCGAGACTTCTGAAATTTCTGCTTGCCCGTTCGTCAATTCCGTCATCCAACTGATAAATGCATCCGTTTCCACAATTGGAACGTGAAGCAGCAAGCTGACGTCCTCTTCGTAGAGGATCTCTTCGAGCGGATAAGGCGATTGCCTTGCTTCATTCTCCACTTTGCCGAGCCATGTGTAATCTATAGATACTTTCATAAGTCTATGAAGCTTACGCTCGACGACGCCTGTCGCGGCAATCCCCTCGGTAGTTGCGCGGCCATATGCGCGGATGAGACCGCCGCCTCCTAATTTGATCCCACCGAAGTAACGAGTGACGACAACGGCCGTATCCTTCAACCCTTGCTTCTTTAGGACCTCAAGCATAGGGAATCCTGCCGTTCCGGATGGTTCTCCGTCGTCATTCGCCTTCTGGATCTGATCATGCTCACCGATAATATAGGCAGAACAGTTATGTGTGGCAGTATGATGCATCTTTTTAATATCTTGAATGAAGTCGATTGCTTCATCCTCGGTCTCCACACGTTTGACGTACGTGAGGAATCTAGACTTTTGTATGACGATCTCACTTTCGCCGGACAATTTGACCGTTTTGTAATCTGCTCGCATTTGCAGCACTCCTCTCACTTGTAATACAATCTTAATACGCAAAAAGTTTTATGATGATATAATAATAAAGTGTATAAGGAATTAAGGAATACTGCAACATTGCCTACGTTTCGATTTTTAGCATTCCAGGAGGGAGGGGTGGAGATGGCGGAAAAGACGATGGATATCCAGAATTTGGAAAAAATATTTGATAATATGGTCAATGTGATGGATCAATCCAAAAATGACATTTTCACAATAAGCGAACAAAGCCGTCAAGCCTTCCAGGAGATGCAAACAGAACTGGTTATCATTAAAGAAGATATTTCCCGGGTAATCACTGAAGGGGATTATTTGGAAGATATGACCCGCCAATCTCGAAGGCGTCTGGCCGATGTTTCCAAAAACTTCATGAATTATACCGAAGAAGAAGTACGTCAAGCCTATGAGGTGGCTAACGATTTACTCGTCAGGCTATCGATCAACCGAATGGAAGAAAAGCAATTGCGCGTTAGGCGGGACGAGTTGGACCGTCGCATTGTGGCCCTTTTGGAAACGATTGAGAAGGCGGATCATCTGGTCAATCAAGTGACGACGGTCATTACATATTTGACATCCGATTTGAAGAAGGTCGGAGAAGTGCTGGAAACAGCCCGACAGAAACAGGAGTTCGCCATTCAAATCATTCAAGCGCAGGAAGAGGAACGCAAAAGGCTCTCACGCGATATCCATGACGGACCTGCTCAGATGCTTGCCAATGTACTGCTTAGATCGGGGCTCATTGAAAAGACCTATTCCGAAAAAGGCCCGAATGCCGCGCTATCCGAGTTGAACCAGCTGAAGGAAATGGTCAGAAATGCCCTTCTTGAAGTCAGACGCATCATCTATGATCTTCGTCCGATGGCATTGGATGACCTTGGATTAATTCCGACGCTGCGAAAATATTCTTCAACAGTCATGGAATATGAAAAAGGTGTCACGATCCATTTCATGAATAATGGAACGGAGAAAAGGTTCGAGTCCAACATCGAAGTTGCGATTTTCCGTCTCGTGCAGGAATGTATTTCAAATGCACTTAAACATGGTAAATCAAGAGATGTTTGGGTGAAAGTCGAATGGCTTCGTGATACAATGAATATTGTCGTGAAGGATAATGGCGAAGGGTTCGACCCGAGTCAAACTAAAGATAAATCATTTGGCATTATAGGGATGCGGGAGCGCGTCGAACTGCTAAAAGGCGAGATGAAAATCATGTCGGCAATTGGCAATGGAACCACTGTGTTATTCCGTATTCCGTTACATGAAAATATAATTGAATAGGGTATTGGGAGGGAAATGACCATGACGAAAATTTTAATTGTAGATGATCATCAGCTATTCCGCGAGGGAGTAAAGCGAATCCTTGATTTTGAAAACTCATTTGAAGTGGTGGGAGAAGGGGACGATGGCAATGAAGTGGTTGAATTATACCGCCGCTTTGAGCCGGATGTCGTCTTGATGGATATTAATATGCCAGGCATGAATGGAGTGGAAGCAACGGAACTCCTGAAAAATGAATTTCCGGAAGCGAAAGTGATCATGCTTTCCATCCATGATGATGAATCATATGTTTCACATGCATTGAAATCGGGTGCGCTCGGTTATATGCTGAAAGAAATGGACGCAGACGCGATTGTACAAGCAATCAAAGTCGTTGCGGCAGGCGGATCTTATTTACATCCGAAAGTGACGCATAATCTTGTGTCGGAATTCCGCCGTCTTAGCGAACGTGAACATAAAGGGTCATTCCAACAAAATGACATCCGCCGTCCGCTTCATTTATTGACGAAGCGCGAATGCGAAGTTTTGCAGCTGTTGACAGATGGACAAAGCAACCGGACAATCGGGGAAACGCTTTTCATTTCCGAGAAAACGGTAAAAAACCATGTTTCGAGCATCTTGCAGAAAATGGGTGTCAACGACCGTACACAAGCGGTTGTCACAGCAATCAAAAACGGCTGGGTCGAAGTAAAGTGATGGTATACTGAAAGGGGCCTCCTACTAGGAAGGTCCCTTTTACCGTATAGGAGGAAGAATGATGAAAAAAATTCTTGTTTTTACAATGCTCATCTTCGTGCTCGTCCTTGGTGCTTGTTCGAAAAAGGAAGACGCAACGAATCAAGGATCAGTGAATGACGGGGAAGCGCCGAGCGAATTCGGTTCAATCGATCACGGCGTGGATGAGAATAAAGTAGGCTTCAACTTATCGGGTGGCACAATTGAAGAGGCGGCAAACGTGCCAGCAGAAGAGAAAGAGCTGATCATCCAATCGTTCGACACATATATCCATGCATTCAACAACCAGGACATCGATGAATATATGGGAACGCTATCCGAGAAGCCTAAAAGCTTCAACCTGGATGAAGAGCGCGAGTATATTGAAAGCGTCTTTGATCAATACGAACTATCCCGTGAGGCAAAAGATATTACAATCGTGAAATTCGACGAAAAGACGGGTGAAGCCCAAGTGTTTGCAAACTTGGTAACGAACATGAAACAGAAGTCCACGGGCTTGGAGACAAGCCGCGATGGCAGGCAAGTGACCGTCTTTACAAAAGAGGGCGCAGATTGGAAAGTCAATTCCGTTTATTATATGGAAGAACAGAAATAACGGTTAGTTACAAAAGATATCCACAGACTAAAACTGTCCAGGTAATTAACTGGGCAGTTTTTTTATTCTGTTGAACAAATAGTATTAGGTGACTTGAGTTGCTTGGAGTGGAAGGCGGCGACTCCAGCGAAAGCCGTATCGCAGAACGGCTTTTGCGAGCATAAGCATAGTGTTGCGAGCAATGTTTTCTGCGACCTTAAGGGGGCAGGATATGCGGCTGCCTTAATTTCTGCAAAAAGCGCAGAAATACGGCAAATCGAACCCTTTCGCTGTTCGATTGGAAAGCGGTCGCCGTAACGGAAAGCAAACTTTCTACAGTTTGATATCTCCAATCGGTTAAAATTACCTTCCCTCACCATATTGCTTTCCCGAAATGAAAAAGGTATAATGGGAACAAATGTTCCTTTTGAAGGGAGGAAACCGTAATGCCTTTAATTCCGGCAAAGGCATTGCCTCATTTTGAAAACATGATCTACTTGCCGATGGTCCTAATCGTGCTGCAGAAAGATCGGGAGCTATTTGAGAAAGGCCCGTTCAAGTTGAAGGGCCCTTACTTGAAGATTGTCGACAATACGGTGAAGCAAGTCCAAAGTGAGCTGCAGGAAACGACGTTTTATTTGCGGCGTAATAATATGAAAGTGATCCGGAAAACGAGGGATAGTATGTTCACGGAATACATTTTCATAAATGGCGGTTATGAAGACCACCGTCGCTACTTAAATGTCCGGCTCCGCAACCGGACGGAAGAATTATTGGACCTCTATTTTACAAGGTCGGGTAATCAGTTGGCGGGTCAGTAGGCGGAAACAGGAAAGAGGTACGGTCGTAACTTCTCTGTCTTTTCATAAAGTCCCTCTCGAGCAATTTTGCCAATGCGTACTGCCGATTCATCGTCGGCACCGAAATGTCCAACTTGTATTTCATCCCATTCTCCAAAGTGACGGAAATACCAAGGCCGTCAGCTGCGTAAAAATCGATTGCATGGTAGGAAATCCATACATTTTGATCCGATGTAGGAGATAATGTCGGAATGAAGATGAATGGAATGCCAAAACCATTCGTCAACAAGAAAGGCGCCTTCTGCTTATTATCCCCAAATAACCGCTTGGATGTATTCATGACGGTTGTATAACTGGAGCCATAAAAATTGCAGGAACTGGTCACGATATGTATCGATTTCTTTAGAACCGTCAATGTCCTGTTCCGCTCAATAACCCTCGTAAAAACCTTATTGCCATCTATCTTCGGCTGTAACATGAGGGTATCAAACGAAAGATAATACCTTGGTTCGAATTCAGTCACATCCACTTCCCCCTATCCTATTATTTCCATCCCTCACTAGTGTTATAGGATAAGGAACTAGAAAAACAAGTATTTTGTATGAATAATTAGAACTATTCGATTAAAATTACAAATTCACTACAAGCTCATAAAAAAACCCCCATAATCAAAGGGGGATTTGATGATTTAGTCAGCCTGATAATCCAAAGCGGCAGCGCCAAGCGTTTTCGCAGCGAGCAGCATCGCCTGCTCTTCAAAATCGAATTTCGGATGATGATGGGGATATGTGTCAGCTGGCTGTGCACCTGTGAAGAAGAATGTGCCAGGCACCTTCTCTAAATAGTATGCGAAATCCTCGCCGCCCATTTGCGGCTTGCCTTCCATGACGTGCTCGACGCCGGGAACGGATTCGGCAATGGCTTTCAAGAACTCGGTTTCTTCTTTATGGTTCACGACGGCAGGATAGCCGCGGAAATAGTCGAACCGGATTTCACAATCATTGGCAAGTGCCGTGCCTTCCACGACCCGGGCCATTTCCCGCTCCATCATGTCGCGGACATCTGGATTGAAAGTTCGCACCGTGCCGCCAAGCTTTGCGGAATCGGCGATGACATTGAACGCGTTGTCCGCAACGAATGAACCGACGGACAATACGGCCGACTCAATCGGATCGACGCGGCGGGATACGAGCTGCTGCAAGTTCATGACGAGTTGCGCACCGATAACGATGGCGTCCTTCGTCTGATGCGGCGCCGCTCCATGGCCACCTGCCCCTTGAATCGTAATTTCAAAACGGTCCGCAGCCGCCATGACCGGACCTGTTAAATATTCGATAGTTTTGTAGGGGATGAGCGACCAAAGATGTGTGCTGAAAATCACATCGACACCCTCTAGGCAACCGTCTTCGATCATTGAGATGGCCCCACCCGGCGCAAATTCCTCGGCATGCTGGTGAATGAAGACGTATTCCCCTGCGAGATCTTCCCGCAGCTCATGAATCGCCTTCGCCAATTGCAGCAATGCTGCTGTATGGCCGTCATGTCCGCAAGCGTGCATGACGCCGGGTACTGTCGATTTGTAAGGGACGTCTTTTTCATCCTGAATCGGCAATGCGTCAAAATCTGCACGCAAAGCGACCGTCTTGCCGGGACGCGCTCCTTTGACCCTGGCCACTACGCCATTGCCGCCGACGCCTGTACGGACATCGACGCCGAGATTTGCGTAAAAATCATGGATGTATTGCGCTGTTTTTTCCTCTTTGAAAGATAATTCCGGATGCATATGAAGATATCTGCGGATGACAATCATTTCTTCGTAAGCACAATCCAATTTCTCGAACAGTTGCTCATTCATTCCCATAACCCCTCTCGAAATGCATAAATTCTCTTACAATTATAACAATACGTTTCGAGTGACGCAATCAGGTCAGGAATCATTCGTCTTCATCAGGTTTTGCGGTATACGTCGTAATATACGATGCACTTGAGAAAATATGTGTTGTATTGCCGGCGAATTCCTTCATGTCAGTCGATTGATGTGATTCCTTGAACGCCGGCGAATGCTTCCAACGGTCAAAGTCTGACGCATCCTCCCATTCAGTCAGGACAATATACGTGTCCGAATCGAGCGGGCGGAGAAGGCGGAAAGCGATGAATCCTTGCTGGCTTTCAATCCGTCCGCCACCACCGGAAAATCGGTGTTCAAATACAGGCCGACCTTCATCTGTGACGGGGACGTTATTGAAAACGAAGTAGCCCTCATCGGTCAATTTGCCGAAAGAACTTACCACTTCATACCGTCTTGGTGTCTGGAAGACCGACTTTCCTTCAGTTTCATGAACGAGCAACGACTGGCCGCCCCCATGCATGAGGACCATCCCTTTATCTGCATGGCGCTCCTGAAGTTTCTTCATGAAATCACTTGTTCCAGTAGTCAAATACATATACATTCCCTAAACCTCCTTAGAAACTTTAAACATTACTTATACATCAAACCGATTGCCGACGGTCCGAAAGAATAGATACTCTTTCATATTTTCCCTGATTGGGACAATTAAAACAAACATTGTCGATTTGGTGGCGGCGAGCAGGAAATATGAGCACAAATTGATGACAATTCGGCTCAATCACTATACATTTCAAGGGGAAACGTCTATATTTGAAGACGAATAAGTGAACTTCGATAATTATTATAAAGAAAGTGGGAATCGATTTATGACAACATTTAACGATACACTGCTTCGTGCTGCAAGAGGAGAAAAAATCGACCATACACCGGTTTGGTTCATGAGGCAAGCGGGCCGTTCTCAGCCTGAATACCGCAAAATAAAAGAGAAGTATTCATTAGAAGAAATTACCCATCAGCCGGAGCTTTGCGCTTATGTGACAAAGCTGCCTGTCGACCAATACAATGTCGACGCTGCGATTTTATATAAGGATATCGTGACGCCGCTTCCGGGAATCGGAGTGGATGTAAAAATAAAAGCGGGTGTCGGCCCTGTCATTTCAAATCCGATCCGTTCAGTGCAAGACGTCCATAATCTCGGAGAGCTTTCACCAGAGGACGATATCCCATTCGTCATCGACACGATCAAGATCTTGAAAGAGCAATTGAATGTACCATTGATTGGCTTTGCCGGAGCGCCATTCACATTGGCTAGCTACATGATTGAGGGCGGTCCTTCAAAAAGCTATAACTTAACGAAATCTTTCATGGTGTCTGAGCCTGAAGCATGGTTTGCACTCATGAATAAATTGGGCGATACAATCATCACATCGATCAAAGCACAGGTAGCAGCCGGAGCGGCAGCGATCCAAGTGTTCGATTCATGGGTCGGCGCATTGAACGTCTCCGATTACAGGATTTTCATCAAACCTGTCATGACACGCATCTTTAATGAACTTCGCGAATTGAATGTTCCATTGATTACTTTCGGTGTCGGGGCAAGCCACTTGGCAAACGAATGGCATGACCTTCCAGTCGACGTCGTCGGTTTGGACTGGCGTTTATCCATCAAGGAAGCCGGGGAAAGAGGATTGACGAAGACATTACAAGGCAACTTGGACCCTGCATTGCTTCTAGCAGATTGGGATATCATCGAAGAACGTGCGAAAGTCATCGTTGAACAAGGCGTCGAGCACGGCAGCCACATTTTCAACCTTGGCCACGGCGTCTTCCCTGAAGTCCAGCCTGCTACATTGCAACGATTGACAGAATTCGTTCACGAATACAGCACGCAGCTTCGCAAATAAATGAAGTAAATACATTGTAATGAGGTGCAACAGATGACAAAAAGGAAAATGGGACTTTTAGTCATGGCGTACGGAACGCCATACAAGGATGAGGATATCTTACCGTACTACACGCATATCCGGCGCGGCCGTCCGCCTGCACCGGAACAACTGGAAGATTTGAAGGCCCGTTATCAAGCGATCGGCGGTATTTCCCCGCTCGCGAAAATTACGGAAAACCAGGCAAATGCACTTGGCGACCGTCTGAATGCAATGCAGGATGAAATCGAATTCAACGTCTATGTCGGCTTGAAGCATATTACGCCATTTGTCGAAGAAGCAGTGGAACAGATGGAAGCTGACGGAATCAAAGAAGCGGTGTCAATCGTTTTGGCACCCCACTATTCTACATTCTCCGTGAAATCATATAATGAACGCGCGAAGGAAGAAGCCGAGAAGCACGGAATTTCCATGACATCGGTCGAAAGCTGGTACAAACAGCCGAAATTCATCGAATACTGGGCAGATAAGATTCGCAGTACGTATGAAAATATGAGCGATACAGAACGTGAAAAGGCGTGCCTCGTCGTTTCGGCACACTCCTTGCCTGAGAAGATCAAGCAATTCGGAGATCCGTATCCGGAACAATTGGAAGAGACAGCGAAATTGATTGCAGAAGCGGCTGAAGTTGAACAGTATGCAGTCGGCTGGCAAAGTGAAGGGCAGACGGGAGAGCCATGGCTCGGACCGGACGTCCAAGACTTGACGCGCGACTTGCATGAGGAGAAAGGCTATGAAACATTCGTCTATACCCCGGTCGGCTTCGTTTCAGATCATTTAGAAGTCCTTTATGATAATGACCATGAATGTAAAGTTGTATGCGACGAAATCGGTGCTTCTTATTACCGTCCCGCAATGCCGAATACGGACCCGCTATTCATTAACGCAATGGCGGATGCGGTGCTTGAGCAATTGAAGGAAGCCTGAGGGCAGCTAGGAAGTGATGACATGAGTGAACAAAAGAAGAGAGTTGTCATCGTCGGTGGAGGGATCACCGGGCTTTCCGCAGCATTTTATTTGCAAAAAGCGGCCCGTGAACAAAACTTGCCGATCGAAGTGACATTGATTGAAGCGACGAATCGGCTTGGCGGAAAAATCCAGACGGTCCGCCGTGACGGCTTTGTCATCGAACGGGGGCCGGACAGCTTCCTCATCCGAAAGAAAAGCATGGACACATTCGCGAAGGATGTCGGCATTGGCGACGATCTTGTGCGCAATGCGACGGGCCAAGCGTATATCCTCGTGAACGGTCGGTTGCAACCGATTCCGGGCGGCTCTGTCATGGGCATTCCGACGATGGTCGGCCCATTCCTGAAATCTGACCTGTTTTCATTGGCAGGAAAATTAAGGGCGGCAGGGGATTTCGTATTGCCGCGTTCAGGAATAGAAGGAGATCAGTCACTCGGCCACTTCTTCCGTCGCCGATTCGGCCCGGAAATCGTTGAAAACCTCATCGAGCCGCTGTTATCGGGAGTGTATGCAGGTGATATCGATCATATGAGCCTGCAATCAACGTTTCCGCAATTTTACGAAGTGGAAAAGAAACACCGCAGCCTCATCCTCGGGATGAAAAAGACGACGCCAAAGCAGGTTCCGCAAAAGGATGGACATGGCGCCTCCAAAAAAGGGGCGTTCCATTCGCTTCGGAACGGGCTTGAATCGATCGTCGAGGCGGCAGAACAGCAGTTGGAACCCGGCACGGTGAGAAAAGGCATCCGGATCGAAAGCATTTCCAAGCAGGGGAATCAAAATGTTCTAAAGCTGAATACCGGTGAAACGATTGTGGCGGATTCCGTCATCTTGACGACAGGTCATGCGGCGGCAAGCCAACTATTCGCTCCCCATGGTCTGTTGGAGGGGCTGAAGGAAATCCACACGACATCCGTCGCGACAGTCGCACTCGCATTTCCTGCAGAAGCGGTCGTCCAAGATACGGAAGGGACAGGTTTCCTCGTATCCCGTAGCAGTGATTATTCCATCACCGCATGCACATGGGTCTCCCGGAAATGGCCGACGTCGACGCCAGAAGGGAAAGTCTTGCTGCGCGCATTCGTCGGGCGTCCGGGAGAAGATGCGATTGTCGATTTGCCCGATGGCGAGATCGAGCGGATCGTCCTCGAAGACTTAGGGAAGATCATAACAATCAAAGGCATACCGGATTTCACAGTCATTACGCGCTTTAAGGATGATCGGCCACAATACCGGGTCGGGCATCGCGAACGTATAGACGCCGCCCGTGCAGAACTGAAAAATGCTTTTCCGAACGTCAAATTGGCAGGCGCCTCCTATGACGGTGTCGGACTGCCGGACTGCATAAATCAAGGCAAAGCGGCTGTGGAAGAGGTCATTGCTGATTTGATTACGAAATAAAATCGAAAGAGTCCGCCCTGCGCGGACTTTTTCAATTGGAAGGAAGTTTATATGAAAAAACTGCTAGTCTTATTTAGTACAGCCGTCCTATTATCTGCTTGTTCCATCGGAAATGAGTGGGACAATCCGATGCCGGAGGAAGACTTCCTTATCATCGGGCATCGCGGCGCTTCGGCATACGAACCGGAAAACACGATTCCTGCCTTTGAGCTTGCGGAAGACCTTAATGCGGATTACGTAGAGCTTGACGTCCATTTGACGATGGACGGGGAACTGATTGTCATGCACGACGATGACGTGAAACGGACGACAGAAGCAGCCGGGAAGATAAAGGATTTCACATTGGCCGAATTGAAACAGCTGACCGCGGATGAGAAGAAAGGCGAGAAAATCGCCGCCAGCGGCAGAGACGAAGAAGAGTATGAAGTCCCTACATTGCGGGAAGTGGTTGAACAGATGAAAGGAGACCTCCGCTTTGTCATCGAGTTGAAAGATACAGAGCAATACCCCGGCATCGAGGAGGAATTGGTCCGACTCATGGAAGAACAGGAGTTGATCGGTCTCGACGCCGAAGGGTATCCGGAAGCGGTCATCCTTTCATTCGACAAGAAGGCGCTGAAACAAGTGCATAAGATCGACCCTGAGATTCCGCTGATTCAATTGATCTCCTTCGACGAAGGGGAGGAAGCGGCACTAACGAAGAAGGAATTGAAGGATATTCTATCGTACGCTTCAGGCATTAACGTGAGCTACGAAGCATTGACGCCTCCTTTCGTCAACACAATGCACGGCGAGGGTCTCGCAGTATATGCTTACACGGTGAATGACGCCGAAGCCGCCTTGCGGTTGAAAGCGATGGGCGTCAACGGCATCGCTACGGACGAACCCGATATTTTGGACGAACAAAACAGTCGGTGAGTGATCATAAAAGCTGGTGAGTGATCATAAAATCCGACGAGTGATCATAACAGCTGCTTCATACAAAAATAGGACTGCTACGGGAAGACGATTAATCGACTTTCCGGGCAGTCCTCTTTTGTATTAGATGATGTTGCACTCATCGCATTTATTGCTGTAGCATTCATGCTGTTCCTCAATATCTTTTCCGCATTCGGCACAGGTTTTCGCAGGCAGGTTCTTGAAAAACTCAATGACATTCTCTAGCATCGGTATTCCCTCCTGTCTATTTGTACTAATACTAATTAGGTAATTGGGCTAGTGTAATATAACAGCATGGGTAAAAAAATTAGACGATATTGCACTCGTCACATTTAGTACTATAGCATTCATGCTGTTCTTCAATTTTCTCTCCACAAACTTCACAGGATTTAGCGGGCAGGTTTCTGAAAAACTCTACGATACTCTCGACCATTTCATCTTCCTCCTCTTGTTCTATAACTAAATTTGTTAGAATGATTGTATTATAACAGCAGATCGAATGTCAACACTTTTTTGTTCATTTCGGATAAAATAGAAATGAATTCATTTACATAGGGAGCGATTATTGTGTATTTCGTTGATAATAAAGGCATTACCGATCCGAGGATCAACCTTGCGATCGAGGAGTATGTATTGAAAAACATGGACATCGACAAAGATCCGTTTCTGCTGTTCTATATCAACGAACCGTCGATCATTATCGGAAAGAACCAGAACACAGTCGAAGAGATCAATACCGAATACGTCGATGCGAACGGAATCCACGTCGTTCGGAGGCTTTCAGGCGGAGGGGCAGTCTACCACGATTTGGGGAACTTGAATTACAGTTTCATTACGAAAGATGACGGTGAGTCGTTCCGCAATTTTAAGAAATTCACCGAGCCGGTCATCAAGGCATTGGGAGAAATGGGCGTTACAGCGGAACTACTCGGACGCAATGATATCCTCGTCGAAGGGCGGAAAGTTTCGGGCAATGCGCAATTCGCGACGCAAGGCCGCATGTTCACTCACGGGACGTTAATGTTTGATACGGAAATCGAGCGGGTTGTGTCTGCATTGAAAGTGAAGAAGGACAAAATCGAATCGAAAGGGATCAAGTCGATCCGCAGCCGTGTCGCAAACATTTCGGAGTTCATCGAAGGACCGATGACGATTGAACAATTCCGCATGGAAATTCTAAAGTCGATTTTCGAAGGCGAAGAGAACATCCAGTATTGGGAACTGACCGACGAGGACTGGGACAACATCCGGGCCTTATCCGCAGAGCGTTACGGCAACTGGGACTGGAACTACGGCAAATCCCCGAAATTCAATATGCAGCATTCC
Organism: Sporosarcina luteola; assembly: GCF_023715245.1. Lineage (GTDB taxonomy): Bacteria > Bacillota > Bacilli > Bacillales_A > Planococcaceae > Sporosarcina > Sporosarcina luteola_C. The sequence continues at coordinate 819,177 of NZ_JAMBNV010000001.1, forward strand.
CACCGCTTCCCTGTTGGCGGGATCGATGTGCGCCTGCAAGTCGAAAAAGGGAATATTATTAATGACGTCAACATTTTCGGCGACTTTTTCGGCGTCGGTGATGTGGCGGTAGTCGAAGATAGTCTAAAGGGCGTCCAATACGATCGCGAATCAATTACGGAGGCACTCGACTCGGTCGACATTCCGACCTTGTTGGGTGGAATTACGAAAGAGGAATTCATTAATTTAATCTATTAAGTTGAAAACCGGTGCAAAGCCGGTTTTTTCTTTTGCCATAGTATATGCGGAATTGGCTGGAGGGGTGTGGTCATCTCAGTTTTGAACGGAAGTGAGAGTTGAGTGGTGATAACCCCTGTCTGAGTGGTGATAAACTCCGCCTGAGTGGTGATAAATTCGAGAATCGGTGGTGAAGTCGCCTGAATCGGTGGTAACCAGTCGAGAATCGGTGATAAAGTCGCCCGAATCGGTGATAACAGGTTGAGAATCGGTGATAAAGTCATCCAATTCGGTGATAACTAGCTGAGCGTCGGTGATAAACTCACGCTAAGCGGTGATAAATTCGAGAATCGGTGGTAAAGTCCCTCGAATCGGTGGTAAACCCTCGAGAATCGGTGATAAACCATTTTCAAACGCTCCCTCCTCGCCCGCCGAGCGTACATTCCATTTTTGCGATATAATAGTTGGAATAGCGAAGGGGGAATTTGCGATGAGGAACCATCGTATCTTCATTGTTGAGGACGATAAAAAAATTGCGAAGCTGTTGGCGGATACGTTGCGTAAATATCAGTATGACGTAGCGATTGTCGAGGATTTTGATAATGTGGAGGCCGAATGTTCGGCGTTCGATCCGCATTTGATTCTCCTCGATATCAATCTGCCTTCGTATGACGGTTATTATTGGTGCCGGCAGCTTCGGCAGACGACGACATGCCCTATCATTTTCATCTCCGCGCGTTCGGGCGATATGGACCAAGTGTTTGCGCTCGAGAACGGAGGGGATGATTTCATTACGAAACCTTTCCATTACGAGATCGTCCTTGCGAAGATCAGAAGTCATTTGAGAAGGGCGTTCGGGGAATACGCACCGAGCCAGGGGGAGCGGACGGTGAAGCTCGGTTCACTTGAGCTGTTCATCGAACGGATGGAGCTGCATTTGCGTGATGAGGAAATACCGCTTCAGAAGAAGGAGTGTGTCATCCTTGAGCTGCTGATGGAGGCGTCGCCGAAAGTCGTTTCACGGGAGACGCTGCTCGAAGAATTATGGGACGATCAGTCATTTGTCGATGAAAACACGTTGAATGTGAATATGACGCGCGTGCGGAAAAAGCTGACCGATTACGGCGTACAGTCTGTCATTGAGACGGTCCGCGGGTCAGGTTACCGTTTCCTCATTGCGCCGGAGGAATCATGAAGCAGATTGTTTTATTCCTGAGAGAGCATTTATCCTGGATCATTTTCGAGGTGATGCTTGTAACATTTATCCTCGTCCTCTATTGGTTGGACGGCTTCCGCGGAATCAATACGGCAATCTACTCAATCATTATGAGCTTGCTGCTGACGGGGGGCTTCCTCATCGGGAAGTTCATCACCAGGCGACCGTATTACGAAGCGATCTTGCAAAAACCCGAGAAGATGGAAGATGCGCTCATCCGCAATATACAGACGACGGAGCAGCGCCAATCGACAGCGTTCATGCGCGATTTGTATACATTGTATCAAGCCGAAGTGCAATCCCTGTACGCATCGCAGCACCGTCAGTTACAGTTCGTCAACCAATGGGTGCATCAAATGAAGACGCCGATTTCTGTCATCAACTTGCTGTTGCAGGAAGACGGCGAACTCGACAAGCGCAGCCTCCGAGAGGAAGTCGATAAAATCCAACGCGGACTTGATGTCGTACTCGTCAACGCGCGGCTTGAGACGTTCGAGGAAGATATGCAGATCGAACAAGTCGGCTTGAAGGGTCTCGTTCAGCAAATTGTGACGGACCATAAGCGGCTGTTCATTACAAATGGCGTCTACCCGGTCATTTCAATTGATGAATCGCTCATCGTTGCGACCGACGAGAAATGGATGAAAATCGCCATCGGCCAGTTCATTACAAATGCTGTGAAATATACATTTGAAAAAGGGAAGCGCCTTTATCTGTCAGCGAAACAAACAGCTATCGGCTTCGAGCTGACAATCCGCGATGAAGGTGTCGGCATTCCGGCATCAGATCTGAAGCGGGTGACGAAGGCGTTCTTCACAGGTGAAAATGGCCGGCTGACCGGTGAATCGACAGGGATGGGGCTGTACATCGCCGATGAGGTCTGTTTGAAGCTCGGCCATCCATTGACGATTGAATCGGAAGTGGGGCAAGGGACTACTGTCAAGATTCTGTTTACAAATGGAGAGATAGGTGAAGCGGATGAAGAACTCGATCGTGAAATTGGAGCAAGTGACGAAGATCTATGAAGGAAAAGTGATGCACCGCGCGCTGAAACGCCTTGACTTCGAGGCGGAAGCCGGGGAATTCATCGCCATCATGGGGCCCTCAGGAAGCGGAAAGACGACATTGCTGAACATCATTTCAACAATCGACATGCCAACATACGGACGAGTCATGATTGACGGCATCGAGCCCGAAGCATTGAATGCGAATGAACTGGCACTGTTCAGACGTCATAATTTCGGCTTCGTCTTCCAGGACATCAATCTGCTTAAAAGTTTGACAGTAGAAGAGAATCTCGTGCTGCCGCTCACATTGGACGGGCTGCCGATCATGGAAATGAAAAAACGGGTCACCCGGCTGGCGGGTCAATTGAGGTTGAAAGAAATCCTCAACCGGCGTCCGGATGAGCTGTCGGGTGGACAGGCGCAACGGACCGCAGTCGGACGTGCGTTGATTCATAATCCTAAGCTTATTCTTGCGGATGAGCCGACAGGGAATCTCGATTCGAATTCAGCAAAGGAAGTCCTCGAATTGCTCAGTCTTGTCAATGAAACCGAGCGGACGACGATCATCATGGTGACGCATGATCCAATTGCCGCAAGTTATTGTGACCGCGTGCTGTTCATCAAGGACGGCGAGTTTTTCAATGAAATCTACAAGGATGAGCGACGCCAGACGTTCTTCCAACGGATTTTGAATGTGCTTAGTTTACTTGGAGGGAATGTCAATGACTTGCGGATGCTGTAACTCGGACATTCGAATAGGGAGGAGAGCTTCATGACATTTCGCCAGTTCGCTTTCCGGAACGTCATGCGCAACCGGCGGATTTACGCAGCCTTTTTCATGGCAAGCGTTTTTTCGGTAATGGTGTTTTTCCTTTATTCCATGCTGCTGTTCCATCCGTCGATTGAAGGCAGTGCGCTCCAGGACATTGCGGTGCTCGGCATGAGCATCGCCGAAATCATCCTGTACATATTCACGATGTTCTTCCTGTTCTATTCGATGCGGGCGTTTTTGCAGGCAAGGACGAAGGAGTTCGGCATCCTCCTCCATTTAGGGATGGAGAAACGGCAGCTGCACCGGCTCATTTTCATCGAAACATTTATTATTGGCGCGGCGTCGATCGGGGTCGGCACCTTCTTAGGATATATGTTTTCGAAATTCTTCTTTATGGTTGTAAAAAGGATTGTCATGCTGCCAGCGCTTCCTCTGTATCTATCTTGGGAGCCATTCGCATTGACGGTCGGCGCTTTCCTGAGCCTGTTCATCATAATTTCATGGGTCGCACCGGTTTTCATCCGGACAGGCAAGCTTGATGAATTGATCCGTGGAGACGGTGGAGGCTTGGAGCAGCAAGGTTTTTCGAAGATTCGAGGAGTGTTGGGTATCGTTCTCCTTGGAATTTCCTATACGATGGCTGCTTTCACGTCGAATAGTATCGTTATCGGGCTGATTTTCCTGTTGCCGCCGCTTGCGACGCTTGGCACGTATTTCTTTTTCACGGATTCATTGCCATTCATCCTCCATCTATTCAAAGTGCGGAAGGAGTTCTATTGGCGGCATTTCCGCCTGCTCGCGATTTCCGAAGGCGTCATCCGGCTGAAAGAGAACGCCCGGATGTTTTTCATCGTGACGATCGTCTCAACGGTCGCGTTCATGTCCGTAGGAATCCTCGCATCGCTCACTTCATTCGCCTCCCAATACCGGGAAATGAACCCGCTCGGTCTTGTGTATGAAAGCTTTCCGGGCAATGAAATGGAGCAGAAGCATATCAATCAGCTTGAGCATGAACTGAGAAAGAATGAAATCGAGTACACATACGTCCAGTTCCCGGTGCTGAAACAGCGTTCGACGTTGACGGACTATACAGTCACGATCATCAAGCTCGAAAGCGTGAACAGACTGTCGAGGTCATTCGGCAATCAGGCATTTGAATTGAAGGAAGGGGAGGCGCTGTTCCTCCCGCCGACCGCTTCCACATACGAGCAGCTGAAAAGGCAATCTATCGAGACGGTGCTTGAGGAAAGCGGCATTGCGGTACGAATCAACGGCGCCTATCCATATGAACTGTTCCCAGCGCATGCGATCGGTACAAATACAATCATTTTGAACGATGCCGATTATGAAAATATAGCGTCTCTCATCGAGCCGTCATCCGTCTATCACGCGTTCGATATTCCGGACTGGCAAAAGACGAAAAACATCGGACTGACAATCGAGCATTCCGTGACGGAATCACTTTTGACAGGCACGCGCGAGAAACTTCATTTCAACTTCGATAATCCTGGCCTGAACTATTCCGTCATGCGGACGACCTTCACATTGCTGCTGTTCATCGGACTATTGCTCGCAGGCGTATTCCTCTTAGCTGCGGGAAGCTTCATCTATTTCCGGCTCTATACATCGCTCGACAGCGACCGGAAGCAGTTCAATGTGCTCCGGCGCATGGGCATTACCGACAAGGAATTCAAGAAAATCGTCAATCGGCAGCTTATCCCCCAATTTTTCGTCCCATGGGGCGTCGCGCTCGTCCATAGCTCATTCGCGTTCCTGTCGCTGCAAGTAATCTGGGACGCCCTCGCGGAAATCTCCATCGTCCGCGAACTGACAATGGTACTCGTCGGCTTCACAGCACTGCAAGTCATTTATTTCTACCTCATCCGCTGGCGTTATCTAGCGCATATCCGGACACCGGAGTAGAAGTGGAATGAAAAACGCATAAATGCCTCGAAATGTCCATAAACCGTTGCAAATACGCATAAACCGGTTTATAAGTCCATAAGTTGTACTAAATACGCATAAATCTCGCCAGACACGCATAAACGATAATGTACTGCCTTCCCTCAACTTCCAGGGAAGGCATTTTTCAATTATTTTCCTGAAATAAAAATAGAGCTTTCTCTCAGTTGTGATAACAGTAGTTTTCTAAAAGTATTGTGAACTTTTAATTTTTCTTATATAATAATAGTTGGGTTTACTGAATGGTGGTTCATTCAATGAAAAGGGAGGATGTTCAGTATGAATTTGGTTTCACAAGTTTATGAAACATCGAAGCTGCAACCTGGGAAAACGGCTTATCACTTTATGGGGAAAGACACTTCGTATGCCGAGTTCGACCAGTCCGTGTCCATGTTTGCTTCTGCATTGCAAGACTTAGGAGTCGAAAAGGGTGACCACATCGCATTGTTGTTAGGAAATACACCGCATTTCCTCATATCGCTCTATGCGACGATGCGGATCGGAGCGACAGCGATTCCGGTCAATCCGATTTATTCGCCTGATGAAATTTCATACATTCTACATAACAGCGATGCCAAAGCGGTCATCGCGCTAGACCAATTGCTGCCGCTAGTCGAAAAATCCGCGACACTGTTTCCTTCGATCGAGAACTATATCGTCTGTGAAATGAGCGCAGATATAGGGGAGAGATTGTCGGCGCTTTCAGATAAAGCAAAAGCTAAAGTCCAACTGTTTTCCAAACTCATTGCTACAGGCAAGCCGGATCTCGCTCCGATTGAAGTTGACGGAAATGAAACCGCTATCATCCTCTATACGTCCGGAACGACAGGCCGTCCGAAAGGTGCGATGCTGACGCATGAGAATCTGTACTCGAACGCGAGAGATGTCGGAGACTATTTAGGGTTCTCGGAAAACGACCGAATTGTTGCGACTTTGCCCATTTTCCACGTGTTCGCGCTGACCGTCGTCGTGAACGCACCATTGCTGAAAGGCGCGACGATCTTGCTCGTCCCGCGTTTTAGCCCGGGGGAAGTATTCCAGACAATCAAAGAGCAGCAGGCTACCATATTCGCTGGCGTGCCGACAATGTACAATTTCCTCTATCAATACCCGGAAGGCGATCCGGCCGATTTCAACACAATCCGCATCGCAATATCGGGTGGTGCATCGTTGCCAGTCGCGTTGCTTCATAACTTTGAGAATAAATTTAATGTAAGGATCTCAGAGGGGTACGGCCTTTCCGAAGCGTCACCAGTCACATGCTTCAACCCGCTGGATCGTGAGCGGGTGCCAGGATCAATCGGCACGAATATCATCAATGTGGAAAATAAAGTGTTCGACGAATATGGCGAGGAAGTGCCTGTCGGCGAAGTCGGTGAACTCGTCGTCCAAGGGCCGAACGTCATGAAAGGCTATTACAAAATGCCCGAAGAAACCGCTGCCGCCATCCGCGACGGCTGGCTGTACACAGGCGACCTGGCCCGGCAGGATGAAGACGGGTACTTCTATATCGTCGACCGCAAGAAAGACATGATCATCGTCGGCGGCTACAACGTCTATCCGCGCGAAGTCGAAGAGGTGCTGTTCACACATGACGACATCGTCGAAGCAGCAGTCATCGGCGTGCCGGATCTCGATTTCGGCGAAGAAGTCCAAGCATTCGTCGTCCTGAAAAAAGGCGCTGTGGCGGATGCTGAGAAATTGAAGGAATTCTGTTCCAAACGTCTGGCGAAATATAAAGTGCCGAAGATCATTGAGTTCCTGGACGAACTGCCAAAGAATACGACGGGCAAAATTTTGCGGAGATCGTTGAAAGATCAAGTTAGGCAATAAATGAAAGGGCCCTTCCACGGTAGTCGCGGAAGGGCTCGTTTGTTTTAGCAAGGGCTCAATTATTCGGATAAGGGCTCATTTAATTGCACAAGGGTTCAATTATTTGATTAAGGGCTCAATTAATCGCGCAAGGGCTCCATTAATCGTACAAGGGCTCAATTATTTCAACAAGGGCTCAATTAATCACATCGAAGGTCCATTCTTCCGTGCTCAGGGTCCATTCCTTCTCCGTCAGGGCTCATTCTTTCATTCCCACGGCCCGTTCTTTCTCGCCAAAGGTCCATTCTTTCCAGTAAATCTCCCACACTACCCAAAATAATAAGCCGAAATCTCCCGAATGAAATCCTCCTCCAATTCACCTTTCTTTTTCACAAGAATAAACGTCGAAACAGTCGGCAACTGGAACAAATCAAAATGCGGTTGCATGAGCCGGCCTTCCGTCAGTTCGCGCCGGACAATCGAGTGGGGGAGGAACGAGACGCCGAGCCCTTCCTGGATGAACCGTTTCGCAATATGCGCCTGCGTCACCTTCATCGTGCGTACGCCCGGCACATGCTTATGCAAAACGACGAGCAAATCCTCCCAGTAGACCGGATGATGATGCGTCAGCAAATAATTCCTGAGCAGCGCCTCCTCCACATCAATTGGCGGGCCGCTTTCCTCGTCGTAACTATCCGTCGGTGTAATGAAAACAATCGGATCGTTATAAACTCGGATCGACTCGATGCCTTTCAGAGCTGCGTCCAACGCCGAAATGCCCAAATGGACTTCGCCAGCATCAACGAGACGCTCAATCTTCTCGGATTCCTCCACCCGGATCGTCAGCTCTACATCGGCGTGCTTCTCCATGAACGTTCGTAATAAATAAGGCAAAATGGTTTCCGCCATGAGCGGCGAAATGGCAATTGTCCACATTCGGCGGTAGCCTTGCGCGAATGCGTGCATCCGATTCACGCTATCATCCAGCCCCGCCAACAATTTCGCTGCCTCCGCATAAAACAATCTACCCGCATCTGTCAACGTGACCCGATTATTGATTCGATCGAAAAGCCGGACGCCTACATGCTCCTCAAGCAGCTTAATATGTACCGTGACGGTCGGCTGCGACAATAGCAATTTCTCGGAAGCCTTCCTGAAATTCAATGTCTCTGCCGCCACGACGAATGTGCGTAACCATTGCGTGTCCAACGCCGCACCCCCCTCTTGATTAATAAAACTAATCAAATCATTCAAAAACATTTAATTTACCTAATTATAGCTCCCGCTTATACTAAAAGAAAAGGAGGAATGGTCATGTTTCAAAAAGGCTTGAAAGATGTCGTTGCAGTACACACAAAAATTGCATCCATAGAAGGGGATATCGGCGAGCTTCGATATCGCGGAATCCTTGTCGACGAATTAATCCCAAATCACTCTTTCGAAGAAATTGCGCACTTCCTTTGGAACGGAAAGTTCCCGGACGAAAACGAATCCTATACTCTTCAAGAAGGAAGAGAATTACCTGCTCACGTAACGCTCATCATCGATGCTCTTCCACCTGAAATGCCGATGATGGACGCCATGAGAACCTCAATTTCGGCGTACGCGCACCTTACTTTCACGAATCAAACAATCGAACAGCAAGTGCTCCATCTGACCGCGGCACTTCCATCGATTATCGCGAGACACTACCGCAAAGTGATGGGTCTTCTGGTCATCGAACCCGACAAGAACCTATCACATACTGCAAACTATTTATGGATGCTCACAGGAACAAAACCAGCAGACGTCCACGTCGAAGCACTCGAAACCTATTTGAAACTGACTATGGAGCACGGCATGAATGCCTCCACATTCGCGGCGCGTGTCACGATTTCCACGGAATCCGATCTAACAGCGGCAGTCACATCGGCGCTTGGCACAATGAAAGGCCCTTTGCATGGCGGCGCGCCTTCAGCGGTAATTGAACTGCTCGAAGAAATCGGCACGCAAGAAAACGTCCGTCCTGTTATCCAGGAAAAACTGCAAAACGGCGAGCGGATCATGAAGTTCGGCCACCGCATCTACAAAACCGAAGACCCACGATCAATTTTATTACGAGATACATGCGAAAAGCTTGCAGGACAAGACGATTGGCTCGATCTCGCGACAGCTGCCGAGACAGAAATCGTTACATTGCTAGAAACATACAAGCCGGGCCGGAAGCTGTATACCAACGTCGAATATTACGCAGCTGCGATCATGCGGGCAATCGATATGCCGCCCGAACTGTTCACCCCTACATTCAGCGTAGCAAGAATAGTCGGCTGGACGGCCCATGCCATCGAACAGCTGAGCGACAACACGATCTTCCGCCCGCAATCCGTCTACATCGGAAAAAAATCATGAAATAAAAAGGGGAAGCTCCTCAGGGTGTCGAAATATGTAGAATAGATAATTGAAGGGGGAATTCCTATGAGAAACCTACAAACAGATGATTTATTCAAACTGCAATCCGTCACGAACCCGCAACTATCGCCTGACGGAAAAGAAGCGCTGTTCATCAAAACGCATATCGACGAAGAGGAAAACAAATATATCGCAAACCTGTACCACATCGACCTTGAGACGAAAGAAACTTCTCAATGGACATACGGAACACACCGCATCAGCTCGCCAAAATGGTCGGCGGACGGCAAGCAGATCGCTTTTTTGTCGAATCGCGACGATAAAAACCAGCTGTACATCCTTTCCGCCCGCGGAGGCGAAGCGAAGAAACTTACATCTTTCGAAAACGGCGTATCCAACTTCGAATGGTCGCCTTGCGGTAAGAAAATCTGGTTTGACGCTTCGGTGAAGGAAGGCAAGACGTTCACGGATAAAGAGGAAAAAGATGAAAAGAAGAAGCCGGAACCTGTCCGCGTGACGAAGATGAAATATAAAATGGACGGGATCGGTTTATTGCCGCAGGATTCATTCAAGCAAATCGGTGTCATTGACCTTGAAACAGAAGAGGTAACACAGTTTACGGAAGGGAATCACCAGCATACATTGCAGGCGGTTTCGCATGACGGCAGCAAGCTCGTCATCGGCGTGAACCGAGATGAGGATTTGGACTGGGCATTCCGTCAGCCGCTCCATTTGGTAGATGTGGAATCGAAGGAAGAGACAGTCATCGTCGATGAGGAAGGCTATTATGGCGGTGCGAGATTTTCGTTAGACGACAATTATATCGCCTTTGTCGGCTCGGATCGCACGTTCCAAAACGCTACACATAGTAATTTGTATGTATACGATACGCCACGCGGCAATACGATCAATATTACGGAAAGCGTTGATGCTCCGGTCGGCGACTATACGGTTGCAGACCACCAGCAAGGGGCAAGCGCGCCGAGTGTAGTTTGGACGAAGGACAACGATCTGTACTTCCAGCTCTCCGCTATGGGTGACGTCCGCCTTTATTTCGCAACGCTCGAAGGGGAGCTGTACCCGGCGTCCCAGGAAAACGAGCATGTGTATGGCTATGACGTGAACCGGGAAGGCGATTTTGCGTTAGTCGCAGCGAGCGATCCTATAAATCCGGGCGAAATTTATCAATTGACGATTGCGACAGGCGAAAGGAAAGCAGTCACTTCATTCAATAAAGACTATTTGCAAGAAGTCAAACTCGTAGAACCGGAATCAATCTTCTTCAAAGGGGCAAATGATTGGGATGTCCACGGCTGGCTCATGAAACCGGCCGACTTCAAGGAAGGCGAGAAATATCCACTCATCGTCGACATCCATGGCGGACCGCACGCAATGTTTGGCAACACATTCTTCCATGAAATGCAGTTGCTAGCGGCAAAAGGATACGGAGTGCTCTACATCAACCCGCGCGGCAGCCACGGCTACAGCCAGCAATTCGTCGATGCGGTCCGCGGCGATTATGGCGGGGGCGACTATGAAGACATCATGGCGTCAGTTGATTATGTACTGGCGGAAAATGAATGGATTGACGAAGATCGGCTTGGCGTAACGGGCGGCAGCTACGGCGGTTTCATGACGAACTGGATCGTCGGCCATACGAATCGCTTCAAAGCGGCGGTCACACAGCGCTCGATCTGCAACTGGATCAGCTTCTTCGGTGTATCCGACATCGGCTATTACTTCAGTGACTGGCAAATTGCAGCGGACATGAAAGACGTCGAAACGCTCTGGAAACACTCTCCGTTGAAATACGCGGAAAACGTGGAGACGCCTCTATTGATCCTTCACTCGGAAAAAGACTTCCGCTGCCCGATTGAACAGGCGGAGCAGTTATATATTACATTGAAAAGCATGGGGAAAGAGACGGAATTCGTCCGCTTCCCGGATGCAGACCACAACCTATCGCGGACCGGCGCACCGAATCTGCGTATTGAACGATTGAATGAGATTACGGGCTGGTTCGCGAAATACCTTTAATCTTGGAGGAAACAGTTTGACATACACTCTAGACGGCGTAACAATTCGCCCGATAAAAGAAGAAGATTTGCACCGTATGTGGGAATTGACGTTCAAAGAGGAAAATCCCGAATGGAAGAAATGGGACGCCCCGTACTACCCGCATAAAGCAATAACGTATGAAGCATTTCTCGAACGGAAAGACAATGTCGTCGCTACGGACGATTACTGGGGCATCGAAGTAGGCGGCGAGCTCATCGGCATGGTGAGTTACTATTGGGAGCACAAGCCGTCCCTTCGGCTTGAGATGGGCATCCTCATCTACGAGCCGAAGTATTGGAGCGGCGGATACGGAACGAAGGCACTCACGATGTGGATCGATCATTTATTCAATGAAATGCCGCTCGTCCGCGTCGGCCTCACCACATGGTCCGGCAACGAGCGAATGATCCGCGTCGCCGAAAAGCTAGGCATGACAATGGAAGCGCGCATCCGCAAAGTCCGCTACTGGAACGGCGTCTACTACGACTCCATCCGGATGGGCATGCTGCGTGAGGAATGGGAAGCGCATAAATCTAAGAATTGAGAGGGGACTTTTCCTCTCTTTTTTTATTGGACTCGGCTTTGCTTGTGTTGCTCCTCTCGTTGTTTGCGTTGCGCCCGCTTTTGATTGTATTGCTCTTGTCATCGTCTACATTTCGATCGAAAAATAATGAGTGATTACTCACTTTACAATGCTAACTTCATAGATTACAATAAAGTGAGTAATCACTCACTACTGAAAAGAGGTGGCAATCATGCACGAAAACGAAGTCTGCGTATCCATCTGCAACGTCTCGAAAAGCTTCGGCAAGAATCAAGTTCTGAAAGACATCAACTTAGACATTTATGAAGGCGAAATCTTCGGCTTGCTCGGACCATCCGGAGCGGGGAAGACGACGTTGGTGAAGGAACTGGCGGGACTTGACGAACCGACAACAGGGGAGAACCATCTATTCAACGAGAAGATGCCTTCCCTAAACCTCATCAAACGCATCGGGTATATGGCGCAATCGGACGCCCTTTACGAGGAATTGTCAGCGAAGGAAAATCTTCAATTTTTCTCTGAACTCTATGGGTTGAAAGGGCAGAAACAAGCGCAGCTCATCAAAGAAGTTATGGAACTCGTCCAACTTTCCGGCGACATGACAAAACTCGTATCGAACTACTCCGGTGGAATGAAAAGACGCCTCTCCCTCGCGATTGCATTACTCCACAAACCGGAATTGCTCATTCTCGATGAACCTACTGTCGGAATCGACCCAGTCCTACGGAAAAGCATCTGGAACGCATTCGCGGATCAGAAAGCGCAAGGGAAGACGCTCATCGTCACGACCCACGTCATGGACGAAGCCGATAAATGTGATCGACTCGGACTGATTCGCGACGGAAAACTGATTGCGGTCGGCACGCCAGCCGAACTGAAAAAGGAAACCAATTCTTCAACAATCGAGGAAGTCTTCCTCGTCTTCGGAGGTGTGGAACGATGAGAGTGATGGCATTGGTAAAACGAATTCTCCGTCAACTTAGCAGGGATAAACGGACGATCGGGCTGCTTATCTTCGCGCCGATCCTCGTACTGACGATGCTCTATTTCGTCTTCAACGGCGACGACTATACTCCGAAAATCGGATTCGTCGATATACCGGAAATGCTCGCCGATCAAATCGATAAGGAAGGGGCACAAGTAACCACCTTCAAAACGGAAGCTGTAGCGAAGGAAAAACTTGCTGCACAGGAACTCGATGGCTATCTAAAAATCGAAGGCAACACACCGTCCATTGTCCTTGAGGGGAGCGATCCAAGCGTCACGGGCGCCACGATGAAATGGCTACAGAACGCATTGCCAAAACCGTCGCAAGCCATTGACATTCCGGAACCGAAGATTGACTACTTGCACGGCTCAAGCGACATGGGACAATTCGATTATTTCGGACCGGTCCTGCTCGGATTTTTCGTGTTCTTCTTCGTCTTCCTGATCGCGGGTGTTTCATTCCTACGCGAACGGACGACAGGCACTCTTGAACGGCTACTCGCCAGTCCATTGCGAAAACGGGAAATCGTCGCCGGCTATGTCCTCGGCTTTGGACTTTTCACGACAATCCAGTCTACAATCATTACAGCATATGCGATTTACGTGCTTGGCATGGTCATGGAAGGAGCCTTCATCTATGTGCTCCTTATCATCCTCATCCTCGCGTTGACTGCACTGACGCTCGGTATCCTGCTATCATCATTCGCACATAACGAGCTGCAGATGATGCAATTCATCCCGATCGTCGTCGTGCCGCAAATCTTCTTTTCAGGATTGTTCAACTTGGAGACAATTGCCGAATGGCTCAGCTGGATCGGCTACTTGACACCTCTCTATTACGCCGCGGAAGCATTGCGGGACGTGATGGTGAGGGGCGCCGGATTTGGCGATATCATGATAAACTTGCTTATACTAGCAGGATTCTGCCTGCTGTTCATTGCAATAAACATCGCCGTGCTAAGCAAGTATCGCAGAATATAAGGAGGGCATCATGACAGACGAAAACAACCTGCTCGACGAAATGCTTCAGGAAGACGACAGCCTGACAGAAAAACAAAGGCAAATTCTCGTCGCAGCAACAGAAATGTTCGCAGAAAAAGGATTTGCCGCCACATCGACAAATGAAATCGCCAAAAAAGCGGGCGTCGCGGAAGGCACGATTTTCCGCCACTACAAAACGAAAAAGGACCTGCTCCTTTCCATCGTCACGCCGATGATGGTCAAAATGCTTGGTCCCATTATCATCAAAGACTTGAACAAAGTGCTCGACAAAGACTTCGAGCACTTCGAAGACTTCGTGCGCGCAATGATCAAAAATCGCCAGGAATTCCTCGAGAAAAACTTGAAAGTCGTCCAGATCTTTCTCCAGGAAATCCCGTTCCACCCAGAACTGCGCGAGCAATTCATCGAACACATTGGGAAAAAGGTAGTCATCCGCCTCATCCAAATCGTCGAGCACTATCAATCGAAAGGCCAGATTATTAAACTGCCGGCAACGACCGTCATCCGGCTAACCGCCTCGACAATCATGGGCTACTTCGCCGCCAAATACATCATCAACCCGAAGTGGAACGACGACGAGGAAATCAATCAAATGATTCACTTCCTCAAAAAAGGCCTCGCCCCTGAGGAATGAAAAAAGAAGGTCCCGCACCTTCTTTTTTTTGATGGAATCAAACCGAAACGCGCATAAATTCGCTAAATCACGCATAACTGGCCCCAGTCGCGCATAAATTCGTTAAATCACGCATAAACGGCCACAGATACGCATAAATCCCCTAAATCACGCATAACCGGCTCCAGATACGCATAAATCCGCTAAATCGCGCATAACCGGCCCCAGCCACGCATAAATCCGCCAACTCGCGCATAACCCTTCCCAGATACGCATACATCGATCATGACATCTCTTCTACATATCCATAAACAACATTAATTTCACCAAACTCGATAATTATTTATTGATATTCGATAAATAATAAGCTATAATCAAATCATACTAAACATGTGAGGTGCTTTTGAATGAAACGAGGATCAACATTATTTTTAAGGATGGCAGTTTTCCTAATTGGAGCTCCAGTTCTTGCTTTAGCTATATTCGGGATCTACTATCTATTGAAAAATCCAGCCAATCCGGATTATGCACATATACTCTATCCAATCGTGATCGGAATGTATATTTCAGTCATACCGTTTTTCGGAGCGTTGTTACAGGCTTTCAAACTGCTCAGCTACATCGACAAGAACCAAGCTTTCTCAGATCTATCTGTTACAGCTCTTAAGAAAATCAAACTCTTTGCAATGACAATCAGTGTTGTGTATGTAATTGTTCTGCCATTCATGGCAATGGTAGCGGAGCTGGACGATGCACCAGGTCTCATCATCTTCTCAATGGTTCCTATTTTTGCTCCGTTTGTAATCGCGGTCTTTGCTGCTCTCCTCCAAAGACTGCTGCAAGAAGCTATTACGATAAAATCTGAAAATGATTTAACGGTCTGAGGTGAAAACAATGGGAATTATTATAAATATTGACGTAATGCTAGCCAAAAGGAAGATGAGCGTAACAGAACTAACGGAAAAGGTTGGAATTACAATGGCGAACCTATCCATATTGAAAAATGGAAAGGCTAAAGCGATCCGATTCTCAACCCTAGAGGCGATCTGCAAGGCGTTGGACTGTCAGCCTGGAGACATTTTAGAATACAAAAATGATGAAGACACAGAAGAATAATCAACTACAGAAAGTCGGTTCCTCCGATAGAGGAATTCGGCTTTTTGTTACGAAAAGCTCATAAATCCCTCCAGAAATTCATAAATCTATTGAATTTCGCATAAATGCTTCTAGACACGCATAAATCAATTAATACGCGCATAACTCACTAGAATCACGCATAAACGCCAACAATCGCTCATAAATCCATAATAGTGATCATAAAGTCCCGTGACAATAATGCTCCTTTCCTACAATTCGCAAATTTTACCATTAGTGCTACAATGAATGGAAATTAATTCTTCACAAAAGGGGGTACGAAACATGCCAGTATATAACGTGATGGAAGAAGTCGTCCAAAACGTACTCCAACAATATGAAAATGAACTCAATCTCACATGCCATTGTGACCGATGCAAAGACGACATCAAGGCCATCGCGCTCAATGAAATCAAGCCTCGCTACATCGTGAACGATAAACTAAGTCCAGTCATCCGCGCAGAACACGTCGCAGATCGGCAAGGCGCAACAAACATCCTTTCCACCGTAGTCAGAGCAGCCCGCATCGTCTCCGCATCACCCCGCTGCGAAAACGCAAAAAAAGAGTAGGCCGGGAGAACCCCCAAAGCCTACTCACTTCGAAAACAATGACATCACACTATGGATATTCTGATTCACCTGTTTCACAAGCAAATGATCGCCTTGCTGACGGATATCCAGATTGACGAAATTCATCATTTCCTTCGCCATATCCGTATCCTCAAGCAACGATAGTGACTTAGTCAAGTTATTCTCGAACACAAGCGCATTCGTCAAATGATGCTCGACCGCCTCCATATTCGAGCCGATCCTAGTCAAATGACTGGAAACCGTATTGATGGCTTTATCAATCTTCGTAATCAAACCTTCCGCAAGGTCCCGTAATTCCAATGAAGCCCCTTCAAGGCCGAGCTCCTTAGAACTAACATCCACAAGCGTAATCTGCATCTGCTGCCCAGCATTCGCCCCGACCTGCAACGTCAACGACCCATTCTGGCCCAATATCTTCTTCGTATTGAACTCGAGCTTCGTCGCCGTATCATCGACAGCACCAAGCAGATGATCAAGCTCCACCTGGCTCGCCGCCCGGTCATTCACCGTCAGCGTATCATTCGCACTCAACACCGCAAGCTCACGCGCCCGCTGCAACAGGCCATTCACATTATTCAGCCCTTCATTCGAAGCCTCAAGAACGGACAGCCCGTCCTGCATATTGCTCTGCGCCCGGGAAATCCCGCGGATCTGCGCGCGCATCGTCTCCGAAATCGACAGCCCCGAAGCATTATCGCTGCCCTTCGCAATCTTCACCCCGGACCCGAGCTTCACCAAACTCTTCTCGATCTGCCCGGCATTCCGCGCTGAACGATTCGCCGAAACCGCAATCTGCTCGCCGCTCATAACACGCATTCCATCACCCCAATTTCAACATTCATCTATATCTCCACCTTTATATCGGCCAATAACGATTGAAATCAACAGAAAAAAGCCGATACAAAAGAAAAAGCGACAGGAGGCAACCACATTGACGACCATAGACATCGAAAAAGCCATCCAAATCTACAAAGAAGCTAGCGCCTCCACATTATCGATGATGGAATACGTCCTCCTCCTGCTCAACGAACTACAGAAAAACATCCAGCAATGCAAGCAGGCAATAGAGGTAGGGGACACCGCCGAACGCAACCGCACACTGCGAAAAGCACAAGACTTCCTCTTCGAACTCATGACAACAACCGACCACGAAGCCGAACGAAGCGACCGGCTCATGGTAATCTACCTACATATGAACCAATGCCTCGTCCAAACGCAGATGACCAAAACGGACGAGCAGCTCGACCACCTTGAAGAAATGACCGTTCAGTTAATCGCGTCATGGCAAGTTGCAAAGCAAGTGACGCGCCGCAGGAATTTCACGACGGACCGCTTGTGAACGGGAACTTATTCTGGATTAATGAGAGATTACCGGGGATAACGAGCACTCTTCCTGCATTAACGAGAAGTCCCCGGGCAAGAACGAGCACTCTTCCTGCGTTAATGAGAAGTTCCTGGCAAGAACGAGAACTCTCTCCGCATTAATGAGAAGTCCCCGGGCAAGAACGAGCACTCTTCCTGCGTTAACGAGAAGTCCCCGGGGAAGAACGAGAACTTTTCCTGCGTTAACGAGAAGTCCCTGGGCAAGAACGAGAACTCTTCCTGCAAAACAAAAACGTCCCGGGAATTAGCGAGAACTCGCAAACCCCAGGACGCTCCGATATCATTTCCCTTTGAACTCCGGTTTCCGCTTCTCGGCAAATGCCGCAAGCGCCTCCAACCGATCCTCCGTCGGAATCGTCAATTCATACGCCTTCCGCTCGATCGCGAGTCCCGTTTGCAAATCGGCATTCATGCCATGCTTGATGGCGAATTTCGCCTGCTGCAATGCAATCGGCCCATTCGCAAGAAGCTCTCTGACAAAACGATCCACCGTCTCCTGCAAAAAGTTTGCGGGAGCGACGCCCGTCAACATCCCGTACAATTGCGCATCTTCCGCCTTCAGCCGTCTCGCCGTCAAAATGAGCTCCATCGCCTTCGATTCACCGATCAGCCTCGGCAACCGCTGCGTCCCGCCGGCGCCCGGAATGATGGCAAGTCCCGTCTCCGTCAGCCCCATGACCGCCGAATCCGCCGCGAACCGGAAGTCGCATGCAAGCGCAAGCTCCATTCCGCCGCCGAACGCATAGCCATTCAACACCGCAATTGTGGGTTGCGGCAGATTTTCCACCATCGTGAAAACTTCGCCAATTTTATAGACATTCCGCTTCACTTGAGAATCCGACAGCGTCCTCCGCTCCTTCAAATCAGCCCCCACGCTGAATGCACGGTCCCCGGACCCCGTAAAGATGACTACTCGGATATCCGGATTAATACGGATCGATTCGATCACTTGTCCTAGTTCCGACAGCATATCGTAATTGAATGCATTCATCGCTTCCGGGCGATGCAATGTCACCTTTGCGATATTCCCCTTTTGTTCAAACATAATTGTTTCCATCATGAATCCTCCCATTTCCTATGACTTTCTTCCAACATATCATTTTTCCCACTTCCTAGCTATTAAAATAGTTTGAAAATTAATAGTAAAAGAGGACCAGTTTTGGTATACTGTTTGCATTGAGAGGTGAGAAGATGGAGTACCTTATATTTGTAGGCAGGCAGCCGATTTTGGACAAGGAAGAACGCATTTTTGGCTACGAACTGCTTTATCGCAATAGTGATCAGAACAGCTTCCCGGATATCGACCCCGAACAGGCGACAATCCAATTGCTCATCAACACGTTCCTGTCGATCGGCGTGGACCAGATTTCAGGGAAATCAAAGTCATTCATCAATTTTACCGGTGACCTGCTCCTCAAGGACATCTTTTCAAGCCTGAAGCCGGAATTCGTCGTCATCGAGATTTTGGAGGATGTCGAAATCACCCCGGCACTCATTTCGAGAATAAGGGAAATCAAGCAAGAGGGATTTCAACTCGCTCTTGACGACTTCATCATACAAGACCAATATGCCTTACATACAGAACTATTCGAGCTGATCGATTACGTGAAAGTGGACTTCCTTGCCGTTGATGAAAAGAGCAGGCGGGGCATCGAACGGTTCATTAAAAAATACCCGCACATCAAGATGCTTGCGGAAAAGATCGAGACGGAAGAACAGTTCCAAATTGCGAAGCAGAGCGGATACGACCTGTTTCAAGGCTATTTCTTCGCAAAGCCAGAAATTATCAAAGGTGTCGAAATCCCAGCGAACCTCAATCTACATATACAGATCATCAGCAAGTTGAATGACAGTGACCCTAATATCGACGAAATTGCCAATCTTATACTCCATGACATCTCATTGACATACAAATTGCTGCGCTTAATCAATACGATGAATTTCAATGTCCCGAAAAGCGTCGGTTCCGTCAAACAGGCAATCGTCCTGATCGGCATGCGCGAGTTGAAGAGATGGATGCGGATCTTGATGCTACAGGACATTAGCGACCATTCATCAAGCGGCCGCGTCAAAGCACTTGTATCCTATTCGATGTCACGAGCGAAAATGTGCGAGTTCGTCGCAATCCGTACGGGGTATCCGAATGGCGATGAACACTTCTTTGTCGGGCTGTTCTCGTTACTTGACGCCATCATGAATCGCGACTGGGACGACATCCTGCCAATGTTCCCTTTTTCCGAGGATGTGGCGGAAACGTTGCAGGGTAAGAAAACCGACATGACGCCATACTTGGAGCTAGCTATCGCGACGGAGCGTTTCGATATGGAGAAGATCATTAAAATCAGCAAGAGATTCGGCGTGTCGAAAGAGGAGATTATCGCGTTCTCCAATAAAGCGAATCATTGGGCGCGGCAGCTTGAAAGATAACCGAAAGGGATTTTCTTTTCACCTGCATTTCCAGTAGAATATGATGCAGGAGTTGATGAGTAGTGAAAACAGCAATTGTAACAGATAGCACGGCATATTTGCCGCTTTACATATTAGAGGAACTTGATATCCACGTCGTCCCTTTGACGGTGACGATCGACGGACATGCCTATGAAGAGGAAGTCGACCTGACGTCGGAGGATTTCTATAATAAAGTGCGCGGCGAAGGTCCGTTGCCGAAAACGTCCCAGCCGCCGGTCGGAAAATTCGTCGAGCTGTTTGAATCATTGAAAACGGGCCATGACGCGATCATTTCCATCCATCTATCAAGCGGCATTAGCGGCACATTCGCAGGCGCCGTCCAAGCAGGGGAAATGGTGGAGGGCATTGACGTCCGCACGTTCGACTCGGAACTGTCCTGCTATATCCAAGGGTTTTACGTCATCCGGGCAGCCGAAATGGCGAAAGAAGGGGCAAGCCCAGACGAAATCATGGCTGATCTCGCGGAAATGAAGAAGACGATGCGCGCCTATTTCATGGTCGACGACCTCGCCCATTTGCAGCGTGGCGGCAGACTCTCGAGCGCACAAGCCTTGATTGGCGGACTACTCCAAGTGAAGCCAATCCTTCACTTCCACGACAAAGTGATTGTCCCCTTCGAAAAAATCCGCACACGCAAAAAAGCGATGAAACGAATCGCGGACATGCTTGCAGAAGACGCCGAAACAATGCCACTCGAAGCAGCCATTATCCATGCCAACCAGCCTGAAGAAGCGGAAATCTGGAAAGCGGAACTTGAAGAACGCCTGCCAAATGTCACTTTTACAATCAGCCATTTTGGTCCAGTGATTGGTACACATTTAGGAGAAGGATCGATGGGGCTTGGATGGGTGAAGAGGAGAGAGTAAGCCGTCCGAGCGCTCATAAATCTTGGCAAGTGATCATAAATCTGTCCAAGCGCTCATAAATCTGTTTACGCGCTCATAAATCGCTACAAGTGATCATAAATGTCGTTCGCGCGCTCATAAAGCGTGATAAGTGATCATAAATGCCGCTACCGGGCTCATAAATGACGTAACCGTTAGTTGGTCACAGGCATTATGCGCGGTATTATGCGTGAATCAACAGAAATCCATCCGCGTACAACAACAAAT
Source organism: Sporosarcina luteola (assembly GCF_023715245.1). Taxonomy (GTDB): domain Bacteria; phylum Bacillota; class Bacilli; order Bacillales_A; family Planococcaceae; genus Sporosarcina; species Sporosarcina luteola_C. The sequence goes on from NZ_JAMBNV010000001.1 coordinate 840,443, forward strand.
AACAACAAAAGTGGGGTGTGTTCATGACAAAACCATTCAATCCGGCGATTCGAAATTTCCTTGACGGCCGTATTTGGCTGCGCATGCACACCCCTTTTCCGCGCGAAGAAATCGATGCACTAATTGATGCTGGCTACATTCAAACAATTAAAGGCATCGAATCAAAACCATCCTTCCTGAATCAAAATCGTCACCTATGCAACCGGTGTGAAAACGAAGACAGTACCCGGTTCACGACATTCAATTGCGCCAAATGCCAAGGGCCATGTACCTATTGCAGACAATGCTTAAAAATGGGCCGTGTTTCGTCATGCACGGAACTCATTATCTGGAATGGTGAAAAACCGGTTTACCCGACGAACCATACTATCGCCTGGCAAGGCACACTCACGCCGCACCAACAAAAGGCATCCGACGAGCTGTCCGAGAGTCAAAACAAACGACTGTCCCATCTTATCTACGCAGTCTGCGGATCGGGGAAGACGGAAATCTTATTTCCACCCATACATAAGCTGCTCACTGAAGGTAAACGAGTATGCATCGCTGCTCCCCGTGTCGATGTCATTCTTGAACTCGAACCGAGATTGCGTACGGCATTCCCGAATACGAAAATCGAAGCGTTATACGGCGGCGCCAAGCCGACGATGGAAGCCTCGCAGCTCGTCCTCGCGACGACCCATCAGCTGTACAGATTCCGTCACGCATTCGACGCCGTCTTCGTCGACGAAGCAGACGCCTTCCCATATAAGGCGGATGCAACATTGCAAAAGGCTGTCAAGAAAGCGGTCAAGCCGGGATCCCCAGTCCATTACGTCACCGCCACCCCTTCAGAAAAGTTATTATCGGATATGAAAAAGACGGGCTTCGTCTCGATCATCAACCGCCGCTACCACGGCCATCCGTTGCCCGTCCCGACATTCATTCCGTTATGGAACTATGAAAAGCAGATCCGGAAAGGGAAGCTGCCGCGCAAACTCATCGATTGGACAGAACGGCGACTCGCCAACAAACAACCGTTCCTCATCTTCTTCCACCATATCGGCTTGATGGAGGAGGCGGAGCCTTTATTCCAGCTCATCGATCCACGAATCCGCTCCGTCCATGCAGCGCATCCGGACCGGAAAGAGCATGTCCAAGCCCTAAGGAATAAAGAATTACCCGGCTTGTTAACGACGACCATCCTTGAACGAGGCATCACAATCCCGAATGTCCAAGTCGCAGTCGTCGGTGCAGAACAGCAAATCTTCGACAAAGGCGCACTCATCCAGATCGGCGGCCGTGTCGGTCGTTCCGCGGACTATCCGACAGGAGATTTCATCCTGTTCCATAACGGCATCACGTACGCGATGGACGAAGCAAAGACCGAAATCCTTAAGTTGAATAAAGGAGTCGTCCGCACATGAACTGCCTCCTTTGCGAGCAGAAACTTGCCTCCACACCGAGCTGGCAATCCCTTTTTGCGATTGAAACAACATCATTAATTTGCGAAAACTGTTCAAAAAGCTTCGAACGTGTCGACATAAAAGAGGAAGGCGATGTAGTCGATCAAGTCACATCCATTTATACATACAACGGACCTATGCGCGAATATCTTCACCAATACAAATTTCTGCAGGACGTTGCGCTCGCCGGCGTCTTTGCGAATGAACTGCGTAGCGAACTCGTCCGGAAAGACGTCATAGTCGTACCAATTCCGATGCATCCACAGAAAAAGATTGAGCGGACTTTCGCTCACGTCGAGGAAATGCTGGGGGCAGCCCGCATTCCATTCGTAGACCTGCTCATCAAGACGAATACCGAAGTGATGGGGGAGAAGACGAGGGAAGAGCGGCTTTCCATGCACAATTTATTTTCAATCAAGCCCGGAAGCGATATCCAAAAAACAACCTACATCCTTGTTGATGATATTTACACAACCGGCACGACACTCCGTCACGTAGCTTCTGTCCTAAAGGAAGCTGGCGCCAGGCGGGTGGAAGCAGTCACGCTCATCCGTGCCGAAAAATAGGAGGAACTCATCATGGCAGAACTCAAACATTGCCTGACTTGCGGCGACTTTTTCAACTACACAGGCATCCGCGAAGTATGCGCCAAATGCGCACGCGGCGAAGAAGAAATGTACGAGGAAGTATACCGCTTCCTCAGAAGACGCGAAAACCGTGCAGCAACAATTGAACGGATCGTTGAAGTGACAGGCGTCACCGAAACGTTGCTTCATAAATGGGTCCGCAAAGGCCGCCTGCAACCAGCCCTATTCCCGAACCTCGGTTACCCCTGCGATAACTGTGGCAAGCTGACGACAACAGGAAAGCTATGCGCCGGTTGCACAGAGGAATTAAAAAGCGGACTCCGCCAATTTGAAGCCGCCCAGGAATTCAGGGAAGCGGTAGCTAAAAGCGAAACAGGCACGTATTTGTCAGATCGAAAACGAAATGATTAAAGAATCAATCGCATTAAGACCATTACGAATCGATGATTACGAGGCCGTCCTAAGCTGGAGCAAGGACGACCTATTCTGTTCCGCAAATGAATGGGAACTGAATCGTAACGAAGAAGAACTATACAAATGGTGGATTCATTGTGTAAATAACCAAGCCGAAGACTTCCTCAGAATGGGAATCGAATTCAACGGGAAATTGATCGGCTATGCCGACCTGGCAAATATAGAAGGACACTCCGCCGAACTAGGCATCGCAATCGGTGAATCTTCGTTATGGGGAATAGGCATCGGCTATCATTCTATGTTGAGTTTAATGAACTACGCTTCCACGGAACTAGGCATCAACGTCTTCAACGCGGAAACACATGAATCAAATAACCGCTCCCGAAAAATGCTTCATAACCTAGGATTTGAGGAAGTCAGCAGAATCGGCAGTGAAGAATATATGGGCGATGAGAGTCAGCTCATCCAATACAGAATGACGATAAACGCATAAATACCTATAATCACGCATAAACACGTCCAGAAGCGCATAAACGGTAAAAAGTACGCATAATCGTTTCCAGAAACGCATAAACGCTGAAACTTACGCATAACTCCCTCCAAACGCGCATAAACGAACAAACCGGCATGTACTTGTCGGTTTTTTCCGCATTAATAAGGGAATGATAAGCATGGAAAAAAGCACATTTCCTGTTTTCGTCCAAAAGACCCTAAACGTTGTCACAAATCTGCCGAAATAAACTATAAGAGCAAATCGAAAGGAGCGAGAACTATGAAAATCAATAAAATCAACATCCCGCCGGTCAACCCGTACCGGACGAACCAACTAAAAGCCGAGCAAGCAAAGGAACAGGCTAAAATCAAAACGGATAAACTTGAAATCTCATCCGAGGCGAAACAGCTTTCCGAAACATCACCAATTACAACTCAACGAAACGAGCGCGTGCAACAGCTGAAAGCCCAAATTGAATCAGGGAACTACAAAGTGGAGCCTGAAAAACTCGCTTCCAACCTGATCAAGCACTTCAAAAAATAACAAAAATAATTAACAAAAGAGAAAGCAGGGGACCCTATGTCCATCGAAACAATCCTTTCCATACTCGACAACTTGGAAAAACTGCATAAGAGCCTGCTTCGCATTGCAAACGAAAAAACGGCACTCATTAAAAATGGCGACATCAACGGCATCGACCAGCTCATGAAAGACGAACAGGCTCACCTCGCAGCAATCGTCCAAATGGATAACGATAGGCAAAAAGCGGTCATCGCCTACTTGAAAGGACAAGGACGTCCTGTGCCGATGAACCCGACCATCGCAAATCTGATCGAAGCAACACCCGAACCGGACAGCAAACAACTTGTGGAGGCGAAGGACCGTCTCCTGCATGCGATTCATGAATTGAAATGGCAAAACGATTTGAACCAAAAACTGACCTACCAATCCCTTCAATTCGTGAATCTTTCGCTGGACATGATCCGACCGCGTCCGGAATCGGCCACCTACTCAAAAACTGAAATCAACGGCAGAAAAGAATCGAAGGAACTACCGAACTTCGACTCGCAAGCCTAAGGAGGAACACTCACCATGCGCTCCACATTCATGGGACTCGAAACAAACAAACGCGGCTTGTTCACACAACAATCCGGCTTATATACAACCGGCCACAACATAAGCAACGCCAACACACTCGGCTACTCCCGCCAACGCGTCAACATGCAGGCAACAGCCGGCTTCCCAGGTGTCGGCCTCAACACACCTACAATGCCGGGCTTCCTTGGAACCGGCGTCGAAGCAGGCTCCATCCAACGGATCCGCGATGGTTTTGTCGATCATCAGTTCAGACAGGAATCAAACAAGCTCGGTTATTGGGAATCAAGATCCAAGGCTATCGGTCAGATGGAAGACGTACTAGCAGAGCCATCTGCATACGGCCTACAACAATCTTTAAGTGAATTCTGGTCATCCTTGCAGACACTTGCTGCGAACCCGGAAAACGGAGGCGCACGCGCAGTCGTCGTTCAACGTGGGGAAGCGGTGGCGGATTCATTTAACTACATGCATAAATCCTTGACCGAAATCCAAACAAATCTCGGCAAGGAAATTGGTGTTTCAACGAAGGACATCAACTCCATGCTTGAGCAGATAGCTGACTTGAACCGTCAAATATCGCAAGTCGAACCGAACGGCTATATGCCGAATGATTTGTATGATGCACGTGATATATTGTTGGATGAACTTTCATCTTATATACCAATTGAGACATCCTACGAAAAATCAGGTGGACGTGCTTTAGCGATTGCTGAGGGTACGGTGACTGTTTCCTTGAAAATGAAAACTGGTCAAGCAATTGAACTAGTGAAAGGCAAGGAGTTCGGAGAAATACAACCTGACCCTACAATACTTATCGATCCAACGACAAAAGGAAATGTAGCTATTACAGGCATGACAATTAGGAGTGCGAATGCAGCAGCAGCTACTCCTTACGCACATTCAGCTTTCCTGGATGCAGGAAAATTAAAATCACTTGTTGATTCATACGGTTATACAGATGGGAACGCAACAAAAGGTCTCTATCCAGATATGATCGCTGAGCTAAATAAAATGGCAGCAGCTTTCGCTAATGAAATGAATAAAGTTCATACTTCCGGTACAGACCTTCATGGCAATAAAGGCACCAATTTCTTCGACGCAAAAATACCTGGAGATGCATTTACAGCAGGGAATATTGTCGTTAACGAACAACTAAAGAAAGATCCGAATTTATTAGCGGCGTCAAACTCTCCAATCGGCTCTGCTGAAGTTGGAAACGGTAAGAATGCAAAAAAACTTGCTGATCTCCAATTTAATGGATTAACAGAGTTAGGTGGTTCAACCATTCAAACCTATTACTCAGGAGTCATAGGTGAATTAGGTGTAAACGGGCAACAAGCCGAACGTCTCACATTCAATACAACAACGCTGCTAGGCGCAGTCTCGCACCGAAGAGACTCCATCAGCTCCGTCTCACTCGACGAAGAAATGACCGATATGATTAAATTCCAGCAGGCGTACAATGCCTCCGCCCGGATGATTACAGTCGTCGACGAAACACTCGACAAAATCATCAATGGCATGGGTGTCGTCGGTCGATAAGAAGGGGGAACCAACTAAATGCGCGTAACACAATCAATGCTATCCAACAATATGCTCCGTAACTTATCGACGAGCTATAATAAAATGGGCAAACTGCAAGAACAACTCAGTTCCGGAAAGAAAGTAAACCGCCCATCAGATGATCCTGTCGTTGTAATGAAAGGCATGGGCTATCGCATGCAAGTCGACAAAGTCGCCACCTACCAGAAGAATCTAGGTGAAGTGAACAACTGGCTCGACAGCTCCGATGATGCATTGGACGGTGTTGGACAAGTCTTGCATCGTGCAAAAGAACTTGTAACGAATGCGGCGAATACAGGGACGATGACACCTGAAGATCGTGAAAAAATCAAAATTGAGCTTGAGCAACTTCAAAAACAAATACAAGACTTAGCGAATACAAAAGTCGGTGATAAGTATATTTTTAGTGGTACAATGACGGACAAGCCATTGTATGAAAATGGTACTTACCCTCAATTAAACTCTGATCCTACCAACCAGGCTACCTCTTTAACTGGATATGAAAAAGACGTCGAGATTGAAGTGTTTGACGGAGTAAGCCTTAAAGTTAATACGACAGCTGGTAAAATGTTTAAAGAAATAAATGAGTTGTTTGAAGGTATTAAAAACAATACTGATGATACCTATGATTTTAGTGAAGCAATAGAAAAGATTGATGGTCATATGGAAGCAGTCCTTACAGCTCGCGCAGATATCGGTGCACGCTCCAACCGCGCTGAACTCATGAACAACCGTCTTGAAATGCAAGAAGGCGCAGCGAAAAAACAGCAATCCGAAAACGAAGATATCGATTACGAAAAAGTGATCACTGAAATGCTTACCCATGAATCAATCCACCGAGCCGCTCTTTCAGTTGGCGCTAGAATCATTCAGCCATCTCTAGTAGACTTTTTACGATAATCATAATGAAGGCGTTTGGACACTCTCCAAACGCCTTTCCAAAAGGTGAAGCCAATGAATATCCCACAACTACAAATTCAAACGACACGCGGCGTCCTTGGACTTCAAATCGACAAACCCATACAGGAAATCGAGCAGCCAAGAGCTACAATCACGCAGGAACAGCCTGCTGCTATCCTGGAAATGTCTTCGACAAGACCGCAACTTTCACTCGACACAACCGAAGTGCGGGCGGACATCGACTTGAAAAGCCCGTTAAGACGTTCAGCGGAAAATGCTCAATATGGTATGCAACAACTTATGGAAGGCATCGCCCGCCGAGCCCAGGAAGGTCAACAACTCGTGCAAATTGAAAACGGGGGCGGTGCAATTGCCGATATTGCCAAACAGAACGGTACACCGTCACAAAAGCAAATGGCAATCAAATTCGTAGGTGACCGGACAAAACTCCAAATGTCTTTCCAACCTGGCTCACTCAACATTAATGTAACACCACAAAAAGCCATCAATAACGTCCAAGTCAACAAACCAATCCATAACTACACACAAGGTAAAGTGACCGGGGTGATGGAACAATACCCTTCCATCCACATTGATTGGAAACTATGAAGAACGTCATCCAATGCGTTCTTTTTTTATGCAAGAAAACCGTAACATGCTATGCTAATTAATAAAGAATGGTGCAATCAAAGGAGCGAAATCATATGAACATCCAAACAAAATTCCACGGCGATATCGAAATCCAACCTGATCAACTATGGAACTTCCCAAAAGGCATTCCTGGCTTCGAAGACGAAAAGGAATTTGTCCTACTTCCTATTGAAGGAAACGATATATTTCAAGTCTTGCAGTCTACCGATACACAGACAGTAGCCTTTATCGTCACAAATCCATATACTCTAGTCGCAGACTATTCATTCGATATTGACGCACCGACAATAGAACTGCTTAACGTCGAAAAACCGGATGATGTATTCGTGCTCGGCATTCTTACATTAAAACAACCATTCGAAACATCAACAATTAATTTGCAAGCACCGCTTATCTTCCAAATGAAAAACAGAATAGCAAAGCAAATGATCCTAAACGACAACCGTTTCACAGCCCGCCACACAATTGGTCAACCGAAGGAGGCGAAATGACGTGCTAGTCCTCTCTCGTAAAACAAATGAAACAATCAAAATCGGTGATAACGTCGAAATTCGCATCCTTGAAGTGAAGGGGGACACAATCCGAATCGGCATAGAAGCTCCGAAAAATATAGACATCCTTCGCGGCGAACTTGTCCAATCAATCACGGAAACAAACACAGAGGCACTCACATTAGATGCCTCCCTCTTTTCTCAACTAACAAAGAAAGAGCAATAACACCTTAAAATGGATGCCTTCTAATACTCCAGGCATCCATTTTCTATGCTCCTCTCACAATTCCACATAATAAACCAAAATCATACAAAATCTTTTAGAAAACACTAAACTCCTAACCTACTTGTCCGATACTAATATTGTAAGCGGCAGTAACGAGTTCGGCCGGCTCTTACTCCGTGAGCAATAATCTACTTAGGGTCACAAGGACGTGAACCCATAAACACTCAAGGAGGAAAATTACAATGAGAATTAACCACAACATCGCGGCACTCAACACACACCGCCAACTAGGTGCGAACAACACTCAAGCATCTAAAAACCTAGAAAAACTATCTTCAGGTCTTAAAATCAACCGTGCAGGAGACGACGCAGCAGGTCTAGCAATCTCCGAAAAAATGCGTGGTCAAATTCGTGGATTAGATATGGCGCAGAAAAACGCACAAGACGGTATTTCATTGATTCAAACGGCTGAGGGGGCATTGAATGAAACTCATTCAATTCTTCAACGTATGCGCGAGTTGGCTGTTCAATCCGGAAATGATACAAATACCTTGGATGATAGAAAAGAGATTCAAAAAGAAGTTGAACAATTAAAATCCGAAATAAATCGCATCTCAGAGACCACAGAATTTAATACTCAAAAATTGTTGAATGGAAGCCTAGGGGTATCTGGTACTACCTCTGACAAATCGAAAGTTGATATTTCTTCAGCAACAGGATTGGCACCAGGTGCGTATACTGTAACTGTAAATACAGCAGCTACGAAGGCTTCAGCAGCAGTAGGTGCTACAGATTTTACAAACGCTACCAACGTTTCTGCAAAGGAACTAGTTATTAACGGAACAAAAGTAGACTTCTCGGGGATGACAGCTGCAACTCAAGCTGACATTGTCAATAAAATTAATGAATATAAAGACGTGACTGGCGTCGTTGCGTCAGCTGGAGCATCAGGCGTTGTTAAACTTGACCAAACATCTTTTGGCTCCATGGAAAAAATCACACTAGGTGGAGCTGACGCAGCGGAATTTGGCCAAGCAGTTACTGCTGGTGTGGACGCTATTGTAACAATTGCTGAGCCAAGCGGAGCTACTCAACAAGTAGCTGGAATTGGTCAAGAAGTAGGATTTAAAGGTGCAGAATTTGTTGCAAAAGGTGCTGGGGCTGATTCGGCTACAATTACTATTGCTGGCGGCGGTGCTACTCTACAAATCGGTGCTAACAAAGACCAGAATATGACAGTTGACATGAATGAAATCAGTACTAATACACTTGGCGATAGAGCTAATAATGAACTCGTCAAAGATGTTAATTTAACAACACAAAAAGGTGCTAATGATGCAATTAAAGTATTAGATCATGCTATGCAACAAGTATCTGCTGAGCGTTCTAAACTTGGTTCATTCCAAAACCGCCTAGAACACACAATCAACAACCTAGGAACTTCTTCCGAGAACCTAACAGCTGCGGAATCACGTATCCGCGACGTGGATTATGTCTTAGCTGCTGCATAAGCAGTGACAGACACAGTCGTCCTGACTGGTAACGGTCAGTGAGTACGATCGGGTGAATTGCTGGAAACCCCTGAAGCTTTCTTCCCCACAACGTAACTGGAAACGGTAAGCGTGACGGGCCGAAAAGAAGAGAGATTGGGCAATCAGCAGCCAAGCTCCTGTCTCGAAAGAGTGGAGAAGGTTCAACGACTAGGGTATACCATCTACAGCACAAGCCATGATGATGAAACCCATAGGAAACGCAAGACTGAGTACCTTGCCGATCCGAAGTGCCCGACCCCTACCGAGCAATCGAAGGGTGAAGATATAGTCTAGTCATTAGTGAAAGCTAATGTTCGCACGATGGCGAAAGAAATGATGGAGTTCACAAAGAACAACATCCTTACTCAAGCAGCACAAGCAATGTTGGCTCAAGCACAGCAATCCCCGCAAGGAGTCTTACAACTTCTACGGTAATGTTGTGAACGGGCGTCTAACTTGGTAACGAGTTAGATCATCACTGGGTGAATTGCTGGAACCTCCTGAGAGCTCTTCTGCCACAGCGGAACTGGAAACGGTAAACGCGAAGGCTTGAAAAACGAAGAGATTGGACAATCAGCAGCGAAGCTCCTGTCGGGAAACCGTGGGGAACGTTCAACGACTAGGATAGACCGTCTAAGGCAATCGCTATGACGATGAAATCCGTAGGGTGTTACGAGTCGTAACATTCGAAGTGCCCAGCCCCTACAAGGAAACTTGAGGGTGAAGATATAGTCTATTCTGTAATCGAAAGATACAGTCGCAAAGCAAGCGAACCAACAACCTCAAGGAGTTCTACAACTTCTTCGTTAATCTGGTTAATAAAACGCGGTCCGGAATTATTCGGATCGCGTTTTTATACTTATATCTATAATAAAAATATACAAAGGTGGGTATTACATTGGTTGAAACATATATCGTTTCTATAACAACCATACTTGCGGTAATCTTAACAGCCTTATTCACTTATTTTTCAACAGTGAAAAAAGAAAGGAATCAACAGGTGAATAAGTATAGATTAGAAATTTTAGAGAGAATGTACACCCCAATATATAGGATAATATACAAATCAGTTTTTCCAGGTAATGGTTATGAGGGGGTTGATGAAAATGATGCAAGTTTAATTATCAATGTTGTAGAGCAAAACATTGAATTAGCAGATCCTATTTTGGAAGAGTTAGTCTGGAATCTGAAAGAAGATTTATATCATAATGCTAACAACAGAGATCGATATAACCGTTTCGATGAGAACAGAAAAGTCCTTGATCATGTAAATTATAATTATAATCTATTGAGGAAAAAACTTGGCCTTCCATACGATTATGCATATTTCTCAATTAGTGAAAGATGGAGAATGTTTAGGGATAAACGGAAAAGAAGAATTAGTAGGATAGATGCTTTGAAAGAAATAAGAAGGCACTTGGAAAGAACTAAGTAGATCCAGAGAAGCTATTCTAAGTTTTCAGCGCCTGGCACGAACAATTAAAATATTGATAATTTATAAGTAAATCAATTTATATACCGGCAACCAATGACTACAAACATCTTGAAAAACTAGATAAAGTCATTTATTAAGGCAAAACCTAAAACAATACTCCGCCAGCTGACTAATTGTTAAACCGGTCTGTTGGCGTATCTTAGCTAAATCGACCCTATGCTGTTGTTCAATGACAATTTGATAACTGTTTACCTTTTCTTGCTGTTGCATAATTGATTTGAATGTATGAAAGATATGATCAGGACAAACTGTGTGCGTGAATGGGTCTTTATATAGTGATGAAAGAGCAGAAAGCTTTTCATTAATTTCAGCAGTAGGTTTTGCCATTCGGTAAGAGGTAGGTAAGTATATGGTTGTCCTTTTCGCTATTGTTCGAAGGGGGTTGCTAGGCAGCGACTTTCGATCCATTGATTCATGCATCCAAGGTGATATTAGGTGTAGAATATATATGATTTGAAATTGATCATATAGGATGAGCCGATTTTGGCCATCGATTTTAAACTTCAATTTCCATTTATCCCATAATATTTGCATAAGAAATTCGTTATCATGCTTAGAGAAGCTGTCGGTTGATAATATGATTTTATTTGCCGTGCCATTGACTATCTTTAAATGTCCATCATCTTGATACCACCATGCTAATGCGCGCTCATCTAAATATTGTTGAACCCATTGGAGTGGCAACTTCTTTTTTCCCTCTGGATACCAAATCTTATATAACTTTGTGATGATTTCATCTGTTTTTGATTGGACTACAAAGCTTTCGGAAAAACCCTTTTTCAATCGTTTATCAGCAATTTTTCGATACGCAGGAGGATTTATCGGAATGTAGTTTTTTAATTCCTCATAGCAATGCACTGACCAACCCAGGTCTTCCGCACGATGCATGAACTGAAACCGAGGCTTTCTTTTCTCCTGCTTGGTTATACAGCCATCACCTAATAATTTGCCGCACAAGAAGTTATTAAATGACATGCAATCTTCCTTCCCCTATGGAACGTATATTCTATTGTATCAATTTTCTTGAAAATCTTCATCTACTTAATAAAATTTTCACCAACCAGTATCCTTTTCCAAGCCAACAGTCTATATAGCAAATGAAGCGACTGTTCATTCAAATTACTAATTGAGGTGAAGGAAAATGGAACAAGGTTGGATTAAAGTACATAGGTCACTGTTAAATAAGCCGATTTGGACGGAAGCGACATCGGAGCAGAAAGTGATTCTGGTGACGTTGCTGATGATGGCGACACACGATGAAAGGCAGTGGGAGTGGAAAGGGATTTCGTATTCGTTGCAGCCGGGGCAAATGATAACATCACTTCCGTCTCTTGAGCAAACATGCGGCAAAGGTGTAAGCGTGCAGAAAATCCGTACGGCTCTGAAACGATTTGTGAAATATGGATTTTTGACAGACGAATCAACAAATCAAAATCGGCTAATTACCATTGTGAATTGGGATGTTTATCAGCGTGATGACAGATTTGGAACAGGTGATGTAACAGACAGTCAACAGCCGGCTAACAGGCAGCTAACATCTAACAAGAATGTTAAGAATGAAAAGAAAGAAATAATTAATTATCCAAGAGCTGTTTACGATGAATCATCCGAGTATTATCGACTTGCACTAAGGCTGCACGAAGGGATTCTCAACAATCATTCCGACCGGGGTGAGCCCGATCTTGGGAATTGGACAAACGCCATGAAGCGCATCGTTGAGAATGATCAACGGTCAATTGAACAGGTCCAGCAACTTATTACATGGTCACAGCAACACCGTTTTTGGAAGACGGTTATTTTTTCTCCAGCAGCATTGCGGAGGAATTGGAATCAGATGGCGGCGCAAATGAGGCAGGATCACAATACGCGCAGGGGACAAGTTTATCAGCTACCGAATAAGGGAGCGACTGAATTCGTGTTAGATTTGACGAGAGGGGAAGCATAGAATTCTTGGCACGCATTTGATGATAAATTGAAATAATGCCCATACTGACCGATATAAACAGTAGCACTAAAAATTTGGAGTTCTTGGAGGAAGCAATTTGAAATTGATTATCGGTGAACAACCTATTGAGTATAAAGAGAGACCGTCAGTAGAAGAAGTGATTGAACGGATTAATGAGAACGTGACGGAAGGGTATTATTTCAGCCACTTTATTGCTGATGGTACAGAAGTTTACGATGAGCATGAGGAGTATTTGAAGAGCAACTTGGACGAGATCAAGGAGCTTGAGGTCGTCATTAAGACAGAAAAGGAATTCATGAATGATGTCCTTCTGTCGGCAGAGGAGTATTTGCAACGTGCAATTCCGGAAGTGAGCACACTTGCCAATGACTTCAACCGTGTTCCGACGAGGGATACATGGGACAGATTTGAAATGCTGTTAGGCGGGGTAGAATGGCTGAATGATATGCTCAAGGTAGTTTGCAGTAGCAAGGAGCGCCCTTCGAACTGGGAAATGTATCAACAGTTGACATCAAACATGCAAGCCGAGTTGTCGAAGCTTGGAAAAGCGGTTGAAAAGAAGAAAAACGTGCAAATTTCGACGATCATCAAGAATGGACTGTTTCCGATTTTTGAGAGGTTGGAAAAGGAATTTGGAGTGACCATTGATTCGGAGTTTGTCCGAAGGGATTTGAATTGATTTTAGACCTTTTTAAGTGGTTATGTATATCTGTCAATATTACTGATTATACTATATAAGAGCCTTCACTAGGGGGCGGTATGATAATAATCATTCATGTCACAATCGAGTTGAAGGAAAAACCAATCAAGTGGTTTCTATTGATCGGTTTGTTGATGAAGATGGGGTACATTACAATTCCGGATTTCGTTGCTTTTTTGAAATAAAACGGAACTGTAACTTATATTGAAAAAAAGAAGAAGGCTCCGGGAATCAGTTTTTCTGATTCTCGGTCACAAAAGGTGAATAAAGTACTGCCACAAAAAACGTCAAGGATAATTTCTTGACGTTTTTCTTTTTACCTTAGGGAAAAACAAGCATTTGGAACTTATGCTAGACTCGAATATGCAACTATTTACAAGTATGAAAATAATTCTAACCGCACATTTTAAAGGGATATTTCCACAAAGAAATTTGGCTGATATAAAATTTAGTATATGAATTTGATACTATGCCAAAAGTTTGAGAGTTTGACGATGTTACGCTATAATCTATGTAATTCAACTTGAAGGCGTTTTGCATAATTGGTTGCAAAAGGGATGAGTTTCAGATCGTCAAGGTTCTTAACGTTAAGCACCTTGCCGATAAACAAGAAGATATCCAGAAGCACGCACAGCGACTGCAGACAGGAGATTTCTGTTAAACTAATCACGATTATAATTATAATCAGCACCTCGATTCCATTATAGTCGAACTGTTTATGCAATAACTGGGCCACCGGGTAATTCCCAAAAAAGTATGCTAGGGAGGTTTTCTGCCATGCAGAGTAATAGGCCTGATTTTAAATTACATACCTCCCCTAGCTCTGCCAAAATTAATTGGTCGAAATACAAAACGAGGTACTATCTACACTTTGATACTCCGATTGATATTATGCATATTAAGGATCAAATTCAAGATCCAAAATGGGTATCCTCTTATGCTTTTTTACCGTCCATACATTTCACCATCACATTTAATAAATATGTAACCATTTCTAAAGATAAGAGCTTACCCCTTCATTTGCGTAAAGAGAAAAAGAAGAAAAAGCGACAAATATATTACGCTGCTCATAAGGATCGTTTTATCTACAAGTATTATGGAGACAGACTTAATGATGCTTACAATTACTATGCCAAAGAATATGGCATTGATGAGACTGCAATAGCGTATCGCAATAATAAGCCTGGTTGTAATACTGTAGATTTTGCTTATGAGGTATTCGATTTCTTATATCAACAAGAGCAGGCAGTCATAATGTCGATTGACTTCACCAAATTTTTTGATAACATAAATCATCGTTTTCTAAAAAACAATATTAAAACGGTTTTAGGTGTTAATGAATTACCAGATGATTGGTATAAGGTTTACAAAAATCTAACACAGTATACATACGTAAACAAATCTAAGATTGATAATTACTTAAAGCAAGCTTACGGTATTAAGCGATTAAAAAAGTTAATTCAGTCGAAACAACTTAAAAAGATTATGAATCCTGCAGATTTCCGGGTATTTAAGAAAGAAAATCTGTATAAAAACAAAAAGCCTTATGGTATTCCTCAGGGATCTGGTATGAGTGCCGTCTGTTCTAATGTCCATCTAATCGCATTTGATCAAGATATTAAGAGATGGGCTGAACAACACGATGCTTTATATCGAAGGTATTGTGATGATATGATTTTGATCATTCCTGTATCTGGCACAAGTTCACAGAATATATCTATTTTAAAGGACAGCATTCTTTCCAAGGTATTATCGTACGAAGAGCAAGGACTTAAAATTCAAGAAGAGAAGACAGAAATTCGTTTATATGATGGACGAAGAATAGTCGATGAACAAAATAAAGACAGTTCATTGGATTATTTAGGGTTTGTTACAGATGGACAAGTTATTCGGTTACGGGAAAAGAGTCTTTTTAAATATTATTATCGGGCATATCGAAAAGCAGATACAAGTCGACGCATTGCTTTAGCTACAAAACGGAAAGGCCCAAGGAAAGAATTATACTCAATTTATACACACTTAGGATTTAAATATAAAGAATACGGAAATTTCACCACCTATGCCAATAATGCTCATAAAATGATGTCCCAGTTAAAAGTAGAGAGCCAGATAAATAAGCAAGTGAAAAGGCATTGGAATAAAATACATAAACGATTGTAATGAAATTTTGTATGTTAATCCTATGCTATTAGCATTTCTGATAAATAGGTACATCGCCTAGGTTTTTTTCGGGTAAAAATTTTCACTCTAAACGAATCGTGTATTTTAAAATATCTATTCGGAAGCATTGATGGAACCCCAAATCCATCAATGCTTTTTTCTATTCTCCTCCCACAAAACTCTCCCCTCCAAGTCATCTTTTCTCTCCATCCGAATATACATAGTTGTAACAATCACCGACAACCCAATCTCGGACAAGCAACGCTCCGAGAACCAAAGGAGGAATCCACCAAATAAAACCCATAACACAACACGCACCACAAAATCGAATAAAGGGGGAATTTGTAATGAAAAGGACTTTCACTCTCTTATTTCTCACAATGATTGTCTTCGCACTAATCCTTTCCGGCTGCGGAGGGAAAAAAGCGAAGAAGGGCAACCGAGAGATTATCGTTGCAGCGATTTCGGAACCGGATTCTGTGGATGTGCATCGAACATCGTCGATGGGGGATGCGAACTCTGCTTTGTACGATCCTTTGATGAAGTATGACGATAACGGGAATATCGTCGGGAATTTAGTGAAGGAGTATACGGTTTCGCCGGATGGCAAGGAAGTGACGTTCGAGCTGAAAGAGGTTGTCGAATTTCATTCCGGAAAGCCTGTGAACGCGGAAGCGGTGAAGAAGTCGTTTGAACGGTTGATGGAGTCTTCGCCGTTCAAAACGAATGCAGGAGACATTAGCAAAATAGAAGTTGTCAGCGAATATGTATTCAAGATTACGTGGAATGAGCCGTTTGCGCCGTTCTTCACGAATGCGACGTCGGATTACTTATCTCCGATCGACGTGTCTGTGCTTGATAGCAACGGGGAAGGGTTTGAGAAAAATCCGAGTGCTACGGGGGCTTTGAAGCTTAAGGAAATCAAACGTGGGGATTCGTTAGTTTACGAACCAAGTGATAAATATGACTGGGGTAAAGAAGGACCTGGCTTTGACAAAGTGACATACCGTTTTATTCCAGATGAAGAGACTCGGATCTTGGAGTTCAAAAAAGGGAATGTGGATGTTTTAGGAAGCGTTCCTTATCAATATATCGAAGAGCTTGAGAAGGAAGACGGCGTGACGATTGTACGGGTTCCGAATTACGTATTAAGTTACCTCGGTTGGAATAACAAGAAACCAATATTCCAAGACGTGCGCGTGAGACAAGCGATCGCAATGGCGATTGATCGTGATGCGATCATTTCGAACACATTCAGGGGCGAGGCGAAGCCAGTGTTTGGTCCATTGCCTCCAGCGACATTTGGCTATAGCGAGAAGATCGAAGAAATGGCGCGCAGCAAATATGCAAAGGATCTTGATAAAGCAAAACAATTATTATCAGAGGCAGGCTGGAAAGACAAGAATAAAGACGGCATCGTCATGAAAGACGGCAAGCCGTTCAAAGTGGATCTTTGGGTGGATGATGATCCGGCAAACCAACGTGCGGCCCAGATCATTCAAAATCAATTGAAGGAAATCGGTATCGACCTCTCCATTTCGGTAAAAGAATCAGCGACGATCATCGAACAGACGCCGAAGGGTGCTCATGATATGCTGCTCTGGGGTTTTGGCTGGCTTGACGCAGATGTATTGAACTTCCTTCTATTCGGGGAAGGGAAATCTACTCGCCTGCATTATGAAGTCGAAGAAATCTATAGCCTTTTAGAAAAAGGTGCGCTTGAAATGGATCAGGAGAAACGATTGAAACTGTATGAGGATGCACAAAAGCTGTTAGTTGAGCAATCTCCTTGGGTACCGCTTTATGTGAAAGAGAATATTACGGCAATCCGGAATTTCGAGGAATTCGAGATTCATCCGAGGCGAAATCTTATCATGTGGGAAAACGTCAAAGTGGCAAAATAGTCGATTTCACGGGAACGCAGTCTTATCCAATGGATAGACGGTGTTCCCGTATGTATAGGAGTGCATGGAATGTCGTCTTATTTACTGAAGCGTCTGTTGACAATGGGGGTTACTTTGATTGGCGTTTCTTTACTCGTCTTCTTCATGATTCATCTCGTGCCGGGCAATCCTGTTACGTATATTTTGGGGGATTTTGCGACGGTAGAATCTATTAAAGAATTGGAAAGCAGACTTGGATTGGACTTGCCAATCATCACTCAATATTGGACGTATATGTTGAATGCAGTTCAAGGTGACCTCGGAACATCTTACATTACCGGCTACACAGTAGTGGAAGAAATTTTAAATCGGATTCCGATTACCGCCCAATTGGCATTGTACAGTGTCACTTTCGGTTCCATCATAGGGATTTTGATGGGGATTATTGCTGCTGTTAAGCAAAACACGGTTTACGATCAATTAGCCATGCTGATCGCACTTGTCGGGATTTCGGCGCCAGGTTTTTGGATCGCATTGTTTTTAATTCTTCTTTTCTCCTACCAGTTAGGCATTTTCCCGATTTCAGGATATAGCGGGTTCTACTCGCTCATTTTGCCTTCGATTACGTTAGGTTTAGGGACGGCGGGAACGATAGCGCGGATGACCCGGTCCAGTATGCTCGATGTCATTAAGCAGGATTATATCCGGACTGCTCAAGCGAAAGGGGCAAGCCTATACCGGCTCATTTTCCAACATAGCTTGCAAAATGCACTCATTCCGGTAGTGACAGTCATCGGAATGCAATTTGGCTATTTGATGGCTGGAGCGGTAGTGACGGAAACGGTGTTTGCATTACCTGGTCTTGGAAGCTTAGTAGTGTCTGCTATTTCAACACGAGATATTCCAACTGTCCAAGGATTGCTCTTGTTTATGGCGTCGATGATAATACTTGCGAACTTGGTAGTAGACCTTCTT
Source organism: Sporosarcina luteola (assembly GCF_023715245.1). GTDB lineage: Bacteria > Bacillota > Bacilli > Bacillales_A > Planococcaceae > Sporosarcina > Sporosarcina luteola_C. Next base: position 859,019 of record NZ_JAMBNV010000001.1, read on the forward strand.
TACACGAAGTTGGACCCGCGCATTCGATTCGACTGACAGGCGAAGCTGAAAGGAGGAAGTCGATTTGAAACAGTTGGACGGTGGAAATGGACCGGTTGTTTATGTAGATGAAGCCATAGAACTGAAAGCACACTCAAAGTATCGGAGTTTTTGGAAGAAGCTCAAGAAGAATAAAGGCGCACTAGTAGGGGCTGGGATTCTCTTCTTTTTCATTACAATGTCCGCTCTTGCACCATTTATAGGGCATTATCCTGTCAATGAAATGATGTTTGAAGACAGTTTACAAGGGCCGAGCGCAAAGCATTTACTTGGGACGGATGAATTTGGGCGAGATTTGTTCACAAGAATGTTATACGGAGGACGCGTCTCCTTGCTAATGGGGCTTGTGGCCGTTTCAATTTCGGGGACAATCGGCGTCATTTTAGGTGTGATCGCAGGCTATTACCGTAAGCTTGATATGTACATCATGCAGTTCATGGATATATTGATGGCTTTTCCTTCATTGCTGATGGCCATTGCAATCGTTTCGATTCTTGGTGTCGGGTTGACTAACGCAATGATTGCCGTTGCGATTTCAGTCATTCCTTCTTTCGTTAGGATTGTCCGAGGCTCCGTATTATCCGTTCGGGAAACAGAGTACGTGGAAGCGTCGAGGGCGCTGGGCGTGAAAGATTGGAGAATCATCGTTAAACATATCTTACCGAACGTTGCTTCTCCAATTATCGTTCTTGCAACGATTCAATTTGGCGGCAGCATTTTATCCGCCGCGGCACTAAGCTTCCTTGGGTTAGGTGCTCAGCCGCCGAATCCGGAATGGGGAGCGCTAGTCTACGTGGGTAAATCATTTTTAAGCCAAGCATGGTGGATGACATTGTTCCCGGGACTTGCAATTATGCTCGTTGTATTAGGCTTCAATTTATTAGGCGATGGTTTGCGGGATGCTTTGGATCCTAGGCTTAAATAGTAGGGGGAGATCTATTTGCTAAAGGAAAAGATCGAGTCATATATAAGTGGAATAGATGCGACTTTTGGGATTTCAATTAAACATTTAGGGACGAACGAAGAAGTGCATTTACAAGGCGATCGCTACTTTCAAACAGCAAGCGTCGTAAAGGTCCCGATACTTGCGGCTTTGTATGATGCCGTCTATAAAGGAAGAATTGATATTAAGGAAAGAATCGTACTGCAAAAGGAAGATCGAATCCCGGGCTCCGGTGTGTTTCAAGAAATGGATGCCGGAATATCGCCGACAATTAAAGACTTGGCAATGATGATGATCATCGTCAGTGACAATATGGCGACGGACAAGCTGTTAACGATGGTAGATTCGCAAACGGTCCAGGATTATATGCGAACAATTGGTTTAGAGCATATCCATGTGAAGCACTCGATTTGGGAGCTGTTAAGTTTATGTGCGGGCATTGGGCCTACAGAATATAGTGATGAAATGTTCAATCAGATCATTAATACATTGATAGCAGGTCATTATGATCGGGATAGTATCGTTTTTCAAGAAACCACTGAAAACAATGTGAGCACAACCCGTGACATGAACCGGTTAATGGAGAAGATTGCGAGAGGTGAAATTTTCTCAAAAGCATGCTGTACCGATATCCGTGAAATTCTCCTACGCCAACAATACACACAACGCATTCCAGGTTTATTGCCAAGAGGAACGAAAGTCGCCAATAAAACCGGGAGTTTAGGGACGGTTTATAACGACACAGGCATCGTCTATTTGCCCGATCAAAAAGGTGAATTTGTCATCACTGTATTTTCAGTTGGCAAAACGCTCGACTACGAAGGGAATGAACCAATCGCCCGGATTGCGAAGATCGCCTTCGATTATTTTCTAGAAGGGGCGGCTGGATGAATGGAGGAGCTATTGAAAGTAGAAGATATGCACATTTTTTTTCATGGGGAAAAAGGTGATGTGATTCCTGCAGTGAAAGGGGTTAACTTCCATATCCATGAAGGGGAGACGCTTGGGTTAGTTGGGGAGTCAGGATGCGGTAAGAGCTTGACGTCCCTTTCCATTATGCAGTTGATTCCAAAAAATGATGGTTTTACAGAAGGAAAAATATTGCTTGACGATATAGATGTGAATGTATGCAGCGAAAAAGAAATGAGGGCCATCCGTGGGAATAAAATGTCGATGATCTTTCAAGAGCCGATGACTTCCTTGAATCCAGTCCATAAAATCGGCAAGCAAATCGGTGAAGTGCTCTTATTACATGACGTAGGGGACCCGAAAATAATTAAAGTGCGGACGATTGAAATTCTTAAGAAGGTCGGCATTCCTAGAGCGGAGAAGATTGTTGATGAGTACCCCCACCAATTGTCGGGCGGAATGCGCCAAAGGGTCATGATTGCGATGGCGATGGCTTGCAATCCCAAATTATTGATTGCGGATGAACCTACGACGGCATTGGATGTAACGATACAAGCCCAGATATTGGACTTGATGAACACGTTGCAGGAAGAATACAAAACCGCAATCCTATTGATCACACATGATTTAGGTGTCATTGCCGAAATGGCGGACCGTGTGATGGTAATGTATTATGGACAAATCGTTGAAGAGGCGGACGTGCGTTCACTGTTTAAAGAACCGAAGCACCCATACACACTTGGTTTATTGCATTCTGTACCGACTTTAGAGGCTGAGGATGAAGCACGCTTGAATCCGATTCATGGAACTGTGCCGAATTTGGGTGATATCCAAGTGGGCTGTCCATTTCGGGCAAGATGTGAAAGGGCCTTTGACAAATGCAAAGAGGAAAACCCTCCTTTATTCCAAATGGACAACCACTCCGTTAGATGCTGGTTGTACGAGGGGCAGGGGGTATCCGTATGAGCGAACCTTTGTTAACGGTTAGAGATTTGAAAACATATTTTCCACTACGCAAAGGTTTATTCAAAAGAAATAATGGGTTTGTCAAAGCGGTGGATGGTATCAGTTTTCAAGTGCAACGAGGAGAAACACTGGGCATTGTCGGGGAAAGCGGCTGCGGGAAATCTACAATGGGACGAAGTATTCTCCGATTAATCGAACCTAGCTCGGGCTCCATCCAATTTGAAGGGCAAGAAGTGACAACGTTGAAAGGTTCTCAATTAAGGAAATTAAGGGCGGAAATGCAAATTGTCTTTCAGGATCCGTATGCTTCTTTGAATCCGAAATTGACGGTTGGCTCAATCTTAGATGAGGCATTGTCAACACACCATATTGGAAATAACGCAAAGCAACGAAAAGAGATGATTTCGGATTTATTATCAAGTGTGGGGTTAAGCCCTTCACATATCGGGCGTTATCCACATGAGTTCAGTGGCGGACAGCGGCAGCGGATCGGGATTGCACGTGCGGTTGCAGTCAAGCCTTCAATTATCATTGCGGATGAACCTGTTTCTGCGTTAGATGTTTCTGTACAAGCCCAGATTCTGAATTTATTTGAAGAGTTGAAAGAGACGTTGGGGCTGACGTATATTTTCATCGCTCACGACTTGAGCGTCGTCAAACATGTCAGCGATCGAATCGGCGTCATGTATTTAGGGAGGATTGTCGAGCTTTCCGATAAGAAGGAGCTATTCAAAAATCCTTTACATCCATATACACAAGCTTTAATGTCGGCTGTTCCTTCGCTAGATCCTGACGTGAAGAAAGAACGGATCATCTTAAAAGGTGACGTGCCAAATCCGGCAGCTCCACCTTCAGGTTGCCCATTCCATCCACGGTGCCAATTTGCCAAGGACGTTTGCAAATCGGTGAGACCGAAAGAGATTTCGGTTAGTTCAGTAAGGACTGTTAGTTGTCATATGTATGATGATGAGCATCGGAATATATTTTCAGGTTTTTCAGTTATAGAAAAATAGCTTTTATCAATGTGGTTAATTAATGAATGAAAGTGTGAGTATGTGACCGACTTTTAGTCGATCTCATACTCGCTTTTTTGTTTTTTAAGCCACATATTTTTATTCAAGTCAGAAAAAGAGGAGATATGAAAATGATGTCTGTATGTACTCTACAAAAAAAGTAATCATATTTGTTTGTAATTGACATAGAAGTGCGAGAGTCTACTCGGTAGAATTCGGTTATAGTTAGAATATTTGAAAGGGGTAGTCAATTTGGATTTCACTATAAATAATGATGTCAAAGAAGTTCTTGCAGCAATAAACAAATTTCTTGAAGCAGAAGTTGTCCCACTTCAAGAAAAGTATAAGCGCGAGTTGGAAAATGAACGCTATTTTTATAATGAGGATGGAACATATTCTCCAAACGTCGTGGAAGCATTTAAACTGATTCGGATGAAGTCGGCCGAGGCTGGATTTTACAATATGTTTGGGGAACCTGAATTAGGAGGATCAGGAGACGTTTTTGGTCCTGTTTCAATTGCTTTGATCTTTGAACATCTGACAAAGAAGCACGGCATCGACCCTTTTTCTTATGAAATGTTCCCAAGGGGCTTATTCACAGGTGGATTAACACCTGTTTTGCTTGGTCTACAAGAAGAAATCCGAGAAGAAGTGCTTAAGGAAATTTCAAGCGGGGAAACATTGCTTTGCTTTGGCCTCAGTGAGCCGGATGCGGGTTCAGATGTTTGGAATATGCAAACAAAAGCTGTACAAGACGGGGACGAGTGGGTGATCAATGGAACGAAGCAATGGATAACAAACGCCCATTACGCCAAATATGTGATGACTTTCGCGATTACAGATCCGGAACTAGCAAAGGCGAGAAAAGGTGGAATCAGTTGTTTTCTCGTTCCAATCGATGGCGTGACGGTTGTCCCGACATCGACGATTCCAGTGCTAGGTCATTTGGGATCTGCAACGGCAATCATTTCATTTGAAAATGCCCGTGTCCATCAGAAGTATATTATTGGAGATTTACATCAAGGGTTTGGGAAAGCGTTAAAAGGAGTGGATTTGGGACGTATCGTCATGGCGGCTTTATGTGTAGGTGTTGCACAATGGGCATTAAAAATTGCAGTTAATTATGCGAATGAACGTAAAACGTTCGGGGTGACGATCGGGAACCACCAAGCGATTCAAATGATGTTAGCTGATTGTGCGATGGATATTTACGCCGGGCGTAATATGCTGCTGAACTGCGCATGGAAAATGGAAAATCAATCTGAATTACCGCTGAAGGAAATATCAATGATCAAAGCATTCTGTACAGAAATGGCACAAAGGGTCATTGATAATTGCATGCAAATTTGCGGTGGGATGGGGTTGACGAACGAAATGAAACTTGAAAAAGCGTGGAGATGGGCAAGGATGATGCGTATTCCAGATGGGACAACCGAGATTCAAAAAAGAACAATTGCGAAAAAATTGTTGCAAGGCGATTTGCAATTTTGAATTGAAAAAGAAATGAAAGCGGTTACTTTCATAAGAAGAGGAGTGAGATAGATGAAAAAGGTTTTCGCTATTTTGGGCTTGGCGTTACTATTAATCCTAGGTGCTTGCAGTAAAGTGGACAGTGGTTCAGAGAACAGTGACTCTAAAAAAGTATACGAGTTGAACGTCAGTAACATTCAGCCTTCCACGCATCACTACGTGTACAACGTTTATGAACCATGGACAGAATTTGTGGAAAAAGAAACTAATGGACGTGTGAAGGTAAATGTATATCACGGAGGGACTTTAGGAAAGCCGACTTCAGCTTTTGAAGATACCCGAGGTGGTATTGCCGATATAGGGTTGGTCATTTCAACATACTATTATGATAGTATTTTCTTCCCTTACACAATTGGAAACTTGCCGTTCGCTTTCCCGGATTCTCAGGTAGGCAGTGAAATCATGACGAAGTTCGGGGAAAAATACGCTGTCGATGCAATTGAAGAAGAAGTTCATTATTTGGGTGGAAGTTATGTAACCGATCCATATAATCTATTTTCCCAAAAACCAATTCGAAAAATTGAAGATATAAGAGGATTGAAAATGAGAGTTCAAGGTAAGTCGGATGTCCCGCTTGTAGAAGCGTGGGGCGGTGTTCCTGTATCGATTCCTTTGGATGAAACGTATGAAGCTTTGCAAAAGGGTACGTTGGATACCGCTTTCTATTCGACAATCGGCGTTTTGGGTCACAAATACTATGAGGTGGCACCAAATGTAATGAAATTGGGAACAACCGTTACGCCTGTTACGCCAATCATGAACAAAGAATACTATGAATCGCTGCCAGAAGACTTGCAAAAAATGTTTGATGAAGTGCTTGGACCGAAATTGGCTGAGTTGTTGAGTGAGACGCACAAAAAGGAATTGGACAAAGCGTATGTCGAACTGGATAAGCTAATTGAAGGCAAGGGAGAAATCATTGAATTGGCTCCTGAAGAAGAGGCGAAATTTAAAGCTTCCGCAAAGACGATTTGGGATGATTGGGTCGCAGATGCGAATGCGAAAGGTTATCCGGGAGATCAGATGATGGAGGACTTTAAAAAAATGATTCTTGAAGAAGGATTACAACTACCGTTCTAATTTTAGTGGAAAAGAATATGTCTTGGTTGTCAATCAAGACATATTTTTTACATATGGAGGTGAAATAAATGGGAATTGTGGAGAAGTGGATAGGTTTTCTAACGACAATTTCAAGATGGATTGCGATTTTCACAATGACGAGTATGGTGATTTTTACGACTTATGCAGTCATCAGCCGTAACTTGGGTGCTCCAGTCGTGGGAGATGTTGAATTCATGCAACTTGGCATGGTCGTGTTAATTATGTTCGCGCTCGCATACACGCAAAAAGAGAATGCCCATATTTCCATCGGGTTGATTGTCGATCGGTTACCGCGAAAAGTTCAAGAATTTATAGATGTCATCAGCTATCTTTCCACGTTCATCATTTGTATCCTCATTGGATGGGTCAGCTTAAAGATTGGATTGAATTCAATGATCGGGAATGTAAAAACGACAGATTTGCTTGGCGTCCCACATTTTCCGTTTCGATTCATCATCGCATTAGGTTTTACGATGTGGGGGCTGGAAGCCCTTTTAAAGGTCGTCCGTTCCACTGTTATTTTCTTTGCTGGAAAGGAGGGGTAATGTGAACATCGAGCTGATCGGATTGATGGGCATTGTGTTAATGTTCATTCTCATGTTTTTGAGATTCCCGATTGCCATTGCGATGGCGATTCCCGCTTTTCTTGGAATTTGCTATTTAAAAGGCTGGAAAACACTTACTACCGCTATTGAGACAATTATTTGGGATCATAGCTTCAGTTATACACTAACTACAATTCCTCTTTTCATATGGATGGGCGAATTGCTATTTGTGTCCGGCATTAGTAATGAATTGTTTAAAATGTTCCGCTTGTGGATGGGGCGTCTAAGAGGGGGACTCGGCTTAGCGACAATCGGTGCGTCAGCGATTTTTGCGGCTGCTTCCGGCTCTAGCTTGGCGACCACTGGAACAATGGGTGCGATTGCATCGAAGGAGATGGATCGATTCGGATATAAAGATTCGTTCTCCGCTGGGACAATTGTTGCAGGTGGTACATTGGGGATTCTTATTCCACCGAGCACGGCATTTATCGTTTATGGCATGTTAACCGAGCAATCCATCGGTAAGCTTCTTATTGCAGGTATTATCCCGGGCATTATGTTAACCGGGTTATATATGTTAACAGTCTATATTTCAGCGAGGCTTAATCCGGACATCGCCCCTGTAACTTCTGGCGGTGGATGGAGGGAAAAAATCCATTCTCTCAAATCGACAATCTGGATCTTAATCTTATTTATCGTCGTTATTGGCGGAATGTATATCGGTTTCTTCAGTCCGACGGAAGCAGCTGCAGTGGGTGCATTTGGAGCCATGCTTACAGCTTTACTGAATCGGAAATTGACGTTCAAGAATTTTATCGAGTCTGCCTCCAATACGTTAAAAACTACCGGTTTCTTGTTTGCCATCATGCTGGCAGCATTCATGTTGAATTACTTTCTTGCCATTACGAGAGTTCCGATGCTTATGGCGGATGCGATTGATTCACTTTCTATGCCGAACTTTGTCATATTTATGCTGATCATCGTTATGTATCTCATTCTTGGTGCTTTCATGGATTCTTTGGCGATGATCGTCATTACGATTCCAATTATTTTACCAATCATAAATGCGATGGATATGGATTTAATATGGTTTGGGGTGATTATCGTTTTGATCATTGAATTAGGGTTAATCACACCGCCGGTTGGGATGAATTGTTATGTATTGAAGGGAGTTTCAGACTATTCACTTGAAACGATCTTTAAAGGTGCAGCTAGGTTTATTCTTCCAATCATCGTTATGATTCTCATCTTGTACTTCTTCCCCGAGATCGCTTTGTTTCTACCATCCAAAATGTAAATAGAAATAGAGAGTGGAAATGCATTCATTTCTTCACTCTCTATTTTTTTCGTCAATCTTGTTTAACGAGCCGATGGATGATGATGGCGATTTGAAGGTTAAGACGGTTTTGTGTGTGCGCTAAATCGATTTCCAATATTTCTTCAATCCGGTTTAACCGATAGCGCAGAGTGTTGTAGTGTATATGTAGTTTTTCAGCTGACACTTGAATAGCTGATTCATTATCCAGAAACACCTCTAATGTTTTCAATAACTCGGATTTGTTTTGATTCTCATATGTAATGATTTTTCCGAGGTATCGATCCATAAATTCTTTCATGTACTCCGTATTTTCCGTATTGAATAACAACCCAATGATTCCAAGTTCCTTGAAATGTACAATGGGTGTTTTGAATTGAAATGAATGAGCGAATTCCGCAGCTTTTTTCGCCTCGTTGAACCCTTTTAGATAATCTTTGACTTGTACAATGTCATTGCTGATCCCGATGCGGAATTGTAGTTCAGGATGCTTGTCCTCCACGTAGCTAACCGCGAATTTCGCTACGGTTCGGATATTTTGTTCAGGTGTGACAAGGATGATTTTTTGACCTTGAATCATGCTAAGTGGCAATAGTTCCTCATCAATCAGGTAACTGAACTTTTCCAGCACCCGATTCAGCGATGTTGTATGGTCCTCTTCATCTTCTATTGGGCTCATTACAAGAATGGCGTACGTCTTTTCAAATGAGATGTTTAGATAACGCGCTCTTCGAATGAGATTTTCCTCCGTTTCCAGCCCCGATATCAAATCATGCAAATAGTCTTGGCGCAATCGATTTTCAACTTCAATGCTCGTTTTCTCTTGGTTGATTTGCAGTGCAAGGACGTTTTTGGCTTGCTCGATTGCAACGACACTCAACCGATCAAATGCATTCATTCTTTTAGGAACGATTACATATGCAACAGTCCGATTATGCAGGGTAATCGTGAAAACGGAGAAGGTTTGATTCTTATGGATTACTTCAAAAGAAGTTTGATGATTATTCTCGGATTGAAGGACACATTTATACAACTCCGCGTGATTGAAATGGTCAATGTTGTAAGTCGCATTTCGCGGCGCTGCTTCGTAAATGCAATTGCCAAATTCATCGAGCAATAAAATCGGTTCTTCAATGAAATTGGCCACTTTTTGTAAAATCCCTTCGTTTCCGCCCTTATTGAGTGCTTCTTCAAAGAGTTCATCGTGCAGTTCACTTACCCGGACTTCATTTGAATACAGTTTTGCATTTGAAATGGACAGTGCTGTTTGGTAACAAAAGTTTTTGAGCATTTGCAGTAAAGGCAGCTTGGAATGATACAAAACGGTTCGAGCTAAAAAGATGATGCCAATCCGTTCGCCATGAGCAACCAATGGGGAACAGATAAGGGAAACGATGTTTTTTTCCTTCAGGTTTTGAAGAAGTGGGCTTTCCAAAGATGTATGCTCGGAAATATCCGCCAAGATGAACGGTTCCTGATTGTTCGATAATTGCATTTGAAACGGTGAATGTAGAGATTCCTCGAAAAACAACAGATCGGATTTCCCGATACCGGCAACTGCTTCGATACGCATGCAAGCTTTCTCATGATTTATCATTCCGACGAGGACAGAGTGTGCTTTGGAAACATCCAATAGATGCGTAGCACTTAAATTCAGAATATCGGTCAGCGGGGCTAGAGAAGCGACTTCCAAGTTGATTTGATGCAGGATTTCGAATGTACTGGTAGAGAATTTCAAGAAATCCGCTTTCTGCTTTAAAGTTTGAAGTGCATAAAAGTGTGATTGTAATTTTTCATCTCTGTAATCCTCATGAAGTCTCGCTTTTAATGCATCCCATTTTATCTCATCGTAATGGTTGCTTTGGATGAGTGGAATCAGTTCACCAATAAAGTCACTGTAAGTGAGTTCGCTTTGGATCATCGGAAGGCTCCTTTCAATTCTCTCATTTTTAAATCTATTAATTAGTATGAATTATACAACAAAGTGAGTGAGTATTGTAGTTAATTGACATAGTTGACCTTTTAGGAAAGAAGTAAAATTAGGGAAATAGTGTAGATGAAAGGGGTTATTCAATGAAATTTCAAGATCGAGTCGCAATCGTGACGGGCGGGGCGGATGGAATTGGCAAAGAAATTGCTCGTAAAATGCTTGCTGAAGGCGCTACAGTCATCATTACCGATATTAATAAAACCGCTTGTGAAGATACGGTGACGGAATTTCAAATGGACGGTTTCAACGTTCATTCATTTCCAGCGGATGTTTCACAAAAAAAAGAAGTAATCGAAGTGATTGAAAAAACAAAAGAACAGTTTGGAAAGATTGATATTTTAGTGAACAATGCGGGGGTTGTCCGTGATGCAAGGATAACTGAAATGGAAGAGGAAGATTGGGATCTTGTAGTAGATGTCTGTTTAAAAGGTTCCTTCCTTTTTGCTAAATATACGGCTGAGCATATGATTTCTCAAGAATACGGGAAAATTGTCAATATTGCTTCCCGTGCTTATTTGGGAAATCCGGGACAGGCCAATTATTCCTCTGCAAAGTCCGGTGTTCTCGGTCTGACGAAAGCGCTTGCAAAGGAATTGGGCAGGTACAACATTACTGTAAATGCGATTGCGCCAGGTTTGATTGAAACAAATGCATTACGGAACCATCCGAAGGCCGAAAAGATTAAAGAGCTTCAAAAGCGTGATTCACCCATCAAACGTGTAGGCACAACCGAAGACGTTGCAGATGCAGTGATGTTTTTCGCATCGGATGCTTCCTCTTATATTACAGGGGATATTTTACACGTGACAGGCGGAAGATTCGGCTAATCGAACGGGAGGAGAACGCAATGGCAAATATCGAACGTAAAGCCATTCCCATAATGGATGGTTTGTGGCAAATGGAAGCAGATGACAATCCACACTTGATGGGAAGTCGATGCAGGGCGTGTGGAGAGATGTTTTTTCCTCGAAAAACCCTGAATTTTTGTATGCATTGTCATAAAGAGTCATTGGAAGAGATACTATTTTCCGGCAAAGGACGCGTCTTGATGCTAACAAAAGTGGAAAGACAACCAGCTGGCGGTTTTTATAAAGGTGAGGTTCCTTATACATATGGAATCGTGCAATTGGATGAAGGAATAAATATATTCTCACAGCTCGTGGATGATTCTACGCTATCGGCTGATGAACGTGTCGAGATGGTTGTAGTGAAGTTGTATGAAGAAGATGAGCACGATGTCATGACTTTCAAGTTCAAAGCGGATAGCACGCTCCGGGAAGGGGTGAGAGATGATGGTGAATAACGCCCAATGGAAAGATGTATATGTTCAAGGAACCTATACAACAAAGTGGGGTTTTTTCCCTGGTGTTTCTACCAGTTCGATGGGAGCAGAAGCGATTGTAGCTGCCTTAAAAGACGCTCAAATCAAGTGGGGAGAAGTGGACGCAGTTTTTGCAGGAAGTGTCTATCAAGGAACAGCTTCCGGGCATCGAGTAGTAGGTGAAGTTGGATTTACGGGCATTCCCATCGTCAATGTAGAAAATGCTTGCTCAAGCGGAGCTACAGCTTTTCGACTTGCTTACGATTCAATTCGTTTAGGGCAATACAAAACCGTACTCGCCATCGGATTTGAAAAAATGCCCAGGGGACCGATTCCGAGTACTGCTTTTCCAAGTTGGCAGTTAGCGATGGGCTTTAACGTGCAACCGGCTAATTATGCACTGGAAACGATGGAATACATGCACCAATACGGAGCTACTGTAGAGGATTTCGCGAGAGTCAGTGTGAAAAACAGGCGAAACGGTTCGCTAAATCCCAATGCCCGATTCCAAAAAGATGTCACCGTAGAGGAAGTGCTCCAATCGGCAATGGTCGCATCTCCACTTCGTTTACTGAATTGCTGTCCATTGGCGGATGGGGCGGTCGCAATGATTTTGACGAATAAGCCGACGAACGATCGGGCAATTCGGGTTGCAAGTTCCGTATTGGCATCGGGTGTATACGGGGAAGAATCGTATCAATCCGGCATTACGGCAAGCGTCCACCACTACCCTTCGGAAGGCATTGTCGAAAAGTCAGCACGGGAAGCGTACGAAAAAGCAGGCTGCGGTCCAGAGGATATCCATGTCGTGCAAGCATACGACAGTATGGGACCTGGTGAGTTGTGGGATATTGAAAAACTTGGTTTTTGTGCAAGAGGAGCAGCGCCTGAATTGTTGCGTGAAGGTGTCTTCGATTTGACGGGAAGTTTGCCGGTTAATACTGATGGCGGACTGTTATCCAGAGGTCATCCACTTGGTGCGACGGCTTTGGCACAAATTCATGAGATTGTATTGCAATTACGGGGAGAAGCCGGTCATCGACAAGTGTCCGATCCTAAGGTCGGTTTGGCACATGCGATGGGGGCAGGTCCAAATAGTGCAGTAACAATATTACAGCGGTGAGGGGTTGAGAAAGGATGGAAGTCGACGGATTGTTTTATGAGGATTTTCAAATTGGAGATAAATTCTTATCTCCTTCACGCACTGTTACAGAAACGGATGTCGTCAATTTTGCGGGTTTATCAGGTGATTATAATTTGCTTCATATGGATAAGGAGTATGCCAAAAACACGGTTTTTCAAGAACGGATTGCTCATGGGTTGTTAGGCCTGTCTATAGGGTCCGGCCTGTTTACACGCACAGAGCTGAATCAAAGAATGAGTCAAAATCTGATTGCACTTTTAGGTCTTGAATCATGGAAATTTTTAGCGCCTATCAAAATTAGCGATACGATTCACCTTGAAATTGAAATCGTTGATAAGAAGGAAACGAGCAAACAAGATCGTGGAATAGTGAAATTTAATCGGAAAATCATAAATCAAAACGGAATCACGGTTCAAGAGGGATTGACACCGATGATGATTGCAAGGAGAACGAACTAGGGGGATTTGGAATGGCTTATCAATTAACGGATGAACAAGTAATGATTAAAGAGACATTGGTGAAATTTCTTGAAAAGGAAATTGCACCAATGGTGGAAGAATACGAAAGAAATGAAAAACCTGTTACAAAGGAGATTGTGCAGAAGCTTGTCCCGTTTGGCTTTTTGGGTGGGCTGCTACCTGAGGAAGCAGGCGGCCATGGTCTGGATTATACAACCTATTTTACAATGATAGAAGAATTATCCCGTGTATGGCCTTCTTTAAGGGCGACGGTCGGCATTTCCAACTCCGTCCTCACGCATATCTATGAATATGGGACGGAGGAACAGAAGGAAAAACACTTAGGTCCATTGCTGCGCGGGGAAAAGCTAGGTTTCTTTGCCCTCACGGAACCGAATGTCGGATCGGACGCATCAAGCGTTGAAATGCGTGCTGAATTAAAGGATGAAAAATGGATTCTGAATGGCACTAAAATCTTCATCACCAACGGCTTGGAAGGTGAAATTGGCATTGTCATCGCACAGACAGATAAAACATTAGGGAATAAAGGAATTGCAGCTTTGCTAATTGATAAAGAAGAAACATCTTTTCTAGCTACAAAAATCGAGAAAATGGGTACTGTAAGTTGCCCGTTTGCTGAACTGGTTTTCGAAAACAGTGAAGTCCCTGCTGAAAATGTTCTAGGCAATGTAGGAGAAGGATTGAAACAGGGATTGAAGTTTTTGAACAGTGCACGTGCCATGGTTGCATATATCGCCACAGGCATTTCTCAAGCTTGTTTGGATGCTTCCATTAAATATGTGAAGGAGCGCCATCAATTCGGGAAGCCGATTGGGAGTTTTCAATTGATTCAGGAAAAGATAAGTGAAATGATTACGTTGACGAATGCGATGCGCTTGCTCGGGCAGCAAGCAAGCTCCTTGCTTGACCAAGGGAAAGATGCAAAAGTGGAATGTTCAATGGCGAAATACTTTGCAACGGATCGCGTACTAAGAGTAGCGGAAGAGGCTTTGCAGATCCATGGAGGATACGGGTATACAAAAGAGTTTCCTGTAGAGCGCTATTATCGTGATATCCGGTACTTTACCATTGCTGAGGGAACAAACGAAATGCAAAAATTGATCATCGGACGAGAAGTGTTAGGCATATCCGCTTTTGTGTGACCATAATTGTAAATGAATGAGAGAGGTGACCGAAGTGAGAATGCTAGAAGGAATCAAGGTTGTGGACTTGACGAATTTATTGCCGGGTCCTTTTGCAACGAATATTTTGGCGGAATTAGGGGCCGAAGTGATAAAAGTGGAGCGGCCTGATGGCGGTGATCCGGCTCGTCATATGATTCCGGGGTTATTTGAAACATTGAATAGACAAAAAACGAGTGTAGTGCTCGACTTGAAAAACAAGAAAGATCAGGAAACACTCAGGGAATTGATTGAAAATAGTGATGTTTTAATTGAAGGTTTTAGACCAGGGGTTATGGAAAGATTAGGTTTTGGGAAAGAGGATGTTGCAAAACTTAATCCTGAACTCATTTATTGTTCCATCTCGGGCTACGGGCAAAATGGACCGTACCGCGATCTTCCGGGACATGATTTGAACTACTTGGCGGTCGCTGGTGTCCTTAGTATCAGCGGGCAACCGAATGGCGCTCCGGAAGCGGCGGGAGGTATTCAAATAGCAGATCTTGCTGCCTCACTCTATGCGACGATTTCAATTTTAGGTGCATTATTGAACAAGGTGCGTACGAATTCAGGCGGCGTTTATCTCGATGTATCTTTGGTAGAAAGTGCGCTTGCTTTAATGGGTCCCCGCATTGCGGAGTATTATGGAAGGAACGAACCAACCAAGTCCGATTTTATGAGCAGGGGCGCATACAACGCATTTCTGACGAAAGACTTGAAATATATTTCTATTGCTTGTGTGGAAGAGAAGTTTTGGGAAACCTTTTGTGAAACGGTTGGAATGAAAGAATATTTACTCGACAATTTGTTTAACAGTTGGACGAAGCGGATGGAAAATGCTGAAATTATTAATCGGAAAATTGAAACGATAATTGCTCAAAAAACATTGTCCGAATGGCTGGCGATATTCAATGAAGTCGACTTACCTGTCAGTCGTGTCAACATGATCAACGATTTGTTGAGAGATTCGCATTTGAAGTATAGGAATGCAATCATCGAAGAAGGTGATCGGGTAATAATCCCGTATCCAGTGAAAATGGCGCTTCAAAAATGATCAAAGTAAAGGGGAATTAAAGATGGGGCTATTAGATGGGAAAGTTGCGATTGTTACAGGAGCGGGAAGAGGGATCGGCAGAGAAACTGCATTAGTGTTCGCGGAAAATGGCGCAATTGTTGTCATTTCAGATTTGGATACACAACCTGCGGCTGAAGTGGAAAGCGAAATCGTGAAAAATGGAGGCCAGGCCCTTGCGATTTGTGGGGATATTACAAATTCGGAGTTTCCGCGTCTATTAATTGAAAAAACGGTAGAGAAGTTTGGAAGAATCGATATTTTAGTGAATAACGCAGGTGTGACACGTGATAGTTTAATCCATAAAATGACAGATGAACAGTTTCTACAAGTGCTGGACATTCATTTGGTCGCACCTTTCCGATTAATCCGCGAGGCGGCTCCTTATATGCGTGAAGCAGCAAAAAAGGAAATCGAACAAGGGATTGTGAATTACCGGAAAATCATTAACGTATCATCCGTTTCAGGTCTCCGGGGGAATGTGGGACAAGCAAACTACTCGTCCGCCAAAGCGGGAGTTGTCGGATTGACGAAAGTAGTTGCCCAGGAGTGGGGCCGTTATAACATCAATTCGAATGCTGTCGCGTTCGGGTTCATCGAAACGAGGATGACACAATCACTTGAGTCTAGTGAAGACCAGACAGGCGTTCCAGATAAGGTGAGGCAAATGTTTATCGATAAAGTCCCTCAAAAAAGGACCGGGCAGCCGCGGGAAGCAGCGGAAGGGATCCTGTACCTTGCTTCTCCATTGTCCAATTATGTGAATGGCCAAGTGTTACAAATTAACGGTGGTTCTTACACTTGACTTGGCAATAAGAAGGGGACGGGTGGTGATGGGATGTATGAAAAAATCGGGCCCATTGAAATTTTTGGAGACAATTCAAGCAAAGTGCCGTTTTGTACGACGCTGCTACTGACGAACAACCGGGAATCCGCATTATTGGAATGCGGAGCCGGTTTCGACAGTTTGAAGTATATTGAAAAAAACTATTTCGTGCGTGATATTTACTTGACCCATCATCACATCGATCACGTGTGGGGCGTCCCGTTTTTTCCGCAAGCTAGCGTGCATATCAATTATTTTGATTTTGAAAAAGCTTCGGATATCTATGCCATCTCGCATGCGGACGGAATGCTGGCAGTGCAAGATGAGGCGACACTTCAATTTTGGTTGAAGCAACAGGAAAACAGGCATTTCGGAGGCGTTTCTGTTGGAAAACGTACAATTCAGGCGGATTGTATATACCCGATGGATAAGCCGATTGAAATTGCGGGTATCGATGTACATTTTATCCACGCCCCAGGCCATTCGGAAGGGTATACGGTTCCATATATTGAAAAATACGGTATTGCCTATGTTGGGGATTTCGACTTGACATCCTTTGGTCCATTTTACAATGAATTGGAAGCCGAAATTGACGATTTCATCACTTCTGCAAAGAAAGTTGGGAATCTTGATGCCAAGTACTTTGTAACCGGACATCATAAAGGGATCGTTTCCAAAAAGGAGTATAACGAAAAAGTCATCGATTTTTTGAATATCATTGAAAAGCGGCATGAGAAAATTTCCTGGTGTATCCGTAATGGGGTCTCCCCGGATCAATTGATTGAACAAGACATTTTTTATCGGAAAGAACAACGTGAAGGTTCGATTTTACGTTTAAAGAATGAAGTCATCGGCATCTATAAACATTTGCAACAGTTGCTGAGGGATGATGAAGTTTGTACGCAATTTGTTGAGACGTTTATTCAGAACCATATTGCTAGGCCGGAATACTTGAAATGGTAGTGGAAAGGGGCTTGGAAAATGAGAAGAAAATGGCATGATTTTTATCCTGAAGGGATTCCTTATGACGTGGAAATTCCAACGGATGTATCAATTTACGATACCTTCGAAGAGGCAGTTGAAAAATCCCCATCATCACTCGCTGTCATTGATGAGGAACTTGTGATGACCTATTCGGAATTACAGGTAGCCACGGAGCGTCTTGCTAAATATCTTTATAAGCAGGGTATAAAAAAAGGCGATCACGTCGCGGTGATGTTACCGAATTGTGCAGAATACGTCGTGTGCTATTTTGCCCTTCAACGGCTTGGCTGCACGCAAGTCCAAGTAAATATACTCTATCAGTCGAGCGAACTTACCCATATCTTGAATGATAGTAAGGCAAAATGGATTGTATGTGATGACGCCCAAGTCCCTAAATTAAAGGCAATCGAATTGAGTTCAGAAATTGAAAAAATTGTTTTTGACGCGGAAAGAGATTTATTTCAACGTATCTGCTTTCATGATGAGGAGACAGCAAACATCCAATTGCCGAATGTCCCAATCAATCCAATGGAGGACGTCGCCTTCATTCAATACACAGGCGGCACAACCGGTAATGCAAAAGGTGTAATGCTGACACATTATAACATTGTCGGCTATATCATTCAAAACCGTGTATTCTACTTTTTAAGGGAAAATGAAGAGATTACACTCGGCAATACACCAATGGCTCATGTAATGGGGATTGGCTACCTTAATCTTACAATCGCTGTGGGTGGTACCTATATTATTGTGAGACGGTTTAACATCCTAAAAGTGAAAGAGTTGCTGCTAAAATATGCTCCTACTATTTTTATCGGCGCGCCAACCATTTATATCGCTTTACTGAACAGTGATGAGATTGACGACGATGATTTAAAAAGTTTGAAAATATGTACATGCGGAACAGCACCGTTACCGTTGGAAGTGATCAAGGAATTTGAAGAACGTTCTGGTGCGCAAATTATGGAAGGCTATGGAATGTCAGAAGTACTTGTTACACATCGCAATCCACTATCGCAAAAAAAGACTGGTAGTATCGGGATTCCAATCCCGGGCGTCGATTGCAAAATCGTCAAGCTGGAAGATCGAAATGTGGAAGTTCCCGCAGGCGAAGAAGGGGAATTGCTGATCAAAGGACCGCAAGTGATGAAGGGATACTGGAACAACCCGGATGAAACCGCTCAAGCATTGATTGACGGATGGATGGCAACGGGCGACATCGCGGTGATGGATGAAGACGGCTATTTCTTTATTGTGGGAAGAAAAAAAGATTTGATCATTGCAAGCGGCTATAATATTTATCCGATAGAGGTTGAAAATGTAGTTTATGAACATCCTGCCGTATTTGAAGCGTGTGTGTTCGGCGTGCCAGATTCGTATCGTGGAGAAACGGTTAAATGTGTTATTGTGCTGAAGGAAGGTCAAAAGATGACTGAAGAAGAAATCATATCCTTTTGCAAAGAAAGGCTTGCAACGTATAAAGTGCCGAAAATTTTTGAATTCCGTAAGTCTCTTCCTAAAACAGCGGTCGGAAAAATAATGAAACGGCAACTGATGAAAGAAGAGTTAATGAAATGAACCCAGCTTAGATGGTAACGGAATGTTACTGTTTAAGCTTTTTTTATTACTTTGCTTTGAGTGTATATGGAGTTAACAATAAAAACTAAGTTCTTTGTAGGTTTCCTACATAGTAAGAAGCATAGAACAAACGGTAAAGTGGTAGTAATCTTTTGAATAAAAGAAAAACGGTGTGAGAAAAAGTTGACATTTATAAAAAGGGGGATACGTGCATGAAAAGAAAAGTCAAAGTGATTGGCGTCGACATGGTGAAGTTTGTAAAGCCCGGTATGCAGGATCCATACGAAGTGATGGCATCCAAAGCGATTAAAGGTGCAATTAAAGATGCGGGAATTGAGTTCAAAGAAATAGAACATGCCTATGCCAGTTATGTTTATGGTGACAGTACTTCTGGACAAGCGGCCTTGTATAAAGTCGGTGTAAGCGGGATACCTGTTTTTAACGTCAATAATAATTGTTCATCCGGCTCTACGGCTCTATTTCTGGCCCGGCAGGCAGTCGAGAACGGTATTGTTGAATGTGCGCTAGCGTTCGGCTTTGAAGAGATGAAGCCCGGAGCGCTTTCGACAGTGTACGGAGATCGAACGACGCCGATGAAGGCATTTGTCGATCGATTAGAAGAGTTGATGCCTGGTTATTCATTGGAATCTCCACGTGCAGCTAGAATGTTCGGATCTGGCGGAATGGAATACATCGAAAAATATGGGGCGAGCCCGGATATTTTCGCCAAAGTGGCGGTGAAGACGCGCAGCCATGCCATTCATAATCCTTACTCGATGTTCGACAAGCCTTTGACAGTTGAGGAAGTGCAGAATTCACCGATGATTTTCCCTCCCTACTTGACAAGATTCTGTGCATGCCCACCATCTTGCGGTGCCGCGGCTGCAATTATCTGCAGCGAGGATTTCGCGAAAAAGCATGGGCATGAGGATGCTGTCGAAATTATCGCCCAGGCGATGGCTACAGATAACGAGCTGACATTTACAACAGGTGCGATGAATTTGGTAGGAGCGGACATGACGAAACGGGCTGCGAGTCAAGTATTCGAACAAGCGGGTATCGGTGTAGAAGACATTGATGTCGTCGAACTGCATGACTGCTTCACCCCGAACGAAGTGATCACCTATGAAGGGCTTGGCCTATGCGAAGAGGGGGGAGCCGAGAAGTTCAT
Source organism: Sporosarcina luteola (assembly GCF_023715245.1). GTDB lineage: Bacteria > Bacillota > Bacilli > Bacillales_A > Planococcaceae > Sporosarcina > Sporosarcina luteola_C. The sequence continues at coordinate 879,105 of NZ_JAMBNV010000001.1, forward strand.
CAATGACGGTGACAATACGTACGGTGGAAAGTTCGTTGTCAATCCTTCGGGCGGCTTGATGTCCAAAGGCCATCCGATCGGAGCGACCGGTTTGGCGCAATGTACCGAATTGGTCTGGCAGCTTCGGGGAGTGACCGGTAAAAGACAAGTGGAACATGCGCGCGTAGCTTTGCAACACAACCTTGGTCTTGGCGGTGCGGTCATTGTGACGATGTATAAAAAAACATGATGGGGGTGGCTAAATGCGGTATGAACATTATCATTCAATCGACATCCGGATGAATGGAGCAGTCTGTATCGTTTCATTGAATAAACCTGAATTGCGCAATGCGCTTGCCGAGGAGATGCGAGAAGAATTGAAGGATTTCTTCCGTACAGCAAATGACGATCATTCGATCAGGTCGATCGTGTTGACAGGAAGAGGAAACGTGTTTTCAGCGGGCGGCGATTTAAAAGCTCTTCAACAATTAGATTCTAAAGAGATTCAAAACAGGATGGAAAAAAGCCAAGAACTGATCCGACTCATGCTTCGTCTACAAAAACCGGTCATCGCTGCAGTCCATGGTGCGGCTGCAGGTGCCGGCTTCAGCCTGGCGCTTGCGTGCGATATGATTATTGCAGCGAAATCAGCGGTTTTCATACAAAGTTTCGTCAAAATTGCCGTTGTTCCCGATTTAGGGGCGCTGCATTTCCTCCCGCAGCTAGTTGGCAGGCATAAAGCGATGGAGCTGATGCTTCTTGGGGAGAAAGTGCATGCGGATGAAATGCAGAAGATGGACGTCGTCAATCGTGTGGTTGAAGATGAAGAACTGTTCGAGGAAACATTGCGTGTTGCAAGGCAAATGGCAGAAAATCCAGTATTGGCAATGGGGCTTATTAAACAAATGGCAACTTCCGATACCTTGGAAGAATTGGAAAAGACGTTCGAAGCTGAAAAGCAGTCACAAAGCATCTGTTTCGAATCCGACGATTTCAAAGAAGGGGTAGAAGCGTTTTTCGAAAAACGAAAACCCGTCTATCATTGATGCTTTAGACGAAAAAGGAGGGAACTTGCTTGGTCTATGCTGATCCGCGTTTAGAACAGATCAAAAATACGAAGTTTGATGCATTCACCTATACGATTGAAAAAGGGAAAATAAAGGAATTTGCAATCGCCCTTGGCTATAACAGTAAAAGCTACTTGAATGGTAATGCAGTGCCGCCGACTTTTCCGACTGTCGTTGAATTTTGGGGCGGGCAAATTTCCATCTCAAAAGTGCTCGGTTTGAACTTGTCCAAAGTGCTGCACGGGGAGCAAAGTTACGAGTATGTCGGCGTGATAAAAGTAGGGGATGAAATCACCGTGCATACTGAGGTCGAAGAAGTTTTTACGAAAGCAAAGATGAATTTGATCGTGTTGAAAAAGAAGTTTATGAATCAGCACGGGGAATTGGTACTTATCAGCCGCTCAACAATTATTGAAAGACATTAGGAGGCGATTGGTTTGACGGTAAGCCGGCATTTAGAAACGTTGCAGAAAGAAGAGATCACCCATACACAGATCGTCCGGTATGCAGGGGCATCAGGTGATTTCAACCCGATCCATACGGTCGTCCCTTTTGCGCAAGAGGCGGGGCTAGGCGACGTCATTGCACATGGCATGATGATTATGGGCTTTGTTGGCCAGGCGATTGAAGGTTGGTTCCCATCGGACCGGTTAGAAAACTTTACAGTCCGTTTCAAGGCGATGACGAGACCCGGTGAAAAGATCATGATCAACGGTTGTGTTACGGATGATGCGGGCGACCAGCTGCATTGTGAGGCATCTGCTGCCAATGAAGCGGGAGAAGTGAAAGTGGAAGCGAAGTTCACAATCCGCATACAGCGATAGGAGTGAGGGAAGTGGACATATTGGATGGGAAGGAAAAGAAGATAATCGGGAAGACAACTATACCGGTCATCATGGCACCAATGTTCCTAGTCTCTAGCCCAGAATCGGTCATCGAAGCTTGCAAAGCAGGTATAATCGGGACATTTCCCCTGCTGAATGCACGGAGTCCCGAAGCGCTGGAAAATTGGTTTCAGACGATTCGTGAAGCATTGGATTCGGTGAAACACAATACGTCAGAAATCATTTCGCCATGGGGAGTCAATCTTATTGTACATAAGACGAACAGGCAGCTAGATGTACATCTGGAGGCAATTCGAAAATACGAGCCTCCGATTGTCATTACTTCACTTGGCAATCCGCAGGCGATTGTTGATATTGTCCATGATTATGGTGGCGTCGTCCTGTCGGATGTCATCTCCACCAAGCATGCCCGAAAAGCGGCAGAAGCGGGTGTGGATGGGCTCATCCTCGTCTGCAACGGTGCAGGTGGTCATGGTGGCACACTGAACTCTTTTGCATTTGTGGCGGAAGTAAAGCAATTTTGGAAAGGGCTTACAATTGTAGCGGGCTGCATTTCGAACGGCCGGGACATTGCTGCTCTTCGAGCGTTAGGAGCGGATTTCGCTTATATGGGTACGAGATTCATAGCGGCGAAGGAAACGATGGCGGACGATCAGTATAAGGAAATGCTACTTGAAGCTACAGCGACGGAGATTCTTTACACCGATGCCATCTCGGGAGTTAAAGGGAATTATTTGATTCCTAGCATCGTGAATGCGGGTCTCGATCCAGAAAACTTACAAAAGAAACGGGGTTTCAACTCCGACTTCCGGGAGAATGAACCGAAGGCTTGGAAAAACATTTGGGGCGCTGGGCAAGGCGTTGGAGCAATCAAGGAAATCCAATCGATTGCAGCAATCGTGGAAAAATTACAGGAGGAGTATCTTCAGGCGTTGAAGCGATTACAGCATTTTTAATAATTCGTATTGAATTAATAATGGAGGTTTTGTTGAATGAACATTTATGTACTGGTTAAACGGACATTCGATACAGAAGAGAAAATCGCGGTGAAAGACGGGAAAATTGTAGAGGACGGGGCAGAGTTTATCATCAACCCGTACGATGATTATGCAATTGAGGAAGCGATTCAAATTCGTGACGCACATGGCGGTGAAGTGACGGTCTTGACACTCGGCGATGAGGAAGCGGAAAAGCAATTGCGCACAGCACTCGCAATGGGGGCGGACAAAGCAATTCTTATCAATACGGAAGATCTTGATGAAATGGACGAATTCACGTCGGCGAAAATCATCGCACACTATTTGAATGACAAAAAGGCAGATCTGATTCTTGCAGGAAACGTTGCAATCGATGGCGGTTCAGGTCAAGTCGGTCCGCGAGTCGCCGAATTGTTAGAAATCAACTATGTGACTACCATCACCAGCTTGGAAATAGATGGTTCATCCGTGAAAATCGTGCGTGACGTCGAAGGAGATTCCGAGACACTCGAAACGTCACTCCCATTGTTGGTGACTGCGCAACAAGGCTTAAACGAGCCACGTTATCCTTCTTTGCCTGGCATCATGAAGGCGAAGAAGAAACCGCTTGAAGAGCTGGACTTTGACAATCTGGACATCGACGAAGGCGATGTGAAAGCAAAAACGGAAACGTTGGAAGTATACTTGCCACCACAAAAAGCGGCAGGCCGTGTACTGGATGGCGACATTGCAGCGCAAGTACATGAGCTTATCTCTTTGCTCCATTCAGAAGCAAAAGTCATTTGAGAGATTCGTAAATCAGGAGGGATTCATTATGTCTAAAAAAGTGTTAGTGCTAGGGGAAGCGCGCGAAGGGGCTTTACGAAATGTATCATTTGAAGCAATTGCTGCTGCGAAAGCAGTGGCAGGTGCCGGTGAAATTGTTGCAGTCCTACTTGGTGATGGTATTGCTTCGCTAGCAGAAGAATTGATTCATTATGGGGCAGACCGTGTTGTAACAGTGGAACACCCTCATTTGAAGCATTATACATCAGATGGATATAGTCAAGGATTCATGGCGGTGTACGAACAGGAAAAGCCGGAAGCGATCGTTTTCGGCCATACGGCACTAGGGAAAGATTTGTCGCCGAAAATTACTAGTAAACTGTCATCCGGCTTGATCTCCGATGTGACAGCGATTGAAGGGGAAGCCGATGATACGCTTTTTATCCGGCCCATCTATTCTGGGAAAGCGTTCGAAAAAGTGAAGCACAAGGATGGCCTGCTGCTTTTCACTGTCCGTCCAAACAACATTGCTTCAATTGAAAAAGACGGCAGTCGTACTGGCGACGTCACTTCCTTGTCGGTTGATATTACAAATCTCCGCACCGTCATCAAAGAAGTGGTACGCAAATCGACAGAGGGCGTCGATCTTTCCGAAGCAAAAGTGGTCATTGCAGGCGGTCGGGGCGTGAAAAGCGCAGACGGTTTCAAGCCGCTGCAAGAGTTAGCGAATCTTCTTGGCGGTGCAGTCGGCGCATCCCGCGGTGCATGTGACGCGGATTACTGTGATTACTCCTTGCAAATAGGTCAAACAGGTAAAGTCGTTACACCGGATCTTTACATCGCGGCAGGAATTTCGGGGGCCATCCAGCATATGGCCGGGATGTCCAATTCGAAAATCATCGTGGCCATCAATAAGGATCCTGAAGCAAACATATTCAAAGTGGCCGACTACGGCATTGTCGGCGATCTGTTTGAGGTTATCCCAATGATGATCGAAGAAATCAAACAGTTGCATGTGCATGCATAACACCTAAAAACAACACAGCCAAAATCAAAGGAAAATACTAAAAGCACTTTGACAAACCGGTCTATCGTATTCACTCCTCGAAGTGTGTACAATAGCCCGTTTTTTTATTTGGACATGTATTTATCGAGGCGATTAATTTTGATGAAAAGTCTAACACTTTCTACCATGAAAATTCATATTGACATTCCAAATCCAATAGCATACACTTTTTGAGTAATGTGTTACACTATTTGCTTGAGAACATCATTAGAGTAACCTTTTGAGAACCGTACACCGCAATGTGGTACCGGTTACACAATAAAGAAGTATTTGGACATAGAGATAAACTTGTCTGAGAAAAAGGAAGAACAACAGGTTGCCATATTTTTTTATAGAAAATGTGTAACCGGTTACCTATTTTTCCGAAAACTGAGGAGGATATTGAGAATGAGTATAGTATGGGGGATCTTCGGATGTGCGGTTATTTTATTTATTGCATATCTTATGTCCGAAAACAAAAAGATTATTAACGTTCGAACAATGCTCGTCGGATTTTTTGCACAGGTCCTATTAGGATTTATCGTCCTTAAATGGGGAGCTGGAATTGCAGTCGTTGAGTTTGTATCTGACGGTGTCAATAAAGTGATGGGATATGGGATGGAAGGTCTCTCCTTCGTATTCGGATCTTTAGCAGATAAAAACGGTCCGGTTGGATCAATATTTGCAATCAATGTACTAACCATTATGGTTTTCCTATCTGCCTTGATTTCACTTTTATATTACTTTGGCATTATGCAGTTGATTGTAAAAGTGCTCGGTGGACTCATTTCGAAGTTCATGAAAACGGGATATGTCGAATCGACAAACGCCGCGATGAATATCTTCTTAGGGATGACACAATCGGCAATTTCCGTTAAACCGTATATTAGTCGGATGTCCAGGTCGCAAATTTTTGCCATCATGGTTGGTGGATTAGCATCCGTTTCAGGTGCAGTTCTAATCGGGTTGGCTGCGATGGGCATTCCAATCGAGTACTTGCTTTCTGCAGCGATTATGTCTGCGCCCGCAGGTTTAATGCTTGCAAAGCTGATCATTCCTGAAACAGATCCTCTCAATCCAGATGAATGGAAAGAGATGGACGACTACATGGGTGAATCTAAAAAAGACACCAATATTATGGATGTCATTATCAATGGATCTAGGGAAGGGTTAAACCTCGCTGTCAATGCAGGGATCATCTTGATTTCTATTATTGGACTTGTTGCATTGTTGAACGGAATATTAGGCGGGGTCGGATCATTATTCGGATTCCCTGAGCTCTCATTTGAAACGATCACGGGGTATATCTTTGCGCCGGTCGCGCTCATCATCGGTATTCCTTGGGATGAAGCACTTGCTGCAGGGAACTTGCTCGGACAGAAAATGATTTTAAATGAATTCGTTGCATTTACATCGTTTTCAACGATGATTGAACAGTTCTCCGAAAAATCGATTGCAATTCTGACATTTGCATTATCCGGCTTTGCGAATATCGGATCAATCGGAATCATTCTCGGGATTATGATCGGTGTCGCACCGACTCGTAAAAAGGATATTCAAGCGATGGCTATTAAAGCATTGATTGCAGCTACTTTAGCTAACTTGCTAAACGGAGCGATTGTAGGAATATTCTTCTTCTAAATCTACTAGACAATCTTGACTCATAACCTTTTGTCATGCACACTATATGTAACCGGTTACCGATAATTACCAATGGAGTGATTTGGAATGGCTTCTATTAGGGATGTTGCAAAACATGCAAGCGTATCCGTTGCAACCGTGTCACGAGTGTTAAATGACAAAGGGTATGTGAGTGCAGAAACACGGAAGAAAGTGGAGGCTGCTATCGCGGAACTAAACTATCGACCGAATGAAGTTGCAAGAAGCTTGTTCAAAAAGCAATCGAAAACGATCGGATTAATTCTGCCGGATATTATGAATCCATTCTTTCCTGAATTAGCCCGAGCGATTGAAGATACTGCATCCAAACTAGGATATACCGTGATTTTATGCAATTCCGATGAAGATGAGGAAAAAGCACAGCGGTACGTAGACGTTTTGCTCCAGAAATATGTAGATGGCATTATCATTTCCTCCAACACAATACAGGAAAAAACGATTCGTGAACTGACTATACCTGTCGTTTGCATAGACAGGGAAATTAGTAAAGATATCCCGACAATTGTCGTTGATAATAAAAACGGCGCGCGAATGGCTACGCGCTTTTTAAGAGAAAAAGGTCGTAGGAAAATCGCTCATATTAGAGGGCCGCTCGATATAGTAAACGCCAATGAGCGTTGCGAAGGCTATCGAGAAGTAGTGGCAGACGAACAATGGTTCAGAGAAAGTTATATCGTCAATGGAAACTACCGTATGGAAACGGCAACAGAGGCGGTGCTTGAGCTTTTACGGCAGCATTCCGAAATTGATGGGATTTTCGCAGCGAATGACACGATGGCGATTGGTGCGATGAAAGCCGCCTACCAGCATGGATTGAAGGTTCCTGAAGAGATTTCGATCATTGGATTTGACGGCATTGCTTTAGGGAAGGCATCAATACCAGAACTGACAACGATCGAACAGCCTTTGTATGAGTTAGGGCAGAAGGCGGCAAAGGTGCTCATCAAGCTCATAAAAGGGCAAAATATCGAAAAAACATTTTATCAATTTGATGTTCAATTAGTGGAAAGAGATTCAACGTAAGGAGGGTGGAATTATCATGGGACAAGCTCCTAACATAACAATCGTCGGAAGCATCAATATGGACATCGTGACGATTACCGATCAATTGCCTAAAATGGGCGAAACGATACTCGGTCAGCAGTTTCAAATGAATCCAGGTGGTAAGGGTGCAAACCAAGCAGTCGCGTCCGCGAGACTTGGCGCAGCCGTTCAAATGATTGGCTGTGTAGGTGAAGATCTTTTCGGTAATGAGATGATCGCACACCTTAACAGCGAAGGCGTTGACGTGAGCAATGTGGAACAAGTTGCTCCACAGACTGGAACTGCTTCCATCACCGTTTCTAATAAAGATAATAATATCATTGTTGTTCCGGGTGCGAATAATCATGTAACAGCTTCATTCGTCGAAGCTAAGAGAGACGTAATTGCAGCGAGTGACATTCTAATTCTGCAACTTGAGATACCGTTGGAAGGTGTCCAAAAGGCAGTTGAAATTGCGAAGGAAAATGGCGTGATTGTCATATTGAATCCGGCTCCTATCCGTGAGCTGCCAGCTGATCTACTGAATAAAGTCGATTATTTAACTCCGAACGAACATGAGATTAAGCATTTGACTACTGAGGAAAATCATGCGGAACTTATTGAGAAGGTGATCCTGACTAAAGGCAGTGAAGGTGTTTCTTATTTCCAGAAGGGCAAGGAGATGAACATACCGGCTTACACCATTGACGTTGTAGATACGACGGGTGCTGGCGATTCATTCAATGCCGGCTTTGCTGTGGCCTTAGGGCAAGGGTTATCTGTAGAAGCTGCTTGTCTTTATGGCAATGCAGTAGCTGCTTTATCGACGACAAGGCTCGGCGCACAAACGGGAATGCCAACTGCTCCTGAAGTGCAGGAGTTTCTAATCAATAAAAACTAAGTAAGAGGAGTGAGTGGTTTGAAAAAGGTCATTTTAGACGTGGATACGGGTGTAGATGATGCACTCGCCATCCTTTATGCAGTTAATAGTAAACAACTAGATATTCTTGGGATTACAGCAGTTTCCGGTAATGTCCCGCTCGAGCAAGTGAATATCAACACCAATAGAATTGTGAAGCTGTTGGGAGTGGAAGACCAAATCAACGTGTATAAAGGTGCAGACCGTCCACTCTTAAAACAGCCTTATCACGAGTTCCGGGTACACGGGAATGACGGCGTCGGCGGAGCGCTTGACGATATCGCGATTGATATTCCTGATCATGATGTCTTTGCTCCGGACTTTATTATTGAGCAAGCGAAAAAGCATAAAGGTGAACTTACGCTAATTGCAGTCGGCCCTCTTACGAACGTTGCGTTGGCTGTACGTAAAGAGCCAAGATTGGCAGAATGGCTGAAAGAAGTCATCATTATGGGTGGCCTCGTCCAATCAGCGGGAAGAGGAAATACGATCCCAACATCTGAATTCAATATTTATGCCGATGCAGAAGCAGCAAAAATCGTTTTCCATTCAGGAATGAACATTACGTTAGTAAGTTTAGACGTAACGAGACAAGTGTTGCTAACAGAAGAGCATATCGAGGAATTGAAAGGTACGAAGTATTACGATTTTGTTAAGCAAAGCACTGTCGATTACAGACAATTTTCGATTAACCTCTACGGTATAAATGGCTGCGCGTTGCACGATCCATTGTCGGTCGGTGTCGCTCTAGATCCGACGTTCGTTCAAACAGAAAAATATTATGTCGATGTAGAAACACAATCCGAACTAAGCTACGGACAAACGATCTGTGACTTCAGGAACATCCTGAAGAAAGAACCAAACGTCAACATCTGTGTTGGTGTAGACAGCGAAAGATTCCTACAAAATTTCTTAGAGTACTTAAAAAGATAATGAAAAAATCCCGCCAGGCTATAAGCCAACAGCGGGATTTTCTGTCTGTTCAGTAATTAAAAACCAGCCTTCAAACGAGTAGTTAACTCGATGGAATAGCTGATTTTTATGTTATACTAATATGCTTGCAGGTACCTGTTTTGAACTGGAACCAACTAATGAAAATGATAAAGTTGAGGAATGCATATGTCGAATGAACAATTGAAAAAAGGGAGTCTTTTGGCGTTTTTGCCGCTCATTGTCTTTGTTATCCTATTTATCGGCTCAGGAATCGTGACGAAAGACTTTTACAATATGCCTTTGAACGTCGCGATGCTTATCGCGGCTGCTGTGGCGCTTACGATGAATCGGCGGGAGACGTTTAGTAAAAAGGTAGATGTTTTTATGAAGCATGCGGGGCATCCGAATATCATTTTAATGGCTGTCATTTTTCTTTTGGCGGGTGCCTTTGCGGGCGTTGCAAAAGGGATGGGGGCAGTTGAATCGACGGTCAATCTTGGACTGTCGTTGCTGCCCGCGAATTTGCTTATAGTCGGCTTGTTTGTCATCGGCTGTTTCATATCAATTTCGATGGGGACGTCAATGGGCACAATTGTCGCGTTGGCTCCCATCGGTGTAGGGATTGCCGCGCAAACGGACGTCCCCTTGGCGCTCGCCATGGCAACGGTCATTGGCGGCGCGATGTTCGGAGATAATTTATCGATGATTTCGGATACGACGATTGCGGCGGTCCGAACGCAACAGACAAAAATGAAGGACAAGTTCAAAGTGAACTTCTTCATCGTTGTTCCGGGTGCGATAGTGACCATGATTCTCCTCGCTCTGTTGACGCATGGCAATTCAGCGGAATTAACGGGTGAATATCCATTCGAATTGATTAAGATCTTGCCGTATGTGGCTGTTTTAGTTGCGGCATTACTCGGTGCGCATGTTTTGATTGTGCTAGTCGGCGGTACGGTTTTCGCGGGTATCATTGGACTGTTGGATGGTTCCTACGATCTGGCTAGTTTCTTGCAGACGGCATCAGCCGGCATTATGTCGATGGAGGACTTGGCAATTGTCTCCATTTTAATCGGAGGAATCGTCGGGATCATTCAGCATAATGGAGGTCTTGATTACTTATTGCGAGTGATTACGAGCAAGATCAAGTCGAAAAAAGGTGCCGAATTCGGGATTGCAGGCTTAGTGAGTGCAGCGGATATTGCAACCGCCAATAATACAATCGCAATCATCATTACGGGTCCGGTCGCAAAACGCATCGCGGATGAATACGGCATCGATCCCCGCAAGTCGGCCAGTTTGCTTGATACATTCTCTAGCGTCTGGCAAGGCGTCTTGCCGTACGGTGTCCAAGTATTGGCAGCCGCGGGACTAGCTGCGATTTCACCGTTAAGCATCATCGTTTATTCGTTTTATCCTGTATTGATGGGGATTTGCTGTGTCGTTGCGATATTGATTGGTTATCCACGGTTTAAAAAAGCATAGGTGTAAAATAAAACCCCTTGAAATTACAACGGTTTAAGGGGAAGGGACAGTTTTGTTACTGTTTCTTTTTTTTATTCATTCCATTTTTGAACACAGGGATAAGTTGCTCGGTTGAAAAAGTAATCGGCAAATAAAAAGTCGTCCAGAAAGTCGCTGAATTGATTTTCTGGACGCTTTTTATATAATCATTCAATTAGATCAAAATGTAAATCGATGTACCGTTTTACTCAAATCCTCGCTAAGTGCTGTCAACGTTTCTGCAGCCTCGGTTACTGTTTGAATCGCGCGTAACTGTTCTTCTGATGACGCACTAACTTCTTCGCAAGCTGCTGCGGTTTCTTGTGAAGTGGCTGCCATTGTTTGGATTGTTTCGCTCACTTCGTCTTTGTAGACGGCAACTTTTTGAATCTCCTCGTAGATTGAGCTGATGGATGATTCCATATCGGACATGACTGCAGTTAATTGATCGAAAGTTGCTTCGGTGTCGTTGACGACATGGCCTTGTTTACGGAAGTTTTCCCTTGTGTCAATCATTTGTTGAGAGACTTGTTGAGCGCCTTCTTGTAATTCAATGACAGTCGTTTTTACCTCTTCCGTCGATCGAACCGATTGTTCAGCCAATTTACGGACTTCATCTGCAACGACTGCAAAGCCTTTGCCGTGTTCTCCGGCACGTGCTGCTTCAATGCTTGCATTCAGTGCTAGCAGATTTGTTTGTGATGAAATCTCGGTGATTGTTTCCATGACACCGCCGATAGCCTTCACTCTTTCTTCGAGTGTGTCAATTACGTCGGCCATGGACCGCATTTCAATCTCCCAGTCTCCAAAAGATTGTTTTAACTCGTTCATTTGCATTTGTCCATTGGAATTCATGTCACTGACCCTTGTGGCAAGTTCCTGCATTTGGGCCGCTTTCTTCTCAATTCCATTGATTTCCTTACCTAATAATTCGGCTTGCTCCGTAACTGCTTCAGCATCTTCAGCAGAGCGGGATGCACCATTCGCGATTTCTCCGACAGCGTGAGCGACTTCATTGCTTGAGGCGTTTGTTTCCTCCGCGGTTGCGCTTAAGGTTTCAGAACGTGAGTGTACGTCCTCTGCAGATTGATTGACGACAGCGATTACAGCATTTGTGTCTTCAATCATTTTATTGAAGTAGTTTCCAAGTTCACCGATTTCATCTTTTGTTTTAATGGAAGATCTGACAGTCAAATCACCGTTAGAAACTGCTTGCATAAGTGTTTTCAGCTTGCCGATTGGTTTTACTGTGCGGTTGATGATCGGGTAAAGGACTGCGATGAGTAATACTAAAATACCTCCGGCAATAATGATCATGCCAAATCGCATAGAGTTTGCTAACAGATCAATTTCTTTCGTATCGTATATCGCGGCTACCTTCCATCCTAAGCTGGACACTGTCGCAAATGTATTGACTCTTGAAACGCCGTCATCAGTGTATTGAATTTCGCGGCGTTCGCTACCGCTTTGATAATCATACATTTCAGCTACGTAGGGCAAGTCGATTATATTTTCCCCTGCCAATTCTGGATGCACCATCGCTGTTCCTTCTGCATCGAAAAGTGCGATAAATCCGTTATGGCCAATGTCCTTATTCGAAACAGTTGCTGCCAATTTGTCCATACGAATATCAAGACCTAACACGCCGACAAGCTCCCCATTTTTTTGAACTGCTTTTATAGCGCTGATTGTGTATTCGCCTGTCGCACGGTCTATATGCGGTTCTGTCCAATAAACTTTATCGGGATTTGCGGCCGCTTCTTGGTACCATTCATACTCAGTTGGATTATAGTCACTGCCCAAATCAGCGTTTGGAACGGTTAGCATCTCTTTCGATGGCAAAGCGAAATATAGCATAGACGTATTATCATATAAAGTTTGGAATGAATAGAATTCCTGTTCCATTGCGGTTATGTATTCTTCAAAATTGCCATCTACATTAGCAAAATCCGTTACGTAAGAGGAATTAGCCAACTGAGTGAGCCCTTTCTCATGCAAATCAATGAAGTTTTCAACATAAGAACCTATTTCATGTACAAGCACTTCACTTTGCATGATTAGATTTTCCCTTGTTTTATCCTTCACATGAATACTTGAAAGTACAGTCATGAGAGTCATGCCGATAATGAACAAGACTGATACTGTAACGATGATTTTGGTTTTAATTGACGTAAACATAGGTGCACCTTCTCTTTCTATAGGTAAAATTACATACAACCTTTCATTTCGGACCATTACGAAAAATGTTTAGCTATTATTAAATAATAATAGTGTTCATAATTTGTTTACTATTTTAATATTGAAAAGGAAGCGATTTCAGAATCTTTTCGGTGCCTGTGTGAGAAACTATTCAGACTATGCACTACAATTGTATAATCAAAACCAACAAGACAGCTGTCTCAACTGATGGTTGACAGATATATGTATTTTTATCAATTTAGATGAATTGTCATAAATGTGTGATGCACAGGCACCGATTTGAAGAGTTTACAATAAAAAAATCCCGCCTGGCGAATAGCCAATGCGGGATTTATTTGTTGTTTCACATTTTAAACCGATCAATTGCAAGGTTCAGTTTTTCACTTAAGTCTGTCAGTGTTTCTGCAGCATCTGTGACGGATTGGATTGCACGTAGCTGCTCGTCGGTTGAGGCGCTGACTTCCTCGCATGCTGCCGCTGTTTCTTGGGATGTGGCCGCCATCGTCTGGATCGTCATCGTAACTTCATCCTTATGACGGGCTACGCTATGAATTTCATTGGAAATCGAGTCGATTGAAGCTTGCATCGTCTCCATTAAATCGGATAGTTGGGCGAATGTCTTTTCCGTTTCTTGGACGACGCTTTCTTGGTCACGGAATGTAGTGATTGTTTCATCCATCTGGGATGTTACGAGTCGTGACTCTTCTTGCAATTGCAGGACGGTCACTTTGACTTCTTCCGTAGCACGTGCGGACAATTCCGCAAGTTTCCGGACTTCTTCTGCGACGACCGCAAAGCCTTTTCCGTGTTCGCCTGCGCGAGCTGCTTCAATGCTTGCGTTCAGTGCGAGAAGATTCGTCTGTGAAGAAATGTCAGTGATCGTTTCCATGACGCCGCCGATCTCCTTAACCTTTTCGCCGAGCGTACTAATTGCATCGTTCATCGACTTCAGATTTGTGCCTGATGATTCGAATGTCTGTTGAAGATTGTGCATTTGGGTTTGTCCGTTCGCGTTCATCTCTCCTGTATGCTCCGCGATTGTCTTCATTGAAATCGCGCGTTCTGTAATGTCATTAATTTGCCGCCCGAGTTCATCGGACTTTTCCGTGACCGTTTCGGCATCTTCCGCTGATCTTGAAGCGCCATGTGCGATTTCATTGACAGCATGTGCAACTTCCGAGCTGGATGCACTCGTCTCTTCTGCCACGGCACTCAAACTTTCCGAGTTTGTCCTGACATTGTCCGCGGATTGATTGACGACGGAAATGATGTCATGCATGTTGGCAATCATTTTGTTGAAGTTTTCGCCAAGCTGTCCAATCTCATCTTTCGTATGGATATCTGATTGAACGGTCAAATCACCTTTTGCAACGTCATCCATCAAGCTTCGGAGACGGGCAATCGGTTTCAACATCCTACTAATGAGGAAGTACAGGCCAATTCCGACAACTGCGAGTGTGATAATAGATATGATGAAAATGGAAAGTAACAGCTGCCGGGACATTTCCATAAGTTTATTCTGTTCATAGACTGTGCTGACCTTCCAACCAAACTCGGGGATTGTCGAATGGACACTGATCAACTTTTTGCCATTCTCATCTTTGAATGCCTCATCCCCCTGATCCCAACTGTACATATTCTTGACATAGGCAGTCTCCATCAAGTTTTCCCCGCTTAACGTCGGGTGTGCAATCGCCGTGCCGTTTTCGTCAAAAAGTGTGGAATAGCCATCATGCGGAATATATGTCGAGTTCAGCATGTCGGTGATCGCGGACAACATGAGGTCAACCCCGGCCACACCGACTACTCTTCCATTCTTCTCGACAGCAATGGAAGCAGTAATCATGAAGTCGCCGCTGACCTCATCGATGTATGGTGACGACCATTGAACCTTGCCTGGTTCACCAATCGCAATTTCATACCATGGACGGCTCGTCGGATCGAAGCCGCTTAAATCGGACACCGGGTAGATGACCGTATGCTTGGATGGTTGTGCATAATAGACTGCCACTGCATCGGAATAGACTTCCAAAAAGCTTTCCAGTCTTTGAATCAGCTCCGCTTCACTTACATTTGAGCCTCTAGGGCCAGTGAAGTTCATGATTTCATCCGAATCGATAAGTGCATCAACGCCTTTCGAATATTGTGCAAGAAAGTTCTCTACAGCGTGCCCGATCTGGTTAGAAATGGCATCACTTGAATCGATGACGCTTTCCAACGAACGTTTCTTCACTTGTCCATTGAGCATGAATGCCATGAGTACAGTTCCCACAAAGAATAAAATAAGAGCCGCAAAGATGATTTTTGTTTTTAGCGATTTGGCCATAACTATTTCCCCTTATTAGTAAATTTGGTCTATATTCTTTATTTCGACAAAATCTGATGCGATTCAAGTGATATCCCGACCGGGTGAATAATATATTTATGCTATTAATATTATCTGAATCTTTTCGGTGCCTGTGTAAGAAACTATTCAGACTATGCACTACAATTGTATAATCAAAACCATTAAGTCGGCTGTTTCAACTGTTTGTTTACAGATGTCCGTATTAATATTAATTTAGATGAATTGTCATAAATGTGTGATGCACAGGCACCGAAAACTGAATAATGAACAAGTTTTCCGGAATTTTCATTCATTTGTTTAAAAGTGTCGTATAATAAAAGAAAAAACGGGGGAATTCCATTGGACTATTTATACAATCCTTACACGACGACTCGGCACACTGTATTCGCGCGGAAAGGGATGGTGGCGACGTCGCAACCGCTGGCGGCTCAAGCGGGAATTGAAGTTATGCAGAAGGGCGGGAATGCGGTGGATGCGGCTATTGCAACTGCCGCTGCACTTACTGTCGTTGAGCCGACGACGAATGGAATGGGCGGCGATGCGTTTGCGATTGTGTGGATGAAGGATAAGCTTTACGGCTTGAATGCGTCGGGGCCAGCGCCGGAAGCATTGACGCTTGAGGCGATGAAAGAGGCGGGGCATGAAAAGATTCCTGCAATGGGTTATGCGCCAATTACGGTGCCCGGGGTTCCGTCTGCTTGGGCAGAGCTATCGAAACGATTTGGCAATCTGCCTTTGATTGAGTCGCTTGCTCCGGCAATCCGTTATGCGGAGGAAGGGTACCCACTTACGCCGGTTTTAGGGAAATATTGGCGCATTGCTTACAAGAAATTCGTAGAGCATGATTCCGCTGAATTTGACGAATGGTTCAAAGTGTTCGCGCCGGATGGCCGAGCTCCTGAAATCGGGGAAATGTGGAAGTCGCCGGATCATGCGAAGACGTTGCGTTCCATCGGTGAAACAAATGCGGAGTCGTTCTACAGAGGAGAGCTTGCGGATTTGATTGATGCGCATGTAGCGAAAAACAATGGCTATCTCCGTAAATCTGACCTGGAAAAGTATAAAGCGGAATGGGTCGACCCGATCTCAACGAATTACAAAGGCTATGACGTATGGGAAATTCCGCCGAACGGGCAAGGCGTCGTGACGCTAATGGCGCTCAATATCTTCTCGGAAATGAATCCAGCGGTACTAAACGACGTAGAGTCGCTGCACGAACAGATCGAGGCGATGAAGCTGGCGTTTACCGATGGAAAAGCATTCATCACTGAAGAAAAGGATATGCCGATCGACATCGAGCACTTGCTGTCGAAGGAATATGCGAAGAAGCGGGCTGCTACAATTACAGAACGGGCATCAGTTCCTGAGCCGTACGAATTGCCGAGAAGCGGAACAATCTATTTGGCGACTGCGGATGAAGAGGGGAATATGGTTTCATTCATCCAATCGAATTATATGGGCTTCGGATCCGGTGTTGTCGTGCCGGGGACAGGCATTACGCTTCAAAACCGCGGCATGGATTTTTCACTGGATCCGGCACATCCGAACGTATTGAAGCCAGGCAAACGTTCCTATAACACGATCATCCCGGGATTCCTGACGAAGGACGGACAAGCGGTAGGGCCATTCGGCATCATGGGCGGGTTCATGCAGCCGCAAGGACATTTCCAGGTCATCGTCAACACGGTCGATTATCATCTGAATCCGCAAGCGACGCTCGATGCGCCGCGTTGGCAATGGATCGAGGGGAATAAAGTTCATGTTGAACCGAACTTCCCGAACCATATCGCGCAGGCACTCACCCGATTGGGACATCAGATCGTACCGACATTAGACAGCGGATCATTCGGCAGAGGACAAATCATTTGGCGCGATCCGGAAACAGGCGTACTTTCAGGCGGAACAGAATCAAGGACGGATGGAACGATTGTAGCTTGGTGAGGATTAACAGGCACTTGATTAAAAAACTTTTATAGAACATAATCACACCTTCTTCTCGGTACCTAACGAATCGACAGAGGAGGTGTTTTTTATTTTTCTTTACAAGTGTCAACCAATTCAGAACCTTCATGTGATAAAATAGTTAGAAAGAGACGCCGGGGTAGGTGAGAATCGATGAAGACAAAGCCCATTTTACTATCCAAGCTGATGCCGCCGACGCCGTCCGCCACGTATATGCGGAGAGCTTCGTTCGTCAAAAAGCTGAAAATGGCGGACCGGGTGAAGCTGACGTTGATGCATAGCGGGGCGGGGTATGGGAAGAGTTCGGGGCTTTCTGCGTATTTCCATGACACAAAAGCTGTATATAGCTGGTATTCGGTGACAGGGGAAGACGACGACGTCTATCCGTTCATCACCTATCTGACGCAAAGCATTCGCCGTGTCGTGCCGGAGTTCGGTGCATCGTTATCCGAATGGGACAGGCCGAATTTGCATCCAAAGGAATTGGATCTTGAACGATGGCTCGCCCTTTTCATCAATGAGCTTTGTGAAATCGATACACCTCTCTTCATTGTCATCGACGATTTCCATCACGTCGACCATGTATTTTTAGTGAATTATCTTGTTGAAAAGATAATTGATTCATTACCTCCCAACACCCGCCTAATTGTCGCAACGAGGAACCGTCCGCGTTGGGCGAGCCTCGTAAAGTTGAAAGTTACAGGACAGCTAAACGAACTGTCGGAAGAGGACTTTCTGTTTTCGGAAGAGGAAGTCGCCGTCTTTTATGAGGATTATTTTGATCAAACACTTACCGATGCAGAGGCAGCTTCTGTCATCCGGTTGACGGAAGGATGGGCGATTGCCGTCAATCTGCTCGCACTCCATCTCGCCGGTGGTGAAGCCCATTTACCGACCGCAATGAAACCCGCATTGCATGACTTGTTTGCCTATCTTTCCGAGGAAGTTTTCAATCGGATGGGTGAAGAAGAAAAGGAATGGTTGCTGGCCTTTTCGATTTTTCCAACGTTTTCGTTGGAGATAGTCGATAGTTTTTATGGGAATGCAGCGGCAAGCACACTACGGCAGCTAGCGGAACGCCATGTGTTCATCCAATCGCTTGGGGAAGGGACATACCGGTATCACGCGCTGTTCCAACAATTTTTGGAACGGAAATGGCAAGCGGTCAATTCCGACCAGTTTTATTCAACCCAAAAACAGGCGGCGGAATTTTATCTTCGGCAATCAAACCCGATTGAAGCGATTTCCCATGCCGTGAAAAGCATGGACGCGTCTTTCATCGGACAAATTATCGTCGACAACGGCGTTGCCCTGATTAAAGCCGGCCAGTTCGAGTGGCTGCTTGAAATCATCAAAAGCTTGTCGCCGGACGTTTTCGCACAGTTCTACCCTCTCTATTTCTTCGAAGGGGAGGCGCATCGGTACCGTGCTTTTTATGAGAAAGCACGAGTGGCATATTCGGCATGCATCGAAGCGGCCGAAAAACGGGGGGACGATTATTTTGCGGGGCGTGCACATGCCGGCATCGCAAACATTTATCTTGATACGATCCAACCTGGATTGGCAGATCCGTATTTAATGAACGCAATCCTTTTCGCCGAGAAGAGCGATAGGACGAGCGTATTGGAAATGGAATTGTTGAAACGGCAATTCGCGGAAAATCTAGTCAACCTGGGGAAGGCATCGGATGCTGCAAAGTGGGTGGAGCAGGAGATTCATGATAAAAGCATCCTGAGGGAAGGGAATTTGGATGCGAGGATTGCGTTGCGGACGGGAAAGTTACGGGAGGCGCAGGCGTACTTGTCGGAACGGGTGGACAGTTTGACGCTGCCCGATGCACACCGGGAAACGGATATCCTCCTATCCTTGATCTACTCGATGACCGGCGAGAATGAACTTGCTTTGGAGAGTGCTGCGAGGGGGATACAGCTTGGTCGGAAGGAGAAATCAGGCTTTATCGAAGCAGTCGGGCTTATTCGTATGGGGCATGCGAAAATTATAGCCGATCGGGGCGATGCGGCGATTGCGAAAGATCATTATATCCGGGCGATTGAGCGGATGGATGAGCTGAACGTTTCGCGCGGTAATGCAGAGCCGTATATGGGCTTGTCTATCGTGGCGGCACGGCAAGGCGATTTTGCAGAAGCGATCCGGTACGGGGAAGCGGGCTTGCGGGAGACGGAGCGTGTCAATGATGGCTGGTTGTCTGCATTGATTCATATCGGACTAGCAATAGTACATTTTTACGCGAACAACGAAACGGATATGGAACAGCATCTGAATGAGGCGGGGCGGCTTTTCGGGGAGTGCGGTGATTTGTACGGGGAAATGGTGACAGCGTTTTGGTCGATGAATTTGTATGACCGGACGAAAGCGGACCGGCATTATTCAGAGCATGCGGAACGTTTTTTCACGCTTTGCCGAGACTACACTTTCTTTTTGACGAACGACACAATCTTCGGCCCATTCGACCGCCAGTCCATTCATCCTTTAGTACTCAAGGCGGCCCGTTTCCATAAAGAAAACGCCGACATTCAGCACGCAATCCACCTACTTGGTTTGGAGGATACCGCTTCACATCCCGGATATAAAATGGATGTTCAATTATTAGGACCGTTCGCGATTCATCTTGGACTTGAGGAAGTGGCCGACCGGAAGTGGCAACGCGATAAGTCGAAGGAAATTTTCATTTATTTGTTGTTGAATAAAAACCGATACGTCCCGAAAGAGGAAATTATGCAGGCGCTATGGGAAGATGCCGATGACAAGAGCGCCGACCGGGATTTCAAAGTGGCATTGAATGCTTTGCTGAAAGTGATTGAGCCGAATCGCAGTGCGCGGGAAAACCCGTTTTTCATTCTCCGAAAGCAGACGATGTACCAGCTGAATCCGAAAGCGGATATCAAGACGGATCTTGAACGTTTCAAAAAGCATGTGGAAGCGGGCTTGTCGGAAAAGACTGCGGAAAGAGCGGTCGACCACCTATTGAAAGCAGCCGCGCTCTACAAAGGGAAACTGTTTGAGGAAAAGCTGTCCGTCGATTGGATTGCGCAAGAGCGTGAACGTGTCGAGCAGCTGTACATCCAAGCACTCGAACGCCTCGCCCAGTCATATACGAGATTGCAAGACTATGGCAAAACGATCGAGTGGGCTGAGAAGCTTTTGCGGATCGACCAGACGTGGGAGGAAGCATACCGTCTGCTCATGTACGCCCACTATCAGTTGCAAAACCGCCCGCAATCGATCAAATGGTACCGGAAGTGCAAATCCGTTTTACAAGAAGAGCTCTCCATTGAACCGATGGAAACGACAGAGCAAATGTACAAGATGATTATGAATGAAGTATAGAGAAGTTTTGACTAGAATGGACCCTTCGCTCTTGCAGGGGTCCATTCTTTGTACTTCAGGGTCCATTCTTTTAAATCAAAGGTCCATTTACCTCACGTCAAGGTCCATTCTTCTCAACAAGGGCCCGATCTTCCCGCGGCAAGGTCCATTCTTCCTTAATCAAGGTCCATACCCCTCTGTAACTCATTTGCAACTCCCATCCAATAGAGTAGTAGACAGGAAGAAAGCGTTTACAAAACGAGTGGAGAGAGGAGTTGCAGTATGAAGAAGAAATTGTGGTTGGTCTTATTGTTTGCAATGGTGCTTGCCATCAGCGCAGCTTGCAGCAAATCGGAAGAAGGGGAAGCGTCAACGGAAAAAGAAACACCATCGAAAACGACACCCGTGTCAGGAGATAACAAAACTGAAGAGCAAGGCACGATCAAAATCGGCGTCCTCGCCTCATTGACCGGTGCGCTTGAGTCATACGGCAAGCAGACAAAGCAAGGCTTCGAGCTTGGTCTTGAATATGCGACGGGCGGCACGATGGAAGTCGCAGGAAAGAAAATCGAAGTCGTTTACGAAGATACGGAAACAAAGCCGGAAGTCGCCGTCCAAAAAGCGACGAAGCTTCTTGAAGAGGACGAAGTTGATTTCCTCGTCGGTTCCTCCAGTTCAGGTGACACGCTCGCAGTCCTTCCTTTAGCGGAAGAGTACGAAAAAATCATGATTGTCGAGCCGGCTGTTGCGGATAGTATCACAGGTTCCGAATTCAATCCATACATTTTCCGGACGGGGCGTAACTCATCACAGGATGCCGTCGCGGGAGCTGCAGCAATCGCAGGTCCTGGTGTGAAAATCGCGACATTCGCACCGGATTATTCATTCGGCTGGGATGGTGTAGCGGCGTTCAAGAAGGCGGCTGAAGATCTCGGTGCTGAAGTCATCATCGAAGAATTCGCGGATCCTGCAGCAACGGATTTTACATCCAATTTGCAGAAGATCATTGAAGCGAAACCGGATTATATGTTTGTCGTCTGGGCTGGTGCAAACTCGCCTTGGAACCAGATCGCCGATTTGAAGATGCAGGAGAAAGGCATCAAGATCTCGACAGGTGCCCCGGATATCCCGGCACTTTCCATCATGGAGCCGCTTGTCGGCATGGAAGGGTTCTCCGTCTACTATCACACGCTTCCTAATAACGAAGTGAATGATTGGCTCGTGAAGGAACATAAGGCTCGCTATAACGGCGAAGTTCCGGATTTATTCACACCGGGAGGCATGTCCGCAGCAATCGCAATCGTCGAAGCATTAACGAAGTCGAATGGCAATGCGGATGGCAACGAACTAATAAAAGTCATGGAAGGAATGTCTTTCGAAACACCGAAAGGAACGATGACTTTCCGTTCAGAAGATCACCAAGCATTGCAGACGCTTTATTCCATCAAGCTCGAAAAACAGGATGGCGTCCCGTATCCGGTTCCAGTTCTTATCAGAGAGCTTTCGGCTGATGAAACCGAGCCGCCGATCAAAAACTGATCACCGACGGCAATAAAATACAGTAGGACAGTGATATCGCTGTCCTTCTCAATCGGATGGAAACATCTATCCGATCGAGAAGGACGGGGAAGGGGGAGAACGATTGGAACCGATCATACGAACAGAAAATCTGACCATCCGATTCGGCGGGCATACGGCCGTATCGCATGTGAATTTTGAAATGCCGCCACGGCACTTGAAGTCGATCATCGGGCCGAATGGGGCAGGCAAAACGACATTTTTCAACTTACTCAGCGGCGAGCTGAAACCGACTGAAGGGGACGTCTTCTTCAAGGGGGAATCGATGGCTTCCTTATCGGCTGTAGCCCGGACGCGGAAGGGACTCGGACGTTCATTCCAAATTACGAACGTGTTTCCGAATTTGACCGTGCTGGAAAATGTCCGGCTGGCCGTCCAATCGAAGGAAAAGATCCGATATCAAATGGTCCGCCACTTCCTTCATTATAAACAGCTCATCGAAGAGGCGGAGAAACTGATCGCCCTCGTACTGCTCGATGGAAAGGAACATGCCATCGCTAGCCAATTATCCCATGGCGAGAAGCGGAAGCTCGAAATCGCGATGCTGCTAGCGCTCGATACGGAAGTGTTGCTGCTCGATGAACCGACGGCAGGCATGTCCCTCGAGGAAGTGCCAGCGATTTTGGACGTCATCCGGAAGATCAAACAGACCGGTGAGAAAACGATTTTGTTGATCGAACACAAGATGGATATGATTTTGGACCTGTCGGATTCCATCATGGTGCTCTTCAACGGCAAGCTGCTGGCGGATGGAAGTCCGCAGGAAATCATGGACAATGAAACCGTGCAAAATGCGTATTTGGGAGGGCTTTACGATGAAAACCTTGCTGAAAGTTGAGGACATCCATACGCATATCGGCCAGTACCATATCCTTCAAGGGGTTTTCTTCGAAGCGCGAGAAGGGGAAGTGAGCGTGCTGCTCGGGCGCAACGGGGCGGGGAAGACGACGACGTTGAAGACGATTATGGGTTTGACCCCGGCTTCGAAAGGCGCAGTCCTTTTCGATGGACAGGACATCACGAAAAAGCCGACGTATACGATTGCGAATGGCGGCATCGGCTATGTCCCGGAAGACCAGGGGATCTTCGGCGATTTGACCGTCGAGGAGAATATGAAAGTCGCCATGCGGAAGGAAGACGAAGCTGCATTTGCGCGACAGGATTATGTGCTGGAGCTGTTCCCAGATTTAAAGACGTTTTGGAAGAAGGACGGCGGGCATCTTTCTGGCGGTCAGAAGCAGATGCTCGCGATGGCCCGGGCGTTCGTCAATGACAGCAAGCTGCTCCTCATCGATGAGCCGTCGAAGGGACTCGCGCCGATCGTCATCGAGAAGGTGATGGAAGCGATTACGGAGATGAAAAAAAGTACGACGATTGTGCTTGTCGAACAGAATTTCATGATGGCGAGCCGGATCGGTGACCGTTATACGCTCATCGATGACGGGGAGACGGTTCATGCGGGTGAGATGAAGGATCTGATCCACAATGAAGAAGTGAAACGAAAATACTTAGGAATCGGATGAAGGGGGCTGCACGATGGAATTACTCATCAATTTGACGGTGAACGGTTTGGCGACGGGCATGCTCATCTTCCTTCTTGCTTCCGGATTGACGCTCATTTTCGGTCTGATGAGCGTGCTGAATTTCGCGCATGGCGGACTGTTCGCGTGGGGCGCTTACTCGGGCGTCTGGTTCTATACATTGTCAGGAAGCTTCCTTATCGGCATTCTTGGCGCTATCATTACGGGAATCATTCTCGGGTTTATTACTGAAAAGCTGATCATCACGCCGGTTTATGGCAATCACGTACAACAGATCCTCATTACGCTCGGCTTCATGCTTGTGCTGACAGAGCTGTTGAAAGTCGTTTGGGGTCCGAATCAAATGGCTGCGAAAGTACCGTCGTACTTGGCGGGAAGCTGGGAATTCGGGGACGTCCTTATCATTAAATACCGGCTATTCATCATCATTGTAGGCTTCGCCGTATTCGGGGTTTTCCAATACATGCTCCTGAAGACGAAAATCGGCTTGATCGTCAGGGCGGGAGTCATGGATAAAGACATGGTGCAAGCGCTCGGCATCAATATTAAACGCGTATTCCTGTATGTCTTCATGGCGGGGTCAGCGCTTGCGGCATTGAGCGGTGTATTGATGGCGCCATATTCCGGAGTCATCTATGCGGAAATGGGCTTTGAGTTTGCGATTTTGGCGTTCATCGTCGTTGTCATCGGCGGAATGGGCAGCTTTCCGGGATCGTTGTTCGCCGCCATTCTGGTCGGCCTCGCGGGAAGCTATATGGCGTACTACGTTCCTGCTCTATCACTTGCGGTCAATATGATGCTTATGGCTATCGTATTAATTTTCCGTCCGCAAGGGCTTTTTACGGCAAAGGGGTGACGGCATGAAAAACAAATTTCACTGGAACAACCTGTTTCTAGCAATCATTGTTGTTGTGCTCGCCGTTTTCCCGTTTGTGTCGGATTCAAGGACATGGACGATTTTATTGACACAGATTTTCATCTTTTCGATTTTGGCGATGAGCTATGATATTTTGCTCGGCTATACGGGCATCGTGTCGTTCGGGCATGCGATGTTCTTCGGGATGGGGGCGTATACGACAGCCGTTATCCTGAAGCGGATGGAGCCTACAATCGGCGTCTTCCTTCTCTCGATCGTTTGCGGAATGCTGCTCGCGGCATTGATCAGTTTTTTCATCGGCCTGTTGACATTGCGGCTGAAAAGTCATTTCTTCGCAATGCTCACATTGGCTGTTTCGGGACTGTTTCTAGTGCTCGCGGAAAAGTGGCGGACGGTGACGCACGGAAATGACGGATTTACGTTCAAGGCACCCGAGTTTTTCAAGGACCGGATGATGTTTTATTTCGTTACGCTCATCTGCCTTGTGCTCGTCTACTTGCTGCTGCGGCGATTCGTCAACTCCCCATTCGGCCGAGTTTTGGTCGCGGTGAGAGAGAATGAACAGCGCACAAGGTCACTCGGCTTTAATACATTGCATTATAAAGTGATCGCGTCCGTCGTTGCGGGAGTCATCGCTAGCTTGGCGGGTTCGCTGTACGCGGTATCGTTACGGTTCGTCAACACGAGCGTGCTGACGATGGATATTACGCTTGACGCATTGCTCATGACGATCATCGGCGGCGTCGGCACGTTGATCGGCCCGATTGTCGGTGCGGGTGTCATCGAATTGACGCAGCATTATTTATCCGGACTGGCGAAAGATTATCCGATTTTCGAACGATGGATCATATTCTTCGGCATCGTCTATATTCTGGCGGTCATCTTCTTCCCGCGCGGCATCGTCGGAAGTATTCGTGAAAAGCTTTGGAAGCGGAAAACGAAAACACGGCCTGTCGGGAAGGGGGAGGTCTCATGACGACTGTCGGAATCGTCAGTACGGGTACGTATATCCCTTTGACGAAAATGTCTGCTGCAGAAATCGCTGAACGGTCCGGATTGCCCGTGGACGTTGTGAAGACGAAGATGGGGATAACGGAAAAGCCGATTCCCGGGGAGCACGATCACACCGTCGCAATGGGCGTATGGGCGGCTCGCGAGGCGTTGCGAAAAGGGCAAGTCGACCCGAAGGAGATTGACGTCATCATCTATATCGGGGAAGAACATAAGGAATACCCGTTGTGGACTGCCGCCATCAAGATGCAGGAGGAGCTCGGCGCCTATCACGCATGGGCGTTCGATGTCGCGCTCCGCTGCGGAACGACAATTATGGCAATGAAAGTTGCGAAAAGCCTTATGGCAGCTGATCCGGAAATTAAGACGGTTTTACTTGCAGGCGGCTATCGGAACGGTGATTTTATCGATTATGGCAATGAAAGGACCCGCTTCATGTTCAACTTGGCAGCGGGCGGAGCTGCGATGATCCTGCGGCGCGACCACATGGAAAACATCGTACTCGAGGCGGAACTCATTACGGATGGATCGTTTTCGGAGGATGTTGTCGTACCGGTCGGCGGCACGAAGAAACCGCTCACGGCAAGCGATTTAGACAATGGGTTGTACCGGCTTGACGTGCTCGATCCGATCGGCATGAAAGCACGGCTCGAACAGAAATCAATGGAAAACTTCCTGAAGGTCATCCGCAGTTCATTGCAGAAAAGCGGATTTACGGAAAAGGACATCGATTACTTAGCAATCTTGCATATGAAGAAATCCGCGCATGAGTATGTCCTGCGGGAGCTTGGGCTGAATGAAGAGCAATCGGTTTATTTGCATGAATACGGGCATATCGGGCAAATGGACCAGATTTTGTCATTAGAGCTTGCGCTAGCGGAAAATAAGTTGAATGATGGAGATATCGCCGTTCTCGTCAGCGCAGGAATCGGGTACGCGTGGGGGGCAATCACGGTGAAATGGGGAAACAGTGAGGGGGAGAAGGAAAATGGCGTTTCAAAAAGTAGGACTGAAGAAAGTGACCTTGGCGAACGGTGAGCAGATTGCCTACCGGGAGCGGGATGGCGGCGAGCAGGTCGTCGTCCTCGTCCACGGGAATATGACATCGTCGAAGCATTGGGACGTTCTGATCGACGAGCTAGATTCGAAGTATAAGATTTATGCGCCGGATCTGCGGGGATTCGGGGAATCTACGTACAACGAAAGAGTGACGGGCATCCGTGACTTTTCGGAGGACCTGGCGGGTTTTATTGAGACATTAGAACTTGGAAAATTCCACTTAGTCGGTTGGTCGACGGGCGGCGCGGTCTGCATGCAATATGTAGCGGATCATCCGGGTAAATGCGAAAAGCTTCTGCTGCTCGCATCCGCATCGACACGCGGGTATCCGTTTTTCGGGACGAAGGAGGATGGCAGTCCTGATCTCGAACATCGGCTCCAAACAATCGAAGATGTCGAGCAGGATGCCGGCAAGACGCTTGCGATGCAAGGGCTGTATGACAATCAAAACCGGGATGGACTGAAGGCGGTCTGGAACGCTTTGATCTACACGCATAACCAGCCTGACGTAGCGAAATACGATGAGTATGTGGACGATATGCTCACGCAACGGAATTTGGCGGACGTCTATCATTCTTTGAACACGTTCAATATTAGTCCACATCATAATGGCGTCAACGAAGGGACTGACCAGGCGAAAGATATCGACATTCCAGTACTCGTCTTGCATGGCGACCGCGACTATGTCGTGACAGCACAGATGCAGGAGGAAATCATGGAAGACCTCGGCGACAATGCAACATTCATTTCACTCGAAGATACGGGGCATTCACCACTGGTCGATAATTTGGAACAACTGACGAAAAGAATCGAAACATTTCTGGAGTAAGGGGATGACAACATGAGGCTATCGGGGAAAGTAGCAATCATCACTGGAGGAGCGAACGGAATCGGCCTCGCTGCATGTGAGCGGTTTGCGGAAGAGGGAGCATCCGTCATGATGGCGGATTTCGATGAGACGGCAGGCAGAGAGCATGAGGTAATGCTGAAGGAAAAAGGGCATGACGTCACATTCATGCAAGTCGATGTCGTCAATCGTGAAAGCGTCAACCGATTAGTGGAACAGACGCTTGAACAGCATGGGAAAATCGATGTGCTCATCAATAACGCGGGCATCACGAAAGACGCGACGCTCTTGAAAATGGATCCTGCGGATTTCCAACGTGTACTTGACGTCAACTTGACTGGCGTCTTCAACTGTACTCAAGCAGTTGCACCGCACATGATCGAAACGGGCGGCGGGAAGATCATCAATACGTCCTCCGTCAGCGGCGTCTATGGGAATTTCGGGCAGACGAATTACGCAGCGACAAAAGCGGCAATCGTCGGAATGACAAAGACGTGGGCAAAGGAACTTGGACGGAAAGGGATTAATGTCAACGCGGTGGCGCCAGGATTCACGGCGACAGCGATGGTTGCAAAGATGCCGGAAAACGTCATTAAGCAGATGGCGTCCGTCGTTTCCTTGCAACGGCTCGGAAAACCGGAGGATATTGCGAACGCGTATCTATTTTTGGCGAGCTCCGAATCGGACTACGTCCACGGACACGTTTTGCATGTTGACGGCGGCATCATGATGTAAGGGAAGGAGGGGTTCCGCGTGTTCCATGAGCATGGCTGGATAATGAAAAGGGCCGCACTCTCCGCGGAACGGCCCGCATTGATCGACGTCCACTCGGAAACGTGCTGGACGTACACGGATTTGAGAAATCGAATCATGTGCTGGGCCTCCTTTTTCCAAGAACAAGGCTTTGAGCGAGGAGATCGTATCGCCGTTTATTCGCCGAATAGTCCGGAGTTATTCGCCGTCCTGTTCGCGTGCGAGCTGCAAGGGTTAATTTACGTCCCGCTTAATTGGCGGCTGAGCCAATTGGAATTGCAGTCGCTGCTAGATGATTGCTTGCCTGCATTGCTTTTATTCCATGATGATTTTGGAGATCGAATCGATGGATTGAAAGTGAGAAACACGGGTTCACTGTCAGTCATCGGGACGGTGCTAACCCCGGAAAATTGGCATCCGGCCGAAAAAGGCAACCGTTCCGATACGTGGATGATCATTTACACGGGCGGTACGACCGGTTTGCCGAAAGGTGTCATGCTTTCCTATGAAGCGGTCAATTGGAATGCGCTTAACACGATCACGAGCTGGGGATTGTCGGATCGCGACAAGACGATCAATTATATGCCGCTTTTCCATACGGGGGGATTAAATGCATTATGCATCCCATTGCTGATGGCGGGCGGGACTGTCGTCATTGGACATCAATTCAAGCCGGAAGAAGCATTATTGGCAACGGATCAATATGAAGCGACGATTTCTTTATTTGTTCCGACGATGTACCAGATGATGATTCAGACACCCTATTTCCATCAATCAGACTTCCCGTCGATGAATGTATTCTTATCAGGCGGTGCGCCTTGTCCGAAGACGATCTATCAATCATTCCACCGGAAAGGTTTGCGGTTCAAGGAAGGATACGGGTTGACGGAGGCGGGACCGAATAATTTTTTCATACGCCCGGAAGATGCAGTGCGCAAGATCGGATCAGTCGGGAAAAGCATGCTGTTTAATGAAATACAAGTGCTGGACGAAAAAGGGAAGCTATGTGTGAATGGGGAAATCGGTGAATTATTGTTAAAAGGTCCGCATCTGTTTTCCGGCTATTGGAATAAAAAGCGAGAAACAGAGGAAGTCATGAAGGACGGATGGCTTCGGACGGGTGATCTTGCTAAAATCGACGACGATGGGGACGCATTCATCGTAGGTAGAAAAAAAGACATGATTATTACGGGCGGAGAAAATGTTTATCCGCAAGAAGTCGAACAATGTCTTATCACGTATAATGGAATCCGAGAAGCGGCGGTCGTTGGGTTGGCGGATGAAGTGTGGGGAGAAACGGTCGTCGCTTTTGTATCAATTGATGAAGAAAATAGATTTGATCAGGAAACACTGATTGCACATTGTAAAACTTCATTGGCGTCCTACAAAGTTCCGAAAAAAATCATCGTCCTGCCGGAGCTGCCAAAAACCCATGTCGGGAAGATCGATAATGGAAGCCTGTGCAAAATGTTAATGAACGAATAGGTGCCTCGTAAGCCGGTCTGTGGCTTGGAGACACCTATTTTATTTGTTACCATGGAACTAACAACTATCTTAAACTTATATATTATCTAAAAATATAGTGAAGTCACGGACCGGGGGAATGTTGGATGATTAAGATGGATGGGGAAAAGCTTCATTGTCGCAATGAAATATTGTCGCTTACAAAGAAGCTTGTAGGCATTGAAAGTATTGTTAATACGGATGGAGAACAGGACATTGCCAAATTCATTTACGAGTATTTGGGTGAGCATCCATACTTTTCGGAAAACCGTTCCCAACTCGTCATGGAACAAACGACCAAAGACGATAGAGAACGATATAACGTCTTGGCGTTCGTGAAAGGAACAAAGGGAGAAAGCAATCGCACAGTCGTTTTAATGGGGCATCTCGATACGGTCGGAGTTGATGATTTCAGCAAACAGCGTAATTTGGCTTTTTTACCTGATGATTGGATGGACTACCTACAAAACGAAAACATACCGGAACAAGCACAGATGCAGTTGGAATCAGGCGATTGGCTTTTCGGCCGAGGGGTTCTTGACATGAAAAGCGGTCTTGCGAGCAATATGTATTTGCTGACCTATTATGCAGAACATCCTGAGCTGCTCGAAGGCAACCTCGTTTTTATCGCTGAATGTGATGAAGAGGATAGTTCTCACGGTATATTGTCTGCACTAAAAACATTGAAGAAGTGGAAAAAAGAGTACGCATTTGAGTATGTAGCAGCCATTAATAGCGATTTTGTCGCTCCGGCATATGAAGGTGATGAAGCTCGTTATGTATATAAAGGCACTGTCGGCAAGTTGTTGCCTTCCTTTTTCATTACAGGTGAAGAAACCCATGTCGGATCAGCTTTTGATGGACTGGACCCGAATTTCATCGCTGCTGAATTAACGAAGCAAATTAACTACAATCCAGATCTGAGTGACACGGCTTTAGGAGAAACAACAATCCCGCCGGTTTCATTGAAACAAACTGATTTAAAACCGTCTTATACAGTCCAAACAGCGCTATCTGCGTATGTGTACTATAATTTCTTCGTCCACTCCTGGTCTCCGGAAAAGGTACTTGATTTATTGAAAGACCAAGCAACTATCGCTTTTACGAATGCCTTACAGTCATTTGAAGAACGTTATCGTACCTATTGCAGGATGAGTGGCCAGCCAACTCGTTCGCTTCCTTGGGAGCCAAGAGTGTTTACGTATAGTGAAATGCAAGACATGTTAACAAAGGCGCATGGCGAAAAATATGAAAATCACATGAAAGAGTTCAAAGAGGAATTAGTACAAGATGAAACGCTTGATACTCGGATGTTTGCTGCCCGTGTTGTCGAAGAATCTTGGAAATTCATTCCGGATAAAAGTCCAGCTATCATCATCTTTTATTCATCATTGTACTCACCGCGCGTTGCACTGACAGGGAATACGGAAGATGAACAAAGACTATTGCAGGCACTGGATAATGCAATTAATGCGGTACAGCCGGATTATGACCATCCGATAGTTGCAAAAAACTTCTTCCCGCATATTTCAGATATGAGTTTCATTGCCATGAGTGATGATATGGATGATATCGAATATATGGTGGAAAATACGCCATCATGGGGCAAGAAACTATATGTCGCATATGAAGATGTGCACGAGTTGAATATTCCAGTCATCAACATAGGTCCATACGGAATTGATGGCCATAAGAAACTTGAGCGGATGGAAATGACTTATTCATTGGAGATTGTTCCGAACTTGACGAATCATGTGATTCAGGACGTATTGACCAATGAGCTATAGTAATGGCGAGCGGCCTACGGGTTGCCGCCATTTTTCATTTCCAATTATACGGATATTTTTACCGAATCCACTCAACTATCACGCGTATCAGCCGATATAAGCAACAATGGGATTTTCGATATCAGGGAGGCTGGGAATATGGTTGGACGCATTGGAGGAGCGAACGGCACGCAGCAATTGAGCGCAAAAGTGGAAAGCGCAGCACCGGACAGGGGAGTCGTGGTGGCGGAAGTACAGGCCGTTTCAGTACAAAACCAAGAACAAACAAGGGAAGAACGTCAACTGCCCGTTGAAAAAGCGCAGCAGATGACCGATAGTATGAATAAGTTCCTGGAAAGCGTGAACACCCAATTACGATTTAAACTGCACGACGAATTAAAGGAATACTACGTGACAATCGTCGACTCGAAAACAGACGAGGTGGTCCGAGAGATTCCTTCGAAAAAACTGATGGATGTCTACGCAGCTATGAAGGAGTTTGTCGGATTGCTCATCGACCGGAAAATTTGAGGAGGTACCTAACTTATGCGAATTAGCGGACTAGCAACAGGGATGGACACGGAACAGATCATCAAAGACATGATGAAAGCCCACCGCCTCCCAATGGATAAGATTACACAGAAGAAGCAATATTTGGAGTGGCAGTTGGATGATTATCGTGGTGTGAACAGGAATCTTGTTGATTTTAGTCAGAATATCTTTGATAACATGATACTCTCGAAAAACTTCAACCAGAAAAATGTATCGGTATCAGCGCCAGACTATGTAGATATAAAAAATGTCTCATCTTCGAATGAATTTTCAGGGACTTTAAATATTGAACAGCTTGCGAAAAATGCTACTTTGCAAGGTGGAAAACTCAAAGATGCTACGAATGGTTCCACAAAGATGAAAGATTTAGATGCATCTTTTGCCGGGAAAAAGGATTTAATTATCAATGCGATAAATAAAGAAGGCATACTTGAACAAAAGACAGTTAGCGTAAATGAAGATGATACGATCGATGCTGTTTTGAAAAAAATCAATAGCGAAACAGGCGTTAATGCATTTTTTGATGAGTTTACTGGTCAAATCGCCATGACTGCCAAAAACAGCGGAGCGATTAAGGGAGATGCCAATTCTGCTGGCATCGTAGTAGAAGGTGATGTTGCCGGTCTTTTGAAGTTGAATACAGCCGATGCAAAAACAACTACTGGACAAAATGCGAAGTTTACTTTCAATGGTCTAGAGACAGAACGTACTTCCAACACATTCCAAATCAACGGATTTGAAATTACTTTAAAGCAAGCTGATGCAACTAAACAAATCAATTTTAGTTCCTCACCTGATACAGAAAAAATCTTCGAAAGTGTTGTAAAGTTTATCGATGATTACAATAAGCTTGTCGAAGATTTGAACAAACAGATTCGCGAGCCGAAGTATCGTTCTTTCCAGCCACTCTCTGCGGAACAGAAAAAAGAAATGTCAGATAAAGAAATTGAACTCTGGGAAGAGAAGGCTAAGAGCGGTACATTGCGCAATGATTCTAACATCTCTAGCATGTTGACTCAAATGCGAACAGCACTCTCGGGTTCAATAGATCAACAATCATTGAGCAGTATTGGTATTTCAACATCCAAGAACTATTTAGATCACGGGAAGTTGATTATTAATGAAGATAAATTAAAAGAAGCAATCGCGTCAGATCCAAGCAATGTGCATAAATTATTTTCATTTGATGCTGGCAAGGATGCAAAAAAAACAGAACACGGTCTTGCTCGTCAACTGCGAACAATCGTTGACGATACACAAAAAGCAATCGCCAAACGTGCAGGTAAAGTCGGCGATGTGAATGACACATTTACACTAGGTAAAAACTTGAACGATATGAATAAGCAGATTGAACGTTTCGAAGAACGTTTGCGGATGACCGAAGACCGTCTTTGGAAACAGTTCACCGCAATGGAACGCGCAATCCAACGTTCGAACGCTCAATCCGCTAGCTTAATGAACGCATTTGGCGGCGGAATGTAATAGTAGGATAGAAGAATGATTTCTTCACTGATATTTTTCGATTTCTGTTGATTGAAGCGGAAAGCGTCCGCCAGTAGCGGAAATCAATAGCAATGATTAACGACGCTGTCCAAAAAAAGGAGATATGCAAATCTATGGCAATTAACAATCCATATGCAACGTATCAGAACAACACAGTGAATACATCGACGCCTGGCGAATTGACGCTCATGCTCTACAACGGATGCTTGAAATTCATTCAACAGGCGAAAAAGGCAATGGAACAAGGCAGTATTGAAGAGAAAAATACAGCAACGCAAAAAGCACAGGCGATCGTGTCCGAGCTAATGGTCACATTGGACATGTCTGTTCCGGTTTCCGAAAATATGATGGTGCTTTATGACTTTGTCAACAACCGCCTCATTGAAGGGAATATTAAAAACGACATCGCGCTCTACGATGAAGCTGCCGGCATTATTACGGAGTTTCGCGATACGTGGAAACAAGTGATTCAAATTAATCGCACGAAGCAGTACGCGAACACGGACGAAATATGATCCGGCCTGCGATGATCCGGTGGCAGGAAACGGCGCAGCAACTTCTGTCCGCGACAAGCCGAACCGATGAAGAGCAACGTGATACTGTCATCGATGAAATCAACGGACTGCTTGATGAAAGAGACTCCTTGCAGACAGAAATTGCTGCTCCTTTTACACCAGAAGAAGAAGAGTTGGGCAAGGAGCTTGTCGCACTTGAAAAACTAGTGGCCTCAGCTCTGGCCTCTTATATGAAATTGATCCGTTCTGACATCACCTCCGCCCAATCCAAGAAAGAACATGTCAAAAGCTACGTCAATCCGTATGGTAAGGTGGCACGGGATGGAACGTTCTACGATACAAAGCAATAAGCCAATCAGGTACCTCCTGGTTGGTGTTTTCCGCGTTAGTGTGAATGACTCCTCATTCACTAGGTAGATACATATATTAACTCTAGTTCGGGGGTTTTTTGATGAATATGAATCAATTGTTAAAACAAGATTGGCTACAAAAGAATCGTATTATGATCATAGGATTTGGGATTGCGGGAGGTCTAGGGTTGATTGCGCAGCTCATTCAACAATCACCACCAGCCATCATCCTATCGGTCGCCATACCATTTACACTGGCGCTTCTCTTTTACTTTTCGAGTTTGAAATGGGACAGGCTTGCCTCTTTCGTTCCTTATGTATTGCTCTTAATGAATTTCTCGGTAGCGCTCGGTGTCATTTATTTCTCAGAAGCAAATTTAGGGTCAATCGGAATTATCGTGCTCATTTTAGCTCTGTCCGCAATCCATGGCAAAATGCTGATCATGGGGTTCGGATTATTGCTTGGCTTCATTGCACTCCTATTGAATCATTTGAATTTCGTTGAACCGGAACTTGCTTTAGCAAGTGGAAACAATCTGTTGCTGTTATTCTTCCTTGCTGGCATTGTGTTGTTTTTAGTTGTCCGGCAGAATGGCAAGGTGTTTGTAAAAGTTGAAGAGTTGATGGAGTTGACGCAAGCGAAAGTTCAAGAAGAAGAGCGATTGAAAAATAATATGGAACAAGCAGTCGAGACGATTACGGAATATCTTGCACAGCTCCGTACCAGTTCTGAAACATCTGCAGCCTCCCAGCGTGAAATGCTTTTGGCAGTAAATGAAGTGAGCGCTGGCAGTCAGCATCAGGCTGATCACATTTCGGACATCGCCGAAGAGACGGAGCGGACGAATGATGTGGTCGGCAGCGTATCAATCGGTCTTGAAAACATCGTCAGCCAGTCTGAAAAAGCTGGTGAGCAGGCGGAAACAGGTGCTGCGAACATGTCCGAATTGAAAACGAATATGGATTTATTTTCAGATTCTTTCAAGGATCTCAATGAAACCTTCCGAGGATTATCAGCTAAGATTACGGAGACGAATGAATTTGCGACGTCCATTCAAGAAATTACAAATCAGACGAATTTATTGGCGCTGAATGCTTCGATCGAGGCAGCCCGTGCAGGGGAATTCGGCAAAGGATTTGCGGTTGTTGCCGAGGAAATCCGGAAGCTTGCGGGCATGACGGACCAAACACTCCATAAAATTAATCAGAACTTGCATGACGTGAACGAATACAACGAATTGGCAGTCACAAAAATGGAGGAGGGACTTGGACAATTGACTGTCCAGTCGACGGTTGCGGAAGAGTCGATGCATTCTTTCAATTCCCTTTACAATGCAATGGATGCGTTGAAAGCCAATCTGACTACATTCATAGATGAGTTTCAAACGATTTCGCAAAATAGCGAACGGATACAGCACCGAACGATGGATTTCGCTTCCATCGTTCAACAGAGCACTGCGGCGATTGAAGAATTGAATGCTACGTTGACTGAATCCGTTGATGAACAGCGCATGATGGCTTCGTACATTCAAAAGACGCATGAAGAAGCGATCCGTTTGAAGCAATAGAAATAAGGTGCCCGGAGTTCTTCCGGGCTATTATTTTATATGGAACTATTTGACTATTCGTGATACATTGAATACATAGGCAGGAGATTAACAGCACGGGCAAGGGGGAATGGAAATGGGAGCAGAACATGTGGATAAATTAATGCAGGAGCAATTTGCGAAGAAGAACTTCATATTATTCATTACACTCGGTGCGTCTAGCCTGATCGGTGCCATCTATTATTTTTTGACCGGACAGGATGCGTTGAAGACGATCAGTATGACGATCCCTATGACGACGTCGATCATCCTTTATCTCTTATCAAGGAAATTCACGTTTTTTGAAAAGCTGTTTCCGTGGGTCATCATCGGAATATCAGCAGCTGCCGCCCTTTTTAATGGAATAATTGGGGATCCGTCCATTGCGACTGCAGGCATTGCATTCTTCATTGCAGGAATCGCTAGTGTACACGTTTCGATGCGGATTATGTCTTTCGGTTTCGTCATGTCCATGCTCGTACTGGCCGTGTTTTTGACGAAGTACCCCTATCAGGAACAGATTGCGTCAAGTAAAGGGAGTATGGTCCTACCGCTCATCCTCATGGCTGTCGGGTTGCTGATCCAAATTAGACAGACGAAGAAGCTGGAGGCGCGTGTGAATCAATTCACGGCGGAGCAGTCGGAGCTGGCACTGGAAGAGGAACGGAAGCACCGCAGCTTGAATGAAAACGTTGAGCAAGTTGCTGAAGATCTCATGACAATCGGCACGACAGCAGAGCAGCATCTCGCTTCCCAGCAGGAATTACTCGGCATTATGAACACTCTTGCTGCGGGTGTGGAACAGGAAGCCGAGCAGATCGGCAGAATTGCACAAAATGCAGAACGGACCCAAACCGATGTGCTGGAAATGCAAGACGAGACGCATTCGATGGTTGCAGAAGCCTCGGAGTTGCGTAGAGAGTCCAATGAAATTGTAGACATGATGCGCAATGTGCGGACCGGCATGGAAGAGGTCGAGCAGCTGTTGAATGAATTGAATGGTTCATTCGGGACACTCACTCAAAACATCGAACAAACCAATGCACTTGCCAAATCTATTGAAACAATCACCGGGCAGACGAATCTATTAGCATTGAATGCATCAATCGAGGCAGCGCGCGCCGGAGATCACGGAAAAGGGTTTGCAGTCGTTGCAGAAGAAATAAGGAAGCTAGCCAATATGACTGCTGAGACGTTGACGAAAATCAATGGCAACTTGAATGATGTCAATACGATGAACGGCCAATCGCAGGAAAATTTGGCGGCAAGCACCGGAAAATTGAAGTCGCAAGGCGCGATGACCGTTCAGGCAGAGAAGAAAATCGAATTGATGCACCAGACGTTGGATGGACTCCATCGAAGGTTTGAACTGTTTAATTCTAAAATGAAAGTCATTGCGGATGAGACTTCAGGTATAGGTGAAATGACGGTCGCATTCGCGGATCTCTTGGCGCAATCTAGCGCCTCTGTTGAAGAGGTGAATGCAACCGTACACGCGACTGTCGCAGATAACGAACGAATCGTCAGAACGCTGGACGGAACAATGAGACGGACGAAAGACTTGGTTGAAGTTCGATAATTGTTCCCAGATTTGGTATACTGAATATAGGGAATAGACAAGTAACCAGTTGAACTGGCAGAAAAACCGAGAAACTCCAACGTGATGAATCCGTCACATTTCGACAAGATTTTAATTTTCCTTCGAATAAAAGAAGGAGATTAGAATATAGATGTAGAAGTATACAGTAACGGTTAATTAAAGGAGGAGTTCATATGCTAGACTTTAACATCCGAGGGGAAAACCTTGAGGTAACTCCGGCAATTCGTGAGTACGTCGAGAAGAAAGTACTGAAACTCGAAAGATACTTCACTGAGGGCGCAAATGCAACAGCCCATGTAAACCTGAAAGTGTATAACGACAAACAGACAAAAGTGGAAATTACAATTCCGATGAAGAATTTGACTCTTCGGGCGGAAGAACGCCATGACGATATGTACGCGGCAATCGATTTGATCGTCGATAAGCTCGAGCGTCAAATTAGGAAATATAAAACAAGAGTGAACCGCAAATTCCGCGAACGCGAAGGCGTCGCAGCCTTCCTCCAATCCGTTGAGAAGGAAAGAAGCAACAATGAAGAGCAGTCAAACGACGAATCTGATTTCGAAGTCGTTCGAACAAAGCAATTCGATTTGAAACCGATGGACCAAGAAGAAGCCATCCTTCAAATGAACATGCTTGGCCACAGCTTCTTCATTTTCACAGACGCCGATTCCGACGGTACACACATCGTGTATAAGCGTAAAGACGGAAGATACGGTTTGATTGAAACCAACTAAATGTATATGCACCGCCCCCGGAGAAATCCGGGGGTTTTTTATCGATTATAGATTATCTGTAAGCTATGTTGAGTGAAGCGAAAGGCGGCGACTCCTGCCGGAATAGCATGAGCCGAAGACCCTGGACTGAGCGAAGCGAGGGAAGCGGCTGAGGCCATGCCGGCGGAAAGCGTCCGCCTGTAGCGGAAATCAACTGTACTTAATAAAAAAATACGTTCTAAATTACCCAGACTATTTGCACGGCGCTTTTCAGAGTGTTAAAATGAAGGGTGAACTTAATGAGGATGTGACCTAAATGCTTGGCGTATTGAATAAAATGTTTGATCCGAATAAAAGAGATTTGAAACGTCTAGAAAAGATTGCAGATAGAGTAGAAGAACATGCAACTGAAATGGAACAGCTTTCCGATGAGCAACTGAAAGCGAAAACGGCTGAATTTCAGGAGCGGGTTGCGAACGGCGAGTCGATTGAAGACATTCAGCCGGAAGCGTTCGCGGTCGTCCGTGAAGCTTCAAGACGCGTGCTTGGCATGTATCCGTTCCGTGTGCAAATCATGGGTGCGGCTGCCTTGAACGAAGGGAATATCGCGGAGATGAAGACCGGTGAAGGGAAGACGTTGACGTCAACGCTCTCGGTTTATTTGAATGCGCTTGACGGCAAAGGCGTCCATGTCGTAACGGTGAACGAATACCTCGCAAGCCGTGACGCGACTGAGATGGGCGAGCTATTCGAGTTCCTTGGAATGACGGTCGGTTTGAACTTGAACAGCCTGTCGAAAGAGGAAAAGCGAGAGGCGTATGCCGCGGACATCACGTATACGACGAACAATGAGCTCGGGTTTGACTATTTGCGCGACAATATGGTGTTGTACGACGAGCATAAAGTGCAGCGTCCTCTTCATTATGCGGTCATTGACGAGGTCGACTCGATTTTGATCGATGAAGCGCGTACGCCATTGATCATTTCAGGGCAAGCGGCGAAATCTGCGGAGCTTTACCGTTTGGCGAACCGTTTCGTCATTACGTTGAAGAAGGAAGAGGATTATTCGTACGACGAATCAACAAAAGGTGTCGTTTTGACAGAAGCGGGTATTGAAAAAGCTGAGAAGGCGTTCAGCATCGAGAACTTATTCGATTTGAAGCATGTCACGTTGAACCATGCCATCAACCAATCGTTGAAGGCGCATGCGAGCATGCATATCGACATCGACTATGTGGTACAAGAAGGCGAAGTCGTCATCGTCGATTCATTCACGGGCCGTTTGATGAGTGGCCGCCGTTACAGCGATGGCTTGCATCAGGCGATCGAGGCGAAGGAAGGCTTGGAAGTCCAGAACGAAACGATGACGCTTGCAACGATCACGTTCCAGAACTTCTTCCGGATGTATGACAAGCTGTCCGGGATGACAGGTACTGCGAAGACGGAAGAGGAAGAGTTCCGTAATATATACAACATGAATGTCATCGCCATCCCGACGAATCGCCCGATTGCACGGGACGACCGTCCGGATCTGATCTACGCATCGTTGGATGGAAAATATAAAGCGGTTGCCGAAGACATTAAAGAACGCCATCTGAAAGGGCAGCCAGTGCTAGTCGGTACGGTGGCGATTGAAACGTCTGAAATCATCTCGAATTACTTGAAGAAATATGGTATACCGCATAATGTATTGAATGCGAAAAACCATGGCCGTGAAGCCGAAATCATTTTGGAAGCCGGGCAAAAAGGCGCGGTGACGATAGCGACAAACATGGCGGGACGTGGTACGGACATCAAGCTTGGAGAAGGCGTACAAGATGTCGGCGGACTTGCGGTCATCGGTACGGAGAGGCATGAGTCACGCCGTATCGACAACCAGCTGCGCGGACGTTCAGGCCGTCAAGGGGATCCAGGTGTGACACAATTCTACCTGTCACTTGAGGACGAGCTGATGCGCCGGTTCGGTTCCGAGCAGATGAAAGGCATGATGACGAAGCTCGGCATGGACGATACGACGCCGATCCAATCGAAAATGGTGTCTCGTTCCGTTGAATCTGCGCAGAAACGGGTCGAGGGGAATAACTTTGATTCCCGGAAACGTTTGCTGCAATACGATGATGTGCTCCGTCAACAGCGTGAAATCATCTACAAGGAACGTAATGAAGTACTTGCGTCCGAAAATATCCGTGAAGTTCTCGAAGGAATGCTGGAGAGTGTCATCGACCGGGTCATTGCGATGCATGCACCTGAAGATAAAGATTCCGAGTGGAAATTGAAAGGTTTGGAAGATTTCCTTGGTGCAAACCTACTTCCTGAAGGCCGGTTGACTGTCGCGGATATGGAAGGAAAAACCGAAGAAGAATTGAAATCAATGATTCACGATGCGGTCATTGAACGATATAATGAGAAGGAAGCCGAAATGTCCGAAGACCGCATGCGCGAGTTTGAAAAGGTCGTCCTTCTGCGGGCGATCGATTCGAAATGGACGGATCATATTGACGCGATGGACCAATTGCGCCACGGTATTCATTTACGTGCATATGGCCAGACAGATCCGCTTCGTGCGTATCAATCGGAAGGCTTTGCGATGTTCGAGGAAATGGTGACGGCAATCGAAAATGATGCCGCGAAATATGTCATGAAGGCTGAAATCCGCAACAACCTCGAGCGTGAGGAAGTAGCGAAAGGGCAGGCCGTCAACCCGAAAGAGGACGGCGAGAAAGTGACGAAGAAGCCGGTGCGCCGCTCGGTCAATATCGGCCGCAACGATCCGTGCCCATGCGGAAGCGGCAAAAAATATAAAAACTGCCACGGCAAATAATAATTATCTGGCAGGCAAAGCAGCAACTTGACTTCCCATCATTAAACGCGGGTGGATCCCGCATTTAATGATGGAAGTTTCATTTTATCTACATTACAATGGCCATTGTAATGTATTATCGCACGCTTAGGATAGGAGCGGAAGGCGGCGACTCCGGCGGGAAAAGCGTGTCCGGGTGAGACCCCGCAGTCGCTTGCGACGAGGAGGCTCACGGACCGCCCGCGGAAAGCGTCCGCCTGGAGCGAATATCCGTTAGGTTACCTAAACCCATTTTTTTATTTTCAGGAGGAACTACTATGATGGAATTATCCGATGTACGCAACGAGCTTGACAAAACAGCTAAGAAATTAGCGGACTTCAGGGGGTCTCTTTGACTTAGAAAACAAAGAGGCACGTATGCAGGAACTGGACGAAGTGATGCTGGAGCCAGGCTTCTGGGATAACCAGGAAAACGCACAAAAAGTCATCTCGGAATCGAATGCATTGAAGGATACAGTCGGTGAATTCAACGAACTCAACGACACGCAGGAAAATCTCGAAATGACATTGGAATTGCTTCGCGAAGAAGCCGATGAAGAATTGCAGGAAGAGCTCTTTGCCGAATTAAAAGAGTTCAAGAAAAAAATGGATGACTTTGATTTACAAATGCTGTTGAGTGATGAATACGATAAAAGCAATGCTATCCTGGAAATCCACTCAGGTGCAGGCGGAACGGAATCCCAGGACTGGGCTTCCATGCTGCTTCGTATGTACACTCGTTGGGCTGAACACCAAGGCTTCAAAGTCGAGACGCTTGATTACCAGGCGGGCGATGAGGCTGGCGTCAAATCGGTAACACTATCGATTAAAGGCCATAATGCATATGGTTATTTGAAGGCGGAAAAAGGTGTACATCGACTTGTCCGTATTTCTCCTTTTGATTCATCAGGAAGACGACATACATCATTTTCTTCTATTGAAGTCATGCCAGAATTTGACGGGGACGTCGATATTGATTTGAAAATGGAAGACGTTAAAGTAGACACATACCGTTCAAGTGGAGCAGGCGGGCAGCACGTCAACACGACTGATTCAGCAGTCCGGATGACGCATATTCCGACAGGCGCAATCGTCACGTGCCAAACAGAACGGTCGCAAATCAAAAACCGTGAACGCGCTCTCAATTTATTGAAAGCGAAAATCCTTCAAATTAAACTCGAGGAAGAAGAAGCAAGACTCCTTGAAATCCGAGGCGAGCAAAAAGAAATCGGTTGGGGAAGCCAAATCCGCTCATACGTATTCCACCCATATTCCATGGTGAAAGACCATCGTACGAACGAGGAATCAGGAAACGTGGGCGCCGTCATGGACGGGGAAATCGATATGTTCATCAACGCCTATTTACGTTCTAGAATTTCATAATGAATTTGGAAAAAGCGCACTCCGGTGCGCTTTTTTCCGTTTATCCAGCCGGATACAAATGTCGTGTCCGGGTTATCGTTCATTTCCCAAAGTTTATCAATCATTTCCTAGCGGATATCGATCATTTACACCGACTTATCGATCATTTCCCGCAAGATATCGATCATTTCCCAACTTATATTGTCATTTTGGGACTAATGACTTACCGGAAGCACGCCAGTATGTGCAGCAAAAAGGTTTGAATTTCCGATATACGTCTATAGTAAAAGATAAAGGCAAATGGAATTGATCCGCTTGGTGAAAAACTTTCCAATTTGTCATCAATTTGATAAAAATGGGCACCTTCCCTTGCGGAGTATAATCCTCGTCCTTTGGTATACTAAGGGATGTAGCAGAGAACTAATGATAGGAGGAAACTACATGAAGAACAAGCTTGTAGCAATGATGTTTGGCGCGGCGCTTGTACTTGGCGCTTGTGGCGGCGGCGGAGACAATGCAAAAGACAACGGCAATGGAAACGGTGAGACAGCCGCGGTAGATGAGGACAAGGTTTTCCAAGCCAACTGTGCGACTTGTCATGGAGGCAATCTTGAAGGACGCGGTAATGCTCCGGCATTGACGAACGTCGGATCAGAGCTTTCCGAAGAGGAAATTCACGACATTATTCAAAACGGTCAGAACGGCATGCCAGGTGGTTTGATCCAGGGAGAAGAATTGGATGCAGTTACTAAATGGCTTGCAGAAAAGAAATAAGTAATGTAAAAAACGCAAAGGCTCCTATTTTGGGCCTTGCGTTTTTTTGTTGATTAAAATGGAAAACACAGCCTTGACTATTGCATGGATATTACAATGGAACGCATTTCATACACCGATCCCAATGTTTATATCAAATGAAATGCAAGCAGTTTCATAGTGAAAAAGGGAACGTGGCGCATAGTATGTCGATT
The DNA here is from genome assembly GCF_023715245.1 of Sporosarcina luteola. Taxonomy (GTDB): domain Bacteria; phylum Bacillota; class Bacilli; order Bacillales_A; family Planococcaceae; genus Sporosarcina; species Sporosarcina luteola_C. The sequence continues at coordinate 922,602 of NZ_JAMBNV010000001.1, forward strand.
TGCGGCCATCCCAAAATAACTATTGAATCGTTCAGGACAAATGAAACATATCTGTAATACTTAGCAAGCCTATACATGTTATAATAAATATGTCGGCAAAAAATGACGAAGACAATACGATTCAGGTGGTTTTTACATGATTGTGATGAAAGATGTTTATAAGAAATACCCGAACGGTGTCGTTGCTGCGAATGGCATCAACGTCGAAATCGGTCGAGGCGAGTTTGTTTATGTCGTTGGGCCGAGCGGAGCGGGGAAATCGACATTCATTAAAATGATGTATCGCGAAGAATCCCCGACAAAAGGCGACATTATCATTGACGGCATTAATCTTGCGACGCTAAGGAGTAAGAGAGTCCCTTATTTGAGAAGGCAGATTGGCGTCGTGTTCCAAGACTTTAAACTACTTCCTAAATTGAATGTTTACGAGAATGTCGCTTTCGCGCTTGAAGTGATTGAGGAATCACCGAAACAAATCCGAAAAAAAGTGAATGATGTATTGGCGCTGGTCGGATTGACGCAAAAGGCGAGGATGTTCCCGAATGAGTTATCGGGCGGCGAGCAGCAGCGGGTTTCCATTGCCAGATCGATCGTCAATGTCCCGAAGGTCGTCATAGCGGACGAGCCGACAGGTAACTTGGATCCCGATACGTCTTGGGAAATCATGAAGATTTTTGAACAGATAAATGCGCGCGGTACGACAATTGTCATGGCCACGCATAATAAAGAGATCGTAAATACAATCAGACATCGGGTCATCGTCGTCGATGGCGGGATGATCACGAGAGATGAATATGAAGGAGTATACGGTTATGAAAGCTAGGACGATGGGGCGCCATGTCAGAGAAAGCCTGAAAAGCCTCGGCCGGAACAGCTGGATGACGTTCGCTTCTGTCAGTGCGGTTACCGTCACACTTCTGCTCGTCGGGGTGTTCATCGTCATCATGATGAACTTGAACCAATTAGCAGATAATCTAGAGAATGATGTGGAAATAAAAGTCATCACGGAACCGGCTGCAGATGCCGAGGCTGTGAAAACGTTGGAAGAGCAAGTCCGGAATACACCAGGTGTAAGCGAAGTCGTCCATGCGACAAAGGACGAAGAACTTGAAAAAATGATTAAATCCTTCGGGGATGAATTGAACTTGTACAAGCAGAGCAACCCATTAGGGGACGCGCTCTATGTGAAAGCGAAGAATCCACACGAGACAGCTGAAGTCGCTCAAAAGATCGATTCATACGACTACACATACGAAGTCGTTTACGGTGAAGGGAAAATCGAGAAATTGTTCAATGTTCTCAATATGAGTAGGAACATTGGATTGGTGCTTATTCTAGCACTGTTATTCACTGCGATGTTCTTAATTTCAAATACGATTCGTCTCACAATTGTTGCAAGAGGACGAGAAATCGAGATTATGAAACTAGTAGGTGCAACGAATGGCTTCGTACGGATTCCGTTCGTACTCGAAGGGGTTTGGCTAGGCATACTCGGAGCAATCATTCCGATGGTCGTCATTTCCGTTTCGTATTACGAGCTGTATACACAATGGCAGCCAAGATTGCAGAACGAATTATTCCAATTATTGAATACAACACCTTTTATTCTTCAGGTGAATGGCCTGCTTCTTTTCATGGGCGTGTTTATCGGAGTATGGGGCAGTTTCATGTCTGTCCGCAAATTTCTTAGAGTCTAACAGGCTGTCACGAAAGAGGGGAACGCTGTAGTCCCCGGCAACAGCCTGATTGTGAACGAATCAACCTGCAGCAGTAGCTTAAAGGGGGAAATAAGAAGTTGAACAATCGTAGATGGATTGTATTAAGTTTTGTCATCGTCTTCCTGATGACCTCGGTACTAGGTCAATCAGAGGCTTTGGCAAGCACATTGAATGATTTGAAGAATGAACAAAAGCAGAACCAACAGAAAAAGCAGAATCTGAAATCCAATATGGAAACTAAAGATAATGCTATTAAGAAAACTGAAAACGAAATTGATAAGTTTTTGAAGCAAATTAGTGACTTGAATAAAGAAATTGAAGAAGCCAATGCAAATATTAACCGCGTCATCGATAAGATCAACAAAACGAATGAAGAAATCGATGCATTGAAGGAATCTATCAAGGATCTTGAAAACAAGATCGCTGAACGAGACGTCGTCCTTAGGGAACGAGTGCGAGCGATGCAAGTGAAGGGCAACGATGTGAATTACATAGACGTCCTGCTTGGGGCAAACAGTTTTGCTGATTTCATCGACCGTTTTTCCACAGTAACAACGCTGATGGACGCAGACCGTGATATTATGCGTAGACAGCAGGAAGATATAGAGCAACTCGAAGCTGAAAAGGCGCTTGTTGAAAAGAAATTGAAAGAACTGAGAGAAAACAAGGCGAAACTCGAAAAGCTGAAAGAGCACTTAAAAGCTAGAAAAAATGAAAAAAATAGAGTGATTGATCAATTGGAAGCGGAGCAGGAAAGGCTTTCAAGGGAAAAGAAACAATTAGAGAAAGAATTCCACGAAGCAATTGAAGTGGATGCTCAGTTGGAGAAGAAAATCGTCGCCGAGCAGAAGCGTATTGCGGAAATCGCCCGTAAAGAAGCGGAACGAAAACGGAAAGCGAGAGAGGCAGCAGCAAAAGCAAAGAAACCAGGCACATTGCCGCAAGTCTCAAATGGTTTCTGGACGAGACCTGCGAATGGAACTTATTCCTCTTCGTTCGGTTGGCGGATACACCCGATCTATGGCACGAAGCGTCAGCACCGTGGTGCTGACATTGCAGCACCAATTGGAACGCCGGTCGTGGCGGCTGGGGACGGAGTCGTCTCCTATGCGGGAACTATGGGCGGATTCGGGAATGTCATTATGATTACACATTCAACAGACGGCGGTATTTTCACGACGGTCTATGCACATCTATCGAAAATCAGTGTCAGCACTGGACAAGTCGTTGACAAAGGTTCATATATCGGAGCCATCGGCAATACAGGAGCATCAACGGGCCCACACTTGCATTTCGAAATGCACATCGGGAACTGGACTGCTTCCGGTCCAAGCGCTGTGAATCCATTGCGATATGTATCTTTTTAAGTAAGACTCTAAGGAACTGCACCCAATCGTCAATCGGTTGGAGTTGCGGTTCCTTTTTTATTTGGTGAAACTTCACAAAGTCTTTCTATTTATCCGCGATACTGGAAGCAATATGCTCGCACGGTATAAGTTTTTCCTTTAGCATAGCCATATAAACATCAAAGGGGTTAAACTCTTATGACTGTCACCAAATTGTTTTTAATCGGTAATTTCACGGCGCCGTCCACGTGGATCGCTCTCATCATTGCATTCATTCTTTCATATATTGCTGTCCGGCTGAAGTTTGAAAAGCAGTCTGCAAATCGGTTCGGAGACACTATTTTTTATGTCATCATCATCTGGAAATTGTCGGTCATCATTACCGATTTCAAGATTGTCATCAATGCGCCGTTCGCGCTTCTTTATTTCAACGGAGGGATTATCGGGTTCATCCTCGGATTGTCTTTCGTCGCGTTCCGGACATGGCTTGATTGGCAAAAGAAACGGATTGACAAGGATATGCTCGTTGCCTTATTCATAGGTGCCGTATTCGTCCAAGCCGTATTCCAAGTGATGATGGCACTGTTGAATGAAGGAAGTCTGTTCGCGCGTGTCGGAACGGCTGTCGTCTTTCTGAGTCTCCTATTTTTCATTTGGAAAAACATCGAACAGAGCGAAAGCCATATTGTTCAGCTATCCTTGCTGTTCATGGCGGCACATGTCTTTGTTGCAGTAATCCAGCCGAAAGGGTTGATGAATCCACCGCTGCTCGTGACAGTATTGATTGGATTGTTTTTCACTTTATTGTTCGTGAAAGAACCTATAGGACAAACGGAAGGGGGTAAAGCAGGATGAATAAAAAAGTGATCGGGTACATAATTGCTGCATTGCTCATCGGATCGATGGTCGTGATCATGGTCAACCAGAATGTGAAGAAGGCAGATCCTATAGATAAATCGAGCGTCCTGATCGAACCGAAAGACGGGGCCGGGGCTGCCGGGAAAGGTGAAATCGGATTGGATTTTGGAAATATCCCGCCCGACTTCGAACTCGCTACATTGGACGGTGAAACACTTACATTGTCCGAACTGAAAGGGAAAAAAGTCGTCCTAAATTTCTGGGCAACATGGTGCCCGCCATGCAAGGCGGAAATGCCGCATATGCAAAACTACTACCGGAATTCCGCAGAGGAAGATAATGTGGAAATAGTCGCTGTCAATTTGACGAGCAGCGAGAACCGGGGCGTGAAAGTCGTCCAAGAATTCATTGAATCATACGGGTTGACGTTCAAGATACCTTTGGATGAAACAGGAATCGTCGGAGAGGAATATCAAGTATTCCAAATCCCAACAACGTATATGCTGAACACGGATGGAACGATTTCCCAAATTGTAAAAGGGCCGATGGATGAATCGACCTTGAAAACACTAATCGACGATCTTGATTGATTATAAAAGCCGGATTTCTGTTGTCGTAACAGACCGATTTCGTTCATATAGTGGACGGAGGAGGGATGTTATCGATGCGCAGAAGCCGGTTTTTAGTTTTTGCGATACTGGCGGTAATGGCGGCAGGCGTATTTTTAGTGTTGGACGGCTGCTCAGCGGATAAAGGGAATAGGGCGGATTCGGCTTTGAAAGGGGCGTTCCCGGTCATTGACGAAGCGTATAGCATCATTCAGGAGAAAGCGGTGTACCCGGTCGAAGGGGACAGGCTCATCGAAGGGGCGCTGCGCGGCATGGCGGATGTCATCGGAGATCCATATTCCACGTACCTATCCGAGGAGGAAGCGGAGTCGCATCGTGAGTCATTAGCCGGTGAAAAAGTAGGCATCGGTGCGGAAATCACGAGGTCAGGCGGCAGGTATATCATTGTTGCACCAATCAAAGGGTCCCCTGCTGAGAAAGCGGGTCTGCAGCCTTATGACGAAATCGTCCGCATCAACGGGGAAGCGCTCGGAGGCTTGACGCTGCAAGATGTCGTCAGGAAAATCCGTGGCAAGGAAGGTACTGCATTGGAAATGACGATATACAGGCCAGACTTGAACAAGCATCTTGAGTTGAAAGTGATGCGCGATGTCATTCCGGTAAAAACGGTGTCAGCTGAGTTGATGGAAGAAAGGGGCACAAAATTCGGTTACATAGCGTTGACGATGTTCGGTGATGAAACAGCGGCCGAATGGAAAAAGGCGACCGATGAATTGATCAAAGGCGGCGCCGAGGCGCTTGTGATCGATGTGCGCGGCAATCCGGGCGGTTATTTGCGTGCCGTCGGTGAGGTTGCCGGAAGTTTATTGCAGGAAGATACGGTCTTTGCCTATATGCAAAACGTGAAAGGCGAATTGACGCCACTCGTTGTGGAACCTTCCGAAAACTTCAAGTTTGATGAAAAACTTAAAAAGATGCCTGTCGTCCTGCTTCAGGATAAAGGGAGCGCATCGGCGAGCGAAGTGTTGAGCGGTGCATTGAAAGATTTGCGAAGAGGCTTCATTATCGGACAGGTCAGTTTCGGAAAAGGGACCGTCCAAGATACGATGGAGCTGTCGAACGGCGGCGAAATGAAGTTATCCACACATAAATGGTTGACACCGAAAGAGACATGGATTCATGGCAAAGGCGTCCCTGCCGACCTGGAGTCCGAGCAAAGCAAGCTATTCACCGAGCATATCCGGTTCTCCACGGATGTCTACGCAACCGGAGATTACCATGAGGATATCGCTTATGGACAACGGCTCCTTACCGGCCTCGGCTATAAACTCGAACGAGATGACGGCTACTTCGATGAATCGACAGCGGTTGCCGTCCACGAGTTCCGGGTCGATGCAAAAGTATCCCCCGAGAGCCTTATGGACCGTAAATTCTTTGCCGCCATCCGCGAACGGGTTGAGGACTATCGTAAAGACAAAGCGAACGACACGCAGCTGCAAGTGGCAATCGGCTATGTGCATCATATTTTGAATGACTGAACTAGGAAGGGCTCCTTTATTCCAACAAGTGCTCAATTAATCTCGCAAAGGCTCAATTATTCCAGCAAGGGCTCATTAAATTGCACAAGGGCTCAATTAATCTTGCAAAGGCTCAATTACTGTCAAACACTCCAAACTCCCTGCACTCGCAGGGAGTGTTTTTATTGAGAATAATAGTAATTGCCTGTCAAAGAAGACTCAATTCAAAGAAAATTTATCGGCCGTCTCACACGTGAGGCGTTTCTTTTGATACAATAGGGAATAATCATGTTTTCGGGGATAGGATGGTGATGGTTGATGAGTGAACAAGTACTAATGGATCTGTTACAAGCGATTGCACTATTTTTCCTGAATCCAGTTTGGTTGATTGCCATAGTGGCAGCGGTCGGATTAGGGTACTTCCGGGTGAAGCGGGAACGGCGCAGTTTCCTTGTGCGACTTCACCCCGGCTTGACAGAAATGAAAAGGCTGCTTGCTGAATCGTGGCTACCGGCGCTGATCGTTTCAATCCTCATATCTGGAATCGGCTTCACTGTCGATATTACCTGGATTGCGCTATTTTCTGCAGTCGCTATTTTATCGATGATCTCATTTTATTATCTAGCAGCATCGCCGATTTATTTTGCGGCCATCGCATTTTTCGGCTTATATGCGTTTCAGCAATGGGGTCCCAACTTTGCATATCGCGGGTGGACGCCAGCTGATGTCGATCTGTTCGGGGGCATGGCGTTGACGGTCCCGGTCATTGCGGGAATTTTCCTCATCGTCGAAGGGTTCCTCGTCCGTCGTCATACTGCCGCTTATGCCTCTCCTTTCTTGACGAAGACGAACCGCGGATTGCGGGCGGCTGCATTTAAATCGAAGCGGCTCTGGCTGCTGCCGATTTTGTTTCTCGTGCCAGGGGATTTCCTGTCGGGAATCGCGCCATATTGGCCTCAATTTACGTTAGGAGCTACCGCGTTCAGCTTCCTTCCTGTGCCGATTATAATCGGATTTTCGCAAGTCGCAAGAGCTAGTTTTCCGGATGTTCTATTCCCGAAAATTGGACAAGCAATCACATTCATTGGTGCGGTTGTCATTGCCGTCGGTGCATTTGCATGGTGGATGCCGATTCTTGGATGGGCAGCACTGCTTATAGGCGTTGTCGGCAGGCTGGTGCTATCGATCCTTGTCGCTGTACGGGAGCGCAAAGGAGGATTTGCGGCGGCGCCTCAATCGGCTGGCGTCATCATCGCAGGCATCTTACCGGACTCGCCGGGTGAAAAACTCGGGTTGGTTCCAGGGGAGTGCATCCGGAAGGTCAATGGCATCCAAGTTTCGAATGAAAAGGAATTGTATGATGCGATTCAAGTGAACGCCGCCCATTGCCGACTGCAAGTGATCGGCCGGGACGGTGAAGTACGGCTTATGCAACAAGTGCTCTACCGTCATGATCATCACCGGTTGGGGCTGCTCGTTGTCCGTTAATTGAATTCAGTTAAGCCTCCGGCGGATGTCACAGATTTTCATTCGGAAGGTTTGGTGTAAAATGGATATCGCTACATTGGAAACGAAATTAATGCTAGCCTTGTTCCTGCCGGGATTGCTCGTCGTGTTTTTCACACGCGTCACATTCCACCATTTCGTCGGGCTCGCGTTGACGATTGCGCTCATCGCTGCGTCGGTTTACGCAGGGTATACGCATAACTGGATTCTGTACGCGGCGGATGCGCTTTCATTGACTGTCGGTTTTTGGTACGCGACGCGGATGGTGAAGAAGGCGAGAAGGTTAGGCAATGAAGTGGATGAATGAGGAATGGCCGCTCCGGTTATGGGGCGGCCTTTTTTTACCGTTTGTGTGGTATTAATGATCACTCGGGAGGATTTATGATCACTCGGGAGGATTTATGATCACTCGCGAGGATTTATGATCACTCGCCAGGGTTTATGATCACTCACGAAGGTTTATGATCACTCGCCGGTGTTTATGATCACTTGCCAGGGTTTATGATCACTCGCAAGGAGTTATGATCACTCACCAAGATGTACTTACATAAAAAATCCGTAAATGGCGAGTACACCAATCGTGCCGAGGACGACTGGCATGACGCCGCCTCCGAGAAAAGCGATCAGGAAGGCGGTTGCAGCACCGATGATGCCGAATAGGATGTTGCCTTCTTGAACGAAGATGATTGCCGGGAAGATGAGTGCCCCAAGTACGGCGTATGGGATATTGCTGAGGACGCCGCTGACAATCGGCGGCAATTCTTTGCCGTCGAGGAATGTAAGGGGCACCATTCGCGGGATGTACGTGACAACCGCCATTCCGAAGAGCATCCACCAATAGGTCTGGCCCATTATGATTCCTCCATTTCTTTCTGCAGGGCGGTAACGTTTTTACTGCGCCGTGCAAAGATGACTTCGATAAGTATCGCCGATCCGAGCGTCGAGACGAGGATGGCCCAACCGGTCGATAGCAGTTCACCGATATAGATGATGCAGTGGATGGCTGCGGCGAGTGCTGCGAGCATAATTACTTTCCGGTTCCCTTTCATAGCCGGAACGAGCAGGCCGATGAACATGGCGTACAGGGCAATGGACATGGCGACTTGCAGGAACTCGGGCAGATTGGCACCGACGACGTGGCCGGCCGCTGTGAAGCTGACCCAGCTGCCGTAGGCGATGATCGTCACTCCGAATGCGTAGGCGGTCGGGATTTTTTCTTCTTTTCCTGTTGCCAGGACGGAAAACGATTCATCCGTAATGCCGAATGAGTAAATGGCTTTCACCCATTTCGGTGCGCGGTGCATCTTTTCATTCAGCGAAGCCGTCATTAGAAAGTGGCGGATGTTGACGATGAATGTATTGATCACGATCGTGACTGGGTCGACACCGAATGAAATCAGATTGAGCGATATGTATTGGGCTGCTCCGGCGTAGACGAATATGCTCATGGCGGTAGCCTCCATGAGGGAGAGGCCTGTTGTTTTGGCGAGCAGCCCGAAAGTGAGCGCGATCGGGAAGTAGCCGATGGCGATGCTGAGGCCCGCTTTCAAGCCCGCTAAGAATTGATTTTTCATTAAGCTGTCACGTCTTTCTTGTATGTATGATTGAAATTATACTATATTTTGATGTTTTGGTGTTATTCTATAAGGGAAAAGGGAATATTCGAGAGTATATAGGAAGTATGTGAAGTGTCGATTGTTGATAGGCGAGGGTGTTGCATATGGATGAATGGCTGGATGTAGATAAGATCATTGAGTTATCAGGGCATTATAAGGCGTTAGGGCCGTTTTTCGGTCTGCTGCTACCTTTCATAGAGTCGTTTTTGCCATTTTTACCGCTGTTTGTGTTCGTGTTTGCGAATGCAGGCGCATATGGGCTTTGGTTCGGGTTCATTTTGTCGTGGGCGGGCACTGTTGCGGGTTCGTATGTGGTGTTTTTAATCATCAGGAAGTATGGGCGCAGCCGTTTTTTGCGTTTTTTGACGAGGCATAAGCGTGTGCAGCAGCTGATCGGCTGGGTTGAGCGGAACGGTTTCGCTCCGCTGTTTTTACTCATCTGTTTTCCGTTCACGCCTTCCGCTTTGGTGAATCTCGTGGCGGGCTTGTCGAATATGAAGAAGAAGAGCTATTTGATTATTTTGATGGCGGGTAAGTTCGTCATGATTTTCACGATCAGCTTCATCGGGTATGATTTGAAGGCGTTGTTGACACAGCCATTGCGGACAGGAATCGTCATTGGGATCATCGTTCTATTATGGCTCGTGGGCAAGTGGCTTGAGAAGCGGCTTGATCGGAAAGTGGAAGAGGAATCCAGTACGATTTTCAAAGAGGAAGAGGAAGATTAAGCGAGCGGTTATGCATGATAAATTGGATTTATGCGCGATTCTAGCGAATTATGCGTGAATGAATTGATTTATAAGCTTTTCGAGCGTTTTATGCGGGAATAAACCGATTTTTGCGCTTTTCGAACGTTTATGCGTGATTCGTGAACCGCGGGAGGTATTATATTCCTGCGTTTTGCTAGTCGCGCTGGATGCATTTTACAAATCAATGGCACTACTATGTTAATAGTTCCTGTCCTCCTAAACTTTCGGTACAATGAAGGGAAGGATGATAGGAATTTTTATTATCTTCATTCAGCAGGTTTCAAACACCTGCTGAATGAAGATAAAGCCTCCGGCGGATGTCACAGATTTTGAAGGGAGTTAATGAGGGCAACCTAAGTACGCCGCGTCCTGCGGCAACGGTTGCATGACCAACATCCTGTTGGCCTCAATTCAAAATCTGGACGCAATTACGCCGAGGCGTAATTGATTTACGAAAGGAGAGAGTGCCATGACATTGCGGTTTGTGACCGGGAGAGCCGGGACGGGTAAGACGACGATGATCGAGCGGGAGATTGCGGCGGATCTTCAACGGGATCCTTTGGGGCCGGCAGTCATTTTGATCGTGCCTGATCAGATGTCGTATTCCATGGAGCTGAGCTTGTCAGTGAATTTTGGCCTGAATGGCTTGATCCGTGCGCAAGTATCCACTTTCAAGCGGCTTGCGTGGCGTGTGCTGCAGGAGACGGGTGGCATTACTCGTAAAGAAGTCGACGGGTTCGGCTACAGGATGCTCGTTCGGAGCGTACTGGAGGAGAACCGGGAAGAGCTGAAGCTGTTCAAGCAGGCAGCGAATAAGAGAGGCTTCACGGAAAGAATAGGCGATCTCATGAAGGAGTTCAGCCGCTATTGCCTTGACCGGGAAACGTTGGCCGAATTCCGCCAGCAGTTGGCCATTGCCGATGCCCCGCGCACTTTGCAGGACAAGGTGAGCGATCTTTCATTGCTTGTATCGAAAATCGAGGAACGTCTCGGCACTTCTTATGTCGACAGCGAGGGGCATTTGGCGTTGCTAGCTTCTCAGATTAAGCACTCGGAGCTTATAAAAGGCGCAGAGATTTATATAGATGGATTTGAGAGTTTCACGGCGAGAGAGTATGAAATCATTACGGAATTGATGAAGCATGGGAATCGGGTGACTGTCGTCTTGCCGATGGAGTCCGATTTATCGGGGCATGCGGATCACGAGTTGTTCTTCAATCCTGTGCGAACATCAATGAAGCTCCGGGAGATTGCTCGTAATGAATCAGTCGACATCGAAGAGGGGATCCATTTGGACCAACCTCTTCGATTCAATAATGACGAGCTTCGCCACTTCGAGAAAGAGTTCGAGAAATATCCTCCGAAGGAAAGACCTTCCGAAGGGGCGGTTTCATTGATCGAAGCGACGGATCGGCGGGCGGAAATCCATGCGGTGGCAAGGAATATCCGCGAACTCGTCATGAAGGGCGGACGATATAAGGAAATTTCGATTTTGTACCGGCAACCTGACAAATACGATGAGCTCATTGAAACGATTTTTTCGCAATATGATATTCCGGTGTTCATCAGCCGGAAAAAGCCGATGCTGCATCATCCTCTCATTGAGTTTTCTAGGTCTGTCCTTGAAGCTGTTACGGCGGGCTGGACATATGAATCGATATTCCGTGCAGTGAAGACGGATCTGTTCTTTCCGCATCGGGAAGATAAACTCCTTTGGCGGGAAAGGGCGGACCGCCTTGAAAATTATGTGCTTGCAAATGGGCTTTACGGCAATCGATGGTTCGATGAAGCAAGATGGAAAGTGAAGCGGTATCGCGGGCTGGAATTGCATACTACTGTGCAGACAGATGAGGAACTCGCGCTCGAGCGGGAGTTGCATCTGATCCGGGACCTGGTCCGGGAGTCGCTTGCGCAATTGGAAGGCAGGCTGAAACGTTCTAAAAGTGGCCGCGATGTCGCGGAAGCACTGTTTTTATTCATGGAATCACTGCAAGTATTCGATAAGATCATTGATTTGAGCGCTGATGAAGAGCGTGCGGGCCGTCTGCTGAACGCGACAGAGCATGAACAGGCTTGGAATTCGTGGATCAATGTCCTTGACCAGTTTGTCCTCATGTTCGGGGACAAGGAAATGGACTTGAAGGAAGCTGCGCGGATTTTGGATGAAGGGTTCGATACGCTCGAATTCACGCGCATTCCGCCTTCGCTCGATCAAGTGACAGTGACGACGATCGAGCTTGCAAGCCTCATGGAAATTGAAGTGGGATTTGTCATCGGCGTCAATGACGGCGTTTTGCCCCAACGGATCGACTCGGAAGGGCTCTTGTCGGACTCGGACAGGGAATGGTTTGCGATAAACGGCATCGAGCTTGCTCCATCCTCTAAAATGAAGCTTATGGATGAATCCTATATGGCCTACCGGGCATTCACATCGTCGAGGGACAAGCTTTTCATTTCCTATCCGATCGCGGACGAAGAAGGGAAATCATTGCTGCCATCGCTTTATATCTCGCGCATACAGCAAGTTCTGCCGGGGGACGGGCTGCAGTTGGCAGTGACGGATCCGTCCGAATTGCTGAATGAAGAAGAGCAGGCCGATTATATTATCCACCCTCGAACTGCGCTTCCGTACGTATCGATGAAAGTGAAGGAAGCGGAGCAGACCGGCGAGATTGCAGCTGAATGGCGGGCGGTGCTCGCTTATTACGAGGATGATCCTTTATGGTCGTCCGTCTTGCAATACATTACGAAGCCAATGCATGACCGCAATGAAACGGAGCGGCTTGCGCCAGCTATTACAGAAGGCTTGTATGGCAAGAATTTTGTATCGAGTGTTTCACGTATTGAATCGTATTACAGCTGTCCGTTCCAACATTTCGCTTCGTATGGACTCGGCTTGCAGGAACGGATGGAATTCACACTTGAAGCGCCGTCGATCGGAGATTTATTCCATGCTGCACTGAAATGGGTGTCGGATGAAATGAACCGGACAGGCAGGTCATGGACGGAGTTGTCGAAGGAGCAATGCTGGCAATTGGCGAGGGACGCGATGGAGCATATTACGCCGATGTTCTTTAACCGCATTCTATTGTCGACAAGCCGCTATCATTACATCCGCCGAAAATTGACGCATATCGTGATGCGAACGATTTTTGCACTTGGCAAACAGTCGACAAAGAGCATGTTCCGCCCGATTGCAATCGAAGCGGCGTTCGGACCGGGGGAGCAATTGCCGCCTCTTGAAATTCCGTTACGCCGGGGCAATCAAATGAATTTACGCGGCAGGATCGACCGGGTTGATGCGACCGAAATCGACGGAAAGAATTATGTGCGGATCGTCGACTATAAATCGTCTTCGAAACAGCTTGATCTGACCGACGTCTATTACGGCATCTCCTTGCAGATGCTGACGTATCTCGATGTCGCCGTCGAGCATGCGGAGGAATGGATCGGCTTCAAGGCAGATCCGGCGGGCGTGCTCTATTTGCATGTCCATAACCCGATGATCCGTACGGAGCTTGAGATGACAGAGGATTTAATTGAAGAAGAGATATTGAAGTCCTATAAAATGAGGGGCTATTTGCTTGATGACCCCGATGTTGTCATGGGAATGGATGCACAGCTCGGCAAGACGTCAACTGTCATTCCGGCTGCGTTGAAGACAGACGGGACGTTTACGAAAGCGTCGAAAGTGCTGTCGACGGAAGATCTACAAATCGTCCGCAAGTTCGTGAGGCAGCGCCACCGGCAGGCAGGGGACGGGATGCTTGCAGGGGATGCCCGCGTGTATCCGTACCGTTTGAAGGATAAGATGCCTTGCCAATATTGCTCGTACCGTTCGGTGTGTCAGTTCGACCCGACGAATCCCGAGCAGAAATACAGGCATTATGACAGCCTGAACCCGGAGGAATCCCTTGAGAAGATGCGAAAGGATGTGAATGAAGATGGACATTCCAGTTAAACCGGCAGACGTGACATTCACGGATGCCCAGTGGAAGGCGATCTGGGCGACGGGGAAAGATGTGCTCGTGTCGGCTGCGGCAGGCTCTGGGAAGACGAAGGTACTCATTACTCGGATGATCGAGAAAGTGTTAAGTGAACACAATCCGATTGATGTGGATGAACTGCTCGTCGTCACATTCACAAACGCTGCGGCTGCGGAAATGCGCCACCGGATGGCAGAAGCGTTGGAAGAGGCAATTGCCGCTAATCCGGACTCCATCCATTTGCGCAGGCAGCTAAGCCTGTTGAATAAAGCGCAGATTTCCACATTGCACTCCTTCTGTCTGAACGTCGTCCGCCAATATGCATACTTGATCGAAATCGATCCTGGGTTCCGCATCGCGGATAGTACGGAAGCGGCATTGCTGCGGGACGATACGATCGGTGAAGTGCTTGAAGATGCTTATAATGCAGAAAACCCCGAAGCGATGTACCGGCTTGCGGACAGCTTCACGTCGGATCGGAACGACCAGTCGATCGAGACGCTCATTGACAGGCTGTACGACTATTCGCGCGTGCATCCGTCGCCGGAAAGATGGCTGCGGATGATTCCGATGCAATATGAGCTTGATGATGAAGTGACGATTGACGAGCTGGATTTCATCGGCCCATTGAAGACGGCGATCCGCCACACACTCGAGGAAGCGATTCATCTGACAGAAGACATGAAGCGGATCGCATTGATGCCGGAAGGTCCCGAACCGTTAGCTGCGACAGCCGACGCTGATCTGCAATGGATCAGGGAAGCGAAGCGCAGGATTGAAGAGGGGACTTGGGAAGATACGTATGCGTTCTTCGGCTCTCTCACATGGGTGAAGGCAGGCACGATCCGAAAGAACACTTGCGATGAGGAATTGGCAAAACGGGCGAAAGCGCTCCGCGATTCCGTGAAGAAAATCATCAATTCATTGAAAGAATCGTATTTTACAAGGACACCGCAGCGCCTATTGGACGAAATCCGTCTTATGGCTCCGATGATGCACACGCTTGTCGGGCTCGTCATCGAATTCGGAAAGAGATATGGCGACGTAAAGATGGATCGCGGTCTTGTCGACTTTTCGGATTTGGAGCATTTTGCATTGCAGATTCTTGCCATGGAGAAGGACGGGGAACTTGTACCGTCTGACATCGCAGTTGATTATTTAAACAGATTTGCGGAAGTCCTTGTCGATGAATACCAGGACGTCAATCTGCTGCAGGAAGCAATCATCCAATTAGTGAAGCGCGGCAGCGAGTCGGACGGGAATCTGTTCATGGTCGGCGACGTGAAGCAGTCGATTTATCGGTTCAGACTGGCGGAGCCGGGACTATTTCTTGGGAAATATAATCGTTTTACGTCGAATGATGAAGAAAACGGTCTGAAAATTGATTTGAACGCAAACTTCCGAAGTCGGAGGGAAGTGCTTGACGCAACGAATTTCATCTTTTCCCAAGTGATGGGGAAACGGGTCGGCGAAGTCGAATACGATGAAGCCGCCGCTTTGAAATATGGCGCCCGCTACCCTGATAAGGAATCACCGGCAGCATTGACGTTACTGTATGAAGCTGACGAAGAGGACATGGAAGACGAAGCGACAGAGCTGACAGGGCAAAGTTTGAAAAGCTCGCAGGCGGAAGCAAGATATATGATCCGGAGAATCAAAGAGCTAATGGCTTCGGGAGCGGAAGTGACGGATGCGTTCACGGATAAACGGCGACCGCTCGAATACCGGGATATCATCATTCTGATGCGCTCGATGACATGGTCCGGAGAAATTGCCGAGGAGTTCAAGCTTGCGGGCATCCCAATCTACGCAGAATTGTCGCGCGGTTATTTTGAGGCGATCGAAGTGATGATCATGCTCAACACGCTGCGTGTCATCGACAATCCATATCAGGATATTCCGCTCGCCTCTGTCCTTCGTTCACCGTTTGTCGGCATGACGGAAAACGAGTTGGCGCAAGTACGGCTAACGGCGAAAAACAAACCATTCTACGAGGCGCTGAAATTGTTCATGGCGACAGGTGGGGCGGGGATTTCTGCAGAAACGCAAGTGAAAATGCAACGGTTCTTCCTCATGTTCGAGGATTGGCGCAATCTTGCTAGACGCGGTTCGTTATCTGAGCTCATTTGGCAAGTGTATGCCGATACGCACTATTATGAAATGGTCGGCGCAATGCCGAACGGGAAGCAGCGGCAGGCGAATTTACGCGCACTGCATGACCGTGCCATCGATTATGAAAAGACGTCATTCCGCGGGCTATTCCGCTTCCTTCGATTCATCGACCGTATGCAGAAACGCGGAGATGATCTCGGCGCTGCCCGTTTCGTCAGCGAGACGGAGGATGTCGTCCGGATTATGACAATCCACTCATCGAAAGGGCTCGAATTCCCGTACGTGTTCGTCGCGGGAGCGGGCAGGCAGTTCAATAAGATGGACTTCAACGAACCTTACTTATTCGACCAGCATTTCGGTCTGGCGGTGAAGGCGATCGACCCTGAGTTGCGCATTACATACACATCCCTTCCATTCCTAGCGATGAAAGAGAAGAAGGAGCTTGAAATGCGGGCGGAGGAAATGCGCGTGCTGTATGTAGCGATGACGAGGGCGAAAGAGCATCTTGAATTGATTGCCACCGTCAAGGATATTGAAAAGGCGATCGGCAGCTGGCAAGACGCGCAGCTGATTGAGGCGGGCGAAATGCTGCCGGAATATACACGATCCCGTGCAAACGGTTATTTGGATTGGGTGGGGCCGGCCATCGCACGCCATCCGGATTTCGAGAAATTCGGTTTCATGTATGGAGGCCGTCCGGTTGATGATCCTTCTAAATGGGAAATTGCGGCGTATCCAGTCTCTTCATTCCTGATGATGGAAGAACAGGAGGAAGAAACTGTCGATAGACCTGTGCCGACAACGACCGAAACTGTCATTGACGCGGATTGGTCCGATGAGGTGAAACGGAGATTCGACTATGTCTATCCGTTCATGGCTTCCGTTGAAAAGCGATCCAAGCAGACGGTGAGCGACCTGAAAAGGGTGGCGCTGCTCGAAATGGAACCGGACTTCGACGACTTCTTCACAACAAAGGATGATGAAGTGAGCACACCTTATTTGCATGACCGCCCAGCATTCATGCAGTCACGTGCGCTGTCGCGGGCGGAAATCGGTACCGCGATGCATACGATCATGCAGCATATCGATCTGTCGAAGACCCATACCGTACAAGACGTGGATCGGCTTGTCACTGAATTTACGGCGCGCCAATTATTGACGCTGGAAGAAGCGAATGCAGTCGATGTGAAGGCGGTCGTCCAATTTTTTGGGACACCGCTATTCAAGAGGCTGTCGCAATCTGCAAGGACACTCAGGGAAGTGCCATTCACGTATGCTTATGACGGAAAAGACGGAGATCACCAAATTCTACAAGGGATCGCGGACTGCCTGTTTGAAGAACAAGATGGATGGGTGCTGCTCGATTATAAGACAGACAGGATCCGCGGAAGATTCCGGTCCGAAGAAGAGATTCAAGCTGAAATGCAAAAGCGATATGGCATCCAATTGAGTCTTTATAAAAAAGCGGTCGAATCGATCGCGGGAATCAAAATAAAAGAAATGGTCCTCTATTTGTTTGACGGGGCGAGGATTATGCATGTTCAGGAGGAATCGGTTTGAATGTAACACCAACGATTGGAAATCGCATTGAAGCGTTGGATACTTTGAGGGGCTTTGCGCTCCTCGGTATTTTTATTGTAAATATGCTCACGTTCCATTCACCTTATTTTTATATCGATGCCCATTCGTACTTCAGTACGCCGAGTGATGTGGCATCTTACAAACTGATCAATATTTTTGTGGAAACAAGTTTTTATCCAATTTTCGCAATGCTATTCGGGTATGGATTGAATATGCAATACGAAAAAGCGATTGCGAATGGTACGTCTTACGTGCCGATGATGGCGAGGCGACTTGCGATCCTTATGGGATTCGGCCTGATCCATGCGCTGTTCATCTGGTCGGGTGATGTTTTATTCACCTATGCGCTCATGGGCTTCATCATGCTGGCGATCGTTCGCGTACCGAAAAAATGGCTGCTATGGATTGCGCTCATCGTCTATATGCTTCCGACCTTCCTTGTTATCGGCGGCATCTATTTGCTGGAGAAGCTTAATCCTAACCAGTTAATGGAAGGGTTCGTAGACATCCAACGGATTGAATTGGCGATTACGGCGTATGCGCACGGGTCTTACGGCGAAGCGCTCGTTTTCCGAATGACGGAATGGCTGCTCATCGGATTGTCGAGTTCCTTCCTAGGCGTATTCATGGTGCTGCCATTAATCATGCTAGGAGCCGCGTTCTCAAAGTGGAAGCTGTTTGAACAAGCGGCGGAATTGAAAGGCAAAATTGCTATAGTCGGCCTCATCGCTCTTGCGGCCGGTATTTTCATTAAGTCATGGCCGTATATGGACGGATTTGCCTACCATAATACACTGATCCAGCAGCTGATTGGCGGACCAATTCTGGCGATTGGCTATGCATCTGTCATTATCCTGCTCTGTCAATTGCCTGTTTTCCGAACGATCTTCCGGCCGATTTCAAAAGCGGGGCGCATGTCATTGACGACATACTTGATGCAATCAATTATTGCAACTCTCCTATTCTATGGTTACGGCTTCGGACTGTATGGAAAAGTGGATTTAGAGACAGGAACAATGATTGCTGTCGGCATTTTTGCCATCCAAGTCATCTTCGCCGAGCTTTGGTTGTTGAAATTCCGGATGGGCCCTTTCGAATGGCTATGGCGGAAAGGGACATATGGGAAAAACATGCCGAAAAAAGAGGAGAAAAGGCAAGCTTTGTAGAAATGTAGTTATGTACCTGGAGAATGTTTAATTGAATGAAAAGGTTATCCACATTATAGGGAAGGATGGGCTTGTACATGAAACTGTTATCGTTCCGGTTTGAAGGAAAGACATTATTCGGTCCGAAAGTGAAGAAAGAGGAAGCGGTCTGGGATGTGAAATCGATTGCCAAAGCATTTGGCGAAACGGATTTCCCTTCAACAATCATCGAAGGCATTGCAGGAGGTTTGGAGTTTGTTGAAAAGGTGAGGAAACTTGCCGAGCAAGCTCGGAATAGTGAAAATCCGGAACAATTCAAGTACGCATTCACTGAAATCGAGTGGCTGTCACCGATTCCGCGCACACCGAAAAACGTTCTCGGTGTCGGTAAGAACTACGCCGACCATTCCGCTGAAATGGGGTCGGATGCGCCGCCTGAAAAGTTATTGATTTTCACGAAATCGCCTACAGCAATCGCTGCAGATGAGCAGGAGCTTTCGGCGCACGCGGATCTTACAGATAGCCTCGATTATGAAGGCGAATTGGCGATCGTCATCAGCAAGAAAGGGCGCAATATCCCGAAACAGCTCGCGTATGATCACGTATTCGGCTATACAATTGCGAACGATCTTACGGCGAGGGACATTCAGTACGGACATAAGCAGTTCTTCCTCGGCAAAAGCTTGGATGGCGCTTGCCCGTTAGGTCCTTATATTGTTACGAAGGATGAAATTCCGGATGCGCATAATCTTTCGATCGTCACAAAAGTGAATGATGAAGTCCGTCAAAACGGAAATACAGCCGATATGATCTTCAAGATCGACGATGTGATTGCCGAAATCTCGAAATTTGTCACACTTGAGCCGGGTGATGTCATTTTGACAGGCACGCCTGCAGGGGTCGGAAAAGGGATGAACCCTCCGGAATTCCTGAAAGCCGGTGATACGGTGAAGATTTCTGTTGAAGGCATCGGTACGCTCGTCAATCGATTTGTATGAGTTCATTTCCTACTCTGGAAAGCTTTTCTATGATAGGATTAAAAGGAATTTATCTATATTCAGCAGGCGTTCAGACGCCTGCTAAACATAGATAAAGCCTCCGGCGGATGTCACGGATTTTGAAGAGAGTTAATTGTGCAAGCACAATTCAAAATCCGGACGCAATTTCGCCGAGGCGAAATTGATTAATGATGAGGTGAACAGTTTGGACTTTTTATCTAGCACTCCCCATTTTCATATTTTCACATGGGTCGTCGGCATAATCCTTTTCCTCGTTGCGGCTGTCATGGCGAACGGAACGAAAGGGAAAAAGATCACCCATATGATTTCACGCCTTTTCTACGTGCTCATCCTTATTTCAGGAATCGCACTCTTCATTAAAGGCATGGATTACGGCAGAGGAATGGAATACGGCATTAAATTCCTGCTCGGCTTCTTGACGATCGGAATGATGGAAATGGTTCTCGTACGTTCCCAAAAGGGGAAGAAAGTGACAACGTTGTGGATTTTATTCTTCGTCTTCCTATTTGCAACAATGTATCTAGGATTCAAATTGCCGATGGGCTTTGAATTCTTCTAATCTAAGATTGACATTGAAACCGCCGGTTAGCCGGCGGTTTTTTGTCGTCCTTATTCACAAATCCGACTCATTTATTTAGCTCCACAAGGATTTTTCATTCCATTCCGTGGCGGGGAGAGCGCCGTTTTGTTAAAATGGCAAGAGATAGCTCGTTTGAGGAGGCTTTATCGTGAATAGGAAACGTTTGATTGGCGTAGCTGCCATTTTTTTATTGTTCATTTCCGCACTAACACCAGCTGGTGCTGCTGCCAAGTCGGAACACAGTATAATGGATGAAAGCATATATGATCTGTTGGTGGACCGTTTCAATAATGGTGTTGGAAGGAACGACATCGATGTCGATACGCAAAAAGGAGACGCCTTCAATGGCGGCGATTTTATCGGTATCCAAGCACGCTTGCAGCATATTATTGACATGGGCTTTACGATGATTTCGTTAGGTCCCGTCTTCAAGACGGAGACGTATGATGGAAACAGAGCGCTGTCTTATACGGAATTGGAGCCTCATTTCGGCACGGAGGAAGAGCTCGGTGCATTAGTGAAGGAAATCCATAAGAAGAAAATGAAAGTGATTGCCGATTTTCCTCTCGGGAAAGTAAGCGCAGAGCATGAATGGGCGAAAGATCAGACCTATAAGTCCATCCATTCCGCAGACGGAACTGTAAATTGGAATCCGGGCGATCGGAATGTAAAGGATGCTTTGATTGAAGCCGCGACAGACTTCATCACCGCTTATGAGTTGGACGGAATCCGTCTGACAAAGCTTGAAGGTTTCGATGAAGCTTTCTTGAATGAAATGATCGAAGCAATCCACAATGCCAAAGATGGCGCTTACGTTTTAACGAATGAAGAAAGCGGGGCAGCGTTTGACTTGAAACCGAGCGATGCTAAGATGCAGGCGCTCCGTGAGTCCTACGTGAGATTCGATCCGGATTCCTCCCCAATGGATCTATTCAAAGAAGTTGGGAAGAAGGAATTGCTTCAATACGACGACTTGACGGGTCCACGCTTTACATACGATATCGTGGAAGCACGGATGTTCCCGCCTACCCGGTGGAAAGTTGCGGCGACTGCACTGTTTACGCTTCCAGGCGTCCCCCTAATGACATACGGTACGGAGATTGCGGTGAACGGAAAAGAAGCTCCTGAAAGCCACCCGCTATTCAATTTCAAGACGGACATGGAATTCAAAGATCTGATAGGCAATTTGAATCTGCTCCGAAATGAGTCAGAAACACTGCGTAGCGGGGACTTCGAGATGCTGCACAATGAAGATGGGTTCCTCATCTATAAGCGTACTTCCGAGGATGAAACTTGGCTGATTGCCATTAACAACACATCCAAGACGTCCAATTTGGCAATCCCTGTCGATAAGATCGGCGAGAACAAGAAATTGCGAGGCGTTTTGGATGGAGATCTCATCCGGGAAACAGATGATGGCATGTTCCACGTCGTTTTGGACAGGGAGCTGGCAGAAGTGTATATCGCGGATGACGATAAAGGCTTCAATACGCCTTACTTGATCGCATCAATTCTCGTCTACGTCATGTTCCTCGGCTTCCTATTCCTCGTCATAAAAAAAGGGCGGGAAAAGAGAAGGGCGGATACTAAGGGCGGATACTAAAACCGTTTAATTGAAAAAAATGCCTTTTCGGACGTGGTGATGGCCATGTCAGAAGAGGCATTTTTCATTTAGTAGTATTTATTTATTCAAGAAGAAGATTGCAATTGTGCCAGGTCCGGCATGAGATCCGATTGCAGATCCGATCATATGGACTTCCACACCTTTCGGCTGGAACTTCTCTTCAATGAGCGCTTTCATTTCCAAAGCTGTGCTTTCGTCATCCCCGTGGCTGATGGCGATCGTCTGCTTCGATAATTCGGCACCGCGTTCTTCGATCAGCTCGAGCATGCGGCGAAGAACTTTTTTACGGCCGCGATGTTTTTCGATCGGTACAAGCCTTCCGCCTTCAACATGAAGCAAAGGTTTGATGTTCAAGAGGCCGCCGATGAATGCGCTCGCCTTCGATACACGTCCGCCTTTCGCCAAATAATCAAGGTCCTCGACTGTGAATAGGTGCTCCATATGGGCAGCCATGTCACGGATTTTACGTTCGATCGTCCGGACATCGTCTCCCGCATCCCTCAAGCGCACAGCTTCCTTTACAAGAAGTCCACATCCAAGTGAAGCACAGCGTGAATCGATGAGGACGAGGTTCATGTTCGGATTACCTTCTTTTACTTGGTCTTTCATCATCACGCCAGTGTTATACGTTCCTGATAGCTCGGACGAGAAAGCGATATACAATCCATCTTCTCCGGACTCTGCAAGCTCTTTCCAAGTGGAATGGAACTTTTCCGGGGAAGCTTGCGATGTTTTCGGATGTTTCCCATTGCGGATGGCGTCAAATACTTCCTTCGAATCAATTTCAAGGACATCATCGCCTTCCTTTTCATCGATCAAGACACGTAATGGAATGAGCGTCACATCGTTTTCATCGAAAAATGATTTCGGTAAATCTGAACCACTATCAGCAAAAATTCTCATTGTGGATCCCCCTTATATTCTTTTTATATTTGTTTTGATAATAACAATCGTTCCTTCAACACTTCTGCAATGCCATCTTCATTATTCGTCAACGTCACTTCGTCCGCAATGGATTTCAGTCTGTCGATCCCGTTGCCCATCGCAACGCCGACGCCCGCGTAATCAATCATTTCAAGGTCATTGTCTTCATCTCCGAAAGCAATAATTCGTTCCTGCGGAATTCCAAGATGTTTGGCGACATGTGAAATACCGACCGCCTTATTCAACCCGTGGCGCACGATTTCAATGACAGCCCATGGCGCGCCCCATCGTCTATGGTCGATTGCCTCGGCATAGACCTCGGCCAAATGTCTCCGGATTGGTTCTACATTTTTTGGATCCGCCTGAATAAGCAAACTTGTAGGCTCGACTTGCAATGCCTGTCGGATGTCCCCTTGCTTGATGACTGGATCTCCGAAGGTGAGAATATCCAGTGGCTTTTCATCGTGATATTGCAAGTACACATCGTCCATCACTTCCGCTATTATGTTGTGGAAACGGAAATCATGCAGTGCATCAACGACATCATTGACGACAGGGAGAGGAATCGTTTCATGGACATTTTTCCAAGAACGGTCAGTTGGGTTATGCACGAATGCGCCATTGAAATTGACGATCGGAGTCTTCAATCCAAGCTGGCGATAGTACATCGAACTAGCACGATACGGCCGGCCAGTCGCAATCATCACCTGATGCCCTTGTTCTTCCGCCCGTTTCAATGTATGTGCAGTTTTTTCTGAGATTACTTTCTCGTCCGTCAGCAATGTCCCGTCCAAGTCGAGGACAATCAAATGCGGTTTCATAGTTTTGCCCCCTTTGGAAAGTTTCTATGTTGTATACCCATTTCCTCAATCGCTTCACCTTATATTGTCCAGTTTAGCGTTATCTATCGGAGCAAGTCAAAACATTCCGGAGGGAAACCGTCCTTTTTGTTTTTCTAGTAAAACTTTGGTACGATTTAGAAAAAGTACAGAAGGTGTTTGCATGATTGTAAAAGAAGAAAATTGGAGCAATATACCATTATTACATATTGTGGATGAGCGACACGAAAATAGCAATATACCAACAGTTATCTTTTTGCACGGCTTCACAAGTGCCAAAGAGCATAATTTGCATTACGCATATAATATTGCAAAGAATGGATTTCGCGTCCTGTTGCCCGATGCCCATCTACATGGCTCGCGGGATGAAGGGTTGGATGAAGTCCAGTTGAGTCTTCGTTTTTGGGAGATCGTCCTGACGTCGATTGAGGAAATGGATGTCCTTCATAAGGAGTTGCAGGAGAGAGGCGTCTCGAAAATCGGCATGGGTGGGACGTCAATGGGCGGAATTACGACGCTCGGCTGCTTGACTGCTTATCCGTGGATCGATGTCGCGACAGTCATGATGGGTGCACCAGGATATGTCGAACTTGCAAAGGCGCAGATGTCACAGTTCGAACGGCGCGGCTTCAAATTGCCGATTACCGATGAAGAACGGAAATCTTTGCTTAATACACTCGCCATTTTTGATTTGACCAAACAAAGGAAAAAGCTCAATAATCGTCCCGTTTACTTTTGGCATGGAGAAAATGATACGACCGTCCCGTTTGAACCGACATTCAATTTCTATAAAGCAGCGAAGAAG
Source organism: Sporosarcina luteola (assembly GCF_023715245.1). Taxonomy (GTDB): domain Bacteria; phylum Bacillota; class Bacilli; order Bacillales_A; family Planococcaceae; genus Sporosarcina; species Sporosarcina luteola_C. Next base: position 947,096 of record NZ_JAMBNV010000001.1, read on the forward strand.
GATTATGTGGATGCTCCTGAGCAATTTGAGTTCATGGCGGATCCGACGGCTGGCCACGCCGTTTCTAGAATGGGCATGCTGCGTGCCGCTGATTGGTTCGCATCTTATTTGAATGAATAGGGTATCCTTGCTATGATGGAGGGAGAACAGATTCGGAAAGGGGAATTTCAATGAATGATGATATGAAGGGCAGCTTGATGGGTGCTCTGGAAAACGTGATCGATCCCGAGCTCGGAATTGATATCGTCAATTTGGGGCTTGTTTATGATGCGGAGCTTGATGAAGAAGGCACTGCCAAAGTGACAATGACATTAACTTCAATGGGTTGTCCGATGGGGCCGCAAATCGTTTCCAACATCAAACAGGAACTGATGGAATTGCCTGAAGTGAAGGATGCGGACGTCAATATTATTTGGAACCCGCCATGGTCGAGGGATAAGATGTCGCGCTATGCGAAAATGGCGCTCGGCGTACGATAATAATACGTTACTTGAACAAGAAAAAGGTTGTTTGACTTATGTCAGGCAGCCTTTTTTGTTTTGTGTTTATTCCCATCGGTACAGGGGAAATTAAGCATGCGGAATGCTTTACTTGTTGGAATAAAAAGCATATAATTTAATTAATCAAAGATAGTCAAAGTCAAATTAATGAGGTGAATGTATATGAGAATGGATGGCGTACAAGAAGACCAACGTACACCACTTGAACAATTTGGCCGAAATCTCGTTGAAGATGTGAAGAACGGCAAAATGGACCCGGTAATTGGACGGGATGAGGAAATCCGGAATGTCATTCGAATTTTATCGAGAAAAACGAAAAACAATCCAGTACTGATTGGAGAACCCGGAGTCGGTAAAACGGCAATTGTCGAAGGTCTTGCCCAACGGATCGTCAAAGGCGACGTGCCGGAAGGTTTGAAGGATAAGCAGATTTTTGAACTCGATATGAGCTCCCTTATCGCCGGAGCGAAATACCGCGGGGAATTCGAGGAACGATTGAAAGGCGTATTGAAGCAAGTGAAGGAAAGTGACGGAGAAATCATCCTTTTCATCGATGAAATCCATACGATTGTCGGGGCCGGGAAGACGGAAGGCGCGATGGATGCGGGCAATATGTTGAAGCCTATGCTTGCGCGTGGAGAGCTGTATTGCATCGGGGCGACAACGCTTGACGAATATCGAATGTATATCGAAAAGGACCCTGCATTGGAACGCCGCTTCCAGCAAGTGCTTGTGCGCGAACCTTCCGTGGAAGATACGATTTCGATCCTTCGCGGTTTGAAAGAACGTTTTGAGCTCCATCATGGAGTCCGAATCCATGACCGGGCATTGGTTGCTGCCGCAACATTATCGGACCGCTATTTGACAGAACGATTCATGCCGGACAAAGCGATCGATCTAATGGATGAAGCGAGCGCGATGATCCGGACGGAAATCGACTCTATGCCTCAAGAACTCGACTCGGTCACACGCCGGATCATGCAGCTTGAAATCGAGGAACAGGCATTGAGGAAAGAGAAGGATGCCATCAGTCAGACGCGTCTTGAAGCGCTCCGTGATGAGTTGCAGGAGTTAAAGGATTCTTCCGCTGGCATGCGCGAACAGTGGAACAAAGAGAAAGAGGCGCTGCGTGGCATCCAGGAAAAGCGGGAGGTGCTAGACCGGTACCGCCGCGAGTTGGAGGACGCACAGAACCGTTTTGATTTGAATAAAGCGGCTGAACTCCAATATGGCAAGATTCCTGAGCTTGAAAAGCAGCTTCATGAATTGGAAGCGTCACTCATCACTAACTCTGATAGCCGATTGTTGCGGGAAGAAGTGACGGAGGATGAAATCGCGATGATTGTCGCTCGCTGGACGGGCATCCCGGTTACGAAGCTTGTTGAAGGGGAACGGGAAAAATTGCTCCGTCTTCGTGAGACGTTGGAAGAAAGGGTAATCGGTCAGGATGATGCCGTCCAGCTCGTTACGGAAGCGGTTTGGCGCGCACGTGCGGGTATCAAGGATCCTGACAAGCCGATTGGATCATTCCTGTTCCTCGGTCCGACTGGGGTAGGGAAGACGGAGCTTGCCAAAACGCTCGCTGCAACGTTATTTGATTCGGAAGACCATTTCATCAGGATCGACATGTCCGAATATATGGAGAAGCACAGCGTGTCCCGGCTCGTCGGGGCGCCTCCGGGGTATGTCGGCTATGAAGAGGGTGGACAGCTGACGGAAGCGGTACGCCGCAATCCGTACTCAGTCGTTCTTCTGGATGAAATCGAGAAGGCGCATCCTGATGTCGCGAATATATTGCTTCAAATCTTGGACGACGGCCGCATAACCGATAGCCAAGGACGGCTCGTCAACTTCACGAACACGGTCGTCATCATGACGTCCAACATCGGATCCGCATACTTGCTGCAAGGCCAGTTCGATTCTGATGAGCATGCCGCCGAGGATTTGGTCATGGCGGAACTGCGCGGCCATTTCAAACCGGAGCTGCTGAACCGGATGGACGACATTATCATCTTCCATTCATTATCAGGCGACTCGTTCCGTTTGATTGCCAAGAAGATGCTTGAGAACCTTGTGAAACGGCTGGATGAACAGGAAGTCGAGTTGGAATACAGTGACAACGTTGTTGACTGGATCGTCCGGGAAGGTACGGACGCAGAGTTTGGCGCAAGACCGTTGAAGCGTTTCATCCAACGCCACGTCGAAACAGCTGTCGCTAAGGAAATCATCAAAGGCGACTTGAGAGATGATGAGAAGTTGGTGCTGCGGATGGAAGATGGAAAGTTGCAGATTGATAAGAAATAATATAAGCCCTGGATGCCGATATCGAATCGGTGTCCAGGGCTTTTTTTGAATTAATTATTTCGAAGAGTTCTCGTTATCGGGGGCAAGTTCTCGTTTAACGTCGAAGAGTTCTCGTTACCGGGGGGCAAGTTCTCGTTTAACGTCGAAGAGTTCTCGTTATCGGGTGAGAAGTACTCATTCTTCCTTAATTTTCATTAAGAAGCAATTAGTTTTCATTCCTACAAATAAAAAAACCATCCACACTGAAGTGAACGGCTTTACGGATGGTCAATAATCTGCGACTTCTCCGTCTGGAGTGATTGCAGTAATGCAAAGGATGATGACTGCCAAGACGATCGAAGCGACAAGTCCCGCTCTGAAGTCGAAAGCCATACCGGCGATTGAACCTGCTACATAGTTAACCATCGTTACAAGTAGAAAAGACCAAACAAATGCCATGATGTATTTCATCGAATTCACCTCATCGTAACTATTTCCTCGTAATCATACCATAGCACGTCCCATCTATAAACAAAATTATGCCTTGTCGATATATTCTTTGGCGAAATCGTGTCGACATATTGAAAAACAGACTGTAATCTTCTATAATTAATACCAGGTACTAATAATAGATGATAAGGAACGGGGTATGTAAGATGAATGCAGGATTGATCGGCATAGGGAAATTTGTTCCTTCACAAGTTGTAACAAACCATGATCTTGAACAGCGCATCGATACGACGGACGAATGGATCCGTACGCGCACCGGCATTGAAGAAAGGCGCATCGCCGATGATAATACCAATACGTCCGATATGGCGTATGAAGCGGCGGTAAGTGCTATTGAAAATTCGGGCCTCCACCCGGAAGACATCGGAATGATCATCGTTGCTACGGTGACGCCGGATCGTCCTTTCCCATCCGTTGCGACTATGATCCAAGAGCGATTAGGCGCGAAAAATGCAGCCGCGATGGATGTGTCAGCGGCATGTGCAGGATTCATGTACGGAGTCGTTACGGCTAAGCATTTCGTTGAGGCAGGAACGTATGAACATGTACTCGTAGTCGGGGTAGAGAAGCTGTCAAAAATCACGGATTGGGAAGACCGCAACACGGCAGTCCTTTTCGGGGACGGTGCCGGTGCAGCAGTAGTCGGTAAAGTGAGCGAAGGCCGGGGAATCCTATCCTTTGAATTAGGAGCCGATGGTACCGGAGGCAAACACCTATACCAAGATAAGTACCTCCATATGAACGGACGTGAAGTGTTCAAGTTTGCAGTTCGTCAAATGGGCGAATCAGCCGTAAGTGTTACGGAAAAGGCGGGTCTGACGACGGAGGATGTCGATTATTTGATTCCACACCAAGCGAATATCCGTATTATGGAGGCATCGCGCGAACGGCTTGGCTTGCCGATTGAAAAAATGTCCAAGTCAGTCCATAAATATGGAAATACTTCGGCGGCGTCCATTCCGATTTCATTATACGACGACCTGCAGGAAGGCCGCGTGAAAGATGATGATATCATCGTACTTGTCGGATTCGGCGGCGGTCTAACATGGGGTGCGCTCTGCATTAAATGGGGAAAATAACTTCGGATTACTATATACTAAAGTAAATTAGAGATACACTTTTGAACGAAGCATTATAAGTAATTAAATTTGTAAAAATGAAGGGGAGTTTTCAATAATGGAAAGACGTCGTGTAGTCATTACAGGGGTTGGAGCAGTTTCTCCAGTAGGAAATTCCGCAGAGGAATCATGGGAAGCGGTATTGAACGGAAAATCCGGGATCGGCCCACTCACAAGACTGGACAGTGAACAGTTCCCAGTGAAAGTTGCTGCGGAAGTGAAAGATTTCGACATCGAAGAGTATATCCCGCGGAAAGATGCGCGGAAGATGGACCGTTTCACGCACTATGCGCTCGCAGCATCCATCATGGCAATGAAAGATGCGAATCTTGAATTGGATGAAGAGACTGGATTGCGTACGGGTGTTTGGATCGGTTCAGGCATTGGCGGCATGGAAACACATGAGCAGCAGTTCAAGACGTTCCAAGAAAAAGGATACCGCCGGGTCAGCCCGTTCTTCGTTCCAATGATGATTCCTGACATGGCTTCAGGCCAAGTGTCAATCCATTTGGGCGCGAAAGGCATCAACTCATGCACAGTGACTGCTTGTGCATCCGGAACAAATTCAATCGGTGACGCATTCGAAGTCATTAAACGCGGAGATGCGGACGTCATGATCACGGGTGGTGCAGAAGCTCCGATCACGACGATGGCCGTAGCCGGTTTCTGTGCAAATACAGCATTGTCATTGAATCCTGATCCGGCAACAGCTTCCCGTCCATTTGATAAGGAAAGGGATGGCTTTGTCATCGGTGAAGGCGCGGGCATCCTCATTCTAGAGGAGTACGAGCATGCAGTGAAACGCGGCGCGAAAATATATGCGGAAATCGTCGGGTACGGTTCAACAGGAGATGCCCATCATATTACTGCTCCAGCTCCTGAAGGTGAAGGCGGAGCACGCGCAATGCGTCAAGCAATCGATGAAGCGGAAATCAGCCCGGACAAAATCGATTACATCAATGCACACGGAACGAGCACGCCGTATAACGACCTGTTCGAAACGCTTGCAGCGAAAACGGTCTTCGGCGAACATGCGTATAAGCTAGCTATGAGTTCGACGAAATCGATGACGGGACACCTGCTCGGCGCTGCCGGAGGATTGGAAGCAATCTTCACGGTGAAGGCATTGCAGGAAGGGATTCTTCCACCTACAATGAATTACGTGAATGAAGACCCTGAATGCGACCTCGACTATGTCGTCAACCAAGCAAGGAAAGCGGATATCCAATATGCGATGAGCAATTCCCTCGGCTTCGGAGGACATAACGCTTCACTCGTATTCAAGAAAATATGAACGAATAGATGAAAAGCTCCCCATTTAGGATTCTTCTAAATGGGGAGCTTTCATTCATACAATGGAAGAAAAGCAAAAGGGCGATGTATATATGACACGTATCTTCTTCTTCCTCATCAGTTACGGACTCATAGTCATTACGACTACACATATGATCTTCTATTTCAATTATCTATCGCTCGGCTATAGCTGGAAGCAGATCCTGCTGTTCATTATCCAAACGGCTGACTTCACGCTTTTTGTAATGGCAGTCATACTTCTTGCGATTACCGTCTTCTTCCGAGCCCCATCGCATACTCCATTTTCTTAAGTGTGGCGGACGCAATCGCATTCGCTTTATCGGCTCCGCGATCAAGATGGACATCAAGCTCAGAGGAATTGAGAAGCTCCTCATAGCGTTCCTGGATAGGTGTAAGATGTCCGATGACAGCCTCGGCAACACCCGTTTTGAATGCGCCATAGCCAAGCCCTTCGTATTTCGATTCAAGGTCGGCAATCGAGATGCCGCTTAATGCCGATTCAATTGTCAATAGGTTTGAAACACCCGGCTTGTTTTCTACGTCGAATTTCACGATACCATCCGAATCCGTCACCGCACTTTTAATTTTCTTTTCGATTTCCTTCGGTGTATCCAATAGCGAAATCGTCCCTTTTTTATTCGGATCCGACTTGCTCATTTTCTTCAATGGGTCTTGCAATGATTTGATGCGCGCGCCATTTTTCGGTATGCGCACTTCCGGGATGGTAAGCACTTCACCATAACGTCTATTGAAGCGTTCGGCGAGATCCCTTGTCAATTCGACATGCTGCTTTTGATCGTCTCCGACTGGAACGATGTCGGTATTGTAGATGAGAATATCCGCAGCCATCAAAGGCGGGTACGTGAGAAGGCCGGCAGATACTCCTTCTTTCCCGTCAGATTTATCTTTGAACTGAGTCATCCTCTCTAGCTCGCCGATATAGGAGATGCATTGCATCATCCATCCAGCCTGGGCATGCGCTGGCACTTCCGATTGAATGAACAGGAGCGACTTCTCTGGATCAATGCCGCTGGCGATATAGATGGCAGCGAGTGAACGAATCGTCTTCGCAAGTTCATCCGGGTCTTGCTGTACGGTGATTGCGTGCTGGTCGACGATGCAGAATCGGCAGTCGTATTCGTGTTGCAGCTCCGTAAATTGCTTAAATGCCCCGATGTAGTTCCCTAATGTTACTGTCCCTGTGGGCTGAACGCCCGAAAAAATTGTTTTCATGTAAAATTCCTCCTCTGAATAAATACTGTTAATCTTCGCTTCAGGCGGACGCTTTCCAATCGAACAGCGAAGGGTTCGATTTGCCGTATTTCTGCGTTCTTTGCAGAAATTAAGGCAGCCCCTTCCTGCTCGCAACGCTTGGCTTTTGCTCGCAAACGCCGTTCTTCGTGACGGCGTTCGCAGGAGTCGCCGCCTTTCGCTTCAATAAACAGAAGTACCTAAAATCAATAATAAAAAAAAAGAATAAAAAAACATCAGCCATCCCTAAAAAAGGGACGACTGATGTGAATCAACCGTGGTACCACCCGAATCAGCCTGCAAGCAGGCCACTCAAACCCCTTAACGCGGGGAGACGTGATTGGCTACTGGATAATGAATAAAGATCTTTTTCGCCAGTCAAGCTCGGGAACCCAATTCCTCTCGTCCGCCATGCCTGTTCGCACCAACCACAGGCTCTCTTCAATGCCGCGACAAGAATACTCTTTCCGTCTTCGCTTTTCGTAATAGTTGTCAAAAGTATAATACGGCTTGAAGAATAAAGCAAATTAAAAATCTAGTCGGTTCTATACTATATGCAATCCCTGGCCACTTAAGGATGATTCGACAAAAAAACAGGTTTTTCGACAGGAAATCAAGGGAATTGATGACTTTACCTATTCATATTTTTTTTGCTTTGATAGAATGAGTGAAAGAGAGAGGATGTGTCAGATGAAAAAAATGAAATGGGTCAGCTCGTTATTGCTTGCGAGTGCATTGGCTATGCCACTGTCGGTTCAAGCGGATGAGACAAAGACCTCTATTGTATTTGCTGAACGTACATATGGTTTTGAAGAAATAGACGAGGGGATTGTTGCCAGTTCAAAATTATACACACATGATTCGGGACTCGTATTTGACTATCCTGATGCAGTGCGGGGTGTTTACGTGACGGGGCATTCGGCAGGGGGCTCCGCTTTCGAGAGATTACTGAAGTTGATTGATTCGACGGACTTGAATGCAATGGTCATTGACATTAAAGAAGACTTCGGTTATTTAACATATAAGCCGCAAGAGGATTCGCCGTTATTCAACATGGGCATTGGGAAACCATACATAAAAGATCCGCGGAAGATGCTAGAGACGCTTGAGGAGCGGAAGGTCTATCCAATCGCAAGAATTGTCGTGTTCAAAGATAGCGTTCTCGCGGAGAAGCGTCCCGAACTGTCATTCATGGATGGTGATAAAGTGTGGAAAAACGGCAGGGGCGAATCCTTCGTCAATCCGTTCATGAAGGAAGTATGGGATCATAACGTCGACATCGCAATTGAAGCGGCGAAGGTGGGTTTCAAGGAAATCCAGTTCGATTATGTCCGTTTTCCGGAAGGATTCGAAAAACGGCATGAAACGTTGAAATACTCGATGGATGACTATAAAGAGTCTGAACTAGACCCGGTCCAGCGCAGGGTTGAAGCGGTGACTGATTTCGTGGCATATGCACGAGAGCAATTAAAACCTTATGACGTGGACGTTTCGGTCGATATTTTCGGCTACGCGGCAACATTGCCCGAAGCACCTGGCATCGGGCAGAACTTCTCGAAGATTTCCGAGAATGTTGATGTCATTTCCTCGATGATTTATCCGAGCCATTGGACATCTTATTTCGGTATTGCGAAGCCCGATCTTGAACCTTACCGCCTTGTAGCGGAATATGCGAAGGTGGAGAATGCCAAGCTGGGTGCGCTTGATAATCCGCCGGTTTCCCGTCCTTGGCTACAGGATTTCAGTGCACCTTGGCTAGGGAGTGGGAATTATCTTCGCTATGGGAAAGAAGAGGTCGAAGCGCAAATCAAAGCATTGAAAGAAAATGGCATTGATGAGTTCCTTTTATGGAATGCGAAGAATAAATATACAGAGGGCGTAGACTACACGCCTTAATCTTCTTCCGGGAGCCTGAAGTAAAGGTTTCCGGAGTTTTTTTGATGTATATTGGAACTTTTCAGGCTTCTATGTCGTACTACTAGTTGTGGAATGATATTTTTCATTCGAGGAAATCTAAATGAGAAAAGAATTATTTCAATCATTGATGTTTAAACTTTTCTTCCATCGGGTATAACAGTAAAGAAGTGTTAAAGTACATAGTTGAAGGAGCTGTAAACCCTATAATATTGCGGAATTGTGACAAGTAAACCATCTGTTCCACTTTTTTGTGAAAAAGTGTATTCATTGAGAATGAATATGTGTATAATAGGAGTTAAGCTTATTACTTTAAAATAATTCTAATTTAATTTTTCTAAATATAAGATAGTTAGCCGACTGAAAGGAAGTGTCAGCGAATGGGAGTTACATTATTTACCTCACCAAGTTGCACATCATGTAGAAAAGCGAAGGCATGGTTAGAAGAGCATGAAATTCCATATTCTGAACGTAATATTTTCTCTGAACCGTTGAATATCGATGAAATCAAACAGATTTTACGTATGACAGAAGATGGAACAGATGAAATCATCTCGACTCGCTCCAAAATCTTCCAAAAACTGAATGTAGATGTGGAAAGCCTTCCACTGCAACGTTTATATGAATTGATTCAAGAACATCCGGGCCTATTAAGAAGACCGATCATCCTAGATGAAAAAAGGCTTCAGGTAGGGTATAATGAAGATGAAATCAGACGCTTCCTACCTCGGAAAGTAAGGGCCTATCAGCTTCTTGAAGCGCGGCGCATGGTAAACTAATAGTAGACATAGTAAAGCTGATAGGGAGTTGACAGGCATTACGCCAATCCTATCAGCTTTTTAATTTTCCCTTGCTAATCATGCAAATGTTCTCTACAATGCTAGTAACATAATTCAGCAAAAACCAACTGAGTTATGTTCTGTCTCGCGGCGGATGTCACAGATTTTAAAGGAGATACTAATTTGAAATCTGTACGCAGTTACGACGAGGCGTAATTGATTATTATCCGTCCACCTGAGGATAACCCTTTCAAAACCTCCGGGATGGTCATATGATAAGTATAAGCATTGCAGGTTTATTGCGAAAATAACGAAATGGGCACAAGCCTGTTTGTAAGGAAGGGAGAGAAAAGGGATGGAAATAGAGCGAATCAATGATAATACAGTAAAGTTTTACTTATCGTATATCGACATTGAGGAACGGGGCTTTACACGGGAAGAGGTTTGGTACAATCGTGACAAAAGTGAAGAGCTCTTCTGGGAGATGATGGACGAAATCAACGATGAGACCGAATTCGAAGTGGAAGGTCCATTATGGATTCAAGTCCATGCGATGAATAACGGAATTGAAGTAACCGTGACGCGGGCGCAACTTTCGGACAATGACGAATCAGATGCCCAGTTAAGCATGGATGATTCCCGAAAGACCTTCGAACCAGATCCCAGCATGTTTGCCGATTCCGAACAACTTATGAATGAATTGAATGATGAGCCTGTTGTATGGACGTCCGATATGTTCGTCTTTGAAGAGTTCGAAAACCTCATTCCACTGTCAAACATCATTCCCCCATACGCAGTTGAATCATCTCTCTATTCATTTGAAAATAAATTCTATCTATACGTGATTTATGATGAATCGAAAATGGATGATGACGATAAATCCGATTTCTGCAGCCTCATTTCAGAATATGGCTCTTTATCCCAAGTGACGATCCACCGTCTAGAAGAATACGGCAAAGTCATTATGGAATCTGACGTATTGGCAACTGTGAAAAAATACTTCGGCAACTAATAACATACACACTGTTCCCCGATAGAAAATGGGGAACAGTTTTTTTATTATCAATCAATCACGCATAAAATCGAAAACTCACGCATAAAACCCTCTAAAAACGCATAACTCGCCAGAAAACCTCATAAATGAATTTATTCACGCATAAACCCCTATAATCACGCATAAACCGCGCAAAGTACTCGAAAACCGTTAGATTCATAATATTTGAAATAACCAGTCCTATTCCTTACAATACAATTGAAAGGAGTGAGGGCTATTTTAACAGCTTGTTCAGATGAAGGAAAAATGATTATATTATCCGCCGAACTGGAACGGCATGAACTGCGAAGGTGGCGGCAGACCCGCAGTTTTTATTGCCCGCAGTGCAAAGGCCAAGTCCAGTTGAAAGTCGGCGACATCGTCATCCCGCATTTTGCGCATAAGAGAGACACAGCTTGCAGCGCATCGTTTTCCGAAGGGGAGTCCCAGCAACACTTGAACGGCAAGCGGCTATTGTATCAATTTCTAGTAAATGTCCAAATGGAAGTCGAATTGGAACCAACGCTAAACAGGATTTTACAGCGACCTGATCTGCTCGTCAAAACTGGCAAAAAGAGCTACCCGATCGAGTTTCAATGCAGCACCATCCCCATCTCTCTACTGGAAGAACGGACGGAAGGATATCGTAAAGCCGGCATGGACCCTATCTGGATTTTGCATACCCCGGCAAAATTCAGAACCCTTCCTGAAGGTGTTGGCTTATTTCAATTCTCAAAGTTCCAAGAGTGGTTCATAGAAAGCACATCCCTTAATAATCACGTTCTCCTCACTTTTAATCCCCACAATCAAACATTTCACTATTTCAGCAGTCTGCTGCATGTAGCCGGACAACGGTATATCGGTTTGCACCGAATCCTTCCTTTACCATTTCAAGTTTTCCCTTTCGCGCGCCCGAAAGCACCCACCGAGAATGAGGTAAGTCAATATGGTAATCTATATGAAACGCTTCGCCAGAAAGAGTTGCAGAACCGGATAGCATTGAATAGAAAGGGCATTAAAGACCCATTCTTAAGAAGCTGCTATGAAATGAAAATGCTTCCGACACAACTGCCGCCATGGATCGGTGTGCCCGTTCAGAGGAATTCCGCATTTCGTGAACCGGACGTTGAATGGCAGTTCCGGCTTGTGCACTTCCTGAAACGGAATGAAATACCACATTCGGATGTAGCGCCATATTCGATTGGACGCTTCGTCCGAAGTTTTAGCGGGGAGTATAAAGGGAAAACGATGGCATGCAAGTATTACATCGATTTCTTAGGCTGTTATGGCATTGACTCGACAACGCAAAAAACAGACTTGCTTGAAAACATGGTCTTGCGAATTATTTCAGAAAGATTCCTTGCAAATGAGGAACGAAATTGAGAGAATGAAAATGATTCGTTATACGAAGAAAGATGATGGGGAGGATTTTGAATGACGACTGAAACGAAAAACAAAGTATTGACGCGCGATCAAGTAAAAGTGGAAGAAACGTGGCGTCTAGAGGATATTTTCCCGACCGACGAAGCGTGGGAGCAGGAGTTCAAGGAAATTGAAGAGCTCTCAGGAAAGGCGGAAACATTTAAAGGGACGTTGAATCAAGGCGCAGAAGCATTGTTCGAGGCGCTTTCCTATCGGGATACAATCTATCAGAGAATGGGGAAACTGTATACGTATGCCCATTTGAAAGGCGATCAGGATACGACGAACAGTTTCTATCAAGCAATGGAGAGCCGTGCAAAAACATTGTATGTCAAAATTTCGACAGCGCTTTCATACCTCACGCCTGAGTTGCTATCCATCCCTGAAGAGGAATTGAACAGTCTCGTAGAAAACAACGATAACTTGAAACTGTATAAGCATGAGTTCGAAGAAATGAACGCTTATCGCGCGCATATCCTTCCTGCTGAACAGGAAGCGATCCTAGCGCAGATGGGCGAAGTGACGGGCAGCTCGTCGGAAACATTCAGCATGTTGAATAATGCCGACTTGACGTTCCCAATGGTGAAAGACGAAGATGGGGAAGAGGCTGAATTGTCACATGGACGGTATATCCGTTTCCTTGAAAGCAAGGATGCTCGCGTACGTGAAGATGCATTCAAAGCGATGTACGGCAAATATGGCGAGTTTAAAAACACTTTCGCTTCCACGTTGAGCGGAAATGTTAAACGGAATAACGTCAATGCACGCATCCGAAAGTACACATCTGCGCGGGAAGCGGCTTTGTCGAACAACCATATCCCGGAGCAGGTGTATGATAACCTCGTCAATACAATTAATAAAAATCTCGGATTGCATCATCGCTACGTCGCGTTGCGCAAAAAAGTCCTTGGCCTGAATGAACTCCATATGTGGGACATGTTTGCACCGATGGTAAAAGACGTGGAAATGAAGATTCCGTATGAGGAAGCGACAGCAACGATGCTCGAGAGTTTCCATCCGCTTGGCGAAGAGTATACTTCAATCGTCAAGGAAGGACTTGAAAACCGTTGGGTGGATGTACGTGAAAATAAAGGGAAGCGTTCAGGAGCTTACTCGTCGGGTTCCTATGGCACAAACCCATACATCCTTATGAATTGGCAGGACAACGTCAACAATATGTTCACATTGGCTCATGAGTTCGGCCATAGTGTTCACAGCTACTATTCGAGGAAGAATCAGCCGGTCAACTACAGCGGCTATTCCATTTTTGTCGCTGAAGTCGCATCTACGGTGAACGAAGCGATTCTAAACGATTATTTATTAAAAACAATCGACGATAAGCAGAAACGCATTTATTTACTGAACCATTGGCTTGAAGGATTCCGTGGAACGGTATTCCGTCAAACGATGTTTGCTGAGTTCGAGCATCTGATCCATCAGCTTGATCAGCATGGCGTCGCTTTGACAGCTGACAAATTGTCAGAAGAATATGCTGCATTGAACAAGAAATATTTCGGTGAGGCAGTGGAAGAAGATAAGGAAATCGCTCTTGAATGGGCGCGCATCCCACACTTCTATTACAATTATTATGTGTATCAATATGCAACAGGCTTCAGTGCTGCGGTTGCGCTCAGCCATCAGATTTTGTCGGAAAGCCAGCCAGCTGTCGACCGTTACATCAATCATTTCCTGAAAGCAGGATCATCCGATTATCCGATCGAAGTTTTGAAAAAGGCAGGCGTCGATATGACGAGCACGCAGCCGATCGAAGAGGCGTGCAAAGTGTTTGCGGAAAGGTTGGCTGAGCTGGAAGAATTGCTTGGATAAGTGAAAAACGACCTGACTAAGCGTTTATAGCGCTTATGTCAGGTTTTTTCTGTTTGGATGATTTCAGGTTATATTAATATAGTAATGTGTAAAGCGCTTACATTCGAATTTTTGAATGCAGAATCTTTATAGTAAGAGGTTGGAAGTCTTTAGGTATAGGGTTTATTTCGCAATTAATTTGTGACAGACATGTGAAACTTTATGTGAAATGTTGATGTTACTATTATTTTATGATAAGTTATAGATGTGAAATAAATCACATACCAAACATACACCCCTTTTGTTTGAACGTGAACATTTCTCCCATTCCCTTTGTAAAAGAGCATCCCTCTCCCCCAAGAGTGGATGCTCTTTTCTTGTATATAAATATGGGCAGTTAGTTTCCGTTCCAGTACTCGCTTTCCGCGGGCGTTGCCTTAGCTAATCGGACAGCAAAGGGTTCGATTTGCCTTAATTTCTGCGTTCTTTGCAGAAATTAAGGCATCCTACTCCTGCTCGCAACGCTGCGCTTTTACTCGCAAACGCCGTTCTTTGTAACGGCGTTTGCAGGAGTCTCGTGCTTTCACTCCAAGCAACTGCAGCTACTCAAATAGCTAGTGAAGCAAAAAAAGATCCCTAATTAATCATAAATAAATATACAGTATCAAATTATAAGTTCATTCTATATACAGATTATTAATTACAAATCGTCTTACCAGGATTGGAGCGGAAGGCGGCGACTCCTGGGGGATTAGCGGGACAGGTGAGACCCTGGACGTAGCGTAGCGAAGGAAGCGGCTCACCGCCCGCCCCCCGGAAAGCGTCCGCCTGAAGCGGAAATCCGGCTAATATTTAGTGTCTTTTGTTTGTCTAATAAAAAATAAATAAGCAGATTGCACGGTAATCCATGCAATCTGCTTTGAAAATTCAACGGCGCTTACGCCATAATGTCATATTGGTAAGTGGCAGCCTTTCAATCTTTTGGAGAAGGAGCTGCTTTTTCAATTCGCGCTCGGCTGCTTTTTCCGGGATGTTGTAAATTTCAGCGATTTCATTCGTGGAAATTGAATCGAAACGCTGGAACAACTCATCCAAAGTCGGCGGGGCACCTGGTGTGATTTCGTACCCGACCATCTCTTCCAAAATCTGCTCGTATATATCATAGGAATGCAGCCCGTTCACCTTCAACCCTTCGTCTTCGATATTTTCATTGAAGAAAACGAAGGAAGGTGCGTCTTCCACTTCCATTTCATTCGCCAAATGCAAATCGACCTGCAAGGAACGCAAAACGTGATTCGATGAGAAATCGAGAATGAATTCATCGACATCTAATCCGAGGTTTTCCGCTATTTCAACAAGTACTGAAAAGGAGAGAACATTCCTCTTTTTCAAATATGTGTATTCGAATAGCTTTGACAGGAATCGGAAAGCTGCACGCTTTCCTTGGAACTCCGCTGCTTTTAAGGCGATGCTCGGAAACGCCGGATGGTTTTTAGTACACGCCTTCGCATCGTCCATATTGACGAAGCAGCATGAGTTTGTCTTCGTTAAAGAAGTGCGCAGAACGATCTTCAGTGTGAAATATCGTTCGTATTCAACTTGTAATCTCCTTAGCAATGGCTGGAGCGCCCAGCTATTCATGCATAAAGGATCTACGAAGACGTAAATTTCGATGGGCTTTGACAAGGAGGCTGAAGAAGTGGGACCGCTTTCCAACAGAGTTTCCCTGTTCACCGCTCATCCCCCTCGCTTCGATTCACCATATGGTTCGCGGTCATGGCGAGCCTATGATAATACACTTCCCGCAAAGGTCCTTCCAAGCCTACATCGTCCATAGCTTCCGCCATACAAGCGAGCCATGCTGTTGCACGTGCAGGAGTTATCGGAAAAGGCATATGACGCGCTTTCATCATCGGATGTCCGTGCTCTTCCGTGAATAAATTCGGTCCGCCTAAATATTGTGTTTGAAATTGTTTCTGCTTGCGTGCTGTTTCCGTCAGATCTTCAGGGAAAATCGGATATAAGTCCGGGTGGACAGCCACTTTTTCATAAAAACGATCGATGAGTTCCGATAATTTTTCAGCACCGATTTCCTCGTAAGGGATCAAAGGTTTTCGTGTCATGTATGCCAATCTCCTTTGTTCTGACTGTATGGACATTTTAACAACGAAACAATTCTTTCACAAACATAATGCCTTCTAGCATAGTGAAATGTTGTCAGAGTTCAATGCGATTATAGAAGTTTAGCACTTTGGAAACATATTGTTCAGTTTCCTTGAAAGGCGGTATCCCGCCATATTTTCTGACGTTTCCGGGACCTGCATTATATGCGGCTAATGCCATCTCGATATTGCCGAACTGATCAAGCATTTGTCGTAAGTACTTGGCCCCGCCCATTATATTTTGCTCCGGATCGAACCCATCCTTTACACCGAGCAGTTTGGCAGTGCCTGGCATAAGTTGCATCAAGCCCATCGCACCCGCGCCGCTGACTGCTGTGCTGTTGAAGTTGGATTCCTGTTTGATGACGGACGAAATCAGGTTCACGGGCAAGCGGTACGTGTCCGCGGCTCGCTGAATGAAATCACCATAGTCTTTATTCGCGACTGAACTTTCACTGCCCGTCGGCCGGGAAGCGAAAACGGCTGACTGGAGGCCTGCGGGCAAATAAACGTTGTTCGGACCTGTATACTGGAGGCTGTTCATCGACTGAATTCCCCCTAACATGCCGAAAGATTGAAAAGGAAGCGTCTCCGGTCGTGGAGCGCCGCTCGTCATGCCAGTTAAAACA
This sequence comes from Sporosarcina luteola, assembly GCF_023715245.1. Taxonomy (GTDB): domain Bacteria; phylum Bacillota; class Bacilli; order Bacillales_A; family Planococcaceae; genus Sporosarcina; species Sporosarcina luteola_C. Next base: position 963,817 of record NZ_JAMBNV010000001.1, read on the forward strand.
TCATTTATCATCATGCTGAATAAGGAGGAAGTTGACTCCTGCCCGTTCGCGAAAGTTTGCACCGAACCTAGTGTCTGCATCGCCTGAATATCCATTATTGTACGAATTGCGCGTGCATCCATTTTGCTACTCCCTTTCTTTAGGACTATCTAAAGTTGCTACTGAATCAAGTATAGCAAGTTCGGGATAAAAACGCATGCTACAGACTGCGCCAGCGGCTCTCATATGGTAGACTGAACGTAAGATCATTGAAAGGAAGAAGACCTATGCGAATTCAGAACCGAGTGATAAAAGGGCAAGAGAACGGCAATGATATCTTGTTTTTATTGGATGGGAATGCTGAACTGCCAACCGGAACCCCAGCAAAGAAAATGATAACCGATTCCGAGGAACATGCATTTGTCTATTTACTGGACGAAGATGAAGGATATACATACATACATTTCCCGAAAGATACTTGGCCGTATATGGCGCAGGCGCTTAAAGCCGGCAACGATCCGTGCCTTGCGTGGAACGATGTAAAAATACCGTTGCCGGGCTTTATAGAGGAGCTGACGATGCTCGTCTATAATATTGAAGGGAACGACAATTATGGAGAGGCATTCACGACTGCGGTGGAGCAGGAATTCGAGGCCTTCCTCCAAAACATCAATCAATAGTTTGGAGGGCTACTTATGAAGGAGTGGAAGCAATTTCTTGAACCATATAAACAGGCTGTTTCCGAATTGAAGGTGAAATTGAAGGGGCTTCGTGCGCAATACGAACTCGAGGGCGTCCATATGCCCGTGGAATTCGTAACGGGACGGGTGAAACCACTAGCGAGCATCTATGATAAAACCCTTGAAAAGGGAATCCCCTTCAAACCTTCAGCGGAGTTGGCGGAGGAGCTTCCGGATATTGCCGGTCTCCGTATTATGTGCCAGTTCGTCGATGATATCGGAAAAGTTGTTCATACATTGCGGCAGCGAACCGACATGCAAGTCGTTGAGGAAAGGGATTATATCTCTCATAAGAAGCCGAGCGGATACCGGTCCTACCATATGATCATCGAGTATCCAGTCCAGACGATCCATGGGGAGAAGTCGATTCTAGCAGAAATTCAGATCCGTACATTGGCAATGAACTTCTGGGCGTCCATCGAACATTCCTTGAACTACAAATATCAAGGCGAATTGCCGAATGTCATTATGCATCGACTGGAAAGGGCTGCAGAAGCCGCTTTCAGGTTGGATGAAGAAATGTCGCTCATCCGCGATGAAATCCATGACGCCCAGCAATACTTCAGCGCGTTCAAAGAAACCGCCGATAGGGATTACAGTGATAAAAAAAGGGAAAGGGGGGGCTATAATGAAATTCGCAATACAGACGAGAAATGATCCGTTGTCGAATCGACTGAAAGATGAAGCTAGGGATTATTTGTCCGATTTCGGACTTGTCTTTGACGAAGATGAACCTGATATCGTTTTATCGATAGGAGGGGACGGCACGTTGCTGCACGCCTTCCATAAATATATCCATCGCCTGAAGGATACAGCTTTCATCGGCATCCATACCGGGCATCTCGGATTCTACGCCGATTGGAAGCCCGAAGAGATGGAGAAACTTGTCCTGTCGATTGCGCGGAAGGAATATAACGTCATCGAATACCCCCTTCTTGAAGTGATCATCAATTACCGACAGTCCGAAAAAGCCGCAAAGTATCTTGCACTCAATGAATCAACGGTCAAATCCCCTGAAGTGACGCTCGTCATGGACGTAGAATTAAACGGTGTGCATTTTGAAAGATTCCGCGGGGACGGACTATGCATGTCAACGCCATCGGGCTCGACCGCTTATAATAAAGCTCTCGGCGGCGCGATTATCCACCCATCCTTGCACGCCATCCAACTGACCGAAATGGCTTCGATCAACAACCGTGTGTTCCGGACAGTTGGATCACCACTTATCCTGCCTGCACATCATAGTTGCGTGCTGACGCCGGTCAAGGGACCGGATTTCATGGTGACGATCGATCATTTGCAACTGTTGCATAAAGACGTGAAGTCGATCGAGTATAAAGTGGCGGATGAAAAGGTGCGTTTCGGAAGATTCCGTCCGTTCCCGTTCTGGACGAGGGTTCATGACTCCTTCATCGCAAGTGATGAGTGAAGCGATTATGACTGAAAAGAAGTTCACACTTGAGTTCATTGTAGAACAAGATGAGATCTTGCTACGGGAGTTCCTGCACGAAAAAGGAATCTCAAAACGGACTTTGACAGCGGTGAAATATGACGGTGGCTTGCTGCTCGTGAACGGGTCGGAGCAGACGGTGAGGCATACGTTGAAGCAAGGGGATTCCGTTACGGTCCAATTTCCGCAGGAAGAGCCGAGCGTCGGTCTTGTTCCTGAAACTGGCAATCTGGCAATTGTTTATGAAGATGAAGCGATTCTAATCATCGATAAGCCAGCTGGCCAAGGGACAATCCCGTCACGCGATCAGCCGAACGGGACGGTCGCCAATTTCGTTGCCGGAAAGTTCGAAGCCGAGCATGTCCCGTCGACCGTGCATGTCCTAACAAGGCTGGATACCGATACGTCGGGCCTCGTTTGCTTGGCGAAGAACCGGCATATCCATCATCTGCTCAGTGAACAGATGCAGAAGATCGGTTTTAAGCGCAGTTATATTGCGTTCGTGGAAGGGTATGTAAAGAAGGATGCCTTTACCATTGAACAGCCGATCGGACGGAAAGACGGTAGTATCATTGAAAGGACGGTCCGGCAAGATGGCCAATATGCGAGGACTGATGTCCAGGTGCTTGGCCGCTTTGAACGGGATGGCGTGCAGCTCACGTCCGTATCTTTGAAGTTGCATACAGGACGGACCCATCAAATACGTGTCCATTTGCAATGGCTCGGCCACCCGCTTGCAGGCGATGACTTATATGGGGGTAGCCGTGGGTTGCTTGGAAGACAGGCATTGCATTGCGCTTGCATAGGCTTCCGACATCCGTTGACGAATGAGCTAATGACGTTCATGAGTGAATTGCCTGCGGACTTGAAACAATTGGAGACCGGTTCGGATCAATCAAAATAAGTGAATTTCTCTGGAATAAACGGTTGCTTGGAAGGAACGGTGACGATCTCCATTTCCGGATAGCGGATAGCTGTCAGCTTGCCTCCGAACACGCATCCTGTATCGATATTGACAGTTCGGTTTACGAATCTTGCATCCTTGACCGGCGTATGTCCGTAGACAATCCAGGCGTCCCCGGAATATTTTTTTGCCCAATCCCTTCTGACAGGTCTGCCGTCGGGGAGCGTTTCACCGGTCGTATCCCCGTAGAGGACGAACGACTGTATTTTATTTGAAAAAGGTTCTCCGATCATCTGTTCACGGATTCCCGCGTGTGCAATAATTAGTTGTCCGTTGTCCAGATTTTCATATAGCGGCAAAGCTTCATAGAATTGCCTGTAGCGGTCCAAGAAACGCATTTTTCTCTTTGGCTGCAGGGCATTCAATTCCGCCACTGTCGTTTCAAGTCCGTTTTTCTTTTGGACGTTGCTGCCTTTTGCGAGGCGGTAAAGTTTATTGCAATGGTTGCCGGGGGAATAGATGAGTTTATGATTGTCTTGCAGTTTGAACATGAACTCCAGCGTTTTCAACGATGACGGACCCCGGTCCATCGCGTCCCCCACAAAAGCGAGCTGTCTTCCATCTTCATGGAGCGGCAATCCTGATGCAAGTGAATATCCGAGCTTATCGATGAGCGACAGCAATTCGTCATAGCATCCGTGTATGTCACCAATTATGTCCAGTTTCATATCAATTCTCCTTTTAGCGATTGTTTTACTCATTATCATACCTATTGCAATGTATTCATGCATGTCGGAGTGGAAAGGAAGGTGCAGCCATGACTGTAAATGAAGAACTTCGTGATGAAAGTATTATCGACGAAGAAAAACTGATAAATTCATTGGAACAGCAAGATATTAAAACATTCCGTGATGAATATTTAATGCTTCACCCGTATGACCGAGCTGTTTTCTATGAGAAGGTGGAGCCGGGTCATCGAAAGACAATGTATTACTTCCTCTCTCCGAAAGAGTTGGCGGAGATATTCGAGACAAGTGAAATCGATGAAGATGAATACAAGCAGTTCCTTCAGGAGATGGACACGACATATGCCGCCGAAATGATCTCACAGATGTTCGTCGACAATGCGGTAGATGTCCTGAAAGAACTTGATAAAGCACAGATTGCCAGCTATTTGACGCTAATGAACAAAGAAGCGGCTGCACAGATCAAGTCCCTCTTGCATTACGAAGAGTATACCGCCGGTTCGATCATGACGACGGAATACGTTTCGATTCCACAAAATTCGACGGTGCGCTCCGCAATGACAATCTTGCGGAATGAAGCTCCATCTGCCGAAACCATCTATTATGTTTTCGTAGTAGATGAAGATAACCGTCTGACTGGCGTCGTTTCACTTCGTGACCTGATCATTACGGATGAAGATACGTTAATCCAATCAATTATGAATGAACGTGTCGTCAGCGTCCTTGTCTCGGATGACCAGGAAGATGTTGCAAGGATGACCCAGGACTATAACTTGTTAGCGGTCCCGGTCGTCGATTTCCAGCAGCATATGCTTGGAATCATTACAGTCGATGACGTTATCGACGTTTTAGATGAAGAAGCATCCGATGACTATTCCAAACTTGCTGCCGTATCCAATATGGACTCTTTTGACAAAACTTCGTTTGATGCAGCAAAGAAAAGAATTCCATGGCTGATCATCCTGTTAGTGCTAGGCATGCTGACGGCAAATCTAATCGACTTATTCACGGATACGATTTCGCAAGTCGCTCTACTGGCAGCATTTATCCCCTTGATTGCGGGAACTGCCGGTAATAGCGGAACGCAAGCACTTGCTGTAGCAGTTCGCGGTATCGCGACTCGTGATGTCGAGGATGAAAGCAAGTTCAAGTTGTTGCTGCGGGAAGCAGGCACCGGCCTCATAACCGGGCTCGTTTGCGCGATTTTTGTCGTTGGCCTCATATTCATTTGGAAGCATGAATTCATTATCGCATTACTCGTTGGTGCTGCGATTTTCGTTTCCATCTTTGTCGCGACAATTTCAGGATCGTTCATTCCATTGTTCATGCACCGGATGAAGATTGACCCTGCCGTAGCATCAGGCCCATTCATCACAACGCTGAACGACGTCATCAGCATCATCATTTATCTTGGATTGGCGACAATGTTCATCAGCAGCCTGTGAAGTTGGGGAAGAGAACTTCATTCCCGATAGGCGCATATACTACGGACAAAAGGGGGAATCAACATTTCCTACAATGAACCGTTGCTATTTGTGCAGGGGCCTCCCGTCTATGTGAAGATGACTGTTTTAGAGGAAGAAAGCACCTCCGTATTTAACCCGAACGATGGATTGACGAGGGAGACGATCGACATCTTGCCATCCAATCTAACGGCAAGCCAAGTTGTCAACCCCGTCGTTATGAACAAGTTACGCTATTTAAGTGAACCTTTCCAGAAGCAGGCATATACTCCTCTCCAATTCATCATCGATGGGAATACCGTCAAAGGGGCAATTCAAAAAGTAGAGGATAGCTTTGTGTGGATTGAATCTGAAGACAAGATTACCGAAGTTGAAATAGCAAAAATAGAGGATATCTTATGGCGGGGGCAGCCATTTGACACGAGATCATGAAAACAAGGCAGACCGGAGCTATCGGTCTGCCTTGTTTTTATATGGCTACAGATGGTACATGGGCTCAATTTTTCCGTCAAGGACTCCATTATTCGTGCAAGGGCTCCATTATTTGATTAAGGGCTCAATTAATCGCACAAGGGCTCCATTATTTGATTAAGGGCTCAATTAATCGCACAAGGGCTCCATTATTTGATTAAGGGCTCAATTAATCGCACAGGGGCTCAATTATTTGATCAAGGGCTCAATTAATCGCACAGGGGCTCAATTATTTGATCAAGGGCTCAATTAATTGCACAAGGGCTCCATGATTCTGCGAAGATTCTTCCGGAAAGTTCTTTTTAGATTGTCAAAAGCATTATCTGCGAATTTTCCTACTGGAATTCGAGGAATCCTCCCGCAAGATAGAGATTTTGTCAGGACAAATACGTAGTCATTTCGACAATTTAAGTCAGACTATTCCCAATTACTTCAACTCAAGCTACAATGAGTATGAGGTGATGAAGTGCTAATAAAAAAACGCGAAAAGAATATTGAGATTGACGGATTGATTGCTTTAGAAAAACGAATAGGAAAGGGAGATGTGAATAGGCAGAGAATAGAAGAACGACTTTACAATTTACAAGCGGGGTTTTCCGGAGAAACTCAATACGACAAATACTTAGCAGAATTTAAACCACCTTATCCTCATGCTATTTTGCATGACGTTACACTATGTGACGATGATGTCTTTTTTCAAATGGATTCCATTTTGATTACACCCGCTTTCATCCTGATTTCAGAAGTGAAAAATATCGCGGAAAAAATCATCGTAAAATCAAATCCGCTTCAATTTATAAAGGAATATTCGAATGGAAGACGATTGCCATTGAAAAATCCAATCGTGGAATTGGATAGGAAGATATTTCACTTAGAAAGTTGGTTAAAGAAAAGAAATATAGACATTCCGATAAAGGGAATCGTTGCTTTTGCCTATAATAATGAACTATTAATTGAAGAAACTCCTAGTATGGACATCATGTTTACCTACGAAATTTCCGCACACCTAAGAACATTACCGGTAACTCGAGAGATTCTCAACAAGCCGGAAATTCACCGCTTAGCCAAAAAAATCAAAAGCAGTCATCAAGAATTCAATCCTTTTCCCATGATAAAAAAATACAACATACATCCTGCACATATTAAACCAGGTGTAATTTGCCCTGTTTGCAACAAACTTCACATGATGTGGGAGCAGAAAAGGTGGAATTGTTCACATTGCGGGCACAACGGGAAAAATGACCATGAGCATGCTCTTCAAGATTGGTCGATGCTCATTAAGAACAATATTACAAATAAGGAATTCTGCTATTTTACAAAACTCGAAAGCCGGCACGTCGCCAAAAAGATGTTAGCTCGGTCACCTATAGAACTAAATGGATTCGGTGCAGGTGCAAAATATGAAATCCTTTTGCCATCGTCAATACATGTTAAATCGAAACAATAGTTTGTTGTTTGATGGTCAAAAGCATTTGGCGCGAGAAATGATATCAATTTGAAAGTGAATGTACCCCGCGACATCCTTAGCGCAGTAATATGCATAGCAATTTCTGAATTCATTCACGCCTCATGCTATAAGGGGAGTCACAAGGGCTCAATTAATCACGCAAGGGCTCCATTATTTGAACAAGAGCTCAATTATTCGTGCAAGGGCTCCATTATTTGAGCAAGGGCTCAATTATTCGTGGCAAGGGCTCCATTAATTGAACAAGGGCTCCATTATTTGATCAAGAGCTCCATTATTCGCACAAGGGCTCAATTAATCATGCAAGGGCTCCTTTATTCGATCAAAGGCTCAATAAATCGTGCAAGGGCTCCATTACTTCCATAAAACCGAAAAACTGCCCGATCGGAGTTCGATCGGGCAGAGTCAGCATCACAGGTTATTCTTTCAATCTTCGTCACAATCGATGAAAACGTCTTTTACGCATTGGATAGCACAGAAGCATTTTAGATCAACAGTTACGCAAGTGCCTGTCGCTTCGAAGTTTTCGACTTCGCAAATTGCGTCGAGATCCAATTTGCCGCCTTTGAACAAGTCGACTTTTCTACCTCTGGCATCACGCGGTTCGAGTACTTGGATTGTTGCACAGCAATTGTCGAATATGTTTTGAACTCTGAAGAAAATCGAGAAACATGTTGTACAGTCTCTTCGACCTTGTTCGGAGGTTGCGTTCTCACCATCTTCGAACCTTCTTCTTCTCTTAAACATTGCTTTGAATGGATTACCTTTTTCGTCCAATAGCATAAAGACGCGCGTATTGGCTCGTTGTCTAGCAGGGCTTACAAGGCTACCGAGCGGAGTCAGGAAACAATCAGTTCTGCAATCGTCGCAATCAAGATCGTCGCGAATATCTTGCACGCGCTTAATGGCACGAACAACCTCGCAAATGCAACTTTCGTGGCGCCGTACATCACTGACATCTTCATTTCTTCCACATCCCATTCATTCCACCTCCTTTTCTCAACTCCCTATACCTTATGCACTTGATTGCTCAGGTCTAGGGCAAACATCACGATTGAATAAAAAACTAGTGCGATCACCATACTGTTAAAAAAAGGGGATGGTGGATATTCGTCAATTGATCATGATGCTATGCGTGCTTCTTCTACTGTCCGGATGTATGCCGAATGAATTCAAATTCGAGAACCATACAGAGGAAGACGCAAGCAAAGCGGAAGAGTTATTGAAGAAGGAAAAGCGCGTCAAAGGGGTTGCTGCTCTGTTCCACGAAGATCATTTGCTCGTTGGGATTCGCGTGAAGACCTTTTCCAGGTTCAATAAAAGGAAAATAGCCAGTGAAATCGAAAAGAAGCTAAAGGAAGAATACCCCGATTTAGCAGTTTTCGTTTCTGCGGATAGCAAGATTTTAAATGAAACGAATAAGCTCATCTTGAAAAAAGATGAAAAAGGATTGAAGAAGAAAATCCATCATTTGATATCACTAGCGGAGGAAGAGACATAATGGATAAAGATAAATATGCAAAACTGGAGCAAAAGATCTCGCCGAAACCGCCGCTGCTCAAAAATGTCATTAAAGCATTTCTCGTAGGCGGAACCATCTGCCTTATCGCCCAGTTCATTGCACTTTTCTATATGACCTTCTTCGATTTTACTGAACGGACAGCGAGCAATCCGACGGTGGCAACGATGATTTTCATTGCCATGCTGTTAACCGGGTTTGGAGTTTATAAGAAAATCGGACAGTTCGGCGGAGCGGGTGGGGCAGTCCCGATAACCGGGTTCGGGAATGCAGTCGTGTCAGCGGCGATCGAACATAAGTCGGAGGGCTTTGTGTTAGGAGTCGGTTCTAATATTTTCAAGCTGGCTGGGTCGGTCATCGTGTTTGGCGTCTTTTCAGCCTTCCTTGTCGCGCTGATTAAGACCATATTAGTGAAGATGGGGGTCGTTTCATGGTAATGAAAGGTCTGTTGACATTTCCTTCGACTCCTTCCATAGTAGCGACGGGTGTGACAGCCGGACCGCTCGAAAAGAAAAGCGCTTTTCAGTCGAGTTTCGACAAAATGTATGATGACGAACGATGCGGCATGAAAACGAATGAACAAGGCCATTCAAAACTGATGGAAGATGCTTGTATGATCGCGTTAAGCAAGGTTGATAAGATACCGTCGGATGCTGATTTTTTAGTAGCAGGGGATCTTGTCAATCAGATGACCCCATCGAGTTTCTTTGCAACGACTGTCGGCATACCGTATCTCGGGATGTTTTCAGCATGCGCAACATCGGTCTCTTCTTTACTCACGGCAGCCCTTTTGACAGAGGCAGGGATGTCGAAATTGGCCATTGCAGGTTCATCGAGCCAGCATAATGCAGTCGAAAGGCAGTTCCGTTATCCAATTGAATATGGCGCACAAAAAGGCGCCGCAACCCAATGGACTGTTACGGCTGCAGGAGCGGCGGCCGTTGCGCCATACCAAAAAGGTCTTCCTTCCATAGAATGCGGGACGGTTGGAAGAGCGATTGATATGGGAATGTCTGATCCATTGAACATGGGAGCCGCAATGGCGCCGGCTGCCGCAGATACACTGAAACGGCATTTGACTGGTCATGGGACTTCTGCGGGCGATTATGATTTGATCATGACCGGGGATTTGGCTACGGTCGGTTTTTCAATTTTTAAAGAGCTCGTCAAAAACCAAGGAATAACGGAATTTGGAAACTTCAGCGACGCAGGTATGGAGTTTTACGGAAATAATCCGGATTTCAAGGCAGGCGCAAGCGGAGCGGGATGCTCAGCCGCCGTTTACTTTTCGGAAGTCTATCAGAAAATGAAGGACAAGGAATATAAAAAAGTTCTGCTAATCGCGACTGGTGCGTTGCTTTCCCCAATGTCATACCAACAAGGCGAGACGATTCCGTGCATTGCGCACGCAGTCGAATTAACGATGAAATGAGTGGTCTGATTGTTTTCGATTTACATTACTTCCTTTATTGTCGGCGGGCTTATTTGTGTCATTGGCCAACTGATGTTTGACGTGGCGAAGATGACTCCTGCACATACGCTCTGCACTCTCGTCGTGGCGGGTTCCGTACTGGACGGGTTAGGACTATATGAACCGTTGATCGACTTTGCGGGCACCGGCGCGACAATTCCTATCACTTCGTTTGGCAACGCACTGACCCACGGAGCGCTGGCCGAGGCTGAAAAACATGGCCTTATCGGTGTTCTGACAGGGATGTTTGAAGTGACGAGTTCGGGTATCAGCGCAGCTATCCTATTTGGCTTCATTGCATCGTTTATTTTCAAACCAAAAGGATCCGTTTGAAAAAAACTGTGCAAACGCCCCCTTCTTCCCACCGCTATCTGCATAGGATAGACGGAAGGGAAGGAGGGATTTTTTATGTTCGGTGGATGCTATCCTGGCGGTTACGGCGGAGGATATGGCGGAGGAAGAGGCTCATATGGCGGTTCCACTTTCGTTCTGATTGTAGTTCTCTTCATCTTGCTTATCATTGTCGGCAGCAGCTTTTGCTAAGGGGGAGGTTAGAGGATGAATGATTCGTTTTTCAAAAAGATAGAATCAAAGACTGGCGTTCCAATGGAGGAAGTATTTGCATTGGCAAATGCTATCCAATATGCCGATTTCAGCGATGAGCGGCAAGTGCGGAAAATCGTAAGAAAAGTAGGGCGCCTTGCACATAAGGAAGTCCCGCCGCATATGGAAGATGAACTAGTGAAATCAATCGTCAAAAATGGAAATTCCGTTAATTTGAATGATATTCAGCGTATGATGGGGTGACTCCAAACTACATGTATCTCCTTGTCCATTTGTCCTAGTGAATGAAATACGTTTAACCTATGAATCCGCGGGAAAATTGGTAGGAAGCGACCATTTTTCGGGGAATTGTTGAAAAACATGTTTCATATACTATAAAGAAGGTAAAAGGGTAAGTGAGAATATAATGTATAGGGGTGTGGGAAAATGGGCTATATCCTACCAGTCCAACCGTTGCAAGCCGAAATATACGCAAATCGGATGAATGCAGTGCGCAATAATTTTGCGTATGTCGATCGGGTGGAAAAAGTGAACATGGATCCGGACCTGATGGATAAATTCGATGATTCACTCAGGCAAGAACAGGAGCGGATCATGGAGGATGGGGAACCGGTCATCACCAAGTCCCGCCCTCCATACTTGAAGGGGTTCATTTATCCGAATCCTGCCAACCTATCGCCAGAAATTGCACATCTCGTAGGTAAAGGACTCGCAGTGAACGAATATGCGTAACTGGATGAAGCAATGAATTGGCAATCCAAAAAAAGAGCAGACCTGCAACCGGCAACCGGTTTGCGGATCTGCTCTTTTTCTATTGAATTGACGTACCCGTTAAGGAGTGATTTCCTTTTCCATTGCACGGTGCGGAATATCCGCATCCATGAATTCAGGTGACGTTACGGTATATCCGAGTTTTTCATAGAAAGGCACAGCATAGGACTGTGCGTTCAAAATGATTTTCGTCATTTCAGCGGACTTGGCATAATTTTCAAGTTCATGCATGATCAGATTTCCCAGATGCTTCCCGCGCATTTCTTTTAACACACATACCCGCTCAACTTTACCGATTCCCGGACCAATTTCACGGATGCGCCCTGCTCCGATCGGCTGCCGTTCATCATAGACGATGAAATGGGAAGCGGTATTATCGAACTCATCGATTTCAAGACTCAATGGTACCCCTTGCTCTTCCACAAAGACTTTTTTTCGAACATCATACGCATCTGCCTGTTCTTGCTCGGAACTGGCAATCTTCACTTCAATCAATCTTCAGATTTCCTCGCCGAGGCGGAAAGTTTCATAAACTGTCCATGACCCGTCCTCAAGTTGATAAAGAAGGTGAATGCGATCAATAATTTCGGTATGATCTACACCGAACATCTTAATTTGACCGATAATATCGTCATGCTCACCAGAACCTAGTTTTTGGGCGATTGTAATATGCGGGACGAATGAATATTCAGGTTTTTCACCGAAAAAATCTTCATTCAAATCTTTATGGAGTGATAGGATTTCGTCATTCGGTGTCACTTTAAAGAAAATCGTATTGGTGATAGGTGCAAACGTGCTCACTTTTGACACATTCAATTCAAAGGGTTTATGCTTGCGAACAACCTTATGGATTGCTTCCGCCACTTGTTCGATTTCCTTATCATCGGCTTCAAATACACCTTTGACGGTCATGTGAGGCGTGATAAGCGCATAATGTGGATCATAACGTTTCCTGTACCCATTTGCCAAATCCTGGAGTTTCTTTGAAGGGAAAGCTACAATGCCATATTTCATAATAAAAGACCTCCTCATAAAAAAATTATATACAACTTAAAATAATTATAGCAGAATCATCCACTCTTTGTACTGTTTGGCATTAATCGTATTGAAAGGATTCCTTGATAGCCCTTCGAACGTCCTGTTGCCAATACTTCCATGTATGGTTTCCGTCAAATTCTTCATAGAAGTATGAAAACCCTCTTCTTTTGATCAACTTATTCAATTCTCTATTTGGTGTGAGGAAATCCTGTGTGCCATCCTGAGTCGTTTTCACTTCAGTTTCCTCTTCGCCGATGACATGGTAAATTGAAAAAGAGGAAGGATCTTTCAAGGCTTCCACCTTCTCCATCACATACTCATCGACATAGGGGGAATGAAGAATCACCTTGCCAAAGCAGTTCGGATATTTCAAAGCTGTCAATAGCGAAATCGTCGCCGCCAACGAATCGCCGATTAACCCCCTGCCGGCGCCGACTTGGTACGTAGGGTAATTCTCATCGATGTAAGGAACTAGCTCATGCGCTAGGAAACGGATATAATCCTCATGCCGGTCGCCTTCCGGATGATACATTCTTCTGCGTTCCTCTACACTCTTATACGGTATGCCGACGACAATCATATTATTGATGTCGCCTTCGTAAACTAATTCGTCCACTACCCGGCCGATCCTTCCATATTGAAAATAATCCTTCCCGTCGGAAGCGATGAGAACTGAATACTTGTATAATGGTGAATACTGATGTGGCAGGTGGATAAGAAGTTGCATATCCTCATCTAGCGCCTTGCTGTAAAATGTAATCTCTTCAATTTTTCCGTATTCCATCCGCAAGTCCTCCCAGTTGTATGATGTAAGAAGATTGTAACATAAGCGAATGTACAGGTATAATGCTCAATAGCCCGATACATGTGAAAAGAAACAGTCGCAAGATTGAAAAACATCCTAAAGGCTGCCGTCATATTATACGTGACGGGAGAAGTATAGAAAGAGGAGGTAGTGATAAATGTTCACTGGAAAAAACATTGTCCATTCCGATGTCGTAGCAAAAGCTACAAAAGAGGCATTAATCCGAAGAGGCGTCACATTGGAGGATATCGCTAAAATCGTTTACGAAATGCAAGTCCCTTACAATGAAGGGCTGGACCTAGCCGAATGTGTAGATTCAGTCGAAAGAGTGTTGCGGAAGAGGGAACTTCAGCATGCGATCCTCGTTGGAATCGAATTGGATGAGCTTGCTGAACAAGGGAAGCTATCAGCGCCGCTCCAACAAATTGTCACATCTGACGAAGGGCTGTTTGGTGTAGATGAAACAATCGCGTTAGGGGCAGTCTTCACATATGGGTCCATAGCTGTAACGACATTCGGTCATCTTGATAAAAATAAAATTGGCATTATTAATGAGCTGGATACGAAAAAAGGAAATGGCGTCCATACTTTTCTCGATGATCTTGTCGCCAGCGTCGCGTCATGTGCCGCTTCACGTCTTGCCCATCGGAAAAGGGATTTGGATGAAGCAGGCATGACTTATCTGGATGGACACCCGAAATATGATAAATGATTATTTTAGTGGAATATGAATGTATTCCACTTTCTTTTTTTGTAATGAAATCGCTTGCAAGTTACTGAAAATTTCTAAGAAGGATTGACAAGCGAATGACCAGTCGTGGTAGAATAGGTGTTAAGTTGCAAAACTACTAGACATAAGGGGAGAATGAAACTATGAATAAAAAGAGATTTCGCGTTCTTGCATTCATTTCGATGATTGCACTGCTTGTCCTTTCGGCGTGTAACTCGGGTGATTCCAGCAAGGGGTCCGATTCCGGCAAAACAAAAGAAGATTATGATTTCCTAAGCGTTTTGACAGGTGGTACGCAAGGTACATATTACGCACTTGGCGGAGCACTTGCAGATATCATCTCTCAGGAAACTGGCGTTAAAACGACAGCTGAAGTTTCGCAAGCATCTGCAGCGAATATGACAGCATTGAAAGACGGCAGCGCTGAAATCGCTTTCGTACAAACGGATATCGCTTACTATGCATCAAAAGGTGAAATGATGTTTGACGGAGAAGTCATCGACAACGTTTCAGCAATCGGTGCTCTTTATCCTGAAACAGTTCAGTTGGTAACATTGGAGAAAAACGGCATCAAATCATTCGAAGACTTAAAAGGTAAAAAGGTTTCGGTTGGAGCACCTGGTTCCGGTACGTATGCGAACGCAGAGCAGCTTCTTGAAATCCACGGATTGTCAATGAAAGATATCCAGGCGCAAGACTTGGATTTCGGTGAATCACAAGAGAGCTTACAGGCTGGACAAATTGACGCTGCATTCATCACTGCTGGTACACCAACTGGAGCGGTTGAAGGTTTGAACGCTGTCGCTCAAGTTTATATCGTGCCTGTATCTGAAGATAAAGCTGACGAATTGATCTCGAAATATCAATACTATGCAAAAGAAGTCATTCCTGCAGGAACTTATGGAATTAAAGAAGATACGCCGACTGTATCTGTCGGGGCAATGTTGATCATCCAAAATGACGTGCCTGAAGATCTTGCTTACGAAATAACAAAAGCGATCTACGACAATGCATCAAAGCTTACGCATCCAAAAGGCGCATTGATCAAAGCGGAAACAGGTCTTGACGGTATCGGGATCCCTGTTCACCCAGGCGCTCAAAAATACTTTGACGAAAAGAAATAATTGAATACAAATCAATAGTAGAACGGGGCGGTGAAGCTTTATGCTTCAGCCGTCCCATTCTTCATTGCTACCGGAAAGGGAGAATAGGATGAAAAGGAAGAAAGTGATCCTCCCCATTCTGCTATCTGCATTATTGGTCGCCTTCGTCTCTCTATTCCTGCCGATACATAAGGTGTTCACCTTCACTGAATATCGTACTGAGCATCCGCAAACCTATTATCTCAAGATGGGGGATGACCGGGAGTTTCAAATTCGATATGTACACTCCATTTTTCTGACTGATGTCATTGAGTCCTACCGGGTCACTGATCAACACGCTATCCAATCACTGTCCATGCAATACGAGGATGTTGGGATCGGCTTGCCAGGGTATGCCGAAGAAGGAGAGTCATTGTCAGTCAAGGATGGAATGTATACGCTTACTTATGATGACAATATTATTCAATCATTTGTCCTCTTTGTTGGGGATGTGAATGCAGATTTAGCTTTCCGGTATAAAGGGCATGAAGTGAACTTGAAAAGCTATTTGACTAGAGGAAAATCGTACACATTTCGTGTGCAGCGCCAATCATTCTACCAATTGTTGAAAGGAGTAAATTTGAATGGCTAAAAATAAGAATCGGGAAGAAGCTCAGCAAGAGTCCCAACTTGATAACAATGAAATGCTTACAGAAGAACAGCAACTAGAAATCCTTCAGAAGTACGATCCCGAATCGAATACACGGAATGTGAAAGGGATTTTCAAAATCCTCGTCTTTGCAGGATTGCTTTCATTCTCTTTATTCCAACTTTACACATCGATCGGAACGCCGTTCACTGCGTATATTCAGCGTTCCATTCACTTAGGATTCGCTCTCTCGTTAATATTCCTGTTATTCCCGGCAATTAAAAAACCGGGCGTCAAGAGGGATAAAGTGCCTTTCTATGATGTCATCCTATCATTGCTAGCCATTGCTGTCGGTTTATACTGGCCGCTATTCTACGGAGATCTCGTCTTCCGTGTTGGAAGGGTATCAGACATTGATCTTATCATCGGAGTCATCGCGATTCTGTTGACATTGGAGGCAGCGAGACGTGCTGTCGGCTTGCCGATTACGATCATTTCGACTGTTTTCTTGATCTATGCTTTTTACGGCAGATATTTCCCGGGCTTCCTTGCCCATCGCGGTCAAGACTTGAAAAGCATTGTACAGCTTATGTTTTACACGACTGACGGAATTTTAGGAACACCGATCAGTGTATCTGCAACGTTCATTTTCGTATTCCTATTATTCGGTGCATTCCTCGTGAAAACCGGTGTCGGGAACTACTTCAATGACTTGGCTGTCGTCCTCGCAGGCCGCTTGACAGGTGGACCCGCCAAGGTTGCAATCTTCTCAAGTGCGTTGCAAGGGACGATTTCAGGCAGCTCAGTAGCAAACGTTGTCGGATCAGGCTCCTACACGATTCCGATGATGAAAAAGCTCGGCTACCGTAAGGAATTTGCCGGCGGCGTTGAAGCTGCTGCCTCTACAGGCGGGCAAATCATGCCACCAATCATGGGAGCTGCGGCTTTCTTGATGGTTGAATTCATCGGCGGTATTACGTACTGGGAAATTGCCAAAGCGGCAGCAATTCCTGCACTGCTTTATTTCACGGGAATTTGGATCATGACCCATTTCGAGGCGAAGCGTGTCGGTCTGGAAGGCATGTCGCCTGATCAGATGCCTGATCGAAAGGCGACTCTGAAAAAGATCTACCTACTCTTGCCGATTTTAGGGATCATCCTATTCCTGTTGTTGGGGATTCCAACAATGAAGGCTGCATTATTGGGGATTGTCCTAACATTAGTTGTCAGCTTCTTTGATAAATCTACACGGCTTGGAGCGAAAGATATCATCATGGCACTTGTTGACGGTGCTCGTACTGCATTGGCAGTTGCCGCGGCGACTGCTTGTGCGGGTATCATCGTCGGCGTCGTCGTGAAAACTGGATTGGGGCTCAGCCTTGCAAACGGTCTCGTTTCCGCTGCAGGCGGGAACATCCTATTAACGCTTATCTTCACGATGTTCGCAGCGCTAGTCTTAGGGATGGGTTCACCGACAACGGCGAACTATGTTATTACATCGACAATTGCCGCACCAGCTATCATTCTATTGCTGATGGGCGGTGAAATGGGAGCAGGTACTACTGTTCCGGTTGTTGTCGCAATCTCTGCTCACTTGTTCGTGTTCTATTTCGGAATCATCGCGGATATTACACCGCCTGTTGCTCTCGCAGCATTTGCCGCATCGGGCATATCCGGAGGGGATCCGATCAAGACGGGTGTCGTCTCTGCGAAGCTTGCCATCGCGGCATTCATCATCCCGTATATGTTCGTCTTCAATCCGGCCATGCTCATGATCGATTCCAGTCTATTTGAAATCTTATGGGTCACCTTCTCCGCCATCGTCGGAATGATTGCGATCGGAGCGGGGATGATCGGCTATTGGTACCGAAAATGCAATTGGATTGAACGCATCCTTGCTGTCGTAACGGGCTTATTATTGATATATCCAGAAACAATTACGGATATCATCGGGTTGGTCCTATTCGCCATCCAAGTGGCCATCCAATGGAAAACGAAAGATAACCAACCGAAAAATAAAACAGCAGTCGCTTCATAATAATTAAAAGGCTGTCGCAGTTGTCAACTAGACAAATGCGACAGCCTTTTCCATTGTCAAGAACGCATAACTCGCCGTAAACACGCATAAACCTCGCAATCAACGCATAACTCGTCGCAACTACGCATAAACTCCACAATCGACGCATAACTCATCACAAACACGCATAAACTCCGTCATTTACGCATAACTGCCTCAATACATGCATTTATACTGTCGTCTTAGACTCCCAAGAGGAATAAAAGCAAAGTAATCATGAAGTGGTAGTGGAAAGGAAATTATCAAATCAATTAAAAGTATACGTACTATTGAAATATTACAAAAACATCATTATAGTAGAAGAGAGCAACAAAAAATGGAAAAAATACTACCTACTTTTAAAAGTATCTGAAAGGCGGAAGAATAGATGCTTAAATTATCAAATGTGTCAATTGCATATAATGACAAAGCTGTTCTCGATAATCTGGATTTAACAGCGAATATAGGAGAGATCATCGGTGTGGCGGCTCCGAACGGAACGGGGAAATCGACAATGTTCAACGTGATGGCGAACTTTGTGAAACCCAATTCGGGTCATGTAATATTTGACGGTAAATATGCATACCGAAATGAAAAAGAAGAGCTGTTGATCCATAAACGGTTGTGCACGTTCCCTGAACAGAAGGATCTCTTCGAGGAATTATCCGGAGTGGATCACCTGAAACTATATGCAAATATGTGGAAGGGAACGGCAAAGCATGTCCCCGAGGTCATCGAGCGTCTCCATATGGGCAATTATGTGAAAAGGAAGGTCCGTACATATTCATTAGGGATGCGGCAGCGTCTGTGCTTTGCAATGATGGTGGCCGCAGATACACCCGTTATGCTAATGGACGAAGTGATGAATGGACTTGATGTGGATAATGTCGCTTTGCTGTCCGAGTGCTTAATGGAAATGAAGAAGGATAAGCTCATTTTTGTTGCTTCGCATTTACTCTCCAATCTGGATCTATATGCGGATCGAGTCCTTTTTTTGAAAGATGGAAAGTTTGTACATGAACATCGATTTACCGGCGAAAATGATGTTTTTCTTAAAATAGAGATAGCACCAGAACAATACGAGGCGATGAAAGGAAAAGTGAAGCTTCCACAAGGCTATATGTATATAGCAAAACACTTGTTATGCATTCCTCTAAAGGGAATGCGCGAGTCCGAACAGACAAAGTGGATAGAACGGATGCTGGATTATAACGAAAAAGAAATGACGGTCGGTCCATTGGGGACGGTGGAATACTATGATAAGTACTATTCGAAGAATGCCTATTGTTATGGTAAATAAATGAAAAATCAATACTTTACGACCAAAAGGGGAAGCTTTGATGAATCGAAATTATTTGAAGCACGAATTTCTGATTACAGCAAGAAGCAGGCGCAACATTCCATTTATAGTATTCATCGGTGTATTGCTGCTGAGTTATTGTCTCATTCTGCTGCCGAACGAAGAAACAAAAGAAACGTATAATCCTGAAGAGGTTCGGAATTATTTAACGGATCTCGAAGTTGAGCAGAAATTTAGGGAAGAGAAGGGCAATACCGGCATTGTCCACTTTACAGGTATGCCTGTCTATTCCATGAACGCATATTATTATAAACTGAATCAAGCTTTGCTGACGGCGTATGAGGACAAGAACTATCATCGATTTCTTTATTTAAGAAACTTTTCACTACTAGGGAATGAATATGAATATACATCAGATGAAAAACTTTTCGCGCTATCCCCTTATCCAGGAAAGGATCGCTCCCATTTATATAAGCAAACGATGATGCGATTTGAGGATTATTTAACGAATGATTATCCAATTACATATGGTTTGATGTATGAAAAGACCGGGTTGCAAGCACTGCAAAAATTCCTGCAAACAAATGGCATCCTATTCCTCTTGTTTTGTGCAATCTTTTTCAGTAGTGATATGTTATCGAGGGATCGCAAAAATCGGTCAGTTCTGCAAGGAATCCCATTATCCTGGTATCGCCAATTGAACTTAAAATCACTTTCGGCTTTCTTCTATTCGTTGCTCATTAGTAGCGGAATTCTTGTTGTAGGGGTTGTCGTCATGAGCATGCAATTCGGTTTTGGCTATCTTAATTTACATGTGCCGATCATGATTGCACAACAGACCTTTACAATTGAGGATTATGATGTCATTTCAATTGCTGTCTTTTTAGGGAGAACATTGATAGTCGTTCCACTAGTAATCTTCCTCTTTATACGTTTGAACGCCATTTTGGGTCTTCTGTTTAATAATGAATGGCTCGTTCTGCTAGTCAGCAGTTTACTTCTCTTCTCGGACCGCCTTTTCGTTTCTAGGACGACAAGGGAGATATTCGGAAAAGACATTAGCTTCTTTCCTCAAACGTATTTCGATTTCGGGAAAATTGTAAACGGGGATAAGAACTTTCTATTGAATACAGAGACGATTACCTATATGAAAGGTATTTTCGTGTTGCTCATCACGATTGCCGTGATTGAACTCGTGCTTTTCATTCTCTCAAAGATCATTAACAAACGACGTTTCTATTTTGCATAAAAATATGTAACGAGGAAGGACATAATTATGTTTTGGAAGTATTTATTATTTGAATCAAAACTATTGCTCCATAATCGGAAAAATTGGTTGCTTGGAATTGGCCTTATCCTGTTTTTCCCTTTGTACTATTCCCAATACAGCCAAATAGACATCAAAGACATGCAAAAGCTGAAAAACGAGGAAGCGCAGCATTTTCATACAGTGTTCAATGCGTTTCCTGAAGAACTGAGGGAAACGGTTGAGGGGGAGGCAATTTATTATAATTTGACCCAACAATCTTCTTTAATCAATATGCAAAGGTTTTATTTGTGGAAAAAAGATGATTATGACAAGTATATTGAAGACGGCCTCAAGTTGAACGAATTACGTCTTGAATTACACGAGTTGGGGAATAAAGGAATCCATCCTAACTATGTCATACCAAAGGATGTCATTCAAAAAGAACTAGCGATATTACGCTATTACAAAATTCATAAATTGCCACTTGTTCCAAATCCCTTTGTAGCAAGCAATTACTTGCCGATTGCGTTGAACTTGATCAGCGGGCTGCTATTTTGTCTATTTGTTTTAATCATCGGAAGCAGTATGTTGCTAAATGACCAGCAACATCGATCCGTTGTAGGCGGTTTCCCGATATCATTTATGCAAAAGGTAAGCGGCAAGGTAGCTATCCATTTGGTACAAGTACAGCTGTTCCTTGTACTTGGCGTACTCATCGGAGGCTATTATGTTGCTCAAAAAACAGAGTGGGGAAATTTCATGACGCCCGTTCTTATTTATCGAGAAATGGATTTTGTCGCTGTGTCGACATTCAGGTACGTAACTTACATGTTCATCGCATTTGCGTTGATTGCGTTGTTCCTTTTACTTGTATTTGTTCTCATTAATGTCGTGACGAAGAATTTATACGCGACAATTTTGTCGATGATTGTCATTTTACTGCTGCCTGACCTCATAAGTGTTGCAGGCTTGAAATTTAATTGGCTCTATCCATTGAAATTTCTTGATATCAGCTCCGTATTGAATGGAACCGCGGCTATGGAATTCGGTAATGATAAGTTGGACTTCAAACATTCGTATAGTTGGTTAGTTGGACTTAATCTATTAGCTGCAGCTGTTCTATACGGACGGAATAAGCTGCTATACATCCGAAGAGGGGAAGTCGCTTTAAAACCAAACTGATACGCTAGAGGTGTATGGGGCTTAACTGGAGAAAATAAGGAACGGTGGAGTATTATGAAAAACACTTTGCAGAAATGGTTTGAATGGACCGGCGGCAAAATGGGGTCATCTATTTTAATTACATCATGCCTGCTGCTACTGTCAGGCTGTCATCCTTTACAAAAATCGGAGTCTGATAAGCTCGGCCCTTATGAGAAGAATTTCGAAATTGTCGGTCCTGAAAAGGATGACCTGATTGGGAAGGTGAACCCCGCAATTTTCAAGACAGTGGATCGGAGAAATAAAACCGCTGAACAGGTTGACAGAGAAGTCTTTACGCAAGACGGAATCAAAGTCACGCTTCAGCCAGGGAGATATGCGATTTCAGGTTACCCTGCCGGAAACATATTCATTTATGATGACAATGATAATCTTGTCATCCGCGAAATTGTAGGACATTCAGGAGGAGTCGGCAGTCTAACGGTCGATATTGAAAGTACGTACACTGTTTTTGCGGACGGCGGGTATGACCACGTCAGTTTCATACCGGTACAGACACAGCTGACTACCGATTTGAACGCAGGCATTTGGGACGTCGGATTGGATATTGAAGCTGGTGACTATATATTCGGCAGTGAGTACGGAATGGGATATTTAGAAATTCACGAAAAGGGAAAAGATCCTGTCCTCTATGAAGTGATTGGAGGCAACGACACGGGCTCAAGAAGCCGTGTGAAGTTGACAGAGGGGCAAAAACTTAGGGTTACCGGAATTTCGCTGGTAAATTTTAAGCCGGTGAAAGAATAAATATTTAACATGATCCGCCGTTTTTCAGTAATAGGACCAAAGGGAGTGGTTGACGATGCAAACCGTAATTGACTTGAAGCGTGTTTTCTTCAAAAGAGGCAATAAGGAGATACTAAAAAATATCGAGTGGACGATTGAAAAGGATGAGCACTGGGCAATTTTAGGGTTGAATGGATCCGGTAAAACATCACTTCTCAATATCATTTCCGCACATCAATTTCCTACTGAGGGAGAAGTGCATGTACTTGGGAACCGGTTTGGCGAAACGAATTTACCAGAACTGCGAAAAGAGATTGGCTATGTAAGCAGTTCATTGGAGAGATTCGCTCAAATGTTTCAGCATGAAACTGTCGAACGAGTCATTATCAGTGGGAAATTTGCGAGTTTCGGCCTGTATGAGCATCCATCTCCTGCTGATTGGGAACGAGCGGACGAGCTGTTGCATGATTTTCGATTATTTCACTTGAAAGGTAAACCCATTAACTTGCTTTCTGAAGGTGAAAAACGGCGGATTTTAATTGCCAGGGCGCTCATGAATAAACCCCAAATGCTCATTATGGATGAACCGTGTTCCGGTCTTGATATCTTATCAAGGGAGCAATTTTTACATACGTTAGAAGTAGTGACGAAAAACGATTGCCATCTTGTCTATGTGTCACACCATGTCGAGGAATTGATGGAAGACTTAACACATGTACTCCTTTTAAAAGAAGGAAGAATCGTGGCTTCCGGGAAGAAAGAGGATGTAATGACCAATGAATTGCTGACTGAAACGTATAATGTACCAGTGAAAATCCGGTGGGAGGATGGAAGGCCGTATCTTTCGATCAAAAGAAGTTCTGTTGTGCGGTAGTGCACTCGTCATGACAGCTGGCGGTTACCAATTCAAGGATTTTGTAAAATCGGCGCGCCATTGCAATTCATAATGCTCATTGTCATGATAATTGCAATTCCTATTTTGTTCCCGTTCTAAATTAATATAGGTTTGCAAGAAAGCTTGTACATGGTAAACTGAATTGAAGGAATAGTGGAAAAGGGGTCGTGACAATGGCAGTAGAGGTATATCTGAATTTTAATGGTAATTGCAGACAGGCCGTGGAATTTTACGCAGAAGTATTCAATACGGAAATCACTCAAATCATGACATTCGGCGAAGCTCCTCAAAGCCCTGATTATCAGTTGCCTGAAGAGGCGAAGGATTTGGTCATGCATGCGCGGTTGAATATCGACGGTAACAGAGTCATGTTCTCCGATACATTCCCGGGTTCTCCTTTTGTCGAAGGTAATAATGTCAGTCTCGCTTTCGTAAACAAGGACATTGACCTTATTAAGAGTGTCTTTGATAAGTTGAAGCAAGGCGGAACAGTAAAGATGGATCTACAGGAGACGTTCTGGAGTAAAAGCTACGGCTCATTGAAAGACCAATTCGGCATCGAATGGCAGATCAGCCAAGAGGACTGAATAATGTAGTAAGCGGAACGGCGGGTACTTGCACCCGCCGTTTTTCTGATTTTTTTACAAGAGCCCATTCATTCTACTCCAAGGTCCATTCTTTCGCACAAGGGTCCATTCATCCCGCTCCAGGGTCCATTCTTTCGCACAAGAGCCCATTCATTCTACTCCAGGGTCCATTCTCTCACAAGGTTCCATTCTTCTCGCTCCAGGGTCCATTCTTCCCCCGTAATCCCGACAATGTTACAATAATGAAAGACAATTGCCACTTCGAAAGGACGACATAACTTGAAAATCAAAGAAATTGAAATATATGCGATCCATTTACCGTTATATGAACCATTCATCATCAGCTACGCGAGATACGATTATATGCCGTCAATCATCGTCAAAATGACTACGGACACGGGACATATCGGATACGGAGAGGCGGTGGCGGACGAGCACGTCACCGGTGAAAGTTGGGAAAGTACATATGCTGTTCTTAAAAATACACTGGCGCCGAAGCTGATCGGCATGAATCCCGCTCAAATGGAAAAGATCCACGAGGCCATGGACGCAGAAATTTACGGAGTGCCATCAGCGAAGGCCGCAATGGACATCGCTTGCTATGACGCTGTCGGAAAAGCATTGGGCATTCCTGTTTACGAATTGTTGGGCGGGAGATACCACGATGAATTTCCGATTACTCATGTACTCAGCATCGGCACACCTGCACATATGGCGGCCGAAGCGGGACAACGCGTTACTGAAGGCTATCGTTCATTGAAAATGAAAGTCGGCACGAACGTATCAGAAGACGTGAAACGAATCCAGGCAGTCCGTGAACGGGTAGGGGAGTCAATAGCCATCCGCATCGATGTGAATCAAGGATGGGTGAACAGCTCGACGACATTGCAAGCGTTGAGGAAGCTCGAAGATTGCTCACTCGATTGGCTGGAGCAACCTGTGAAAGCGGATGACATTGATGCAATGGTAGAAATTAAATCGAAGACATCCGTGCCTATCATGAGTGATGAGGGGCTGCGCGGCATTCGTGAAATGAGAGAAATCATCGCCAAGCGAGCTGCGGATAAAGTGAACATCAAGCTGATGAAATGCGGTGGTATTTATCCGGCGATGAAACTTGCCCATATGGCGGAAATGGCAGGAATCGAATGCCAAGTCGGCTCGATGGTCGAATCGTCTGTAGGATCCGCCGCAGGATTCCACGTTGCCTTCTCAAAAAAAATTATGACAAGCGTCGAATTGACGGGTCCGTTGAAATTCAGCGAAGATATCGGAAACCTGAACTATGACGTTCCGTTCATCCGTCTGACTGAAAAAGCGGGACTTGGCGTAGATGTGGACGAAGCGGTCTTGAATAAATTGACAGTCTTCTCAGCGAAGGTGGTCGAATGAAGAAAGATCTGACACTGAGAAATGGCCAAGAGGTGACAATTCGAAGCCTGGTCCACAAAGACCTCGAGATAATCATGGGATTGCAGGAGAAAGTAATTGCATCCTTGGAAGTCACTTCTTTTTTACAACCGTTATCCGAAGAGGAATTCCTGGTCATCCTAAACGGCAACGGATCAATGATCGGGGCATTCCACAATGATCGTCTCATCGCTTTCAGGGCGATGCTTGAACCGGAAATTGACGAGCACCATTTGGGGAAGGATGCAGGCTTACCTGATTCCGAATTACCTTCAGTTCTATATTCTGAAGTGACAAATGTGGATCCCGAGTATAGGGGCAACAGCTTACAACGTATTCTCGGCGAACTACTCATGGAGAATGTTGACAAGGTACGTCATCGTTATGTATTTGCAACAGTAGCTCCGTTCAATATCGCAAGCCTAAAGGACAAATTCTCGTTAGGCATGCATATCATTTCATTGGAAAAGAAATATGGAAATCTTTTGCGCTATACGTTAATGAAAGATCTACGTGAGAATAAAAGGATTAGGACGCTATCCGTCTTGGCCGACATGTCAGATATATTGAAGCAACAATCCTTATTGAAAGACAGATGGATAGGCGTTAATCTGGAAGAGGTTGATGGGACATGGAAAGTAAAATTCCAAAAGAATGAATAAAAAGAGGAAAACCGTAAGAAGTGAATAGTCGCTTCATACGGTTTTTTAGTATGAAAGGACTGCGTTTATTCATTTTAAATCAATGATTTTTTTCTCTAGGGTACTTCCGACTGTTTTCGGCAATCTATCTACCTATGTCTATGCGGAGTGAAGATAGTAGTTTATAATGATGATGGGTTACGAATATAGGGGGATAAATATGAGATATTCAGTAAGGAAAAAGTTGTGGACAGGCTTCCTATCCTTATTACTCTTAATGATTACCGCAGGAGCCTTGAATTATTTAACGATACCAGACATTAGTAAAGAGTATACGTCTTTTATTAACGATCGAATGGAAAAAGTAATACTGCTAGAACAGCTATCAACCAATCAAACTGAGCTGTCTAATGATCTGCGTGGCTATTTACTATATAAAGAAACGAAATATTTGAAGAATCGCGGCGAATTGCTAGAATCAGTTGATGAAAAGTTGATGCAACTGGACTCCTCTCTAGAATCAGAGAAAAGCAGAGCCTTGATTGAGGAGTTAAAGGAAGCATCAGAGCAATACAAAGTCTATTCTGAAGAGGCACTTGCAGCTTTCAATCAAGGAAAAGATGAGGAAGCGCTAGTTTTAGCTGAAAAAGCGGAGCCTCATCAAAGCACCTTTATGATAAATGCGGAAAGATTGGTTACCTACCAACGTGAGCAGATGCTTAAGGCTGAAGATAAGATTGAACAAAAGGTGAAATCGACAGGTATTTTCATTATAGGAGTTCTCGGCCTCATAACCATTCTGAGCATAATCATCTCTTATCTGATCAGCAACATCATTACTCGACCTGTCGGCAAAATGACAGATGCATTAAAGATGCTGGCACGAGGGGATTTTGCAGAAGAGCCTTTGCTGATTAAAAATCGGGATGAAATTGGTGAAATGGCGACCGCCTTCAACGAAATGAAGGCTGATCTACGAACTATCATTATGAACACAAGAGATTCATCTTACCAGTTAGCCGCACAAGCCGAACAGTTGACGGCAAGTTCGGAAGAGAGTCTTGCTGCTTCCGAAATGGTAGCTGAAATAGCTGAGAAGAATTTACTTGCAAGCGATATGCAAGTGCATCTTGTCAATGATTCCGCGAGTGCAATGAGTGAAATGGCAAACGGCATCACTCAAATTACAAATGACAATGCCGCGATGCTTGCTTCTTCTGTTGAGGTTTCCCGACTTGTAAGAGAAGGCGCGGGCCTCATGAAAGATGTAACCGATCAAATGTCCAACATATCAACATCCATCCGGCAATCCTCGGAGATCATTACTGATCTGGCGGTTCATTCGGAAAAGATCCGAAATGTGACAGGGCTTATTACGGGTATTGCCGAACAAACGAATCTTTTAGCATTGAATGCAGCGATTGAAGCAGCTCGCGCGGGGGAGCAGGGTAAAGGCTTTGCTGTAGTAGCGAATGAAGTGCGGAACCTTGCTGAACAATCGAAAACCTCAGCGGCAGAAATTGGGCGAATGATCGACGCCATTATTCAAAACGTCACTTTGGCGGTTGACAGCACGGAAGCCGGCACCGATCGTGTCAGAGAAGGGTTGGGCATCACTGAAAAGACCAATGAAGTATTCAATGAAATCGAGTTGGCCTCAAATGATGTTAGCAGCAAAGTCGGAACAGTGTCCGCCGCTATTGAACAGATTCGTACGATGAGCGAGCAAGTGATGGAAAGCTCTAAAAAAGTGCAAGAGCTTGCGATGCAAGCATCAACGGAAGCACAATCGACAAGTGCATCGACGGAAGAACAATTGGCTTCCAACCAAGAAATCGCTTCGAGTGCTCAAACACTATCCGAGGTAGCAGAAAAACTACAAAACGATATGGGACGTTTTACAGTCTGATGAAAGTCTCCACGCCAAACAAACGGCGTGGGGATTTTTTATTATTGAAGAGTATATTCGACCTTATCTAACAGCTCTAATTGATAAACGTTATCAATTAGTGTATAGTTAATAGTAAGAAAACAAATAATTTAAATAGGGGATTAGATAATGCAAATTTACTGGACGAAAATAAATAAGATTATCGCAGAAACGTCTGAGGTCAAAACGTACTTGCTCGACTGTCCGGAAGGCTTCACATGGGAAGAGGGCTCCCACACCCATTTCGCACTGGAAGGTTTTAATGCGGGAGAAAAACCAAACCGCGGCTTGATTCGCCACATGTCCATTTCTACTGTGCCACACGAAAATTCAATCGGTATTACAACACGCATCAGAGAGCAATGTTCTGAATTCAAATCAGTTTTAAGGAAACATCAAGTGGGCGATAAGGTCGCCATATTTAAAACGCACTCGAATGTACCGCTTAAAAGAGAAGACAAAAATGTGTACCTATTGTCATCAGGTGTCGGCCTGGCAACCTTCAGACCGATTGTCCTTGATTATTTCGCACGTGCGGACAATGTCAATCAAATTCATTCCCTCAACATCGACTCATCAAGAAACTACCTTTTCACAGATATTTTCGCATCCGCACCTGACAAGAAGTTCACATCACAGTTCGTCGATAACCGTAAAGACTATTATGAAGAAGTGAAAAATCTTGCTGCAGACAAGGAAGGTCTCTTCTATGTTGTCGGCAGCGACGAATTCCTTGTGCAGAACATTGAAGTACTGCGTGAGCAAGGCATTAACTCCGAACAGATTATGCTCGACAAGCGTGAAAAGCAACTGCCTGAGTTTTTGTCAGTTGAATTGTCATTCTAAGCGAGACAGTATGTCAATTGTATAGAATTTCATTATGAAAGATCTCAGTTTCTTTAAAATGGGGTCTTTTATTTTTCGTCAGAAAGGGGTTACAACGATTCTGAATAAATCATATTGCCTAAAACATCGCATAATGGTACAATCAATTTCTGTCTCAAGTAAACCCTAACATCTCGCCCGAAAAGCAGGACGCAAAATACGCAAAACGGAGGACTGTCCATGCAGAAACATCCCGATTTTGAGTTTGAATTACAGCGCCTTGACTACACGAAGCACTACATGCAAAAGCTCCTTGAGGAGTCGATGCGCGGCGTGCAATCCTCTCAAGATGAAATCCGACATGCTATGGCCGACTTGGACTATTTGGATTCGAGTTTGAGCTACATTAATATCCTAACGAATACACGATTTTTTGAAATGGCCCGCTCCCAAAAAGAAGGGCTCGAAGCGATTCAGCAGAAACCCTATTTCGCTCGAATCCATTTTAGGGCGGAAGGAGAGAAGGATGAATTCCTTTATATCGGCAAAACATCTGTCTTTCATCAGGAAACACAAGAACCGATCATCGTCGATTGGCGTTCGCCCGTCGCTAATGTTTACTATGATGGCAGACTGGGAGATTTGACGTATAAAGTGCGCGACGAAGAAATCAGCGGACATCTATATTCGAAGCGGCAGTACAAAATCGAAGAAGGAGAATTGCTGGATGTCCTTGATATTGATTTAACGACGAATGATGAATTGCTCCAGGAAGCTTTGTCGGGAAAAGCGGATGTCCGATTGACTGAAATCGTTTCGACAATCCAAGCGGAGCAAAACGAAATCATCCGCGCGAACCTGAAACAGCCAATCATCGTCCAAGGCGCTGCAGGCAGTGGAAAGACGACAATCGCCCTTCACCGGATCTCCTACTTCCTTTACACGATGGGCACCGATTTTCCGTCGGAGAAACTGATGATTTTGGCACCGAGCCGGCTGTTCATGGAATATATCGGAGACGTACTCCCAGAACTGGGTGTCGGACGTATTTGCCAAACAACTTTCGCCGAATACGTTCTGGACGCTACAGGTCTTAAGCTGAAACTAGCTGATCCGAATAAAAAGCTGGAGCTGTTGACAGCAGCTGATTCCGTGAATGAAGAACAACTTTTCATTGCACGGATGAAAGGGACGCTCCGTTACCGTGAGATTATGCAACGATATGTGGACAAGCTGGAACAGGAAACTGCGGCCCTTTTTGAAGATGTCTATATTGAAAAATACCGGATCATCCGGGGATCCCGCCTGAAGAAGCTGTTCCTGCAAGACTTCAACTATATGCCTCTTGAGAAAAGGATCGAACGTATCAAGCTCATTATGCAGACTGAAGTGAACCGGAAACGGAAGCAACTATATAAGCTCTTATCCGACAAGTATGAAGAAGCGCTTGATAAAGCGCTGTACGGCATCCGTGATGATGAGAAGCGGAGGGCGCGTATTACAAGGGTCATGGATGAGCGTGACGAACGGCTTCCTTCTATTGAAAAGGAAGGTAAGAAGACAGTTTCCTCTTATATGAAGAGATTCAAGAAATTAAATATTAAGAGTTTGTATAGGGATTGGCTGACGAATCCGCAATTACATAATGAACTGGCATGCCACTGGTCCGATTCGGAAAGGGATGCTTTTTTTGCCGCGCACGCTAGTGTTGCATGGGAAACGGAAGATTTGGCAGCCATTTATTTTCTTCACGCTAAGTTGAACGGCGTGGCGGATGAATGGAAAATGCGCGTCGTCTTCATCGACGAAGTGCAGGATTACAGCGAATTCCAGCTAGCTGCACTACAAGACGGACTGGAAACGGATATGTTCACGATGGTCGGGGACCTGGCACAAGGAATTCATAGCTACCGGGCGTTAACGTCATGGGAACCCGTTCGGGAAATGTTCCCGCGTGCCACGTATACCACCTTGCAAAAAAGCTACCGGACGACAGTCGAAATCATGCAACTGGCGAATAAAGTTCTTGCGCAGATGGACGAAAATCTACCACTTGTTGAACCGGTCGTCCGCCATGGCAGCGACCCGGAGTTTTATAATCTTTCCGCACTCAATGCCTCCAAGGTGAATGAAATCTATGAAGCAATCCTCAGCAGGGGACACCGCTCAATTGCTTTGATTTGTAAAAGCAGAAAAGAGTCCGAGAAGATCTTCAAACAGCTTGAAAAGTCGGGCATGCCCGCCCAATTATTAGGCGAGAATTCCGATATCAACGGGGATTGTCTGTTAATTGTACCAAGCCATTTATCAAAAGGACTTGAGTTCGACGCAGTAATCATCGCCGCCTTCGATGAACCTTTTAGAGACCATCCAATCGATCGAAAGCTGTTATATGTAGCAATGACAAGGCCGATGCATGAGCTTCACTTGCTTTCCGACACGTTAATGCCATTGATTTCACCGAAAAACGCATAAAGTCGTGCAGAAACGCATAAATCGTTAGAAAAACTCATAAATGAAGAAAATCACGCATAAAGCTTTCCAAAAACGCATAATTCGCTTCAAATGCTCATAAACGCTTAAATTTACTCATGAAAATTAATTTCTGTGAAACAGTCGAAACTCTAAGAGCCAAAATGTATCTCACGCAGACGTCTTATTGCTTTTTCTTTTTGAAAAAAGCAAAAAGAGAATAGAACGGAAATTAGACAAGGAGAATTGGATAAGATCAAGATAGAATGATATAGGGCAAGATTCAAATGCCAAAAAGGGGATATATAAATGGGCAGTAATTTTGGTAAATATGATATACCGCCTACACTTCATAGATTAATTGACTTACAAAATGTTCTTGCGGACAACGAACAATTTTACCTTGGACTTAATTTTTACCTTTCTCTTGAGGACTTCAGATATTTTAATACACCATGTGATGTGGTCGTATTTGGGAATATTGGAATGGACGGTATACATTATGGATTTCTTACTGACTATAGTTCTGTAACTGATCTTGAGGTAGCCCCTATTGTTTGTGTAAGTCCAATGGATTTAGACCGTCCAACTCGTATAGTCGCAAAGAATCTGTGTGAATTTTTAAGAGTTAATTTAACTGACGGTGAACTGTTTTATAATCATTTTGAAAGTGAAGAGAAGTATTTAGATGCTAAAAATCAATGGATTACAGAGGCTGCAAACTCTCCATATCAACCGTCTGAAAATGAAAAATTGGTCCGAGAGAGAGTCGCGAATTTTTTGATGGAGAATATCAAGATGCCTATTATTAACAATCCGTATCACTACGTTCAACACGTAGAAAAGGACCGGCAAAGAAATGTGGCTATTCAAACACAAGATAGACTAGGTGTTACTACTCCACTCCCTCAGGGAGAAAAACACGTATTATTTCCGATTACCAAGGATATAGATCCAGATTTGATATTGTTGCAGGAATACCTCTGCTCCTCACCAGTTGCTTCACGACTTGCATTATTTAGAGATATTCAGCTCAGTTATACTTTTCAAGACAACCAAGAACTGTACAAAATAGTGGCTGACGCAATGGTCAGTATGGAACTGATCGATGAAGCCACCCGATTATCCGAAATAATTTAAATTATAGCCGTAGTAAAGGTGCTGTGCAGAAACTTTTCACGATTGTTTAGCAATCATGATTGTTTGACGCCAGCGCCTTTTTAGAAGTGTTAGATTCAGGTTGCCTATAGGAGAATTGAATTTACTCATTGGATTTCCAAACTTAAGAGAGGTGGGCTTCGTTTACTAAGTAGGGAAAGGAGTGAAGCTAATTTGGATCGAGAAGATCTGGCGGAAATTATGGTTCGCCATACAGAATATTTGCTCCGAATCGCGTATGGCTATGTAAAGGATCTCCATGCAGCAGAAGGTATTGTACAAGAGGTGTTCATCAAGTTTTGCGGCAATAAAGGCAAGTATGAGGAACGTGGCGAGCTAAAAGCCTATTTGGCTAAAATGACAGTTAATAAAAGCAAGGATTATTTGAGGAGTTGGAACTACCGAAAAGTTCAGTTGAAGACCTCGTTATTGCCTCACGAAGGCAAGCGAAATACAGATGGATTGGTGAAGAAAGATGAGCAAGAACTAATAGGAGAGGCAATTCTTAGACTCCCATTAAAACAGCGGGAAGTGCTTGTACATTTTTATTTTACTGAAATGACCCTCGCCGAAATCGCAGACGTCATTTCAATCCCAGTAAGTACAGTGAAGACAAGGCTTACACGAGGCAGAGAGCTTTTGAGGAATCAGTTGCAAGGAATCGAATGGGAGGTGCTCAATCATGAATAAATTTTTGCCTCCGGAATTGAAAGACCTGTCGGACAGTAAGAAGCGCGTCATGGAGAATGTGACGGAGACGCTTGAAACGGGACCGGCGAAAAGAAAATTGAAATGGCAATATGCCGCCATGACAGCCGCCGTCTTGGCAAGCGCTATGTTTTTCGTCTTTCAAGTGACGATGAACAAAGAAGAGGGAAAGCCCACCACTGACACAGAGGTACCGCAAATTAAGGGAGAAGAACCAGTGGATTCCGTAGAGTCCCCCGAGGATGAAGGAAAACCTATAGATGATGGGGAAGTGGTGCTTGAACTGTCCAAGCCGACCTTCACAAATGAAGAAGGCGTATTCATTGTTAATGGGATAACAGTAAAGGATACGCAAGAGGACGTCATAAATCAATTGGGCGAATCATACACGTTGGTCGATAATTTGGATGCGCCAGGAGCCGACATGGCAATGAATTATGACAATCGTATAATGGTCTTTTTCTATAAAGACAAGGTAGAATCGATTCTCGTCCTGGATATGGATGAAGAGCATGCACGCCAAATCTATATGGATACAGCTGAGATCAAGTTCATGTCGGACACAACACGATACATCTATTCGGCGGAAACTGCCCATATAATCAAAATGGAATATACGCCTGATCGTCATCTGAACGTCTGGTTCAAACTAAATGACGATCCCAATTTAGGTTCGAATCCCGGCTTTACATTGGAGCAAGTTGGAGAAAATAGCTATCACATTGCGTTAGACCATTCACAGCCAATCGTGTCGATTGCAAAAGAAAACCTTTATTTACACGGAATCACACTTGGCGATCCGGAATCAAAAGTCATCACATATTTTGGTGATGCGGATACGAGGATTGAGAAAGATGATGGAGTAACAATTTTATCGTACGGAGATGAACTGGAGTTTATATTTAGGGAAGGAAAGCTTGAATTAATGAGCTACCTTAAGGTGGATGAACAATACTTAAATCAAGTATTCGTAGACTTTGAGGGAGTCGACCTTTATTCTGCAGAAACTTCCCAAAGGATCAGCACTGAGCATTCAGCAGAAGGAGACCTCATCGTCACTCTCCATTACTCTGAAGAATAATTGAATAGTTCGTAAACGGAGCGCTCCAGTTAGGGTCGCTTCGTTTTTTATTGCATGAAAAGGAAGGGGTTCCCACCGTTTTGTGGAATAGATAGGAGAGTAGGGGTGAACTGATGATGGGCAAACATTCTAGTATTAGTATTATTATTGGTCTTTTCCTTGTGTTTACAGCAGATTGTTCGTCAAGTGCTGATTGGAATTCATCATTTGTTGTATGGAATGGCGATAACCTGAATGATTTCGGATGAGAATTTGAAAAAGGGATGGAAAATTGGAGGAATAACTAAGGCAATTGTTATTTGACCATATGTTAGTATAGAAAAACATTTTATTCCGGAATAAAGTTAGGGGGAGTTATTTGAAAAAGAAAATTTTGTTCATATCAATTGGTCTAATCATTTTCATATCAGTTATTTGGATATCCATTCATATTGTTAGCAGTGGCAAGTTCACAAAATGGAGTCATACAACTGCTTTAGAAGATCATTTTAAAAATGGAGAAGCGATGTATTTGAGCTATAACTTTTCATGGAAAGGGATAGGTCGACCAACACTTAAACAGATAGAATTTATAAAGAAGGATGGAACATCCATAACGCAAGATAGGGATGGTTTTCAGATACAGCCATATATAGAAATATCACCAGATGGTAATTTGATTGGGGCAATGGATGAAAAAACGGCTAAGAATGAAGGGCTAATTAACAATTTACTTCCATTTGAGGATTTCGAAGTGGATGGAGACTTTCGTGTAGTACTAAAAGTGAGATTTCAGGGGATTAATACGGACGATGATATTAGTATGATGAAGATAACATATAAAAAGTATGGTGTAACCCAACACCAAAACATTTCATTTGATGACGGAATTCTCATGGAGAAGCCCAATTAGGGATTTTCATCTCCTTTAACTTAAGGGCGCGATCATATTAGCTGTCACAAAACCCTTTCCTCATTCGTTTTGATTGCAAAACAAATGTGGGAGGGGTTTTTTATGTTTACCTATGATGTTGCGGTCGTTGGTGGCGGATTGGCTGGGTTGACAGCAGCTAATTTTCTGGCGAGGGAAGGAAAAAAGGTCGTTGTTTTGGAAAAATCGAAACGTCTAGGTGGAAGAGCGATTACAAATGAAAAAAATGGGGTTCTTTTGAACTTGGGACCGCATGGATTGTATATGTCAGGGGATGCTGCAAATATTTTAACTGAACTTGGACTATCTCTTCCAGGTGGGAATGCTACGAAAGGTGTTCATATTCACGGCATTTTAAATCATGAAGTTCATGTCATTCCAACAGATTTTCCATCAATCATGTCATCATCACTTCTTTCGTGGAAAGCCAAGTTCATACTCGGTAAATTAATGGGTAAGATTATGAGATTAACTATTTATTCCATTCCGGAAGTTAGCCTAAAGGAGTGGGTGGATTCAGAAATACCCGATCCAATGGTGAGGCGTCTATTTTACTCAATTTGTCGATTGACTTCCTATACGAATGCCCCGACTTTACAGCTGGCAAAGCCTGTTTTAAAGCAGGTGAAGCGTTCATTACATGCGGGTGTCTTATATGTTGATGAAGGTTGGGATACAATTGTTCAAAGCCTTAAGAAGCAGGCAGAAGCACTGGGAGCTGAAATTGTATCCAATAAAAATGTTATAAATATTGAACATCATGAGCAATATCAAATCATACAATGCTCAGATGGTACGGTCATTCATGTGCCTAATTGTATCATTGCAGCCCCGCCGAAAGAGGCAATGAATATGTTGAATGGTGCAGAATATACTTCTTTACGTTTGTGGAATGAACAAGCAATTCCTGTTACGGCATGCTGTTTAGATATCGGAATTAATAAGTTACCTAACCCAAAACATCAATTTGCGATAGGACTCGACCAAGCTTTGTTTTTTACGAACCAATCAAGAGCTGCAAAATTAAGTGAAGACGGGACATTGGTAGTAAGCATAGCTAAATATCATGATCCAATGGAAGAAATAAACGTAAACGCAGATAAGCAACAATTAGAATCAGTAATGGATTTGCTTCATCCTGGATGGCAAAAAGAAGTCGTCGTACAACAGTTTTTGCCGAAACTAACGGTATCGCATGATTTTCCACATGTAAAGCGAAGAGGAAATCCCGGTCCAAGCATACCGGAAATGAAAGGAATCTATATAGCAGGAGAATGGGCGGGCCATGAAGAAGTATTAGCTGACGCTGCTGTTGCGAGTGGGAAGCGTGCTGCGCTAGAAATTTTACATGTAAAAGAAACGGTTTTAGCAAAGGAAGGATAATCGTTTTGGAGACTGAACAATTGTATCAGACGTATAAACCTTTGTTATTTTCCATCGCCTACCGAATGACGGGAAGTATTGCAGATGCAGAAGACCTTGTACAAGAGGCGTTTATAACGTATAACCGTGTAAGTAGTGAAAAAGTCATAGAAAACGAGAAAGCGTATTTATGTAAGATTGTGATGAATAGCTCCATAGACAAATTGCGATCAGCTGCAAGTAAGCGCGAAGTTTATGTTGGAGAGTGGCTGCCGGAACCATTGGTAGATGCAGGAAATGACCCTGCACTTACTTATTTGATGAAGGAATCTATCTCGACCGCTTATCTCCTGCTTTTGCAACAGTTAACTGAAGATGAACGAGCTGTTTACCTATTACGAGAAGTTTTTCTGTATAGCTATGAAGAAATTGCGACTATTATTGATAAGTCATCTGCCAATTGCAGGCAGATTTTTCACAGAGCCAAAAAAAGCATGAATAATCGACCGAAAGCTTCTGCACTGGATTTTCAATCAATGAAAAGCAATGTAGAACAATTTACGGTAGCACTTCAAAAAGGGAATATCCCTAAAATGCTAGAGTTATTGAAGGCAGATTCTGTATTTATTTCTGACGGAGGCGGCAAAGTAAAAGCTGCGCTAAATCCAATCTATACATCAGAGCGTATTGTCTTATTGTTTATAAGCATTATGAAAAAGCTGCCTGAAAACTCAAGAATGGAATTCGAAGTTGTAAATGGCTATCCAGGCGTTGTCGTGTCAATTAATGACTCTGTTGCTTATGTCGTCTCGATGGAATTCCAAGACGATAAAATTTCACGTATTTTTATGATGGCTAATCCGGATAAATTGGAGCACTTGCAAAAAAAAACGGAAGTGAATAAAAAGACGGTTGAAGAATAGCAAAACGCTAATCTTCAACCGTCTTTTATTATGAGTTCTCGTTCCTGCGCAAAGAGTTCTCGTTCTTCCCCGAGAAGTTCTCGTTCCCGCGCAAAGAGTTCTCGTTCTCCGGTGAAAAGTTCTCGTTCCCGCGCAAAGAGTTCTCGTTCTTCCCCGGGAAGTTCTCGTTCCCGCGCAAAGAGTTCTCGTTCTCCGAAGAAAAGTTCTCATTCACGCACAAAACCTTCTCATTCCATTACGGTAATTTCACTTCTTCTCTTTATCTTCATAAAACACATTAAAATTCGGATCAATCGTCCCGATGTTCAAATGCCTTGCCTTATAATCGCGTAGCAACTCGAAGAACTTCTTGCTCAATACCATAATGACAATCAAGTTGATGAACGTCGGAATCGCAGTTGTGATATCTGCGAAATACCAGACCGCCTTGCCGGGCATGTCGTAGTAAACAGCATAGATGACCATAAGTAAGCCCGGAACCGGATAAAGCCATTTATAGAACGCAATCGTCTTGTTCTTCACTTTGACTTTCTTTTCTCCACCGAACAGATGGCGTAAAATGATTTCATAATACGTGTACCAACCCGTCGTCGTCGTCAAGCCGAATAGGAAGACGGACAAGGCAATGATATACCTGCCGGTTGTTCCGATGCCAGCCTCAAACGCGGATAACGTCAACGCAGCGCCATCTAGTCCGGATGACCAAACCCCTGTAATGATGATCGTGAAAGCTGTCATCGAACAGATGATGATCGTATCGATGAATACTTCCATAGCTCCCCACATTCCTTGCTTGATCGGATGATTCGTTTTGGCTGTGGAGTGGATCATTGGGGAAGTACCCCAACCGGCTTCGTTACTGTAAACCGCACGTGCAACCCCCATCCGGATCACTTGTGCAATGACTGCACCCGTAAAGCCCCCGACAGCCGCCATTCCCGTAAAGGCACTGTCGAATATAAGTCCAAAAACGGGAAGGATTTGATCGAAGTTCTTCAAGATGATGAAGAGGGAAGCCAATACATAAAAGATGCTCATGAATGGGATAAGCTTGGTCGCGATTTCACCAATCCGCTTAATGCCCCCGTAAATAATGACGTAAATGAGCGTGACGTAAATCAATGAAGAAGGAATCATGCCGATATTAAATGTAGAGCTTACAGCTTCAGAAACGGTATAGTTTTGAAGGGTAATAAAAAACGTAGTGAAGATACCGAATCCGAAAAGGACAGCTGGTATTTTCCAATACTTGAATTTCTTCTCTTCACCTAATCCTTTTTCCATGTAATACGTCGGGCCGCCGTAAGGGTTCCCTTTTTCATCCGTCCCACGATAATGAACGGCCAATGATACTTCAACTGTCTTCGTCATCATGCCTAATAATGCGGTGACCCACATCCAAAAGACGGCACCTGGTCCACCTACTGCGATTGCAGTAGCAACCCCGCCAATATTTCCAACACCGACGCTCCCGCCAATCGCCGTACTCACTGCTTGAAAAGGAGTTAAGATGCCTTTTGCATCCTCGTCCTTATCCCTCTTAGAAAATAATCTTCCGAATGTAGCCTTGAAAATATGTGGCAAGTAACTAATTTGGAAAAGCTTACTTCCAATTGTGAAATATAGTCCAACAAACAATACCGTGAAGATGAGCGGCAACCCCCATAACCAACCGACAATCGTCTCAAGAAATTGTTCCAACCCTTTCCCTCCTTTATTTCCAGTCTGAATCTTTCGTCTACTGTATGTCGAGTAGGACAAATTGATTCATAGGTTTCAGGATATGAATTAATTAAATATATAGTATACTATTGGGAAGGGAGGATGTTGCTATGCCGCACGTTCACTATTTCTGGGGTATGCCTGATGAAAAAACGTTCGATGGGATTTTGCAATTACATAATAAGATTTTTGTCAATGCTGATGAACTTGCGAAAAAGGCTCCATTACAGCCGAATATCCTATTTGTAGTTGCAATGATAGAGAATCAAGTAGTTGGCTATAAGATTGGATATAGTCTTTCAAAGGACCGCTACTATAGCTGGTATGGGGGAGTTCACGAGGAGTTTAGGGGAAAAGGGATTGCCTCTATGCTTTTGGAGCACCAACATAGACTTGTGAAGGATAAGGGTTATAAAATAATCGAAACGAAGACGAGAAATAAATGGAGAGAAATGTTGATAGTGAATATTAAACATGGATTTGATATAACGGAAACTTTTACTGACGATGAGGGAATTCATCGGATCGTATTAGAGAAAAGCCTGCTCAATAATAAGGAAGGGTGGTGAGAGGGACTTGAAAAAACTTTTGGTTGGTTTATTTGTAATTATGATGCTACTAAGTGGCTGCGGTAAAGAATATTGGGTGCTAGATAAGAAGAGATTGAGTGAAGAACCCGCAGTGAGGCAATACGTCAATTACTTGCAAGATGACAAGACGGAGCGTAAAGGCTTCAAGGTCATTGATATTGCCGAAGGGAAAAAGATGGTGGTCGTTTCTACCGGCACGAATCAACTTGAACTGGAAGCTGTTGATGTTGAAGTGTTGGACGATGAAACAATTGTTACAGTGAGAGAAATAGAAGCGGATAGCGACGAAACCAATCCCTATATTTTAATAGGCCTTGAACGTAAAAACGGCGGAGTGAGAGTCATCAACGAAGAGGGAGAAGAATATGAAATCGGATTTTGAGTCCGATAAGTAATTATTATCCCTTTGTATAATAACTATCGATTTTTCTAATGACGATTAGAAGAGTATAATAGAATTATACACAGGGGGTGTTCATGATGGAATATATTTCACTCTTTTTCATTGGGGCCATTGCAACGACAATCGGTACGTTGGCGGGCGGGGGCGGATTGATCAGTCTTCCCGCAATGCTGCTGCTCGGCATACCAATCCACTCAGCGATCGGCGCGAATAAAGTGTCCAACACGGTCAGCTCGTTCTCAAGCTTCCTTTTCTTATTGAAGCACAAACAGATTTCTTTACGCGAATCGTATTGGATCATTCCAGTAAGTCTTATTGGGGGCATCAGTGGCGGGTTCATTGCGACAAAGCTTTCAGAAGATAACTTATATATCTTGGCGATTATCCTCTTGTCGTTTGCATTTATTACATCGTTCATCGGAAAAGGGGATTTCAATGGACAGGAGAAGTTGAAACTTAGCAAAGTGAGTGTGCCTGGGTTATATGGAATCGGGATTTATGATGGATTATTCGGTCCGGGGCAAGGCACATTGATGCTATATTTATTCGGGCACTTGAAAGTGGCATATATACGCGCAGTCGGCTATGTTCGTCTCGCCACATTCTCGAGTTGCTTTGGTGCGGCAATCACTTACATTGCTGCTGGGAAAATCATTTGGCCACTTACTCTACTGTTAATGTTGGGATCTATTACAGGGGCGCAGACAGGGGTACGTATTGCGGAAAAACTGAAACCGAAATTTGTGAAGCCGATCTTACGGGTTGTAACTGTCGCGTTGATTTTACAAATCATTGTAGAGAATATCGGTTCCTAACAGTTAAAACTTCTACAGTGGTAGAGGTTTTTATTTTTGAGTAACAAAAAAGTAGAAGCTGCCCGGAAACCCTTCGGACAGCTTCAACTATTATCAGTGCTTTTTCAATTCGGAAATTGCAACTTCAGACCTTTCCTCCATAGCTTGGCGCAAATGAACCGTTGCGGTCCGATCGTCATCGTGGATTTTGTCAATCCAGACAGAAACGCCATTATAACTAACCATAATCTCATCCGGTGACGACACAATCTGATGTGCACGTTGACTTTCCAAAGCAAACCCCTCCATTTATATAGACTTCAAGCTTGTTACTATGGATGACAAAATGAAATGTACTCATCCTTCATATAGGTAGATTTTCAAATCATCGCTTCCGTCTACTGTTGCCAGTAAAATGTCATCAGCTGTCACGTTATAAAGTTTGAATTTATTCTGCAACCAGTCCAGATCCTTTCCAACAGACTTCAAAGACGCCTGATCGACTTTGCCTTCTTTCACCACTACGGTTGGAAAGATAAATGGATTTGAAACAAGTTGCATATCTTGAGGTGTCAACGCTTGATGCTGAGGGGATAGGAAGAAAGAAATCGTCCCGTCAGGTTCCCATAATGCTAGTGACACTTTCTGTACATCTTCAATTTTATCCTTGCGAAGCTCTGATAATAAATGATCGATTGTAATTCTCGCTTTATTTAGATTTGAATACATGATTTCCCCATGTTTGATGAGAGGATAAGGTGATGGTTCAACCAATTTGCGTAACTTCCCCCATTTTAACGTTGCATACACTGAAGAAATATACAGGATGATCAATACAGTTGTCGTAATTAGTGACCCTTTCATCCCTAATTTTTCATCAGATAGGGGATGGGCTAAAATATTTCCGATAATCAATGCAATGGTAAAGTCAATCAACCGTAATTGGGATATGGAACGTTCGCCCATCAACCTGGAAGCGAATAATAAAAAGAAAAAAGCAACTACCGCACGCAGCCCCCATTGGATTGCGGTCAGTGTTTCTTGTGCCTGGAAAAAATCCATCCTAACTTCACATCCCATAATGTAGACAATGCGTACACACTGGTAAAAGGCTACCACTCATTTGAGTGATAGCTCTTCTTTACAATACGCCTTTGTCCTAAGCTTGTTTCACCATTTTCAAAAGCATTTGGGAAAACACACGTTGCTCTTCTTCAGATCCTGATTTCCAAAGCTCCATTAACACTTTTTCTTCACGGTTACGAGGTTCTTCATGATTGGCAAGATAACCTGCAACAATCTCTGTCGTTTTTGCAAGCTTCTCATCACTTAACCCTAAATTTTCACCAAGCGCTACTTTTTCGGCGAGGTATTGCTTGAAATGATTAAAATTCTCCAGGATTTGACCTTTATCTTCTCCGTCAATCTTTGCGAGCTCTTTTTGAACTTTGTCTTTCATGTCCATAGCAAGTAACACTCCTTTTATGTTGTTCACATATAGTGCGCTCATTTACAGTAAGTAAACGTGGAAAAACTTGCATAGGAAGAAGTAATGTAAGAAGTTAATGTAGGAGGTAAAGGTAAAATGGTTAAGATACGGTAAGGACAGTCATCGAATGTGGATCAGGAAGTTCATTACGAATGAAAAGAAGGTGGAAAGATGATCTGGACAATGGGACTAACTACAGACAATGAATTCATTTACGGCTTCTCAGTACATGAAATAACGGAGCTCTCTCTACGATGGTACTGGGTTGATTTCGATCAACCGGACGCGGAAGAGGCATCCTTACTTCAATCATTATTCTCGTTCCATCCATTGGCGTTGGAAGATTGTTATGGCCGAATTCAGCGTCCGAAGCTGGACCATTATGAAGGGTATACATTTTTTGCTCTGCACTCCATATGTCACGAGGACTTGATTGCGGAAGAAGTGGATTTGTTCCTGGGCGAAAACTTTGTCATTTCATTTCATTACACGGAATTACAGGAAATCGATAAGGCGCGTGAAGCAATCATGCAAAATCCTGAAAAATGGGAACGTGGCCATGTTCTCGTCATGTACGAAATTATGGATAAACTAGTCGATCAATATTTTCCGATCCTTTATAATATCGAGGATCATTTGGACGAAATCGAAGAGAAGCTATCACCGACAACAGTTCAATTATCTATGGAGTATGTCTTTGAAGTGCGTGGCGATTTATTGCGTCTCCGAAGGACGATTTATCCGATGAGGGAGTTATTGTACAGAATGCTCGAATCGAAAAGATTGGATTTCGCTTCTCATGAGCATACATATTTCTCGGATATTTACGATCATCTCATCCGAATAAGCGACATGCTTGATTCCAATCGACAGTTGACTTCAGATATTCGTGATAGCCAACTGTCCATCAACTCCAACCAAATGAACAGTGTAATGATGACACTGACGATTATTTCTTCTGTCTTCATTCCGTTGACATTCATTGCCGGTGTGTATGGAATGAATTTTGAACATATGCCAGAGCTTCACTTGCGCTACGGATATCCAATTGTCCTTGTGGTGATGCTAATCATAGGAGTTGCGATGATCGGTTGGTTTACACATAAAGGATGGTTCCGGATCAATAAGTCATAATGTGGCCCTCTCTAATTGAGAGGGTTATTTAAACGGAAAATTTTTGACGGCTTCATATTTCGGAGTCCTTGATGGATGGATTCTAAAGAGTGAAAATCCGTTGACGTGAAATGGCACAGGCGTGCATGTTTCTTTTTGAATCGGAGACTCTCCATTGACCTTGCGCTTTTTGGCAATCGTAATATGAGGAGTGAAACGATTATCAGGTTCGATGCCCAATTGATCTGCCCCTATTGCCGCAACCGCTTGCTGCAACGCATCTAGCTCTTGTGATGGTTGGACTGACATATAAACGACACGAGGACCTTTCGGAGATCCGAAATAGGAAAGGCCATCGATGGTCAGTGCGAAATCACTATGGTTGTCGGCTAATGCAGCGAGACTTTCCTGCAAAGGTTCAACTTTCTGTTCAGGAAGTGCCCCGATGAATAGCAATGTAATATGCAAATCATCCACGTGCGGAATGACTTTATAGATGTTCGATAAACCGTATTTATCCCTGTATAGCTTTACAGGATCTTCAATTGAAGCAGGGGCTTTTATTCCGATGAAATAATGATGATGCATCCTTCACGCCTCCTAATAACGATCTCGTCTCCTATTGTAGCCTAAATTCAATTTGATGAAACATGGGAGAGTGCCCAGATGCTAACAACTCGCATATAAATAGGATTGGCGGCTTAGAAATATACGGAAGGGGATTCTTTGGAGAAAAATCAAAACCGGAAAAATGTACAGCTTGACCAGTTCCGAGTTAATAACTACGGCAAGAAATTGACGACGAACCAAGGCTTGAAAGTGTCGGATGATGAAAATTCCTTGAAAGCGGGAGTGCGCGGACCGACATTATTGGAAGATTTTCATCTAAGGGAGAAATTGACCCATTTTGACCATGAACGGATTCCTGAGAGGGTTGTCCATGCAAGGGGGTTTGCGGCCCATGGTGTATTTGAGTTATACAAATCGATGAAGGAGTTTACGAAAGCCGGATTTCTGCAAAATCCGGGCTCGAAAACGCCAGTATTCACGCGGTTCTCGACGGTTGTCGGAAGCAAAGGGTCCGCTGATACGGTTAGGGACGTTCGCGGATTCGCTACAAAGTTCTATACGGAAGAAGGGAACTTCGATCTCGTTGCCAATAATATGCCGGTCTTTTTCATACAGGATGGCATGAAGTTTCCGGATGTCGTGCATGCTATCAAGCCTGAACCTCATAATGAAATGCCGCAAGCATCATCTGCGCACGATACGTTTTGGGATTTTGTCGCCAATAATCAGGAATCTGCCCATATGGTGATGTGGCTTATGTCTGACCGGGCCATCCCAAGAAGTTTCCGAATGATACAAGGCTTTGGTGTTCATACGTTCCGCCTGGTCAATGAGGAAGGTAAAGCTACATTCGTCAAGTTTCACATTAAACCGCTTCTCGGCGTCCATTCACTCGTCTGGGATGAAGCGCAGAAGATTGCAGGGAAGGATCCGGATTTCCATCGACGCGATCTATGGG
The DNA here is from genome assembly GCF_023715245.1 of Sporosarcina luteola. Lineage (GTDB taxonomy): Bacteria > Bacillota > Bacilli > Bacillales_A > Planococcaceae > Sporosarcina > Sporosarcina luteola_C. The sequence continues at coordinate 1,008,757 of NZ_JAMBNV010000001.1, forward strand.
AAAACATTGAGCATGGAAATGTCGTCGAATATGAAGTCGGCGTGCAAATGATCAAAGAGGAAGATGAGTTCATGTTCGACTTCGATATTTTGGATTCGACGAAGATTTGGCCCGAGGAAATTGTTCCTGTCCAAATGTTCGGCAAGATCACGTTGAACCGGAATGTGGATAATGTCTTTGCTGAAACGGAACAAGTGGCGTTCCATGTCGGGAACGTTGTGCCGGGGATTGACTTTACAAATGATCCACTCTTGCAAGGAAGGCTTTTTTCATATTTGGATACTCAGTTGATTCGCCTTGGAGGGCCGAATTTCACTGAAATCCCGATCAATCGACCGATCTGTCCGTTTCACAATAATCAGCGGGATGGTTTCAGCCGCCAGCGAATCGATGTGGGGCAAGTAGCTTATCATAAAAACTCGCTTGCTAATAATACGCCTTCGACTTCTACGTGGAAAGAAGGGGGCTATGTCCATTACGCTGAGAAGGTTGAGGGACGTGTCATCCAGGCAAGAAGCGATTCATTCCAAGACCATTTTTCGCAGGCGAGATTGTTCTGGAACAGCATGACACCACCTGAAAAGGAACATATAAGGGACGCATTCATCTTTGAAGTCGGAAAAGTGAAATCAGACAGCGTCCGGCAGCAAGTCGTCGACATGTTTGTCAATGTGGATAAGGAATTGGCGACTGTCATTGCCGATGCAGTCGGAGTCAAACGTCCGAAAGGCCAACAAGTCAACGTTACTGCCGCTTCCCCGGCACTTAGCCAAGAGAAGACGCCGAGATATCCGAATACACTTAAAGTAGGCGTGTTGATCGGAAATGGCTTCAATGGCAGAGAAGTGAAAGCGGTCGTAAAAACATTATTGAACCACGGAGTGGCCGTCGACATTGTCGGTGAGCATTTAGGCAGTCTTACTGGCAAAGACGGTGTTAAGGTTGTTTTGAATGAAACTTTTCTAACAACTTCGCCCGTCCTTTACGATTCGTTATATGTCGTCGGCGGAAAAGCGAAGAATCAAGCGAAGTTCGAAAGTGATATCGAGGAATTCATCAATGAAGCGTATCGTCATTACAAGCCGATTGGCATCGCTTCAACTGGGGAAGATATTTTCAGGGAATCCGATGCGAAAGCCGGATCGGGTATTGTGGTTGCATCAGAATCCGGAGCCGATTTCCCGACGGACTTCATTCAAGCCATCACTCAACAGCGCTTTTGGGCCCGAAATATATATCCTGAATGAATTGGCCGCTCCAATACCTTTTTGGAGCGGTATTTTTATGTATAATGAAGTAAAGGGGGAGATGACAGGATGATCCATACAATTATTTTCGACTTGGACGATACGCTATTATGGGATGAGAAAAGTATTGCCACGGCGTTCGGTAGGACATGTCAATACGCGGAGGAAAGCCTTGATATCCATGCCTCGGAACTGGAGGCGGCGGTCCGTGAAACAGCGAGAGAAATGTACGCAACATATGATACATATGAATTCACACAAATGATCGGAATCAACCCTTTTGAAGGTTTATGGGGGACATTCGACGATCCCGGCGAGGAATTCCAGCGAATGAAGGAATTCATTCCTGATTACCAACGAAGTGCGTGGACGGGCGGGCTTGCGAAACTTGGCATTAAGAATGTGGAATTAGGAGCGGAACTTGCAGCCCGGTTCATTGAGGAACGAAAAAAATCTCCATTCGTTTACGACGAAACTTTTTCGGTTCTGGAACAGTTGAAAGGTGAGTATACGCTAGTATTATTGACGAACGGCTCTCCGTCGCTTCAAAACACGAAATTGGATATTACTCCGGAGTTGGCCCCTTATTTCGATTTCATTGTCATATCGGGAGCCTTTGGAAAAGGGAAACCGGATCCTTCCATTTTTGAGCATGCATTAAAGGAAACAGGCAGTTCCGCAGCTGAGGCGTTGATGGTCGGCGACAATTTAATGACCGATATTTTGGGCTCATCGAAAATCGGTATGCGTTCTGTATGGATTAACCGAGAAGGGAAAGAAGGGAACCCGAGTATCCAACCTACTTTTGAAATTCGCCATCTCGAGCAGCTGTTTCCGATATTGGACAAGGTGAACAAAGAGTGAGCCCGGATTTCGGGACTCACTCTTTTTTAAGTAAGGGCTCTATTAATTGATCAAGGGCTCCATTATTCGTATAAGGGCTCAATTTTTTGCACAAGGGCTCAATTAAGTGCCACAAGACTCATTCTTCCGCGTGCAAGGTCCATTCATTTCTTCCGCGTTACATATTCCGTCAAAGATCGATCGCTTTCACTTCATAAATATCTCCTAGCTCAGTCAAATCCCCAATTTCCGTCTGTTCAACGCCATTATCAATTGTTAGCATCATAATGGCATCACCACCGACTGTGGAACGGCCGACTTGCATCGTCGCGATATTGATGTTTTTCTGTGCCAATAACGTTCCAACGCGTCCGATCGCTCCCGGCTGGTCTTTATGTTTAATGAATAGAAGATGGCCATCCGGCACAACATCGACCACATAATCATCGACTTTCACGATGCGCGCTCCAAGACCATTCAGCAAAGTGCCTGCCACACGATGTGTAAACTTGGCAGTGACGATTTCTACAGTGATCAAGTGGAGGAAGCCCTTGCTGGCCGTCGTTTTATGCTCATTCACTTTAATATCAAAACGGTCGGCTAAAAATTTCGCATTAACATCATTGACATGGTTGCCAAGGTTGCGCTTTAAAATGCCTTTAACCGTATTACGGGTCAATGCGCGCACATCGTAGTTGGCAAGCTCTCCTGCGTACTTGATATTCACTTCTTCAATCGTCTCATCAGTCATTCGCGATAGGAAAATCCCCAGCTTTTCAGCCAAGTCGTAGAAAGGCGAAATCTTGGCCAACACTTCCTTCGAGACGGACGGCAGGTTGACTGGATTTCGGACAGCATCTCCTTTGAAGAAGTTCACGACATCCATACTGACATCGACGGCGACACTTTCCTGCGCTTCCACCGTGCTGGCCCCTAGATGCGGAGTTGCAATCACTTCAGGCAGAGAGAGCAGTGGATGATCGACAAACGGCTCTGTTTCAAAAACGTCAAGGGCCGCCCCAGCGACTTTCCCCGACACGATTGCACCGTACAATGCATCTTCGTCGATGATTCCCCCTCTGGCGCAGTTAATGATCTGTACGCCGTCTTTCATCTTCCCGAAAGCTTCTTCATTTAATAAATGGCGGGTCTCCTTCAATAAAGGAGTGTGGATTGTAATGAAATCAGCAACTTTCAAAACATCGTTCACTGTCCCGAAGCCAATCCCCATTTTTTGCGCCTTTTCCTCTGTTAAGAATGGATCGTATGCGATGACGTTCATCCGTTGACCCTTCGCGCGGGCTGCAACTTCTGCACCGATTCTTCCAAGTCCGATGACGCCGAGTGTCTTATTTTTCAACTCTACACCGATGAACGATTTACGGTCCCATTCACCGTTTTTCAATGAATTGAAGGCTTGGGGAATTTTCCTGGCCAACGCTGTCAGCATCGCGATTGTATGCTCAGCGGCAGAATTCGTGTTGCCGTCAGGCGCATTGACAACAATGATGCCATGCTCCGTGGCGGCGTCCAAATCGATATTGTCAACGCCGACACCTGCACGTCCGATGATTTTCAGATTACTAGCGGCTTCCATCACTTCTCGAGTCACTTGTGTCTGACTCCGTACGAGAAGAGCATCGAACCCTTTAATTCTTTCAAGCAGCTCCTCTTTTGACAAGTCGGTAGCAATCGTGATTTCCAGCCCATCCGCTTGCCTCAGCGGATGGATCCCTTCCTCACTTAGCGGATCGGCGATCAATATATGATATGTCATCGGTCATTCTCCTCTTTTTCCAAATAGATTCGCTGCGCTGCCGCTACACCTTGGCCGAGCTCTATATTTTTTCCAACTTTAATTAACCCAATTTCCATCATGCCGAGCGTCTGCAATATATCGGCAGGGGAGCAGTAACCCATATGTCCTATGCGGAAAATCTTCCCCTTCAATCTCTCCTGCCCGCCGGCAATAGAAAGTCCGAATTCCTTCTTGATCACTTTCCGGAACTCCTCAGCGTCAAAATCTTCAGGCTGGACGGCAGTGACTGTATCTGATCCATCTCTGTCATTCGTCAATAAAGGAATTTTGAGTGCCTTGAATGCCGCACGCACCATTTCTTTCATGAGCGTGTGACGTCCATACACGTTCTCGAGCCCTTCCGTGTCCATTAATTCAAGCGCTTGATCGAGCCCGAACAAAAGGGAAAGGGCAGGGGTGAAGGGTGTCGTATCCTTTTCCAGGTCCTTCCGATACTTCGACAAATCCAAATAGAAACCCCGGTTCGGATTGGAATAAATGACTTCCCAAGCCCGCTCGCTTGCCGCGATGAACATTAGTCCGGCAGGCAGCATAAACGCTTTTTGCGAGCCGGTCACCATGATATCTATGCCCCACTCATCCATTTTAGTCTCCACGCCGCCGACACAGGACACCCCATCGACGATAATAAGGGCATCGGATACTTCCTTTACCGAAGAAGCAAGTTCGTGAATCGGATTCATGACACCTGTCGATGTTTCACAATACGTTGCGAAAACGGCACTGACCTCAGGGAATTTCCGAAGATGTTCCTGGATTTCATGAGGGTCAAAGGCTTGGCCCCACTCGACTTCATATATGTGCACGCGAATGCCATACGCTTCACAAATCTGTACAAAACGAGCACCGAATGCGCCGGTCACAATGATAAGCACCTCGTCAAGTGGTTTTACGGCATTGACGACAGCCGCTTCCAAACCTGAAGTTCCACTTCCCGTAATGATCATTACATCCTGGTCGGTCCCGAACACTTTTTTCAGTCGGGGTTTGATGGAGCGGAGCAAATCGGACGTCTCATTTCCCCTGTGGCCAATCATTGGTTTGGCCATCGCCCGTTGTACACTCGGCGGAATGGGCGTCGGTCCTGGAATTCGTAAATATTGTTGATCTTGCAACATGTCAATCTCCTCCTTGGAATATAAAAAAGCTTTCCGTCCCTTGCAAATTAATGCAAGGGGCGAAAAGCTATCAGCTACGCGGTGCCACCCTTTTTCGCTGTCAGGACGACAGCCTTCGTTGCATGCATAACGGGCATGTTCCGGGTGAACCTACTTAACAAGTTGAAAATGAAGTTTCAGTCCACCGATTCAGGAGTGCTGCTCTACGTCAGAAACGCTGATTCTCACCAACCATCAGCTCTCTATGGATTCCGATCCGCAAAACCTGTCTCCGTCCAAATCGTTCATCGAATTATTTAATTAATGACAATCATAACACGCTATTTTAGAATGTCAACCAATCGTTCGTTTATTTACGAAATTAAAATTGATAATTAGTAACTGAAACAAAATAACGTCCCAGAGGCGAATGAAGTGGCATAAATATTACATAATGTTCGTTATCGAGCGACTCAAGTAAAACTGTGGTTACTAAAAATTAATATTGCACAGTATCTTACCAAACATTTTGAAAATGTCAACTACAAATTATTAATGCGAAACGAATGTATAAAATACCACGAGCTTCACATCATAATTGCAACACCATAATTATCAATGGAAAAGTTTAAGAAAAGAGGGAGAAAAATTGGGCATTTTAAATGGAAATCCGAAAGAAGAGCCAATGCACTATGGTGAAGTCCTCGGTTGTTGGGCATATGCAGGCGCGAACAAAGGGTTAATTAGCGGATATCAAGGTTTCATCAATCATGCTGGCGATGAGGACTTGATTGAGCTTCTTAAAGACGCGGTTGAAATGATGAAGGACGAGAATAAGGCAGTCGAGAAAGTACTTAAAGAAAACGGTGTAACTCCTCCTCCGACATTGCCTGATCGAGCAGTTGCAAAAGCGGAAGACATTCCGGTCGGTGCACGGTACATGGATCCCGAAATTAGTGGAGCCGTTTCCATAAACGTCGGTCAAGGTCTTGTCTCATGCAGTCAGGTGATCGGCCAATGCTTGAGAGAAGATATTGCAATGATGTTCAGTAAATTTCATGCAGATCGACTTTTGTTTGGTATGAGATTACTCCGTCTGAACAAGGAAAAAGGTTGGATCATCCCTCCTCCTATGCATGGTGCCGCATTCCCGAATAGTAAATAAGATTAGATTGGAGCAGCTGATTATATTCAGCTGCTTTTCATATGCCCACTTTTCAGAACAATGTGGTAAAATATCAATTGTATGAGTAAAAAGGGGGAAATGTAATGGTATTGTTTACTAGAAAAGAGGATGTAGTTGAGAATTTTCATGGGACCGATATTCGCGATCCATACAGATGGTTGGAAAATTCTGAAGACCCTGAAGTACAACAATGGGTAGATGAACAAAATAAACGAACTCAAGATTTCCTTGCGACATTCCCGGATCGTGAAAAAGTGAAAAGCAAACTGACAGAAACGTGGAACTATGTAAAGTATTCTGTTCCCCAAAAAGAAGGAAACTATTTTTATTTCCACAAAAACGATGGCCTGCAAAATCAATCCGTCTTTTACCGTACAAAAGATCTTAACTCCAAAGACTTGGAAGTCGTATTGGATCCGAATATGATGAATGACGGAGGCACTGCTGCCATAACGAATCTCTCATTCTCGAAGGATGGCAAGAGATTGGCATATGGAATTTCACTCAACGGAAGTGACTGGCAGGAAATAAAAATAAAAAACTTGGAGACTGGAAAGGATGAATCCGACCTTATTCAATTTTGCAAATTCTCAAGCATTGCTTGGAATGAAGAAGGTACAGGATTCTTCTACAACCGTTTTCCCGATCCATCCACTGTTTCGGCTGAAGAACAAAGCTATTACAACAAGGTGTATTGGCATGAAGCAGGCACTGGGCAGGACGATGATGTACTCATATATGAAGATCTTGACAACAAAGAGTTCTCATTCAATCCGATGTTATCGGATGACTATCGGTATCTGATCCTGAATGTATGGAAAGGAACGGAAAATAAAAGCAGGATTTATTATAAAGACCTAGAAAAAGATGAGGAATTTGTCTATCTGTTCGATAAAGGCGATGGAGAATACTCGTTCATCGGCAATGAAGGACGCACATTCTATTTCCTTACAAATGTCGATGCACCATACGAAAAAATTATTTCAGTGGATTTGGACAATCCGTCGAAGGAAAATTGGATTGATGTCATTCCGGAGACTACCGATGTATTGTCTTTCGGAAAGATCATCAATGGAAGAATCGTAGTTGGCTATTTGCATAACGCGCATTATGAACTGAAAGTTTTTGACCTGGAAGGCAAGCGTGGCGTTGACGTGAAATTGCCGGGATTCATTTCGCTGACTGGTTTGACAGGCAAGAAAGAGGAAGCATGGATGTTCATCGGTTACACATCCTACTTATCTCCGAATGCGATTGCAAGCTATAGCTTCGAGGACGGAGAACTGACTTCAATATTCCAGGAGGAAAATAAATTCACGACGGAAGGATTCGAGACTACTCAAGTCTTTTACCCATCGAAGGACGGAACGATGATCCCGATGTTCTTGACGCATAAAAAAGGACTGGTCCTAAATGGTGAAAACCCAGTCGTACTCTATGGATATGGCGGTTTCAATGTCAGTTTGACACCATCCTTCTCACCAGCATTGCGCATGTGTATTGAGGAAGGTGGCGTATATGCGGTTGCTAACTTGAGAGGCGGCGGCGAATTCGGTGAAGAATGGTACAAGGCAGGTACATTGGAACGTAAACAAAATGTCTTCGATGATTTCATAGCGGCTGCAGAATGGCTTATTGCAAAAGGTTATACGAAAAAGGAGAAGCTTGCAATCATGGGGGGCAGCAATGGAGGCTTGCTTGTTGGAGCAAGCATCACCCAACGCCCGGATTTATTCGGGGCGGCAATATGCCAAGTTCCTGTTATCGATATGCTCCGCTACCACAAATTCACGGTGGGACGCTATTGGGTGACTGATTACGGAAATGCTGAGTTGAATGCCGAAGACTTCGCTACTATGATCAAGTATTCTCCACTTCATAATGTCAAGGAAGGCGTTGAGTATCCACCTACCTTGATTACGACGGCGGATACGGACGATCGTGTCGTACCCGCGCATGCTATGAAATTTGCTGCGACATTGCAAGCAGCTTATTCAGGGGGAAATCCGATCTTGCTTCGTGTCGAAAAGAATGCAGGACATGGTCTCGGAAAGCCAACAGTCAAAATCATTGAAGAACAGACCGATGTCTATTCGTTTCTCTTCAAAACGCTAGGCGTTACTATCTAAAAAAAGAGGTCGTCTCGAGAGCGAGACGGCCTCTCCCTATTTTTGCCGTTCCCAATTCCGAAGGGCTGGATACGGATCGAAAGCCCATTCAGTCCTGCCGTTGTATTTATACAATCCGTAATGGAGATGGGGAGGAAATTTCCCAGATGTTCCTTCTTTCCCATATCCGGTGCTGCCAACAAAGCCAAGAAGGGTCCCGGGCTCTACAATATCGCCTTCTTTGATGCCCTTATCAAAATAAGCCAAATGGGCAAAGTAATGATAGGTGTTATGGTTATCCCGAATACCGATGCGCCATCCCCCGTATTCGTTCCATCCCATCACTTCTATGACGCCATAAGAAGTTGCGACGACAGGAACGCCGTAGCCCGCAAAAAGGTCTGTTCCCTCATGGATGCGGCGACCTCCCCATCCGCGGCTTGTGCCCCATGTACCGCGATACGTATAATGATGTCCTTTCGGGATAGGGAATACATGCTTATCCAGCTCGGCCGTTTCGAAATGCTTATACAGTTTGGCGATTGTAAGAATCTGATTTACCGTCATTTCCCGTTTATAGTAGTGCCATAATGCAGCTTTAAATGAATTTTCATCTGGTCCGTACATCGCTAAATGGGAATACATTGTCATGAGTACATCGGCTGGGTCGGATTGGTCAGCTACCCCATCCCAGTTGCCGTCAGAACCGTGGCCGCCGAAAAGTGCGAGTGTGTCCGGTGAATTGTCTGAGGGATCCGGGTTCAATATACCGAACCAATGTTCAACGGGGTATTGAATGGAAATAGGTCCGTCGGCTTTTGGAATATCATTACGCACTTGCTGGATGTTGCGTTCATATTGATCAATTGCAGCAAGGTGATACCAAGGAACCAGTTCGTTCGAGAATTGTAAATAAAAACTCATCCGTTGCTCCATAATTTCCTTTTCACTTTTTTGATCGGAAGCGGAGACAATGTTGATGGACAGACAGAGACAGAATATTGCACTTATCGAAGCAATTATATATTGGATACGCAATGGGAAACCTCCTTTGTTGAATGATTAGAATTCCCCGATCGATCGTTTTCATTACTTTTTGTTTTCGTTAGAGAAGTTGCGTCAAATGATGGTTTCATTTTTCAGTGATATACTTTAGAAGAGATGTTATAGAAGGGGAGAGGACGAATGGAAAAATTACAATCGGTTGAGCAGTTTGAGCAGTTGAAAAATGAGGAGCGGACTATGTTCATGTTTTCAGCGGATTGGTGCCCGGATTGTCGGGTGATTGAACCATTCCTACCGGCTATTGAGGCGGATTATCCGGAGTATCAATTCATTTACGTAGACCGTGATGATTTTATTGAGATTTGCCAACAATTGGATGTCTTTGGGATTCCGAGCTTTATTGCGTTCCATAGTGGGGAAGAGGTTGGGCGTTTTGTAAGTAAGGACCGGAAGACGAAGGAAGAGATTGAGGAGTTTATTAACAGTTTGAGCGCATAATGAAAAGAGATATCGCCATCCTAGTATGGATTGGTGATATCTCTTTTTTATTATGGAAACGGATTTTCGCTACAGGAGGGCGCTTTCCAATCGAACAGTCAAGAGTTCGATTTGCCGTATTTCCGCTCCTTTTGCAAAAATTAATGGAGCAACATCCTGCTCACTTAGGGTCGCATAAAACATTGCTCATAACGCTATGCTTTTACTCGCAAACGCCGTTCTTCGTTACGGCGTTCGCTACAATCCTATATGACCCACCTATACTTTTATTTGGAAAGGAAAAAGGAATACAATTTCTCCGGGTAGTCAGTGAAGATGGCTTGTACTCCGGCTTGTTTCAAGGTCTGTGCGTATGTCTTGTCATTGACTGTAAATGTTCTGACCGGCATGCCGCTGTTTATCACTTCAGCGATGGTCGGACGAAGTGCTGCGGGGAATAGGATATGGAGTGCATCAGTTGGGATTTTGTTGAGATAATCCATTGGGTGGACTAGCACTTCCATGAATAAGGCGGCGGTTTCAATTTGAGGATTAAACCGCTTTACGGTACTGATGGCACTGTGATCGAATGATGAAATGATGATGCGCGATTCCATTTGTCTCTCCGCAATCAAATCAAGAACTTTTTCGACCATTCCTTCGTATGGGAAAATATCCGATTTCAATTCAATGTTCAATTTGTGGTCAGTCGAATCGAAAACCTCGAGGACGTCAGCGAGTGTAGGTATTGTTTCTCCTAGGAATTCTGGTGAAAACCAGTTGCCGAAATCATGTTTCTTTAATTCCGCTAAGGACATATCTTTCACATATCCTGTTCCATCCGAAGTACGGTCGATCGATTCATCATGGATCACGACAAGCTCTCCATCTGCTGTCATATGTACATCGAATTCAACACCAAAAACGGGGAGACGAGCAGCCTCCATGAAGGCGGCGATTGTGTTTTCCGGAAAGTTCCCTGAAGCTCCTCTATGTGCGAATATCTCCATTTAGCTTCCTCCGATTCCGTTTGGTATTACATTTTGTTCACGTCAAAAGGGCACGGTTTTTGACCGTTGCCCATTTACCCGGGAAATGATTATTCCCAAGTCTTTCGTTCTTCAATTTCCTTTTTCAGGATTTCCGCTCCCTCTGGACTAATATACATGCCATTGGATAGCCTCTTGTTTTCTGAGGTGATATTCCCGGTTACGATACAAGCCGAATCCACAACATACTTACGGAGGATGATCATATCGTCATCCACGAAAATTTCCATTGGTGCACCTTTATCAAGTTTCAACGTATTTCTTAATTCCTTAGGGATTACAATCCTGCCGAGATGGTCAACCTTTCTGACAATACCTAAGCTACGCATTATGATCCTCCTTGAAACTTTGTATTATTGTTACTTGTCCTACTATTATACCAGTTAATTATAAAAATACAAAAAAATTAGTATACTCTCTTTTTCTCTCCTATTCTCTCTATTCCTCTTATAACCGCTTTAAAACGTTTAAGTATGTGATTTATTTTGATAGAATAGGAAGGTCGTCTAAGAAAGGGGAACCAATCATGTCATTCATCCAGAAAAGACCCATCGTTTTTGACTATATTCAAATCATTGCAGGAGCGACTCTAGTCGGACTTGCATTCAATATATTTTTCTTGCCGGCGCGTATCGCGGCGGGCGGCATTTCAGGGGTCAGTACAATCCTATATGAACTATTCGAATATAATCCTGCATATGTGCAATGGATGATTAATATCCCGCTCATCATACTGGGGCTATTGTTGGCAGGGAAGGAATTCAGTGCAAAGACAATTGTAGGTACTTTTTTTGTCCCGTTTGTCATTTATTTGACGGGAGACCTTCAGTTATCCGTCGACAATCCGTTTCTAAGTTCTATATATGGCGGCATTATGCTAGGTATTGGGTTAGGAATCGTTTACCGGGGGAATGGCTCGACAGGCGGAACGGCTTTAATTGCCCAACTCCTAAAGAAATACACGGGCATTTCAAGCGGATTCTCCCAACTGATAGTTGATGGGGTTGTCGTTGTCACTTCAGCTTTTGTCTTCAATTTTGAACTCGCTTTATACGCACTCATGTCGATATACGTAACAAGCAAAGTGATTGATTTCGTCCAATTGCAAACGTCGCCCACGAAGCTTGTCCTAATCATTACTGAACACGAAGAGAAGATCCAGTCGGTTATCCAGAATGAAATCGATAGGGGATTGACGAAAGTGAAGTCAACGGGTGGCTATTCAAACGACGAAAAAACAATGATTCTATGCGTTGTGGAACAGTCCGAAGCCGTTTATTTGAAGAAATTGCTTCAGACCGCTGAGCCTTCGTCCTTTGTCATTTTTCTCAATGCATCGGAAATTCTAGGACTCGGTTTTTCGAAAGCGAAAGTTCATCGTTAAAGAAACCGGTATACAATTCGATTAAAGATGATATAATAATCATAATTGAATATTTCTTATCAAGAGAAGCTGAGGGAACTGGCCCGATGAAGCTTCAGCAACCTCTGCAATAGCAGGAAGGTGCTACCTCCAACAAGATGTAAATCTTGAGAGATAAGAACGATAAAACAAATGCAACTCCTCGTTCCTATCTGTTGGAACGGGGGTTTTTATTTGTCGTCTAGACTTCGGGCGCCATAAGCTCGGGTCATAAGTCAAATCTGCTTTGTGGCAAAAAGCGCCACACTGCATCTTCGCCTTATGCCTGTCGCCTATGGGCGGGCGCCCTTCGCTTTTGTATATTAAAAAGGGGGAAACGTAATGCCAATCAATATACCGGAACAATTACCGGCACGCGAACTGTTGAAAGAAGAAAAGATTTTCGTTATGGATGAAGGGCGGGCAACGACCCAAGATATCCGTCCATTAAATATCCTCATCCTGAATTTAATGCCTGAAAAAGAAAGGACAGAGCTACAATTGCTTCGGCTGCTCGGAAATACGCCGTTGCAGGTCAATGTTTCATTCTTGAACACTGCGACGTACGAATCAAAAAATGTAAGCAAAAATCATTTGGAATCCTTTTACACTACATTCGAGCATGTCAAGAATAGACGCTACGATGGACTGATTATCACAGGTGCGCCGATTGAGCATCTTCAATTCGAAGACGTCGTCTATTGGGAAGAACTGAAACAGATCATGGACTGGTCCAAAACAAATGTAACTTCCGTTTTACATATTTGCTGGGGCGCGCAAGCCGCACTTTATCATCATTACGGCATCGATAAATATGAGTTGCCGAAAAAGCTATCCGGAGTCTTCAACCATCGATTGACTGATTCGACTGTCGAATTGGCACGAGGATTCAATGATCTGTTCAATGCACCTCACTCCCGTTATACGTCAGTCTCAATAGATGAGATTGAACAGGATCCTCGCCTTCAATTATTGGCGGTTTCGGAAGATGCAGGTGCCTTCATCATCCTTTCAAAAGACGGCAAACATATTATGATCACCGGGCACTTGGAGTATGATGCATGCACGCTTGGCGAAGAATACGAACGGGATTTGAAGAAAGGGATTGATATTGACGTCCCGGCTAACTATTTTCCGGACGACGACCCGACAAAGGAGCCGTCGAACACGTGGCGCGCACATACTCATCTTCTTTTCTCAAACTGGCTGAATTATTATGTCTACCAAGAAACACCTTACGAGTGGGAATGAAAATAATAGCCTGCGAATTCATGAACTGAATTTGCAGGTTTTTTCATCCGTATATTGTCATAGTTCTATCACACACTAGCGTTAGCGGAGGTGTGAATAGATGATTTCAGACGTAATTTCAAAGATGGACTTTTGGGAAATGATGCTTAGAGCAACTTTTACTTTTATCATTCTAATGCTACTAGCCAGATTCATGGGGAAAAAGCAGATTTCACAACTAACTTTTTTTCATTATGTTACGGGGATTACAATCGGTTCTATCGCTGGTGAGATCTCCGCGCAATCGGAAACCCCTTTTCTGAATGGTGCCATTGCGATGATTTGGTGGGCTATATTAACAGTATTTGTGAACTTTTTAACAGTAAAGTCAAAAAAAGCGCGAATTTTATTTGATGATCAACCAACTATTATTATACACAGAGGAAAAATAAGTGAACAAGGCATGAAAAAGGCCCGACTCACATTGAACGATCTCAATATGATGCTCCGTGAGCAGAGCATTTTCGCTGTCGCAGACGTGAACTATGCAATTCTCGAAACGAACGGCCAGTTAAGCGTCATGAAAAAGGCGGCCCAAGAGACTGCAACACGCAAAGATGTGAAAGCACCTGGCAATGAGCCGAAATATATACCGACTGAAATCATTTCGGATGGGAAATTAATTAAAGAAAACTTGACTGAATTGAAGCTGACTGAAGAATGGGTTTATGAACAGCTGAAGAAAAATGGGTTCAGTAAAGTGGAGCAAGTGTATTATGCAGAAATACTAACTGACGGCACATTGCATATTGATCAGCGAACTGAAAAGAAATAGATAGTGTAAGGGGAGTCTCAATATGAGGGGAAGCTTGTTTTGCCCCTCATATTCAATTAACGGCAACGAGCAAAAACCCCGATTTGCTTATTTTTTATGGTATAATGAATGACAGTCATTCAGTGGGGAGGCGGACGGTAATTGGATAAGAAGGAAAGAATCATAAAAGCGGCGATAGAAGTTTTCCGCAAGCAAGGCATCGAAAAGACGAAGATATCCGATATCGTGAAAGTGGCAGGGATTGCTCAAGGAACTTTCTATTTATATTTCCCATCTAAATTATCACTCATGCCGGCAATAGCCGAAGTGATGGTCGCAAAAACGTTAGAGATTGTGACGGATAGAGTATCGGATAACGCACCGTTCCCAAAACGGATGGAGCAGCTCGTTGATGCGATTTTCGAAGTAAATGAAGAGTATCATGAAATTCAAGCACTTATCTATTCAGGTTTAGCATCGACAGAGCACTTGAAAAATTGGGAGACCGTATACGCGCCTTTCTATAAATGGGTGAGTGAGGGTCTTCAACTAGCAATTGATGAAGGTGTAATCCGGAACACCGTCAATCCTGAGAGGACGGCAAGACTTGTGATTGGTCTCGTGGAATCAGCTGCGGAACAAATTTATTTATACGACACTGACAAGGAAGATGAAGCGGTCATACAAAAGAATGAAGTGAAAAATTTCTTAAAGCATGCCCTTGCGTATTAATGCCTATTATTATTGGCAATAAGCCTTTGACGACTTGTCATTATAAAAATGAATGACAGTCAGTCACCCGCCGAGTTAGGAGAAAATATTATGAACAAATCATGGATTTATGTTGCGCTAACAAGCTTTTTCGAGTTGGTCTGGATTTTCGGTTTCAATGTCGCCTCCGAATGGTGGCATTGGATTCCAATCGTGTTTTTCATCTTCGTCGATTTTCATTTCTTGGCGAAAGCCTGTGAAAACCTTCCGACGGGTACCGTATATGCCATCTTTGCAGCAATCGGAACAGTTGGGACCGCATTGATGGATGTGTTTATATTCGGGGAAACCCTCGGAGCAGGCAAACTGTTTTTCATTGCCATATTAGTTGTAGGCGTCATTGGACTGAAGATTGCTGATGGCGTGGATGAAAAGAAAGGATTGGTTAAGTGATGGGCTGGTTATTTGTATTCGCAGCGGCAATAAGTGAGCTTGTCGGCGTTGTCGGGTTGAATAAATATAGTGAACAGAAGACATTCACCAATACCATTTTATTCGGCGGTGGATTTGGAGCAGCGTTCGCATTTCTCTATATGTCGTTCAACTATTTGCAAGTAAGCACTGCATACGCAGTGTGGATTGGCATAGGAACTGCAGGCGCAGTATTGATCAATATGCTGTTTTTCGGTGAATCAAGGAGCAAAGGGCGTATCGCCAGCTTACTTTTGATAGTTATCGGCGTCGTTGGATTGAAGGCGTTATCGTGAATAGTAGAAAGCGGGGAACAACTTGAAAGAAAGTTGCTTCCCCGCTTTTATTTTAATTTAATTATAGTGATAGCAAGTTATTTGGCAGTATTATACAATGAAGAGAGTGATGTTAGAATATTTAATGATTTGACGTCCCCTGGAACAAAGAATTTAAAAGTTCTTGCATAGAGGAATTACCGGAAGAAATGAGGGCGTTTTTTTGAACTATGAAATAAAACGCCGGGCGGCTACTGCGCAATGATAATCAAGTTTGCTAATAAATTGGTATTTAGAAGGAGATAGTCATGTTAATTTCGACAATGATCCTGGGGTGGATAGGGGTACTACTATATTTGATCATCATCTTTACATTCAAGAAAATGGCAAGAAGTAATGAATATGCTTTCTTGCATCTACTGATGGCATTAATGTACGCAATGTGGCTTCCTTTACCTCTCGCGCTCCATCAATTAATAGAATCAGACGCTTTATTAGTAGGTACCGTCTTTGGCTTAGCCTATTTAATCATGCTAGTCATTTCGATGGTCCTTCAAACGGGGCATATAGCCTTTATAAGTAAATGCAACGAGGATTATTCAATTACAGAAAAACATACGGAATATATGATGGCAACATTTACGAAGCCCTTTGAAAGTTTACTTGGTATTTTTAAAAGTATATTGGCGTTATTTTTAGCAATTTCCTTCTGGAAAAGTGACGAGTATACTACGGCGATTATCATGTTCTTTTTTGGTCTGTTCATCTTTTATTATTTGCTTATCACGTTAGACGCCAGTTTAGTGAAACGAGTGAAACTGCTCTCCAAAGTTAAGCCGAATGTAGTTATAGTCAACCTAGAAACAGTGGCATTTTTCATTATTTTGATGAGTTATGTCACTCTTAACGCATAACTTATAAACCTATTTAGGCCAAATTGTGCGTTAGAAGGAGGGGGATTCATGAGTTGTACAGAATCTATTGATGATAAATTAAGCGGGGCATTTGAACTCTTTGAGAACAATCAACTTATTGAAGCAGAAGGAATATATCAGGACTGCCTCAGTTTAATGGATACAAGGTCAACCAAATACGAAGCCGCATTGCATTGGTTGGGTTATGTAAAAAGTGAACTGAAGAAATTTGATGAAGCGCGGTCAATTTATGATGAGCTTAGAGGAATAGCTAAGTCGAGTTTAAATTATCAAGATGAACTCATCGCGATCCATCAGTTGGGCATGGTGGAGCGGATGGCAGAGAACTACGATAAAGCACAAGAATTATTTAATGAGGAATTAACATTATTGAGTAGCAGTAATCCAAATTGGCATTTAGGCTTTGCGGCTAATTATTACGAGCAAGGTTATATTTTATTAAAGAAAAATAATTTGTTCGAGGCTGAAAAACTGATGTATCAATCCCTTCAATATGCTGAACAATCGAACGATCAGATTGCACTTGGATGTTCTCTGCGAGGGCTTGGAGAAATTAATAAAGCCAAAGGGGAGATTGGAAAGGCTAAGCGCTACTTCGAACAATCTATATTAGCGTTTATAGAAGGAGAGAATCTTGTCGGAGTGACTGAGGTAAATGGAATGCTTGATGAAATTTGACCGACACAACGATTGATATCTTCTGTAGGCTATATAGCTGCCTAAACCTGCTTTTGTAAATAAGGCCAAATAATAGTGCTAGGAAAAGGGAGAAGTACATTGAAAAAACTACGTGTCATCTACGCAGGTATACTGCTGGTGTTATTAGTTGGTTGTACAAAGGAAGAAGGGGCAGAGCAAACTGCAACTACAAAAGTAAATGGGGATTTAGAAGAACAACTATCACAATTGAATGAGCAACTTATCGAAAGTGAGAATAAAATTAAAGAGTTGTATGTCATGTTGGAAAGCAGGGCCAGGGATGAAAACGAAGCCTATAATGAACTACATAATAAGATCTATATAATGGAGAACCTTTTGTCTCGTGTTCCTGGCATTAATAGTCGGCAAGGATTTGTTAAAGACGTTAATACAGGTGGGGCTACTATTACATTAGAAGTTAAATTCGCTGAAAAGAAAGAGGATAATGAAGCGCCGAATGGTTTTGTAATAGAGGAGCAAGAGACAAAAATTGTCACCGTGGATTTGGATGCAAATTACTTTATTCTTAAAGGGGATAAATTGCAAACTATACCAACTGCCGACGAGTTTAAAGAAGCCGCAAATGAATATGATCGCTTCTTCAACATTTATATTGTGGAAAATAAGATCGTAATGCTGACTGAACAATACTTGCCATAGCACTTATTGCCGATACCAACGAATAACTGATTGTCACAGATGAATAGTGAGATGAAATAATAGGAGGATACATATGCGGCGGATTCCAATCGTTACGCTCTGTTTATTGTTCATACTGATTCTCTCAGCCTGTAATAATGATGTATACGAAAAACAACCGGAGAAAAGCGTAGAGGATATACCCGGTATTTCTGAAAATAACGGTGGCAAAGCTCAAATTCTAGAGGTTAGCACAGATTTAGAAAAGGAAAATGGTTGGTCCATTGTTCCGAAAGGTGTTCGTACAATGACTATTTCTGCGGAAGTGGAAAATGTTGAAACAGTATTGTTTTGGATAACCCCAACAGGAACAGCGACTTGGGGTGAACGAACACTTATTGGAATTGACATAGATGGGGATGATGGTTGGTCATTTGAATGGGAATTCGGTGATAGGATATTCCACGATCATATAACAGTTCAGGCCTTGGGAAGTGATAGTGCAACACAAGCACAAGAGACATTAAACGTTCATTCTGTTGATGAGAATGGAGAATAAACGGTGTGGCCAGCAAGAACAGGGCTATAGTAAAGCAGGGCAGCTTTGGCTGCTCTTTTATTATGGGTTTATGGACGGAAAATAAAATCCGTTAGGTATGTAACAAATTGATTTGTTATTCGTATAACTGAGTAGTTGGGAAATAAGGTATATGGAAAAAACATCATTTTTCCGGGGGGAACAACAATATGGCAACCGATATCATCCTAGCAATAATCTTTGTGATTCCACTGTATGCATTCTTTATTTGGACCTTTAATTGCCCCGAAGATAGTTTTTTGTTTGGAAAGCGTTGGCAATATCAAGAGGAGCCAGAGGTTTCACCGAATGTTGTCCGTTAGTGAAATTCACCTCTATTGTAGCTATGATTGGTACCCCTATCATTGTTTTTAGCATCTTATTAAAACCGACTGTATTCGGTCTTGCTTTACTGGCATTTATATTCGTCATTGTTGTTGGTGCGTTTATTATATTTGCTGGTGAAAATAATTAACAAAGGGGACTTTTCTTTGCATCCAACAGAATTAATTGAATTGATGATAGTGATTGGAATCTTCATTGTTATTCTATTCGTTTCATTCGTTTTTAAGGGCAAGGGCAGAAAGTTCGTTCAGGGATTGGCTATTTTCTTTCTGTTTGCTTTTGGAATCTTTTATTTCGCGCGTCCATATTGGATTGATAACCAAATTGAGAAGAAAATTGAGTATGTACAGAAGCACTTAGAAGAACGGTATCCCGAAGAAACGTGGAGTTATAAGAAAGTGCCTCACCGTGAAGCTGGTTATAAACACCTAAATCCATATTACATAGGTGTGATATTTGAAGCCG
Source organism: Sporosarcina luteola (assembly GCF_023715245.1). Lineage (GTDB taxonomy): Bacteria > Bacillota > Bacilli > Bacillales_A > Planococcaceae > Sporosarcina > Sporosarcina luteola_C. The sequence goes on from NZ_JAMBNV010000001.1 coordinate 1,028,151, forward strand.
AGCCAGAAGTGGAATATCAATATTTTGCTCGTAACAAAGATGATATTATTCAGGTTGGCTATTCAATTAAAAATGCCTTACAAAGTGATCTATTGCATTTGGAGTGAGTATCAAATCTTTTCATAACCGAATTGTAATTAGAAGAACAAAAAAGGACTTCAGAAACTAGAAGTCCTTTTTGGGGGTTAAGTTACATGATAGTCCAATTCCTATCCTCTGCAATCTGCTTCAAGCGCTCCTCAGGTCTAACAGCAACCGGATTCCCGACTAGCTCCAGCACGGGAAGATCGGAATAGCTGTCCCCGTATGCAAAGCTATGTTCCCAGTCGACCTGCTTGCCATCCAGCATCTCCATGACCTTTTCTGTTTTCCGATTTCCTTGGATATGGTAAATTCCCTTCTGGCTGTCAAATGCGCCATCCTCCGTAAACGGTATGTCGGTTCCGATAATCGTATCGAACTCAATGCCTTCCGTCACAGCATGCAATAATGACGTATACGCACCGGATACAAGCATGACATGCATATCATCGTTACGATGCTGTTGAACCCTCGCCACAACTTCATCGTTGAAATGCAGCCGCATGCTTTCCTTCATATCCTCAAAATATTGATCAAGCTCGGGTTTTGTTAATGAGTTTAATGCATTTGCGTAAATTTGCATTGAACCTTCCCTCATTTTAGCTTCCGGAACGATTTTTATTTTGTAACCTATGTATAGTGGGAGAATCCTGCGAAAAAAAGATTTATACTTTGCGCGATGAGTTGGATGCTGTTTTAAATGATCCATCAATAATTGAAAAGTTTCCTTCGAATAAAGCGTTCCGTCAAAATCGAATATCGCAACTTTCATTGTCCATATCCCCCTATTTTGTACAACTACATTTAGTAATGATGATACAGCGTTTGAAATGAAAGGGCAATTTGTGGATAATTGAAGGAGAGAGCGAGGAGACAAGACATGCATAAGAATCAAAAGAAGAGAAGGGAAGATTCCTTTCTGTTTTCAGTGAATGAAGAAGCGGAACTATTGCCGTTTTTATTGGAAAACATGAAAAAGAACAGCCGAAATTCCGTCAAGTCAATGTTGACGAGAGGGCAGGTCTCCGTTAACGGCAGGGCAGTGACGAAACATAACCATCAACTGCTACCTGGACATAAAGTCGAAATCCTTGCGAATAAGGCAGCTTTGAATGAAAGCAAACTGACAGGGTTGGAAATTATTTATGAGGATGACGCGATCATCGTCGTCGATAAGGAAGCCAGCCTCTTATCGATGGCCGCAAAAGATAAAAACGAAAGAACAGCATTCAGTGAAGTATCCGCTTATGTTAAAAGACAGGATCCAGGGCAACGGGTCTTTATCGTCCACCGACTGGACCGCGATACGTCAGGTGTCCTCTTATTCGCGAAAAGCGAACAAGTGAAGATTACACTGCAGGATAATTGGGATGAAATGGTGAAAGAAAGGATCTATACGGCATTAGTTGAAGGGAATGTTCGAAAAGAGTCAGACACGATCAAATCCTGGTTAAAGGAAACGAGGACGTTCAAAGTCTACTCGAACCCGACAGACAACGGAGGCCAACTGGCCATCACCCACTACCGGAAAATAAAATCGAACCGTCAATATTCATTGCTGGAAGTCAAATTGGAAACTGGTCGCAAAAACCAAATCCGTGTGCACATGGAGGAAATTGGACATCCAGTTGTAGGAGACAAAAAGTACGGCTCCACCGTCAATCCAATCAAAAGGTTGGGCTTGCATGCGACAGCATTAACAATTGTTCATCCTGTATCCAAAGAAATAATGAAATTCAAATCCCAGATTCCATCATCTTTCATCAATAAATCTTTATAAGGGCTGTGTTATTTCACTTTGTTTATTTAAAAGAGGTTCGTTGATTGTAGCGAAAGGCGTCACGAAGAACGGCTTTTGCGACCAAAAGCGACCGCGTTGGTAGCACCGAGCAGGCTGCCTTAATTTCCGCAAAGTACGCGGAAATACGGCAAATCGAACTCTACGCTGTTCGATTGGAAAGCGTCCGTCTACAGCGAAAATCAACAGTGTATCACAACATTGCTTAATGAAAAAAGCTGCCTTGACATTGCGTCAAGGCAGCTTTTCCTTATTGGACCGTATTATTCGGCATACCTGGCTGACCTACTGTTGCAAAGGCATTTAAAATCGACTGCATATCCTGTTGGGCAAGCTGAGGAACTTGGTAATAATGATGTTTGTTTTGATAAATCGACAGCTCATACGCCATCTCAATGCAGTTCGGAACTGAATCTGCCAATACACGTCTGACGACCGGGTTTGTCGATTCTAGAGCAGCCATTGTTTTTGCACTGGCATTTGTTTTAGCAGATCCAAGAAGAAAGCCGGAAATCATTTCATCATTAATCTCGTTCGCATTTTGCATAGGTTTCTTCGGCTGCGACGGCTTCATTCCGTAAACAAAATCATTTCCCTGCTTCATTTTGTAGCTGCTAGTCGGATGGGAAGGATCCATGCCTGTCTTGAAACATTCCACTGTTATATTGTATTCATCCAAAGTGAAACGGTATTGCCTATCCAAAATATCGAGCAACTCGGGATCTTTAACATGGGGGCGTAAGATCATTGCCTGGTTTAATGAGGCGATAGCGCCAGAAAGAACTTCATGAACATCGAAAACCTCATGTCCTCCATGGTTCATCTGTGGCGGGACTGTTCCTGTGTGCATATTTTGATGTGTTTCACCGAATTGATTTTGCGTCAAAATAGATTTCCTCCTTTTGTAGATGATTTTCAATCGTCAGTAGTATGGCTTCAAAGAGACGGTGTATGCGTGTAAAAATTTCTAAACGCGCATAATCCCTTGCCTTTAAAAATAGCATGGGATAAAGGACATTTTGTCAACGAAAGGAAGTGGATCAAAATTGCTGATACATGTCGTGCAACAAGGGCAAAGTTTATATGGAATCGGGCAAACTTATGGAATCCCTTACGAGGAAATCGCTCAGGCGAATGAGTTGACTAATCCTGCCCGTATTGTTGTTGGGCAAGCTCTCGTCATTCCAATATCCGGTAGTTATCATTGGGTGCTGCCTGGACAATCATTGTATGTCATTTCCCGATTGTATGGAACGACAGTGGAAGAGCTAGCCAGGGTCAATGGCATTTCACAAAACAGCATTTTGCATATAGGCCAACGGTTGACTCTTCCTCAAAGAAGGAAACCGGTCATTGATGTTTTTCTTTATGTGGAACCGAGGGAAGCGATACTTGATGTAATCGTTCAGGAAGTGCGGAACAGAGTAGAAGATTTGACGTATTTAGGGATGTTCAGCTATGAAGCACAACGGGATGGATCATTGAAGGCACCCCCGATAGATGATATTCCAGAGATTGCCGCACAAGCAGGGACTTTGAATGCGATGGTCATCAGCAACTTGGAGAATTTCGCATTCAGTGGGGATCTGGCAAATATCTTCTTTACAAATCAAACGGTACAGAACCGATTATTCGAAAATATTGTTCAAACCGCGAAAAGGTTCGGTTTTAGTGACATTCATTTTGATTTTGAATTTATTAGGCCAGCGGATAGGGAATTGTATAATACATTTCTGAGAAATGCGCGTGCACGCTTCCATCCGGCCGGTTTAACGTTATCCAGTGCACTGCCTCCTAAATCGAGTCCCGCTCTGACAGGGGTTTATGGCGGCATTGACTTCAAAGCACACGGGGAAATATGTGATTTTGTCACATTGATGACGTATGAATGGGGATATTCATATAGTGACCCGCAGCCGGTGAGCCCAATTAATCAAGTGCGTCGAGTTGTTGAATTCGCAGTCAGCCAAATTCCACGGGAAAAGATTTTCCTAGGCCAAAATTTATACGGCTATGACTGGACATTCCCGTACCCGCCCGAAACGGGAATTGCGGCAAAAGCCCTTAGTCCACAGCAGGCGATCAATCTAGCTATTAGCCAAAATGCGAATATCCAGTATGATGCCACTGCCCAAGCGCCGTTTTTCCTTTATTGGGATAGTAATGGCGTGCGTCATGACGTCTGGTTCGAAGATGCACGCAGCATCCAAGCTAAATTCAACTTGATAAAGGAATTTAACTTACGTGGAATAATGTATTGGAAGCTAGGATTAGCATTCCCCCAAAATTGGCTGCTACTCACTGACAATTTCACAGTCCGAAAGCGATAATTCAAAATGAACCATATGTGCAATTTGCACATATGGTTCATTTGATGGGAAACTGTTATTCTTTTGAAATATAATTTATTACGCTTTGGAAAATGTCTACATCCGGATTGATCAACAGAGCAGGTAGGAATGCGAAAGCCATTACAATCACTAAATTGGCTCCTATAATGGTGCGCAGTATTTTGCTGAATTTCATAAACCATCTCCTCTTTCTCTTTGTAGTTGTTTTCCAAATCGCAAGTAACTGGGCTCTTCATAAGCCTACTAATAATCTATGTTCAGAAATATGTAAATGATTTTCTTTTCGTGCGACGAATTTCGACAGAATTACGTAAATTGACACATAATACTAGGATGGACAACAGTAAACAGAAAAAGATGTTGTATATATTCATGATTTCAGTAATACTTGATAAAACGAAGAAACGATTTTGAAATATTAATTTTCAGGATATCGATAGACACCATACAATGTTTTCTTCGCGATTTATTGAGAAAGGATGAGGCTAATGACAAATATGGAGAACTCCCGAAACAACCGTAGCCGGGCGAATGACTACGTCCATGAAGTATATGAGTTGGTGAAGAAAAGAAATCCGGATGAAAAGGAATTTTTGCAAGCGACGAGGGAAATTTTCGATTCACTTCGACCTGTCTTTGCCCAACATCCTGAATACATTCGGAATGGAATCCTTGAACGTATTACTGAGCCTGAGCGGATCATTTCTTTCCGTGTCGCTTGGGAAGACGACAAAGGGAAAGTTCATGTCAACCGTGGATATCGCGTGCAATTCAACAGCGACCTCGGTCCATATAAAGGCGGCATCCGCTTCCATCCTTCCGTGAACAATAGCATTATGAAGTTCCTGGCGTTTGAACAAATTTTCAAAAATGCGCTGACAGGACAGTCGATCGGCGCAGGAAAAGGCGGCTCCGATTTTGATCCGAAAGGGAAATCCGAGAGGGAAATCATGCGTTTCACGCAAAGCTTCATGACCGAGTTAAGCAAGCATATTGGCCCCGACATTGACGTGCCTGCGGGAGATATCGGTGTCGGCAAACGGGAAATCGGCTATATGTTTGGTCAGTATAACCGGTTGAAAGGCGGTTACGAGGCGGGAGTCCTGACGGGAAAGGATCCGAAACATGGCGGTTCGCTTGGAAGAAAAGAAGCGACGGGGTACGGCACCGTCTATTTCGTCGAAGAGATGTTGAATGAAAACGGGCTTTCCTTCAAAGATAGCACGGTCGTTGTCTCGGGATCTGGAAATGTATCAACGTATGCTATTGAAAAGGCCCAACAACTTGGAGCGAAAGTCATCGCATGCAGCGACTCTGCCGGCTATATCTATGATAAAAACGGCATTAATCTCGACACTGTGAAGCAGTTGAAAGAAGTGGAAAACAAACGGATTTGGGAATACACGAAAGAGCATCCGGACGCAGAGTACCATGACGATTGTTCGGCAATCTGGTCGATTCCATGCGATATCGCACTTCCTTGCGCAACGCAAAATGAAATCGATGAAATTGCAGCACATATGCTCATTGCTAACGGACTGAAAGCGCTAGGTGAAGGCGCTAATATGCCGTGCAATATTGAAGCGATTGATATTTTTCTCGAAAACAACATCCTTTTTGCCCCCGCAAAAGCAGCTAATGCAGGAGGAGTAGCTGTTTCTGCAATGGAAATGTCGCAAAACAGCATGCGCCTTGCTTGGACGGAAGAAGAAGTAGACATGCGCCTGAAAACGGTCATGGAAAACATCTATACAAGTTGCAAAGACGCTGCTGAACGGTTTGGAAAACCGGGCAATCTTGTCATGGGCGCCAACATTGCAGGCTTCCTGAAAGTTGCAGATGCGATGGTGGCACACGGAATAAGATGATTAGTAGAAACTACCTTACAACAGAATGTGAGGTAGTTTTTTTCATTCCGGAAATTAATTTTTCATTCAAATCTATTGATATTCAAATTATATGTGGTATTATAAAAATACATAAAGATGAATAAAGATACAGAGTGATTTATAGAGGAGGATAAATGTATGGGAAATAAAAAAGTCATTTTAGCGTATTCTGGTGGTCTAGATACTTCGGTGGCAGTACAGTGGTTGACGGATAAAGGGTATGATGTGGTTGCTTGCTGCTTGGATGTCGGTGAAGGGAAAGACTTGCACTTCATCCAACAGAAAGCGCTGCAAGTCGGTGCGGTAAACAGTTATGTCATCGATGCGAAAGAGGAGTTTGCGCAGGAGTATGCATTGCTTGCTTTACAGGCTCGCACATATTACGAAGACAAATATCCTCTCGTATCGGCGCTTTCCCGTCCTTTGATTTCCAAGAAGCTTGTCGAAGTGGCGCATAAGGAAAATGCGACTGCGGTAGCCCATGGCTGTACGGGGAAAGGGAATGACCAGGTGCGTTTCGAAGTGGCAATCAAAGCACTTGACCCGTCACTAGAAGTCATTGCACCTGTCCGTGAATGGAGTTGGTCGCGTGAAGAGGAGATCGCTTACGCGAAAGAGAAGAATATCCCGATTCCAATTGATCTAGACAGCCCTTATTCCATCGACCAGAATTTATGGGGCCGAAGCAATGAATGCGGCATTCTGGAAGACCCATGGGCGGCGCCGCCTGAAGAGGCATTCGGTTTGACAGTATCGATTGAAGAAGCACCAGATAAACCGGATGTCATTGAAATCGAATTTGAAAAAGGGGTTCCGGTTAGTATTGACGGTAAACAATACCCATTGAGTGAACTGATTTTGAAGTTGAATGAAGTTGCTGGAAAGCACGGTGTTGGAAGAATTGACCACGTCGAAAACCGTCTCGTCGGCATCAAATCACGTGAAGTGTATGAATGTCCAGGTGCTGTCACATTGCTGAAAGCGCATAAGGAATTGGAAGATATCACGCTCGTAAAAGATGTCGCCCACTTCAAGCCTCTCGTTTCACAAAAGCTCAGTGAACTGATCTATAACGGCTTATGGTTCTCGCCATTGCGAAATGCGTTGGAAGCATTCGTCAAAGAGACGCAGCAATACGTCAATGGGGTTGTCCGTGTGAAATTATTCAAAGGGCATGCAATCGTCGAAGGCAGAAAATCAGCGAACTCCCTTTACGACGAAAAATTGGCGACGTATACGTCAGATGACGAATTCGACCAATCGGCAGCTGTTGGCTTCATACAATTATGGGGTCTGCCAACAGAGGTCCATAGCTCAGTGAATAAAAAGCAAAAAGTGAAGAACTGATGTACCAAGCCTTCTGCAGAAAAATGCAGAAGGCTTTTTAATGAGTAGTAAATAACTACTAAACTTGCTGACTAGATATTACTAATCAATTTACGAAATAAGGAACATTTATCCTTTTGTTGTAGTAAAATTTGTATGAGATTACCAATCTTTGAAGATATTTTTGATGGGGAGGAAATTCAGTGGAGAATGTTCAAGAAACGAAAGCAAAGAGGAAATCGCCCGTACTATTGATTGTCGTGTTGACAGCCGTACTAGTAATTGGTGCTGGAGCCGTTTCCGCTTTCTTTTTATTTAACAAATCACCAAAAGTCAAATACTTGTTGGCCGAAACAAAGACGTTCACTCAAGTCGGAGACCTTTTCGAAGAGCGTTATAAAAATGAGGTAGATTGGCTGAATGTCCAAAAGGCAAAGCCGGTTGAAACTACATATGATCTATCTGCAGAATGGGATGATCCGAGCGCGGGATATGATATGGTCGAAATGCAGAGGATTCTCAATAACACCACATTCTCCATGAAGCAAGTGAAGGATCCTGTGGAAAAGGAATGGGAAATGAATTTCAGCGGGAAATTCGGCTCTATTTCAACGGAATTCGCGACATTGTATTTTACACCTGAAAAAATGATGGCGGCATTGCCATTTACGGAAAAACTGTTGTTTTTCATGGATGAGGACTTCGGGAAAATGATGAGGGAAACTGACGCATTTTACGAAGGGCCGGAGAAGCTTGGGCTATCCCGCCTGTTTGAGGAGCAATTTTCGATGGACGGTGAATTCCAGAAATACGTAAAAGAGGAGTACATGGAATTCCTCTATCATGAGCTGCCTGAAGATGCGTTCACTAGTGAAAAAGAAGAGATTGATGTTTTCGGTGAGAAGATGAAAACTGAAAAAGTGGTAATGAAACTTTCCGAAGAACAAGTAAAGTCCCTTCTAGTGGATCTTTTCAAGAAAGCGCGTAATGATGAAAAATTGAAGGCGCTTTTAAAAGAACAAATTGCTATTTCTACAATGACTGATGATGTTTCCGATCAAAAACTCACAGAGTTGATTGATGATTTTGAGGAGTCAATGGAAGAAGCCATCAAAGAAGTCAATGGTTTGCACATCCCAAATGGAATCGAATCGAAGATCTGGCATAAGTCGAACAGCATTGTAAAGCGGGAATTCGCCATGTCGATCGGGGAATCCAAAGATAAAATCGCTGCATTGAAATTTGAAGGTGTCCAATTATTGGAGAAGTCAGGACAGAAATGGGATTATTCATTCACTGGCACCGACCCTCAAATGCAGGAAGATGTAGACGTCAATTTCAAAGGTGACTTGACGTGGAAAGATGGAAAGTCGGATGATACGATTACGATCAACGCAGAAGATGTTTCCATTACGTATAAAGGGAAAGAAGAGCTGGATGGAAAAGACCGCACATTCAACCGTGAAATCTCCGTATCCGATGGGGATTTTGCCCCTAAACTCGTTTGGAGCGGAACTGCGGCTCATGAAAAAGATTCGATGAAGGCGGATCACGAGTTCACAATCATCGACCCATCCGGAGCCATTTCCACATCTGACATTTACCTTCGCTTGAAACAGGAAGGGAAAATCGTGAAAAAAGTGGAGATGCCGGATGAATCCAAAAACACTGTAGATGTCGGTAAGATGAGCAGTGACGAATTGGATGACCTTGGAGATGAGTTGGCTCGAGAGTTTGAGGAGTGGGTTACAGAACTTATGGGCGACCTCCAAAGTGAGCTTGAAAACTTCTGATGAATGGAAGTGGGCTGTTTGATATCGATACGAAATATATTATTTTTCACGAATGAAAACTTGAAACAGCTGAAGAAGAAGCGGGCGACCCTTCTTCTTCTTTTTCTATTTCCAGTTTTTTTGATCGGATTGTTGGTTGGACTCGCTGCAGGTTTACTCATTCCCGCCGAAAACTCTCCGATTCGCGTTGCATTGATTGATGAGGATCAAACGAAGGAATCGAAGCTGATCAGCTCGTTGTTGACGGAGATGGCAAGCGGGAAAAATTACATAGAAATTTTTCCAGCGTCAAGAGAGGAAGCAGAGCAATTAATTAGCAAAAATGAAATTAGCACTTTTTTTTCATTGCCGAAAAATTTCACTGCCGATCTGTACGAGGGTGAATCGGTGACAATTCCTATGGTAGGAAACCCATCCAGACCAATCGACAGCTTCATTGCGAAACAGCTAGTCGATAGTTTGGCCAGATACATTGCTGCCGCACAAGCGAATATCTTGGTGATTAATGACTATGCAAAGGAGACTCCGATGCCTCGCGAAGAGCGGATGGAGATGATGTTTGAGCAATTCGTCGATTTCACTCTCTTTACATTAGGCAAGGATAAACTGTTGGATGAAGAAGTATTGAAGAACTCGGCAACATCGTCGCCAATGAATTATTTTATGTTATCGGGTTGGTTCATCGTCTTTTCTGTCTGGCTGTTATCATTTTACATCGCGCTGGTTGATGTTGAGTCGAAGTCGATGGCCACAAGAATGAAACTATTCGGCGTCAGCGTTGGCCAGCGGGTGGCAGGGAGGCTGATCGTCTCCTTATTCGTTAGTTCACTGCTCGCTGGATTCACTTTTTTCATATTGATTAATTTGCTGCAAATTGAATTCTACGCGGTGGACATGATGCGATTCGGGTTATTTGGATTGTTGTATGCATTCATTTTGCTAAGTGGCATTGCACTGATCGGCATATGGATACCAGGAAAGAAGATTGTGCTGTTTTTGCAATGCATCTTCGTTTTTAGCGCTGTTCTAGTAAGCGGTGCATTGATTCCGACATTGTATTTTCCACAGTCGTTCCAAAATCTTCTCTCCTATTTATTTTCACCGATTGCCCTTCGGTGGATGATGGATCTAGTGCTGGAAGGCCGGAATTATGCAAATTACACAGCCTTGGTTATCTATTCGTTTAGTGCATCTCTAGTCTTATGGATATCGTTCAGCTTGAAAGAGAGGTGGAGGCAATGAATCGGTTGCCTGCTCAATTTTTCAGATTGAAAAAGGAATGGAAAGGTGTCGGCTTCTGGATGCTCATGCCGATCCTGTTGACGGTTTTCGTAATGAACACATTCGGTGCTTTGCAGGAAGAAGCGAAGGTGCCGATTGCGCTTATTGTTGAAGATTCATCTCCATTGGCAAAGCAATTGGCACATGAAATTGAGAAAAATGACATGTTATCTGTCCATTATATGGAGCTTGACGATGCGCTACATAAGTTGAAGCAGCATGAACTCGACAGTGCTTTCGTCATTCGGGAAGGGTACGGCGAATCCGTGCTGGCGAATAAGAGGAACAGGTTAATTGAAGCGTATTCCTCCAATCGCTCCTTCGCATATCCGGCAATTTCCGAAACTGTCATGTCACTTGCTCAGCAGGATATTTCGAGGTCGAAAGCGGCAACAGTCATCAAACAGATGTTGCTTGACTATGGCATGGAAGATAAATGGGATTATGATGAGGTTATCCGAAGAAGCGAAGAGAAGCAACGGAATGAAGGCCTACTTCGAACGAACTTTTCATACGGCAAGCAAGCAGGACAGGCCGAGGAAAAGCCGCTGGAACTATTGAATAGCAGGGCGGTTTGGGCGTTTTTCACAATCATCTCCGCCTTTTTCCTGTTCGATTGGATGATCAAGGAAAGCCGACCTTCTATGCAAGTGAGATGGCTGTATACATCTAAGTCGTTTAAAAGCCATGCTGTGCGGATGTTAGGCTTGTATTCATTATTGACGTTATTGTCGGATGGTCTCACTTTACTAGTGTTCCAATTTGTTTTACAGGAGCAGGTTACGTTGTCTTTGATCCTCCCGATGCTCGCATTCAGGATGACACTGAATCTCCTCGCATTTTTGCTGGCGATTGTGTATCAGCAATTGTTCATGTATTACCTGACGGGGATTGCCGCGGCTCTACTATTGACAGTCACTGGTGGCGCCGTCGTGCCGCTCGATGCCTTCTCCCGAAGGTGGCAGTGGGTTGAAATCATCAGTCCGGTGCGCTCATTGATGACGACGACGATTCCGGTCGTGTGGCTCATGTTGTTACTTCTAATGCTGGTTGCTTGGATGGTGAAAGGGGGAAAACGGATTGCTTGAAGTGGAAGGTGTCCAAAAACGGTATAAACGGAAAAGCGTATTGAAAGATGTTTCATTTCAAATGAATGAAGGGGAAATTGTCGGGCTAGTCGGAGAGAACGGTGCCGGAAAATCGACATTATTGCAAATTTTGGCAACGGCAATGGAACCTACCGCTGGCGAATTGCGTTTAGATGGTAAGCGGTATGAGGATGATTTCAAGCAATTACGTAAGATCATCGGTTATGTGCCCCAAGATATTTCTGTGTGGGAGGAGTATACGGTCGAAGAGAATATGCGTTTTTTCGAAAGGCTTTCATGGAAAAAGAGATCGCCGGAAGAATGCAGGAAACTTTGTCTCGATATGCAATTAACCCAGTGGAAGGAACCAGTCCATTCTCTATCTGGAGGGATGAAGCGCAAGCTCAATTTGGCGATCAGCTTATTGCATGACCCAATTCTTCTTTTATTGGATGAACCGACAGTCGGCATCGATTTGAAATCAAAAACGGAAATCGGCAGCTATTTGCTGAACCTTGCCAAAAAGGAAGGCAAAATGATTCTGTATACATCGCATGACATGGATGAAATTACGAATGTGTGCGACCGTGTCTATTCGATCGGTGACGATCCGTTTTATCCAACGTTGCTGAAGGAGCGGGGAATTGAAGTGGAACAGCTGACGTGACGGAATCAGCCATTTTTCACCCCGACATCTCATATACTAAAACTGATTTGAATAGGTGATCAAGTGAAGAAAACAAAGAGGTTGGGGATGACAATCGGTATTGCGGCAGTGCTGTTCGGCTTAGGAACTTGGCTGTTGTTGGGCAAGTGGATGACTGATGGAATGGAGCCGTTGGCGGATGGCACGTTGGAATATGCCATCATCCTCGGTGCTAAAGTCAATGGGGAGACGCCGTCACTCACTTTGCGCTATCGATTGGAAGAAGCGCTCTCCTACGCGGAAGAATATCCTGACGTGAAATTCATATTGTCAGGGGGCCAAGGTCCAGATGAAGATATTGCAGAAGGGGAAGCGATGCGAAGATTCCTGGTGGAAAGAGGTGTGGCGGAAGAACGACTGTTGCTTGAAACCGAGTCGACATCGACGTATGAAAACGTACTTTATTCAAAAAGACTCCTGCCGGATGATGTCGAAGCAGTCACAATCATCACAAGCGATTTTCATTTGGCGAGAGCAAGGATGATTGCGGATAGCATGGATCTCGAGACAGACGCATTGCCTGCGAAGACACCGAAGTCAGTGGAAGCGAAGCACCACATAAGGGAACGTCTCGCACTAATCAAGACAGTTGTTGTTGGGAAATGAAATAGCAGACAGCCCGCGTCCAAAGCGGGCTGTTTTGTTCTCAAAGAATGTGGTTCCGTGCTCATAGACCATGGTATCGCGCTCAAAGACCGCTGTATTGCGCTTATAGCCCGTGGTTCCGCGCCTAAATCAATCGCCGTCACTCCGCCTAAAGCACTCCATACGGGTGATTTCTGATTAAAGTGTATCAATCGAATGGAAAGTCGGTTTCAATCCTTCAAACGTTGCAATATAATCAAAACCGATCGACCGCAACAGCTCCAGCGACTCCTTGAAATCGAAAGCGATGTCTTCCGGCTTATGCGCATCAGACCCAAGCGTAATGATTTCCCCGCCGCATTCCTTATACAGCTTCAACACATCATCACTCGGCAACCCGTTCGGCAGTCCATAACGGACACCGGACGTATTCAACTCGATCCCTTTTCCAGCAGGGATGATCACGCTAAATATTTCACGCAGCACATCATGGAAATCATTATCGATGACTTCCGGCGCATACCGTTTGATCAAATCAACATGTCCTAAAATGGAATAGTTCGTAAAGTTTTTTACGCAATGCAGCAATTCATTGAAATACTTCAATGAAGCGTCCTCTACGGTAATCCCCTTGAAAAGATCCCCATAATGCAAGCCTTTCCGCTCGACAGTATGCATCGAACAAATGATGAAATCAAACGACTCCGCTTTCAGCATCTCATCATAGCGGTTCAATAAATGCGGCTGTACACCAATCTCGACGCCCTTCTTGATGTGGATCTTCCCATTATACCGCTTGCGCAATTCATCAATCCGCTCACCATATTTCCTTTTATCAAAATCAAACTCAATCGAATCATCGGGATAATCATAATCGATATGTTCCGTGAAACAGATTTCAGAAAGGCCTTTTGCAATTGCCCCTTTCACCATCTCCTCCATATCAACATTACAATCTCCCGAAAATGAACTATGCATATGGTAATCAAACATAAAAAAATCCTCCTATCAGTTGACAAATGAGAAAAATAGATTTATAGTACGTTATAACTTTAACGTAGTAAAGCGATGAAGTAAAGGTGGTATGCAAATGAATTCCGGATTGAAAGAAGCAGAAACGTACGAGCAAGTGATCAATACGTTAAGCAATACATTTTCAACATATGGGTTCCAACGGATCACGACACCGGCTTTTGAACGATATGATCTTTATTGCAAAGTGACGAGTTCCGTTAACCGGAAAGAGATGGTGAAAGTGATCGATCCATCTGGAGAAGTTCTTGTCCTCAGACCCGATGTGACGATACCGATTACACAGGAATTGTCTCACGCTCACCGCGAGCTGACAAGTGAACACCGCTTTTATTATATACAGGAAGTGTTTCGGCGGGCATCCGACCCGACTGAGAAAACCGAGCGGACACAAGCAGGCATCGAATATTTTTGCAAACGGTCGCCAGAGGTGGATGCGAAAACAATTTCCTTGGCGCTAGAGACGATGAAGGATTTGAAGTTCAATGACATCAAAATTGAAATTGGGCATACCGCCTTCTTCCATGAAATGATGTCGCAGCTTCCATTAACAGAATTACAAAGCGATCAGTTGAAAGTATGTATACAGGCGAAGAACAGTGTTGAGATTGGTGAACTCCTGTCAAACGTTGATGCAGATGATGCAATCAAACATGCCATTACGCAAATTCCTCATCTTTATGGAAAACCGGAAGAAGTGTTGAAACGGGCGGAAGAGATCTCCACTACATCACGCATGCAAGAAACTCTTTCTTATATCGAAGAAGTTTGCAGCCGGTTAAAGGACCTTGACGAGCATCTCGTCCTCGATTTCGGGTTGATTAACCGAATGGACTACTACTCGGGCATCCTGTTTCAAGGATATGTCGGACGTTTTGGCAAACCGGTATTGATGGGCGGGCGGTATGATCAATTGGGCCACGAGTTCGGAGCTGACCTGCCCGCAATTGGATTTGCTTGTGAAATCGAATCATTAGTGAAGGCTTCCGATAATCAGAAGCAAAAGGGGGATGTCTGATGGATTGTTTGACTGTTGCGATGGCAAAAGGAAGGATTGCGAATCAGGCGATTGCACTATTGGAGGAGGCGGGTATCCTATTCTCAGACTTTACCGTTAAAAGCAGAAAGCTCATCTTCATGGATGATTCGAACTCCATCAAACTGATTTTCGTGAAAGCGGTAGATGTGCCGACGTACGTAGAACAAGGTGCAGCGGATATCGGGGTGATTGGCAAAGATGTTCTGTTGGAAGATCCAAAGGACGTTTATGAACTGTTGGATCTCGTTATAGGGAAATGCAAATTATCCGTTGCGGGATATCCGGAACTGGAGCTCAACGAACTAACTCAGTTGACGGTTGCTTCCAAGTATCCGAAGATAGCAAAGCTCCATTTTGAACAGAGAGGAATCCGCACCAATATTATCGAACTGAATGGGTCAGTTGAATTGGCACCGCTTATTGGCTTGGCAGATTGTATTGTCGACATCGTTGAAACAGGCACAACATTAAAAGAGAATGGCTTAGTCGTAATTGAAGACGTTGCAGAAGTAAGTGCTAGATTGATTGTGAATAAAGCCAGCTATGCCATTAAGACAAAGCAGATCCAAAAATTCATTGCCGATGTCAAGACAGGGCTGGAGGTGTATTCATGAAAATCGTCACTGCAGAAGACTATAAGGTAGAAATCAAGAGACGGAACGAGCAGTCCATGGATCTGGAGTTTGACCGGAAAGTGTTATCGATTATCAACGATGTCCGTATGAACGGGGATGCGGCTTTACATATGTATACTGAACGGTTCGACAACGTGAAGTTGCAGAATTTCATTGTCGCAGATGATGAATTCGATGAAGCCTATACGCTCGTTTCGGAAAACTTCATCGCCTCTCTCCAGAAAGCGAAGCGGAGAATTACCGACTTTCATGAAGAGCAGAAGGAACGTTCCTGGTTCATCCGGCAAGAGAAAGGAATTTTGCTTGGCCAACAAGTGACTCCAATTGAACGGGCCGGCATTTACGTTCCTGGCGGGAAGGCAGCTTACCCATCAACTGTCCTGATGAATGTCATCCCCGCAAAAATCGCAGGGGTCGGCTATATTGCCATTGCGACTCCACCGCAACCTGACGGGAAAGTGAACCCGCATGTCTTGGTAGCTGCGAGGGAAACAGGCGTGGACGTCGTCTACAAAGTGGGAGGCGCACAAGCGATTGCAGCATTGGCTTACGGCACTGAATCGATCCGGAAGGTGATGAAAATTACCGGGCCAGGCAATGCATACGTTGCAAGGGCGAAAAAATGGGTATTCGGTGATGTTGGAATTGACATGATTGCGGGTCCAAGTGAAATCTGCGTGTTGGCGGATGAAACCGCAAACCCTGCATATGTTGCGGCAGATCTATTGTCCCAGGCGGAGCATGACGAGCGGGCGGCTGCCATTTGTGTGACAACTAGCGAACGGTTTGCAGGAAATTTGGTGGCGGAAGTCGAAGAGCGGCTTCCCGAAATGGACCGAGTGGAAATTGCGAGCCGCTCCATAAACGATTTCGGTCGCATCATCATCGTTGATTCGCTAACGGAAGCGATTGAAGTAGTGAACGAAATCGCACCGGAGCATCTGCAAGTGATGGTGGAAAATCCGATGGCGCAGTTGCCATTCATCCGGAACGTGGGTGCCATATTCCTCGGGGCTTATTCACCGGAAGCATTGGGCGATTATATGGCAGGACCGAACCATACATTGCCGACTAGCGGAACAGCCGCTTTCTCGTCTCCGTTAGGTGTTTACGATTTTCTTAAAAAGTCGAGCATCATCCATTATTCAAAGGACGCATTCAATGAAGTGGCAGATGACATTATAGTTTTGGCGGAAGCGGAGCGGTTGACGGGCCATGCCGAGTCGATCCGGCTGCGGAAAGGGGAGCGCAATGAGAAGCGGGAAAATTAGTAGAAGCACTGCAGAAACGGCAATTGAACTTGAATTTGCTATTGATGGAACAGGGAAAACGGATATTCGGACGGGTGTCGGATTTCTTGACCATATGTTGACGCTGTTCGCGAACCATGGAAGATTCGATTTGACGGTTGATTGTGATGGAGATCTCGCCGTCGACCAACACCATACGGTTGAAGATATCGGCATCGTGCTTGGCCAGGCGTTCAATCTCAGCATTGGAAAGAAGGAAGGCATTGAACGGTATTCGACTGTGTCGACACCGATGGATGAAGCCTTATCCACAGTATCACTCGACATAAGCGGACGCTCCTTCCTCGTTTATAATGTCGAAGGATTGAAAGACAAAGTAGGGGATTTTGATACCGAGCTTGTGGAAGAGTTTTTCCTCGCTTTCACCCGGCATGCAAGTGTGACGTTGCATATCAATTTACACTACGGGAAAAACAGCCACCATATCATCGAATCCATTTTCAAAAGTTTTGGAAGGGCTTTGCGCATCGCGAGTTCAATAAACCCTGAAATTGAAGGGGTTCCATCGACAAAGGGGATTTTATAAGGGGGAGTCGACAATGATTTTATTTCCGGCAATCGATATTAGAGGAGGCAAATGCGTCCGTCTTATACAAGGCGACTATGCCCAGGAGACCGTCTATCATGAATCACCATCGGAAGTGGCGAAGGAATGGGAAAGGCAAGGCGCCGAGTACATACACGTCGTCGATTTGGACGGCGCGAAAACCGGTGATTCATTAAATGCTGAAGCAATAAGGGAAATCGTGAAGGCTGTGAATATCCCTGTACAAGTCGGTGGAGGAATCCGGTCGATGGAAACGATCGATTCGCTAATCGTAAGCGGCATCAGTAGGGTCATTATCGGGACGGCTGCCATTCAAAACCCACAGTTTGTTGAAGAAGCGGTCGCCAAATATGCCGAAAAAATCGCAGTGTCGATCGACGCACGAAATGGACTCGTCGCGACGGACGGTTGGACGGAAACGACTGATGTTAAAGCGGTCAAATTGTTGCGATGGCTGGAAGGTGTAGGCGTCAAAACGGTCGTGTATACCGACATCATGAAAGACGGCATGCTGCAAGGCCCGAATTTCGATGAATTATATGTGGTGAGCAAAGCATCCGATATGGACATCATCGCTTCCGGCGGTGTATCGACCAATCTTGACATCGACAAGCTGAAAATGATGAATCTGTATGGCGCCATTATCGGAAAAGCACTGTATGAAGGGAATCTATCTTTGGCAACAGTATTGGGGGGACAGAGATGAAGAAACGAATCATAGCTTGCATGGACGTCGATAATCGGAAAGTCGTGAAAGGGAAGAAGTTCCTCGATGTTCAGGAAGTTGCAGATCCGCTGACGCTTGCGAAAAAATATGTAGCGGACGGTGCGGATGAACTCGTCTTTTATGATATATCTGCCTCTACGAAAAACAGGGAAATGTTCCTCGATTTGATTGCAGAGATTGCGAAAGAGGTACCGATTCCTTTCATCGTGGGGGGAGGCATCCGGACAATCGAAGACATCGGGAAGATTTTTAGTGTCGGCGGGGATAAAGTGTCCATTAATAGTGCCGCTTTGCTGAATCCAGAGTTGATCCGACAAGCTGCGGAGAAATTCGGTTCCGAACGGATTATCCTGTCAATGGACGTTAAGAAGACCGGTCCCGGAAAATGGTCTGTCTTTGCAAAAGGCGGTATGGAAGAGACCGGGCTAGATGCAATCGAGTGGGCAGTGAAGGGTGAGCAACTTGGAGCAGGTGAACTCGTCGTCAACAGCATCGATGAAGACGGCGTGAAGAATGGCTATGATATAGAGCTCTACAGAGCGATGGCATCCGCGGTCGGCATTCCGGTTGTTGCAAGCGGTGGAGCAGGCAAGTCTGAGCATTTCGTGGAAGTGTTGACGGAAGGGAAGGCGAGCGCCGCACTTGCCGCATCGGTCTTCCACTTCGAAGAAATCCATATTGGAGAATTGAAGATGTATTTGGACGAACAAAAACAAGTTGTTGGGAATGAATCATGATGAATATCGATATAGGTGCACTTATATATGATCAGAACGGTTTGATTCCCGCTATCGTACAGGATGAGCGGACAGGGGAAGTGCTCTTGCTCGCTTATATGAATCGGGAATCCATTCAAAAGACGCTTGAAACGAAAGAGACTTGGTTTTATAGCCGTTCGAGGCAGGAGCTTTGGAATAAAGGCGCGACTTCCGGCAATCGCCAAATTATCAAACGGATTTCCGTCGACTGCGATCAGGATGCGATCCTCATCCAAGTGGAGCCGGCCGGGCCCGCTTGCCATACGGGTGAAACGACTTGCTTTCATTCTATCGGCTTTGAAGAGAATAGCTCCGTACGCGGCATCGTCCATGAAATTGTGAACGAAATCAAAGAACGACGAGCGAACCCGATTGAAGGCTCCTACACATCGTATCTGTTCCGCGAAGGAGTGGATAAAGTATTGAAGAAGATTGGGGAAGAATCAACTGAAGTCGTCATCGGGGCGAAAAATCGGAATAAGGATGAATTGACGAATGAACTTGCCGATTTGACGTATCACACGCTTGTCCTCATGGAATTGCTCGATGTGTCAGTCGAAGACGTGAAAGGGATCCTTAAGGAAAGAAGGACTTAGAATAGTGAGGTGTGGCGGAATGAATAAATTTTGGAGCGAAATGGTGAAACGAACCGAGCCGTATGTGCCGGGTGAACAACTGAATGAGCCGGATATCATCAAATTGAATACGAATGAAAACCCGTATCCACCAAGTCCACGCGTAAAAGAGGCGATATTGGAAGAGTTGGAGGGAAAGCTCCGGCTATATCCATCCCCGACAGCGGACGGACTACGACAAGTCATTGCAGAAACGTACGACTTGTCAAAGGACGAAGTTTTCGTTGGAAACGGGTCGGATGAGGTTCTTGCCTTTTCATTCATGGCCTTCTTCCATCCGGATAAACCAATCCGCTTTCCGAACATCACATATAGCTTTTATCCGGTTTACGCAAAGCTGTTCAACATTCCATATGAGCTAGTTCGTGTGAATGAAGATTTCACTTTGCCCGCGGAATCCTTCTTCGGATCTGAAGGCGGAGTCATCATACCGAATCCAAATGCACCGACGAGCCTTTATATGGAGCTTTCATCAATCGAATCCATTTTAATCAATAATCCCGAAAGAGTAGTCATTATCGATGAAGCGTATATTGATTTTGCAACCGTATCTGCTGTGGAATTGGTGAGGTCCTATAAGAATCTTCTCGTCATTCAGACGACATCAAAATCTCGATCACTTGCAGGCATGCGGGTCGGCTATGCAATCGGCCATCCAGATTTAATTGAGGCACTTGTGCGGATCAAGGATTCATTCAACTCCTATACGGTGGACAGGCTTGCAATCGCCGGGGCGACGGCTGCATTCAAAGACCAGGAGTACTTCGACAGCACGGTATTGAAAATTAAAGAGACACGGGACCGACTTAGTGAAGTTTTGAAGGAGATGGGCTTTTACGTGCTATCGTCACAAGCGAATTTTGTATTCGCATCACATTCCCACAAGGCTGCATCCGAGTTGTATATGCAATTGAAAGAAGAAGGGATTCTCGTCCGTCACTTCAATCAACCTGATATCGATAACTATCTACGCATTTCGGTTGGTACGGACGAACAGATGGACAGCCTGCTTCGAAAACTGGAACAATTGCTTGCAGTCGATAGCCGAAATTGAAAAAGAGGATGGCAATGCGGGACAGGGAACTGCTATACTGTTGTCAAATGGAAGTTTTAGCGTAAAGGAGGAGCATCCAGATGACTACACCGAAATTCATCGATATCGCATTGATCATCTTCTTAGGCTATTTTGCAATAGACCGTTTCACAAAAGGACAGACGGGCATCGCCATTTTCTTCACTGTCTTGGCACTTATGAATGTATTCGTTCTACTTATGAAAATAAAACAGGATAAAAACAAGGCGAATGAGCCAAAGTAATGTAAGCTGTCTGTAGATGAGGCAGCTTTTTTCTTCTGTTTTCGCCGTTTTCATGGTATAATAACCGAATGCAAAAGTGAGAAGTGAGGAATTGACATGAAAAAATCAATTTACGGCTTGACCCTCGAACAGCTGACAGATTGGCTAGTCGAAAATGGACAAAAGAAATTCCGTGCTGCACAAGTGTGGGACTGGCTTTACAAAAAGCGTGTCACGGACTTTGCAGACATGAAAAATATAAATAAAGAGTGCATCCAACTTTTGGATGAGAATTTTGTAATACAGACGCTTGAACAGTCGGTAAAGCAAGTTTCCGACGACGGGACGATCAAATTCCTTTTCAAAATGCAGGACGGGAACTTGATTGAAACCGTTTTGATGAAATTCCCGTACGGCCACTCAGTATGTGTAACAACACAAGTCGGATGCAATATCGGCTGCAGTTTTTGCGCCAGTGGTTTATTAAAGAAAAACAGGGATTTGGATGCCGGGGAAATCGTCGGTCAAATCATGAAAGTGCAACAGCATCTTGATGAAGTAGGAAATGGGGAACGTGTCAGCCATATCGTCGTCATGGGTATCGGCGAACCGTTCGACAACTATACGAATTTGATGAACTTTCTCCGTGTCATTAATGATCAAAAAGGGTTATCAATCGGTGCGCGTCACATCACCGTTTCAACGAGCGGCCTGACACCGAAAATCCGCGAGTTCGCTGAAGAAAATATCCAAATCAATTTGGCGGTATCCCTTCATGCGCCGAACAATGATCTGCGGACGAGAATCATGAAAATCAATAAAGCGTATCCGATTGAAAAGCTGATGGACTCGATCGATTATTATTTGGAAACGACAAACCGCCGGATCACTTTCGAATACATTCTGTTGGATGACGTGAATGATCACGTAGCTGAAGCCGAGCAATTGGCAAAACTACTGTATAATAAACGTCATTTGTCTTACGTCAACCTCATCCCGTATAACCCGGTCGATGAGCACGGGCAATACCAACGAAGCAAACCTGAAGCGATCAAGTCGTTCCACGATACGTTGAAAAAGCGCGGCATTAACTGCGGCGTCCGATGGGAGCAAGGTACGGACATCGACGCGGCTTGCGGACAATTGCGAAGCAAGCAAATCAAGAAAGATAAAGTAGCGAAATAAATCATAAGAACGCATGCCAGTAAAAATGGCATGCGTTTTTTGCATCAAGGGCTCAATTAATCGCGCAAGGGCTTCATTACCAACCTACGCGTTAATCTTCCTATTCTCCTCGCCGATCAACTCACCAGTTTCCGATAGCGGCGCAAAACGTGCATTGAAGAAACGGAGTGTCGGCGGCTCGTAGACCATATTCAACCCGCAAATCGAATCCCTTTTTTCATATAGCGCCAAAATCGAATCGACCACGACATCCATATGATTATTCGTATACACCCTGCGAGGAATCGTCAAACGCACCAGCTCGAGATTCGGCCGATTATGCTCGCCAGTTTTTAAATCTCGTCCCGCGGAAATGATTCCGCGCTCCATGCTCCGCACACCCGAATCCAAATAGAGGGCAGCGGCAAGTGCCTGTGCCGGGAATTCCTCTTGGCTCAAATGGGGGAGGAATGCACGTGCATCCAAAAAGACCGCATGGCCGCCAATCGGCTGCACAATCGGAATTCCTGCATCCAAAAGCTGTTGCCCGAGATGTCTGACCTGACCAATCCGGTGTTCAATATAATTGTCATCGACCGCTTCGCGAATACCGATTGCCATCGCTTCCATATCCCGGCCAGCCATTCCGCCATAGGAAGGCATACCTTCATAAACCACAACGAGCTCGCGTGAACGGATATAGAGATTCTCGTCATTCATCGCGAGGAATCCGCCGATATTCACAAGGCAATCCTTTTTCCCGCTCATCGTGCACCCGTCGGAATACGACATCATTTCCTTTAAAATGTCCGAAACAGGTCGATCCGCATATCCAACCTCACGCTCCTTAATAAAGTAAGCGTTTTCAACGCAACGCGTCGCATCGAGCATAACATCGATATTGTGAGATTTGCACAGTTCATAGACCTCTCTCATATTTTGCATGCTGACAGGCTGGCCGCCTGCCAGATTCACGGTGACCGCCAGGCAGACGTATGGAATCTTTTCAGCACCGACTCTTTGAATCAAATTCCGTAGTTTATCCAAATCGACATTCCCTTTGAACGGCAGGTCGATGGATGGATCATGGGCTTCGTCAATAATGATGTCGACAAACGTTGCCCCATTCATCTCCTGGTGGGCGCGTGTCGTCGTAAAATACATATTGCCTGGTACATAGTCGCCTTCTTTGATTTTTAGCTGCGACAAGATATTTTCCGCACCTCGACCCTGATGCGTCGGCAGTACGAAGCGATAGCCATACACATCACGGACGGCCTGTTCCAGTCGCTTCCAGCTTTTGCTTCCGGCATAAGCTTCATCGCCCGTCATTAGCGCTCCCCATTGCGCGTCACTCATCGCCGTCGTCCCGCTGTCAGTCAACAAATCGATGTACACATCTTGCGAATCAATCAAAAACGTATTATACCCAGCTCGTTCAAGTGAC
Source organism: Sporosarcina luteola (assembly GCF_023715245.1). Lineage (GTDB taxonomy): Bacteria > Bacillota > Bacilli > Bacillales_A > Planococcaceae > Sporosarcina > Sporosarcina luteola_C. The sequence continues at coordinate 1,051,639 of NZ_JAMBNV010000001.1, forward strand.
TCTTTGCGTTCCTCATAAGTTAGCATGGAAAGCGTCTCCACACATTTAATCTTGTAAGGTTCGGCCGTTCTTCTTTTCAATAAAAACATCCCCTTTTGAAAAAGATTCTCCCTATTTCACTATATCTCTTGGAAACCTACTATTCAATGAATTTCCAATAGTTTTACTCGAACGCAAAAAAAAGACCGCACTTCATATATATGAGGCGGCCATTCATCCATTCCTATTCTTTTAATTTTCGGATGCCGATGACGATGAATTGCACTATAATGCCGAGCCCAAAACCGAACGTCGTGATGATGAATAACGATAGGACTCCAATTAGGTCTCCAAATCCGTTTTGGTCCATGAGGAAGCTGCGGAAAAACTCAGCGAATCCTAATATGAGGGCGGCCATGAAAATCCGGAAGGCAATCTTCATTTTATAGAAGAGCAAAGAAGACGCCAGTATGCCGACGGTTAGACTGAATACACCGAACGTCAAGTAGTTCTTGAACACCAATTCTGTCCCTAAGACGGTCCGAATCCCTAAGATGAGCAGCACGAACGAAGTCAGAGCTGTAAAAAAACCTATTTTCCATAATTTATTATCCAAAGAATTGCACCTGCTTTCATTACATATCATAACGGAAAAAAGGCGTTACGTGTAGAATGCAGGTACGATTAAATGAAAAGGCGGCTGCTCCCCATTAAAAGTGGGGGATACAGCCGCCAGAATTAAATTACGTTAGAAAATCCAGTAATTGTCCATAAAAAGGCATTACTTCTTCGCGATCAATACAAGTTTTCCGTGGTCAAGCTCTTTTTCTGCATCAGCGGCATCCTCTGCTGTCAATCCGGCTGCCTCCATTTTGCTGCGGAGTTCGTCTCCACGGGAAGTGAACATGTTTTTCATACTGTCAAGGAAGCCTTGTTCCTTCATGCCGACAGTTTCTGTGTCAAGTGCATCCGTAATATGTTCGGTCCTTTTTTTATCATGGGCAAAAATATAGATATCGTCATGAGTATATCCTTGTGTCGTCAATTCATCAATTTCCTTCTTAGCTTGTACTGCATTTTCAACGATTTTTTTCAAAACCATAGTAAAATTACCTCCCAATTGTATTTGTACTATCTATACCTCAAATAAGACAAATTAAACAAAAGGAAGTGCCCCGTACGTTAAATAGAGAAAGGATCGCCTTTTAACCGCTTATAGGATCTGATGAATTCATTTGGATCTTCCTTGACGCCAAAAGTGAAAACTCCCCGATTCGTATGCAGGTAAAAAAGCCCTGTGCCATTTGAAAATGGGCGATACGAAACATCGAGGACATGCTCCAATGAAAAAGTATGTTCCGATGTGACGATTGCTTCCTCGGATAAAAGAAGGGTGCGGGTCGTTTGCTGGTGTTTCTGGGTAAACCAATCGATTGACCGCTCGATTGTGAAATAATGTAAAGAAGAGACGGATTCTTTCAATAGGATTCCTCCTGGAAATTGTATATTGCAACCATGCTATCAGGTTTATGCTTCTGCGCCAATTAATCCGGTATCATTTCACAAGTCGTTCCACTTCACTGATCATTTGTTCTTCAAATGACTCCTCGAAATAACTATATTCATCCACGATATAGCCTTGCTGATCGATGATGTAAAAGTTCGTTCCGTGGATGACTTGCTCGGTTTCATTCGGCTTCTGTACAATCGTTTGGAATTGATTTAATGCCAATTTCTCGATTGTATCCTGCGAATACCCCGTCAATAAATGCCAGTTCGACTCGTCTTCCGAAAACTGTCCAATATATTCCTTTAATAGTTGCGGTGTATCAGTTTCCGGATCGACGGTGAATGTCACGAATTCCACTTCAATGCCTTGCTCCTTGAATGCTGATTGCAAGTCGGACATTTTTTGGGACATTGGAATGCAGACCGATTCGCAGGCGGTGAATATAAAATCTGCAATCCACACTTTTCCGGAAAGCTGTTCGGTGCCGAACAGATCACCATTTTGATCCGTGAATGAGAAAGAGGTCACTTGCCTGCCCGTTTGCTTCGGCTGGCCGCAAGCGGACAACAGAAACCCGGCAATGACAAGCATGAAAAGCAATCTGATTGTTTTCAAGATACATCCCCATCTTTCATCTGATTTACAAAACGGACAGTTACCGTAGTTCCAGCCGCCTCATCGCTTTCGATGGAAAAGGTGCCACCATGCAGACGAATGATCTCCTTCACGATCGATAGTCCGAGTCCCGACCCTCCAGTCGTTCGGTTCCTAGCCTTGTCGGTTCGGAAAAAACGCTCTCCGATCCTGCCGATATCGTCTTCAGGTATGACAATCCCTTCATTTGTCACTTTTAATTCTGCATATTGCCCTACAGACTTAAGCTGAATTGCCATTATCCCTTCATCGGTGGAGTATTTGACGGCATTGTCGATGATGTTGTACAAAACTTGCTGAATCCTCTTCGGATCGCCTGTCAAAATAAGGTCTTCCTCAATATCAATCCGCAATTCCAAACCTTTTTCTGAAATGAGAATGTTGAATAAATCCAGCGTGTCCAAAATGATTTGCGCTATGACAATCGGTTCATCGATAAGGACATACAGTTCCTCCTGTAGGTGATTCAGTTCGACCAAATCATTGATCAGCTTATTCAAACGCACAGTTTCTTTTTCAATCGTCGTCAAGTAGCTCTCCGCTTCTTCGGGTGATGAATAGATCTTTTCCTTCAAGACATGTGTATAGCCGCCAATATACGTCAATGGAGTCCGCAGCTCATGGACGAGGTTGGACGTAAATTCCTTTTTCCGATTTTCCTGCTCCTCGAGTGACAGGCTCATCGAGTTGAATGCATTTGCCAATTGGCCGATCTCATCCTCGCGGTCGGTTTCGATTCGGCTGCTGTAATTCCCTTTAGAAACTTCAGCCGAAAGCCGCTGGAGATCCTGTAACGGTCTGAACAGCGACTGCCATGCACGATTCAAGACAAGAAACAGAACAAAAAAGAACAAAGTGCCTACAGATACCAGCAGGGGAATGCTTTCCCGAAAGACATCTTGAATCGCTGCGAGCGGGATATATATGTAAATGAATCCGAGTAGACCCGTTTCGCCCTTGATTGGGAAAATGGCTCCTAGAACTTCGCGATCCAACTCCTCTACATAGCCTTTTTTCATAATATAAGCGCCTTGATTGAGCCTTTCCCGGTCCGCATTGCTGACAAGATTTTCATAATTGATTTTGTAGGGGAAATAAGAAGTCAGGTCTTCCAACTGGTCCACAACAATTACTTCGTATTCGGAGACGATGTTGTACCATTGGATCTTTTCAATGATTTCATCACTCAACTCGCCGTAATGGTAATGGGATGCAGTCCTCTTTCCTTGATAGACGATTGATTCTTCAATGCTCGAAAGATACAGCTTGGAATAAAGGAAGTGTATAAAGAAAAATGAAAATAGGATCGTGAAAGCGAGGCTCGATAATAGGACAACTAATATCTTTTTGCTCAATGTGAGCTTTTTCATCATTTCACCTCAAGCTTATAGCCGATGCCCCATACCGTTTCAATCATGCTTTCCGCTTCTCCCAATTTTAACCGTAATGTCTTGATATGTGTATCAATGGTACGATCGGTGCTTTTGTGGCGATCCCCCCATACGAGGCTCAATAGTTGTTCCCTCGTATAGACACGTCCAGGTTTTCTAGCAAGCGTCTCCAGGATTCCGAACTCCTTCACCGTTAAAGAAATCGGCTCGTTATTCAAAGTGACCTTATGCGCAAGATGATCGATGACGAGAGGTCCGACTGTTAGTAATGATTGAGATTGATGTTGGTGTTGATACGATCTTCTTAAAACGGATTCCACTCTTGCAATCAGCTCGCCTGGCATGAATGGCTTGACAATATAATCATCGCCTCCAATTTTAAGGCCTTCCACCTTATCCCATTCCTCTCCTCTAGCGGATAAAAAAATTATAGGGATGTTCGTCTTCCGCTTCATTTCTTTGGCAAATTCGAATCCGTTCATATACGGCATCATGACATCTACAATACATAAATGGGGCTGCAGATTATACACTTTCGTCAAAGCGTCCATGCCGTCAGTCGCTTCTTCGACGGCATAACCGTCTTTTGCAAGGAAAGTGCGCACTAAATTCCTCATTTGCGGTTCATCATCTATAATTAAAATCGTATATGGCTTCATCAAAATATCCTCATTTCACAGATATAATCAATTATAATTTACTTGGTAGATGTGAAATACTTATGAACAGCTACACTTCATAGTTACTTCGCATTTACTTGATAATATCATATTAGGTTAATCCGTTTATTCAAATAGAAGAAACAGTGGAGGGAACCATCATGAAAAAGAGATACAAACTGCTTGGCCTGATCATCGGGTTAGGTATGTTATCCGCTTGCGGAAAAGATGTGGATGACGGCTCTGCAGTGGAAGTGCTGCCATTGGAAGTTGACTTGACAGTAACCGAACAGGCCGAAGTGGGCGATACAGTGAATATGGAAGCCCTCGTTACATACGGGGAGGAAAAGGTAAGTGATGCTGATAAAGTCGTCTACGAAGTGTGGGAAGAAGGGAAGAAAGACGACTCAGTCATGATCGACTCCGTCAATGAAAAGGACGGCACCTATACAGCAGAAACATCATTTGAACACGACGGAATATTCCATGTTCAAGTACATGTGGACGCAAGAGATCTGCATACGATGCCCGTGAAACAAGTGACAATCGGTAAAGGTGCACAGGCTGAAGGCGAGGAACAGGGACATGAACACGACCATGGACATGCAGAAGGTTTTGCGCTCCATTTCGTGAAGCCGGAAAATGTTGCGGCGGGTGAAGAAACGGAATTGATGACCCACTTACAGATTGACGGAAAGCCTCTTGTAGATGCGAATGTGCGTTATGAGGTTTCAAGCGATGTCCTCGGTGAAAAGCATCTTTGGATTGATGCAGAGGAAACTACACAAGGTGAATACACAGCGGTCCATCCATTCGAGCAAGCTGGGGTGTACACAGTGAAGATTCATGTGAAAAATAAAGACGGCTTGCATGAGCATGAGGAATTTACAGTAGAAGTGAAGTAAGAATTCATTCCAATTCAATCGTAATGATTGTGACTGTATCGTGAAATTCTAGTATGATGCTGCAAAGTTTACAATCGTTACGTCTGGAAGTATTGACAGGGAATCGATATGATAGAGGTAGATTCAGAAGAGGAGCGATGCATTATGAATGGATTACCAGAAAAGACTTGCTCGGTTGAACGGCTCGTCACTATTCCAGAAGATGTCGAAAGAGTATTAAAAGGTGAAAAAACCGCAACAAGACGGAATGGCGTCTATGCGTATCCAGATGAGATAATGGTGTTAGATGGAAAAGAGTTTAAAATTGATAAGCTCTACAAACAGACACTTGGTGAAATGACCGATGAACATGCGAAGCAGGAAGGGTTTGCTAACATGGAGGATTACAAGCAATCAATTCTTGCTTTGCACCCGAAAATGCCATGGCTTCCGACAATGAGCGTCTGGGTTCACGAATTCAGCCCAGTCTCAAAGTAAGATGACATGAAATACATGTATGGGACAATTGTATTTGTCCACGTCGTCTCCGCAGTCCTTGCAATCGGCCCGTTATTCCTATTGTTGCCGACAATCAAAAGGCTGCGGAACGTCGATCTTCCAACCGAAAATGCATACTTGACGATTATCAAGATTATTATCAGGCTAGTCATGCATGCCGGTCATCTGCTCGTCATTTCCGGCGCATTGCTTTTGCTGACCGGTCCATGGCCATGGTATACATCCTGGGTGATTACGACCCTTGCAATCATGCTAGCATCCGGCGTTTTCCTGTCAAGCGGATTTACAAAGGTTCTCCGAAGATATTATTTACCCAATAGCCATAAAGGGGAAATTCTGACCGTTCTGACGACGACTGCTTGGATCTATATAGGATTGATGCTCGTTATGCTTTGGCTCATGGTGCAAAAACCGATGCTTTGGTGAAATGAATACTAGATTACATAACATGAGGATGTGCAGTCGTTTGCTGCATGTCCTTTTTTATTCATTGAAAAAATACCGTGACAATTCAGTTACTAGAGTATATAATGCTCAGAAACGAAATGGGGGATTTGGATGGAGTTTGTTCAATATGAGGATGCTGAGAAATTTGCGGAGGTGGCGGAGCCGGTCATCGAGAAAAACGAGGATGTATTCAGCCTTTTCTACGGTATCTTGCAAGCGATAAAAGCGGGGAAATATGAAAATCCTTTCATGGCGGTTGTTTTGGATAGGGGAGAGGCGCTTGCTTTATTGCAGATGACCCCGCCACATCCGTTAAATCTCGTCATTGTGGATGAAAGCAGGAAGGATGAGACAATCGATTTCATCGTACGGGAATTGCGATCGGCTTCAGTGCCTGTTCCATCTATCATCAGCGTGAAACAATGGGCGATTGCATTCGCAGACGTTTGGGAGCGTCAAACAGGGAAGAAGCAAAGACTGCTCATGGATCAGGGACTTTATCGGTTGGATGAAGTTGAGGAGAAGCTAGAGATGAGCCCGGGAAGCTGGAGGTTCGCTTCCGGCGAGGATGCTCCGCTAATCGAAAAATGGTTTGCATTGTTCGAGGAAGATGCCAATCTGGATAGGACATTACCGGAGCTCATTCAAGAAAGGGTCGCGGCATTCCTCGATGCCCGGGAAGTTTTCCTATGGGAGGATGAAGGGAAAGTCGTCTCGATGATGAAGAAATCAAGACCTACAAAAAACAGCGTCACCGTGTCTCTCGTGTTTACACCGAAAGAGGAACGGAAAAAAGGTTATGCCCGCACGATGGTCGCGCAAGGTTCGAAGGAGCTATTGAAAGACTATGAATTCTGCATGCTTTATACGGATATGATGAACCCTACATCGAATAAGATTTATAAGGAAATCGGCTATAAACATATCGCGGATTCACTCCATATTGGATTCGAAAAGTAAGAATGGGGATTGCGCGCTCAAAGAGTCGTTTCCCGCGCTCAAAGAGTTGTCTCTCGCGCTCAAAGAGTCGTCAGCCGCGCTCAAAGAATCGACTCCCCTACGCCTAAATCCACCTCTTCCACATTCGAAAAAGGGTCGCCTCAACCGAAGGCGGCCCTTTCATATCATGCTTCACTCACAGAAAATATCCCCAACTTCTCAATTCTGTGGACGGCTTCTGCAATGCGCTCTTCACTTGCCAGCAGGCCGACCCGCACATAACCTTCGCCGTGCGTGCCGAAGCCGTTTCCAGGAGCAACGACGACTCCCGCCTGTTGTAGAAGAATATCCGCAAACGCCTCACTCGTATAGCCTGGCGGAACGGGCAGCCAGGCGAAGAAGGACGCTTTGGGCGCTTCTACATCCCATCCGATCCGTTTGCATTCGGCAATGAGTACATTTCTACGTCTCTCATACAATGCAGTCAGTTCACGTACACATGCCTGATCTTCTGTCAAAGCAGCAATTGCTGCATGTTGAACTGCAGGGAAAAGGCTGATGAACAAGTGATGTTGTAGTTTATTGATCGCCTCGATCATTTGGCGGTTTCCGACCGCAAAGGCGACTCTCCAGCCGGCCATGTTGTATGTCTTCGATAATGTGTACATTTCAATTCCAATCTCTTTTGCATCTTTTGCTTGCAGGAAGCTGACAGGCTTCTCACCGTCGAAACCAATTCCGCCATACGCCATGTCATGTAAAATGAAGATTTCGTTATCCTTGGCAAATGAAACCGCTTCTTCAAAGAAGGGGACGGTCGCAACTGCGCTTGTAGGGTTGTTCGGGTAATTCAAATACATGATTTTCGCTTTCTGCTTCACGTCTTCAGATAATGCATCGAAATCGGGAATGAACCCATTTTCCTTCAGGAGAGGCATCGTTACATAAGTGATGTTCGCAAGACTCACTCCCGATAAATAATCCGGGTACCCGGGATCGGGCAGCAAAAGCAGTTCGCCTTCATCCATCATCGCCAAAGGAACTTCGACAAGTCCTATTTTGGAACCACCTAGAACCGCGACTTCTGTATTCGGATCCACATCCACATCATATTCACGTTTGTAAAACTTCGAGATGGCTTCCCGGAATTCCGGAATACCGTTGAATGGCGAGTATCCGTGAGTTTCCGGACGTTCCGAAGCTTGTTGCAAAGCTTTGATTATATGAGCAGGTGTCGGCTGATCTGGGTTGCCCCTTCCTAAGTTGATAATATCCAATCCTGCAGCCTTGGCCGCATCTACTTTTTTAACTAATGAAGAAAAGAAATGGGGTGGCATGTTTCGTACACGGTTTGCAATCAACATGTAACGACCTCGTTTTCATAGTTTTTAGACTCATCTGACTATGTTGTGCTTTTATTCTACTATATGCGTCAGAGGAAACTCAACATGATTTTTTACGGGAAAGAAAAAAGCCGCCGCCCGTTTCGAAACGGGTGGCGGCTTCAATTATTCTGCTTATTATTCATAATGAACGTCAAGAGAGAAACCCAATGGTCGACCTGTCGTTGCAAGTCTATATATTCCTTGGAATCCCTTCTCAGCCGTTTATCGAGATTGGCATAGAACCGGATGATGCGGACCGGTTTCGTCTCGTCATCGATAATTATCTTCAATTCAACATTGGCAACTCTGCGGTGAATCGCCTTTTTTGCAATCGGTATCTTTTTATTGATGACCTGTACGACGGATTGGCCGAGCTCTTCGATGCGTTCCATTGTCCCGGCGGCTTCGTTCACAACGGTTTGCTGGCGTGTGCCATTTTCATAAACTTCTACCGCCAATAGTGCAGAATAAGGATAGTCAGAAAGTATGTATGGCATTTTGTGAAATGCTTTTGTTACTCGCTTGCCATCGATTAGGGGAGCAGGCTCCCAAAAATGGATTCTGCGATTCCTTTCGTCAACAGCGATCTTTGTTAGTAAATCATCAGCAATGAAAGAATGCGATTCGAAATAACTCGATGATTTCGGTTGGAAAGTGTCCATGTATTCCTTCTGGCTAGCTTTCAACTTTTCTTCCGTCCGCGTGGAAAGGGATAAAAAGAGTATTGCAAACCCGAAGAATAAGGCGGAAAAGATAAAGCCGGGAAGGAAGGCATCTCGCTTTATAAAATAAAACATGGCAGCTATTCCAATGATTGGCGCGAGACAGCCGAACCGGACATACCAATTGGATTGTGTAGAAGACAAGTGAACCCCTCATTTCAGAAATGATTAACTAGCAACACGAATAGATTTGTATTTATCATATCGGATGGAAAAACGAATAACAACATCAATAAAAAAGCTGTCCCTCCTTAAAAGGGACAGCTCATCCAAAATCAGTTCACTTGTGCAGCTTCGATCTCTTCAGTCAATTCAACGAGCTGATCAACCAATTCACCGATATACGCAATCGTATCAAGTAAAGGCTGTTCCGTCGTAATATCGACTCCCGCCATTTTGGAGAGCTCGGCAGGGGACTTCGTGCCACCTGCTTGCAATACTTTCAGCCAATCCTCAACAGCTGGTTGCCCTTCTTCCAAAATACGTTTCGAAACTTGAGTGGAAATCGTTAAGCCGGCACTGTATGTGTATGGATACAAGCCCATGTAATAATGCGGTTGGCGCATCCATGTCAATTCCGCGCCTTCGTTGATTTTCACGTCGTCTCCCCAGAATCCTTCAAGGACACCGCGCTTAAGGCTATTCAATACATTTGCATTCACACTGCCGCCTGCATCGATGCGCTCATACACTTTACGCTGGTATGCTGCTTCCAATAAGTGAGTGACGAAGTTATGGTAGTATGTCCGCGCCACGATGGAAGAAATGACCCAACGTTTGAATTTCGGATCATCCGAATTGGAAAGCAAGTGATTCGCCATCAACATTTCATTCATCGTCGAAGGTGCCTCAATGAAGTACATGGATGGACGTGAATTGAAAATGTTCTGGTGCTGGTGGGCGTTATAGAAATGTCCCGCGTGCCCTAGTTCATGCGCTAAAACGAAAACATCTTCCATGCTGCCTGTCCAGGAAATCAAAATATAAGGATGGACGCCATAAGGACTCGAACAGAATGCGCCTGTCGATTTACCCGCGTTTTGTGCAAAATCAGTCCAGCGCTCTTTATAGGACCGATCGATCATATTCATATAATCGTCACCCATGATGGCCAGCGCATCATTGATATATTTCTTGGATTCTTCAATCGTGATTTTCGGCTCATAGTTCGGATCCAATGAAATTTTCAAATCTGAGAAAGTCATCTCGTCAAGGCCGTGAACCTTCTGAAGAAGCTTTGCGTATTTGCGCATATGCGGCGCAAGATGTTTCATGATCAAATCGATTTGGCGGTCGTACATGGAGCGGTCTACTTCCTGGGTGAAGAGGAGGTATTCGAACACATCTTTATAGCCTCTAAGATCTGAAGTCGTTTTCTCCTTCTGCAAATGCATGTCGTATGTCTTTGCAGTCGTATGCTGATATTCTCTCAATTTTGCATGGAAAGCATCATAGGCAGCTCGTCTCTTTTTTGTATCAGTTTCGGACTCCCATCCGCCTTCGAATGTCGTATAGCTTAAGGGATAGTTTTCGCCGTCGACTTCAAAATCATTGAAATTCATGTCAACTAATTTTGTCGTATTGTACAATCCGTATGGGGCGTTCAGTACAGAAGAGAATGCCGCCAATGTCTTTTCCACTTCAGGATGAAGCTTATGCGGCTTTTGACGAATCAGTTCTTCAAGATAGTTTTTATACTCCTCGGATTGGTTCATCGCGTTTTCCAATAACTCACCCGACACTTCTGAAAGTTCACTTGTGAAGAATGATAGCTGGCTCCCGAGTTTGGATGCGATCGAGCCATATTTGCTAGCGCGCATTTGCGCTTCATCATTCGTTTGGTCCACACTATGCGCTAGGCTTGTGTATGTTCCGATCGGCACCATTTTGCCCATGAGGGAAGCATATCCATCTAAAGCTTCGATGATGGTTTTCTCATCATTGATGTTTCCCTTAAAGCGCTCTTCGAAGGATACGACTTCACTTTCGAGCTGTTCAATCGCTGCATTATAGTCCTCTTCAGTTTTAAATAGGTCTTCCAAGTTCCATGTTTCTTCAGTGTTCACTGCTGAACGTGGCGGTAAATTTTTTACCATTCTCATCTCTCCCTTTTATTACGGATGTCGAACTAATGAATAGTATATAGCAAACTTATAGAAAAGTAAAAATGAATAGTTATTTCTGTGATCAATGATATTTCTTCACTTTCTCGCAAGCCGTTCGATTTCATCGGCGACTACGAAAGCGAGGTCTTCATTGCCGAAAAGTTGAAGGACATCGAGCATCGTTTCATTGTCTATATGAAGGTCGTCAAATCCGTCATCGTCTTCAATTACTTCTTGTAATGCCGTGTTTGCTACTTGTTCGGGATACGCTTTTTTGTAGAGCAGTTGAGGATCCAATTCATTGTTTGCGCACCATTGCACGAACAGGCGAATCATCAGCGTTTCATCCTCCCTGTATTTCTGTATGATTTGTTCATCGATATTTCTGAATTCCATTTCCATCCCTCCGGTGATAAGTTATGATTCTAAGTATATATGAAATGGGGGATTTCAATCATGAAACGAGTCGATGTTGTTTATTCAGCCATCCTAAAAGAGGGAAAAGTGCTTATGGTGAAGAATAGGAAATATGATAACTGGACCTTGCCAGGCGGTGGCGTTGAAAAAGGGGAGACGTTGGAACAGGCAGCGCAGCGTGAAGCTTGGGAGGAAACCGGCCTGACGGTCAGAATCGGGAGTTTGCTGACGGTAAACGAGGCATTCAGGCAGAAGGAAAATAACCATGTTTTGTTTTTCACGTTTATGGCGGAAGTGGTGGAAGGTGAAGTGGAAATCAAAGATAAAGGCGGCATTTTAGAAGCCGGGTGGAAAGACCTTTCATTCGCGAATGAAGCAATGCCTTACTATGAAAGCGGTATTGAGAAGCTGCTGGAAACGTCAATAGCGTATACATTCCAAGGAGTGCAGGCTTGATGAATCAACAGCAAATGAGCGGGAGAAATAAAGTAGGCTGGAACCAAAACGCTTATGAAGCATGGTTGACACGACATGGCTCACCTAATGACTACGCAAACGAATTAATGGCAGATCCGTCTAGAAAGGTCAGTTATTTTTTGGACGAAATTGGAGAAGTGAAAGGAAAAAGAGTACTAAATTTACTTGGTTCAAAAGGAAATAAAGCCGTTTGTTTTGCGCTTCTTGGAGCTGATGTCACAGTAGTCGACCTATCTTCCGAAAATAAACGCTATGCAATGGAATTAGCAAAAGCGGCAGGTGTTTCGATTACTTATATTGTCAAAGATGTGCTTGAATTGACCGAAGAAGAAGTTACACCATTCGATATTGTCATTCTTGAAATAGGGGTACTTCATTACTTCGTTGATTTACATCCTTTATTTCAAAAGGTATCCACGCTTATGAAAGAGAGAGCTATATTTATTGTAAGAGATTATCATCCAATTGTTTCAAAAACGTTACGTATCATAGATGGAGAAGTGATACTGGATGGTAACTACTTTAGTGATAAGTATTTGGAAGTTGAGGTGGCCTATTCAACTTTACTTCCCAAACAAAGCCGACAAAAAATGGAGAAAAATATAATTCGGCAATGGATGCTATCCGAAGTTGTCAATGCCCTTATTAATTCCGATTTGAAGATAAGAAAAATGAAAGAGGATAAGGGAGTTCACTGGGCATTTCCTGTAGGTTCACCGGAAGGGATTGGTGATAAAATTCCGGGGACTTTTACAATTTGTGCATCTTTATAAAATGATGTTTCTTAAAATAGAATTATGAACTAGTGGTACTAATTGTTGATTGAAGTGGAAGGCGGCGACTCCTGGGGGATTAGCGGGACAGGTGAGACCCTGGACGAAGCGAAGCGAAGGAAGCGGCTCACCGCCCGCCCCCTGGAAAGCGTCCGCCTGTAGCGGAAATCAACATAGAGAAATTCATTGCGCGCTTTCCAGTAAGTTTAATGATAAAAAGGGGAATTTATAGTGGGATATATAGAGGAATTGAGAGAAGTTGTCGGAAACCGGCCTTTACTGCTGACTGGCGCAGGAGTAGGGGTGTTCAATGAAAAAGGTGAGATCCTTCTGCAAAGAAATTTGGATGGACGTTGGGGAATTCCAGGGGGATTCCTGGAACTTGGGGAATCTGCTGAAGAAGCGGCTCGGAGGGAAGTTCTCGAGGAGACGGGCATCCAGATCGGAAAGATGGATCTTGTAACCGTAGTATCCGGCGCACAAACTCATACCGTTTTAAACAATGGCCACGAATATTATTCGGTGACAATCGTTTATGCAACGGACGATATTCGTGGCGGTGAACTGCTAGCTGACGGCGTTGAGACATCAGAAGTAGGCTTCTTTAATTTGCAGCAACTACCTGTTAACTTGAACCCGATGATACGGACGATGATACTGCAATATGCAGCTGCGCATAAATAAGCAATTAAATAGTTTTATGCGTAATTGCGGGAGTTTATGAGCTTTTGTGATGATTTATGCGCATATAATTGCAGTTATGAGTTTTTCCTAGCGTTTATGCGTGAATCACTACGTTTATGCGTCTTTCCACAGTTTTATGCGTGAATTCGCATGCTCGGTGCATATATAGTAGCTTCAGGATTTATTGCTGACGAAGAAACGGACGATCCAATCGACATCGAGTGGCCCGTCTACGATTTCATAATAGAGCAGCGAGTTTTGTATGATCAGATTTTCAGCAATGACAATTGTAATATTATTTCCTTCTGAATCTCTTAAGCTGATGGTAAGTTCATCGATATTGTCATCCGGGTCAATTTCTTCCGGTTTTAATTTCTTAACATGATAGTTTTCCAGGAATTGAAGTAATTCATCGACCTTGTTTTCATCATCGATGCTCCACGTTTCTGCCGGAAAGCCATGCATCATCGGCTTTGTGAAAGTAAGCATAGCGAATTCGGTATCAACTGTATCAATGAATTCAGCGAAACTTTTTTCCTTGAAATCATTGATGGTTTCAATCATTGTATACATCCCACCGATAATGAGTGCGATTAGCAAGAAGGCTCGCATTTTCATGTTCAATTCCTCCAGTCTCCGTTTGTATAGTATACGCAGCGGTTGCTTATATGGAATAGTACTCATGCTATGATTTTGTGGGAAGAATAATTAATGGCGAATCGAGATAAATGAAATACTTTTTGAAGGTCGCGGGATGTTACTGAAAGAGATACTTGATGATTACTGTTATACTAGTATTCAAATAATAATGAATATACGGGGGTAGTGAAATGGAAAAGATTGAAAATGCAATCCAAGACTTTTATGCAGATGACTTCGCCTGGTGCTTCGGATGCGGACGGCTGAATGAGGAAGGATATCACTTCCGAACTGGCTGGGATGGTGAGAAAACGGTTACATACTATGAACCTTTGGAAAAGCATATGGCGATTCCGGGATTTGTATATGGTGGATTGATCGCTTCGTTCGTTGATTGCCACGGAACGGGATCATGCGCACTTGCTTTGTATCGGAATAACGGCCATGAACCTGGAGATGATGCGGAAGTTCCCCGATTCGTAACCGCCTCGTTGAATGTGAACTATTTGAAGCCTACTCCACAAGGAAAATTACTGAAGGCTGTCGGCATGGTCGAAGAGATCCATCCAAAGAAATGGAAAGTGAATGTGGAAGTATTTGCAGATGACGTTCTTTGTGCAACCGGGGAAGTTGTCGGAGTGGTCATGCCAGCAACATTCACAGGAAATTAAACCAAGTAAACGAATACATTCAGATTGCTGTATGTAGTAATAAAGGAAAGGGGAGTTGGGAAGATGCTATACGTAATGGGAATTGTAGCGATTGTCATGTGTGTGCCAATAACCGCCATCTTGACGGACTATAAACGGAAGACGATGAAATTCAAGGCGGAAATGGTAAGGGAAGAAATCGAACTGGAGAAGCTGAAACAACAGAATTTCATCATCGAAACCGAAAAGATGAAGCTTGAGTTGGAGCAGATGAAGCTTGACTATACATCCGGAAAAAATGAGCTACTAAAAATCGACGAAAGAGTGGGATAAGAATGTCCGATAATTCGATGCCTCCATACAATGACCTGATCGGCGATATGTTGAAAAAACGTGAAAGTGAAGACGGCATGGAGAATTTGAAGGGCTTCGGAAAACCATTGCCGAAAGAGTATTTTTCGGGTGACACGTTCCAGCATTTTCAGCGAATTGCAAAAGACGCAGGCTATAAGCCGCATTGGTTGAAATTGCAACACGAAATCAGCGGCATGATTGATGAGATTTCAACACTTTCATCGAACGGAGAACAGGATATTTTGCAAAAGCGTGTGGGTGAAGTGAATGAGAAAATTGCTGAACATAATAGACATTGTCCCCCTCCGATGTTGAAGGGCCGCATCTCACTCGATTCCCTCGATAGAGCAAAAGAAATTTGGAGTTGAATTGGAAGATCCCGGCCTTTCGCAATATAGGATTGTTAGTTATTTGCATCCTATTTCTTTTGGCAGGATGCAGTCCAGCAGTAGAGGAATTTGGAAAGAAAACCCCATCATTCAGCGAAAGGGCGCAAGTGACTGAGTTGCCAGAAATTACGATTGCCAAGGTTGATTTATTGATGGAAGACATGACGTTGGAAGAAAAGATCGGACAATTGCTCATCGTAGGGATGGAAGGAAAGACGTATGGCGACGAGTTGGATCATCTTATTCGTCAATATCATGTTGGGGGAATCATTTTACTAGGCAAGAATATTTCGCATCCTGCCGGGATGCTGAAGTTATTGAATGAAAGCAAGATGGCGAATTCCGATTATGAAATACCGTTATTCATTTCGGTAGATGAAGAAGGAGGGCGCGTGTCAAGATTGCCTTCGAGTATGAAAAAATTACCTGCGGCGGAATACTTCGGACGTATCGCTGATGAAACGCTTGCCTATCAAACCGGTGTATATCTTGCTGATCTGTTGCACGCCTTTGGCTATAACATGAACTATGCACCTGTTTTGGATGTCCATAGCAACCCAAAAAACCCTGTTATTGGTGACCGATCATTCTCATCCGATCCTTATGCAGTCGCAGATTTAGGCCAGGCTGTGATGAAAGGCATGACGGATAATGGCATCATTTCGGTCGTCAAACATTTTCCGGGACACGGGGACACGCATGTGGATTCCCATTTATCGTTGCCAGTCATTGAAAAGACGCTCGATGAACTGCGTGAAATCGAGCTTATCCCTTTTCAGAGGGCGATTGAAGAACAGGCTGATGCGATCATGGTAGCCCATATCATGTTCCCTGAACTTGATGATAAACATCCTTCTTCTTTATCGAAAAAGGTCATAACAGATCTTTTACGCGAGGAAATGCAGTTTGAAGGTGTCGTTATTACAGACGACTTGACAATGGGGGCAATTGTCAATGACTATACAGTTCCGGAAGCTGCTGTACAGTCCTTCATCGCAGGCAGTGATTTGCTATTGATAGCCGGAGATTATGAAAACCAGGTTGGTACGATCAATGCATTGTTGGCCGCGGTGGAAGCAGGGACGATTTCCGAGGAACGGATTGATAAAAGCACCAGGCGGATTTTGACGTTGAAGGAACGTTATAAACTGAAAGATGATCCAATAGAAGAAATCGATCTGGATTTGATTGAACAGAAATTTTTTGAATTGATGGATTGAAAATGAAACTTCCTCCTTGCTTATCCGTATATACTAGTACAATAGAAACAAGGAGGTATACTATATGGAAAACACAGGTTTGAAAGTAATAGTTCATGCTAGCGCTTTTTTCGCACCATTCCTTGTTCCGATCCTAATTTATTTGATTGTGAATGATTCAGAAGTGAAGAGAATATCCATTCAGGCGCTATTGTTCCAATTAGTGATGGGCGCTTTGATTTTCATATCTGCGATTTTAATCATTTTCTTAATAGGCATTCCGATGATCATCGTTTTCGGACTGATGACAATCATCGTGCCAATCTTAGGGATTGTGAAATCGTTGCAAGGTGAAACATATAATTATCCAATTGTCGGCAGATGGATCTGATCGGCCCCCCCTTTTCGCGAAAGCGGTCTAGGGGTTTTTTATTGTCTATTTTCATTCATGATACGCACATGTTTTGTATATGTTGGTATAAGCAAAGATTCGCACAAAAATAAGAAAGGGGAGAGGCATGAAGATCAAATTCAATCTCGTCACACAAATTTTTATCGCATTCGTGTTAGCCATTATTTTAGGCAGTTTGTTCGGAAGTTCCATCAATTTTCTGAAGCCGTTCGGGGATTTATTTTTACGGTTAATTAAATTCATCATTGCTCCGCTCATTCTATCGACATTGGTCGTCGGTGTCGCAGGAACGTCCGACCCGAAGCAGCTCGGGAGGATGGGGGTCAAGACAGTCGCCTATTATTTAGCGACTACCGCAATCGCCATTATCATTGGGCTTGCCGTTGCATTCATGATTTCGCCAGGAAAAGGCTTATCAATTTCATCCGATGGCTTGGTCGCTCCGGAATCAGCGACGCAGGAACCGCAAAGTACAATTACCACCGTATTGAACATCATACCGGAAAATCCGTTCACTGCTTTGGCGACGGGAAGCATTTTACAAATCATTTTCTTTGCATTATTCGTCGGGCTAGCCATAACATTGGTCGGGGAAAAGGCTCGTCCCGTCTATACGTTCTTTGAAGGTTTTGCCGAAATCATGTACAAAATTACCGGGATTGTCATGAAATTCGCTCCTATCGGCATTTTAGGCCTACTTGCTCCGGTTATCGGACAATACGGGCTTTCTGTCCTTTTGCCGCTAGTCAAAGTGATTATAGCAGTTTACATTGCCTGTATCCTTCACGCGGTCATCGTTTATTCGATGGCGGTCAAGTCATTCGCTGGAATGAGTCCGAAGAGATTTTTCAAAGGGATTTCCCCGGCAGCTTTAGTTGCTTTCAGTACTTGCAGCAGCTCGGGTACGCTTCCTGTAACAATTAAAAATACGAATGAAAATCTTGGTGTTCCGAATAGGATATCGAGCTTCGTCCTTCCGCTGGGCGCTACTGTCAACATGGACGGAACGGCTATTTATCAGGGGGTTGCCGTCATTTTCATCGCACAATTTTATAACCTGGAATTATCATTCCTTCAATTGCTGACGGTTGTCCTTATAACTATTCTAGCATCAATCGGGACAGCCGGAGTACCAGGAGCTGGCATGATTATGCTCGCGATGGTGTTGACATCCGTAAATATGCCACTTGAAGGAATTGCATTGATTGCCGGTATCGACAGGGTGCTCGATATGATGAGAACGTCGGTGAATGTAGTCGGCGATGCTTCCGCAGCGGTCGTCGTTGCCGGCACGGAGAAGGTATTGGATAGTGAGTGAAAAAGAGAAGACCGGAATCCTTTATTGGATTCCGGTCTCTTTTAACGTTCCAAGCGTTGTTCGACTTCATTTACAACATCTTGAACGGACATTCCGTGAATGCTGACGACTGGAAAATCGAATTGATCGACGTTCACATCACTGACCCCACGTACAACGCCGATGTCGTAGCCGTTCAGATTTTCGTCGCTTTCAAACATATTCACCTCATGGCCTTTTTCCTCCAATGCCACTTTCACATCGTCAAATGGGTTTTCGACTGCAATTTTCGCCATTTGAATCACCTCCGAGTTAGTAAAGTGTTGCCGTTCATTGTTTTCCCGGAATCAACACTACTAAACACGTGGGATATTGAAGATAAGCTCCATTATTTCATCAAGACTCAATTAATCGCACAAGGGCTCTATTATTTCATCAAGGGCTCAATTAATTGCACGAGGGCTCCATTATTTCATCATATACTCAGTAAAGTTAATAAAGCTCAATTCATTCCCGCGTTGCTTCGTTCACATCGCCATTTTCGTCTCTGAGCTTTCTAAAGCCGGAAAATGCATCGACGATTATCGTTGCGATTGAGGCGAGTCCAATAACAATGACGATTAAGCGGACCTGTGGAATGATATCTTCAGGCGACCTTTGGAACACTTCAGCTAGGACGTCAGCCAGATAAGGCAAGATGAGCGATGGATTGAGAAGAAGGACGATAATAAGGATTGTCCAAGCGGCATTAATGATAAGATTGCCGTACGCCAGCCTCGCTGTCCATTTGGGAGAAAGAGATTTGTAGGAGGCGAGGACGATTTCCATAGTGAGCAACAGAAGGGTTACCGGAAACAAAGTCATTACGGATATATTGCCGAAGCCAGCCATTTCAACTTCAATCCTTTCGAATGCTAGTACCATGTAATCTACCCGGAAACCCCTTGATTTAACACGGGCGGAAGATGAAAAAAATGTCTTTTCCGTATTCTTACCAATCATTCTTTGGATTGCTGTATACTGGACTTATTGTTTAAATTTATAAAAAGCGTGGGGATTTCGTTGACAGCTCATAACCAGACACAAAATCCAGCCAACCCGGTCTACCCGATCATGTTTGCCATCGGTGCGTGCCATTTGCTGAATGATACGCTTCAAGCGGTCATACCAGCGATGTTCCCGGTGTTGGAAAAGGAAAGAGGATTAAGTTTTACACAGCTCGGATACATATTTTTTGCTTTGAATATGGTCGCATCAGTACTGCAACCGGTCGTAGGCTATTTCAGTGACAGAAAACCGATGCCGTATGCGCTTCCTGTCGGGATGACTTTCTCCTTAATCGGCATGGCAGGGTTGGCGATCGCGCCAAGCTATTGGCTCATTCTCCTGTCGGTCATCATACTGGGGCTTGGATCCGCGGTATTCCATCCGGAAGGATCCCGTGTGTCCTTCTTGGCAGCCGAGTCGAAACGGGGACTGTCCCAATCAATTTATCAAGTCGGGGGAAATACTGGACAAGCATTGGCACCGCTGATCAGCGCTTTTGTCTTAGTGCCGCTAGGTCAAAAGGGAGCAGCTATTTTCATTGCAGTCGCGGCTCTCGGGATTTTCATCTTGACCAAAATTTCCGCTTGGTACAAACGAACATTAGAATTGGAGAAAAGTAACAACCGGAAAAAGGTGATCCTTTCTTCAATAGGCGATTTGACAAAAAAACAAATCGGGATTGCTCTCGCGTTATTGTTGACAATAATATTTGCTAGATCTTTCTACGTCACGAATGTTACAAGCTTTTATATCTTTTACTTAATGAACGACTATGGATTGAAAATTGAGCAAGGCCAGCTATACATATTCCTATTCATGGCGCTTGGTGCTGCGGGCACATTTTTCGGCGGACCGATGGCTGATCGGATCGGAAGGAAAAATGTCATCGTGTTGTCGTTGTTAGTTCCGTTGCCGCTCTGCGTTCTCCTGCCGCATGTTCCAATTTGGGCAGTAGGGCTACTGTTGGTGTTAATCGGTTTCTTCATTATGCTTAGCTTCACCGTCACTGTCATTTATGCGCAGGAACTTGTCCCGAGTAAAATTGGGACAATGGCCGGTTTGACTGTCGGCTTGGCATTTGGGATGGGAGCGATTGGGGCGGTTGTTATCGGAAGGATGATGGATACAATCGGCATCTTCCCCACGATGGTCATTGCCTCCTTCCTGCCATTCATAGGTTTAGTCGGCTTGGCCCTGCCAAAGGATCAAAAAATCATGGCTCCTTCTGCCAAGTGATAAATTACTTCCCTCATCGATTGAATAGGGAGGAGTCGCTTGCTTGGAAAGGTGCTTACGCTTAAGGCTGCCATTCATTTGGCGGCCTTTTTGCTCCCTTTACAAGAGATTCGAATGGGCGTATATTGAGGAGCAAAGTTTGAAAGGCTTATCAAATGAGGAGAAAATCCTCATGAAAGTACTGGGAAAATATAAAAAAGGAGACTGTTATCATGAATTATAAAGAACCGATTTGGACAAAGCCGTTCATTAGTCTATTCTTAACGAATTTGTCCGTTTTCATCGTGTTTTACGGTTTGGTATCGACATTGCCGCTTTACGCAAAAGATGCTTTAAGCCGGACGGACGAAGAAGCAGGTTTGTTGATGACGATCTTCTTAGTGTCCGCCATCATTGTCCGGCCATTTAGTGGCAAGTTGCTAGATATTGTAGGGAAGCGGAAAATGTTGTTGATCAGCTTGTTCTTCTATCTTATTTGCACAATACTTTACTATTTCATTACTCCATTTGGAGGATTGCTTGCATTGCGTTTCTTCCAAGGTATCTGGTTCAGCATTGTTACGACGGCAGCAGGTGCACTTGCTGCAGATATCGTTCCGAAAACGAGACGTGGAGCGGGGCTTGGCTATTACGTCATGTCGACAAACTTGGCTGTTGTCATCGGGCCGTTTATCGCACTATTCATCATACAATCATACTCCTACGATGCATTATTCATTTTGATGAGTATTCTAATGACCATTGGAGCGCTCGTGGCACTCCTTATTCCGGAGTTGGAAACAGGCCACAATGAGAATAAGTCGAAAGGTTTTACATTGAACGATTTATTCGAAAAGAAAGCAATGCCAATTGCGATATTGGCAAGTTTAATCGCATTTTCGTATGCGAGTGTCCTATCCTATTTATCGATATACGCTCAAGAGAAAGGCTTATTGCCGCAAGCCAGTTTCTTCTTTGTCGTCTTTGCGGCGGTCATGCTCATTACTCGACCATTTACAGGAAGGATTTTTGATGAAAAAGGGCCGGCATACATTTTGATCCCCGGCTTCCTACTATTCTTCTTCGGTCTGTTCGTACTCTCTTTCATGAGCTCCCCAGGATTATTTCTTATTGCAGGAGCTTTTGTCGGGCTGGGCTATGGAGCGTTGGTACCGAGCATGCAGACGCTTGCGATTCAATCGACAACACATCAAAGGAGCGGATATGCGACAGCGACGTTTTTTACGTTATTCGACTCTGGGCTAGCTGTTGGATCGTATGTTTTAGGGATTGTCGCAGTTCAGTTGGGCTATCGTAATGTGTATTTGCTATCAAGTGTTCTCGTGCTTGCAGTGCTTGCATCATATATTTTGGTTATCCGAAAACGGCAACACTGAATGCGAATTGGGCGGGATTTTGAAGATGCGCGTTATCTTGCTACAGTTTAGGGTATAGACTCAGTAACTATGTTTATGGGAGTCGATTTTGCTTTGGATAGAAAGTTTTGGAAGAACCCGGTGTTTTCCATATCGGCAGTCGTCATTTTAGTATTAGTTGTTCTTGGTGCAGTCATACCGCAACCATTTGAAAAGGTTGCAGGACAATTATATGGCTTCACGACGGCAAAGTTCGGTTGGTTTTATTTATTGACTGTTTTCATTATCATCGTTTTCCTAATCGGATTGGCAATTAGTAAATTTGGTGCAATCCGTTTAGGAGGGGATGATGAAAGGCCTGAATATCCATTTTTCACTTGGATCGGGATGCTTTTTTCAGCTGGTTTCGGAGTAGGGCTTGTCTTTTGGGGAGTCGCGGAACCGATGAGCCATTATTTCTCTTCGCCTCTAAATGGCGTCGAGCCACAATCCGAGAATGCAGCAAGAATTGCAATGGGTTATTCGTTCTTCCATTGGGGGATTTCACAATGGGGGATTTTTGGCATTGTTGGGCTTGTCATCGCGTTTTTGCAGTTCCGGAAAAAGAAGGATGGTCTTATTTCGACTGCTCTCGAGCCATTAGTAGGTTCCAATCGGCATTTGAAGACCGGAATTGACTCGTTTGCCGTAATTGCAACGGTTATGGGAATAGCGACATCGCTCGGGATGGGTGTGTTGCAGATGAGCGGCGGATTGGAGTATGTCTTCCAAACAAAAAGCACATTTGGGGTACAGTTACTCATCATTTTCGTTGTTTTTGTTGCCTATATGATTTCTGCGTCTTCCGGTTTGGGTAAAGGGATTGCATACTTGGGCAACTTCAATTTAGCGATGGCAATAGCGATGCTAGTCTTTTTCTTTTTCGTCGGTCCGAAAGTATTTATTTTGGAAAGCTTTACATTGGCGATTGGGGACTACATAAATAATTTCATTCGATATAGTTTGAGGCTGCAGCCTTATCAAGGCGGGACTTGGGTGATGGAGTGGACAATATTTTACTGGGCGTGGACAATTGCTTGGTCTCCGTTCGTCGGTGCTTTTGTAGCCCGTGTTTCGAAAGGTCGTACTATCCGTGAGTTCATTGCGGGAGTGATGATCATTCCGCCAGTATTCGCTTGCATGTGGATTGCCACATTAGGCGGAACGGCATTGTATAGCGATTTGAACAACGGGACGCGGATTGCGGAAGCGGTAGATGCGGATGTCACTTCGGCCATTTTCGAAACTCTAAAACACTTGCCATTTACAGGAGTCATATCATTTCTGTCTGTCGTTCTCATTTTTACTTTCTTAATTACATCTGCGGATTCCGCAACATATATTTTGGCGAGTATGACGACGAGAGGGAGCTTGTTTCCTCCGTTAGTTGTCAAAATGATTTGGGGTTTCCTCATGTCTGCAATTGCAGCAGTTTTGCTCTATGCAGGCGGCTTGGAGGCTTTGCAATCAGCTTCTCTCGTTTCTGCCCTTCCATTTACGCTTTTTCTCATTTTG
The DNA here is from genome assembly GCF_023715245.1 of Sporosarcina luteola. Taxonomy (GTDB): domain Bacteria; phylum Bacillota; class Bacilli; order Bacillales_A; family Planococcaceae; genus Sporosarcina; species Sporosarcina luteola_C. Next base: position 1,075,316 of record NZ_JAMBNV010000001.1, read on the forward strand.
CTCATGTTATCCTTAGGGAAGTTGTTGGGGAAAGAACCGATTACGGTCAGGCCAACTGACATTAGGCAATTTGAAAAGATTGAGCAGGAAGTGAAAAAGAAGGCTAGAAGAAGGAAGCGGGATTAATCTTCTGTCTAGTAACATCAAAAGTGGAGGTGGGGAAAATCCCCGGCCTCCACTTTTTCACTTTGGATAAATCCGATTCAATGCGGCTTTAAATGCGGGCTTAATGTTTGTTTCGGAGCGGATTGCTTGAGTCATCAGCTCTGCCTCCTCAATATTTTCCGCCTTTCCCAACTCAAGGAGAGTGGCTGCCGCGAGTGTGCCGCCTCGTCCTCTTCCTGTATTGCAATGGAAATAAACATTTTTTCCATCTTGGTATGCATCCATTACTTTCTTCACGGCTTCGCGAATGGAATTATCTTGTTCATCTGCGTCATCCAATAGAGGCTGATGGACGCTTAGCTCACTCGGCAATGGTCCGTCTACTTTTGCTCGCAAATCATAGATGACATCAATCTTTTCATTAGCCACCAATTCATCAATTGCATCAACACCGCCGAAGAAGATTCGATCTGTCACTAACGCTTTATACGGTTTGTTTGTCATGAGTTTCCCCTTTTTCTTTGTTGTTTTTTTCCTTTGCTTTAACGGAGTAAACGGTTTGTTCAGGAAGCTGAAGGCAGTTCAATTGCCCGCCATATACAGCGGCACCATCGATGCCAATGATCCGGTTCTCTCCAAAATAAACTGAACAGCATTGCTTGTCCTTATGTAGATTCTTCGTCGGGGTGTGCCCGAAAATAACCGTTTTCTCTCCGCAATAGTCGTTGTGGAAGATGTCCCGAATCCAAATGAGGTCGTATGGATCTGTTTCTTCAATCGGTTTTTCCGGGTGGACACCTGCATGGACGAAAATCGTGTCCTCCCATTCAAAATAAGTATCAAGATTTTGGATGAAATGAAGATGCTCTTCCAATTCCTTAGAATGGATAGTCGGCTTGACGAATGGCTCATCTTCCTCGACTTTAAAATCAACTTCAGCAAAACCGTAGCTTTTCAATGTTTCTGTCCCGCCATTCCGATTGATCCAGTTTTTCCAGACCCTCTCTTCGCCATTGACTAATGCCCTCACCATCATGTCTTCGTGATTTCCTATCAAGACGACAGCCCCTTCGTCCTTCAGCTTCATCACTTTGTTGAGCACCTCTTTTGAATCCGGGCCTCGATCGATGTAGTCGCCCAGTAGAATGAGCTGGTCTTGATCGGAATTGTACTCGATAGCTTGCAATAGCTCTTCGAATAAAGCAAGTTCTCCGTGGATGTCGCTGATGACTAGTGTTCGCTTCATTGAATCAACCCCTCCGATGGCACTTAGCATGATTCCAACTTATAATCATGTTAACATTAACTAAATAATCATGAAAGTAAGAGGAGGATTCCTATGTGTGGCCGTTTCACTTTATTTGCCCCGTATTATGAAATTCTTGACCGATTCGATATTGAATCGGCCTTTGCCGAAAGTGACTATATACCGAGCTACAATATCGCCCCTTCTCAACAAGTAGTCGCCGTCATCAATGATGGGCAGAAGAACCGTCTGGGGCATCTTCGTTGGGGACTCATTCCTCCATGGGCAAAAGATGAGAAGATCGGTTATAAAATGATCAATGCCCGGGCTGAAACGGTAGCCGAAAAACCAAGCTTCCGAAAAGCTTTCCAAAAACAGCGTTGCATTCTTCCGGCGGATTCATTTTATGAATGGCAAAGGAAAGACGGAGAGAAGATTCCAATGCGCATCAGGCTTAAGAATGATGAGCTGTTCGCCATAGCTGGGCTGTGGGAATCATGGAAATCTCCTGACGGTAAGCTCATCCATACATGCACCGCGATTACGACCGCGCCGAATGAATTGATGAAACCGATCCATGACAGGATGCCGGTCATTTTGAAGAGGGAGGACGAGGCGGCTTGGCTTGATCCACGCAATGATGATGTGGATTTCCTGGGGAATATGTTACGTTCGTTCGATGAGAAGCAGATGGATGCTTATAGTGTCTCATCTGCAGTGAATTCACCAAAGAATAATGAAGCAAATCTTATTGTTCCGGTTTGTTGATTGAAATTTGAAACGAATCTCTCCTACTATCGTCTACTTGTTAACGAGGGAGAGGGGTTGGATTCGTTTGAGATGTAAGAATATACTTCCTGTCGGCCTACTATTGTTCTTGGTTTTATTATGGTGGAAACCATTGGATGTTTCTGCTTGCTCATGCATCATGCCACCATCGCCGGAAGAAGCATTAGATGAGGCGAATGCAGTATTCAGTGGCGAAGTGGTGGAAATTGTCGAGAATAAGAAGTTCTTTGGGGGCGCTTATGGCAGAACAGTCCATCTCAAAGTGGATAAAACCTGGAAGGGAATAAATGAATCCGAGACGTCCATTACTACTGGATATGATGACGGGGATTGTGGATACTCCTTTGAAAAGGGGCAAAAATATCTTGTGTATGCATCGGCAAGTAATATGTATGTACCGGGCACTTTATCCACAACGATTTGTCATAGGACGACTGAACTTTCCAACGCGGCAGAAGACTTGAACGCACTAGGAGAAGGTCAGGAAGTTAGCAATGATGGCAGTCTAGAGGAAACTTTAGATGAAGGCATCATTCGATGGTGGGTGTTCGGATTTTTCGTTCTTGGTTTACTTGCTATTTTTCTAGGTTTCCTATATAAGATTAAACGAAAAAAAGCGCGCGGTTAACGTTCACTGCGCGTTTTATTATGTGAAAGCCATCATCTGATCGAGCGGTCCCTGTGGTAGAATGATATCCGCAATATCTAAAATGGGAATTGGGAAGTATGGAAACCCCCATGCGTATGGTGTAATTTCGTATAACTGGAAATAAATGATTAGTGAAGTGTCGGCAATATAGAAATCCTGATCAGGTCGAATTATTGTAAATGGGGGGTCCAATAATTGGATGTCCCATTTAGTAATGTCTACACGGATTATGTCAGATAACTTCTTCACATAATCGCTTCCCGGTTTGAATAAATCCTTCAATTCATATTGCTTGCCGGTTTTCGTATTGAACGTCAGCGACTTAATGATTGTAAGGCCATGGGCGCCGCCAGTGAAAGAATATACAATTAAGTTTAAACTAAGAATCCCACGCTGATTGTTCTTTATTTCGAAATTGGCCAGCAGTTCGACGAGCGCCGGATTATAAAACTGCTGATCGACAAGGACTTCATTGAGAGTGCGAATGATGGCGCTGTTCATTTTCCGTTGAATGAGTGAATCTTTCATTTGTGTCACAACAGGGTAATAGACATTGATTTTGGGCGAGGAATGAGGAAGTTTCTTCGTCAATATGGAAACCGGAAAATCCAACTCTGCAACGTCCTTTCTTTTGCGTAAGTCCTCTAGTATATGTGAAGAGGAATGACAAATGACCCTTTTAAAAAATACGTCGGTTTATGGACATACTGCATAACATTTCGCATTCCGTTCAAAATTATGGTAGGATTTAGATTCACAAAAGAAGAGGACGTGAAAATGAATGATCTCAATTACAATTCCGAAGCCGGATGTCACCATTCAGCAGCGCCAGCAAGAAATGAAAGCAGAGGAAGCGCCGATCAAACCGATCAACGGCTTTATCGATCTGCATGAAATCCCGCGCGATAAAGGGGGACTTATCCTTTTTTACAATAAAAGTGATGAACTACTATTCGCGGGGAAAGCAAGAAAACTTCGTCAGCGCGTGAAAAAACATCTTGAAGACAATGTGTCACCTGTGAAAAATCACCGAGATGAAATAAACAAGATCTCCGTCATCGTTATCGAAGATCCGATGGAACGGGAAATCTATGAAACGTATATCATCAATACATTGCGCGCAAAATATAATGTAGATAAAGTGTTTTTCGAATAACTGAAAGCAGCCGATCACCCGATGTAAAAATGGGCGATCGGCTTTTTTTATATGGATGAATAATTCTTCTTTACAATGTGAAATGAATCGATTATTATAGAAGAGTAAAGTTTCCTTAGGGAAACATTCGGCTGGTTTATTTTTTTAAGCTAAAAGTTGCCTTCGGGAAACTTCTTGCGACACACAGACATACAATAGTAACTAAATTGAATTCAGAAAGAGAGATGCTAAAATGACCTATCAAGTAGAGGTGAAAAATTTATCGGTTTCTTATGATGGGGAAAATGTATTGAGAAATATCAATTTCAACGTGGACGGCGGTAAGCTGATCGGCATCATCGGTCCGAATGGGGCTGGCAAATCCACTTTGATGAAAGCAGTTTTGGATTTGATTCATCGAGATCATGGAGATGTGTTGATAGACGGGAAACCGATGAAAGATGTCCGAAAAAAAGTCGCATATGTCCCTCAACGGGCTGCAATCGATTGGGATTTCCCGATAACAGTTCTGAAGACTGTTCTGTTGGGAACCTATCCACAAGTCGGCATCTTCCGACGTCCTGGAAGGTCCGAAAAGCAGTGGGCACTGGAATGCCTGCAAAAGGTCGGAATGGATCAGTTTGCTAAGCGGCAGATCGGCGAGTTGTCGGGTGGGCAGCAACAACGTGTGTTTTTGGCACGGGCACTTGCACAGAAAGCGAATATATTCTTCTTGGATGAACCGTTCGTCGGCATTGACGTCACGAGTGAGGCACTCATCATCGGCATACTGAAGGAGCTGAGGGATGCTGGGAACTCGGTATTTGTCGTTCATCACGATTTAACAAAAGTGGAAGATTATTTCGATGAACTTCTGCTACTCAATAAAGAGTTGATTACATCTGGTCCGGTGGCACGGGTCATGCAGCCGGATTCATTGAAAACCGCATACCAGTCACAATACGGATTATGGGATGCATTGGGGGTCACTATATAATGGACTTCATTTCCGATATCCAAAATTATGTATTTTTGCAGAAGGCATTGTTTACTTCGATTATGGTTGGCATCATCTGCGGAGTGATCGGCTGCTTCATCATTCTACGAGGCATGGCGTTGATGGGAGATGCCATTTCACACGCGGTTCTGCCTGGCATTGCGGTCTCCTATATGCTTGGCATCAATTATCTTTACGGGGCAGTCTTCACTGGGCTATTGACTTCCGTCGGCATCGGTTTCATTTCACAAAACAGCCGGGTGAAAAATGATTCGTCCATCGGTATCGTTTTCAGCTCCTTTTTCGCACTCGGCATCATCTTGATTGCCAAGGCGAAATCAACCATAGATTTGACAAGCATTTTATTCGGGAATGTGCTGTCCGTTAGATCCTCAGATATGTGGATGACTTTGGTAATTGGAACGATTGTGTTGCTCGTCGTTATTCTGTTTTATAAGGAACTGCTCGTCAGCACGTTCGATCCTACATTTGCAGCTTCTTACGGATTGCCGAATCGGCTAATCCATTATGTCCTGATGATTCTTCTGACATTGGTGACAGTGGCCTCTCTGCAGACGGTCGGTGTCATTCTCGTTGTGGCAATGCTCATCACTCCAGCTTCGACAGCTTATTTATTGACGAACCGATTGTCCGTGATGATTGTACTTTCAGCGGCGTTCGGCGCGTTCTCAGCAATCATCGGACTGTATTTCAGCTTTGAGCATAATTTATCATCCGGTGCGGTCATTGTTCTCGTTACAACGGTCTTGTTCCTGATCGCCTTTGTATTTTCACCTAAACAAGGCATCTTTTGGCGTTCCGTTAGGATCCGAAAAAATAGAAATGGAGTAACTACAAAAAAGAAGGAGTCTTTTGAATGAAACGTAAACTTTTGACACTTTGCATTATGTCCATAATGGCACTGCTTCTCAGCGCTTGTGGCGGGAAAAAAGAGGGGGCGGAGGATGAGAAAATCCAAATCGTAGCTACATTTTCCATACTAACTGATATCGTAAATGTAGTGGGAGGCGATCGGGTGGCTGTGCATAGCATGGTTCCGATAGGCACTGACCCGCATGAGTACGAACCGTTGCCCGAAGATATCAAAAAAGCCGCTGATGCGGATGTAATCTTTTACAATGGCTTGAACTTGGAAGGCGGAAAAACTGGTTGGTTTTCCAAACTAATCGCCTCCATCGGAAAAGATGAGAAGGATGTATATGAATTGATGGAAGGTGTGGAACCGAAATATATTACGACCGCTGACGGAAAAGACGAGGAGATTAATCCTCATGCTTTTCTTGATCCGATCGTAGGCATTCAAATGGTCGAAAACGCCCGCGACGCTCTATCGGAGATCGACCCTGACCATAAAGACTCCTATGAGAAGAATGCGGATGCATTGCTGAAGGAATTGCATGAGATCGATGAGTTGTATAAGACGAAAATCAGCGAGATTCCTGAACAGCACCGCATCCTTGTCACTAGTGAGCGTGCCTACCAATATATGACGGATCGCTATGGGTTGCAGGAAGCGTTCCTCTGGGATATCGACACGGAGGAAATCGGTACGCCGCGACAAATCAAGAGTTTGGTCGATTTTATCAAGGAGCATGATGTGCCAGCCTTATTTGTTGAAACGAATGTCGATAGACGTCCGATGGAAACCGTGTCGAAGGAGACAGGCGTTGACATCGCTTCAGAACTTTATTCGGATGAGCTCGGTAAACCGGGGACGGACGGCGGGTCATATGTTAAGTTTCTACGATACAATATTGAAAAGATCCATGACGGATTAATGCGGTGAATCATGCGATTGACGGGACATCCTTTCGAAGGGTGTTCCGTTTTTCGTTTGAATTTAATTCCGGCCGGACTTACTGTAAAATGAATGGTAGATTGCATGATCGTGCAATCCTTGAAATGCGCAATTGGAGACTTTTATGCGTCGATTTTGGAATTTATGCGTTTCTGACGACGTTTATGCGCAGTTACAGGGAATTATGCATTTTTACGAGCTTTTATGAGCCGTTTAAGAGATTTATGCGTTTTTACGAGCTTTTATGTGTCGTTTCAGAGATTTATACGTTTTAAATAGCAAGTAAAATATAGATTATGCAGGGGGTTGAGAGTATTGAAGTTTTTTCATACTGCCGATTGGCATCTTGGCAAGCTGGTGCAAGGCGTGTATATGACGGAGGGGCAGCGGCATGTCCTTCGGCAATTCGTCGATGCCGTACGTGAGGAGAAGCCCGATGCGGTCATCATTGCCGGTGATTTGTATGATCGTGCGGTTCCCCCGCCGGAAGCGGTAGCTTTATTGGATGAAGTGCTGTGGGAAATTGTCATGGAGCTGAAAACTCCGGTCATTGCGGTGGCGGGGAACCATGATAGCCCCGGACGTCTGCAATTCGGCAGCAGATTGATGCAATCGAACGGCTTTCATATCGTGGGACAAATGTCTGCGCAACCGGAGCCGGTCGTTCTGACGGATTCTTTCGGTGAGGTCCATTTCCATCTCGTACCGTATTGCGATCCGTCGATTGTGAAGCATTTATACGAAGATGGCGACGTCGTCGACCATCATACAGCGATGGAGAAAGTGGTAGAACGAATTTGCAGCTCGATGGATCGGAACGCCCGACATGTGTTTGTGGGACATGCCTTTGTCACTCCTTTCGGCGAGGAAGAGGAGAATACGAGCGATTCGGAGCGTCCGCTCGCAATTGGTGGAGCGGAGTATGTTGCTGCACGTCTGTTTACACAATTCGATTATACGGCCCTCGGTCATTTGCACCAGGCTCATTATGTCTCTGATGAAAAAATCCGTTATGCAGGTTCCCCGATGAAATATTCGATTTCGGAAGAGCGGCATGCAAAAGGGTTTTTCATCGTGGACATGGACGACGAAGGTAATGTGGAAGTGGAAAAGAGAGCGCTGACTCCATTGCATGATATGCGTACAGTAGAAGGGACAATGGAAGATATTCTTGCACATCCACCTAGCAGTGATTATGTATTCGTGAAGCTGCATGACGAGACGCCAATTTTATTCCCGATGGAAAAAGTGAAGTCCGTCTATCCGAATGCTATGCATATCGAAAGGAAATTGGTGAGGACTGCGGCTACAATTGAACACCAATCGGCGGCCGCTACGGAAAAACCGGATGATATGACACTGTTCAGGTTCTTTTATTCACAGATGAATGATATGGAACCTGATGCTGAAACGGAGAGGCTGTTTGCTGAAGTTTTGCAGGATGTCAAAGGAGGCGTTGAAAAATGAAGCCGATCCAATTGACGATGACTGCATTCGGACCTTATAAAGGGACGGAAACAATCGATTTCCGCCAGCTTGAAGACCATCGGCTGTTCGTTGTTTCCGGGGCGACAGGTGCTGGGAAGACAACGATTTTCGATGGAATCTGTTTTGCCTTATATGGACAGGCGAGTGGAGAGGACAGAACGGAATTCCGCTCGATGAGAAGTGATTTTGCAGATGATGCTGTTCAGACAGCCGTAGAATTGATTTTTGAAATAAATGGCCGTGCGTTTCGGATCATGAGGCAGATCCCCTATACAAAAAGCGGAAATAAAAGCGAGACGACTGCAAGAAGTGAATTTTTCGAACTGGTGGACGGCGGAGAAGTTCCCTTTGTCGATCGGCAAATCGTCTCGGAGATCAATCGGAAAGTCGAGGAGCTTGTCGGTTTTACACAAGCCCAATTCAGCCAGATCGTCATGCTCCCACAAGGTGAATTCCGGAAGTTCCTTACATCTGATACTGAAAATAAAGAAACGATCATGAGAAAAATCTTCAAAACGGAGGATTACCGGGAAATCGTCAATCGCTTGAAGACGAAAAGAGACGATGCAAACCAACAGTTGATGGATGGAAAAAGGAAAATGGATGGATTTATCCAACAAATTACGAGTATCATTCCACCCAGGGAGTCACTTATCTTTGAAGTTTTATCACAGGAGTATGCGAACGCTTTGCAAGTGATGGGTGGGCTCGAAAAGGAAATTTCCCATTATGGCATGAAGCGTGCCGAGGATGAAGCAAAGTATACAGCTGCCTATGAACAGCATGCTGAAATGTTGGAGGCGTATCACGCAGCTAAAAAGTGCAATGAGCAATTTGAGCAGTTAAGTCAACGAAAAATTGCCCTTGAAAAATTACAGGAGGAAATCCCTTCTGTGCATGTGAAGGAAAAGCGTATCGCTGACGCCGAGCGGGCATCCATCATCCATGAAATCGAAAGCCAGTTCCGAGTGTTGGAAGAAGAAGTAAAGTCGAAGGAAAAGGATCACCAATATGCAATTGCTGCGGTACAAAAGGCGACGAAATGGCTGAAAGAGAATCAGCATGCCTATAAGAAAGAGGAGGCAAAAGAGCAAGAAAGAGGAGCAGTTGCGGAACGACTCATCAGGCTGCGTGATCACCTCCCTGCCGTAACGGATTTGGCAGCTAAGGAAGCAAGTGTACTGAATTTGAAAATGAAGATTGGCAAATTGGAAGGCGAATACGCAACGACTGCTGATAGGGCAGAAACAGAAAAAAGAAAAGTGGCCGAACTGAACGTACAAATCGAGAAATCGGAACAAACGATCACCGATTACGACGAGCTGCTTGAAGAGTTGAACACAATCAGATTGCATTACAAGACCGTCCGTGATTTTGAAAAGCTGAAAAAAGAATACACAAACTGGACAGAAAAGAGAGAGAGTGCATCCGCCAAATTCATTCAAACGAAAAATGAGTTTGAGGCTATGCAAAATGCATGGTTGAATAATCAAGCCGCATATTTGGCGCAGACGTTACATGAAGGGGAGGCTTGTCCTGTCTGTGGAAGCGCCCATCACCCGGCGAAAAATACCGGTCATGATGCCGAAACTGTTTCCCGCGATACACTTGATTTGAAAAGGTCAAATTTGGCGGATGTTGAAAGTGCATTTCGATCAGTTGAGGCGAAATGTGAAAGTGTATTTGCCCTACTTACAGAAAAAGAACAAGAAATGATAGAGCTTCAAATCATTGACGGACTGGATGCATTAGTTGCAAAGGGGCAGGAAACAGCTGAGAAAGTGGAGCGATTAAAAAGTGTACGGACTAAACTCGTTTCACTTAAAGAGCAGCAAAAGAAAGCAGACAAGGAAACAACTGATTGGATTGCCCGCAAGACGGAAATCGAACAGGCATTGTTTGAACAAAAAACGTTATATGCGCAGGAATCTGCGTTACTGAAAAGGGAGATATCTTCCATTCCGGAAGGGCTGCGGGATCTGACTCGTCTTCAAGCGGAAATCAAGGATACGGAAACACAGAAACGCCAAATGGATGAAGCATGGCAACGCGTGAGAAAAAATTTGGAAGCGGCAAAGGAACAGCTGGCGACTTCTGTTAATTCAGAGCACCATTTGAAAAAATCCGTTGATGAAAGCATTGGAAAAAGAGATCTGGCGGCAGTCAGATTCCATAAGGCTTTACAAGAATCGGAATTCAGTACGGAAGAAGAATACCGGCAAGCGAAGATGGCAGAGGGGGACAGGCTCCTTCTGAAGGAATACGTCATGCAGTTCAAACAGCGTCTTCATGCAGTGAAGGAAGCAATTATTGAGCTGGAAGCCGGCCTTGCGGGAAAAGAGAAAACGAATCTGGACGGTTTACTGGAGACGATTCAATCGTTGAAGTCAGCATATGAAAAAGCGTTCACGGAGTGGAATAATTCCATTGAATGTGAAAAAGCATTGATCCGATTGAAGTTGGAAATTGAAAAAACGGCAAAAGACGTGGATAATCTGGAAAGGAAAGTCGGTAAAATAACGGACTTATTCGACGTTATCCGTGGCCAAAATGATCATAAGCTTTCATTTGAACGTTTCATTCAAATCGATTATTTGGAGCGTATCATCCAGTCTGCAAATGAAAGGCTGCGTAATTTATCCAATGGGCAATATGAATTGATCCGCAGCGATCGTCAGGAAGTCCGTGGAAAGCAAAGTGGATTAGGGCTAGATGTATATGATGCCTACACCGGACAAAACAGGGATGTGAAGACGTTATCAGGTGGGGAGAAATTCAATGCTTCACTCAGCTTAGCGCTCGGTATGGCGGATGTCATTCAGAGTTATCAAGGTGCTGTGTCAATTGAAACGATGTTCATCGATGAAGGGTTCGGTACATTGGATGAGGAAGCATTGCAAAAAGCGGTAGACACGCTGATCGATTTACAAAAGTCAGGAAGAATGATTGGTGTCATCTCGCACGTGGAAGAGTTGAAAACTGCATTCCCTGCCATACTTGAAGTACAGAAGTCCAAAGAAGGACATAGCGTTACTCGGTTTATATTGAAATGAAAGAGAGGCAGGGGGGAACCTCCTGTCTTCTTTTATTGTAAAAATTACTCTGATTAACCGACAAAATAATATATTCAGGAAATAATTTACTGTTGCATTTTTACGTATAGGGGTTTAATATAAAAAAATGCGATATATTGCATACAACACAAAGAGTGATTCTCAACATGAAGGGGTTCAAAAACTATGCAGAATAAACTGTCTTTTTCATCGTATCTATTAATCGGAATCATGTTGTTTGCCCTTTTCTTTGGCGCCGGAAACTTGATCTTTCCCGCTCAATTGGGTCAAAATGCAGGGACGAATTTGTGGCCTGCAGTCATCGGCTTTCTCATAACAGGGGTAGGATTGCCTTTTCTTGGGATACTAGCAATGGGCTTTTCGGGAAGCCGGAACTTGCAGGATTTGGCAAGTCGGGTTCACCCAATCTACGCAATCTTATTCACATCTTTATTATATTTAACGATCGGACCGTTCTTTGCAGCTCCAAGGACCGGAGCGGTTGCATTTGATATCGGATTTTCTGCATACATTCCGGAAGAGTATACGCGTTTCGGTTTGTTCATCTTCACACTCATCTTTTTCGGGGTGACATTATGGCTGTCGCTTAACCCGGCAAAGATCGTAGACCGGATCGGGAAAATCATGTCGCCGGCTATCATTGTTTTATTGCTCGTGTTGCTTGCCGTCGCTTTTGTCAATCCGATAGGAGCGATTCAATCCCCGGTGGATGTGTATGCGGATGCCGCGTTTATGAAAGGGTTCATGGAAGGGTATAACACGATGGATGCCTTGGCGTCGCTAGTCTTCGGCATTATTGTCATTAATGTCATCCGTTCCATGGGGGTTACGAACAATGTCCAAATCCTATCAGCAACAGCGAAAACCGGTTTTGTGGCGGCTGGATTTTTGGGACTCATCTATGTGGGGATTGCATACCTTGGAGCGACGACGACGGAAGTATTTGGTCTGTTTGATACTGGGGGTCCTGTATTAAGTGGGGCAGCATCGCATTACTTCGGCACTTTCGGTTCAGTTATGTTGGCTGTAATCATTTTACTTGCCTGCTTAACGACGAGTATCGGGTTAGTCACTGCTTGCGGTGAATATTTCCACACAATCATTCCAAAGGTAAGCTATAAAGTTTTTGTAATGATTTTCACAGCATTTTGCTTCATCGTCTCAAACTTCGGATTGTCCAATATCATTACGTATTCGATTCCTGTATTGATGTTTTTATATCCGCTCGCTGTTGTGCTCATGTTGCTGACATTTACTTCACCGTTGTTCAATCATTCAAGAATCGTATATGTCAGCGCGACGGCTGTGGCATTTTTGATAAGTGTTATTGATGGTGTGAAGACTCTCTACGGGACGTTGGGAATAGTTGAACAGGAGTGGCCGAACTGGCTAAGCAATATTGTGAATTTCTATGATACTATTTTGCCGTACTATAGCGAAGGCCTAGGCTGGCTTCTTCCGGTAGTGATTGTCATGCTGATTACTGGCGTCATCGCCAAAATGATTCAGCCGTCAGTGCAATATAAAGAGCACTCCAATTAAAAAATTGGAGTGCTTTTTTAGTCTGTTTTCTTGGAATGAAATTCGTCGATAGCACGGAGCCAGTTTTCACGCATGATCGATGCTGCTTTTTCCCCTTTGCCTTCTTTCAGTAACTTAATAATATCCTTATGCTCGTCGATCGACTTTTCCGTTAAGATGATCGAGTTATGGAAGAACAATCGACGTACATGGGTTTGCAAAGAAGCGACAATGGAATGAATATATTTGTTCGCCGCTTGGTCGACGATGATTTGATGGAAGTCTTCGTCGATTTTCAAAGCAGTGAAGTAATCCTCTTCCTGGACAGCCTTGGCGAAACGATCATTCGTCTCTTCCAATTCCTTTATGACATTTTCATCCAAGTTAGGGGCTGCAAGTTCCGTGGATAAAGCTTGCATGGCGGCTAAGGGCGGCAAGAGGTCATTGATCGATTCTTTGTCCACCTCTGTTACTTGTGTCGCTTTTCCCGGATACATCTTGACGAACCCTTGGACCTCCAGCAACTGAAGCGACTCACGGATCGGTGTTCTGCTAACACCGAGCGCTTCCGCCAGTTCGATATCATTCAGCTTTTCGCCTGGCTGCAATGTTCCGTCAATAATCCATTGCTGCAATTGAGTAAATGCACTTTCTTTCGCTGTCACGCGTGTCGGTCTTTGATGCTCCGAAGGTATCGGCATTGCTGATCACCATCCTGCTTGCAATTTGAATAACATGTCCTGCTTCACTTCTAGTACTAATAGTATACATGAAAAAAATGAAGGAGGAAATTTTTATATGCAATATATCAGTTAGATTCTGCGGGAATATACGAGAGATATATCTTCATCCTCTTCGGCCGCACCATATGATACCTCTTCCCGCTTAAAAATAAAACCTTTCGATTCATAAAATGGAATTCCGTACATATTTCCTTTTGCAACCGAAACCCATTGCCGGACCGCTCCATACGTATGCTTCTGTATTTTTGTATAAAAATCTAACAATCTTGAACCAATTCCTTCTCCTCTTGCTTCAGGGGCAACATAGAATACGTAAATCTCTCCCTCAGTCTCATTTATCATGCCGCCTCCAATGACTCCAAAGAGGTTTCCTTCCTTTTCAGCGACAATATAGCCGTGCCACCTTTTGTCGATTGTTGTGACTTCCTGTTTGACGCGTTCGACATTGTAATAATTCTCAATTAACCGCTCAATATAGGCGTTTGTGAACAGCTCTCCATAAGTGAACCACTGGCATCGTGAAAGCAAGTCAGCAAGGGTTTTTGCTTCATTCTGCTTCGCGTTTCTTACTAAAATTTCTGTCAATCTCATCTTCCTTCCATCGTAATATTCACTTCTCTTTTGTAATAAGAATGGTTGCAAAATGTAACATGCATGTAATACTTTACTGCTAATCTATGAGTAGACTAAAAAAGGCGGGGAGTAGAAAACTTGAGAAAACATATTGTGACGCTTATCTTTACAGTAGTTTTATTGATCGGTGGTACGACCGAAAGTTTTGCAGCCTCTTCAACGTATACGGTCAAAAAAGGTGACACGCTTTATAAAATTGCCGATATCCATAATGTTACCGTAAAAGAATTGAAAACATGGAATGGCATAAAGTCGGACGTCATTCATCCGAATCAGAACTTGAAGGTTGTCCAAACCGATACTCAAAAAAAGGTTGCCAAAACACCATCGCGATCCGCTGATGACAATGTAGTTAAGGAAATCACGGTTTCTGCTAGTGCGTATACAGCGAATTGCAACGGCTGTTCCGGCATCACCTCAACAGGCATCAACTTGAAGCGCAACCCTGATGCCAAAGTGATTGCAGTTGATCCATCCATTATACCATTGGGCACGAAAGTGTACGTGGAAGGATACGGATATGCAATTGCAGGCGATACAGGCGGCGCGATTAAAGGAAATAAAATTGATGTCTTCTTCCCAAGTAAAAGCGAAGCGTTTAAATGGGGAAGGAAAGACGTGAAGATAAAAATATTGAAATGACAATAGCAAGCCAATCCCTTCATTTTTTGAGGGGGTTGGCTATTTTAATTCGTCCAATCTCACATCCATCATGGTAAACTGTTGTAAAACGGGGGAATGGGGAGTGAATATGGAGAAGAGAAGATTAATTATCGGGGTAATCGCTATCCTTGCAATCGCATTATATATTTGGATAGCTTATTTCGAGATTCCAAAGAAAGTGAAAATTGGTGAAGATGCAATTCAAGAGGAACTATGGCAGGCTGACGTCGAGATGAAAGGGGAAGTCATATGAACTTATTTATTGTTACAGGTGCATCCAAAGGAATTGGTTCTGAATTGATGAACCAGTTGAAGGGGAGGGGGGACAAGGTGATTGGCATCGCCAGGACAAATGAGAGCCGGGATGGAGATTTGCTGACTGCCGACCTTTCTCTCACCGATCGTTTGGCTGAGATCATTGAGAATATTGTAGAAGAGAACCTTTCATCCGCAACTTCCTTTACGCTGATTAATAATGCAGGAACAGTGGAACCGATCGGGTTGATCGGTACGATAGACGAAACGAAACTGACAGAGGCGCTCGCTGTCAATCTGTCGGCACCAATGATTCTATCGAATGCATTCATCTCGGTGCTTGAAAAGTTTGAAGGACGAAAAAGGATTGTCAACATATCTTCAGGTGCAGGCAGGAATCCATATGAAGGTTGGGGCGTTTATTGCACGACGAAAGCGGGGCTCGATCACTTTTCCCGCGTCGTATCGCTTGAGCAGGAAAAGGCCGAATACCCTGTAGATATCATTTCGATTGCCCCGGGAATCATCGATACTGGCATGCAGGAAACGATCCGGGCGAGTAATGCAGACGATTTCCCGTTGCACGACCGTTTTGTCGACTACAAACAGCAAGGGCATTTAAGCAGTGCGGAAGAGACCGCGCGTAAACTGATTTCCGTAATGGACCGGGAAGACTTTGCTAAGCTAGGCCCGATTGCGGATATCCGGCAAATCGGGGAATGAAAAAACGCTTGGACCAAAATGGTTCCAAGCGTTTGCTTACTCTTCCACGCGCACAACTTCATCAAAATCCCTCACCTTTTCGATTGCGATCAAAAATGGGGGATTTTTTCGTTGATTGAGCAATTCATAGCGGATAACATGAACATCGGCCTGGTGGAGCGACTTTACATAATCGAGCAATGCATCGCGCTCTTCCTTCCCGCCTTCATGTCCATCATAGACGGATATCGTTATAATTCCACCCTTTTTAAGCATGCCCAGCAGCTTATCGACAGCTTCAATCGTGGAATCCGGTTTTGTGATGATGGACAAATCTTCACTATACGGTAGATACCCTAAATTGAACATCGCTCCGCCAATTGTTTTCTTGACGTATGTATCTACATTCTCATGGCTGTCCAAAATCAATGAGACACGGTCATTGAGTTTGTCCAATCTGTTTGCCGTCGCCTCGAGGGCAGCTTGCTGGATATCGAAAGCGAAAACGCGGCCTTCTTCACCGACGAGCTCTGCGAGGAATAACGTGTCATTCCCGTTTCCCGCAGTCGCGTCGACAACCGTCTCACCTGGCAGAACAGTTTCGCTGATCAACCGTTTTGAAAATGGCAAGACACGATGCAATAAAATATCACTCATATACGTTCAATCTCCTTACTGTAATACTTACCTTGATAGCTGTCGCGGCGTTCCAATTCCTTGTCGATGCCGTTCAGCACATCCCACTTCGACGCGCTCCACATCGGACCGATCATCAAATCGAGCGGACCATCCCCTGTAATGCGATGGACAATCATCCCGGGCGGAAGAATTTCCAGTTGGTCGACGACAAGGTTGATATACTCATCTCTCTCAAGAAACTCCAGCAAACCCTTTTCATATTGTTTGACCATCGGCGTCCCTTTCAACAAGTGCAGTAAATGGATCTTGATGCCTTGCACATCGAGCTTCGCCACTTGTCTTGCCGTTTCCATCATCATCTCTCTATCTTCAAGCGGAAGGCCATTGATGATATGGGTGCACACACGGATGCCGTGCTTCCGCAGTTTATCTACGCCTTCCACGTAAGTGGCGTAATCATGCGCTCTGTTCACGAGCTTGGCAGTCTTTTCATGCACGGTCTGCAACCCTAATTCAACCCATAAATACGTCCGTTCATTCAGCTCAGCCAAATAGTCGACGACATCATCAGGAAGGCAGTCGGGACGGGTGCCGATTGATAGGCCGACGACTCCCGGTTGGGCTAGGGCCGCTTCGAACTTCTCCTTCAAAACGGGCAGCGGGGCATGTGTATTCGTGTACGCTTGAAAATAGGCGATGTACTTGCCTTCTTTCCACTTCTGATGCATCCGGTCGCGGATTTCATTGAACTGGACTTCAATCGGCTTTGCCCGGTCTCCTGCAAAGTCGCCTGAGCCTGCGACGCTGCAAAACGTACAGCCGCCGAAAGCTACTGTGCCGTCGCGGTTCGGACAATCAAAGCCGGCATCGAGAGCGACCTTGAATATTTTGAACCCGAATTCATCCTTCAAATGCCTGGACCATGTATGGTACCGTTTCCCCTCAGTAGGGAACGGATAAATGAAGTCATCCATCATTTCAACTCCTCTAACAGTAGATTGTACCATTTTGGATCCGCTCAGTGTCATCTGAATTGCGGAACATATTCCGTTTTTGTTGTCTGAATCCTGAAAAAGACATACACTCGAAATAGCTTTCATGAGTAGTAGATAGAGATCGGAGGCGATGGAAATGCCTAAAATGGAAATACCCAATAAAGTTTGGCTTCTCATCATAGGAATGTTTGTCAATGTCATAGGGAACTCGTTCCTTTGGCCATTGAATACGATATATATGCATGAATATCTCGGTAAGTCGTTGGCGGTAGCCGGTCTTGTCCTGATGGCGAATGCAGGTGCTGGTGTCGTCGGGAATCTGCTTGGCGGCTTTTTATTTGACCGGATTGGTGGTTTTAAATCAATTATGGCTGGCATCATCATTTCGATTTTGGCGCTTGGCTATCTCGTATACGACCATGATTGGTATCCATATATCATTTTGCTAACCGTATTAGGATTCAGTGGAGGCATCATTTTTCCGAGCATGTATGCGATGGTCGGAACAATTTGGCCTGAGGGTGGCAGGAAGGCATTCAACTCAATCTATCTGGCGCAAAACGTCGGAGTCGCAATCGGGCCCGCACTCGCTGGTTTGATAGCTTCCGTGCATATCGATTATATATTTTTTGCGAACTTGATTTTCTATGTCATTTTTCTTTTCATTGCCTACTTCGGATATAAAAAGTTGGAAATCGCACCCGATCGCCACACAAACGTTATCCGAGAAACTGAGCGGATAAAGAATAAAGCACCTTTTTATGCATTGCTCATTTTAGTCGGCGGCTATTTGATCACCTGGCTCGTCTATTCGCAATGGTCGACTACGATTTCCACGCATGCACTAGCACTCGGCGTGACCTTAAGAGAGTACAGTTTCATTTGGACGATCAACGGACTGCTGATTGTTATAGGACAACCTATCATCAAACCGCTGATCAAGCGGCTTGAAAAGCAGCTGAAAGCCCAGATGATAATCGGAACGGTCATCTTCATTATCTCCTTCATCGTGGTCAGTTTTGCAGGTTCATTCAAAATGTTCATCGTTTCTATGGTCATCCTAACTTTCGGTGAAATGATTGTATGGCCGGCTATCCCGACATTGGCGAGCCAACTTGCACCAAAAGGCAGGGACGGGTTTTATCAAGGGATCGTCAACTCCGCTGCAACAATCGGACGCATGATCGGCCCATTGGCTGGGGGCATCCTCGTTGAAATCTACGGCATGAAGATGATGCTTCTGTTGCTGACGAGTCTCATGGCCATTACCATTGTCACAACACTTCTATACGACAGACCGCTTACGTCTGAACGAAAGCCGGAAATCCAATGAGGATTTTCGGTTTTTTAGATTAGAACATTGCTTCTCGCTTAATAGTTTGATTAAATGAAGAGAGGATAGTTGCAATTTTTCTGAAGGATTCAAAGGGGGAATGCTAGATGAAACCAATTTATTCAACAGCTATGGAAGCGATTTCAGAAATCAAGGACGGCTCAACGTTAATGGTGGGAGGCTTCGGACTTGTCGGAATCCCGGAACAGCTTATTTTGGCACTCGTCGAAAAAGGTGTCAAAGATTTGACGATCATTTCGAATAACTGTGGTGTGGACGAATGGGGTCTCGGTCTTTTATTGAAAGAAAAGCAGATTAAGAAGATGATCGGTTCCTATGTCGGAGAAAATAAAGAATTCGAGCGCCAAGTGCTTTCAGGCGAAATCGAAGTCGAACTGACACCACAAGGTACGCTTGCTGAAAAGATTCGTGCAGGCGGCGCAGGGATTCCTGCATTCTACACACCGGCAGGAGTAGGGACTACTGTGGCGGACGGAAAAGAGATTAGGGTGTTTAACGGCAAGGAATATGTCCTTGAGGAAGCGCTCGTCGCCGATTTTGCATTGGTTCGCGCAGCGAAGGCGGATAAAATCGGAAACTTGATCTATAACAAGACCGCTCAAAACTTCAATCCAATGATGGCGGCTGCAGGCAAGATCACGATTGCGGAAGTGGAAGATATCGTGGAAACGGGACAACTCGATCCAGCGACGATCCATACTCCAAGCATTTACGTGCAAGGCTTATTGCAAGCGGAACAGGAAAAACGGATTGAGAGATTGACGACTCAATAAGGGGAGGGGATGTTCATGATGAATTTCAGAGAGAGAATTGCAAGACGTGCGGAAAAGGAAATCAACGACGGCGATTACGTTAATCTTGGCATTGGGATGCCTACATTAGTCGCAAACTATATATCGGAAGACAAGACGGTCGTGCTGCAGTCTGAAAACGGCCTCCTCGGCATCGGTCCATATCCGACGGAAGATCAAGTCGATCCCGATCTGATCAACGCAGGCAAGGAAACGGTGACGACAATTCCCGGATCTGCTTTTTTTGATAGTGCGGAATCCTTTGCTATGATCCGTGGAGGGCATGTCGATGTAGCCATCCTTGGTGGAATGGAAGTGTCCGAAAAAGGAGATCTTGCCAACTGGATGATTCCAGGCAAAATGATCAAGGGCATGGGCGGCGCGATGGATCTCGTGCATGGCGCGAAAAAAATCATCGTTATCATGGACCATGTAGCGAAGGACGGCTCGGCAAAGATCAAGAGAGAATGCTCATTGCCGTTGACAGGTAAAGGCGTCGTCCATAAAATCATCACGGAACGTGCTTTGATCGATGTGACGCCTGATGGTCTAGAATTGAAGGAAGTGTTCGAAGGGTTCACAGTTGAAGATGTTGTGAATTCGACGGAAGCGGAATTGAAAGTGAATATTGGTTGATCGCTTCATGCCAAGTCCTCATTAATGGGCTTGGCATTTTGTTATCTATCGAATAGGTGGAGTTATCTATCGAATATGACGATTTATCTATCGAATCGATGGAGTTATCTATTGAATATGCAAAGTTATCTATTGAATCCGGAAAGTTATCACCAAAAAGGGGCTTTGGGCTCAGCGTATTTCCTAGTGACTTCCATTAAAACTTAAGACATCTAGTTGTATTTTGGAACAATTTCGGGTACACTACAATAAACTGAATTCAAATAGCGTTGGCATTGAAAAGGAATCAGTAATCGGTCCGGTCGATTGAAGAGAGCAGGCGGTTTGGTGCAAGCCTGTACGACTACGATGAACTCGCCTTCGAGCCTGCATCGGTGAACGAAAAGTAGCCTGTGCCGTTTTCCGCGTTAAGGAAACAAGTTGGGCGGCATTGCCGTCAATTTGGGTGGCACCGCGGGAGTACATATACCTCTCGTCCCTTATCTTTTTAAGGGACGAGAGTTTTTTTATTTCCGCGAACCGCATAGCGCTTTTTGAATATAGAGGGAAGGAATGACAGCAATGAGTTATAAACATGTAGAAATCGAAAAGAAGTGGCAGCAGTATTGGAAAGACAACAAGACGTACAAAATGGTAAACGACGAATCCAAGCCGAAGTTCTACGCGCTTGATATGTTCCCTTATCCTTCCGGAGCGGGACTTCATGTTGGGCATCCGCTAGGCTATATCGCAACGGATATTTTAAGTTCATTCAAACGGAAGCAAGGCTATAACGTCCTTCATCCGATGGGATGGGACGCTTTCGGTTTACCTGCTGAGCAATATGCAATAGATACGGGGAACGACCCTGCGGAATTCACTGCCAAAAACATCGCGACATTCAAGCGTCAAATGAATGACCTCGGGTTTTCCTACGACTGGGATCGTGAAGTGAATACGACAGATCCGAAATATTACAAATGGACGCAATGGATTTTCATCCAATTGTATAAAAAGGGCTTGGCGTATATCGATGAAGTGCCAGTCAACTGGTGCCCGGCGCTAGGAACTGTACTTGCTAACGAAGAAGTCATCGACGGGAAATCCGAACGTGGAGGCCATCCAGTCGAACGCCGTCCAATGCGCCAATGGGTATTGCGCATTACCGAATATGCAGATCGCCTGCTTGAGGATCTTGAAGATGTTGATTGGCCGGATAGCTTGAAAGATATGCAGCGCAACTGGATCGGCCGTTCTGAAGGCGCTCAACTGAAGTTTGAAATCGACGGTACGGATCTTTCATTCGAAGCATTCACGACACGCCCGGATACGATTTTCGGAGCGACATACGCCGTTCTTGCCCCTGAACATAAGCTTGTCGATACGATTACGACAGCCGAACAAAGGGAAGCTGTTGACGCTTATTTGGATAAAGTGAAGACAAAGAGCGACTTAGAACGTACGGACCTTGCGAAAGAGAAGACAGGTGTATTTACAGGCGCTTACGCAATCAACCCTGCGAGCGGCGAGAAAATGCCGATCTGGATTGCGGATTATGTGCTTGCTTCTTATGGAACTGGCGCAATCATGGCGGTTCCTGCGCATGACGAAAGAGATTATGAGTTTGCGGTAGAATTCAACTTGCCGATTGTGGAAGTTGTTGCAGGTGGGGATGTTTCAAAAGAGGCATATGTAGGCGACGGCGAGCATATCAACTCCGACTTCTTGAACGGATTAGGGAAAGAGGAAGCAATCGAAAAAGCGATTGCGTGGTTCGTTGAAAACGGCAAAGGCGAGAAGAAAATCACGTATCGCCTACGCGATTGGCTGTTCTCGAGACAACGTTATTGGGGCGAACCGATTCCAATCATCCATTGGGAAGACGGCTCGATGACTCCTGTCGATGAATCCGAATTGCCATTGATGCTGCCAAAGACAGATAACATCAAGCCGAGCGGAACAGGTGAATCGCCGCTTGCGAATATCGAAGAGTGGGTCAATGTCGTCGATCCGGAGACTGGCATGAAAGGCCGCCGGGAAACGAATACGATGCCGCAATGGGCAGGCAGCTGCTGGTATTACTTGCGCTATATCGATCCGGATAATGACGAAATGCTGATCGATCCGAAACTTGCAGAACGTTGGCTGCCAGTAGACATTTACGTCGGCGGTGCAGAGCATGCGGTGCTTCACCTTCTATATGCACGCTTCTGGCATAAGGTGCTTTACGATATCGGCGTTGTACCAACAAAAGAACCTTTCCAAAAATTGTTCAACCAAGGAATGATCCTCGGGGAAGGGCATGTAAAAATGTCCAAGTCGCTTGGCAACGTCATCAATCCTGATGACATCGTCCATTCACACGGCGCAGATACGCTTCGCCTGTACGAAATGTTCATGGGACCGCTTGAAGCTTCCAAAGAGTGGTCGACAAACGGACTCGATGGATCCCGTCGTTTCCTAGATCGCATCTGGCGCTTATTCGTCAATGAAGACGGGACGCTTAGCTCCAAAATTGGCGGCGAGCCAGGCGGTGCGCTTGAAAAGGTTTATCACCAAACCGTGAAGAAAGTGACCGAAGACTTCGAAGGAATGCGCAACAATACTGCCATTTCTCAATTGATGGTGTTCATCAATGAAGGATATAAAGCCGATTCAATTCCGAAAGAATTCGTTGAAGGTTTTGTCACACTGATTTCACCGATCACTCCGCATCTTGCTGAAGAGCTATGGGAGAAGCTTGGCCATAGCGAATCCATCTCTTATGTAGCATGGCCGACATACGATGAATCGAAACTATTCGATGAAACAGTAGAAGTTGCTGTCCAAATCAACGGGAAAGTCCGCGCGAAAATCAATGTCGCAAAAGACATTACGAAGGAAGAGCTTGAAAAAGTCGCACTTGCTGACGAAGATGTGAAGCAATGGATTGAAGGCAAGGAATTGAAGAAAGTCATTGCGATTCCAGGCAGATTGGTCAACATTGTAGCTGTTTGATGAATGAAGTAAAGATCCGAGGAAATGGACGCGTCCATTTCTTCGGATTTTTTTGATCGCGTCCAAAGCGAGGCGCCAAGCCGCTTCGCGCTCAAAGCAAGCCGCTCCGCGTCCAAAGCAAGCCATTCCACGTCTAAAGTAAACCGTCCAAAGCATCAAAAAACATCGGCTTCAACGAAACCGATGTTTAAGCATATTATCCTTCTTCTCTTGCGAACGCCCCGGCATTCATGCCCGCAATACGTCCTGTAACAAGAGCAGAAGTAATATTATAACCGCCCGTGTATCCGTGAATATCCAATATCTCTCCGCAGAAGAAAAGTCCAGCCTTCTTCCGTGAGGCCATTGTTTTAGGCTCGATCTCCTTCGTCGAAACGCCTCCGCCTGTGACGAATGCCTTTTCAATCGGCTGCGTGCCGTTCACGGTCATCGGGAAACCTTTCAGCAACCCCGCAAGTTTGCGGATCTTTTCGTTCGAAAGCCCTGCACCGATATCAGCTTCATCTATGTCTGCCCGGTCAAATAAAAACAGTAGCCACCGTTCCGGTGCAATTCCTTTCAAACTGTTTTTCACCGCTTTTTTCGGATCATCTTTCAACATCGTATGAATCATTTGAAACGCCTTTTCTTCATTCATGGAAGGAAGGGAATCAATCCTCATATCAACGGGCTTCCTGCCATTTTTCATCTGTTCCTTCACGACGAACTGGCTGCAACGTAAGATCGCAGGCCCGCTCAACCCGAAATGGGTGAACAACATGTCCATCTGATGAGTAACCAAGGTTTTCCCTTTGGCGTTCAATACGGAAACAGCAACATCGCGCAATGCAAGTCCTTGTAATTCCTTTGATTGGATGAACGGCTCATCGGACAGCAACGGCACCTCTGTCGGATACAGATCCGTTACAGTATGTCCCGCTTTCTCCGCCCACGGATATCCGTCTCCTGTACTTCCTGTCTGCGGAACAGCCTTTCCGCCTACCGCAACAACGACTGCTTGAGTTCGGATTTCTTCACCATCCTCAAGCCGTACGCCCAAAATCCTTTCATCGTCCATCAATAATTTCTTCACGCGTGTCGACAATCTCACTTCGACATGCAGTCGATCCATTTCCGAAAGCAGCGCATTGACAACGTCTTTCGCTTTATCCGAGACAGGGAACATCCGCCCGTGATCCTCTTCTTTCAACGGTACCCCGAGTCCTTCAAAAAACGCAATGATATCCTCATTATTGAAGACGGAAAACGGACCGTATAAAAATCTTCCGTTGCCTGGAATGTTCTTCACGATTTCTTCTAAAGGCAATCGATTCGTAACATTGCATCTACCGCCGCCCGAGATGGATAATTTATTCCCAAGCTTTTTCCCTTTATCGAGAAGAAGCACTTTATTTCCGTGTTCAGCTGCAGCGATCGAGGCCATCAGTCCTGAGGGACCCCCACCTATGATTATGACGTCATACATATATGGAACCACACTTTCAGTTTTTCTCTATTATACATGGATACGCTCGATAATCATTGTGAAAAGCGCCGGTGGGGGGTAAACTGGTAAGTAGCTTTGTCGAGTAGTACTTAAGATTGGAAGGATCAAACATGTCATCAAATCTTGTTAAAGGCACCGCCATTTTAACAATCGGGCTCTTCTTATCGAAGGCGCTCGGTCTATTATACGTAATTCCGTTTTATGCAATTGTCGGGGTTGAGAATATCGGTTTGTATCAATACGCATACATTCCATACAATTTAGCTTTGGCGGTTGCGATTTCTGGAGCACCACTTGCCATTTCAAAATTCATATCAAAATATAATGCAATGGGCGATTATGCAACAGGCCGAAAGTTAATGAAATCTGGGATGCTCGTCATGACGCTAACCGGCATCCTCTCATTTCTTGTTCTCTTTTTCTTGGCTGAACCGATTGCCCATCTTGTGCGAAAAAGCGATGATCAGATTTTCACAATCGCAGAAATTACGTCTGTCATCCGTTATGTAAGCTTCGCTTTGCTGGCAGTTCCACTTATGAGTATCGTCCGCGGTTATTTGCAAGGGAATCAAAAATTTGAACCTACGTCCGTCTCACAGCTTGTCGAACAGGTTGTCAGGATTTTGGTTGTCCTTGTCGGCGCATTTATTGTAGTGAATGTACTAGATCTGTCTCCCCGGACGGCTGTGAATTTTGCGGTGTTCGCAGCATTCATCGGGGCGCTTGCGGGTCTTGTTGTCCTGTATAAATATTGGTTGAAATACAAACCCGAATTTAATCAGCTGTACGCTAGCAGTCCGCCTGCAAGCAATATTACCTTCATCGATATGTACAAAGAAGTGATCGGTTACACGATTCCCTTCGTCCTCGTTGGCGTTATCAATCCTTTGTATCAATTTGTCGATATGATAACGTTCAATGGAGCAATGACAAGTATCGGTCGTGATGATGTCACTGATGTTATTTTGACGATGCTTAACTTCCTGACTCACAAAGTCGTCATGATTCCGGTCATGGTTGCAACTGGATTTTCCATGGCGCTCATCCCGGTCATTACGGGCTATTATACGAAGAACGATCAGAAGGGCCTTACCCGTTCTCTAGACCAAACATTTCAGATCATGCTCTATTTGACAGTGCCGATGGTTCTAGGGTTAATTATCCTATCGAATGAGTTCTATACATTCCTTTACAGTGAAGATCCAGTGGGCTCAAGTATTTTGGCTGCTTATGCCCCGGTTGCAATACTGTTCGGGCTTTACTCAGTGACAGCAGCAATCCTCCAAGGGATCGATCGACATAAATGGATCGTCTTTACTTCATTGACGGGGCTTTTAGTCAAAATGATTTTGAATATCCCACTCATCAAGCTTTTCGAAGTGAATGGAGCAATTGCTGCGACGACAATTGGATATGCAATCGCGGTCTGCATTAATATTTATGTCATATCAAGAGTCCTTCATTACCGTTCAAGAATGGTGTTCAGGCGACTGATCCTCATCGGGATCTTCAATGTGATCATGTTCATTGCAGTTCACTACACATTAAAAGGCCTCCTTGCGATTAGTCCTGTCGACGGTAAGATGCAGGCATTGCTATACGTTATGATTTGTGCATTTGTCGGAGTGGTAGTCTATGGAGTCCTATCCTTGAAATCGGGGCTTGCTCAAAAGTTGTTCGGCGACCGGTTGACGAGGATTACGAAGAAGCTTGGTTTTGGAGGGTGAATGATGCGTTTAGATAAATTATTGGCGAATATGGGATTCGGCTCTCGTAAGGAAGTCCGGCAGCTTTTGAAAAAAGGCGCTGTACAAGTAAATTCCGAACAGGTTAAGGATCCGGCGCTTCACGTAGATCCGGAAAAGGATGAGGTGACGATCCTCGGTGAACGGGTCGTCTACAAAGAGTTTATTTATTTGATGTTGAACAAACCGCAAGGCGTCATCTCCGCTACGGAGGATGATCGGGACCGTACCGTCATCGATCTGCTGGATGGGGAACACCGGCATTTTGAACCGTTCCCGGTCGGCAGGCTCGATAAGGATACGGAAGGGTTTTTATTGATTACGAATGACGGGAAGCTGGCGCATGAGTTATTATCGCCGAAGAAGGAAGTTCCGAAAACGTATTACGCGCATATCGATGGTAAGGTCGATGAGACCGATATCGAAAAGTTCGCGGAAGGGCTGACATTGGACGACGGCTACTTCACGAAACCGGGACAGCTCCGCGTCTTGCATTCAGGTGAAACGTCTGAAATTGAGTTGACGATCACCGAAGGGAAGTTCCATCAAGTGAAGCGGATGTTCGAAGCGGTCGGGAAGCGGGTCGTCTATTTGAAACGTCTGTCGATGGGGCCGTTGGAGTTGGATGACTCCTTACGTTTAGGGGAATACAGGGAGCTGACGGATGAGGAAGTCGCAATGCTCCACCATGAAAAGGGCTGAACCGGTTGAAGCGGTTCAGCCTTTTTCTTATCTTAGATTGAAGTGATGTCAGGAGGGCAATTTAACTTTTTTCTGAGTTGTCGTCCATTTTCCGCGGGCAGGGCTTGTGATGAGCTCGTTGTATTCAAGGACATTCAAGTCCCTTTGCGCTGTGCGGTTTGTGATGCCGAATTCTTCGACCACATTTTCCGTTGTGACAATACCCCTGTCAAGGATATATAAATATACGTCCTTGATGCGGGTAAGCATACGACCAGTAGCTGGATTCAACTGTGGAACCACTCCTTCATCTTCATTTTCCAAAAACGATGGGCATGAGACTATTGAATGTACCTATGCTAGTTGAAATAGCCCCCGACAATGCACTCCTTTCATCAGAACGTTGCGTCAGATGCAATGTTCTGACAATGTAAGTATAACTCATTTTTGCTAATAGTACATGAATTTTTTGTAAAAGTTCTGTAAGAAATGTTTTGCTCTTTACCCCGCATTAACTGGCTGTAAGATTCCCCTACTAGAATAAGCGAGGAATCTAGGTTGTTAAGGGGAATCAACAGCCAGTAAATGCCCGATTGGTTCAACTAACAATCAGGGGGGATGAAAGAATCCCCCCCCTGATTGCAGTTTCACTTTATTTTCTTAGCTGAACGTGTGAAAATAGGGTATCAGGAAAGAAGGTGCTTGAATTGGTGAATTGGAAAGAGAAAGTGTCGGAGAAAGAAGAGCTTTTGATTCATGATTTGAGGCAATTGGTTTCCATTCCGTCCGTACTGGATGAAAATTTGGCGACAGAGGAGGCACCGTTTGGACCGGAACCTAAGCGAGCGCTTGATTGGCTGCTGGAGGAAGGCAGGAAAGCTGGATTCACAGTGAAAAACATCGATAATATGGCTGGCCATATTGAAATGGGCGAAGGCGATGAACTGCTTGGCATCCTTTGCCACGTCGATGTGGTGCCCGCTGGAGGAAATTGGACATTCGGTCCTTTTGACGGGACTGTGAAGGATGGGAAATTGTTCGGTCGCGGTGCAATTGATGATAAGGGGCCGACAATCGCTGCCTGGCATGCCATGAAATTGGTGAAGGAAGCAGGAGTTCCTTTGAATAAAAGAGTCCGCCTCATTATCGGGACGGATGAAGAGAGTGGTTTCCGCTGTGTGAAACGTTACTTTGAAAAAGAAGAGATGCCGACGATCGGATTTGCACCTGACGCTGACTTTCCGATCATCAACGCGGAAAAAGGGATTTCAACATTAGTCTTCACACAGAAGACTGAAAAAGCAGATGGGCAGCTTCAGTATTTTAAGTCAGGCGATCGTACGAATATGGTACCTGATTATGCGGAGGCGCATATTAAAGGTTTCGACTTCAAGGATATCCACAGTAAATTTGAAAGCTTCATGAATATGCATGACATGGCAGCATCAATCGTTGAAAAAAATGGCGAAGCATTTTTAACTTTCCACGGCAAGTCCGCCCATGCGATGGAGCCGGATAACGGTGTGAATGCGGCTGTTCTCCTTGCGACATTCCTGAATAAGATTTTCGAAGAAGGTGAATCGAAGGATTTCACCCAATTCATACTGGACGCATTCGGAACAGAAACTCGAGGGCGCTATCTAGGGTTAGCTTATAATGATGAAGTTTCGGGCGACACGACATTGAATGCTGGAATCGTTTCCTTCACTCCTGAAATAGGTGGCCGGGTTGACGTGAGCATGCGATATTCCGTCACCTATCCTTTTGAAGAGAAAACCGGAACGTGCAACGATCGGTTGAAGGATACTTCTTTTACTATGGGAGTGAAGTCCAACTCGAAGCCCCATCATGTCGATGCAAATGATCCATTCATCAAAACGTTGCAAGAAATTTACACGTCCTACACGGGTGAAGAGGCGGAGTTGTTGTCAATCGGCGGCGGTACGTATGCGCGCGTGCTTGATAAAGGCGTCGCTTTCGGCATGCTCTTCCCTGGCAGGGAGGATGTCGCTCACCAAGCAGATGAATATGTATATATAGAGGACTTAGTAAAGGCGACCGCCATTTACACGGAAGCGATCAGCCGTCTTACATCCAATGAAGGGGAAGGGAAAAACGAATGACTACTTATTTTATCGATGGCCAATTCACTAGTAAAGACAGCTTAACTATCTCGATTGATGACAGAGGATACTACTTCGGTGATGGGGTGTATGAAGTCGTAAAGGTGTATGACGGCGAGTTGTATACTGCCGAGGAACACTTCGGGCGCCTGTTCCAAAGCGCATCGAAAATCAAGATGGCCATCCCTTACTCTGAACAGCAGCTGATTGACATTGCGAAAGAATTGGTGAAGGTGAACGAAGTGATGACCGGCCATATTTATATGCAAGTGACACGCGGAGCTTCTGCGAGGGTTCATCAGTTCCCGGAGGGATCAGTGACTCCGGTTGTTACTGCATATGCAATCCATAATCCAAGGCCTTTAAGCAATATTGAGGGCGGAGTCTCAGTGAAATCGGTTGACGACGTTCGTTGGCTTCGCTGTGATATTAAAAGTTTGAATTTGCTAGCCAATGTTCTGGCAAAACAAGAGGCTTTTGAAGCTGGCTGTGCAGAAGCGATTTTTGTTCGCGACGGAGTTGTCATGGAAGGGTCATCTTCAAATGCATTCGGTGTGAAAAACGGCGTTGTCATTACTCACCCGGCAACAAATCTTATTCTGAACGGAATTACACGCCAAGTGGTGTTAAAGCTTTGTAAGGAGAACGGAATTCCAGTCGAAGAGAGGGCGTTCACACCGGAAGAGATGTACGCAATGGATGAATTTTTCATTACATCCACAACTTCGGAAATAACCCCTGTCGTGTTAATCGATGAAAAAGCGGTTGGGGCAGGAACGCCGGGAGCGGTAACGAGAAGATTGCAGGAAGCATTCGCGCGGCAGATTCCGTTGTCCGTGGCGGGGGAATGATGAACATAGCCATACTGATCGGAGTGGATGAAATTGGCGCAGCTCGTCAAACTGCTTGATTATGTATCTCGCTACGAAAATGATCTATCACGGTATCCAACCCAATATATCCGTCTGAAAAATTCCCAGTGGAAACGGATGAAAACCCAATGGGAGCACGGAGCCGACCTTTCTGAGTGGAGGCATGTCCCTGAGGAGACGGAGGAACAGGCAGAGGAGGGGAAATGGTACTCCCCTCTATTCCGTCTGTTCGGCAATCGGAAAGGCCGTTCGGAAGAAGTGGAGCCGATTGAGGCGGAAAAAGGTCGACAAGGACAAGATGACGTAGATGTCTTCGATTTTAATCCGAATATTATTTATCAGCCCCAAAATGAAGAGCAGCTTCGGAAGCTATATTTGGACCAACTGTTCCATTTTCAACTGAAATGGGCAAGCTCTACAATGTTGGAAAGATCCAATCTGGATGCAGGCTTTATGAGGGATTCATTGCTGAGGAGCTTCACCCAGCGGCTTCCTGACAGCTATCTTCTATTCTATTATCCGATTTTGAAAGTGAAAAAAGCACCTGTTGAACTGGATATCCTTCTTATCACGCCGGTTGAGTGCTTATGCATAACGGTGTTGGAAGGAGAGGACGCAGCGGCTTTCATCGGTGATGGCGATCGGTTTTGGACGAAAAAGTATGGGGACGAGGAATCAAGGGTATTGAATCCACTCATCGGACTGAACCGCATGGAGAAGATCGTGTCGGGAATTTTCGCTGCACAGAATATCGATTTTCCTATTAAGAAATTGATCATTTCTAGGAATGGCTACATCGATTATCCAGGTGTGCCATTCGATACGGTCGTCATTGATCGAAGGATGTATGAAGAATGGTTCTCCTCCCTCCGGAAATCGACTGTGCCGATGAAGTTCAACCAATTCAAGGCCGCACAATCGATTTTGGATGTCGGACAGACCACTGCAGTAAGCAGACTTTTTGAAGAACAGATTGAGCAGGGACAACCTGATACTAATGAATAGAAATGAGTGTAATTGATTATGCGGCTTCGCAATAAACCATGGGCAAAAGATTTCATGGCAGAGCATCCCGATGTGTTGATCCACGAAGATGAAGGTACATCAATAGATTGGAAAACGGTTTTCGGCAATGAAAACCCGATCCATGTGGAAGTAGGGACAGGGAAAGGACAATTCATTATCGGAATGGCTATCGCCAATCCGGACGTCAACTATATCGGAATTGAGCATTTCGACAATGTGATTGTGTCCGCTCTTGAAAAGGTCATTGAGGCGGAGAAGCCTTCCAATCTACGGCTTCTAAGAGGAAATGGCGAGAATTTAGGAGATTTATTCCAAAAAGCGGAATTGGACAGGATTTATTTGAACTTCTCCGACCCATGGCCTAAATCCCGCCATGCAAAACGACGTTTGACACATGAATCGTTTTTAGCCCGCTACAAGGCGGTTCTGAAAAAAAGAGGGGAAATCCACTTCAAGACGGATAACAGGAAGCTATTTGAGTACTCGCTCGTTTCAATGTCGGCATACGGAATGATCCTCCAGGATGTATCGCTAGATTTGCATGCGGAAATGCCTGAAGATAATATTATGACAGAGTATGAAGAGAAGTTTTCAGCAAAGGGACAGGCGATCTACCGGTTGGAAGCAATGTTCAATAATTGATGTTTGAAAGGGGAGGTTTTGTTTGGATACATATAAGTTTCACGATATGAAACTAACATGGCTCGATGGGGGAGTCAATTTCCTCGATGGAGGCACGATGTTCGGGGTCGTTCCGAAAGCGTTATGGTCGCGGAAATACAATGTTGATGAGAACAACTTGATCGAACTTCGGACAGATCCGATCTATATCACCTACGAAGGGAAACATATCCTCATAGACTCAGGCATCGGGAAAGGGAAGCTGTCGGAAAAGTTGAAGCGTAATCTCGGGGTCCGTGCTGAAACAAAGGTGGAGGAAGGTTTGGCAGAGCTTGGACTGACACCTGCCGATATCGATATTGTCCTCATGACCCATTTGCATAATGACCATGCCGCGGGTTTGACGGGGTGGGCAAACGATGAGCTCGTGTCAATTTTTCCGAATGCGGAAATTCATGTATCACAAGTCGAGTGGGATGAAATGCGGAATCCTAATATCCGTTCAAGGAATACGTATTGGAAGGAGAACTGGGAGCCCGTCCAGCATCAGGTGAAAACATTCGAAGGCCGGGTTGAAGTGCTGCCGGGGATCGAAATGATTCACACAGGTGGACATAGTGACGGACATAGTGTCATCAAGCTGACTCAAAACGGGGAAACGGTTCTGCATATGGGGGATATCATGCCGACGCATGCGCATAGCAATCCATTATGGGTTTTGGCTTATGACGACTACCCAATGACTTCAATATTTGCAAAGGAAAAGCTAATGAAAGAAGCATTGGCTAACCGATATCGTTTCATCTTCTATCATGACGCTGTTTACCGTCTCGTCCAGTGGGATGAAAGCGGTAAAGAAATTACTGAAGCAGTCGAGCGTACAAGATAAATCATAAAAAGCAGCAGGTGTGGAGAGCATTTTACTCCTTCACCTGCTGCTTTTGGTATGCGGTCATACACGTTCATTTTTGGATCAATTCGACGACAGTTCCTGTTTGCGAGTTAGCTGCAAATTCAAATTGCTCCAGTTCGCCATTACGGATTCTAGTAACGCCGCCACGGTACACTTCCATCGACAGAACATTGTTTGTAAACGGTTCAGGTTTCATGACGATCCACGAACCGTCAATCGGACCTTCTTTTTTAAAAGCATCTTTCACTGCATCCAAGACATGCTCAGCCGGAGTATTCGGATTCATCTTCCCGATTGCCTGGTTGACAACGAGCCCGGCAGCAACGCCTGTTAGAACTCCTGCTACAAAATCTTTAACTTTCATGTCTGAGAACCCCCTCCATCGATCTTCAACAAGTGTACCATATTTCAAAAAAATGTTTAACCGTTATTGGACTCAGGGAGTACAGGGGAAAACTGTCTTCGAAAAACTAGTTCGGAAAGCTAAATATTATAATGGAAAGTTTCAAATTCGTGCACTATACTAGAAGAAGTACATATCGAATTGGGGGAAATTCTCATGAACAACGAAACGTTGACTATGTTCAAAACATTGACCGAGCTGCCTGGAGCACCAGGAAATGAGCATATGGTACGCAACTATATGCGGGATGAGCTCGGAAAATATTCCGATGAAATTATCCAGGACAATCTAGGCGGAATTTTCGGCGTGCGGAAAGGACCTGAAGAAGGCCCGCGTATCATGGTTGCCGGCCATATGGATGAAGTAGGCTTCATGGTCACTGCAATCACTGACAACGGTATGCTCCGTTTCCAACCGCTTGGGGGATGGTGGAACCAAGTGCTGTTGGCGCAACGAGTTCAAATCATTACAGATGAAGGTCCAGTCGTCGGCGTCATCGGATCCATACCGCCACATCTCCTCAGTGATGAAGTCCGCAATAAACCGATGGATATTAAAAACATGCTTATCGATATCGGTGCGGATGACAAAGAAGACGCACAGAAAATCGGCATCCGTCCCGGCCAGCAAATTGTACCGATCTGCCCGTTCACCCCAATGGCGAATGATAAAAAGATCTTGGCGAAAGCATGGGATAATAGATATGGTTGCGGTCTGGCCATCGAGCTGTTGAAAGAAGTTCATGGAGAAACGCTTCCGAATAACCTGTATTCCGGGGCGAATGTCATGGAGGAAGTAGGATTGCGAGGTGCACAGGCTGCTGCCCGGATGATCAATCCTGATCTGTTCTTCGCATTGGACGCGAGCCCGGCGAATGACGCATCCGGCAATAAAAATGAATTTGGCCAGCTTGGAAAAGGAACATTGCTTCGCATCTTCGACCGTTCGATGGTGACACACCGCGGCATGCGCGAATTCATCCTTGATACAGCGGAAACGAACAATATCCCGTACCAATATTTCATCTCCATGGGAGGAACAGACGCAGGACAAGTGCATATTTCAAATGAAGGTGTACCAAGTGCGGTTATCGGAATCTGTTCACGTTACATCCACACATCCGCTTCCATCATCCACACCGATGATTATGCGGCAGCGAAAGAACTTCTCGTCAAATTAGTGAAAGCTTGCGATAAAACGACTGTTGAAACAATCAAGAGCAATGTATAAACAAAAGCGAAAGCCGTTACGGAGAACGGCTTTTGCGAGCACAAGCGCAGCGTTGCGAGCAAGAATTGGAATCAGCGGTCTTTGCCACGCAGTAGCTTTGGCTTATGACCCGAGCAGCTAGCGCCTGAAGTCTAGACGAGAATCATAAATATGGCCATCCTTTCCATACAGGATGGCTTTTTACTGACTAGAAAGGAGAACAGCATGAAATTCATCATAGGGTCCACCAATCAAGCAAAAGTCAAAGCAGCACAGGAAGTGATCGAAAGCCATTTTCCGGGAAGTGAACTGTCCCAAGTGAAAGTTCCATCAGGCGTGAAGGATCAGCCATTTGGAGATGAAGAAACAAGAACCGGAGCATTGAACCGCGCAACGAATGCCGCCCATGAAGAAAGTGGCGCAATCGGAATCGGCTTGGAAGGTGGTGTGCGCATGATTGGAAGTGAAATGTTCGTTTGCAATTGGGGGGCGCTTGTACTGCCTTCAGGGAAATCATTCACTGCCGGTGGGGCTCAAATCACATTACCTGAAGAAATTGCTTCAGAATTAAAGAAGGGTCGGGAATTGGGAGCTGTCGTCGATGATTATTTTAACGCGAACGGCATCCGCAATAGTGAAGGTGCAATCGGTATGTTCACCGCGCTGGCGGTCACTCGCGACAAGCTGTTCGAACATGTTATGCAATTATTGATCGGTCAATTGAAATACTACAAGAAAGATTAAAAATCCGTGACATCCGCCGGAGGTTTTACCTTTATTAAGTTAAACAAAGTTAAACCGCTTGATTTGCATATAGGTGCGA
The DNA here is from genome assembly GCF_023715245.1 of Sporosarcina luteola. Classification (GTDB taxonomy): domain Bacteria; phylum Bacillota; class Bacilli; order Bacillales_A; family Planococcaceae; genus Sporosarcina; species Sporosarcina luteola_C. Next base: position 1,110,428 of record NZ_JAMBNV010000001.1, read on the forward strand.
TAATCTATAAAATAGGTAGCGGTAAATGAATAAAAATGTACGATTGGAGGAAGCTGAATGTTCCGCTTCTGGAAATTCTTATTCCTGGCACTCCTATCCATACTAGTATTAGCCGCGTGTGGTAAAACGTTTGAGGAACAAGCTGCCGAGGCAATCGCAGCTGCGAAAGAAGCTTTTCAATTACATGATAAACATGTGAATGATGAAGTACATGGCGTTTCATTATATAAACCGGCAGGATTTTCGATAGACGAGAAATCCGATGCCCACAATATCGTATTGAAAAAGGGCGACGAAACATTCCTCCTTTTCATTAATCCGAATGAGTCCAGGGATAGCAGGCTCTTTTACGAACTGTCTATCAAGACGGAGGACAAAGAGCGGTTTGAGGAAGTGTTCACCGAAGATGGATATTTCGGTTTTTCCTCTGTTCTCAGAAAAGGCGAAGATCAGGCGGAGCTCATTGCCAGCGTCGGTGGAATAAAGATAACGACCATTACGAAAAACAAAAATATTGAAGCGAATATGGGCAAGATGATGGAAATTGTACGTTCCATCGATCAAGGCTCATAAGTATAAACTTTCGGTCACCCGGCGCAGTTGCGGCGAGCGGCCGTTTATTTTTGAAGAAAGGGTGAAGTTAGTGAATTCACAAAAGCTAGTGGAACTATTAAAAGAGCATCTGCCGTCCGAACATTTCCAATGGCGTTTCGATCGGAAAACGGATAAGGTTCGATTGGAGCATTCGATACTGAAAAAAGGGATGGATATTTCCTTGCCGGAAATCCTTGCTAAATATGAAACTAAACAAGAAGCTGCCATTAATGAAGTCGTCTATACGATTGGCGAAACTTTTAAAGCAATGGAAAAAGAGCAGACGGAAGGGTTTGTGAAAGAAAATGCAATCTACCCGGTCATCCGCTCGACTTCTTTTCCGCAAACTTCAAAAGCGGGGGATCGCTTCATAGCGAAAGATCATACGGCGGAAACGAGAATCTTCTATGCGCTCGACTTGGGCACGACGTACCGTCTCATTGATGAATCGATGCTCGATTCCATCGGTATGACGGAGTCGGAAATTATGGAATCAGCTCTATTTAAAGTGAGATCATTACCGACGAATATGAAGAAGGATGAAGTGGCGGGAAATCTGTTCTATTTCGTCAATAACAATGACGGATACGATGCAAGCCGTATATTGAATCACACCTTCCTAAAGGAAATGGAAGCGGAAATCGAAGGGCATATGACCGTCTCGGTACCTCACCAGGACGTTTTGATCATTGGTGATATTCGGAACGATACGGGGTATGACGTGCTTGCCCAAATGACGATGCAATTTTTCACGGTAGGGGCAGTGCCTGTCACCTCCTTGTCATTCATCTATGAAGATGGTAAATTAGAACCGATTTTCATTATGGCGAAAAATCGGGTTGCCCGGAAGGAAGGTAGAAAGAAATGAATATTTTTTACAATCAAAACGGAGTTGGCGATGTACTCCTCGTTCAAATGACGACAGAACGTCCGGAAGATAGGACAATTGAAAGCAAAAAGGATATCACACTTATCAAAGATGCAACAACAGATAAAGTCGTAGCATTCAACGTCTTCCGTGCTTCGAACTATGTGAAACCGGAAAATGAAGGACAACTTGAAACGACTGAAGAGATTGTCAGTCAACTGCAAGAGGCACTTAAATCGAATGGTGTGGAGTTTGAATTAGATGTGGATTTCTCACCGAAGTTCGTTGTCGGTCACGTTGTAGCAAAAGAAAAACACCCGAATGCAGATAAATTAAGCGTGTGCAAGGTGGATGTCGGAGATGAAACCTTGCAAATCGTCTGCGGAGCGCCCAATGTCGAAGAGGGGCAAAAGGTCGTCGTAGCAAAAGTGGGGGCTGTCATGCCATCGGGAATGGTCATAAGAGATGCAGAGCTTAGAGGTATCGACTCATCAGGTATGATCTGTTCAGCAAAAGAGCTTGGCATTCCAGACGCTCCTACTGAAAAAGGGATTATGGTCCTTGCTGAAGACGCAACGCCTGGTGAACCTTTTATAGCTTGATTTTGAAAAACGTACTGTCCAAAGCGGTACGTTTTTCTTATTTTGGCCATCTGATTGATTTAATAGATGAAAACCTGCTAAAATAGAATGATCGACTTGAAAAGAGTGATAGATTTGACTTGGATTAAAAAAATGATGAACCGTATATTTGAAGCAGATAAAAATGAAGAATTTGAAGAAGCTTTTGAGGATATTGAGTATGAAGAACAAATAGAGAAAGACCAAACCAAAACCGAAAAACCGGCTTTCCGTTTTCCAATCATAACCGATGCCGAAATCTATGGATGGGAACCGGATCCGGAAAACGAGCGAAGAAAAGCGGATAACTTAATCACTGAACTTGATGACGATGATTTCACACCTGTGCCGTTATATAAAAATGATAGATGGCCAGGGGGAAATGAGAAACCGACTATTCATCGGGCGACCGCCCCATTGAAATACAATACAAAACAAGAATCGAACTCAGTGCCGTCACCTAAAGCGAGAACGGTGAAAGCTGACGAAACAGAGACGAACAAAAAAACAATTATACAGAAACGAAGTAACCGTCCGTTCACTCCTACGGAAGTGCCATCACCCGTTTATGGCTATTCAAGGCCGAAGATAGACCGGTTTGAGGACCATCAACTGGGAGATAGGAAAGAGGCAACTGAAGAAAATCCGATTCCATCTCGGGTTGAATCGGAATATGAACAAAAAAAGGCCGAACCAATCAATGAACAATCAATGGCAGATGATGAAATTCATCGCATTGATTTAGAGGAACATGCACATACTTCGGGTAAAGAAAAGTTTGCTGAGACGAAAATTGATGAATTTGTAGAAACGGAATCCACTGAGCCTGTTGAGCGGGAAATCGAAACGGAATCCACTCAGCCTGATGAGCGGGAAATTGAAACGGAATCCACTGAACCTGATGAGCAGGAAATCGAAATGGAACCGACTGCCGCTGAGCTTGTAGGTCAATTCAGTGAAACACCTAATCCGACAGTAAAAGAAGAGTTTGAGGCTTCTGATGATCCCGAACTGATAATAGCTGAAGAGGAAATTCCTGCATCTATTGAAGAATCAATGATTGAGGAAATGATAGAGACTTCATCTTCGGAACCGGTGATTGAAGAAGTGAATGAGCCTGAACGAATTCACGAACAGAAGAAAGAAAGAATCGTGCCTTTTAATGTCCTTATGTTGAAAAATGATAAGCTGAAATACGAGGAACGTGCAAAAAAAGCTAGCAGCCAGTCGGCCTTTGATTCCACAAAAAACGATTCGATTCGAACCGAACCGATTCAAGAAATTACAAAACCGAATGAACCTACCGAAGGCCTGGAAGAACAACCTTATTATGCATTCCCTTCGAAAGACTTTCTTATTCAGCCCGAAGAGCATGTAGAAGACACGGAATGGCTACAATCCCAATCTGAAAAGTTGGAGGAGGCACTTTCCTATTTTGCCGTGCAGGCAAATGTCATTGAGGCCGTGCAAGGACCGACCGTCACGAGATTCGAGTTAACGGTGGGGCACGGAACGAAAGTGAGCAAGGTTAGAAATCTGACTGACGACTTAAAATTGGCACTCGCCGCGGAAGACATCCGAATTCAAGCACCGATTCCGGGGACCAGCTCCATTGGAATCGAGATCCCGAACCGGAAGCCGAGAGCCGTCCGGATTTCGGAAGTGATTGAAACGAAACGCTTTCAAGATTCGGAATCACCTTTGGAGGCGGTGCTTGGACTTAGTCTGACGGGTGAACCTGTGACATTGGATTTGCGGAAGATGCCACATGGAATGATTGCCGGTGCAACAGGATCCGGTAAATCGGTGTGCATCAATTCGATCTTGATCAGTCTATTGTATAAAGCGTCACCAACGGATCTGAAAATGCTGCTCATCGATCCGAAAATGGTGGAGCTTGCGCCGTTCAACGGGATTCCTCATTTATTGAGCCCCGTCATCACCGATGTGAAAGCTGCGACTGCTGCATTGAAATGGGCGGTCGGAGAAATGGAACGCCGCTATGAACTGTTTGCACATGTCGGCGCTAGAAATATTGAGCGTTATAATGAGATGGCAGAAAAGGACCGTAAATTCTCTCTGAAGATGCCATATCTACTCATCGTCATAGATGAGCTTGCGGACTTGATGATGATGGCGCCAGCAGACGTCGAAGTATCGATCAGCCGGATCACCCAAAAGGCAAGAGCTTGTGGAATCCATTTGATCATTGCTACACAACGCCCATCCGTCGATGTCATTACCGGGACGATCAAGGCGAATGTTCCGACACGCATAGCATTTGCTGTTTCATCCCAGATCGACTCCCGGACAATTATCGATACACCGGGAGCTGAAAGGCTGCTAGGGAAAGGCGACATGCTTTATCTCGGAAGCGGTCAATCTTCAGCGGTGCGCTTGCAAGGGACATTTGTCACGGATGCTGAAATTGAACGTATAATAGAACACGTTCAGAACGAAGCGGAGCCGAATTATTTGTTCGGTCAAGAGGATTTATTGGCAAACACAATGGAAGAAGAGGAAACGGATCCTTTATTTGCGGATGCCTGCGAATTCATTATCGATCAAGGCAGTGCTTCCACATCTTTATTGCAGCGGAACTTCAGTATCGGTTATAATCGTGCCGCTAAATTGATGGACCGAATGGAAAAACTAGGTTTCATTTCCGAGCAAAGGGGAAGTAAGGCACGAGAAGTCTATTTAACAAAAAGTGAGCTTGATTATTTCTTGAATGGCAATGAAAAGCCAAATGATATGTGAAAACATGATTGACGATTCAAAGGAATCGGGAATAGAGAATAATAAAAATGAGTGGGGAATTAGCGATACGAATCAGCTGAAGAACCAGAATGTGGGAACAGTTTTGATCCCGGGAGGTTGCATTATGACATTGTACCATTTTATAGGAATCAAAGGATCGGGGATGAGTTCCCTTGCACAGATCCTTCACGATTCATCTTATGCCGTGCAAGGTTCGGATGTGGAGAAATATTTCTTTACGGAGGATCCGTTGCATGAAAGAAAAATAACGATTTTACCTTTTGATGAAAATAATATTAAGACCGGAATGACTGTCATTGCAGGGAATGCGTTCCCAGACAGTCATCCCGAAATTGAAAGAGCACATGAGTTGGGCGTAGAAGTAATACGCTATCATGAATTTTTAGGCAACTACATGGAGAAATTCATTTCAGTAGGTGTTACGGGTTCCCATGGGAAGACATCAACGACCGGGTTGCTGGCGCATGTCCTTTCCGGGAATGCCCCGACATCCTTTCTCATCGGTGATGGCACGGGCAAAGGTGTTGAGGACAGTGAATACTTCGTTTTTGAAGCGTGCGAATACAAACGCCACTTCCTAGCATACGAGCCTGACTACGCTATCATGACAAATATCGATTTCGATCATCCGGACTATTTCAAGGATTTGGAAGACGTCTTGGATGCATTTGGCCAAATGGCTTTACGTGTGAAGAAGGCGATCATTGCTTGCGGTGATGATATTTATTTGCAGCAGATTAAAGCGAACGTCCCTGTCGTCTACTACGGATTTGATGAAGTGAATGACTTCTCTGCAAAAAACATCGTGAAATCCGAACAGGGTGCCACATTTGATGTCTATGTGCGAAATGAATTCTTCCATTCGTTCACAATAGCATTGGCGGGTGACCACGGAATTTTGAATTCTCTAGGCGTTATTGCATTATGCCATTATGAAGGAATTCCGGTTGCTGGCATCGAGGAGAGACTGGCTACATTTAATGGAGTCAAAAGACGTTTCACTGTTACAGAATCATACGGTCGGACGATTGTTGACGATTACGCCCATCATCCGACGGAGATCAAGGCGACGTTGCAATCCGCAAGGCAAAAGTATCCCGAAAAAGAAATTGTCGCGATTTTCCAACCGCATACGTTCACACGGACCGCGGCATTGCTGGAGCAATTCGCCGACAGTCTTTCTGCGGCCGATCATGTCTATTTATGTGACATCTTCGGTTCCGCGCGGGAAAAATCAGGCAATTTGACGATTAATGACCTCGTCGGCAAAATTCCTGGAGCACAACATCTGGAATTGGAGAACATCGAAGTCCTTGATAAGCATGGAAATGCAGTGTACCTATTCATGGGCGCTGGCGACATCCAAAAGTATTTGAACGTCTTCACCGAACATACGAAGAAAGAAGAAACAGCTTGATCCCACGGGTCGAGCTGTTTTTTTTATATATTCACGCATAAAATCCTTCAAACGCGCATAAATCCCTACAGTCAAGCATAACTCCTCTGAAAAGTCCAAAAATGTCCACAAAAGTCCATAAACACTCTCAAAAGTCCATAAAACAAACCAATTACGCATAAATTTGCATTCATAATATCCAGAAATAATTAATTTCGGGAAAAATGAAGGACATTTGCAAAGGATGTCGAAAAAGGTTAGAGTAGGCGAAGTTTATTTACCTACTATAAAGGGTAGAAATTACTTATGTATGTTTATTGGGAGGAGGATCGCCATGGAAGTATTACTTTACATTGCTGCAATAGTTGCCGCAATCGCATTTTTGATTTTATGTATCAGCCTTGCAATGACATTAGGTTCATTGAAAACGACATTACGAAGCGTTTCCGAAACATTGGATGGCTTGACGAACCAGTTGGAAGGGGTCACGTCTGAAACGACTGAACTTCTTCATAAGACAAATGCCCTTGCCGAGGATATTCAGCAGAAATCCGAAAAATTGAACTCTGTCGTTGATGCAGTGAAAGGGGTAGGAAGCTCTGTAAGCGACTTGAACAATTCAGTTCGCCGAGTCACCAATTCAATCACTGTCGAAGCAGAGAAGAACAGTGATAAAATAGCCCAAGTCGTTCAATGGAGCAACGTCGCTTTCGGCATTATCGGGAAAGTGAAAGATATGAAAACGGAAAGATCATCAGGCTGGACTGTCTATCAACCGGACAAGGGGCAGAAGCGTTTGCCGAGCCCGGACGGAAACTGATATCGGCGTGAGAAAAAAATGTACTGGAGGAATTCACATGACTGATAAACTAAAACCTAACTATAACGATGCACATTTTGATCACCAATATTATGGAAACCAGGAATACAAGAACACATTCGGGGAACCATCCCACTTGCCTGTCAACTATCCATACCGTTCCAATACGGATGATTTCTATGATGAAGACGACACTGGGGCAGGCAGCTTCCTGTTGGGAGCGCTCGTAGGAGGAGTTATCGGTGCAGCGGCGGCATTATTCCTCGCACCGAAGACGGGTAGGGAAATGCGCGACGATTTTTCGGAGCAGGCGGTTAACTTGAAGAATAAAGGAATCGAATTGAGTGCAGTTGCGAAGGATAAAGCAACGGAAATCACTTCCGTTGCAAAGGAGAAGACGGATGGCCTGACGAAATCAATTCAGGAGCAATCCGGACAGATTGTGGATAAAGTGAAATCGATGGCAAATAAAACGTCGGTCCCTATGGACGATGGAACAGCCTCTTCCGAAGGGGAGGAAGCAATCGATTTTGTAGGAACTACAACGGAACAGGACAAGCAAGCCGCTGAGGATGTAACAACAGGGAACAGTGATGTTTCCTATGACAATAGCGAGAACTTCGGAACAGAAAAGAATGTGAATCAAAACCACATTTCTGTCGAAAAAGAAAAGTGATATCAAAAGAGCCAGACAGCCCTTAATCAAGCGGCTGTCTGGCTTTTTATCATAGTTAGTTCACGAGTTAAATTTGATTTCTAATGCGTCCCCGCTAAAAATCGGATCATTGAATCCAATCGGTTCTCCATTGCGAAGCAACTGATAGGAAGTGGATACTGTCGTCGGCAATGAATAATCGACAAAAAGGAAGACATCGCTGAATAAAAATGGTCGGTGAACCGTTTCCGCTATCGTTAGCCGATCTCCAGAGTGTACAATGGCTGAATTATCTACTTGATGACCATTCAACAGAATAGAAGATCCGCTGTTCGTCATGGTCACGGGTTCCCCATTGAACGTAATGGAAGCTGTCGACTGAGTTGACTGATCCAGTGCAGAAATAACGTCTCCGACTGTCGGTGAAGAATGTAGTTCTATCCGGACTTCATCCCCATCGTTAAGAAGATGATCAGGCGGAACAGGCAAATTGTCAATAAAGAATTTAGTATTCCAGTTTTCCAAAACGACTCTTTTATTATTCATGTACACTTCAAAAAGACCGGAAGTTTCAATGTCGAGTTCCGAAAGTACGTCATTCAGTTTCGTTGAATGAGAATAAACGATTTGGTCCCTATCATTTATAATCGTATCGAGCCCAACCGGTATGCCATTGCAAACTATTTTTGGTAGTATCTTATGCATATTTCCATTAACATTCACTTTGATTGGAACAATGTCACCGATCAGTTCACGTATCGTAGCGGATGCATCTTTTCCATCCTTGCCTTGTTCTAATGTAATTACATCGTCATTCGAAATGAAATCTTTCGTACTTGCTGGATTACCGTTCAATAATATCGCAGCTGATCTGCCATGTTCACCAGGAATCGTCATGAGGCTGCCGTTCAAAGTAATCGACATTCCCATTCCCGGCTTGCCGTATAGTTGTCTTGCCTTAATATTTGCGGCAAGCAAAGCATCCCCGACTGTCATCTCTTTTAATTCAAATAAGCGGATTGTCTTTTCATTGACAATTACCGACATATAATGGATCGGTGCTCTTCTTGCTGCAATTGCAATGCCGATTGGCGTGACAAGTGCGGGGGTTGAAACGATGCCTTCTGACAAAGTGACATCAGACAATGCATCAAGTCCTCGGATACCGACACGGTTTTCAGGTAAATCGAGTCGGATGCTCAATTCCTTTGGTAGAAGAGGTGTGAGGCTACCTCCACCAACAACCATGACGGCTTGGGGAGATTTGCTATTATTGAGTCTTTTGATTTCATCAGCGATGCTCGATGCCAGCTTCTCGATTGCAGGCTTGATAATAGCAACTACTTCCGATGAAGGGACTTGCTGTTCGAATCCGAGTATATCCGAAATTGCAATCGATTCATCTGTTGAAAGTGCACGTTTTGCAATTTCAGCAACCGGGAAATCGAGAAGAAAATGGTTGCTTAGCGCTTCTGTAATTTCATCACCCGCAATCGGAACCATGCCGTATGAGACGACCGTATTATTATCCGTAATGGCGATATCGGATGTACCCGCCCCTATATCGACAAGTGCGACATTCAATCTGCGCATGGATGGGGGAATCAGTACATTAATGGCGGCAATCGGCTCGAGCGTCAATGCCTCCATTTCAAGGCCTGCCCGCTTCAACGCAGACAGGAGCGATTCGACGACGACACGGGGGAGGAATGTCGCAATAACTTCCGCAGTTGCTGACCTGCCTGCCTGATCGATCAGACTGCCGATTTCATCACCATCCAACTTGTAATGAAGAACCGAGTACCCTACACAATAATAATAATCGTCGGCAGTCGATGCAGTAGAAAGTAATTTCTGCTGGGCCTGTTGAACAGCAGCCAGTTCAAGCCGGTTAATATCCTCGGAAGTGAATAGGGGTTTCCCCGCAATTTCAATCGTCATGGAACCTTCCATCGTTTTCAATGCCCGACCTGCTGCGGCGACACTTACTCTCCCCAGCGTCCCATGGCGCTCCTCCAATATGGATTTGATTTCTGAAATGACAGTTGCTACGCTTACAATATTATGTATTTGCCCATCAATCATCGAGCGTTCCTTATGTTCAATTGTGACAAGATCGGCAACGTGGTAAATTCCGTCCTGTTCAGTCAAAATGATGCCCACAACAGAACGTGTACCGATATCAAGTGCGAAAAGTTTGTTCGACAGAATAATGCACCCCTTTTTCGTCAAATACTAACGAAATTAAACAATTTGTAAAAATGACGTGACTTTTCAAATACTTTTCATTATACTTAGTTCTATTATACAAAAATGTAACATAGATTTCCCACTTCGAAAAGGGAATGATGTGTGCGGGGAGGAGACATAACGATGAGACAAAATGATTTAGATCAGCTTCGTGTTCAGGTAGATGCGTTGAATACCAAAATATTGGACTTGATTAATGAAAGAACTTCTGTTGTCCAAGAAATTGGCAGAGTAAAGGAAAAGCAAGGTGTCAATAGATATGATCCAATCCGCGAAAGGGAAATGCTTAACGCTTTGGTTCAATCAAACAACGGACCGATTCCAAACGGGGTATTAGAACAAATCTTTAAAGGCATCTTCATGTCCGCCCTCGAAATTCAGGAAGATGAGCAACGCAATGCATTGCTTGTTTCCCGTGAGCGCAAGCCTGAAGATACGATTGTAGATGTGAACGGGCAAAAGATCGGGAATGGAGAACCGACTTTCATCTTTGGTCCTTGTGCTGTTGAATCATATGAACAAGTTCTTGCAGTTGCCCAATCCATCAAAGCAAAGGGTCTGACGATGCTAAGAGGCGGCGCTTATAAACCGCGTACATCCCCTTATGATTTCCAAGGCCTTGGACTTGAGGGCTTGAAAATATTGAAACGGGTCGCGGATGAAACAGGCTTGTCAATCGTGACAGAGATTATTACGCCTTCCCACCTGGAAGAAGCACTCGATTATATCGATGTGATTCAAATCGGAGCGCGCAATATGCAAAACTTTGAATTGCTGAAGGAAGCGGGCATGGCGAATAAACCAGTCCTTCTGAAGCGTGGATTGGCTGCAACAATTGATGAATTTATCAATGCGGCTGAATATATCATTTCCAAAGGGAATAGCCAGATCATGCTTTGTGAACGAGGAATCCGTACATATGAGCGGGCTACACGGAACACATTGGACATTTCGGCAGTTCCGATTTTAAAACAGGAAACGCATTTACCGGTATTCGTAGACGTTACTCACTCGACTGGCAGAAAAGACTTGTTGCTTCCGACTGCAAAAGCGGCAATTGCTGTCGGGGCGGACGGTGTCATGGCGGAAGTGCATCCTGATCCGGCTGTTGCTTTGTCCGATGCTGCACAGCAAATGGATATCAAACAGTTCGATGAGTTCTACGCTGAAATTCAAAGATTCATGAACACCCATCAAACAGTCTAACTTAATCCAGCCCTGGCAGGCTGGATTAAGTTAGACGCCTCCGGCGGATGTCACGGATTTTTTTAGAGGAGTTTATCGAGCTTGCTCGATAAAAATCCGGACGCAATTACGCCAAGGCGTAATTGACTACATTTGTATTATTCTATAAACAGCGCCGGACCTTTCAAGGATCCGGTGTTTTGTTTATAATGAAAGTAAGCGAATACATACTGATGGGAAGGAGATTCGTCAATGGCAATAACTATATATGATGTAGCGAGAGAAGCGAATGTTTCCATGGCTACTGTTTCTCGTGTTGTGAACGGCAACCAGAACGTAAAACCTGCAACACGCAAAAAGGTGCTTGAATGCATTGAACGACTTGGCTATCGCCCGAATGCCGTAGCGAGAGGGCTTGCTAGTAAGAAAACGACAACTGTCGGTGTCATCGTTCCAGATATTTCGAAAAGCTATTATGCCGAACTTTCACGCGGTATTGCGGATATTGCGACGATGTATGAATACAATATCATTCTGTCCAATTCGGATAAGCGGGCGACGAGGGAAATTGAGCTATTAGAAGATCATCTCGGAAAACAGGTTGATGGTCTCATCTTCATGAGCGATTCTCTGACAGATGAAATCCGGTCGGAAATGGCGACAGCGAACGTTCCGATTGTTTTGGCCGGTACATTGGGAGATAACACTGACTTGCCGACGGTGAACATAGACCATGAGGAAGCGGCCTATGAAGCGGTGAAGAAATTGATTGATAATGGACATGAACGGATCGTGCATGTTAGCGGTCCGATGTCGAGGGATATCAATCGGCTATGTAAGAAGGTAGGTTATGAGCGGGCAGTGAAGGAAGCTGGACTTCCTCTGTTTGAAGAATTTTTCATTGAAACGGATAATACGTATGATGATGCTTATGAAAAGTGGAAACTAATACGTAATCTTGAAGAGAAGCCGACCGCCATTTTTGCCGGCAATGATGAAATTGCTGTAGGTGTCTTAAATGGAATCAGGGATGATGGATTTTCGGTACCTGATGATTACGAAGTGATCTGTTTCCAGCATTCTTTGCTTTCGAGGGCAGTAAGGCCGCAATTAACTGCCATCATTGTCCCGTTATATGACTTGGGTGCAGTTTCGATGAGATTATTGACGAAACTGATGAACGGCGAGGAAGTCGATGATGTGAATGTCATCTTGCCGTACCATAAGGAAGAACGCCAGTCGACGAAATGATAAGCTGTTCCGGAGGGAAATTCCGGAACAGTTTTTTTCATTGGAAGGCTCAATTATTCGCTAAGCTCAAATCTCCTCACCTTGTCATGTTATGATCGTTGACTCCTCACCATATGTAATGCACGTTCAAGCATCTGAGCATTTTTCTCTGTTATTTCCGCCTTGCGAGGAATCGGCTCATACAACGGATTCGGATCCTGCCACGTTTCAATGAAAGGTACAGGGGATTCGTCCTGCCAAGCATTAAGCCATGCTTCAGGCAATTTACCCGTAGGAGCCGGCAGCTGTTTCATTGCTAGCCAAACATGAGCCCATGCCCTCGGGACGACCCGCCATATGTCATAGCCTCCACCGCCTACGGCAATCCATCTTCCGTCACAATAACGATCTGCGATTTCACGTGCAATGCGAGGTATTTCTTCATAAATTTTCATCGTTCCGTATAAATGGGTAAGGGGATCAAAATAATGAGCATCCGCTCCGTTTTGGGTCAAGATGACATCCGGCTTGAAAAAAGCGGCGACTTCCTCGATAGCCGTCTTGTAAATCTCAAGAAATGACTCGTCCTCCGTGAACGCATCAATTGGAAAATTAAATGAAGTCCCGTAGCCATCGCCATTTCCGCGTTCAGTAATAGCACCAGTCCCGGGAAAAAGGTATCGTCCTGTTTCATGTATGGAAAGCGTGCAGACATCCGGATCATCATAAAACGTCCATTGCACTCCATCGCCATGATGCGCGTCCGTGTCGATATACAGCACACGTGCACCGTATTTTTTTTGAATATATTTGATGGCGACTGAGCTGTCGTTATAGACGCAGAAGCCCGATGCTTTGCCCTGGAAGCCATGGTGGAGTCCGCCTCCTAAGTTCAAAGCGTATTTCGCTCTTCCTTCCATTACCTCATCGACTGCGGTCAACGTCCCCCCGACAAGCATCGCACTCGCTTCGTGCATGTTTGGGAATATTGGGGTGTCTTCGGTTCCGATGCCATATACGGAGCCGACTTCATCGCTTACGAGCCCCCGGCCAGCCCGTTTCACAATATCGATGAACTTCGAATCATGAACCAATAATAATTCCTCGTCGGTTGCAACCCTCGGAACAATTATTTCATCATCGGATATGGCATTACATTTCCTCAATAGATCCAACGTCAATACAATCCTCTTTTGATTGAATGGGTGAGTGTCCGAAAATGAATAGCCAAGTTGTTCTTCGGAATAAATGAATATAGCGTCTTTCATCATAGGTCAATGCCAGGTACATTCGGCCATAGAACTTCAAATCCATTAGCACGCAAACCATTTATGACAGTTAGCGGATTCATAGTCTTAACGCGAATGACAAGTATTTTATTATCTTCATTTTCCTTATCGGGATATACGAGAACACTTAGCACATTCAATCTATGTTGATGGAACACTTTTGAAACTTCAAAGAGGATGCCGGGTATATTCGGTACACGGACTTCGATCTGTGAGCCCGGCTGGTGAACTCCAGTCAATTCGATATACTTATACAGCAGATCCGTCTCTGTTATGATGCCGACAAGCTTTCCGCCCGAGACGATCGGAAGGCAGCCGATTTGGTTATCGTAAAAAATAATCGCCGCCTCTTCTACGAAATCCATCGGGTGTCCACTGATCGGATTTTTCGTCATGATTTCAGACAATGGAATGTTGTAAACGCTTGCATCACGAGAGTCGGAATACAGGGAAGGGACGACCTCTTTCAAATCACGGTCCGTTACGATGCCGACCAGCCCTTTATCATCCGAGACGATCGGAAGATGCCGGATTTTCTTTTTCTGCATGATTGTCAAAGCATCGCTAACGGTATGTTCAGGTGAAAGGGAGGAGACATCCCTTTTCATAATCTCTTCAATTAACACTAGAATAACCTCCCATCAATACATGAATCTATTCATGAAGCGAAGACTGTCGAACTGTTGAATCGATTCCTGATCCACCCTTTTGCCGATTCTTGCCATAAGGCAGTTCGCGGGATGTGAGCTGATTTCAGGGTCATCGGTCGCATAATATTCCAACCCGCCCGCATTCATCATCTTCTCCATCACTTTCCTGTATTCCCATACATTCAGTTTTGTCCCTTTTAAATCCCAGTGCCAATAGTATTCGGTTGTTAGAATAATATAGTCCTCCATTGCATCATCCATCATGGACACTTCGAGCAGCGCTTTTCCGACTCCGCCGCCCCTGTATTTCGGAATTACTTCAATGGCTCCCAATTCAATTAGATTTTCCATCTTGCCTTTCGACCATCTTTCCAGCGGATCGGGATACAAATATGTTGCATACCCGACGATTTGGTTCATATCACGGACGATGATGATTCGTCCTTCCGGGAGATCGGCGATTTCAATAAGTGCCTTGTGTTGCTGTTCAGGCGGTCTGAAGGATATCAAATGTTCATGGAATTCTAGGTTTGCCAATTCATTGCCGGGAATCGGGCCTTCAATGATCAAGTCGCCATTCTTATGTTTGACTTCCATCGCGTTATACGTTTTCCTATGTTCCAACCTACTCACCGTCCTACAATTAAATAGACCTTATTCACAGTATACAACAATTATCTCCAAGGCAAATAGCTTCTTGATAACAAATTAAACAACAATACTAAAAATATTAATTTATTAGCAAATAAAGAAATAATAATGTAGAATAATAGAGGTAAATGTTTGACGAAAGGGTGATAGGAATGGAAATCAATAACTTACCTGTAATGCAGGGGGATTATCAATTACAGGATTATGACCAAACAGCGAGGGATTTTAAATGGTCTGACGCAGAGAAGGAATTCAGCTGGCATGAAACCGGACTCATCAACATTGCGCACGAGGCTGTAGATCGTCATGCGAATTCCTATCGGAAAAACAAAGTGGCGCTCTTTTACAAAGATGCGTCGCGCAAAGAAGCATATACGTATAACGAACTGAAACGAATGTCCAATAAAGCTGCAAATGTACTGACGAACCATTCAACGTTAGAAAAAGGGGATCGGATATTCGTTTTTATGCCCCGTTCTCCTGAGTTGTATCTTGCAATACTGGGAGCATTGAAAATGGGGACGATTGTCGGGCCTCTCTTCGAAGCATTTATGGAAGGTGCGGTCTATGATAGGCTCTCCGACAGCGAAGCGAAAGCGATTGTTACGACTCCTGACTTGTTGGATAGGATCCCTGTAGACAAATTGCCTCATTTAAAAACAATCTTTTTAGTTGGCGGAAATATTGAAGAAGATGATAAGCATATAGATTTTAACAAACATTTGAAGAATGCGTCTTCCCACTTTAAAGTAGAGTGGCTGGATAAGGAGTCTCCGACGCTGCTCCATTATACGTCAGGCTCCACTGGTAAACCGAAAGGCGTTTTGCATGTGCAAGAAGCGATGGTGCAGCAGTTGCAGACGGCACGCTGGGTATTGGATTTGAAAGATGAGGATGTTTTTTGGTGTACCGCAGATCCGGGTTGGGTTACTGGGACAGCGTACGGGATCTTCGGACCGATGCTGGCCGGTGCGACATCACTGATCGTCGGCGGAAGATTTTCTACGGATAGCTGGTACGAATCCATTCAAGAGTACGGCGTAACGGTATGGTATAGTGCGCCGACTGCGTTCCGGATGTTAATGGGCGCGGGTGCAGGACCGTTGGAGAAATACGATCTTTCATCATTGCGCCATATTCTCTCAGTCGGGGAACCGTTGAACCCTGAAGTCATCCGTTGGGGGATGGAAGTGTTCAAGCTGCGGATCCACGACACTTGGTGGATGACGGAAACAGGGGCCCAAACAATCTGCAACTTCGGCTCGTTGCCGATTAAAATGGGGTCAATGGGGAAAGCCGTTCCGGGAATTGAAGCGGCGATTGTCGACGACCGGGGGCAAGTATTGCCGCCGAATCGAATGGGTAATTTGGCGATTAAAAAAGGTTGGCCAGCAATGATGCGTCAAATTTGGAATAACCCTGAGAAGTATGATTCCTATTTCTTGAATGATGAATGGTATGTTTCCGGGGATTCTGCCTATATGGACGAGGACGGTTATTTCTTCTTCCAAGGACGGGTCGATGATGTCATCATGACGAGCGGCGAACGAGTAGGACCATTCGAAGTGGAGAGCAAGCTCCTTGAGCATCCGGCGATTGTCGAGGCGGGAGTCATCGGGAAGCCCGATCCGGTCCGTGGTGAAATCATTAAGGCCTTCGTTGCCCTCCATGAAGGATATAAACCTTCCGAGGAATTGGAGAATGACATCAAGCAATTCGTCAAAAAGGAACTTGCCGCGCACGCTGCACCAAGGGAAATTGAATTTAAGGATAAGCTTCCGAAGACGAGAAGCGGAAAAATCATGCGCCGCGTGTTGAAGGCATGGGAACTGAATTTGCCGACAGGCGACTTATCGACGATGGAAGACTGATCATATATAAGGAAAGGGACTCCCGATTTTTTGGGAGTCCCTTTCCTATCTACATGTTAATTTTCATCATCATCATCGCCATCTGAAGGAGGTTTATTGCCTCCTCCGTTGTTGTTGCCGTTTCCGTTGTTTCCATTATTGCCATTTCCGTTTCCATTGTTACCAGTACCAGTACTTCCATCATCATTCCCACTGCCTTCATTGCCGTTTCCGTCATCTCCGCCATTGCCTTCATTCCCTGGAGGTATCGCGGGAGGTGTTTTCCCGTCATCCGGGGTTTCCGTAGTAGGTGGTGGCTCCGGGCTATCTACAATAACGATATTGGAGCCCCCTGATAACAGTCCGGTAATATCAACGGCTCTGACGTAATAATCCCCCGGGCCGACAGCGATCGAATTGGCGGATCCATCTCTGACGGTCGCAATGCGTTCATTGTTCCGGTACACATAATAACCGATCACGTCGTTTGAAGGGGACTCCGACCAAACCAACGTCGATCCATTAAGCGATGCGCTGACTCCTGCCGGTGCCGAATCATCGGCGTTAAAGGAAGCGCCAGATACAACGCCTGAAGCAAACACTGACATGGATGGGAACAGCTTCGAAGCATCTCCACCCCATGGTCCAAGCATGCGGTCAATGAATGCCTGGTTGACTCCTGTTCCGCCTGAGACGATAAATTCGGCAGGTGTAGAAGGTAGTGCCATGTAACGGCTGCCTTTGACGGAGACATAGGATGCATTGATAATGCTGTCATCGGGTTCTGTCGGAAGCATCGCTTTTGAATTGAACAAGTCTGATCTGACTAATCCAGCAGTTGTACATGCAGCTGATGGCGCCAGTCCGGAAATACCGCAGAAAGGTTTGGATACTACGCCTTCCGGTTGTTTGAAAGTGCTGCCTGCACCAATAATATCAGGTTTCAATTCATTCACTTTATTCATCATTCTGCCAAAGAGCATTGTCGTCCGTGTCGTCGGATGCATCGCACCGGACTTTCTGGTGTACAACTTGCGCTTTTGATCCTTATAGCCGAACCAGAGGCCCATCGAGACATTCGGATTGTACCCGACCAGCCAAGCGTCGCCGTATCCGTTCGTCGTCCCGGTTTTTGCTGCCAGGTCGGTTTTGAAATTCATGAATCCAGGCAATTGCTGTCCTGTGCCGCCAGGTTTTATAACATCTCTGAGCATATCTGTTACGATATATGATGTTTCAGGGCTAAACACGTCAACAGGTTCCGTCTTGTGTTCATACACGACATTTCCAGACATGTCTTCGATACGTTCTATGATGTAAGACTGGATGAACTTGCCGCCATTCGCGAAAGTGGCGAATGCGTTTGTATTCTCTTCAACGCTGACTCCTACATCCATTCCACCATATGAAACGGATAGATGGACGTGATCCCCCTCCGTGAGTTTGGTGAAGTTCATCTTCTCTAAAAACTCCGCTGGTCGTCGATCGACGATGTCCTTGTAAAGCCTTGCTGTCGGTAAGTTGAGGGATTCAGCTAATGCCTGTCTGGCTGGGATAATTCCATTTTCCACGTTAGCATTATAGTTCGTCGGTGCCCATGTTTTTCCGTTGTCCGGCACTTCGAATTTCACGTCGACGACAGGGCTTCCTGCGCCGATGACCCCATATTCAATTGCCGGAGCATAGACGAGAAGCGGTTTCATGGAAGATCCATTTTGTCTGAAAGCTCTTGTCGCATGATTCGTGTTCTCCAGATTATGGTCGCGTCCTCCTACAAAGGAGAGGATTCGTCCTGTGCTATTTTCGATCATAATGGCACCTACTTGCACGGGATCATCTTTCAGGATGATTTCGCCCGTACTGATATCCTCTTCCTCCCGTGTGTAAGTGAATCCGTAATGCTCAAATTCTTCTGCTACTTTATTCATTCCGTCGTAAAGATCTTTATCGATTGTCGAATAAATGCGGTACCCGCCCGTACGCATATCACGCTCCGCCAGGATTAGATATTTCTCTGCAAGTTTTTTCTCTTCAGCGAGGCGATCTGCATCGATACCATCTTTCTCAGCGAGGATCTGGGCTAATATATCCTTCGTGCGCTCTTGGATCTCTTGGGTCAAGTATGGATATCGCTCGGTCGCACGTTCAGTCTTTTTAGCAAAGTCCTTTGTGATGTCGTAGGCGATCGCTTCTTCATATTGCTTATCAGTAATATAGCCCGTTTCCTTCATACGGAAGAGGACAGTTTTCATTCGATCGATTCCTGGCTTGATATTTTCCTCTTTCTTTAAGCCGCCGCCATAATAGTTGCTCAGGAAAGGCGTATAAGCAAATGGTGCTTGCGGAATTCCCGCTATATATGCCGCTTGGGGTAAATTAAGTTCCTTTGCTTTCACACCGAAAATGCCTTCTGCAGCAGTTTCGATTCCCGCAATATTTTGTCCCATTGCATTTCTACCATATGGAATGATATTTAGGTAGGCTTCAAGTATCTCTTCTTTTTCCATGAAATGTTCGAGTCGCATGGCGAGCAGGATTTCTTTCGCCTTCCGTTCATAGGAGACTTCATTCGTCAAAATCTGGTTTTTGATAAGTTGTTGGGTGAGTGTTGAACCACCAGTCTGACTAGATGAATTCGTCACGTCTTGAAATAGTCCGCGGAAAATCGCTTTTGGGACGATTCCCTCATGCGATTCAAAATACTCGTCTTCCGTGGCCAAAACGGCATCGATGACAAATGGAGAAACATCCTTCAATGTCGTTTCCTTCCGTTCAATATCGGCATTTACTTTACCTAAATAAATGTCATTGGCAAAATAAATTTCAGATGTCTCCTCATAATTGAAGATGTCTCCCCGCATTTCAGCCTTGGAACGGAGCGGTTCTTTTGCGACGAGTGATGCAAAATAACCGGCACCGACTGAGGCGGCAAATACGCCAAGCGTCAGTCCGAAGACAAGGAAGAGGAGAAAGAGGTTCCAAATGACTCCCGAAGTGATGCGAATTCCTTTTGCCCAACCTTTTTTCTTTAGCGTTTCAAATTTTTCTTCTATGAGATCTATCCTGTTTTTACGTTTTTCACTCAAGTTTTCATCCCCCCTAAAATCCTTCCTATTATAGCACATTTCGTGGAATTCAATAGAAAATGTTTGACAAAGCGATAATTTAGACTACAATAAATCTATCCCGCATTAACTGGCAGCAAGACTCCCACTGGGGTGGGAGATCAACTCCCAGTAAATGCCCGATTGGTTCAACTAACACTCAGAACCCCACTGAGTGAAGTTTCACCTTATATCATTTTTCACATGGTGAGAAAGCCGGAGTAGGAACGGTCGATCCGTATAGAGAGGCAGCGGTTGGTGGAAGCTGTCCGGTACATCGTTTACGAATTACAGCTTTGGAGTGTGGCGCGTACGCGGCGTTAATGCGTCTTAAAGCGGAGAATTTATTTATTCTCAAGCCGGGTGGTACCGCGTTATTTGACTAAATGTCTAACGTCCCTGCATGATTCATTTGAATCGTGTAGGGGCTTTTTTTACATTATGGGAGGGATTTTAATGAAGAGCGTATTGTTGGAAGACTTAAAATGGAGAGGCCTGCTGTATCAGCAGACTGATGAGGAAGGCCTTGAGAAGGTATTGAATGAGGAAAAGATCTCGTTATATTGTGGCGTCGATCCGACAGCAGACAGCATGCATATCGGTCATATCGTCCCGTTATTGACATTGCGCCGTTTTGCATTGCATGGCCACCGTCCGATTTTGCTGGTGGGTGGTGCGACAGGGATGATCGGTGACCCATCTTTCCGTGCCGACGAACGTCAGCTTCTAACAGAAGAACAAGTGGATCAAAATGTGGCAGGACTTCGTAAGCAATTCGAAAGGTTATTCGACTTCAATGGTGAGAATGGCGCAGTCCTCGTCAACAATAATGACTGGATGGGCAACATGAGCGCCATCGATTTCCTTCGAGATTACGGAAAATTGCTTAGCGTCAATTATATGCTTGCAAAAGAGAACGTATCATCTAGGCTCGAAACGGGAATTTCTTTTACCGAGTTCTCTTATATGCTCATTCAAGGCCTTGATTTCAACCATTTGTACAATAATTATGGTTGCCGGGTTCAAATCGGCGGATCTGACCAATGGGGCAATATTACAACAGGCCTTGAAATCATCCGGAAGACGCATGAGGAAGAAGCGAAGGCATTCGGTATCACGATTCCGCTCGTTACGAAAGCGGATGGTACGAAGTTCGGTAAAACGGCAGGCGGCTCCGTC
The DNA here is from genome assembly GCF_023715245.1 of Sporosarcina luteola. GTDB lineage: Bacteria > Bacillota > Bacilli > Bacillales_A > Planococcaceae > Sporosarcina > Sporosarcina luteola_C. The sequence continues at coordinate 1,131,550 of NZ_JAMBNV010000001.1, forward strand.
TGGTTGGATGCTGATAAAACATCCCCTTATGAGTTCTACCAATTTTGGATCAACACGGCTGACGCTGATGTCATCAAGTATTTAAAAATCTTCACCTTCATGTCCCGTGAAGAAATTGAAGCGTTGGAGGTTTCTGTCCAAGAGGAACCGCATTTACGGAAAGCGCAGCAAGCACTTGCAGAAGAAATGATGCGTCTCATCCACGGCCAGGATGCGCTTGAACAAGCAATCCGCATTTCAAAAGCATTATTCAGCGGAGATCTGAAGGCGTTGACAGTTGCAGAAATGAAAGACGCATTCAAGGATGTGCCGACAGCAGAACTCGAGAAGTCTGATAAAAACATTGTCGACTTCATCGTCGAAGCTGGTGTTTCTTCTTCCAAGCGACAAGCCCGTGAAGACGTGACAAACGGTGCCATTTCCTTGAATGGAGAAAAAGTGACGGATATCGCATATGAAGTCACTGCTGCAGACCGTTTGGACGATGCGTTTACAATCGTCCGCAGAGGGAAGAAAAACTATAAAATGGTGAAATTCATCTAACGTAAAAGGCCATCCTTTGATGAAGGGATGGCCTTTTTGTATACGCGGAAATGGGGAATCGGTGGTAAAAGTCCGAGAATCGGTGGTAATCCCCCAAGAATCGGTGGTATATGCCAAATCGGTGATAAACCAAGAAGAATCGGTGATAAACGCCCGAGAATCGGTGATAACCCGTCCCAAGACGGTGATAAACGCCTGAAATTCGGTGATAACGCGTCCCCCTCGCAAACCTTTTACGCTTTCATCTTCGCCGCCGCTTTTTTCCTTGGAGCCGGCTTCTTCTTTTTCGTCTTATCGAGCGATGCTTGCAATGCAGCCATCAAATCGGTCGTATTGGAAGGTGATATTGCCTGTTTCTCCAGTTTTGCGACAGTCACACTGCCCGATTTTTTCTCTTCAATCAATTCCATAAGAGCAGTTCTATACTCGTCCGTATACTTATCGGGATCGAATGCTGTCGTTAATTGATCAACTAACAGAAGTGCTGTATCGAGTTCTTTTTTCACAACAGAGTCTTCAGCCGGGATATTCGGCACATCTCCCACATTGCGCACTTCATCCGGAAAGTGGATCGTCTCCATCAACAGAGCGTCTTTATAGACCCGGACGACGGCTAACTGCTCCTTCGAACGGATGATAATCTTCGCCACACCGATTTTTCCCGATTCTTTCAGAGCCTTCCTCAATAAAGCGTACGCCTTGCCGCCATTCGCATCGGGCGCCATGAAATAGCTCCTCTCGAAATAGATCGGATCGATTTCCTCTAATTTAACAAAATCAATGATCTCAACAGCTTTGTCCTCATTTTCCTTCTTCAGCTTTTCAAGCTCCTCATCATCGAGCACGACAAACTTGTTTTTCGTATACTCATACGCTTTCACGATCTCTTCGCTTTTAACTTCTTTATCACAAATTGGGCATACTTTCTGGTAGCTGATTGGAGAATGGCACTCCTTATGAAGCTGACGCAATTTAATATCGTTGTTTTCCGTTGCCGTATGGAGCTTAATCGGGATATTGACAAGGCCGAAACTGATGCTGCCTTTCCAAACTGTATGCAATGAAATCACCCGCTTTTTTGCTTAGTATGGAAAGCTGACTCATTCTTATGTATACGAATTATGATTCATCAAACACTAACAAAAACTTGGAGCGATTATGGATGAAACCGATGTTAATGATGGATACAGATGAATTGCCTGTAGGAAAAGATTGGCTGTATGAAACGAAATACGATGGATTCAGGGCGATTCTCCAATGGGATAAAGAAGGGATTCAGCTATTCAGCAGGAATGAAAAACTATTGAACGACATTTTTCCGGAAATTATCGAGGATTGCCGTCGAATTGAACATATGATCAAGCCTTTCCTTCCGCTAGTTTTTGACGGGGAATTGGTCTGTCTTCAAAACGACTTCAAAAGTGAATTCGCCATTGTGCAGACAAGGGGGCGGATGCGGAAGAAAGAAGTCATTGCCTACCATTCCAATGTATTCCCTTGCCAATACATCGTCTTCGATCTTTTAGTGCTGAAAGGAAAAGATGTATCCGGCAAGGTACTTGAAAAGAGGAAAGTGGACCTAAAGAAGTGTTTTGAACAGGTCGGGCTGCCGACTACGGTGCACTATCGTCACGAAAGTCTAATTCAATTAATAGAAACGTTTACAGACGAAACCGAACTATGGGACCGAGTACGACTGAACAACGGGGAAGGGGCAATGGCCAAGCGGGTGAAAAGTGTCTGGAGTAATGAAAAAAGGACGAACCAATGGTTGAAAGTGAAAAACTGGCGATTGGTCACAGTCATTATCACGAGGTATGAACAGGTAAACGGATTTTTCACAGGTGCCATTTATAGGGATGGTCAGCTAGTTGAGATAACAACATTCAAGCATGGAATGTCAGATGAGGAATTGAAGACCCTAAGTGAGTTGTTTCTCAAAAATGGACGCCATATTGGAGACTCCGTTTACGAAATTGAGCCTTCCATTTGTGCAAATATAAATTGCATCAGCTTTGATGGGAAACATCTGCGCGAGCCGAGGTTCCATTCTTTTCAGTTTGAAGTGAACCCCGATGACTGTCAGTGGCGTCAATTGCTTAGGCAAGTGAACCCGATTCCAGAGAAGATCCAAATTACTCATCCTGACAAACCTGTTTGGCCGAAGCAAGGCTTGGTGAAAGACGATTACTTACTTTATTTGCAATCGGCTGCACCCTTTATACTTCCGTTCATGAAAGAACGGCATTTAACCCTAATCCGCTTCCCTCATGGCGTGCCGGGCGAAAAGTTTTATCAGAAAAGCGTACCTGATTATGCTCCTGACTTTGTGAAGACATCAAGAGATGAGGACATTGACTATATCGTCTGTAATGATATCACGACATTGCTATGGCTAGGGAATCAGTTGGCACTTGAATACCACATACCATTTCAAACAATCAATACAAAAATGCCGACCGAGATCGTCTTCGATTTAGACCCGCCTTCCGTAGAGGAATTCTCACTCTCCGTAGAAGCAGCATTGCGTTTGAAGGCGATATTCGATCAGTTCCAACTGACTTCATTTATCAAAACATCCGGCGGCAAAGGTCTGCAAGTATATATTCCACTCCCAGTCGATACATTCACATACGACGATACTCGCATCTTCACAAAGTTCGTCTCCGACTTCCTAGTCGATCAAGAGCCGCAATGGTTCACAACCGAACGCCTGAAAAAGAACAGAGGTAACAAACTATACCTGGACTATGTGCAGCATCACGAAGGAAAAACAATCGTCGCACCCTATTCGCCACGTGGCAACGAATTGGCAACAGTCGCAACTCCTTTGAACTGGGAGGAAGTCGGGGCATCGTTGAGGCCAGAACAATTTACGATTAAAAGTGTAACGGAGCGGATGAAAACTATCGGTGATCCCTTTCTGGAGTTTAGGAAGGTGGGGGATGTACAACCGTTTGAAGTTGTACTTGAACAGCTGAGAGGGTTATTAGAGGATAACTAACCCTCCTCTTCATAAATTATTTACAGAATGCTGAATTTTATGATAAAGTCTTATCTATGTATTATTAAGTGACAGTTTCTAGATAAATAGATTTATGGAAGGGGAGGATACCATGGAAGTGCCATTAATTCTAACTCAATTTTTAGATCATGCCGTTAAACTCTATGGAGATAAAAAAGCGATTATCTGTGATGACCGGGTATTTACTTATCGGGAAATGAATGACCGTGTTAACCAGTTGTCGGATGGTCTCCGAAAGTTAGGTGTGAAAAAAGGCGACAGAGTGGCCTATCTTGCACCAAATACTGTAGAAATGCTAGAAGGTTTTTATGGCGTGTTTCAGCTAGGGGCTGTCATGGTGCCGTTGAATATCCGCTTAAAACCGGAGGATTACCTCTATATCTTAAATCATAGCGGGTCAAAGATTCTGTTTGTAGATCAGGACTTATACAATTTAATCCTGCCGGTTAGAGAAAAGCTGGAAACCGTCGAGGAGATCATTGTTCACTATTATGACGGCTCCTGTGATGAAGTAAACTATGATGAATTTTTACATGCCCACTCAAAAGAAACATTCCAACGTGAAGCTTTGGAGGAGACGGATGTCTGCAGCTTGCTATACACGAGTGGAACAACCGGGAAACCTAAAGGCGTGATGTTGACACATCGAAATAACTATCTTCATGCTTTGACATGTATGCATCATTTACGGGTAACGGACGAGGATGTCCTTGCACATGTGTTGCCGATGTTTCACGTCAATGGTTGGGGCTCCCCGTTCTACTACACAGCAAACGGAGCAACTCAAGTCTGTTTACGAAAAGCCTCGCCAGAAAGTATTTTTGATGCACTGGAGAAACATGGTGTCACTGTCATGCATATGGCTCCGACGGTATTGAATTCATTATTGCAATACTACGATGAAAACCCATTACAACTTGAGCAAAGCACGCGTGTATTTATTGCTGGATCAGCACCGCCAACAGCATTTGTCAATAGAGTGGAAGATGAGCTAGGGTGGGAGTTCATCCAAGTATACGGCATGACGGAATCCAGTCCGTTAAGTACCATCTCAAGAATCCGCACTCACTTCAAAGATTTTACAAGAGATGAAGAGTCTCGTTTAAAAGCAAAAGCGGGGTACCAAATGATTGGTACTGATGTAAGAGTCGTAAATGATTTGGGGGAAGAAGTGGCTTGGAATGGAAAGGAAATTGGAGAACTCATTGTCCGTGGAAATGGTGTCATGAAAGGGTATTGGAGAAACGAAGAAGCGACAATGGAAGCCATCCGAGATGGTTGGCTGTATACAGGAGATATGGCTGTTGTGGATGAGTATGGAACTGTAGGGATCGTCGACCGGAAAAAAGACGTCATTATCTCTGGGGGCGAAAATATATCCTCCATTGAAGTTGAGGGCGTCTTGTATGATCATCCAGCCATTCTGGAAGCGGCGGTAATTGCAGTTCCTCATGAAAAATGGGGGGAAACGCCTCATGCCTACGTGGTTCTACGTTCAGGGTATAACGCCACCGAAGAAGACCTAATTCAATTTACAAGAGACAAACTCGCCCATTTTAAAGCGATTACGGGAGTCACCTTTGTTGATGAACTACCTAAAAATGCTTCCGGAAAGATTTTAAAAGTGCAGCTGCGCAATGACTACTGGGAGTCGGTTGGAAAAGCGGGGAGATTTGTTAACTGAACTAATAGTGAAAATCAGAAAAAACCCCGAAATTGCAAATGCAATCTCGGGGTTTTCATAAGGAAGCGATTAACGAGAGTAGTACTCAACGATAAGTGCTTCGTTAATTTCAGCAGCAAGTTCGCTGCGCTCAGGAAGACGTACAAATGTACCGACTTTAGTGTCAGTGTTGAATGTAACGTACTCAGGAACATAGTTGTTCACTTCTAGAGCTTCGTTAACAACATCAAGGTTTTGAGATTTTTCACGAAGAGAGATCTCTTGACCAGGTTTTACGCTGAAAGAAGGGATGTCAACGCGTTTGCCGTCAACTAGGATGTGACCATGGTTGACGAGTTGGCGAGCTGCACGGCGAGTGCGTGCAAGACCCATGCGGTATACGATATTGTCAAGGCGAGTTTCAAGAAGAATCATGAAGTTCTCACCGTGTTTACCAGGCATTTTACCAGCTTTGTTGAAAACAGTTTTAAATTGACGCTCGTTCACGCCGAACATGAAACGAAGTTTTTGTTTTTCTTGTAATTGCAATCCGTATTCGGAAAGTTTTTTACGTTGTGTAGGACCGTGTTGTCCCGGTGCGTAAGGGCGTTTTTCGATTTCTTTTCCAGTACCGCTTAGCGAAATGCCAAGACGACGGGAAAGTTTCCAAGATGGACCTGTATAACGAGCCATGAAAGACTCCTCCTCTGTTTTGGTTTTATTTTGTTGTAAAATAAGAACCAGATGCATTCAATCCGCGTGCCATTCTATAATCTTGCATCCTCGCCTCAGCAGCCACGAGGTTACGCGATGCACCTTATCTAAAAGGAATAGACTGGACAGCATGGATCATACAACTGCTGCAACTATTTTACACAAGGAACATCATAACAATTATACGGATGTGAGTCAAGCTCTTTTCCTCGCCGTCGAAATATACGCGCAGAATCGATGTAAAAACTATTAATAATAGGTTGTATGTATTAGAATAATGGAATAGGTATAAATACGGGGAACATGAATGAGGGTGATGGAAATGAACGTTCATGAAATGACATTATATGAAATGAAATGTTCCATTTTTGATTTATTGTCAAATCTTGATCACGAATATCCTTTGGAAAAAATGCTCGTTGAGTTCAAAGAACTATTCATGAGTCTTTTTGAAATTAAAGATGCGGAAATACTACTGTACGACAATAATCGTTTTACACCGCTCTTCAATACTACGTCTTATCAGAACAATCGCGGACTGGAAACATATACAAAAGACCATCCAATCTTCAATGTGTCATTCATCTCACATGCTTCCGACAGAGAATATGAGTTTGCGGATGATTCGCTTATCATAAGGGATGTCCATCTTGCTCCTCTTGCCGCACTACTCTTCAGGGCCAGTGAGAAATGGCATGCATTTGCCCAAACGCCGCACTTGAAGGTGCTGAAGAAAGCATTTGGCACATTCATTGGCCAAGTTATACAAATGCACAAGATTTCGGAGAACGAGAAGGCTTATAGGCATCTATTCGAAGTGGCCGAACTTTTCAACTCTACGATGGAAAGCGATGTAATTCTCGAGGGCTTAATGGAAGCTGTGTGTGGATCTTTCCCGGCTTACAAAGTCAATCTGCTCCTTTCGAATGAACAGAAAGGCAAAACAAATGAGTACCGTTTGTTTGACTATGCCAATGAAAGGGCGTCTGCAGTCGATGCGTTCCTATCAGGGGACTTGACGATTGAGAATGCCGTTGATATTGCAAGCAGTCTTCTGAATGCGCCCATTCGAGGAAGGCAGGGGATTTACGGTATATTGCAGATAACTGCCCCGAAAAACACTGAATTTACGGTTGCGCAGAAGAGTTTTATCCGATCAATGGCGAATGGCGCAGGTAATGCACTCGAAAACGCCAGTCTCTACGACCAATCCCATCGCCTAGTCGATGATCTGCGATTAGTGAATGAAGCGTCTAGGGAATTGAATAGTAATTTGGATCTAGATGAAATGATCGCTTTTCTCAAAGTCCAGTTCATGAATGCGTTCTGCCCGCATGAAATGGCCTTTATCTTTTATGAAGACCAATGCAACTACTCCATCTCACCTTCGTCGACGCCACTCTTCAAAGAAACTGCAGGTAAAAGATATATAGATTCAGTTTCAGCACGTTTCAGAAATGGAGAAGAAGCAATTTTCGACGCCAATATACAAGAGGGTAATATCAATGAGTTCAAATCACTTGTCGCCCTTCCGATCAGCAATGGAGGTGAGGTGATCGGATTCGTAATCCTCATGCACCGGGAAGAGTACTTTTTTTCATTTGACAGTTATAAATTGATGCGCTCCCTCATCGGCCATTCATCGCTGGCGATTTCGAACATCATGCTGCGCGATCAGTTGCAAGAGCTTGTCAATAAAGATCATCTCACTAAATTATTTACTCGTTCGTATTTAGATGAAATTGTTACAGCATCGATAGATAGAGAGGAATCCGGCGTATTCATCTTATTGGATGTCGATGATTTCAAATTGGTGAATGACTCTTACGGGCATACAACAGGGGATATGGTGTTGCGGCAGATCTCGGCCTTGATCCTCTCGATAGTGGAAGGTCGGGGGATCGCAAGCAGATGGGGCGGTGAGGAAATTGCAATCTTCATGCCGTCCGCAACAGTAGAAGAAGGACTGGATTTGGCCAAACAACTTGTCATAGGAATACCTGAGGCCACCGATCCAACTGTGACAGTATCGATTGGCTTGAGTGGTTGGTCTCCTACTGACGGCAAATCGTATAAGGAGCTTTTCCAAGCGACGGATCACGCTCTTTATCATGCGAAAAACCATGGGAAGAACAGGTTCGTTCTACATGAGCAGCTTCAGCGCTGAAAATGACGCTGAAGTTGCTCTTTTTCTTTTTCATAAAAGAGAGTAAGATGAAATTAGGAAATGTAAGTGCTTACAATATTGAAAGGCGGAATGGAAATGAATAAATCGAAACTGCACAAAGACACGCTCGTAATCCATGAAGGCTATGATGACACTGAACATCATGGCAGCTTGGCTGTGCCACTCTATCAGACTTCGACATATTCTTTTGAAACTGCAGAACAAGGGGAAAAGCGCTTTTCGGGTGAGGAGGCGGGCAATATTTACTCACGGCTCGGCAATCCGACCGTACGCATACTTGAGGAAAGGATGGCCGCACTTGAAAATGGGGCAGGTGCACTTGCTTTCGGCTCCGGAATGGCGGCGGTCAGCTCCATACTTGTCCACTTGACGAAAGCGGGCGACCATATTATCTGCTCTAGAGGAATCTATGGATGTACATTCGGTTTACTAGGAATCATGGAAGAGAAATATAATATTACCCATAGCCTGATCAGCATGACGACCGAGGATGAGATTGAAAAGGCAATCACACCGGAAACGGTATGTATTTATGTGGAAACGCCGATCAATCCGACGATGGAATTGGTAGACTTGAAAATGGTCTGCGATGTAGCTCGGAAACATGGATTAGTAGTCGTCGTAGATAACACATTCACCTCGCCTTATTTACAAAACCCCATTGATTATGGAGCGGATTTTGTCTTGCATAGCGCAACGAAATATATTAATGGTCATGGAGACGTAATCGCTGGACTGCTCGTCGGAAAGGATGCCGAAGAGATGCAAAAGCTGAAGATGACCGTTCAAAAAGATTACGGAGCGATTATGTCCCCGTTCGATGCATGGTTGCTCATCCGTGGATTGAAGACGTTGTCAGTCCGAATGGAAAGGCATACGGCTAATGCTGAAAAACTCCTTGCCTATTTGAAAGGACAAAAACTTGTCGAAAATATCTACTATCCTTTCGATCAAAGCAATCCACAATTTGAAATTGCCAAGCGACAAATGAAAGCTGGAGGCGGGCTCATTTCATTTACAGTAAAAGGCGGTAAAGAAGGCGCGCAAACATTCATGGATAGCCTCTCGTTGATCAAAATAGCCGTCAGTCTTGGTGATGCCGAAACGCTTATTCAACACCCGGCTACGATGACGCATTCAGGCGTTCCAGAAGCCGACCGCTTGCAGATGGGCATTGAAGATTCTTTGCTCCGTCTATCTGTCGGTCTCGAATACGCTGACGACCTCATTGCCGACTTGGATTCCGCATTCATCGCATTGGCACAAAAATATTCCACACATGCATAAAAAATGAGGCTATCCCAGAAAATCAGCAAAATCTGACTTTCTGGGATAGCCCTTTTTACTTGAAATAAATGAAGTAGCCTTACCAACCGTTGCTTTCCGTTCCAGGCGCACGCTTTCCGGGGGGCGGGCGGTGAGCCTCCTCGTCCGCTTCGCTACCTGTGGGGTCTCACCTGTCCCGATAATCTCCCAGGAGTCGGCGCCTTCCTCTCCAAGCAACTTACAGCTACAATTAAAGAATTATATATAATAATTCATCAATCAGGAAAATTGGAGTGACTAGACCCCACTTCGGAAACTTGAATCTTACTCGAAGGTATTTTAAAAATGGCTCAAGTGAAAAAGCTAGGAGATGCTATTTTTAACATCGCTCTAGCTCAAATGCAATCCAAAATAGAAGAGAGTTTATTTGTTGATGATAAAATTGAAAATATTGCAGTGGCCGAAAAAGTAGGGATGAAAGGGCTTCACTTAGATAAAGGATAAACACTTAGAAAATTGCCAGAAAAGGCGACACTCCTGCGGGAACAGCGTTGACCGAAGACCCCGCAGGAGCGCAGCGACGAGGAGGCTGAGGCGACGCCCGCGGAAAGGGAGCCGTTCTGGTGATTTTCGTATTACTGGATAGACTCTTTATAAATATGCTTAATTAAGACATTCACAAATTGCTCTAGCCCCGCTTGATCATCTTCATTAAAACGGTCATACTCCGGACTGTCGATATCGAGAACTCCGATCACTTCACCGTCTTTAATCAAAGGAACTACAATTTCTGAACGAGATGCGGCATCACATGCTATATGGCCCGGAAACTGATTGACGTCCGGAACCAAAATGGTCTCCTGTTTTTGGGCTGCAGTTCCGCATACACCTTTCCCTAGCGGAATGCGAATGCAAGCAGGTAATCCTTGGAATGGCCCGAGCACAAGTTCATCCTCTCCATCCATCATATAAAAGCCGACCCAATTGATACGATCGAAAAATTGATTCAACAAAGCAGAGGCATTGCTCAAATTCGCATAGCGGTTGCTCTCTCCTGTAAGCAACGCATCAAGCTGTTTTGCCAGTTGTACATACTTCTCCTTTGGAATATCCGAATAATTCGTAGCAGTAAACAAAAAATGCACCCCCTGAATATAGTCTCATTAAGTATAAATCTCTTATGGAATTTCTACAAATTTCGTGGAATTTAGAGCAAAAAACATCTTTTTCCCTATAATTCGTCCAAATTCATATGAAAAGTCTTTAAACATGTTACTATATAAGATAATATTGTTGTAAATAGCAGTTAAAAGTATATTTCAGTGACTTCGGAATAGGGGGATCACAATGGTGAAATACTTCATCATTCCAATTATTGTTCTACTTGTACTTGTTACCATCGCCTTTTTGTTCAGGCGTAAACATATTAGCGAAATCAACAAATTAGAACATGAAAAGATGCAAATACAAAATAAGCCGATTTTTGAAGAAATGATGAAAGTAAAACAACTGAATATGACAGGCGAAACTGAGGAGAAATTCGAGCGGTGGAGAAATGAGTGGACCGAAGTCGTCGATGTACATATGCCTAAAATCGATTCGTTGCTCTTCGATGCGGAAGATATGATCGATCGTTTCCGATTTAAAAAGGCGACGGCGACGGAAAAAGAGATCCAGGAAAAAATCCGCGATTGTGACAAGAGGAAAAACGACATACTGGATGAGCTGAATGAATTGATCGGCAGCGAGGAAAAGAATAGGATTGAAATGGAAAACCTCCGCGAGCAATATAGATTGGCGAGAAAGTCAATTTTAGCCCATCAACATTCTTACGGAATGACTGTCGTCCCATTGGAGAAAGAACTTGAGTCCTTCACTCCTAAATTTGAGGAATATGACGAGTTGACGGCAAATGGAAACTATTTGCTTGCACGTGAAATTGTCATTACTCTATCTGCAAAAGGGGAGAGGCTTTCGACGCTTATCCATGAGATACCTTCATTGCTGACAGAGCTTCAAAACAAGATGCCTGCTTCCATACGGGAACTGCGGATCGGGATTAAGGGAATGGAAGAACAATCTTATAACTTGGCACATCTTGACCTGCAGAATCAGTTAGATGAAATCGAAGATGGAATTGGTGAACAATTGACGAGGTTGGCTCAACTTGACATCGATACAGTACGGCAAAATGTGATGGATATGAACGACCGCATCGATACATTCTATGATTCATTGGAAAAAGAAGTAAATGCCAAGCATTATGTTGATTTTCATTTTGTTGAAATTGAAGAAGCGCTTAATGCCATTATACAGTTAACGAGGGAAACATCCGATGAAGCCGTCTATGTCCAACAAAGTTACCGGTTGGATGAAAAAGAAGCGAAATTGCCTCAAGCAAGCTTGAAAAGGTTGGAAACGATCCAAAATCGTCATGACACGTTGAAAATCATGATGGAAGAAGAAGATTCGGCTTATTCCTACATACAAACGGAACTTAAAGGAATTTCCGATGAGCTTGAGGAAATTGCAGAGGAACAAGAAAGTCTTGCCAATCGGATGAAAAATCTACGGATTGATGAAAATAATGTTAGAAATAAGCTGGCTGATCTTGCACGGGAATTGCAAAATGCTGATCGTAAGCTGCACAGAGGCAATATCCCTGGCATTCCGGATGAAATGGACGCTAGGCTTGAAGAAGCGGAAGAACAGCTTTTCCTCGTAAGCCAAAGCTTACAGGAAATCCCTTTGAATATGTCGGTTGCTGAAAGCTATTTAGCGAATGCGCAAACCGTTGTCAAAGAAGTGAATGAAAAAGTCGAGGAACTTCTCGAAAATGTAATGCTTGTAGAGCGGATCATCCAATATGGAAATCGCTACCGTGCATCTAATCCGGAAATGCACGAAAGATTGCTTGATGCAGAAGAATCATTCCGGCAATTCCGCTATGCGAAGGCACTGGAAGAAGCGGCTACAGCCGTGGAGGCAGTCGAGCCTGGTGCAATGAAGCGAATTGAAGAAATGTTGAAGGAACAAGTGTAATGTAAGGTAACAATTAATAGTTGGTTGACAGTAACTGGCCACCGGCATACTAAGTGCAGGTGGCTTTGTTGCGACCAAAAGCGTCAGCGTTGAGAGCAGGTGGCTTTGTTGCGACCAAAAGCGCCAGCGTTTGAAGCAGGTGGCTTTGTCACGCTCAAATAGAAAGGAAAATCCATATGATTTATTTTGATAACAGCTCAACGACAAGGCCGGATGATAGCGTACTCGAATCTTTCATTGCCGCTAATATGAAATATTATGCGAATCCCGCTTCGCTGCATGTGTTAGGAAGGGAAGCGGAAGCTTTATTGAAGCGTTCTAAAGAACAAATGCTCAAGCTTGTCGATAATGAAAGCGGAGAAGTCATTCTCACGTCTGGTGGCACGGAAGCGAATAATTTGGCCATCCTTGGTATCGCTGAAGCATACTCTTCGAGAGGCAATCATGTGATCACAACCCAAATAGAACATCCTTCCATCATGAACGCATGTAGAAAATTGGAGGAAATCGGATTCGAAGTGGACTATTTGACAGTGGACGCCGAAGGCCTTATTTCTATAGAGGAATTGGAGAAGAAGCTTAGAAAAGACACTATTCTTGTCAGTATCATGCATGTCAATAATGAAATCGGCACAATCCAACCGATCAGGCAGTGCGCCGATTTGATCAAAAAAAGTAGCCGTGCAGTTTTTCACTCGGATTGCGTCCAAAGTTTCGGGAAGTTGCCTGTCAGCATGGAATCCCTTGGTCTGGATGCCGTTACCATCTCAGCGCATAAAATGAACGGATTGAAAAACTCGGGTGCTTTGCTATTGAAAAAAAACGTTACGCCACAAGCCATCAACTTCGGCGGCGGCCAAGAAAATGGCTTGAGGAGTGGTACGGTTTCTGTACCGAATGCTGTTGCCATGGCAAAAGCGATGAGAATAAGCACTATTCAGGAAGAAAGGGCAGACTATAGGGAGTGGCGGAATCTGCTGATGGATGCATGCAGTTTGTATGAAAACATACGCATCCTATCGCCGCAATATGGTGCTCCGCATATTTTATCCATTTCGTTCAAATCAATCAATGGAGAAGTGGCCGTGAATTACTTCCAAGAGCAAGGAATCATCATATCGACTTCAAGCGCCTGCTCCTCAAAAAACAAAAGTGTTGGACATGTCATTGAAGCAATTGGATTGGAAAATAAATTTAAAAACGGTGTCATCCGAGTCAGCTTCGGCAACACTAATACAAAAGATGAAATCGACGAATTCATAAATGTGCTTAAACGCTTCATGGAATTGATTGAGAGGGGAATGTAACTAATGAAATGGAAAGAAATTTTAATACGATACGGAGAATTGTCTTTGAAAGGACGTAACCGCAATCACTTCGTGCGTAAATTAAGAAACAACATAAAGGGTGCAATGAGTGATTTGAAATCGATTCAATTGCGAGCAGAGCGAGATCGCATGTTTTTAGTCGCGGAGGAAGAGTCGGATATGCAAAAGGCAATTGAACGGCTGCCGTATATTTTCGGAATCCAGTCATTCAGTCCTGTCGCTATGTGCGAAGCCGATTTGGATGCAATTAAAGAGAAGGCTCTTGAAGTGGTAGGTACTGAAGAGACGTCAGGAAAAACATTCAAAGTGGAAATAAAACGTGCGGATAAGACATTCCCGTACGTAACGGCTGAACTTCAACAAGCACTCGGTGGACATGTATTGCATCATTATCCCGAACTTGTCGTTCAAATGAAAAAGCCGGATATACTGCTGCATGTTGATATTCGCAAGGAAGGGGCTTTCCTGACTTCCAAAGTGTATAAAGGTGCGGGTGGCATGCCAGTCGGTTCAAATGGGCATTCATTGCTAATGCTTTCAGGAGGCATCGATAGTCCTGTCGCGGGATATCTTCTCATGAAACGCGGCGTTTCAATTGATGCGATCCATTTTGCAAGCCCTCCGTATACGAGTGAGTTGGCAAAACAAAAAGTGATGGATTTGACTGAAAAACTATGCTCGTTCGGTGCACCAGTCCGTCTTCACGTCATTCCTTTTACAGAATTGCAGCAAGCCATCGTCCAACAAGTACCGGATAATTTATCAATGACGACTACGAGAAGAATGATGCTCCAAATCGCCGATAAAGTGAGAGAAGAAATCGGCGCATTAGCGCTTGTCACCGGGGAAAGCCTCGGCCAAGTGGCGAGTCAAACGCTTGAGAGCCTGACTGCTATTAATGAAGTAACTTCCACGCCAATTCTCCGTCCATTGATTGCGATGGATAAACTGGACATTATCGAGCTTTCAGAAAGGATCGGGACTTACGAAACTTCAATTAGGCCATATGAAGACTGCTGTACAATCTTTACCCCGAGCAATCCAAAAACAAAACCGAAACTTGAAAAAGTCCATCGTTTTGAAAGCTTTTTTGATTTTCAACCATTGATTGAAGAAGCGGTGAGAAATAGAGAGGTTATCGAAGTTTGGCGGCAACATGAGAAGGATGATTTCGAGGATCTGCTTTAATTCAAGGGCAATAATTACCATTTAAGCCTCCTGCATGAATTTCCGGAAACGGTCCATTCTATATGCACAAGGAGGTGAGAACAACATGGCTAACAACAACAGCGGCAACTCAAACCAACTTCTAGTTCCAGGGGCACAACAAGCACTTGACCAAATGAAAAACGAAATCGCTGCAGAATTTGGTGTAAACCTTGGAGCAGACTCCACATCGCGTGCCAACGGTTCCGTCGGCGGAGAAATTACTAAGCGATTAGTGCGTCAAGCCCAACAACAAATGAACGGTTTCCAACAATAATAACAGACGCACGCCAGCTGTCCCGGTTTTCCGGGGCAGTTTTTCTTTTAGTTGCATTACACCTCATTCTTCACCTAGAAAGGATAGGTTATTCATACGCCTTGCAAGAAAAATGAATATGTTTTGAAATTTCGACAAGACGTTTGTATAATTGTAATAGAAGAAAAGGGGGAAATTAGATGAATCGTGAAGAATTACTTGCACCGGAGAACTATAATCTTGTTTCTGAATTTGAAAAATACGCTACTGGCGAGGAAAAGCGCGCGCTCATTTATATCAGTTCTGACGGACAGGAAAAGGAAATTACATACGATAAATTAATGGATTCAGCGAAAAAGTGTGCAAATGTTTTTATCGAAAACGGGTTAGGCAAAGGGGATGTCATCCTTGTCATGGTCCCCCGGACAATTGATGCATATATAACTTATATCGGAGCTTTGATGGCAGGGATTGTTGTCATCCCGAGCTCTGAAATGCTTCGTTCTTCGGATATCGAATATCGGTTGGAGCATAGTCAAGCGAAAGCAATCGTCGCTTATGATGCATTCATGGACCAGTTTGAAGAAGTGGGCAATCTACAAGACGTCCAATTATTTGTCATAGGTGAAGCAAAGGACGGACAAAAATCATTGACACGAATGATGGAATCGACCAACTCTGTTTTTGAAGTTCCTGCTACTAAGGGGACGGATATAGCGTTCCTGTCATATACATCAGGTACGACAGGGAAGCCGAAAGGAGTCGTTCACACACACGCTTGGGCTTATGCACATTTACGGACCGCGGGAACAAGCTGGCTTGGCATAGAAGAAGGGGATGTCGTATGGGCGACCGCCGCACCGGGATGGCAAAAATGGATCTGGTCCCCTTTCCTTTCCGTGCTAGGCAGCGGAGCGACAGGACTTGTTTATGACGGCAAATTCGATGTGAAAACATATTTGGATTTAATGAAAAAATATGCCGTAAACGTGCTATGCTGTACGCCAACGGAATACCGGTTCATCGCAAAGGCTGAAAATTTACAGGACTATGACCTTTCCTCCCTTCGTAGTGCTGTATCCGCAGGTGAGCCTTTGAACAGGGAAGTAATCGATATTTTTGAGAGAACATTCAATCTTGCGGTCAGGGATGGATATGGGCAAACGGAAAATACACTGCTTGTCGGAACGATGTTAGGAATGGAAGCCAGACCGGGTTCGATGGGGAAACCGACTCCGGGAAACCGAGTGGACATCATCGATGACGAAGGCAATCCGGTTTCTGCCGGAGAGGTCGGCGATATTGCCGTCCACATTTCAACGCCTGCCCTCTTCAAAGAATATTTGAATGACCCCGAAAGGACAAAAATGCAATTCAGGGGCGAATATTACGTGACGGGGGACCGTGCACGGCTCGATGAGGATGGCTACTTCTGGTTTGAAGGGCGAGGTGATGATATTATCATCAGCTCAGGTTATACGATCGGTCCATTCGAAGTTGAAGATGCATTGACGAAGCATCCCGCTGTACGCGAATGTGCAGTTGTCGGCAGTCCCGATGAAGTGAGGGGTAGCATCGTCAAAGCCTTCATCGTCCTACGCGATCCTGCGATGAAGCAAGATGACAATCTCGTAAAAGAATTACAGGAACACGTGAAAACACTTACAGCTCCTTATAAATACCCGCGAAAAATCGAATTCTTGAGTGAATTGCCGAAGACGGCCTCCGGTAAAATCATGCGCGTAGAATTGAGGAAGCAAGAGCTGAATAAATGATTCGCTTTTACCGTCCAAAGCCGAATGGCATGGACGGTTTTTCCTTGGTGGGTTTACGAACGGTTTTGGAAGGACTATAATTGTCCTATTCGAAAGGAGGGTGCCTGAATGCAGTCTGAAAAAAGTGGTGTCCTATGGGTTGTCGGAGCCTTTCTCTTTTGGGGATTCATGCCGATTTATTGGAAGCATCTTGAACATGTACCAAGTGATGAAATTCTAACGGGGCGGATCGTGTGGGCTTTCGTTTCCACAGTCCTTGTTGTTTTGCTCATGAAAAATGGCAGAGAGCTAATTAGTGACATTCAGGAGCTATGGAAAAGTCAGTCACAATTTTGGGGTCTTTTCATCGCAACCGTGTTAATTTCTGCAAATTGGTTCACCTACATATGGGCGGTAAATCATAATTACATCGTACAAACGAGCCTTGGCTATTATATCAATCCTCTCGTATCCGTTTTGCTCGGTATTTTCTTTCTGAAGGAGAGACTTTCTTCCTCACAGAAAGTCGCTTTCCTACTTGCCTTTACAGGTGTTATCATCCTGACGGTATCATACGGAAAATTTCCGTGGATCGCTTTATGTCTTGCATTTACGTTCGCGATTTACGGATTCATTAAGAAAAATATCAAATTGGATGCGCTTCGGGGACTGGCAATTGAGACATTATTCATTACACCGTTTGCCATCGGTTATTACACCTTCCTATTCGTGAAAGGACAAGCCGTCTTTTTACATGCTGATGTTAAAACTGATATTCTTCTCATCCTTACAGGCATCGGGACTGCACTTCCGCTCGTCATGTACGCAAAAGGAGTTCGGATGATTCCATTATATGTCGCCGGTTTTATTCAATACATTGCACCGACGCTCATGTTGTTCCTGGGCGTTGTTGTCTACAAGGAATCATTCGGGGGAATTGAACTATTATCATTTTCATTGATATGGTCGGCGCTCATCCTCTTCACGGTTTCAAAGGTTTATGAATCGATTGCTACGAAAAGGAGCGCTCATCAATCTTCCAAGTAAAATGAAACATTTGTCGGGTCCAAGACGTATACAATGATTGTAGAAAGAAAGGGGAATTACATAATGGCAATGAAACGATGGATTGCAATCATCGTAGCTGCAGTGCTTATTTTCATTTCAATAGGCATTAACTCACTTTCGTATTTATTCACGAGGGATTTCAGCAGCTTCATGGAAGAAATGGCTGCAGGCAGTACGGGCTACAGCGAAGTGGTCATCGAACAAGGAAAAGGCAGGGATCGAATTGCCGTTCTTACTTTGGATGGCGTTATCCAGGATGTCGGCAGTTCCTTGTTCGCATCAGAAGGTTACAATCACCAAATGTTCATGTCACAGCTTCACGAAATTTTGAACGACCAAACGATTAAGGGTATCGTCCTATCGGTGAACACGCCAGGCGGTGGAGTGGTTGAATCATCGGATATTTATGATGCCATCAAGGCGATCCAGATTGAAAGGGAAATTCCCGTTTACGTAGCAATGGGCGGACTTGCCGCATCCGGAGGTTATTATGTATCTGCGCCTGCCGAAAAAATCTTCGTGCACCCTGAAACAATTACGGGATCGATTGGGGTCATCATGGAAAGCGTTAATTATGCAAAGCTTGCGGAGAAATATGGGATTGACTTCAATACAATCAAAACAGGCCCTTACAAAGACATCATGAGCGGATCTCGCGAGATGACAGAGGAAGAGCACAATATGCTTCAAGAAATGATCAATGACTCTTACGAAAGATTTGTGGCAATTGTTGCGGAAGGCCGTAATATGTCGACAGAACAAGTTAAGAAAGTGGCGGATGGCCGTATCATGAATGGCAGACAGGCGATTGACTCCGGTCTTGCAGACGATTTCGGAAAGATGGGCGATGCCATCGATGCACTGAAGACGGATTACGAATTGGAAAACGCTACAGTATTTGAATACGCGCCGATGGATAGCTTTGGCTCACTTTTCGGAGTGAAGGTCGGCAATCTTTTCGGTCGCAATATTGAGTCTGAACTGATTGGGAAATTACTTTCAGATTACGATGCACCGCGGATGATGTACTTATATGGTGAAAAATAAGGAGGGGATAGGGCATGACGGATCATATTGAAAATAACGAGCTGATAAGTGATATACCTGAGCCGGTTCGCCTCCCTGCATATGAGATTGTCCAGACGGAGCGATTCATACCGAAATTTGCCGGTTTTTGGACACGTTTCTGGGCATATGTCATTGACTTGCTTGTCGTATCATCAATCAGCGGAATCTTCATCAAACCTATATTCAGGGTTTTGGATTTTAAAATTTCAAATCCATCTTTTCTTTTATTCAGCCCGTACAAAGTTGCACTCCTTATCCTTTTCCTTGCCTATTTCGCACTTATGACGAAAATTACAGGTCAGACGGTAGGAAAGATGATTTTGGGGATAAAAGTTGTCACAAAAGACGGCGGAAAACTGACGTGGGGAACAGTCCTCTTCAGGGAAGTGGTTAGCCGTTTCATATCAAAGCTTCTGACCATCCCTTATCTGTTTGTTGTCTTCATGCCTAAAAAGGAAGCATTGCACGACCTTTTTGCTGACACATACGTCATCCATGAACAAGCATTTGAAAGGGAAGTAATTGAAACGAGGCAGAAGCGCAAGGGCGAAGAGTTGCATGCTGGAACAATTGTTTAGTAGAATGAAGTGAAATGAATAGGAGGCGTCTTCATGGTAAATGTCACTTTCAAACAAAATCCGGTCACATTGCTCGGTAAAGAAGTAACAGTAGGCGACAAAGCTCCAGATTTCACAGTACTATCCAACGATTTACAACCGGTTACGCTGAATGATTCAAAAGGGAAAATCCGATTGATAAGCGTTGTTCCATCCATCGATACTGGTGTATGTTCTGAACAGACACGAAAATTCAGCCAAGAAGCGACTTCACTCGGAGACGATGTGGAAGTGCTAACGATATCCGTCGATCTTCCTTTTGCGCAAGCGAGATGGGGTGCTGCGGAAGGTGTCAGCAATGTCCAGACGTTGTCGGATCACCGCGACCTGTCATTCGGGGAAGCGTACGGTGTCGTCATGAAAGAGCTGCGGCTATTAGCTCGCTCCATCTTCGTAGTCGACAAGAACGATACAGTCAATTATGTCGAGTATGTAATGGAAGGCACAGACCATCCAGATTACGAAAAGGCGATTGCAGCCGTTAACGAATTGACAAAATAATAACGTGGCCCACTCGGCAACGGGTGGGCCACATTACTGTTATAAATGGTTTTTAGCAAGGTATATTTTGGATTAGAGGGATACGATATGGTGACAAATACTGAACAGATCTTTACATTTTTAAATGAACACGCAGAATCTAACAAAGAAGACCTTTATTTGGAAGCAGTCATTGAAGCATGTCAGGAATGGCTGTCAGGGGAAAGAATGCCCCGACTGTCTCCTTCCGTGACAAAAGAGGAAATCCGAAGAGGAATTCAGCTCGCTGTCCTGAAAGGCATGAAAGAGCAAGCTCAACCGAATCATCAGATGACACCAGATGCGATTGGCATGCTCATCGGGCATTTTGCAAACGAATTGATGCAGCACAAGGAGCAAGTTACCTTACTTGATCCAGCAGCAGGAACGGGCAATTTGCTGTTCACAGTCATGAATGCAATCGGAGATAAAGCAACGGCGACATCGGTGGAAATTGATGAACTACTCGTCAGATTATCTGCCATCACTGCTGAACTTCTCGAACAGCCTGTCCGCTTTTTCGTCCAAGATGCATTGCGTCCTTTACTCGTAGATCCTGTTGACTTGGTCGTATGTGATCTTCCGGTCGGTTATTATCCTGATGACGACAATGCCATCAGCTTTGAAATGATGCCTGCGGAAGGACATGCATTTGCACATCATCTATTCATAGAACAATCGATGAATCACCTAAAGGAAGGTGGATACGCACTATTCCTAACGCCGGCATCCCTTTTTGAATCTGATCAGTCTGCAGAGCTGCATCGTTATTTGAAGAAGAATGCTGTCATCAGGGCGGTCCTTCAATTACCAGCTTCCTTATTCAGAAGCGTCGCACACGAAAAGAGCGTTTTCATCCTGCAGAAGCCGTACGCTGAAATGAAAGCCAAGCCGGATGTACTTCTGTCAAAAGTGCCGAATATGTCTGATAAACTGGCGATGTCCCGGTTCCTTGAACAGATTAAAGACTGGGTAAGTGAAGAATTATAAGTTATGCTGATATCCGATTATTGTTTTTAATTTATTGTATCTGAATTAACCCTTCTTATCCTTTCATGGATTTGAAGGGTTTTTTGCACGGCGGGAGAATTGAATTGGCTGTGTGATATTATCCCTTTCCTGCATACTTTAGTGAGAATAAGGGAAAGCATTTACAAGATGTAATTATGATTGTACTGTGTGAAAATTTTCAAGTCCTTAAATAATACAGAAGTGGTGATGAAAAAGATGGGTGTACATCAATACTTTAAAAGCTTATCTGATTTAGAACAAATTATTCGTTGTCCAGGAAAGTTCAAATATCAGCACCATTCCGTCGCCAGTCATTCATTTAAGGTGGCGAAAATTGCTCAATTTCTTGGCACAGTTGAAGAGGATTGCGGCCAAAAAGTTGACTGGAGAATTCTATATGAAAAGGCATTGAACCACGATTACGCGGAACTGTTTACCGGGGATATAAAGACGCCTGTAAAATATGCTTCGCAAGAGTTGAAGCAGCTATTCAGTGAAGTGGAGGAAGAAATGACGAGGAAGTTCGTAGAAAAGGAACTTCCACAAGAGTTTCAAGCCATTTATTTGGAAAGATTTAAAGAAGGTAAAGATGAGACATTGGAAGGGCGCATTCTATCAGTAGCTGATAAAATCGATCTGCTCTATGAAGCATTTGGTGAAATTCAAAAGGCTAATCCGGAGCCATTGTTTTTAGAGATATACGAAGAAGCACTACGAACAATATTGCTGTTTCAAGACATGAATTGTGTAAAATACTTCCTGGAACATATTCTAACTGATATGCTTTCTGAACGATTCACTGAACATGACGAGTTGACAGGCATTGCAATGCAAATAATAGAAGAGCAGGGAGGTTATTAAACATTAAACATACATCAATGAACTGCTTAAAGGTTTTTAAAATTCGAACCTGCCCATTATGCCGGGCAGGTTCGTATTCTTTCCGTCAAACTTCAGGTGTACGAACAACGAGAACGTCGCATGCTGCTGAACGGACTATATTTTCGGATACACTGCCGATGAGGAAACGCTCTACTGTGTTCAAGCCGGTTGCACCACAAATGATGAGATCCACATTAAGCTTTTTCGATAGCTCGCGGGAAATCATCGTTTTCGGTGAACCGTATTCTACGACGATGTTTACCTTCTTCAACCCGGCCGCCTCTGCTTCTTGCTTGTACTCCGTCAGCAGCTCTTCGGCGAATTTATGTGCCCGTTCCGCGATGGATCGATCGTATGCTTCAACAGCCGCATAGGAACGAGTATCAATGATGTTCACCAAGTTCAATGTTGCATCATTGCGCGCTGCAATGCCCATCGCCTTTTTGAATGCCCAACTGGATTCCTTCGATCCATCCACAGCCACGATAATTTGCTCGTATTTTAATACCATACCAATCACTCCATCCTACAGATTTATATTTACATTTACTAACTTCGATATTGATTTAACTAAACCCTTTTCTGTTTGTTGGAAACTCAAATCGGTATCGTTGGAATATGTCTAAGAAATGTCGGGTGTATTAATACTATTCCCTTTACAACCTTCAAAAAACATAGGATGGTAATTCGGAACCTTCAGAACAGAAATAGAACGATAGTAGGTTGAAGAATTTGTTTATTATATTTATAGCGCAAATTCTTTTAACTTCTGATAGAATTGTAGTAATTGGTCTTGTCGAATTGTCGATTTGTGGCCAACTAACTTTCTTGTATATAGGAGGATCAGAAATGCGTATTGGGATTCCAAAAGAAGTGAAGAATAATGAAAATCGGGTGGCAATGACACCTGCAGGCGCATACAACTTGAAGTCAGCAGGCCATGAAGTACTGATTGAAACTGGTGCAGGACTAGGTTCCAGCTTTACTGATGAGGATTATATCGAGGCTGGGGCGACGATCGTAGCTACAGCGAAAGAAGCCTGGGATGTAGATATGGTCATGAAAGTGAAAGAACCGCTTGCTTCCGAGTACGGCTATTTCCGTGAAGGGCTGATCCTGTTCACTTATCTGCATCTTGCCCCTGAATTGGAATTGACAAAAGCAATGCTAGATAGCAAAGTTGTCGGCATCGCCTATGAAACTGTGCAAGTGAATAATTCTTTACCGTTGCTTGCACCGATGAGTGAAGTTGCTGGACGTATGGCAACTCAAATCGGCGCGCAATATCTTGAAAAGATTAACGGAGGAAAAGGAATTCTTCTTTCAGGAGTCCCAGGCGTATCCCGCGGAAAAGTCACTGTAATCGGTGGTGGACAGGCGGGAACGAACGCGGCGAAAATCGCTGTCGGCATGGGTGCGAACGTTACTGTGCTCGACTTGTCTGTAGACCGTCTTCGCCAATTGGATGAAATGTTCGGTGATAGCATTCAGACACTTGTTTCCAACCCGTTCAATATCGCAGAATCGGTTAAGGATTCCGATCTCGTTATCGGCTGTGTATTGATTCCAGGTGCTAAAGCGCCGAAATTGGTTTCGGAAGAGATGGTCAAATCGATGAAGCCAGGCTCGGTTCTTGTCGATATCGCAATCGACCAAGGCGGAATCTTCGAAACATCCGACCGCGTGACGACCCATGATAATCCTACTTATGAGAAACATGGTATCGTCCACTATGCAGTTGCGAACATGCCAGGAGCTGTGCCACGTACATCGACAATGGCATTGACGAACGTTACAGTTCCATATGCATTGCAAATTGCGAATAAAGGCTATAAACAAGCTTGTTTGGATAATGCTGCATTGCAAAAAGGAATCAACACATTGGAAGGTCATGTAACATATAAAGCTGTTGCAGACGCGCAGGGCATAGAGTATGTTCCGGCTGAAACGCTATTAAGTAAATAATAAAACATGCTGTCCGATTTATTTCGGACAGCATGTTTTCAATTTTAAGGCTGGATAATCTGC
Organism: Sporosarcina luteola; assembly: GCF_023715245.1. Taxonomy (GTDB): domain Bacteria; phylum Bacillota; class Bacilli; order Bacillales_A; family Planococcaceae; genus Sporosarcina; species Sporosarcina luteola_C. The sequence goes on from NZ_JAMBNV010000001.1 coordinate 1,155,728, forward strand.
AGTTCTTTCGGGAATTTCGTTAGTAATTCTACACCGTCAGAAGTGACGACTAGATCATCTTCGATTCGCACTCCCGTAATTTCAGGATGATAAATCCCCGGTTCGACAGTGAATACCATTCCTTCAATGAGTTCCATTTCATTTGTTCCTGTAATTGAAGGGAATTCATGTACGGAAATGCCAAGCCCGTGTCCAAGTCGGTGCGTGAAATACTCACCGTAGCCTGCTACCTTAATGACATCCCTTGCGGCTTTATCCAAGTCCATTGCTTTCACGCCAGGACGAACCATGTCGATTGCTGTCTGTTCTGCCTTTTTGACAGTTTCATAAATTTCACGCTGTTTTTCGGAAGGTTCGCCAAATGCGACTGTCCTTGTAATATCTGAACAATATCCCTCGTATACGACACCAAGGTCGAACAGGATGAAATCACCTTTTTGGATTTTCCGGTCTCCCGGCGTTCCGTGCGGGGAAGCGGTTTTAGGACCGGATAATACCATCGTGTCGAAGGACATCTTTTCTGCGCCCATTTTTTTCATTTCAAATTCAATTGCCATGAGAATTTCAAGCTCGGTTTTCCCTTCGGCGATCTCTTTGCAGCCGATTTCGATTGCTTGATCTGCCAATGCTGCTGCCTTGCGCAACTTTACAAGCTCATCCTCGCTTTTGATATTTCTCATTTTATTCAGTTGTTCGTCGAGACGTTGGAATGATGCTCCTTCGAAAAGTTGTTCCATCCGTTCTAGGCGTTCGACGGTTAAATGGGATTTTTCGATTGCAATTGTCTGAAGAGGAACTCCTCTATTCACGGCTGCGGTGGCGAGAACTTCCCAAGCATCCTCCGTATCCTGATGCCCAACTGCTTCAAATGTCCAACCGGAAGCCTTCAAATCAGGCACTTCCATTAGAGGACAGATGACGAATGGTTCTGATTCCTTGAAAATCATGACACCTAATAGCCTTTCATGTGGTTCACTGCGGAATCCGGAAACATAAAAAACATTGTCTGGAGTTGTAATGAAAGCTGCATCCACATTGTTTTCTTGCAGGTAACTTTTTATTTCAGTAATTTTATTCAACCTTATCCCTCCGATATTAACTTACTCACCATACATATCATATCAAAAAAGAGGGTTTTCCGGTAAGATAAAGAAGTATAGTATGTATGAACAGATTTGGAGGGATTTGCAAATGAAAATTTCTTATCACGGACATTCTGTCGTGAAAATTGAGACAGAAGGAAAGACATTATTGATTGATCCGTTCATCACTGGCAATGAACTGACGGACTTGGATGCTTCAGTACAGAATCCCGATGTGATCCTGCTGACGCACGGACATAACGATCATGTCGGAGATACGTTTGACATAGCAAAACGATGCAATCCACTTATCGTTGCGCCGAATGAACTAGCCGTCTACTTAGGTTGGCAAAACTTAAATACGCACGGAATGAACATCGGAGGCTCCTATACATTCGATTTCGGGACAGTGAAATATACACAAGCGTTCCATAGTTCTTCCTACACGACACCTCAGAACGAAATCATCTATACAGGCATGCCAGCAGGGATTTTGTTCACTGCCGAAGGAAAAACAATATACCACGCAGGCGATACATCCCTTTTCGGCGATATGGCTATCATCGGAAGACAGCATTCCATCGACATCGCTTTTTTGCCAATCGGCGATAATTTTACGATGGGGCCTGAAGATGCCGCCGCTGCTGTTGAATTGCTGAATCCGAAGGTTGTCGTTCCTATCCATTACGATACATTCCCGCCGATTAGGCAAAACCCGCAAACGTTCAAGGATCTTGTCGCTAACCACGAAGTCAAGATTATGAAAGCGGGAGATTCACTGGAATTATAAATACCGTCACCGATCCGGAAAGCACATCACCGGATCGGTTTTTCTATAAGCCCGTATTCGATCATTTATCGACCTGAGTCTTCCTGCAAATACTATTCTTTCCGATGTATGATAAAATGGGAGCAGGTAAAAAGAGAAAAAGGTGAAAAAATGTCGACAAAACATGAGCTGATATTACGCTATATCGAAGGATTGGCAGTCGGCGAGAAAATATCAGTCCGCCAAGTTGCCAAGGCCTTATCCGTCAGTGAAGGAACGGCATATAGGGCAATAAAAGAAGCTGAAAACCAGAAGCTTGTGAATACGATTGAACGGGTTGGCACGATTCGTATTGAAAAAAAGAAAAAAGAGAATATCGAAAGGCTGACATTTGCCGAAGTCGTTAATATTGTAGATGGTGTCGTACTCGGAGGAAGAGACGGGCTTCATAAGACTTTGACCAAATTCGTCATCGGGGCGATGCAGCTCGATGATATGAGGCGGTATATAGATGCAGGCAGCTTATTGATCGTCGGGAACAGGCTCAAGGCACATGAACTTGCGTTAAGTGCAGGTGCGGCAGTCCTTGTCACTGGAGGTTTCGATGTTGCCGATGAAGCTAAGAAACTGGCGAATGAATTAAATTTACCAATCATTTCATCCAGTTATGACACATTCACAGTTGCAACGATGTTGAACCGTGCAATTTATGACCAATTGATAGAAAAGGAAATACTTCTTGTGGAGGACATACTAACTCCTCTCGCTGAGACAATCACGTTTTCGCCGAAGGATAATGTAGCTCATTTCAATGGAGTGAACCAGAAAACGGCACATTCGGGATATCCGGTCATTGATCGGAATGGAAAATTGATTGGAATAGTAACTTCCCGTGATGCTGTCGGAAAGCTTGGGACCGATCTGATTGAGAAAGTGATGACACAAAACCCGATCACTGTGAATGGGAAAACGAGCGTAGCTTCCGCGGGGCATAGCATGATATGGGAGGGCATTGATTTGATGCCTGTCGTCAGCGATAGCGGAATTCTCGAAGGAATCATTAGCCGCCAAGATGTCCTGAAAGCGTTTCAGATGACCCAAAGGCAACCGCAACAAGGAGAAAAAATCGATGATATCGTAAAGGGTCAAATGAAAGCTGTGCCTGATCAGCCGCTAAATATCGAATTCACTGTCGTTCCACAAATGACGAACCAATTGGGGTCTCTATCATACGGAGCCCTGACGACATTATTGACGGACGTCGGAAATCGAGCAATCAAAATGCGGAAAAGGGGAGAAAGCGTTCCCGAAAACATGACCATCTACTTCATTAAGCATGTTCAGCTCGGAAATACTGTAATTGTTGAACCAAGAATCCTTCATATGAGCAGGAGATTCGTCAAAGTGGATTTCGATCTTTTCTCGGATTCGGAACTAATCGCCAAAGCGATGGTTATGTATCAGCTTTTCGATAGATAATTGCTGGAATAAAAAAACTGATGCGGCGGTAGCATCAGTTTTCATTCAGCTTAGTCTCTTCATCAATAAATTGTTTATAGTGCTTTGCAGCTTTCGTATTAAAGAAAATGATATAAGCGCCTAGTACAATGAAAAGACTGGAAACGACATACGTTGCAATCCCTTCGAACAGAAGAAGCTGGTTAATTCCGAAGAAGAAAAGTAATCCGCCCAGAAAAGTACCAGCTTTGCTTGCAAAGTACTGTTTCCGGATTGGGAACACTTGACGTGTTCTGAATTGACGGGTTTTAAAATAAAAATAATAGACGCCTGATGCAATAATAAGAAAGACAAGTACAAAATTGAGTGTTTTCATAAAAGAGCCTCCATCAAATAACTTCTTTCATTGTAGCGGCTTTTTTCAGTAAATGCGAACAGAAATCATTGAATACCGGAGGAATCACAAATTGAAACGACAAATCATCGACACAATTGAACAATACGACACAATCATCATTCATCGCCATGTTCGGCCCGATCCGGATGCATACGGGTCGCAAGTCGGCTTGAAGGAATTGATAACAACCAATTATCCTGACAAGAAAGTGTATGCATCCGGGACGCATGATGATATGCTCACTTATTTAGCAAATCAGGATGAAGTAGGGCCTGATGATTATAAAAACGCACTTGTCATCGTTACCGATACGGGCAATACTGAGCGGATTGATGCAGAGTTTTATGAGAAAGCCGATTTTTTACTAAAGATCGATCACCATCCGAATGTCGACCCATACGGAGATATGAGATGGGTGGATACTGATGCAAGCTCCACTTCCGAAATGATTTATCTGCTATTTGAAGAAGGGGAAAAGCATTATGGATGGAAGATGTCTGATGCTTGTGCCCGTTTGCTATTCGCTGGAATTGTAGGAGATACAGGCAGATTCCTTTTCCCAAGTGCGACTGTAAGGACATTCGAAATTGCAAGCGGTTTAATCAAATATGATTTTGATCGGACGAAACTCTTCGCGGAAATGTATGAAGAAGACCGTAGATTGCTCCACTTGAAAGGTTATATGTATCAACAATTCACGATTGATGAAAACGGAGCGGCTTTCATTAAAATCGACAAATCGATTCTGGAAAAGTTCGGCGTAACCGCGAGTGAGACATCCCAACTTGTAGGAGCGCTCGGGGATGTGAAGGGAATTTGCGCATGGGTCATTTTTGTCGAAGAAGAGGATCAGATTCGTGTACGATTCCGTTCAAAAGGGCCGATTATCAATAAACTCGCTGCTGAATATGACGGCGGGGGACATCCGCTCGCTTCGGGGGCGTCCATTTATTCGTGGGATAAAGCGGATGAGGTCATTGCGAAATTGAAAGAATTATGTGCAATGAAGTAACGGTTCGGAGGGATTTTCATTGGTACTAGTCTATCCACAAATTGTGACCGGCGCCGATCTGCTGCGCGGCATTATAAAGCTTGATCATTTGGCCCCACTTCTGCAAAGGAGAGGGGCTCGCTCTGTTGGGATTGTCAATTCGAAAATGTATGGCGTCCGTTCATTCTGCAAAGTGATGGAGAAATACGACATCCATCCTGTCATCGGATTATCGATCCTGTTGGAGTTGGATGACGGTTCCGATATTCTGCTATATGCCTACGCGAAAGATGACAGAGGCTACAGCAATCTTCTTAAAATAAGCAGTGCGATCTCTACAAGGGAGCCAGAAACACTTCCTTTAAAATGGCTGCAAGCGTATAGCGAGGGATGCGTCTTCATTTGTCCAATGACCGATCATTCATGGGAGGGTAAACGGGGAATCGATACGATCCAGACGATACGAAAAGCATGTCAGACAGTCTATATCGGCATTTCCCGGCCAAGTGGAGTGAAGCACCATGCTGAAGATGAAATTCTGCGCACTGCGGAAGAGGTGGACACCTCCATTACCGCAATTCATGAATCAAGATATATTGCCGAAGAGGATGCCTTCGCTTTTGAAGTGGCTACGGCAATACGGTCCGGCTATAAGCTGAATGATCCGGCCCGGCCAAAAATGCAAGTCTATGATGCTTACGTGCCGGAAGAGCAAGAGTTACTGCAATGGTTTTCCGATCGACCGGAATGGATTGACAATATGGCTGAAATCATGTTGTCCTGCAATGCAAAATTGCCTCCAAGCCGCACGTTGATGCCTGCTTTTCCGGTTCCCGAAGGACACACGTCGGCTTCCCTGTTGAAGAAAAATTGCGAGGAAGGTTTGGTCCGCCGGCTAGGAAGCGTCAATCCTACTTATTATGAAAGACTTGGCAAAGAACTTGCCGTCATCGAAAACATGGGCTTCTCCGATTACTTTTTAATAGTCGAGGATTTCATGCGTTTTTCAAAGGAGAATGGGATATTGACAGGCCCGGGTCGGGGATCCTCGGCTGGTTCCCTCGTAGCCTACTCCCTCGGTATTACGGATGTCGATCCAATCAAATATGGACTCATTTTCGAACGTTTCCTCAATCCAGGCAGAGTTACAATGCCTGACATTGACATCGATTTTGCAGACAACCGCCGCTCTGAAGTGATTGAATATGTCGCAAAGAAGTATGGGAAGGCGCATGTTGCTCAAATCATTACCTTCGGAACGCTCTCTTCTAAATCTGTCGCAAGAAACGTAGCCCGGGTATTCGACTTCTCCAATGAAGAAATGTCTTTCTTATCCAAACAGATTCAGGAAGGGCATAGCAAAAGGCTGGAAGAGTCCGTCAGCAAGTCGAAAGCCCTTCAAGACTGGATTGCAATGGATCCTGTCCGTGCCAAGTGGTTTCAAGCAGCTAAAACGTTGGAAGGCTTGCCGAGAAATGCTTCCACCCATGCAGCGGGAGTCATCCTGTCTCCGATGCCATTAGTTGAAAATGTTCCACTCCAAAATGGCGGTGATGATATTTACTTGACTCAATGGGCAATGGGGGATGTGGAGGAAATCGGTTTATTGAAAATGGATTTCCTTGGATTGCGAAACTTAACGTTAATGGACCGTATCCAATCGATGATTCACTACGACACGGGCAAGAAGCTGCATTTCGAAGATATTCCTCTGAATGACGCAAAGACTTTTGAACTTTTCAAGAATGGCGACATGACGGGGATTTTCCAATTCGAGTCGGACGGCATGAGAGATGCGTTACGGCTGATCAAACCGGATGCGTTCAGCGACCTATACGCCATCAATGCATTATACCGGCCAGGCCCCATGGAGAATATCCCGCTTTACAGTCGGAGGAAAAACAAAAAGGAAAAAATTAATTATTTACACCCTACCCTAGAGCCGATTCTCCAGGAAACCGAGGGCATCATCGTATACCAGGAGCAGATCATGCAAATCGCTGTGCAGATTGCGGGGTTCACGATGGCGGAAGCGGATCTGTTAAGAAGGGCTGTCAGTAAAAAGAAACGTGAAGTGCTGCGACAGGAACGAGAACACTTTGTAAGAAGTGCAGTCCAGCATAACTTTCCCGAAGGCTCAGCAAGTGAAATCTATGATTTGATCGTTAAATTTGCGGATTACGGCTTCCCGAAAAGCCATGCAGTTGCTTACTCATTGATCTCCTACCAGTTGGCATACATCAAAGCGAATGCACCAGCTTATTTTTACGCCGCGCTGTTGTCGATGGCAACTGGAAACCAAGAGAAGACAATGGAATATATCCATGAGATCAGGGGAAATGGAATTGAAATCCTTCCTCCTTCGATTCAAAAGAGCAAATACTCTCATGTTGTCGAGAAAGGTTCAATTCGAATCGGCATAGGGGCGATCAAAGGTATGACCCCGTCTTTTTACAACGTCATAAAAGAAGCTCGTACGTCAGAAAAATGGAAGACCCTCTTCGACTTTTCAGCTGCAATCGGAGGAACCCATTTTACCGAAAAAACAATCATCCCTCTCATAAAAGCGGGAGCACTCGATGAATTCGGGGAAGACAGGTCCGTCCTGCTAGCATCGATTGAAGCTGCCCGCAATCATGCCCAATTCGTCAGTCCTGACGGAGACGACTTACTTCATGAAATCATTTATTCAGTAGCAAAGCCGAAATACTCTCCGGGCGGATCGATGCCGAGATTTGCCATGCTCGAATATGAACGGGAAGTGCTCGGTTTTTATTTATCCGAACACCCGGCATTGGAAATGAAAAAGACGCTGGAGGAACAAGTTGTGGATTTAGTAGTCGTTCCCGAGGCAAAAGAACGGACAATGCTAAAAGTCGCCGGAATGATTAGGGAAGTCAAGCGGATCCGTACAAAAAAAGGAGAAGCGATGGCTTTCTTGACTCTCCAGGACGAAACAGGAGAACTATCCTGCACAATCTTCCCAAGACAATACGCCGCAAGCAACATCCACATACAAGAGCTTGCAATGGTGCAAATCACAGGAACAATGGAAAAACGCAACGGCCAAACACAACTGATCGTTCAGCAGATTAACAGGGTTTGAAGGGAGAAAGTTAAGTTGTGAGGAAGTTATTGTTTTTGTTTTTTATACTAAGTGTATTTTTTATAGTTAGCGGGTGTAATGGTAACTCTGTCAAACAAATTAAAGCTGATTACTTTGATATTGGCTTTGGACAAAGCTTGTACGAGGGTTACAACAAAGTAGATAAAGAAACTGTTCAGTCGCTTGTGAAGGCTTACAATGAAATAGAATATAGTGGACAAACAAACCAACAAATTAATTATGAAAAAGCAGTAACGCTAACATTCATCTATAATGACCAAATTTCAAGTTCTTTGGTGATAGATGATAAGGGGATTTTTCATCTAAATGATGGTGCTGGAAATTATCAAATCGAGCCAAGTAATGAGATTTATAAACAGGCTAGAGAAATTTATAAAGATGTGAAGAAACAATATTGAGGTTTTCGTACTTAGAGAACAATATTGGGTAACTTGAGATTTTAGTAGCTGGATGTTTATCCTGAACAAATTTATTTTAATTGCAAACACCGTTGATCGGAGCAGATGGCGGCGACTCCTGCGGGAAAGCGAGACAGGTGAGACCCCGGAGGGAGCGAAGCGACTGAGGAGGCTCACCGCTCGCCCGCGGAAAGCGTCCGCCAGAAGCGGAGATCAACTTATCAAACTTTACCGGAGACATGTTGAACCATGTCTCTTTTTGTCTTTTCATCATTAATTCCCAGATATCTCTTTACGATGAGATCACTTTTCTGTATGCTAGTAAAAGAAGTGGTCAGACCACTCGGATTACGAATTCCAAGAGGGGCGGCCGTATGCAAAATACAAAACCATCATCTAAAATGTTCCTGGACATCGTTGACGAACTCAGGCTGATGATCAAGGCAGAAGGCATCAAGTCAGGTGACAAAATACCATCAGAACGTGTCTTGGCAGATCGCCTGCAAGTCGGAAGGTCGACAGTCCGCGAAGCACTAAGAAGCCTTGAGCTGCTTGGGCTAATCGAAACTCGGCGCGGTGAAGGGACATTCCTTGCAGATTTCAAAAAACACCAGCTTGTGGAAGTGCTTTCGACGTTTGTCATGCAACAGCCAAAAGCGGCAATGGATGTAACGGATACACGAATTATCCATGAAAAGGCGGCAATTCAAACAATCTGCGAGGATGTACACAAACGCAATTTGCCTGTTTGGGAAGGGCTGATCATGAAGCTCGACCAAGACGGCGAAGTTTTCCGGGAGGATATAATTCGGGAAATGATTGTCGCGACTGACAACCGATTATCATTGAAAATTTGGTTTATACTGAAACGATATAGCAAAGTTCCATACGAGCAAATGACGGTAGGCATTGAAAACGACATTGTGAGATCGTTGCTCAAGCACTTGATTGAAGGAAACGTAATAAACGCACTAACTGACTATAACAAGTGGATTGAACATATCGAGGGGGAAAACGAAGAATGATCCGTGAATTATTTACAAAAAAGAAGCAGGCGATAACGATACCTTCGGCTGATGCAAAAAACGACGTGCCGGAAGGTATCATGACGAAATGTCCGGAATGTAAGCAGATTATCTTGACGAAAGATCTGATAAAAACAGCAAAAGTTTGTCCGAAATGCGATCATCACTTTAAGATGACGGCATGGGAGCGTGTCGAATGCCTTTTTGATGAAAATACTTTTGAATCGATGGACGACCATTTAAAGTCGGAAAATCCATTGAATTTCCCTTCCTATACCGAGAAGATTGCATCAGATTCGGAAAAGACAGGATTAAACGAAGCGGTACTTACTGGGATTGGGAAAATTGGAGGAAATGAAGTTGCAGTTGCGATAATGGACTCTCATTTCCGAATGGGCTCAATGGGATCGGTTGTCGGCGAAAAGATCACACGGGCTATTGAAGCCGCTACTGATAAAAGTATTCCCGTCATCATCTTCTCCGCGAGCGGTGGAGCACGTATGCAGGAAGGTGTATTGTCCTTAATGCAGATGGCGAAAACGAGTGTTGCATTGCAACGCCATGCTGACAAAGGATTGCTGTACATCTCGGTCATGACCTATCCGACAACTGGAGGAGTATCCGCAAGCTTCGCGTCCGTTGGCGATATTAACTTAGCTGAACCTAAGGCGCTTATCGGATTTGCGGGGAGACGGGTGATCGAGCAGACTGTAAGGGAAAAGCTGCCGGACAATTTCCAGACGGCCGAATTCCTTTTGGATCATGGACAACTCGATGCAGTCATCGATCGTCGTGACTTGACGGAGACCCTTTCTAAATTGGTCGGACTGCACGTAAGGGAGGCAAACAAAATATGAGCAAGACATTGGCATTTGAGGAACCGATTGTGAAACTTCGGGAAAAGATCGATGAACTTGAAGAATTCACTTCAACCAATGAAGTTGATCTTTCCGATGAAATCGGGAAATTAAAAACGAGATTAAGCAATTTAGAGACTGAAATCTATAGCAATATGGAGCCTTGGGACCGCGTTCAAGTGGCAAGGCACCCGGAACGACCGACGACTAAGGATTATATCGCTGAACTATTCGAGGATTTCATGGAACTGCACGGAGATCGCTCGTTTGGGGATGACGCGGCAATCATAGGCGGAATCGGATTTTTCGAATCGATGCCAGTTACAGTGATTGGTCATCAGCGAGGGAAAGACACAAAAGAAAATGTGAAACGTAATTTTGGGATGCCCCATCCGGAAGGGTATCGAAAAGCATTGCGGTTAATGAAGCAGGCTGAAAAGTTTGGCCGTCCGATCATCTGCTTTATCGATACGAAAGGTGCTTATCCCGGGAAAGCGGCTGAAGAACGTGGCCAAAGTGAAGCGATTGCCCGCAATCTCATTGAAATGGCAGGATTGAAAGTGCCGGTAGTTTCGATCGTCATCGGAGAAGGCGGCAGTGGGGGCGCGCTCGCGTTAGGTGTCGCCAATCATATTCATATGTTGGAACACTCGACGTACTCCGTTATATCACCCGAAGGAGCAGCGTCCATTCTTTGGAAGGATGCAAGCCTTTCAAAACAGGCGGCGGAAGCGATGAAGATTACTGCTCCGCACTTGAAGGAAATGGGAATCATTGATGAGATTATTCCAGAAGTGCTTGGTGGCGCACATCGTGATCCGAAAGCGCAGGCAGTAGAAATGAGAAAAGTGTTGAAGACTTCATTAGACTCGCTTTGTGATATGGATATAAATGCAATTATAGATGACCGTTATAATAAGTTTCGTAATATCGGTGTGTTTTCAGAATGATAAGGTGCGGGTTTCCCCCGCATCTTTTCGTGTTATAAGAAATCATTTACAATACATAGTGAACTAAACACGTAGGGGTGATCCATTTGAAAAAGATCGGTGTATTGACAAGTGGGGGAGATGCACCCGGCATGAATGCTGCTGTCCGTGCGGTTGTACGGAAAGCGATTCATGACGGATTTGAAATTGCTGGGGTTTTCAATGGTTATCAAGGACTCATCCAAGGAAAGATTGAATTGTTGCAGCTCGGTTCTGTCGGTGACATTATCCAACGTGGTGGTACAATACTAAGATCCGCCCGTTCTCCGGAGTTCATGACAGAGGAAGGGCGTAATGAAGCGGTTCGCCAATTGAAGGCACATCATATCGATGGCCTCGTCGTCATTGGTGGGGATGGATCATTCCGAGGTGCGTTCGAATTAGTGAAGATGGGAATTCCGTGTGTTTGTGTTCCTGCCACAATCGACAATGATATTAATGGCACGGAATTTACAATCGGTTTTGACTCTGCACTGAATACAGTCATAGATGCAATCGATAAGATCCGGGATACCGCAACATCGCATGAACGCACTTTCATCATTGAAGTGATGGGCCGGGATGCCGGTGATCTTGCACTTTGGTCAGGGCTCGCAGGTGGTGCAGAAACCATTCTTATACCTGAAGAAGGCTATGATATGGATGAAATCGTACGTCGATTGAAGAGCGGTACTGGTCGTGGGAAGAAACATAGTATCATCGTTGTCGCAGAAGGTGTCATGTCCGGTTCGGCTTTAGCAGACTTGTTGAAGGAGAATGCAGGAATTGAAACGCGGGTATCTGTCCTCGGACATATCCAACGTGGGGGTTCGCCGTCCGCTCGCGATCGGGTTATTGCAAGCCAATATGGCGCAAGGGCTGTCGAAGTGTTGAGTGAAGGACGTGGTGGTGTAGCTATTGGTATGCAAAACCATAAGGTGGTAGACTATGACTTAGAAGTGGTATTTGCACCAACAGACCATGCTTTGGATATGGAACTGTATAAGTTATCCAAAGAATTGTCGATTTGACCAAATTACTCTATATGACGAGTACAATACGAAGGGGCGTTTTGTGATGAGAAAGACAAAAATTGTGTGCACAATCGGACCAGCCAGCGAATCACCGGAGCTACTTGAACAGTTGATTGAGGCAGGTATGAACGTAGCACGGCTTAACTTTTCACATGGTTCGCATGAAGAGCATAAAGCCCGGATTCAAGCCATTAGGGAAGCATCGAAAAAGACAGGCAAAGTAGTCGGAATTCTACTTGATACGAAAGGTCCTGAGATTCGGACGCACTCGATGAAAAATGGACAAGTCGAATTGATCACCGGCCAGCACGTCGATATTTCGATGACTGAAGTGGAAGGGAACGACAATGTTTTTTCAGTTACATATGAGAAGCTTATCGAAGACGTGGATAAAGGGTCTGTCATTCTATTAGATGATGGGTTGATCCAATTGGAGGTCGTCGGAAAGGATCTAGAAAAAGGATTGATCCGTACGATTGTTGTCAACTCAGGCACGCTAAAAAATAAAAAAGGCGTTAACGTTCCAGGCGTTTCGGTACAACTTCCTGGAATTACCGAGAAGGACAAAGAAGATATTTTATTCGGCATCCAGGAAAATGTTGATTTCATCGCAGCCTCTTTTGTGCGAAGAGCGTCGGATGTTATGGAGATACGGGAATTACTTGAGAAAAATGCTGGAGGGCATATCCATATTATTCCTAAGATTGAGAACGGAGAAGGCGTCGACAATTTAGATGAAATCTTGACGGTATCCGATGGATTGATGGTTGCACGTGGCGATTTAGGTGTGGAAATCCCTGCAGAGGAAGTTCCGATTGTCCAAAAAAACATGATCGAAAAGTGCAATCAGGTTGGCAAGCCGGTCATCACTGCGACACAGATGCTCGATTCCATGCAAAGGAATCCACGTCCTACACGAGCTGAGGCTAGTGACGTTGCGAACGCAATCCTGGACGGCTCGGATGCAATCATGCTATCCGGGGAAACAGCAGCGGGACTCTATCCGGTTGAATCCGTCCGTACAATGGACAGGATTGCGAAAACAGCTGAAAACGCAGTCGATTACCGTTCAGTCGTTTCTACACGCCGCCGAGAAAAACACGGCAATATGACGGAAGCAATCGGACAGGCTGCTGCGTATACAGCCATTAATTTGAAGGTGAAAGCAGTGCTTGCACCTACAGAAAGCGGTCATACCGCCAAAATGATCGCCAAATATCGCCCGGGGTGTCCGATTATTGCTATTACCGCTTCGGACGAATGTTCAAGGAAATTGTCGCTTGTATGGGGAATCTATCCGGTCATCGGCAAAAGAGTGAATTCAATCGATGAAATTTTGCAGGAATCTGTCGAGGAAAGTGTGAAGCACCAATATGTAACTCATGGTGATGTTGTCATTATTACGGCAGGGGTGCCGGTCGGCGAAGCAGGAACGACGAACTTGATGAAAATCCATGTCATCGGGGATATGCTAGCGAAAGGACAGGGAATCGGGAAATCAGTAGCTTTCGGAGAAGCGGTTGTCGCTCATAATGCGCAAGAAGCATTGGCGCATAACATGAAAGGGAAGATTCTTGTCACCTATTCTTCTGACCGTGATATGATGCCTGCAATTGAAGAGTGCGCCGGTCTAATAACAGAAGAGGGCGGTTTGACAAGTCATGCGGCTGTCGTCGGTCTTAGTTTAGGCATTCCTGTCATTGTCGGAGTTGAGAAGGCGACTGAAATCATTGTCACTGGAAAAGACATTACAATGGATGCGGAATCCGGAGTCATTTATAATGGACATGCAAGAGTATTATAAAAAAATGCATTTAGGCTGCCTTCCGATTTGTTTCGGAAGCGGCCTTTTTAGGATTGGAGTTGTTGTGGAATGAAATGGCTGCTGCCGTTATTTATCCTCGTACCAGCTGCGGAAATAATGATCTTGCTTTATTCTGGCAACACAATCGGAATCATGCCGACACTTCTGCTCATCCTTGTCAGTGGAATCGGAGGGGCTTACCTTGCAAAGAGGCAAGGCTTTAAGGCACTGGCTGATTTGAAGAACAGGATGGGAACGATGGAGGCCCCTGGAAATGCCGTAATTGATGGAGTCTGTATTTTCTTTGGCGCTATTTTATTGATTATGCCCGGTTTCATTACGGATATTGCGGGGCTTTTGCTGTTATTCAAATGGCCTCGGAAAATAATCCGGCCATTTATCGTCGGCTGGATTTACAAAAAAATGAAACAGGGCAGGATTGTCATTCGGTGAAAGCTGAATGCTTTTTCAGTTTAAGGGCTGCGAACAGTAGAAATGGAGTTAACAGAATGCCTGGTAACCCGAATAAGTATAATGAACATACGGTGATGAAAAAAGCATGGATCGCCTTTACACGAAATGCGGAAGCCCACATATAGGATTCAGCTATTTGCCTAGTCACAACGACGAAAATATATAGCAAGGCAAGCGATACACCGATGAACAATTGGTTGGAGTAGATAAAGAATGCCGTCATCGGGATTAGAAATAGACCGATGCCCAATAGTGGCAAGCTATCGGCGATGGATACAAGGAATGCAGTACCTATCGGCGATTCGAATCCAAGAAATGAGAACCCGATGATTAGGATGATGAACGTCAATAAAAATAATCGTGCTTCAACGAAAGCAAAAGTGCCGAACAATTCGCCGGACTTGGTGAAAATACGTTTGGCTGATGCGCGCATGCTTACAGGGAAATAGACAAGAAACCAAAACTTGTTTTTACCAGATTCGCGCAATGCAAAAAAATATGCGACGAGAAAGATGAACATGCTGAACATACGTTGGAAAAAAGTGGCGGTGAACGTAATTGCGTATTCGAGTAACGCATGTCCATAGTCAATTATCTTCTCCTCAAGGAATGAAAGGATTTTTCCTGTCAAGTTTGTTTTCCCGGTAACTGTTGACAGATGTTTTTCTAGAAGTGGCACCGTATCCATAAGTCCATGCAACGCGATGAAACTAAACGAACTGAAAATGAATAAAATGGAAAGCATGACGAAAAAAGTTGCGATTGTTAAAGGAAGTTTTGTCATTGCTCGGACCGCTAGTAAAATAGGTGAAGTAAAATAGGCGATGATGATAGCGATTCCGACGGGAGGAACTGCAAAGATGAAGATTCCGGCAAGTATGGCAGGAATCCATTGCATGGCCAGTGATTGGAGAGTTTGCTGTTTTATATGACTTTTTAGCAAGTTTTCATCCTTTTTCTATTAATTTATGAAGAAAACAATCGTTTCCATTCACAAAACTGTACTATTTGACTATAATGGGATTGTAAGCGTTTCAGACAGTACTAAATAAAAAGTAGATTTGCCGTAATTTGAAAGTTTTAAGTAGATGAAACGGCAATATTGACTGAAGGAGCGATTTAAATGACAGCATCAAAAGGTTTGGAAGGAATCGTAGCGACACAATCCGCCATCAGTTCTATAATTGATGACACTCTTACATACGTCGGTTACGATATCGATGATCTTGCAGTTAATGCAAGCTTTGAGGAAGTTGTTTATCTTTTATGGCACCAACGTCTGCCAAAAGCGGACGAGCTAGCAGAATTAAAGCAGCAACTTGCGGATAATATGTCGGTTCCACAGCCTGTACTTGATCATTTTAAGACATATCCAATTGGCGAAGTACACCCGATGGCGGCATTGCGAACAGCAATTTCCCTTCTCGGATTATACGATGAAAACGCTGAAGATATGTCTGATGAAGCCAATTATGTAAAAGCAATCAAGCTTCAAGCGAAAGTGGCAACGATTGTTACTGCTTTCTCTCGCATCCGTAAAGGTCAAGAGCCCGTTGCTCCTAAACTGGAACTTGGCTATGCAGCAAACTTCTTATATATGTTGACAGGTGAAGAACCTGAAGATATCGCTGTCGAAGCATTCAATAAAGCATTAGTGCTTCACGCTGACCATGAATTGAACGCATCTACTTTCACTGCGCGTGTTTGTGTGGCAACGCTATCCGATATGTATTCCGGTATAACGGCCGCAATTGGAGCACTTAAAGGCCCGCTTCACGGTGGTGCGAATGAGCAGGTGATGAAGATGCTCATGGAAATCGGCGACGAAGATAAAGTAGATTCTTACATTAGAGAAAAACTTGACAATAAAGAGAAAATCATGGGCTTCGGCCACCGTGTATACCGTAAAGGTGACCCACGTGCGAAGCATCTCCGTGAGATGTCAAAAAAATTGACAGAACTTCGCGGAGAAGAGAAATGGTATAATATGTCCCTTGAAATCGAATCTATCGTGACAGGCGAGAAGAATTTACCTCCGAACGTGGATTTCTATTCGGCTTCGGTATATCATTCGCTTGGCATTGATCACGATTTATTCACACCTATATTTGCAGTGTCCCGATTCTCAGGTTGGACGGCGCACATCTTGGAGCAATACTCCAATAATAGACTGATCCGTCCTCGTGCGGAGTATATCGGACCAGACATGCAGAAATACGTGCCAATCAACGAAAGATAACTTGTATCCGGATCTAATCGACCGGAATCACAAGTGATACATCGGGGCGGTAGGACAACTATCGGCCCCCTCATCTTGAAATGGAGGAAAGTAAAATGGCTAAAATTACAGTAACTGACGGAGTTCTTAACGTTCCAGATCACGCAACAATCCCATTCATCATTGGAGACGGTACTGGCCCTGATATTTGGCATGCGGCTTCTCGCGTGTTGGAAGCAGCGGTCGATAAAGCATATGACGGCCAAAAGAAAATCGAATGGAAAGAAGTTCTTGCAGGAGAAAAGGCATTCAACGAAACTGGAGAATGGCTACCACAAGAAACGCTTGACACAATCGATGAGTACCTTATCGCTATCAAAGGTCCTTTGACAACTCCGATCGGCGGCGGTTTCCGTTCTCTGAACGTAGCGCTTCGTCAAGAGTTGGACCTCTACACATGCTTGCGTCCTGTTCGTTATTTCGAAGGGGTTCCATCACCTGTTAAACGCCCGGAAGACTGCGATATGGTCATCTTCCGTGAAAATACTGAAGATATCTACGCTGGTATTGAATACCAAGAAGGTACAGATGAAGTTAAGAAATTGATTTCATTCCTACAAGACGAAATGGGTGTAAAAAACATCCGTTTCCCTGAAACTTCCGGTATCGGTATTAAGCCTGTATCCGAAGAAGGTACAAAGCGCCTTGTCCGTGGTGCAATCAATTATGCGCTTAAAGAAGGCCGTAAGTCCGTGACTCTTGTTCATAAAGGGAACATCATGAAATTCACTGAAGGTGCTTTCAAAAACTGGGGTTATGAAGTTGCGGAGCAAGAGTTCGGTGATAAAGTGTTCACTTGGAACGAATATGACAAGATCAAGGAAGCGGAAGGGACGGACGCTGCGAACAAAAAGCAAGCAGACGCAGAAACTGCTGGCAAAATCATCGTTAAAGATGCCATCGCCGATATCTTCCTACAACAAATCTTGACACGTCCGAAGGAGTTCGATGTTGTAGCGACAATGAACTTGAACGGCGACTATATTTCCGATGCACTTGCAGCCCAAGTCGGAGGAATTGGTATCGCTCCAGGTGCTAACATTAACTATCTAACTGGACATGCAATTTTCGAAGCAACACATGGTACAGCTCCGAAATATGCTGGTCTCGACAAAGTGAACCCTTCTTCCGTTCTTCTTTCAGGCGTTATGATGCTTGAGCACATGGGATGGAACGAAGCTGCAAACATGATTACTGCTTCTATAGAGAAAACGATCGCTTCTAAAGTTGTCACATATGACTTCGCTCGTTTGATGGATGGAGCAACAGAAGTGAAAGCGTCCGAGTTTGCTGATGAATTGATCAAAAACCTATAATATTTTATGGAACCGGGAAGCCTTGATGCTTCCCGGTTTTTTAATGCCAACCAAGTCTCTTCTCTTTTGGAGTGAAAATTGATACACTTTCTATAACGAAAATTCCGTGTAGGAAATGAAGGGGGAATCAACTTGATATTAGGTAAAAAAAGACGGATTGGAAGGGAAATTGAAAGAATCGTTGAAGGGGAAAAGCTGAAGCTTACCGAAAAGATCGAGGATAAGGATTTACTTCTCTACCTAGGATTGACAAACGATTCGAATCCACTGTACATTCAGCATGATTACGCATCCCAAACCAAGTTTGAAAAGCCAATCGTACCAACCATCATGTTGAGTGGTATCATCACGTCCGCCATATCAAAATACTTGCCTGGTCCCGGTTCACATATTGCGGAACAGCATTTGGCCTTCCCGCATCACGTGCATCATTATGAAACAATCGATTTTCTATTTGAAGTGATTCGCGTAGAAAAAGAGAAAGGTTCCGTCGTGATTCAAGTAGAAGCTACGAATGAAGATGGGAAACCCGTCATTTCAGGTACCATAACGGTCATTCCGCCCTCCATCCGTGAAGACCTGACTTCGGATGCAATGGAAAACTTTTAATTAAATATCGAGCAACTAAACAGTGAGCATGTAAGGGGGATTAAGATAGTCGTGCAGAAAATCTTGATTGTAGACGACGAGCAGCCGATTCGTACGCTATTGGACTATAATCTAAAACAATCCAATTTCATAACAATCATGGCGGCTGATGGTGAAGAAGCGGTAGTGAAAGTGGAAAGTGAAAATCCCGATTTGATTTTACTCGACCTCATGCTTCCGAAAATGGATGGCATAGAAGTGTGCAAAATCCTTAGACAACGAAATATCAACACGCCTATTATCATGTTGACAGCAAAAGGTGAAGAGACCGATAAAGTCTTAGGATTGGAAATCGGAGCGGACGATTATATGACAAAACCGTTTAGTCCCCGTGAAGTGATCGCAAGAGTGAAGGCGGTCCTACGACGCAGTGGAGAGCGAACCGGCATTGATGAGGATGAAGGTCAGATCCTCCGTTCAGCATCCCTGACAGTTCATCCTGAACAGTACGAAGCTTACCTGAATGAAGAAGCATTGGAATTCACTCCAAAGGAATTCGAACTGCTCGTATACTTCATGCAAAATAAAAATCGTGTGCTCACTCGAGATCAATTATTGAGCGCAGTTTGGAATTATGACTTTGCCGGAGACACTCGGATTGTTGATGTGCATGTCAGCCATTTACGCGAAAAGATTGAGGAAAACACGAGAAAACCAATCTTCATTAAGACAGTTAGAGGGATCGGATACAAATTCGAGGAGCAGAAATTGAAATGAAAGGTCTCAATTCCAAACTTTTTATCGCTTTTGCCATCATATTTTTGATTCTGTTGACTGGTCTTGGCGTTGTCCTTGGCCAGTTTTTTCATATGATCGACGATGGAATAACATTGCGGGTCCAACAAAAGTATTGGATCTTCCTACTCGTCATTTTACCCATAACGTATATTCTTTCCTTGATGCTAAGTGCCCGTGTCATTAGGCAATATGCAAAGCCAATCGACTTAGTGACAAATACGGTCGAGAAAATTGCACGCGGCGATTATTTGGCGAGGACGCCGATTGATGATTTAGGGAGTTATAATGCGCTCGGCATCTCGGTTAATCAGGTTGCGAGGAACTTGCAGGAGACTTCCATATTACGGGCAATGGAAAAGGAACGATTGAAAACATTAATTGAAAGCATGGGCAATGGTCTCCTCATGTTCGGCAGGGAGGGGTCTGTCAATCTTCTGAATGGTGTATTTGAAAAAACTTTTGGTTTTATGCGGGATGAATTGATCGGAAAAACTTTTAAGGACATCGGCTTGCCACAAGGCATTGAAAGATTGATTGAAGACGTTTTTTTGACGGAGCAAGTGCACGAAAGGCAAATCCGGAACGGTCAATCCCACTTTAATGTTTATGGGGCGCCTGTTATCGGGCGTCATGGAAATTGGCTTGGTATCATTGTCGTGACACATGATATTACAAAGCTCGTAAGATTGGAGGAAATCCGCAAAGATTTTGTTGCAAATGTTTCCCATGAGTTACGCACCCCAATCACATCCATTAAAGGATTTACCGAGACACTGTTGGACGGTGCTATGAATGATCCATCTATATCAAAGGAATTCCTAGGAATCATTCAAAAGGAAAGCGATCGTTTGCATCTATTGATTAACGACCTATTGGAGTTGTCGGGAATTGAAAGAGAAGGCTTTCAACTGCAATATAGCAAGGTCTTCGTCCCTGATGTCGTTACCAATGCGGTAAAGATCATTAATGGATTGCTTGAAAGAAAGAATATGGGTATTGTAATAAACAATCAATCAAAAATTGTAATTGATGCGGATGCAGACAGACTTATCCAAGTGATGGTGAATTTGTTGACCAATGCTATCAATTATTCGAAAGAGAATACGACTATAACCATCAATGTATCGGAAACCTACGATGAAGCAATTATCGAAGTGAAGGATGAAGGGATGGGAATCGATCCGACGGAGCTGCCGAGGCTGTTCGAACGGTTCTACAGAGTGGACCGTGCGCGAAGCAGGGATTCCGGTGGCACAGGTCTCGGGTTGGCAATCGTTAAGCATCTGATTGAGGCGCATGGCGGAAAGGTTGCCGTTGAAAGCGAACTAGGTACAGGGTCTATATTTACGATACGTTTACCAAAGAAATCCGCTTAAGGCGGATTTTTTTGAAACCAAAACTGCCCCTTGACCGTAAGTACAGTAGATACATACATAAAGGGGGAATTCAAATGAGTACACGCCGAGCATCGGTGGCTGCAGGGCTTGTCATTACTGGAGTTTTATTGCTCATCATTGCGTTTACAACGTGGTACACGGTGGATGAGTCTGAGCAGGCCATCGTCATCACTTTCGGTCAAGCGGGTACACCGGTAACAGAATCGGGATTGCATTTCAAACTGCCTTGGCCGGTTCAGCATGTTGAGAAACTTTCAAAAGAGACATTTAGTCTCCAGTTCGGTTACAAACAAGATCCAAATGGGGAGCTTGTATCCTTTGATAAGGAAACAAAAATGATTACCGGAGATGAGTATATTGTCCTTGCGGATTTAGTTGTCCAATGGAAAATTACGGACCCGGAAAAGTATTTATTCAACTCGCAAAACCCACAGGAAATACTACATGATGCAACATCCGCCTCCATTAGATCGGTCATCGGAAGTTCGACGATCGATTCAGCACTGACAGATGGGAAAGCGGAAATTGAAGCGAAAACGCGTGAATTATTGACATCTCTTATGACGAATTACGACATCGGCATATCCATTCAAGGCGTCAAATTACAAGATGTAGAACTCCCGAATGCCGAAGTCCGTGCTGCATTCACTGCTGTTACGGATGCCCGTGAAACAAAAAGCACTAAAATAAATGAAGCTGAAAAATACAAAAATCAGCGGGAAAGTGAAGCGATTGGGGAGCGGGATGCAATTAAATCTCGCGCGCTCGGACAAAAGAAAGCACGTATTGAGCAAGCTCACGGTGATGTTGCCCTGTTCAATGATTTGCATGCGGAATACGCAAAAAGCAAGGCAATCACCCGCCAGCGTTTAATCATTGAAACATTGGAGCAAGTATTGCCAAAAGCAAAAATCTATATTATGAACGATGATGGCGAAACGTTGAAATATTTACCATTGCAGCAACTGGAAAACCAACCGCCACCACCTGCTGAGCAGAAAACGGAAGGGGGCGGCAACTGATGACGAACGACAACAATCCATTCAAAAGCATTGAAGATAAATTTAAGGAAATGCAACGTGGGCAAAAGAAAAAGGCGACTGGATCGGATAAGGTCATTACTCCGAAAAAGCCATTCAATACGAGGAAGTTTGTAAAAACAGCAATTACATTAACAGTTATCTTTGCGATTGCTATCATTCTGCTTGCCAATGTATTCGTTGTAAAAGAAGGCGAATACCGCGTTGTACGCCAATTCGGTGAAATAACGAGAATTATTAAAGAGCCTGGGTTAAACATGAAAATCCCATTCATTCAATCAGTGACAAGTTTGCCAAAAAATCAAATGACATATAATGTTTCAGAAGCAGAAATCAGCACAAAAGATAAAAAGCGGATTATCATTGATAATTACGCCGTATGGAAAATTACGAACCCTGGAAAAATGATTTCCAATGCGCGAAACATCATCAATGCGGAAGCACGTATGGAGGAATTCATCTATTCCGTCATTCGAAACGAGATGGGTAAGTTGGATTACGTAGATGTCGTCAATGAGGAAAATTCAAAGCGAGGCAACTTGAATGACCTTGTCACGAAGAAAGTGAACGAATTTCTTGATGAAGGTAATTTTGGCATAGAAGTGATTGATGTGCGGATGAAACGGATTGACCTTCCGGAGGAGAACGAACATTCCATCTACACAAGGATGATTTCGGAACGTGAATCGACGGCTCAGCGATACCTATCAGAAGGAGATGCCGAAAAGAAGACAATTGAGGCGGAAACGGACCGTATCGTGCAAGAGATGCTAGCGACTGCGAAAAAAGAAGCTGCCATCATCCATGCCGAAGGGGAAGCGGAAGCTGCTAAAATCTACAATAACACATTTTCAAAGGATCCCGAGTTCTACAATCTATACCGTACCCTCCAGTCCTATTCACGGACAATCGGGGAAGACACGATGATCATCATGCCGGCCGACTCGCCGTATGCGAAAATACTGACGGGATACTTGGAATAAAAGAGAGTGAAACTGTTGCTTTCCGTTTCGGCGCTCACTTTCCGCGGGCATGGCTTGAGCCAATCGAACAACGAAGGATTCGATTTGCCGTATTTCTGCGTTCTTTGCAGAAATTAAGGCATCCTCATTCCGCTCCCTTAGGGTCGCAAAAAACACTGCTCGCAACGCTGCGCTTGTGCTCGCAAACGCCGTGCTTCGTAACGGCGTTCGCAGGAGTCGAGCGCCTTCACTCCAAGCAACAGGCGGGTGGGCCTGATACTGGCATTTATGAACAAGCAATAGAAGTATATAACGAAGTTAAGAAACAATATTAAGTTGAAATGATAAGTGAACTATTTTGATATTATTAGCTGAATTTCCATCCGCTAAGGATGCGTTAGCTTAAAAAGCACTAAAAGGACCTCATTAGATTAACGGGTTCGGTTGATGGGGAGAAAACAGTAAAAAACACAGCATTTGGGGATACAATTCGCATATGAATTGGTGTCCCCATTTTATTGTTATATCAACGTTTAGATGATTTATATAGACGAACTGGAACCGCAATTAGCACGGGGATTAACAAGAGCACATAAATTTATGTGCCTTTGCTAATTCACTTGTTAAAACACTTGCTAATTGGGTATTGGAAAGAAAAATATAGAAGGAAGATGAGAAATCTATGGTAAATATATTGAAGATTATGAAGTGATGTTTTTCAACTAACGAAACAGATTAGTCTAACAAGGGTTGAAATATATCGCAGGCATTCCAATAACTTGAGGGGGAAAGAAATGAGTAAGAAAACCGTCGTTTAATTAATAATCGTTGTACTTGCAATAGGATTGCTATTATCGAAGTATTATGAGTACAAAGAAAAGAGCTTGGATGAACTATTCACGAATGTTAAATCTATTTCATTTGGGAGTCTTAATGATGACGATAAATTGACAATAGATAAAAAAGAAGCAATAGATGAATTAAAAATGTTTTTAAGCCAATATCAAGTTAAAAAAATAAAAGATCCAAAGGGGATTGTCTATTCGGAAGAAGCAGTATTTCGGATGAACATTCACACTAAAAATAAAAGTTTGATGGTTTTCTTCGACAAAGATCGTATTCACATTCCTGGCATTGGGTATTACAATGTTCTCAATGGACCAATAGATAAGGGAAGACTACAAAGTTTTTTAGAAAAATATGTAGGCGAAAATTAACTAGTAGCAAAGCTAGGTAACATGGTTTAATCCCTTATACGGGTGGTGCTTTACTTGAAAATCGATGAGCTGATTAGACGGCTCTTTTTCTTGTTCAACTAAAGGGAAGTTTAGTAATTCAGCACCTTATGAAATTGTAATGGAGGTCATTAGCTTTGCAAAAATGTGAGAATTGCAACGCTCATTTTAGTTGGCGAAAAATCTATAAATCCTTGTGGTGGAATTATAAACCTATTGAATGTAACGAATGCGATACAACACACAAGATGACAATGCCAAGCAGGTTGATTTTTGTCTCTATCACTATTCTTCCCATGCTCACTTTCGGTTATTTTCTGTCCCCTTTTAGCAATGGACTTATGACATTTAGTATATCTATTCTAATTCTAATTATTGGTTCTCTGTTGGCACCATTTCTTGTTACTTATAAAAAGTCTCTGTGAACTAATGTACTAAAGCTAACGAGTAGCTTTAGTCAAGTAAAGCCATGTCTGTTAAGACGTGCTCCTTACATTTAAAAGTACTTCTGATAATACTCTTTCCTTAGCCTTCCGCTTAATTGAGCGTAAATCCTTGTTGTTTCACTTTTCTCATGCCCCAAAAGACTTTGTATGACTTCAATAGGTGCTCCATTATTCAATAAATGAGTTGCATAGCTGTGTCTTAGTTGGTGTGGATGTGGATGAATCTCTTTGTTGATTTCGGCACGATTTGAAATTCGCTTGATGATGTATCGCATTTGGGCGACCCTCATTTTATGTGGCTGCCTTGCTGTCACAAAGATGGCAGGATTATTGTCATTCCGGCTTTCAAGATATCGTTTAAGCCATATGTCGCAACGTGTACTGAAATAAACTTCCCTTTCCTTATCTCCTTTTCCTCTAACGATTGCGGATTGATTTGTCCAATTAATATTGTTCTTTTCTAACGCAACTATTTCTCCAATTCGACAACCTGTAGAAAACATGAATTCGAAAATCGCTTTTTCTATTGGGGTATGACAGGATTCACGAAGGTGTTCAATCTCTCGTTCGGTTAAATGCTTGGGTATCCGCTTACCGACTTTGGGCTCTTTAATCTTGGAAGTTGGATTCTTACTCAGGTAGCCTTCTTCATGTGACCAACGAAAAAAAGATTTTAGAAAGCGGATACGATGTGCAAGACTGGCTGGTTTTAAATGCTTACCCGATACGGCAAGATATTCCTTCAGTTGATTCGTATCCAGCAAGTCCATCTCTACATCCTTAAAATAACTTATCAGTAGCGTAGACTGTAACTGATAGGCTTTCAACGTTTGTGGTGAAAAACCCTCTATCCGTTTATCAGCTTCAAACGAAGACCATGCTTTTGACAATAACAATTCCATTCCCCCTAAGAGAGTAATATTAAAGGGATTATTGCCAACTTAATAGAAGTATAGTCATATTGAGTATTTTCACTAACGTGGCCAGATTAGTTTAACAACAATTTGAAACTTTAGTACGTAATATGCATCTAATCTTTCAAGGGGGTGCCTTGTGAAAACTAAATTTACAATAAGTTTTACATTATTGATTTGTTTATTTTTTGCTGGCTGTTCTGATGATTATCAAGAAAGTTTTACTTTTACAGATACAGTAGAAGAGATTCTTGTTGAAGAAGAAATGTTGATTATGAAGGAGTATGGCGGGGTTTCTCACGGTAGACGAGAAGGAAATGTATACGAAATACCCGTTGATAACGTAGAGAAATATAACATTGGACAAAAGCTTGAAATAACTGTCTTTTCTAATACTGATGCTGATATTTGGAGATTAGACAATATGAAATTCGATATAAAAACAATCGAAAATTAAATTTCTTATTCAACGGGTGCTTTAGTTCAATAAGGACAGTAAAATATTACGCCGAAAAACGCTTGATTTGAGCGTTTTTATTTGTTTTTTATCTAGCTATTTCAGGTTAGTTGCACTTTTCTCCCCATCAACCGAACCCGTTATCATTAGATGGTCTTTTTTTATTTATGTTTGAAAAACACAAATACGATAATTGTTTTTTGGACAGCGTTATTGGTAGTTACACTTGTCAACATGGTAAGATAAGTGGAGATAACGTTTATTTTGGAGATTGAATTAGCCGTTTTCAGTTGAAACAATTTTTAGTTGATTGGAGTGGAAGGTGGCGACTCCTTGGGGATTAGCGAACGCCGTTACGAAGAACGGCGTTTGCGAACACAAGC
Source organism: Sporosarcina luteola (assembly GCF_023715245.1). GTDB lineage: Bacteria > Bacillota > Bacilli > Bacillales_A > Planococcaceae > Sporosarcina > Sporosarcina luteola_C. Next base: position 1,181,926 of record NZ_JAMBNV010000001.1, read on the forward strand.
GTAGCCTTGTGAGCAATGTATTTTGCGACCTTAAGGGAGCAGAATGAGGGCTGCCTTGATTTCTGAAAAAAGCGCAGAAATACGGCAAATCGAACCCTTAGTTGTTCGATTGGCTCACCGCCCGCCCGGAAAGCGTCCGCCGGAAACGGAAATCAACGGCAGGTAGCTGGAGGATAAAATTTAATTCAACTTATTATTAGATGAACGAATAAGGGAGTGGAGTCTTGTGACGAAAAAGAAAGTAGTTCTTTTAGATGGAAATAGCTTGGCGTATCGTGCGTTTTTTGCTTTGCCTTTATTAACGAACGATACTGGCATTCATACCAATGCAGTGTACGGATTCACGATGATGCTGCAAAACATACTGGCGGAAGAAAAGCCGACTCATATGCTCGTCGCCTGGGATGCCGGAAAGACGACGTTCAGACACTCCACATTCACGGAGTATAAAGGCGGCCGTCAAAAGACGCCACCGGAGCTTTCAGAACAATTCCCTTACTTGCGAAAGCTGCTTGACGCTTTCCAAATTCCGCAATACGAACTCGATCAGTATGAAGCGGATGATATTATCGGGACATTGAGCAAGTCGGGTGACGAAGAGGGCGTGGAAGTCGTCATCATTTCAGGTGACAAGGACTTAACGCAGCTGGCGAGCGACCATACGACGGTGTGCATTACACGAAAAGGGATCACTGACCTTGAAAAATACACACCAGCACATGTTATGGAGAAATACGGCATTACACCACCGCAGATCATTGACATGAAAGGTCTCATGGGAGATGCTTCCGACAATATTCCTGGCGTTCCGGGTGTCGGTGAGAAGACTGCGCTTAAACTATTGAAGGAATACGGCTCAGTTGAAAAAGTATATGAATCCCTGGATTCTGTTTCAGGAAAGAAATTGAAGGAAAACTTGACGGAAAATGAAGAGCAAGCATTCATGAGCAAAAAGCTCGCGACAATTGAAGTGAATGCACCCATTACAATTTCGATGGACGACTTGACATACTCGGGACCTGATGAAGAAAACGTCAAAACGATATATGAGGAACTGAAATTCAAGACGTTGCTTGAAAAAATGGCTCCCCAAACGGAAAGTGAACCCGTAAAGGAAATTGACGTTCAAATCGTAACTAATCCTGAAATGATTGAACTTGCGGATGAAATGGCAATCCATATTGAAATGATGGATGAAAATTATTTGTCTTCGGAAGTTACAGGCGTCAGCATGACGGACGGCAAACAAACACTATTCATTCCTATCGCGGTTTTGCAACAATCCGACCGTTTAAAAGAATGGCTGCGTGATGAAGAGAAAAGGAAGCTTGCAACCGATTCAAAAGCTGCCTCTGCATCATTATTACGATACGGCATCGAAGTGAATGGCTTTGAATTTGATCTATTGCTAGCGACATATATTGCGAATCCATCTACCTCTTATACGGATGTCGCTTCCGTCGCAAGGGAATTCAACTATTCAGATGTCCAACCTGATGAAGCTGTTTATGGAAAAGGCGCGAAAAAAGCATTGCCGGAAGAAAAGGTGCTTGCAGATCATGCCGGCAGGAAAGCTCAAGCTGTCTGGGAGCTCAGACCTATACTTGAAGAGAAATTACATGAAAATGAACAGTTTGAATTGTATCGCGAACTCGAAATGCCACTAGCAAACATTCTTGGGAAGATGGAATCGGCAGGTGTTAAGACCGACTTGGGCATCCTCCAGCAAATCGGCCTTCAGCTATCCACGAGATTGACCGAACTCGAATCGATCATTTATGAGATGGCTGGACAACCGTTCAATATTAATTCTCCAAAGCAGTTAGGAGAGATCCTGTTTGAAAAGATCGGATTAACGCCAATCAAAAAAACGAAGACGGGCTATTCGACTGCAGCGGATGTTTTAGAAAAGCTTGAAAGCGAGCATGAAATTATTAGTTTCATTTTGACATACCGTCAGCTCGGTAAGCTGAATTCGACTTATATCGAAGGTTTGTCAAAGGAGATCCACGAGGACGGAAAAATTCATACTCGATTCCAACAGGCATTGACGCAAACGGGCCGATTGAGCTCCATCAATCCTAACTTGCAAAACATCCCGATTCGGCTCGAGGAAGGTAGAAAGATCCGTGCAGCATTCGTTCCATCAGAGCCAGGCTGGCTTATGTTCGCTGCCGATTATTCACAGATTGAATTGCGTGTCCTTGCCCATATGTCCCAAGACGAGAAAATGATTTCAGCTTTCCGGGAAGGGGAAGACATCCATACGAAAACTGCGATGGATGTATTCGGAGTGGATAAAGACGCCGTGTCCTCAGACATGAGAAGGACTGCCAAGGCGGTTAACTTTGGAATTGTCTATGGCATAAGCGATTACGGTCTGTCACAAAGCTTGAATATCACCCGGAAGGAAGCAGGAAAATTCATCGACACGTACCTCGAGACATTCCCTGGAGTAAAGCAATACATGGAAGATATCGTCTCCGAGGCGAAAATGAAGGGCTATGTCGTCACGATGATGAACAGACGAAGATACTTGCCTGATATTACAAGTTCGAATTTTAATTTGCGGAGCTTTGCAGAAAGAACGGCTATGAATACGCCGATACAAGGGACTGCCGCAGATATCATTAAAAAGGCGATGATCGATATGGACGCCAGATTGAAGGAGGAAAAAATGCAGACGCGCATGCTCCTTCAAGTGCATGATGAATTGATCTTTGAAGCGCCTGAGGAAGAAATCGAAAAACTGAAGATAATCGTACCGGACGTGATGGAATCTGCATTGGCACTCGATGTACCTTTAAAGGCCGAGTGGGCGTTTGGTCATTCTTGGTACGAAACGAAGTGAGGAATAGAAATGCCAGAACTGCCTGAAGTGGAAGGTGTCGTCCGCGAATTATCGTCCGTCTCCATCGGACGCACCATTTCTGAAGTGCAAGTTTCCGATGTAATAAGGAAATCTAAAGAATTGGGCAAGGAAGCGATTGTCAAAGGGAAAACCCTTGAAGACTTCATCGAAGAGCTTGCCTTCATGACGATTGTGGACATCACGAGAAGAAGTAAATATATTTATTTTCATTTGGAAAAGGACGGGCTACCTTATTTACTGGTCAGCCATCTTGGCATGTCGGGTGCGTGGTTCATTGTCGACACGTTGGAAGACGTTACGGAACAGAAATTCAGGAACCATATCCATGTCGTTCTCAAGATGGCGGATGGAGGACTGCTCGTCTATTCCGATATCCGTCGATTCGGGGAATTGCGGCTGTTGCAAAAGGAAGGGGATTATACGCCATTGCTTAAAATGGCCCCAGAACCGTTTGACACAATTGCCGCCGACCATTTCCTCGCTATGGCTTCAACACCGAAATATGCGCGGAAGCCAATCAAAGAAGTGATCATGGATGGCCATGTCATTTCGGGTTGCGGAAACATCTACGCGACGGAAGCGCTATTTCGAATGAAGATCCATCCGGGAAGGGCGACGGAACGGATAAGCGAAAAAAGGAAACGGGAATTATTCCGGGAAATCGTTGATGTCTTGCAAGAGAGCATCGATGCGGGAGGAAGCTCCATCTCGGATTATCGGAATATTAATGGGGAAGCAGGAACGATGCAGACCCGTTTGAAGATGTATGGTAAGAAAGTGTGTGGAACATGCGGCAAAGAGACTAAAAGCATGAAAATCGCTGGTAGGACCTCTGTATATTGCCCTCAATGCCAAAGGTGAGGAAGGGATGATTCCAATGATCATCGGTTTGACAGGAAGCATTGCGACCGGCAAAAGCACTGTGTCGCGGATGCTAAAACAAAAAGGATATCCGATCGTTGACGCGGATGAAATTTCAAGACTCGTCGTGGAGCCCGGCAGTCCTGCACTTGATCAAATTGCCCAGACGTTCGGCGGGGATGTACTCCTGCCCGACGGTGCGCTGAACAGAGAAAAGCTCGGCAATCTCATCTTCAATGACGAGGAAAAGCGGAAAATGCTGAACGAGATCGTCCATCCAGCTGTCCGTAAGGAAATGATCCGGCAAAAGGAAGAATGGATAGATAAAGGGGCAAATACTGTCATCATGGATATTCCCCTCCTTTTTGAAAGCAAGCTTCAGTCGTATGTAGATAAAATAGTTGTCGTATCAGCAACCCCCTCCATTCAGAGGGAGCGTCTGATTGCGAGAAATGGCTACTCTACAGAGGAAGCGGATGCCCGCATCAACTCGCAGCTTCCGATTGCCAAGAAGGAATTGGGCGCGAATGCAGTCATTAATAATAATGGAACAATGGAAGAGACCGAAAACCAACTTGATGCAATATTAATTGAATGGCAAGCGGAAATTTAACTCGAATTATTTTATTCTCTGAAAAGTGGAACATTGCTATTTCATTCACAAACTCTTTCCACCCGGTTAAAATGTGCTATACTAATTAACGGATAAATGATAAAAAGTATATAACATTACGCGGGAGGATTTTTTCATGACTACTTCGATAGCGATAAACGGTTTTGGGCGGATTGGCCGCATGGTTTTCCGACAAATTATCACGAAGGATGACGTGGATGTAGTAGCAATAAATGCATCTTATCCGGCAGAAACGTTAGCCCATTTGATTAAGTATGACACTAATCATGGAGTTTTTGACGGTGAAGTCGTTGTGGAGCAAAATGCTCTTGTTGTCAACGGAAAACGCGTCCAATTACTAGCGGAGCGCGATCCATCAAAGTTGCCTTGGAAAGAGCTTGGTGTCGATGTCGTCATTGAAGCGACGGGTGTATTCAATGAGCGTAGTAAAGCTGCCCTTCATATGGAAGCAGGAGCGAAGAAAGTCATCCTGACAGCTCCAGGGAAAAATGAAGACGTTACGATTGTTCTCGGTGTGAATGATGAAAAGCTAGATATTGAAAAGCATGATATCATTTCCAATGCAAGCTGTACGACAAACTGTCTTGCACCGGTTGCAAAAGTATTGAATGATACATTCGGCATTGAAAACGGATTAATGACAACTGTTCATGCTTATACAAACGATCAGAAAAACTTGGATAATCCGCATAAGGATCTTCGTCGTGCGCGTGCTTGTGCACAGTCGATCATCCCGACTTCTACTGGTGCAGCAAAAGCGTTATCGCTTGTCCTGCCTGAGCTTGAAGGGAAAATCCACGGAATGGCGCTACGTGTACCGACGCCGAACGTGTCATTGGTCGACCTAGTCGTTGACGTGCAAAAAGATGTAACAGTGGAGGAAGTGAATGAAGCATTCATCAAAGCTGCAGAAGGTCCGATGGCGGGAATCCTTCGTTTCACGACTGAACCACTTGTATCGATCGACTTCAACACGACTACGGAGTCCGCAACGATTGACGGACTGTCGACGATTGTCATGGGCGACCGTAAAGTGAAAGTACTCGCTTGGTATGACAATGAATGGGGCTACTCCGCCCGCGTTGTCGAATTGGCTATAAAAGTTGGAAATGCATTGAATTCCAAAGTGAATTCCTAATTCGTAAAATAAAAATCGTCCAGGTCGATTACTCGACTTGGACGATTTTGTGTTCCCATTCATTTTTTCATTGAACTTCTGTTATAATCGATATACTATACGGAATTGCGGAGGAAGCAAAAATGATATGTCCAGCTTGTCATTATAATGGCACCCGGGTCATCGATTCCAGACCTGCTGAAGAGAATCGATCGATCAGACGACGCCGTGAATGCGAGAAATGCGCTTTCCGCTTCACGACATTTGAAAAAGTGGAAGAGATGCCGCTCATCGTCGTGAAAAAGGATGGCACGCGGGAAGAATTCAGCGGTGAAAAATTGTTGAGGGGATTAATTCGTGCTTGTGAAAAGCGTCCGGTTGATCTGGAAGCAGTAAAAAACATCGTTTATTTAATAGAAAAAGAATTGCGAAGCTCAGGGACTGTCGAAATCGATTCCAAGGATGTCGGCGAAATGGTTATGGAAAAATTGGCCGATGTCGATGAAGTCGCATATGTCCGGTTTGCTTCTGTCTACCGGCAATACAAAGATATAACAGTTTTTATTGATGAACTGCAGAGCTTGCAGAAGAAAAAGGATGAAAACTGACTTTGAATAAAGGAAGGAAAGAGGGGTTCCGAAAAAATGCTTTACCAGGAATTGCAACCAGTCGATACATTTACAATCAAGTTGTCACACCCATTTTCGGATTATGACCGGCAACTCCTCACTTTGTTCTACCAACCATTGATCGGTCCTGACGCCATGAGTCTCTTCATGTCTCTCTGGGCTGATGCGGAGCGTGAAACGGAAAGCGAATTCAGTCATTATTACTTAATGAATTTATTGACAATGCCTTTAGTTAAAGTATTTGAGGCTAGAATCTCCCTTGAGGCGATCGGCTTGTTGCGTACCTATTGCAAACAGGTGGATCAGGATCGCATTTTCTGTTACGAACTATTGCCGCCATTGGATGCGAAGTCGTTTTTCGATGATCCACTGTTATCCACATTTCTTTTCAGTAAAATTGGTGAGCAGGCGTACCGAAGTCTGAGGACACGCTTTCTGGTCGATGATCCGCTGGATGAGCAATATAAGGAAGTGTCACGCACATTTCTGGATGTGTTCAAGCCTATTCGGTACAGTTCATCGGAAGGGATGGACGAGGGCGGCCAAATGACGGGACGCAATGAACCAACCGGCATCCCGTTCGCTTATTCCGATTTCGATTTCAATCTATTCCGGGCGGGACTTTCAGAACAGATGGTGCCAAAATCAGCCCTCGCTTCAGTATCGAAGGAATTGATCGAGAAATTAGCATTCCTCTATTCATTAACACCACTCGATATGCAAAAAGTCGTTATGATGGCTCTTGATGAAAACTTGAAACTACCAGAAGACCGTTTGCGGAAAGCGGCTGTCGATTTTTATAAGATGAATATTTCTCAAAATGTCCCCTCTATAGAAAAGACATTCCAGAAGGAAAAGAAACATGTCACTTCCGAGCCTCTCACTAGGGAAGATGAACTGCTCGTTTATATGGAGAACACATCACCCCGTGAAATGCTGAAAGACTATACGGGGAATGAACCGCTCCCGGTGGATGTCCAGCTAGCTGAAAGGCTTGTGACGGTACACGGATTTACAGTTGGAGTTGTAAATGTCCTATTGCATTATGTAATCATCCGTAATGATGGAAAGATTACGAAGAACTACGCAGAGAGGATCGCTTCGCACTGGGCGAATAAAAAGATAGAAACCGCAAAACAGGCGATGGAAATATCCCGCAAAGAGCATGATCAATATATCAAATGGCAGAAGGAAGGCAGCCGGAAAACAAGTGGCCGGAAACCGGTGAGGGAAGAGAAGGTGCCAGAATGGTTCAACAAGCCAGAGGAGCAGAACGTGTCGAAGGATGAGGCGGATCCTGCCATTGATGAAAAGCGCCGTGAACTGCAAGCTAAGCTAGATGCCATGAGAATGGAGGGAAAATAAGATGGAGCGAATTGGAAATACATTGAAGCGTGTTATCAATTCTTCGGATTTGGCCGCAAGATATGAGCAAGTGCGCAATGAAGTGATGGAATCTCCTGGAGTCCAGAAATTCATCGAGGAACATTCCGATGAAATCGATAAATCCGTCGTAGAAAAAAGCCTAGGGAAACTATTCGAATATGCTTCCGCATCACACAAATGCGACAAATGCCCCAATATCAATGGCTGTATAAATGTGATGAAGGGATTCGAGCCGAAACTTATTCTCACACAAGGTTTCATCGACATCGACTACATAAAATGCCCGAATAAGCTGATTGACGATGAAAGCCGCAATATCGCGAATATGATCGATAGTATGTATATGCCTAAAGATGTCATGGATGCGCGCCTTCCAGATGTCGATTTGGGGCATGACACGAGCAGGATCATTGTTGTAGAGGAAGCATGGAAATTTTTGAATGAACTAAGCAGCACAAACAAATTGCCCGAGCGCGGCCTTTATATCCATGGACCGTTCGGAACCGGTAAATCGTATGTGCTCGGAGCATTGGCGAACGAACTTGCCAACCGACACATCCGGACGGTTGTTGTGTATATCCCTGAGTTTTTAAGAGAAATCAAGCAATCAATTCAAGATCAGACGTTGAACGAAAAAATCGACTTTGTAAAAAAGGCGGACGTCCTCATGCTTGATGACTTCGGTGCTGAATCTATGTCCGCATGGGCGCGTGATGAAGTGCTCGGCACGATCTTGCAATATCGCATGGCTGAAAAATTGCCGACCTTCTTCACCTCGAATCTTAACCACGATGAGCTTGAACATCATTTGACTTATACACAACGCGGCGAAAAGGAAGCTGTCAAAGCGCAGAGACTTATGGAACGGATTAAAATGATCAGCAAACCCGTCCAATTGAAAGGGAAAAACCGAAGAAATGGGTGAGGGGAATTTATCCACTTGCAATTGTCTGAGTTTTTCCTTATACTAATGAATATTATATCTACAATTATTAATGCAAATGCATTGAAGAGGACATGAATCGATTCATCCACTTACAGAGATCAGGGTCATTTGGCTGGAAGCCCTGAAGTGCAGAGGATTGATTTACCACCTTGGAGCAGCATCGGTGAACTAGCATCACTAGCCGATGACGGACCCCGGCCCGTTAGCCGTTTCAAGCTTCATCTTTCCGGTTATATGGCCGGATGGAAGGAAGAAGGGTGGAACCGCGAGCAACAGCTTCGTCCCTTTATAGGGATGGGGCTTTTTTTGTTCAAAAAAATAAGTGAGGAGTGTTTACAATGGCAGAAAATATTCAATTGAAATTTCCGGATGGGGCGATAAAAGAGTTTCCGAAAGGCACAACAACAGAAGACGTGGCAGGCTCCATTAGTCCAGGGCTACGAAAAAGCGCACTTGCAGGCAAAGTCGGGGAACAGCTCATCGACTTGAAAACACCGATTGAAGAAGACGGTGAGATTGCAATCATCACACCACAATCACCAGAAGCGCTCGAAATTCTGCGCCATAGTACGGCCCATTTGCTTGCACAAGCTGTCAAACGGAAATTCCCGGACGCAAAACTAGGCATTGGCCCAGTCATCGATAACGGTTTCTATTATGATATCGATTCACCAACGCCAATCACAGCTGAAGACCTTCCTGAACTTGAGAAGGAGATGAAGCGAATCATCGGTGAAAATCTACCAATTAATCGCATTGAAGTTTCTCGCGACGAGGCCGAAAAGCGCTTCAAGGAAATTGACGATCCTTACAAAATCGAACTATTGGAAGCAATTCCGGAAGGCGAACAAGTATCCATCTATGAGCAAGGCGAATTTTTCGACCTTTGCCGCGGAATCCATGTCCCTTCAACGGGCAAGTTGAAAGAGTTCAAATTATTGAGCATCGCGGGCGCGTATTGGCGCGGTGACTCGAAAAACAAAATGCTTCAACGGATTTACGGTACAGCATTCTTTAAAAAGGACGAACTACAGGAACACCTCCGGATGCTCGAAGAAGCCAAAGAACGCGACCACCGGAAAATTGGGAAGGAATTGAATTTATTCACGAACTCCCAAAAAGTCGGCCAAGGTCTTCCGCTTTGGTTGCCGAAAGGTGCTACGATCCGCCGCATCATCGAACGCTATATCGTCGATAAAGAAGTGAAGCTTGGCTATGACCACGTCTATACACCGGTACTAGGAAGCGTCGAGCTCTACAAGACATCCGGTCACTGGGGTCATTACCAAGACGGCATGTTCCCAGTCATGAGCATGGACAATGAAGATCTCGTCCTCCGTCCGATGAACTGCCCGCATCATATGATGATCTATAAAAACGGCATCCACTCCTATCGGAACTTGCCGATCCGTATTGCAGAGCTAGGCACGATGCACCGCTATGAAATGTCAGGTGCATTATCCGGACTGCAGCGTGTCCGCGGAATGACTCTGAACGACGCGCATATCTTCGTCCGCCCGGATCAAATCAAAGAAGAATTCAAACGTGTCGTCCAACTCGTCATTGACGTCTACAAAGACTTTAATATTAAAGATTACTCATTCCGTATATCCTATCGCGATCCGGAGGATACAGAAAAATACTTTGACGATGACGAAATGTGGGAACGCGCACAGAGCATGTTGAAAGAAACGATGGATGAAATGGGTCTACCGTACGTCGAAGCTGATGGTGAAGCTGCCTTCTACGGTCCAAAACTCGATGTGCAAGTGAAAACAGCAATCGGTATGGAAGAGACACTCTCAACTGTACAGCTCGACTTCCTACTTCCTGAGCGCTTCGACCTCACATACGTAGGAGAAGACGGCAAGCAACATCGCCCAGTCGTCATCCACCGCGGCGTCGTCTCGACAATGGAACGATTCGTTGCATTCCTGATTGAAGAATACAAAGGTGCATTCCCAACATGGCTAGCACCGGTTCAAGTCGAAGTAATCCCGGTTTCACCAGAAGCTCACTTCGACTATGCAAATGAAATACGTGAGAAACTGGTTGCAGAAGGATTCCGCATCGACCTTGACAGCCGCGACGAAAAAATCGGCTACAAGATCCGCGAAGCCCAAGTCCAAAAGATCCCGTACATGCTCGTCCTTGGAGACAAAGAAGTCGAATCCGGCGAAGTCAACGTAAGAAAATACGGCGAACAAAAATCCGAAAGCATGCCATTTGAAGATTTCTTAAAAATGATTCAAGCCGACGTTTCACACGAGAACTAATAACCGTGGACGTGGGGCAACTAATAGATAAAATATAATCGCGCTAAATGCATCTTGCGCTGATTTATATGCTTGTCTAACGTTTTATGCGCTATTCAAGCGAATTTCTAACCGTAATACTTAGTATTAATACTCTCCATTGATTGTAGCGGAAGGCGGCGACTCCAGCGGGAATAGCATGAACTGAAGACCCCGTAACGTAGCGTTGCGAAGTGAGGAGGCTGAAGCCATGCCCGCGGAAAGCGTCCGCCTGAAGCGAAAATCAACCGTGCAATTAATATGTTGACAATGAATAAATAAGATGGTAGACTTATTAAGGTTAATGAATACAGTTTGTGGTATAAGAAGGAGCTGCCCGCTTCTCACCTGATCGACGCATAACGTTGTTGACAGGTTGCACATAAGTGAACGTGCCGTGCAATTATTTGCATGTACACATAAGCGGGTAGACAAAAGTTACTTTTGTCTACTTTTTTTATTGTCCGGCTCTTATTAAACGAATGGACCATGGGACCGTCGCAATAATGGACGGTATACCCAAACCGTGTATTCGCGATACAACATTCGGAGGTGGATTACTATTAGCAAAGACATGTACGTAAATGAGGGCATCCGTGCCCGCGAGCTTCGTCTGATTGACCACAACGGCGACCAGCTTGGAATCAAAACACGCACCGAGGCTCTTGAAATTGCAGCACGCGCGAACTTGGATCTTGTCCTAGTCGCTCCAACAGCAAAGCCGCCTGTAGCACGTGTCATGGACTACGGCAAATTCAAGTTTGAACAACAAAAGAAAGAACGCGAAGTTAGAAAGAACCAAAAAATCATCAACCTCAAAGAAGTGCGGTTAAGCCCCACTATTGACGAACATGATTTCCAAACGAAGCTTCGTAACGGTATCAAATTCCTGCAAGCAGGGGACAAAGTGAAAGCGTCAATCCGTTTCCGTGGTCGTGCAATTACGCACAAGGAAATCGGTCAACGTGTTTTGGACCGCTTCGCAGAAGAATGCAAGGAATTCTCAACGGTTGAAGTAAAACCGAAAATGGAAGGCCGGAGCATGTTCCTAATACTTGCCCCGACTGCCGAAAAAAAGTAACGCGAACGATTTAGGAGGAACAGATCATGCCAAAAATGAAAACTCACCGCGGATCCGCGAAACGTTTCAAGAAAACTGCAACTGGTAAAGTGAAACGCGGCCGTGCGTACACAAGTCACCTTTTTGCCAATAAGTCTACAAAAGCGAAACGCCACTTGCGTAAAGCTTCACTTGTTTCTTCAGGCGACTACAAACGTATCCGTGAAATGATCACATACATGAAATAATCATTTTCAACCCCCCGTTCAAAGAGTACGATTTACGAAGGCGTGGCGATATACGTCAGCCCGAGTTCTCCATATCCTCTTTTTGAACCACTAATACAACATTCTTTAGGAATAGCAGGAGGTAATGAACTATGCCACGCGTAAAAGGTGGAACAGTGTCGCGCAAGCGCCGTAATCGAGTATTGAAATTAGCTAAAGGCTATTTTGGATCAAAACATAGACTTTACAAAGTAGCAAACCAACAGGTCATGAAATCATTTAACTATGCATACCGTGACCGCCGTCAGAAAAAACGTGATTTCCGTAAACTATGGATCACACGTATCAACGCAGCAGCACGTATGAATGGCCTTTCATACAGCACATTGATGCACGGTCTTAAAGTGGCTGGCATCGAAGTGAACCGTAAAATGCTTGCTGATCTTGCAGTAACAGATGCACAAGCATTTGCACAACTTGCAGCAACAGCAAAACAGTCAGTCGCGAAATAAGCGATTTACCAATATACAGCCCCGCGCCGTTAACCGGCAGCGGGGCATTTTGTTATGGTTTAAAAAATAAAAGAAAATTAATGAACTTACTATAGTTCTTCTTCCTATGTACAATCAATAAAGTGTAGAATAGGAGATAGGGAGTTGACTATATGAATGCACTAATTATCACATGGATTACATTTATATCAATTTGGTCTTTTATTATGATGGGGTATGATAAGAAACAATCGAAGAAGCGGGGACGTAGAGTTCCGGAGAAAACATTATGGCTATTTGCAATTGTGGGCGGAGGAATAGGTTCCTATTTTGGGATGATGGCATTCAGCCATAAAACACGCCACACAGAATTCAGGATCGGTTTTCTACTGCTCGCGCTTTTGTACTTAGGGATAATCATCTATCTCCTAGGCATTGATCCATTCGGGATGGATAATGTCTGAAACTAAGAAAAGCCCGCTATATTAACGGGCTTTCATTAATGCCTCAATCGGGTTTTTCCAACTGATCTCAGCCATTGGATAGTTGGAATTGATTTCGGAGGATAAGAAGTGAAAATCATCCTTCGTAAACCCTTGAAGCTTAGCATCATCCTTCACCCAAACGAAAATGGACACAACATCAAAGGAGTTTTCGGTAGTCCCTAAATATTTTTCACCTTCAAAGAGGGCGCCTTTATATGTGATGAAAAAGTTCTTCCTTACATTTTTTATATCATCATAGAAATAATATTGCTCTTTTTCATACGCCTCGTCCAATTTTCGTTTCGGATCCAATAAATAACGGATACCGCGATAAAATAAATAGACGATGAATGCAATGATGACAAAGCGAATCAACAATCCCATAACAGCATCCCCTCGCAAAAAATAGATATAGTCTTCTACTTGTACGGATGAGATTCAGTTTGGTTTCAAGATACTTATGATTTTGGAGGTTTTTTTATGGAATTGGCAACATTATTCACGATGCAACGACAGCTTGACGCTTACATTCAACAGAATCAATTTGTAACCGAGGATGTTTTCAATAAAAAAGGGTTGGCTCTTCTCATTGAACTAGCAGAATTGGCCAACGAAACAAGGTGTTTTAAATTTTGGAGTACAAAGGGACCATCAGAGAGGAACGTTATTTTAGAAGAATATGTCGACTCCATTCATTTTCTTCTATCGCTCGGAATTGAAAAAGAGCTAGACAACTTAGATGTATGGCCGACAGGTGAAATTGAAGGGGACTTGACAGAAATCTTCTTGCATACGATAAAGGCAATTCAGGAATTTTTGGTAACAACTGATATGGAAAGCTATAAAAGTATTTGGATTCATTATGGTGCGATAGCGAATAGGCTTGAAATTTCATATAATGAAATAATGAAAGCGTATGTGGATAAAAATGAGGAGAATTACAAGCGTCAACAAACAGGTTACTGATAATTTGATAGAAATATAAATTAAGATTGACAGAAGGACCTAAGAAAAATAATATAGAGATAAGTAAATAGGAGGAGGCATCACCGTGAATGATTGGAGTAAAGAAGATTTCGGCGTAAGACTAAAGACCTTAAGAGAGCAGAGAGGCCTGTCTATGATGGCGTTTGGAGCAGCGATCGGTACATCCGCCAGTAGAATAAAAGACTGGGAGAAAGGTAAGAATGCCCCTTCTGCCGCATGGATTGCGAAAATATCCGAGAGATTCAATGTCTCAACTGATGAATTGATTCTAGGGGACCCTAAAACATCCAGGGCATTCACTGCAAACAACTCATCGAACGTAGATATGCTTTATGAGCGGCTGCGTGAAAATTTGATCATCGCTAAAGAGGCGGATGAACAAGACGAAAAGCTGGTTGAATTATATAACGCTGTAGATGCTGAGAATAAAGAGCGTTACCGCAGCGGCCGAGGAAGAAGATTAGCAGAACGTGAACTCCTTTCCATTTTGACGGAATTACCAAAAAAGGATGTACTCGAATTATTGGAGCTTGCAAAAATCAAGAAACGTTGGCAGTAATATAAATGCACTTACGCAAACGAAGCAAGAGCAAAGGCATCATATTATTTTCCATTCTATTCCTGCTACTCGGTATATATATTTATAAAGAGAATACGACAATCGGAGTAACCTTCGTGGAGATTAAAGCATCCGGTCTCCCCGAAAACTTCGATGGTTATCGGATTGTCCAGCTATCCGACGTCCATGATTCAGAGTTTGGGGTCAATAATGTAGACTTAGTGAATAAGGTTAGAGCCTTGTCTCCTGATGCCATTTTCATAACCGGGGATTTCATCGATGGAAACCGATATGATTTAGAGCATAGTTTGGAAATCATTAGGCAGTTGCATGGGGTAGCGCCTTTCTATTTCGTGACAGGTAACCATGAAATATCTACGAATGACGAAGAGCGTATAAAGAGTGAGCTGGCGGAATTAGGTGTAAAGGTATTATCAAATGAATCGGTGACAATTGGCAATCGAACGGGTGAACAGATTGCCATCGGTGGAATCGAAGACCCATTGTCCAGCAATCTTGATGAGGGAATCTATGTTGAACAAGTCATAGGAAAAACATTCAAGGATGTCCCTGATAGTATGTATAAGATCCTTCTATCGCATAGGCCAGAACAATTTGATGTATATGTCGACAGTCAAATCGATCTAGTTTTCAGCGGGCATGCTCATGGAGGCCAGATGAGGATACCGGGCATTGGAGGATTGGTCGCACCTGGTCAAGGATGGTTTCCGAAATACACGTCAGGCGTCTACGAGATGGAGAAAACGTCAATGGTTGTAAGCCGTGGTCTAGGTAACAGCATTGCTCCAATACGGGTATTCAATCGCCCTGAAGTAATTGTCGTAAATTTGAACTCATCAATTGAATAAGCAAATTGTACAGCGCAAAGAAGATTTCTTCTTTGCGCAGAGGGTCGACAAAAGGGATGGAAATTTAATTGATTTCCATCCCTTTTGTCTTATGACGCATTGATGCAAAAACGATAGACTGACTCGACGTTGATTTCCGTTCCGGGCGGACGCTTTCCGGGGGGCTTGCCCTCAGCCTCCTCGGATGTGCTCCCAACGCTATCGCTTTTGGTCGCAAAAGCCGTTCTTCGTTACGGCTTTTCCTGCGGGGTCTTCACGCTGCGCTGATCCCCCAGGAGTCGCCGCCCTGCACTCCAATCAACTGGATGTCCCTTAAGAATATCGGCATCATTCAAGCAACGCTTTCAGCCGACGTCCTCCATGTCTAGTTGGCAAGCTTCTTAAGATGGCAGCAAAAGTCAGCATCGCCTGCCATGCTATTCTATTTCATCGGTAAAGACGCGTTCAATCGTCTTTTTGCGTTTTCTGTACAGTTCTTTGATTTCATGATTATGACGCAAGTCCTCAACTACATTCGAGTAATCTTGCCAGAAATGACATCGGATAATCTTTTGATAATTCTAACTTTGTGTGCATTGGCTGATTATTGGACACGGGGCATAAATAGAAGGAGTTGAGTATACTGGCCTATCCTTCATTCATGGTTATTTCGGTATTTACGAAACATGAAACAGGTGATCTTAAGAAACCAATCGTTCTATTGATGGTATTTCCAACTGTTCGAGTTCATTAAATTGATTCTTCGTCATCATATCCATCACCTAATTCAGTTAGTAGGAAACACCGTTGATTGGAGCGGAGAGCGGCGACTCCTGCGAAAGCCGTGACGAAGAACGGCTTTTGCGAGCACAAGCGAAGCGTTGCGAGCAGGATGTGGAGGCTGCCTTAATTTCTGCAAAGAACGCAGAAATACGGCAAACCGGACTCTTCGTAGTCCGATTGGCTGAAGCCGTGCCCGCGGAAAGCGTCCGCTCGCAGCGGAAATCAACATTGCTAGCTTATCTCTATAAAAGAAATAAGACTGTAGGCAAACACTAAAATTCATGGTGTTTGCCTACAGTCTGCGCAAAGAAGATTTCTTCTTTGCGTTTTTTATTATCCATATGAAAATAACTGGTGGATGTTGTATGATGGAATAGTATACAATTCATAGAATATTTTAAATGGGGGTTGTGTTGTGAAAGCGCTCATTCATGTAAATGGTCAATTAAAAATCGATGAGATGGAAGAGCCGATTGCTAATATAGGTGAAGTCGTCGTAGCATTGCATTCCGCTGGTATGAATCGAAGGGATATTAAAGTACCTGAACGGCGTGGGGATATGAAGGAGCCTTTAATTCTCGGCTCCGATGGGGTTGGCGTGATTGAGTCCATAGGTGAAGGAGTGGACAACTGGGCGATCGGTGACGAAGTGATCATTAATCCGTCACTGCGCTGGTTTGGGAAAAGTGCTGCCCCGCCTGAAGAGTTCGACATTTTAGGTATGCCCGATCATGGTACATTCGCTGAGAAAATCGCCATTTCTGCAGAGCAGATTGAAAAGAAACCAGCAAATCTATCAATGGAGGAGGCATCAGTTCTCTCATTAGCCGCTTTAACAGGCTTCCGGGCATTGTTTACACAAGGGGAATTGAAGAAAGGGGATACCGTCTTCATTCCGGGCGCAGGGAGCGGGGTTGCAACATATCTTATCCAGTTTGCAAAAAATGCCGGAGCTCGCGTCATCGTCAGTTCACGTGTCGACGAAAAGCGAAAGAAGGCACTTGAGCTCGGCGCTGATGTAGCAATAGATACGAATGGTGATTGGACAGAGGTTCTTGCGGATGAAACAATCGACCTTGTAATAGAAAGCATCGGTAAGGCAACATTCAACCGTTCATTGGACGTCTTAAAACCTGGGGGAAGGATTGTTGTATTCGGTGCGACGACAGAAGACGTCATCGAACTGGATCTTCGAAAGTTCTTCTATGGACAATATCAACTTTTCGGCTCAACGATGGGCAGCAGGGAAGAGCTTCGGGAGATGTTGGAACATGTCGAAGAATACGGAATAAAACCTGTCATCGACAAAATATATCGTCTCGAGGATGGATTGGAAGCTTTCAGGGACTTGGAGAACAGTGAACAGTTTGGAAAGCTTGTTTTACGCATAAAAGAGTAAGCGAATTGAAGCTATAATCTTAAAACGTTATTTAGGAAAGACATAGAGAAGGGTGTGGACATTTTGACTGAAAAAGCAAAGCCATTAACGGATTTAGCGATTGCTGCTTCTGCTGTGATGCAGCCGATAGCTGATATCGCGAGGAATGCGGGAATTCCCGAAGAGGCTGTTGAACCATACGGACGATACAAAGCGAAAATTGATGTATCCAAATTGCCTGCCGCGAAATCCTTTGGAAAAGTCGTACTCGTGACTGCAACCAGTCCAACGCCTGCGGGTGAAGGGAAATCTACAGTGACTGTAGGGCTTGCGGATGCACTGGCAAGACTAGGTGAAAAAGCGATGATTGCTCTCCGTGAGCCATCCCTAGGACCTGTCATGGGTGTTAAGGGCGGAGCTGCGGGCGGCGGGTATGCTCAAGTGCTGCCAATGGAAGAAATCAATCTGCATTTCAACGGCGATATTCATGCAATCACAACTGCGAATAATGCGCTTAG